>NZ_CP061319.1:0-1200000 GCF_018688455.1 Polynucleobacter sp. AM-7D1
TTTATGGGCTGGCTACAATAGATCCTCCAAAAATATGAGTAACTTACAGAACCCCCCCACATTGAATTCACTCAGCCCACTGGGGTTTTGGGATGGTGCACTTGGTGCGCTAGCTCGCGAACTGTCCCCCCAACAATTTAAGACCTGGATTCAGCCGTTAAGCTTGGTTTCCTATGATGAAAGTGGGCAATCACTCATACTGGGAGCTCCAAATAGATTCAAACTTGATTGGATCAAGAAAACTTTTTCTGATCGCTTCCAGGAGATGGCAGACCAGTATTTTGGCTATCCAATCAACCTAAGCTTTGTACTCAATGTAGAAGGTTCGGGCACGCAATCACCTGAGATTGGCTCGCCTCCCCAGGATAAGCTTGAGCAACAAGAGGTTTTGCTAGACGCAGACAGCAGCTCTACAGAAGAGCAAGCTTTTGAAATTGAAGATCACTCTAAATTAAACCCAAACCTTACTTTTGAGACCTTTGTAACAGGTAAGGCCAACCAACTTGCAAGGGCTGCATCTATTCAGGTTGCCCACAACCCTGGCACCTCCTATAACCCAATGTTTTTATATGGCGGGGTTGGTTTGGGCAAAACACATCTAATCCATGCTATTGGGAATCACCTCCTAAAAGAGAAGCCGAATGCTCGAATTCGATACATTCACGCCGAACAGTACGTTTCTGATGTTGTTAGGGCTTATCAACAAAAAGCTTTTGATCGCTTTAAGCGCTATTACCACTCCCTTGACCTGCTTTTAATTGACGATATTCAATTTTTTAGTGGCAAGTCTAGGACGCAAGAGGAATTTTTCTACGCTTTTGAGGCGCTCTTGAGCAATAAGGCTCAAGTCATCATCACCAGCGACACTTACCCAAAAGAAATGGCGGGAATAGATGATCGACTAATTTCCCGTTTTGACTCAGGACTTACAGTTGCAATTGAGCCGCCGGAACTAGAGATGCGAGTCGCTATTCTGATGAAAAAAGCTCAAAATGAGGGCATCCCCATGGGTGAGGATGTGGCTTTTTTTGTAGCAAAGCACCTTAGATCCAATGTGCGTGAGCTTGAAGGAGCGCTAAGGAAAATCTTGGCATTTGTTCGCTTCCATGGCAAAGAGGTGACGATTGATGTGGCCCGGGTGGCTCTAAAAGATTTGCTCTCCATTCAAAATCGACAAATTTCTGTTGAAAACATCCAAAAAGCGGTTGCAGATTTTTACAGCATTAAGGTGGCCGATATGTACTCGAAAAAGCGTCCAGCAAATATTGCCCGACCCCGGCAAATTGCGATGTTTATGGCCAAAGAATTAACCCAAAAGAGCCTGCCAGAGATTGGTGAGTTGTTTGGTGGAAGAGACCACACAACCGTTCTACACGCAGTCCGGAAGATTGGTGCAGAAAGGTCACATGATGGGCAACTCAATCACGAAATCCACGTTATTGAGCAAACCCTGAAATCCTAAGTTTTTTACTTGTGGATAAGCCTGTGGACAGTTCAATGGATAACTTTGGGGACAAGGTGTGGATAAATTGTGGAAAGCTCCCGCTTCATGCAAAAATAGGGTATGCATGAAAAGTTATCCAATATTTACTCAGCGTTTATACAAAAGTTTTCCACAGGTTTTTTAGGTTTTAAGGGGTTGTTTTAAATAAGGTTTTTGAGTTATCCACTGAAAAAAGAAGCCTTATTACTACTACTAATAAGATATATACAAGGATTTAAAAGCAATGCAACTCGTAAACACATCGCGTGATAGTTTATTAAAACCACTTCAAGTTGTTAGTGGCATTGTTGAACGGCGACATACTTTGCCAATCTTGGCAAACCTGTTATTTAAAAAACAAGGTGACAAAGTATCTTTTGTTTCAACGGATATAGAAATTCAAATTACAACTAACGCTAGTTTTGGTGTTGGTGCTGAAGACGTTACTACAACTGTGGCTGCAAGAAAGCTATTGGATATTTTGCGCGCTCTACCAGAGGGGCCTGTTGCTTTAAATCTCAAAGACAACAAGTTGGTTGTTCAGAGCGGTAAAAGCCGTTTCTCTTTGCAAACTCTTTCAGCAACCGAGTTTCCTGTTATGCAAAGTGTTGGTGAGGTAACTGCTAGTTGGAAGATGACTCAAAAAAGTTTTCGCCAACTAGTTAGTCAAGTTCATTTTGCAATGGCGCAACAAGATATTCGTTATTACCTTAACGGCATGTTGTTGGTTGTTGAGGGTAAACAGGTAATTGCGGTTGCTACCGATGGTCATCGCCTAGCTTATTCTCAAGTTGAGTTAACTGATGCTCCAGTGGGGTCTGGTCAGAGACAGGAAATCATCATTCCTCGTAAAACCATTCTGGAGTGCCAACACCTACTTGAGGACTCAGATGAACCACTGGAGATGAGTCTCACATCAAATCAAGTGAAGTTTACGTTTGGTGATATCGAGTTGATTTCTAAATTGGTTGAGGGAAAATTCCCTGACTTTCAGCGCGTGATTCCCAAGGGGCATAAAAACTCCTTAGTAGTTGGGCGCGATGTATTGCAATCAGCCCTACAACGCGCAGCAATTCTGACAACAGATAAATTTAAGGGCGTACGCTTTTCTTTGTCACCAAATCGAATTACTGTTCAATCCACCAATGCTGAGCAAGAAGAGGCTCAAGAAGAGATTGAGACTGAATATGGTGGTGATGTTGTTGAGATTGGGTTCAATGTGAGCTACTTATTAGATGTTTTATCAAACCTAAAGAATGAAAAAATTCAAATTAGTTTGGGTGATGCCAACAGTAGTGCTGTGATTACGTTGCCCGGTTCGGAAGACTTCAAGTATGTTGTGATGCCAATGCGTATTTAATTTAGAAAAAAATGACTGAAGAAAAAAAAGTAGTAGAGCAGTATGGTGCATCATCGATTCAAATCTTAGAAGGTCTCGAGGCTGTTCGTAAACGTCCAGGTATGTATATCGGGGATACCTCCGATGGAACAGGCCTGCACCACCTAGTTTTTGAGGTTTTAGATAACTCTATTGATGAGGCCCTAGCAGGATATTGCTCTGAAATTACCGTCGTTATACAAACCGATAACTCTATTTCTATAGTTGATAACGGGCGTGGTGTACCTACAGGTATTAAATACGACGATAAGCATGAGCCAAAAAGAAGTGCAGCTGAGATTGTGATGACTGAGCTGCATGCTGGTGGTAAGTTTGATCAAAACAGTTATAAGGTTTCTGGTGGTTTACATGGTGTGGGTGTTAGTTGTGTAAACGCACTCTCTAAGTGGTTAAAGCTCACTATTCGTCGCGATGGTAAGGCGCACTACATGGAGTTTGCGCGCGGCGTGATTCAGAACCGCAATATTCAAGAAGAAAATGGTGTTGCGGTTTCACCAATTACTATTATTGGTGACACAAGCTTATCTGGCACTGAAGTACATTTCTTGGCTGACGAAGAAATCTTTGGAAGTATTGAATTCCATTATGAAATTCTTGTTAAGCGTATTCGCGAACTCTCATTTTTAAACAATGGAGTTCACATTAAGTTAATTGATCAGCGCTCTGGTCAAGAAGAGGATTTTGCTTTTTCAGGTGGTGTTAAAGGTTTTGTTGAATACATTAACCAAACAAAAAATGTTTTACATCCGAATATTTTTTATGCAGAAGGAATTCGTCCATCTGATTTGGGCGGCAACATCACCGCTGAAGTATCCATGCAATGGAATGATAGTTTTAGTGAGCAAGTTTTGTGTTTCACTAACAATATTCCACAACGTGATGGCGGTACCCATCTAACAGGTCTTCGCGCAGCCATGACTCGCGTCATTAATAAATATATTGATGAACACGAAGTTGCTAAAAAAGCAAAGGTTGAAATTTCTGGCGATGATATGCGTGAGGGACTTGCTTGCGTCTTATCCGTCAAGGTCCCTGAGCCTAAGTTTTCGAGCCAAACAAAAGATAAGTTGGTCTCTAGTGAGGTTCGTGGTCCGGTAGAAGAAATTGTTGCTGAGGCTTTGAGTGCTTATTTGCAAGAGCGCCCTGCCGATGCAAAAATTCTTTGCGGAAAAATTGTAGATGCTGCGCGCGCTCGTGAGGCGGCTCGTAAAGCTCGCGACATGACTCGTCGTAAAGGTGTTCTTGATGGTTTGGGTCTTCCTGGGAAGTTGGCAGACTGCCAAGAGAAAGATCCAACTAAATCTGAATTATTTATTGTCGAGGGAGACTCCGCGGGCGGTTCTGCAAAGCAGGGTCGCGACCGACGCTTTCAGGCGATTCTTCCGCTGAAAGGAAAAATTCTCAATGTTGAGAAGGCTCGATTCGATAAGATGTTGGCTAGCCAAGAGGTGGTTACTTTAATTACCGTTCTTGGAACCGGTATTGGTGTTGAGGAGTACAAGGCTGACAAGTTGCGCTATCACCGCATCATCATCATGACCGACGCGGACGTTGATGGTAGCCACATTCGCACGCTCCTACTCACCTTCTTCTATAGACAAATGCCTGAGTTGATTGAGCGTGGCCACATTTATATTGCGCAACCACCCTTGTATAAGGTGAAGTTTGGCAAGAATGAGCAATACATTAAAGATGATGCGGAGTTGAATCAACTACTGTTAAAGATTGCATTAGAGTCGGCCTCACTTCAAACCCCCGCGGGAGAAATTATTGAGGGCGAAGCATTGGGTGAGCTAGCCAAACACTATCAAGTCATTCAATCGGTTGTTGATCGCTTATCTCGCACCATTGACGAAGATGCTTTGCGTGCCATTGCTTCTGGTACTCAACTCAACCTAGATGCTGAGAAGTCTGCACATGAATCGGCTGAGCGCTTGCGTGTCGCGCTTGCTGATTCTTTAAATCCTTTAGCACTACCCCCAGAGATTATTGTGCAAAAGGAAGAGCGTACCGATCGCTATAAGTTGCTTCTCTCCCGTCGCATTCATGGCAATTTGAAGTTATCGGCAATCAATTCTGATTTTGTTCATGGTGATGATTACCAAAGCCTGTCAAATGCCGCTGCGGTTCTATCGGGCAAGGTGTTGCCGGGTTCAAAGGTTCGCCGTGGCGATCCAGACAAAAACCAAAAAGAACAAGCAATTCAAGATTTCAGGGCCGCTTTCTCCTGGCTGCTCTCTGAGGCCGAGCGCGTGCTCAGTCGTCAGCGCTATAAAGGTCTTGGTGAGATGAATCCATCCCAGCTGTGGGAAACCACCATGGATGCTGGTTCAAGAACATTACTCCAAGTCAAAATCGAAGATGCGATTGCAGCCGATCAAGTCTTCACCACCCTAATGGGGGATGAGGTTGAGCCACGTCGTGCCTTTATTGAAAAAAATGCCTTGATCGCTCGTAACCTGGACGTCTGATTTAAATGGCTAAAAAGAAATTGGCGGTTCCAAAAATTGATCGCTCACGCATTGTTGTGAAGTCTTCCCCGATTCATGGCAAAGGAGTGTTTGTTGTTAAGCCAATTAAAAAGGGTGATGCGATTATTGAGTACAAAGGGGAGCGCATTAGTTGGAAGTTGGCCGAGAAGCGCCATCCACATGACCCTAAAGACCCAAACCATACTTTTTATTTCTCTCTTGAGGATGGCCGTTGCATTGATGCTAAATACGGCGGCAATGCAGCACGCTGGATTAACCACTCCTGTAAGCCTAGTTGTGAAACTCGAGAAGATATTTTTGACGGTGAGCCACGTGTATTTATTTATGCGAAACGCGACCTTAAGTTGGGTGAAGAACTTTTTTATGATTACTCGCTCGATATTGGCGGCCGCGTTACCAAGAGGTTAAAGAAGGACTATGAGTGTCGCTGCGGCGCAAAGAAATGCCGTGGAACGATGTTGTCTCTCGACACCAAATAATTTTAAAAAATGTTGTTTCTCAGTATTCAAGATTTAGAGGCGGCTATTAATTATTGGCGCAGCCAATCGCCCGCGGCTGGAGAAGAATTGCATTTGTGCCCAGAGGCCGCTGCGCTTGCAAAACCTTATGCACTTATGATTGTTCAAGGGTCGCAGAGGGTTCCCATGGATGTCTTGGATGAAATAGCAAAATCAGCAATCCAAAAGTTTTTTAAAACCAAACAAACGAACTAAACAACCCATCCTTTGTGTGTTTAGGGTTATCTCTATATTAGTGAACACTCTCTTGGAGTATCCTCAAACTCTTGCCCAAAGATGTGCATGAGGATTTAAGTTTGCAAGAAACAATATTAAAAACAATTGGTCTTGGGAAAACTTTTAAAGGGTTTTCTGCGGTGAGTGACGTCAATCTAGATGTCACTCGTGGAACTATTCACGCACTTATTGGGCCCAATGGGGCAGGCAAAACCACCTGTTTTAATTTGCTCACCAAATTTTTAGAGCCCAGCGCCGGTCAAATCCTTTTTAATGGCTTTGACATCACAAAAGAGAGGCCGGCCCAAATTGCAAGGCGGGGTGTGGTTCGATCATTTCAAATCTCCGCTGTTTTCCCCCATCTAACTGTTCTGGAAAACGTTCGTGTTGCACTGCAGCGAGGATTGGGTACGGAATTTCACTTTTGGAAGTCTGGCGACTCACTAAGTGTGCTCAATGAGCGTGCTGAGGAGTTGTTGTGTGAGGTTGGCTTGGCAGACTTTGCCCACGAAGAAACCCTAAATTTGGCTTATGGGCGCAAGAGAGCCTTAGAAATTGCCACGACCATGGCCATGGAGCCCGAATTAATGCTGTTGGATGAGCCAACACAGGGTATGGGCCATGAAGATGTCGAGCGTGTTACAGAATTAATTGATCGGGTGTCTAAGGGTCGCACCATCTTGATGGTTGAGCACAACATGAAGGTGGTTTCCTCAATTGCCGACAGAATTACGGTGTTGCAGCGGGGCTCGGTATTGGCTGAGGGTTCATATCATGAGGTATCAAACAACCCCTTGGTGGTTGAGGCTTATATGGGCAGCCATGGGGGTGACAACTTATGAGCACCATGGCATTGGAGGTTAAAAATCTCGAATCTTGGTATGGCGAGTCTCATATCCTTCATGGTGTGAACTTTTCAGTTTGTGATGGTGAGGTAGTTACGCTGCTGGGTCGCAATGGAGCTGGCCGAAGCACGATTTTAAAAACTATTTTAGGTTTAACAAGCAAAAGAACGGGTTCGGTAGAGATATATGGCAACCAAACCATTGCCATGCCAACCTATAGGATTGCTCGGCTTGGTGTTGGCTTTTGTCCTGAGGAGCGCGGCATCTTTGCCAGCTTAAGCGCCGAAGAGAATTTGTTGTTGTTGCCTGAGATCGCCCCTGGCGGCATGGGCTTAGATGAGATTTATGAGATGTTTCCTAACCTTTATGAGCGACGCAATAGTCCAGGCACAAGGCTCTCTGGTGGCGAGCAGCAAATGCTTGCAATGGCACGCATTTTGAGGACGGGTGCCAAATTACTGTTGCTGGATGAAATTACCGAAGGTTTGGCGCCGGTGATTGTTCAAAAGTTGGGTGAGGTGGTAACAAGCTTACGTAACAAAGGCTTCACTATTGTGTTGGTGGAGCAAAACTTCCGATTTGCTGCACCTCTAGCAGATCGTCATTATGTGGTTGAGCATGGCAATGTGGTCGAGGTTGTCAATCAAAGTGAGTTGGCTGAGAAGGCAAGCTTATTAAATGAGTATCTTGGTGTTTAGTGGTTATTTATAGGAGGCTTAAATGAAGTTAAAGCAAATTACCGCGTGTCTGGTGGCGGCAACTTTTTTTGGTTCAAACCCAGCATTCGCGCAAACATCTAAAGTTAGTGGTGATGTAATTAAGATCGGTGTTTTAACTGACCTTTCTTCTACCTATTCTGATTTGGCTGGTCCTGGTGCGGTGATTGCCGCAAAAATGGCAATTGCCGACTTTTCAAAAGATGGCACTGTTATTGGCAAGAAGATTGAACTTGTTAGTGCTGACCATCAGAACAAAGCAGATATTGCCGCCAACAAAGCGCGCGAGTGGTACGACAAAGACGGTGTTGATGTGATTGTTGAGTTGGTTTCGACCAACGTTGCACTTGCTGTTATGGAAGTCGCGGAACAAAAGAACAAGATTACTTTGGTGTCTGGTGCAGCATCATTACCAATTACCAATGAAAAATGTACTGCTAATAACGTGCATTGGACTTATGACACTTATGCGCTTTCAAACGGTACTGCCAAGGCTGTTGTTAAGCAAGGCAAAAAGAACTGGTACTTCTTGACTGCTGACTATGCTTTCGGAGCGGCCCTAGAGAAAGACTCAACCAACGTTGTTAATGCTAACGGCGGCAAAGTGCTTGGTACAAGTAAGCACCCATTCCCCAATAGCGACTTCTCTTCATACTTGCTGAAGGCTCAGGCCAGTGGCGCTGATGTTGTTGCATTAGCAAATGCTGGTCAAGACACCATCAACTCCGTTAAACAAGCCTCAGAGTTTGGTATCAATAAAAAACAAACCGTTGTTCCTTTGCTCATGTTTATTTCTGATGTTCACTCTTTGGGTTTGAATGCAGCCCAAGGTATGTACTTAACAGAAGGCTTCTACTGGGATAGAGATGAGAAGACCCGCGCGTTTGCTAAACGCTTTATCTTGCAGCATAAGCGTATGCCAACCAGCGTTCAAGCTGGTGTCTATTCATCAGTTCTTGCTTACTTAGCTGCAGTTCAAAAAGCTGGTACAGATGATACTCAAGCAGTTATGAAGGCCTTGAGATCCACCAACATTGATGATGGATTATTCAAAGGAAAAATCCGTGCCGATGGTAAGTTTGAGCATGACATGTATTTGCTCGAAGTGAAGAAACCATCTGAATCTAAGAGCCCATGGGATTATTACAACGTCAAAGCAGTGATTCCGGCTGCTGAGGCAACACAACCACTTTCATTGTCACGATGCAAGCTGGTTACTAACAAGTAATCCATTTTTAATTAAGCATGTTTGAACTTCTTGGAATTACCCCACAAGGGCTGGTTGCTCAGCTCTTGGTGGGGCTTATCAATGGCTCCTTTTATGCCATTTTGAGTTTGGGTTTGGCCATTATTTTTGGCCTACTCAATATCATCAATTTTTCCCATGGTGCTCAATACACGATGGGTGCATTTGTTGCATGGATTGGTTTAACTCAGGTAGGCCAATGGTTTGGCTTTCCTGAGTTTTCTATTAATTATTGGTTTGCATTAATTTTGGTGCCCTTGGTTATGGCAGGCTTTGGTTTGATTCTTGAGCGCACTATGCTCAAGCGCCTTTACCACCTAGACCACTTATATGGCCTTTTATTAACTTTTGGTTTGGCACTCATTATTGAGGGAATGTTCCGTCACTGGTACGGAATTTCTGGTGAGAGCTATCCAGCGCCAGAGATATTGCAGGGTGCTATCCCATTAGAGTCGATCGGCATCATCTTGCCTAAATATCGTTTGTGGGTTGTAGTTGCCTCTTTAGTGGTTTGCTTCTCTACTTGGTATGTTATCGAGAGAACGAAATTGGGCTCTTATCTTCGTGCTGGAACTGAAAACCCAAAACTACTCCAAGCATTTGGCATCAATGTGCCTTTAATGATTTCTTTGGCCTATGCTTATGGCGTGGGTCTTGCCGGCTTTGCTGGAGTTTTGGCTGCGCCAATTTTTCAAGTGAATCCATTGATGGGTTCGAATCTTATCATTGTGGTTTTTGCAGTTGTCGTGATTGGTGGCATGGGTTCTATTATGGGATCCATTTTGACCGGCCTAGCTTTAGGCTTAATTGAAGGCCTAACTAAAGTTTTTTATCCAGAAGCATCTGGCGTAGTTATTTTCGTAATCATGGCAATTGTTTTGCTTATTCGTCCTGCTGGACTTTTCGGCCGGGAGAAATAAGGTGAACTCAAAAACAAAATTACTGTACGGCATTCTAGTTTTAATTGCCCTGTTGCTGCCCTTCCAAGATTTCATTTATCTTGTGTTTGCAATGAAGGTTTTATGCTTTGCACTCTTTGCTTGCGCCTTCAATTTGTTGCTGGGTTTTACGGGCCTTCTTTCTTTTGGGCATGCAGCATTTTTTGGAACCTCTGCTTACATTACCGCGTATCTTTGCAAAGAGGCTGGTCTGTCCCCTGAGTTTGGAATTGCTTTGGGTGTTCTTGGCTCAGCTTTCTTGGGTTTTTTAATTGGCTCTTTAGCAATTCGCAGGCAAGGTATTTATTTTGCGATGGTTACGCTTGCTCTTTCTCAAATGGTCTACTTCCTCGCAGTGCAACTTCCCTTTACTGGTGGTGAGGATGGTATTCAGGGTGTACCACGGGGCATGTTGTTTGCTTTGATTGACTTAAAAGATGATGTCAGCATGTATTACTTTGTTCTGGCTGTTTTCTTGCTGGGGTTTGCGTTGATCGTTCGTACAGTGCACTCACCATTTGGCCAGGTCTTAAAAGCTATTCGTGAAAATGAGCCGCGTGCAGTGTCTTTGGGTTATGACGTTGATCGTTTTAAGTTAATTTCTTTTGTAATTTCTGCTGCGCTCGCCGGTCTTGCTGGTTCTTTGAAAACACTGGTATTCCAGTTGGCAACTTTGACTGATGTGCATTGGCATATGTCTGGCGAAGTTGTTTTGATGACCTTGCTCGGCGGCATGGGAACCATTCTTGGTCCGGTTGTCGGCGCCGGCATTGTTGTTGGTTTACAAAATTATTTGGCCAATATTGGATCCTGGAGCACTATTGCAACGGGATTTATTTTTGTAATTTGCGTATTAGCTTTCCGTCGTGGTGTTGTTGGCGAAATCACCCATCTCTTCAAGAAGAAAAGCTGAATTAGTTTTTTTCTTATTAGCTTTTAGTACGGCGCTGCGGCGCCGTACTCATTTAAGGCTCGTAGCCCCATACAGCTACCGTGTTAAATATCCCCGGGCGTTATTCATTGATTCTCCCCAATCCCATTAATTCGATGTGATTTTATAAAAAATATAATTAAATCAATGACTTATAAAATAATCATAATAGATATTGTTATTTGTTTGCAGATTTGTTTCACGTGAAACCCACAAAATGCTATGATCATCGCCCTATCTGAGGCAAATCATGCGTTATACAAAGAACTTCGATGTCATTGTGGTTGGTGGTGGTCACGCCGGGACCGAGGCCGCCCTCGCAGCTGCACGTATGGGATGCGACACCCTCCTGATTACACACAGTATTGAGAGTTTGGGTGCCATGAGTTGTAACCCCTCAATTGGTGGTATCGGCAAGGGTCACCTAGTTAAAGAAATTGATGCGATGGGCGGCGCTATGGCGGCCGCTACCGATGAGGCCGGTATTCAGTTTAGGATCCTCAATTCAAGCAAGGGCCCCGCTGTTCGTGCAACGCGTGCACAGGGCGATCGTATTTTATATAAGGCGGCGATCCGCCGTCGCCTCGAAAACCAAGAGAATCTGACCCTTTTCCAGGTCGCCGTAGATGATCTTCTGGTTGTGGGTGATGAGGTTCAGGGCGTAGTTACACAAATGGGCCTGAAGTTTATGGCCAAGAAGGTGGTGCTTACCGCGGGTACCTTTTTGGATGGCAAGATTCACGTTGGTTTAAATAATCATGCAGGGGGCCGTGCTGGTGACCCAGCAGCAGTTTCATTGTCGGCTAGATTAAAAGAGCTGAAGCTTCCTCAGGGAAGATTAAAGACTGGCACCCCACCACGGATTGATGGGCGAACCATTGATTTCTCGGTGATGTTGGAGCAGCCGGGGGATTTAGACCCTGTCCCCGTTTTCTCCTATCTGGGTCGTCCAGAGCAACACCCAAAGCAAGTCCCTTGCTGGATTTCCCACACGAATGAGCAAACACACGACATTATTCGGGGTGGCCTGGATCGTTCCCCTATGTATACCGGTGTTATTGAGGGGGTTGGTCCGCGCTATTGCCCTTCTATTGAAGACAAGATTCACCGCTTTGCCTCCAGAAATAGTCATCAGATCTTCTTAGAGCCTGAGGGCCTAACAACGAATGAGTTTTACCCGAACGGCATTTCTACCAGCTTGCCATTTGATGTTCAATGGAATTTGGTGCGTAGCATTCGTGGCTTGGAGTCTGCCGTCATTGTCCGCCCTGGTTATGCAATTGAATACGATTTCTTTGACCCACGTCATCTACGCCATAGTTTGGAGACCAAGGCAATTGCTGGCCTCTACTTTGCAGGTCAGATTAATGGGACAACGGGCTATGAGGAGGCTGCCGCTCAAGGCATGCTTGCTGGAATTAATGCTGGCTTGGCGGCACAGGGCAAGGAGCCTTGGCTGCCCAAAAGAAGTGAGTCCTATATTGGCGTTTTGGTGGATGACCTGATTACTTTGGGTGTTCAAGAGCCATACCGTATGTTTACTAGCCGCGCTGAGTACCGCTTAAGTTTGCGTGAAGACAATGCTGATTTGCGCTTAACCACCATTGGACGAGAGCTTGGTCTAGTAGACGACTACCGTTGGAATACGTTTTGCAGAAAACAAGAGGCTGTTTCACGTGAAACATCTCGCTTGCAAGATATTTGGATTGGGCCAAAGCATGTATCAGCCAAGGCCGTTTCAGAGCTTTTGGGGCAAGATTTATCGCACGAGTGTAGTTTGGCCGACCTTTTAAGGCGCCCTGGCATCACTTATGAGGCGGTTATGGGCTTGGCAGAAGGCCTTTGGTCGCCAGGAACATTGGACGATGACCTAGGTTTGGCCCAACAAATTAGAGACCAGGTTGAGATTTCCATTAAATATCAAGGCTATATAGATAGGCAGGCGGTTGAAATTGCTCGTCAAGAGCATAACGAGAGCTTTCCTTTGTCGGAGTCATTGGATTACACCCAGGTTCTGGGTTTATCGAAAGAGGTGCAACAAAAACTCAATTTGCATAAGCCGGGAACCCTTGGCCAGGCTGGAAGAATTTCTGGGGTGACACCCGCAGCCCTCTCCTTGCTGTTGGTCCATCTTAAAAAGGGCTTAGGTCGCACCCAAGAAGAAACGCATGAGTAACGATTTAGTTTCTTTGGGGATTGAGAGTTTAGGCTTGAATCTTGGCGCCGCCAATATTGCCGATTTAGAACTCTTTTTGCAGGAAATGGGTCGCTGGAATCAGGTCCACAATTTGACTGCAATTGAGGGTGAAAAGAACTCCATTCGTCTGCATCTCATTGATTCTATTACAGTTTTACCGATCATGCGCCAATTTCTAGACCAAGAAAACCCCAAAATTGCAGATCTTGGCTCTGGTGGTGGATTGCCAGCCATACCCATCGCGATTTTGCAGTCAGGTTGGCATGTAACCCTGATTGAGGCGATCCGTAAAAAGACAGCATTTTTGCGGCATGTACGCGGCAAGTTGGGCTTAAAGAATATTGAAGTCTTGAGTGAGCGTGTTGAGATGGTGGCGAAATCACAGCCGGGACAGTTTGATGCAGTGATTTCTAGGGCATTTACCAATCTTGCGCATTTTTTGGAGCTTGCCCACCCACTTCTCAAGCCAAATGGTTTGGTGTTTGCAATGAAGGCCAAGCGGGCAGATGAAGAGTTGCAAGAGGTTTGCATGGATGATTGGCGATTAGTTGCTGATGAGCCTTTGCAGATTCCAAACTTAGCGGTGGAAAGACGACTTTTGGTTTTATCCCCCGTGAGAAAATCACCCCTTTAAAGCACGACCCTTTTTAAGAAAAATTATGGCCAAAATATTTTGTATTGCTAATCAAAAAGGTGGGGTTGGAAAGACCACCACCGCAGTTAATTTGGCCGCAGGTTTGGCTGGGCATCAGCAGCGCGTTTTGTTGGTGGATTTAGATCCACAAGGTAATGCAACGATGGGGTCTGGAGTTGAAAAGGCAGACTTGAATAGCACCGTGTATCAAGTCTTAATTGGCCTATCAACAGTAAAAGAATCCGCAGTACCTTGCGAGAGCTCTGGCTATGATGTGTTGCCAGCCAATCGTGATTTAGCTGGCGCAGAAATTGAGTTGGTGGACTTAGATTCTCGCGAACAAAGATTGAAAGATGCGCTCGCTTTAGTTGCAAATGATTATGACTTTATTTTAATTGACTGCCCTCCCGCACTATCTTTGTTAACGCTCAATGGATTGTGTGCCGCGAATGGTGTGATCGTGCCAATGCAGTGTGAATATTTTGCACTGGAAGGATTGTCAGATTTAGTGAACACCATCAAGCAGGTTCACGCCAACTTAAATCCTGATTTGGTGATCATTGGTTTGTTGCGCGTAATGTTTGATGCGCGCATGACATTGCAGCAACAAGTTTCCGATCAATTGCTTGAGCACTTTGGCGACAAGGTATTTAAGAGCATCATTCCCCGTAACGTTCGCCTGGCAGAAGCCCCGTCATATGGGCTTCCTGGGGTGGCGTTTGATAGGTCATCTCGTGGCGCTAAAGCATATTTAGATTTTGGTGCCGAGATGATTGAGCGCATTAAGCAAATGTAAAACCTAGGAACAATAAAAAAATTATGGTTGCAATAAAGAAAAAAGGTTTGGGTCGCGGCTTAGAAGCGCTGCTTGGTGATAAGGCTCAGAAAGAAACTACAGCAGAAATTAATCGTTTGCCGTTGACTGCATTGCAGGCGGGTAAATATCAGCCGCGTCAAAAAATGGAAGCGGTGGCATTACAAGAGTTAGCTGAAAGTATTCGTGAGCAAGGAGTGATGCAGCCATTGTTGGTGCGTTTGGTTGCTCCTGGCAAATACGAAATTATTGCGGGTGAGCGTCGCTTTCGTGCCGCAACTTTAGCGGGCTTAAAAGAGGTGCCAGTTTTAGTTTCTGGTGCTAATGATCAGGCTGCTGCAGCAATGGCCTTAGTCGAGAATATGCAGCGCGAAGATTTGAATCCGCTAGAAGAGTCCCAAGGACTTGCAAGGCTGATTGAAGAGTTTGGTTTTACGCATGAGCAAGCTGCAAAAGCGGTGGGAAAATCACGCAGCGCTGTAACCAACTTGTTGCGCTTAAACCAGCTGGCAAAACCAGTGCAAGCCATGCTTTTGGCGGGCGACATTGATATGGGTCATGCTCGTGCACTTTTGCCTTTGCCAGGAGCAAGTCAGGTAGCTTTGGCGCAAAGAATTGCGGCTCAAGGCCTTTCTGTTCGTGAGGCCGAAAGAATGTCTACCGCCTTGGCGCTGGCCGGCGGCCAAATCGGGGATAAAAAAGCCAAAACGAAGGCTGAGGGGGGTAAGCCAACCCATGACCCAGATATGCGTCGTTTAACACAAGAAATCGCCGATTTAATAGGTTTAAATGCTGAATTCAAGTTTAAAGGCAAGGGTGGCGAGCTTAGAATCCGCTTTAGCCAATTCGACGAGCTAGATTCTTTGTTAAAAAAACTGGGTGTTGAGGCCTAAAAAGTCTTCAAAAATAGCCCTAAAACATTTGACCTATTGCACTGCACACATTAAACTCACGGGGCTAAATTGATTCCTCAAAAAAATCGATTTTCCGAGGTAAATGACTGGGATGAGCCCGAAGAAGAGATATACCGGGTTTTAAGTAAAGAGGAAATGGCGGCCTTGCAAGCTAGCAATGCCGTTAAACACCCCCCGCTGTCGCCTTGGAGGATTTTGGCCGCACAAGTA
This sequence comes from Polynucleobacter sp. AM-7D1, assembly GCF_018688455.1. Lineage (NCBI taxonomy): Bacteria > Pseudomonadati > Pseudomonadota > Betaproteobacteria > Burkholderiales > Burkholderiaceae > Polynucleobacter > Polynucleobacter sp. AM-7D1. Next base: position 15,554 of record NZ_CP061319.1, read on the forward strand.
CTGGTTACCGTGCTTAGTATGGCGATTTGGTCATTTTTTGGGGAGCCGATTGGGGTTAGCCTTTATACTCAGTCGGCCTTTTTAGGTGGTTTAATTAGCGTATTGCCCTCTGCCCTTTTCCTAGTTCGGCTGGAGTTGGCGAAGAAAACGCAGATATTGAATCCAGGGAATTATTTGGCGGCATTGGTTTCTGGCGAATTTATCAAAATCGTCGTTACCTTAATGCTGTTTTTAGGGGTCGCTTATCTGATCCCGGGCGTGTTGTGGGTCCCATTATTGGTGACTTATGTGCTAGCCCTTAAGTGTGTTTGGCTAGCGTGGTTGTGGCGCTAAAAGTAATAAATGTGATTGAACCAAAGGACTTTTAAGAGATGTCTAGCGAAGTAAACCAAGCCCACGCGGCTGCTGAGCAAATGACGCCAACGGCGTACATTTCAGAGCATTTACAAAACCTCAACAATACAGGTGGACCACAGACGTCCATCATTGATTTCAGCATTATCAATTTAGATACGATTTTTTGGGCATCAGCCATGGGCTTGCTCGCCGTATTTATCTTATTGATTGCAGCACGTCGTGCAACACCTGGTGTGCCTGGCCGTTTCCAGTGTTTTGTTGAAATGATTGTAGAGATGGCAGAGACACAATCAAAAAGCATTGTTCATGGCGACCGCTCTTATATTGCCCCGCTTGCACTATTTGTATTCTTTTGGATCATCCTACTTAACACCTTAGACTTAGTGCCGGTAGATTGGGTTTTAGGCGTTAACCATTTTATTGAAAGCTTTGGGGTGCATGTACCTCACCATAAAGTGGTTCCTACTACTGACCTCAATGCAACGATGGGTATGTCCATGTCCGTCTTGTTATTGGTTTTCTTTTATAGCTTCAAAGTCAAAGGTTTCGGCGGCTTCTTACATGAACTCATTTCCGCCCCGTTTGGTGCGAAGTGGTACTTGGCCCCATTCAACCTCGCTTTGAATATCATCGAATATCTTGCTAAAGGTGTTTCATTGGGAATGCGACTATTCGGCAATATGTACGCCGGAGAGCTGGTTTTCTTGCTGATCGCATTGCTGGGTAGCGTGTGGACATTTAGTTTAGATTTATCCCTGTTCGGATTGGTGGGCCATGTTATTGCAGGATCGGCTTGGGCCATCTTCCACATTTTGGTTATTTTGTTGCAAGCCTTTATTTTCATGATGCTGACCTTGGTCTACATCGGGCAAGCGCATAGCCACCACTAAGATTTTTATTTTTAACTTATCTCTTTAACTTCAGGAGTCAGCAACATGCAACAATTTCTCGCAAACATTCAAGGTTTTACAGCAATCGCTATCGGCATCATCATCGGCCTCGGCGCGATCGGTGCTTGTTTAGGTATTGCATTGATGGGCGGTAAGTACATCGAAGCTTGTGCACGTCAACCAGAATTGATGGAGCCACTCCAAACTAAGATGTTCCTTTTGGCTGGTTTGATCGACGCTGCGTTCTTGATCGGCGTTGGTGTTGCAATGTTGTTTGCATTCGCAAACCCACTGCTCGCAGTTATTAAGTAATTGTTTTGGCGTGGGTGACCATCGGGTCATCCAACCGTTCTCAACAATACTGAAAGGAATATCGTGAATCTGAACGCGACCCTATTCGCGCAAATGATCGTTTTCTTCGTCTTATGGTGGGTTGTTGCACGCTTTGTGTGGCCGCCGCTAGTAAAGGCGTTAGATGAGCGTTCAAGCAAAATTGCTGACGGCTTAGCTGCTGCCGAGCGCGGTAAAGAAGCACTCGCATTAGCAAGCAATGAAGCAGAGCAAGAATTAACTAAAGCACGTCAAGAAGGTGTGCAGCGTGTTGCTGAAGCAGAAAAACGTGCGCAAATGTCCGCCGAAGAAATTCGCGTCAACGCACAAGCAGAAGCAGCCCGCATTATTTCTCAAGCCAAGCAAGATGCAGATCAACAAGTTACTCGCGCACGTGAAGTGTTGCGCGCTGAGGTTGCAGTGTTGGCTGTTAAAGGTGCAGAGCAAATTTTGCGTCGTGAAGTTGATGCAAAAGCCCATGGCGCATTGCTTGATCAACTAAAGGCAGAACTTTGATATGGCTGAATTAGCCACAATTGCACGCCCTTATGCTGAAGCGCTTTTCCAAAGCGCTAAGCCTGCTGAGCTTGCCACTTGTTTAGAGCAGTTAAATGAATTGGCGCAGCTTGCTGCATTGCCAGAAGTTGCTGCTTTATCAAATAATCCTAAAGTATCCGCAGATGATTTAAGCAAATTGCTTTCCGGCATGGTGAAGACAAAGCTGGACGGCAAGGTTGCGAGCTTTTTAAATCTTGTAAATCAAAACCATCGCTTATCTGCCATTCCTGAAATTGCTCAGCAATTTGAAGCAATGAAGAATCAGAGCGAAGGTGCAGCAGAAGTAATGATTACTAGCGCATTCCCATTAGAGGGCCCTGCGCTAAAAGATTTGTTGTCAAGTTTGAAGAAGCGCTTTGGGGGTAAAGAATTGCGCCCAACTATTCAGGTTGATCCATCTTTGATTGGCGGAGTACGCATTCAGGTTGGTGATGAGGTAATGGATAGTTCTGTTAAGGCACAGTTGGCTCAAATGCAAGCAAGTCTTGGCGCATAAGTTATCCCTATTAAGAACATACGAAATAAGACCCAGGAGTAAGTAATGCAACTCAACCCTTCCGAGATCAGCGAACTGATCAAAAGCCGAATTAGCGAAATGGGTGTTGATTCCCAACTTCGCAACGAAGGCACTGTAATTTCAGTGACCGACGGTATCTGCCGCGTACATGGCTTGTCTGGTGTTATGCAGGGCGAAATGTTGGAATTCCCTAACAACACAATCGGCCTCGCTTTGAACCTTGAGCGTGATTCGGTTGGTGCTGTGGTCTTGGGTGAGTACACCCATATTAAAGAAGGCGACCCAGTTAAATGTACTGGCCGCATTTTGGAAGTTCCAGTTGGTCCAGAGTTGCTCGGTCGCGTAGTAAACGCACTTGGCCAACCGATTGACGGCAAAGGCCCAATCAATACTAAGTTGACTGACTTTATCGAAAAAGTTGCTCCAGGCGTTATCGCTCGTCAATCCGTTAGTCAGCCAGTTCAAACTGGTTTGAAAGCGATTGATGCGATGGTTCCTATCGGCCGCGGTCAGCGCGAGTTGATCATTGGCGATCGTCAAACAGGTAAAACAGCCGTTGCGGTGGACGCGATCATTAACCAAAAAGGTAAAGGCGTTTATTGCGTTTACGTTGCTATTGGTCAAAAAGCTTCTACGATTGCTAACGTTGTTCGTAAGCTCACAGAGTTAGGCGCAATGGAGTACACAGTAGTTGTTGCAGCAAGTGCATCTGAGTCTGCAGCAATGCAGTACCTCTCAGCCTATGCTGGTTGCACCATGGGTGAATACTTCCGCGATCGTGGCGAAGATGCATTGATCGTGTATGACGATTTAACAAAACAAGCTGTTGCATACCGTCAGATTTCTTTGCTCTTGCGTCGCCCACCAGGCCGCGAAGCTTACCCTGGCGACGTGTTCTATCTCCACTCACGTTTGCTTGAGCGTGCTGCTCGTGTAAGCGCTGACTACGTTGAGAAATTCACCAATGGATCAGTAAAAGGTAAGACAGGTTCATTGACAGCATTGCCAATTATTGAAACTCAAGCAGGCGACGTTTCTGCATTCGTTCCAACCAACGTGATTTCGATTACTGACGGCCAGATCTTCTTGGAAACTGACTTGTTTAATGCAGGCGTACGCCCTGCGATTAACGCCGGTATTTCTGTTTCACGTGTTGGTGGCGCAGCTCAAACTAAAGTCATTAAGAAATTATCTGGCGGTATTCGTACTGACTTGGCGCAGTATCGTGAATTGGCAGCGTTTGCTCAGTTCGCTTCTGATCTTGATGAAGCAACCCGTAAGCAGTTGGAGCGCGGTCGTCGCGTGACTGAATTGTGTAAGCAAGCTCAGTACAAGCCTTTGCAAGTTTGGGAAATGGCTGCCTCACTCTACGCTGTTAATAATGGTTACTTTGATGACCTCGAAGTGAAGAACGTTTTGCCATTCGAAAAAGGTTTGCAAGATCACTTGAAATCTAAATACGCTGATTTAGTTGGTCGTATTGAAGAGACTAAAGATTTGAGCAAAGATGACGAGGCTGCATTGCGTGCCGCAATTGAGGATTACAAGCGTTCAGCCTCTTTCTAAGAGGGCTCGCATAAATCATGGCAAGCACAAAAGAGATACGATCTAAGATCAAGAGCGTGCAAAACACGCGCAAGATCACGAAAGCAATGGAAATGGTCGCCGCATCTAAGATGCGTCGTGCCCAAGAGCGCATGCGTAATGCGCGTCCATACGCAGAAAAAATTCGTGAGATTGTTGCTAATCTTTCTAAAGCAAATCCCGAGTTCCGCCCTGCTTATATGGCCACTCGTGAAGTGAAGAAAATTGGCACGATTTTGGTTACAACAGACAAAGGTTTATGCGGCGGTTTGAATACCAACGTATTGCGTCTGATTGCAAACCAAGTGCGCGATATGGAAGGCAGTAATATTGGCATTGAATACACTGCCATTGGTTCTAAGGGCCTTCAGTTTTTAAATCGCTCAAAAGCAAAACTCATTTCTCAAACAATTCAGATTGGCGATACGCCTCATATGGATGTTTTGATTGGTGCAATTACTGCCCAATTGGAAGCGTTTGAGCGTGGTGAAATAGATGCTGTTTATTTGGCATACACACGTTTTGTTAATGCAATGAAACAAGAGCCTGTTTTAGAAAAACTCTTACCTTTGGAGCCTGCTGCGGTAGCTCCAGAAGAGAAGACAGGAAATTCTTGGGATTACATCTACGAGCCGGATGCAGAGTCGATTTTGAATGGCTTGCTCAAGCGTTACGTAGAGGCAATGATTTATCAAGCTGTTGCTGAGAATATGGCTTCTGAACAATCTGCACGCATGGTCTCCATGAAGGCCGCTTCAGATAATGCGAAGAATGTAATCGGCGAATTGCAATTGGAGTACAACAAGACACGACAGGCTGCCATTACTAAAGAGTTGTCAGAAATTGTTGGCGGAGCGGCTGCGGTTTAAGCGGTCAGCGTTTAGGAATACGAAAGAATTCAGGAATTAAAAGCGGAGAAATGCGATGAGTAACGGAAATATCGTGCAGTGTATCGGTCCAGTGGTGGACATTCAGTTCCCACGCGACAAAATGCCAAACATCTATGATGCGTTGACATTAGTTGATAGCGGCGAAAAATCATTTGCTGAAAAAGGTTTGACCTTTGAGGTGCAACAACAGATTGGCGACGGCGTAGTTCGTGCGATTGCCATGGGTGCAAGCGATGGTTTGCGTCGCGGCATGGAAGTGAAATCTACTGGCGGTCCAATTTCTGTTCCTGTTGGCCCGGCAACATTAGGACGCATCATGGACGTTTTAGGTCGCCCAATTGATGATGCAGGCCCAATCGCTACTGAAGAGCGTCGCGCAATTCACCAGCCAGCACCAAAGTTTGATGAGCTCTCGCCTTCCGTTGACTTGTTAGAAACCGGTATTAAGGTTATTGACTTAGTTTGCCCGTTTGCTAAAGGTGGTAAGGTTGGCTTGTTCGGTGGTGCCGGTGTTGGTAAGACCGTGAACATGATGGAATTGATTAACAACATCGCTAAGCAACACTCTGGTTTGTCAGTGTTCGCTGGTGTTGGTGAACGTACTCGTGAAGGTAATGACTTCTACCACGAGATGAAAGAATCGAACGTTATAGACAAAGTGGCGATGGTGTTTGGTCAGATGAACGAACCTCCAGGCAACCGTTTGCGCGTTGCGTTGACTGGTTTGACAATGGCTGAAGCATTCCGTGATGAAGGCCGTGATATTTTGTTCTTCGTTGACAACATCTACCGTTACACACTCGCAGGTACTGAGGTATCAGCGTTGTTAGGTCGTATGCCTTCAGCTGTGGGTTATCAACCTACTTTGGCTGAAGAAATGGGTAAGTTGCAAGAGCGTATTACTTCAACTAAGACTGGTTCTGTTACATCTATTCAGGCCGTTTACGTTCCTGCGGATGACTTGACTGATCCATCACCAGCAACAACCTTCTTGCATTTAGACTCCACAGTTGTGTTGTCACGTGATATTGCTGCTTTGGGTATCTACCCAGCGGTTGATCCATTGGATTCAACCAGCCGTCAGCTCGACCCACAAGTGGTTGGTCAAGAGCACTATGAAGTGGCTCGTGAAGTTCAGATGACATTGCAACGCTACAAAGAATTGCGCGACATTATTGCTATTTTGGGTATGGATGAGTTGTCACCAGAAGACAAATTGGCTGTATCACGTGCACGTAAGATTCAGCGTTTCTTGTCCCAGCCTTTCCACGTTGCTGAAGTATTTACTGGTTCACCAGGCAAATACGTTCCATTAAAAGAAACTATCCGTGGTTTCAAAATGATTTGCAGCGGTGAGTTGGATCACTTGCCTGAGCAAGCGTTCTACATGGTGGGTTCAATTGATGAAGCCATCGAGAAAGCTAAGAAGCTTTAATCGAACTCATCTAGGGAAATTATGTCAACCATACGCGTCGATGTAGTAAGTGCTGAGCAATCTATTTTCAGCGGTGAAGCCAAGTTTGTTGCGCTTCCTGGTGAGAATGGCGAGCTCGGTATTTTGCGCGGCCACACTCCTTTGATTACACGCATTCGTCCAGGCTCAGTTCGTATTGAAAAAGCTGATGGTGATGAAGAGTTTGTATTCGTTGCGGGCGGCTATTTAGAAGTTCAGCCTGATCATGTCACTGTATTGGCAGATACTGCTATTCGTGGCCATGATCTAGATGAAGCTAAAGCTAACGAAGCCAAGAAGCGTGCTGAAGAAGCAATGCAAAATCGTGGCACCGACTTTGATTTGGCATTGGCTCAATCTGAGTTTGCAATGGCAGCAGCACAGCTTGCAGCAATTGCTCGTTTCCGTCGTAAAAAGTAAGAGCCGGCCATCTCTTTGCTGTTAAATGATCGGTTTTTAAAAGCCTGCTTGGGCGAAGCGGTTGATCAAACACCGCTTTGGCTCATGCGCCAAGCGGGCCGTTATCTGCCTGAGTACAACGCTACGCGCGCTCGAGCTGGAAGTTTTCTCGGCCTCGCAAAAAATCCCGCATATGCCACCGAAGTAACGCTCCAACCATTGGATCGCTATCCATTGGATGCAGCGATCTTATTTTCTGATATCTTGACTATTCCCGATGCAATGGGATTGGGCTTGAAATTTACTGCAGGTGAAGGCCCGAGTTTTGAGCACCCCCTTCGAACGGAAGAGGCAGTAAAAAAATTACACGTGGCTGACATGGGTCAGCTCCAGTATGTATTCGACGCAGTTTCAGAAATTCGTAAAGCATTGATCCAGGATGGCAAGCAGCGCGTCCCACTAATTGGTTTTTCTGGAAGCCCTTGGACATTGGCTTGCTACATGATTGATGGTTCTGGTTCTGACGATTTTCGACATGCCAAAACCATGATGTTTAGCCGGCCAGATTTGCTGGAACACATTCTTGAAATTAATGTGCAGTCAGTAGCCGCTTATTTAATTGAGCAAGTAAAGGCTGGCGCACAAGCACTCATGATTTTTGATACCTGGGGAGGTTTACTTCCTGACGGTTGGTATCAGCGCATGTCTTTGGCGGCGATGCAAAAAGTGATTGCACTACTACCGCGTGAACATGGGGGTCGCAAGATTCCGGTAATTATGTTCACTAAGGGGGGTGGTATTTGGTTAAATGATATGGCTCAAGTAGGTGCAGATGTTATTGCGATTGATTGGACGATGCGCCTAAGCCGTGCCCGCAAGCAGCTTTTAGACATCAATAAGCCCTTGGCATTGCAAGGAAACTTAGACCCTCTCATTTTGTTCTCAGAGCTAAAGCAAGTTGTAAGTGCAGCTGAAGACCTTTTGACAGACTTAGCTGGTGCACCAGCATTAAAGCCAGGTTTACACTCGCTTGATGGCCACATTTTCAATTTGGGCCATGGCATTAACCAATTCACGCCACCTGAAAGTGTGACAGCCCTCTCGGAGGCTGTAATCTCTAAGTCAAAAGCCCTTCGGGCATAGCAATAAGCACAAGTAATTGCTAACTTTAGCCAATTTGTGGCAAAAGTTATGCACAGAAATGTGCAAAACCTTAAATACAGCGAGATTCAAGAGAATTATCAACTTTCACATTTAATAAGCGATATAAATTATTGATTTATATGGTTAATTACAAAATTGCTGAAATTCTGTGCAGAAGTACATTCCTATAAAATAGATATGGAAATATAAAGTAGCGAATGATATCCACAGACTTATCCACAGGGTAAGGCAGATAATAAGAATAAATGACCCAATATCCCATTGTTGTTCAGGTAGTGATAGATAAGCCTCTGGCGCAGGGGTTCGACTATCTATGGGATGTAGAAAAATTAGGCAAATTCCCCGAAATAGGTAATGTAGTGGAGGTACCCTTCGCACGGGGTAAAGAAATTGGAGTTGTAATAAAAGTGAGTGATCACTCCGAATATGAGATAGAAAAGCTCAAATCTATAGATCGCCTTGCCCCCCTTCCGGCATTCGATCCCTCATTATTGCGGCTGATGAATTTTGCAAGCCAGTATTACGTTCATGCACTTGGTGAAACTATCTTGCCAGTTATCCCGCAGATGTGGAAAAAGGCTGATAACTGGGAAAAAATTCCCGAAAAACTAGAATCAGCTAAAAAGAGCAAAAAAAAGCTTGATGTCATTGCGGAGGGATTGATAAGCCAAGAACAATTAAATCCAAGCCAAAAAAATGCCCTGCAAGAATTATTAGTAAATCAAGAAAAAGAAAATCAATTTAGAGCAATCCTATTACAGGGTCAGACCGGAAGCGGCAAGACTGCTGTTTTTCTAAATTGGCTAGCAAGCATCCTACAAGATGAGAGCGCACAGGTGCTGTTGCTGGTGCCAGAAATTAATTTAACACCACAACTAGAAAGACGCGTTAAGGCATACTTTCCTGATAAAAAAATGGCTGTACTGCATAGTGGAGTCAGCGAAAAGAAAAGGGGGATTGCTTGGTATGAGGCAATGACTGGTAAAGCACAGATCATTTTGGGAACAAGGTTGGCAGCATTGACGCCAATGCCAAATTTACGAGCAATCGTGGTGGATGAGGAGCATGACCCATCCTACAAGCAACAAGATGGAACGCGTTACTCTGCTAGAGACTTAGCAATATGGCGTGCCCATGATCAAAGAATTCCCATCCTCTTATCTTCTGCAACACCATCATTGGAAACTTGGCTTGCTGCTCAATCTGGTCGATATGAATATATCCGACTGGATCAGCGCGCCCAGGGTGCAAGCTTGCCCAGCGTCCATTTGATTAATACGCGTGATCCACAAAATCAATTTAGTCCGGGTGATGTAGGTGCGCCAAAGGAAAAAAGCCTAATTAGTAAAACGCTAGCAAGTGCTATTACTAAGACTTTGGGTGAAAAAAAGCAGAGCTTAATTTTGATTAATCGCCGGGGTTATGCCCCTGTACTGAGTTGCTCGGCCTGCAATTGGCTGTCAAAGTGCACACAATGCTCAACCTACACCGTGATGCATAAGGCAGGAGCATTGGGGAAAAGACCAGTGTTGAGTTGCCATCATTGCGGATTAGTTAAACCTATTCCTCAGTTCTGCCCAGATTGTGGCAATGCCGATTTAAAAACGCTTGGTCATGGAACGCAAAAGCTAGAAGATGCAATAGAGGAAATGTGGCCACAAGCTAGAGTGCTACGGGTCGATACAGACTCAAGTAGAAAGAGCAAGGGAGCAGAAGCACTCTTTCAGGAAATACATAATGGAAATGCAGATATTGTTGTTGGCACTCAAATGATTGCCAAGGGGCACGACTATCAAAATATTGGATTAGTTGCAGTATTAGATTCAGACAGTCGACTGTATTCAGCGGACTTTAGAGCTGCAGAAAGATTATTTGCGCAGTTAGTTCAAGTGGCTGGTCGGGCGGGTAGATCTGGCAGTAGTACTGATTCTGGTGGTGATATTTATATCGAGACTCAGTACCCCGAGTCACCAGTGTTTCAATATTTACTTAGACACGATGTCGATGGATTTCTAGCATTTATTGCGAGCGAGCGTGAAGAGGCAAAGTTACCGCCCTACTCTTATCAAGCCCTTATTCACGCGGAAGGAAAAAGTCTAGATAAAGCGATTCAGTTTTTGAATGAACTGAAGACTCGCATGAAAAGTCGAGGGATGATTACAAAAGAGCTGAAGGTCTATGATCCCGTGCCCAAGCCGGTCATGCGAGTGGCTGGTTCAGAGCGCGCCCAGTTATTAATTGAGTCAGTCAATCGCAAGACTTTACAAGAGGCCCTTGAAATGATTGATCAAGATTTACGCCAAGAATCCACCGGAAGAATCAGTAAGACATCCCGCATTCGTTGGCTCGTAGAGCGAGACCCAATCAGTATTTAGGCGCCTGGGCCAGATTCATATTGCGCAAGGGACATTAAAGCATCTAGATCGACAGTCAGAGATTCTGTTGATGCTGGTTTAATTTTAAATAGCCAAACTGCATAAGGGTTTTCGTTCACCAACTCAGGACTGGAATCCATAGAGTCATTCAGGGCAACGATCTCGCCACTAATAGGCGCATGAATATCACTTGCAGCTTTAACGGACTCTATTGCTGCGATGGCTTCGCCTTGCTTCACTTGCTGCCCAACTTTTGGCGCTTGAAAAAACATGACATCACCTAAAGATTCTTGGGCATGATTGCTGATGCCGACCCACACTAGCCCATCATCTTCGATGCTGGCCCACTCATGTGATTCTGCAAATTTAAATGTGTCTTGAGTTTTCATTGTGTATCCTGTGAGACATATTCTAGCGTCTTTGCCATCAACTAGTGGCTAATAACTTTAAGCGTTTCTTATTTATGCCGATCAAATTAGGAATTGTGCCCGTTACTCCATTCGAACAAAACTGTTCAATCTTGGTTTGTCAAGAAACAGGGGATGCAGCGGTAGTTGATCCTGGTGGAGATATAGACAAGATTTTGGATGGCGTTAAACAACTGGGCGGCACGGTTAAAAAGATATTACTAACTCACGGCCATCTAGATCATTGTGCTGCAGCTAAGGACTTAGCTGATCAACTGGGCGTACCAATTGAAGGCCCACAAATTGATGAACAGTTTTGGCTAGATCAATTGCCTGAGCAAACTATACGCTTTGGATTTGGGCATGCAAAAGCATTTTTGCCTACTCGCTGGTTAGAGGATGGCGATCATGTACAAGTTGGTAATGTTGATTTAGAAGTGCTGCACTGTCCGGGCCATACGCCAGGTCATGTTGTGTTTTTTGATAAAGAAGATCGCCTGGCTTTAGTTGGCGATGTTTTATTTGCTGGATCAATCGGCAGAACAGATTTCCCGCGTGGTAATCATGCCGACTTAATTAATGCCATTAAGACAAAATTGTGGCCACTAGGTGATGACGTGCAGTTTGTTCCTGGTCATGGACCTATGTCAACATTTGGCAAAGAGCGGCAAACGAACCCCTACGTTGGGGATTGATCAGGTTTGAATTGGTGAAGCCTAATTGAAAGTTAGGCTTTTGCTGAACCGGTGCGATGCGTGCGGTTGTATAAACAGCTGGCGCAAATCCAACGTTGCTTCCGATTGCTTGTCGGAATCCAGGTGCCACCTTCTAGGCGCTTTTCGCGACTGCATGAAGAGCAAAACTTAAGGCTCTGTGAGGTTTCTTGGGTAGCAGCTGGAGTCGAGGTAGTCATGGGCAATCCGGGTAAGCCAAATCTTGTACAGAGGATCTATTTTACCCGTTTTGTCCCGCTGGGGCTGGGCTCAGGACAACTCGGACTGAATCAGCCGTTTTATTGCCATCGAAATCTAACCAAGCCTTATTTTCAAAGTCATACAGCTTGCACTTTCGGGCTGTATCGAAATACCAGGCCCAAGAGAACTTTTGAACAAAAATACGCTCTGGAAGGATGGTTTCAAGGGTATTTTGGGCTTCTTGGAGGCGATATAGGGGTACGCTCATATCTACGTGATGGGCGGTGTGCTCCATGATGTGGTGCATTAAAGAGCCCCAAACCCAGTTAAAGGTCAAATGAACTGTAGTGGACACAAAAGGCTGGGCACGCAACCACTCGGATTTCTTGTCATACCAAGAAACTTTTGGATGGGTGTGGTGAACATAAACCACAAAGCCGATCATCCCGTTCCAGAATAAGAAGGGAATAGCAAAGCCGGTGATCAGGCCAAGCCAAACTGATTGACCGGTGGCAAGGGCGCCAGCAATGAGGCAAGCAATCCAAACTATGGCAAAACCAGTCACCAACAGGTTGTCCTTCAGGAAAATTGGACGATCGCCGGGCTTGTTTTTAGCATTTGGGAAGTACTCGCGTCTCCACCAGATTTCAATGAGGTAATAGAAAACTGGACCCCAGCCGCTGCGGTAAAGACGCTCTAACGCTTTGCGCCATGCAGGCAGAGCATCAAACTCGGCTTTTGATAGGGGGGCCCAGACGAAGTCAAAGCCCTTGAGGTTGGTTTGCCCGTGGTGAACCACGTTGTGGCCTACATCCCATAAGCTATAAGGGGTTAAGGACGGCAAGAATGCAATACGACCCAAGACTTTATTGAGTTCGCGGTGTGGTGTGTAGCTTTGGTGGCAGGCATCATGACCCAAAATGAAGATTCGACCAGTAACGAAGCCAGCAACTAAGCCCAAGATGATCTTGATCAGAATGCTTTCAACAAAAATAGTCCCAGCAATACAGCCCAGCCACAAAGCCGCGTCCAAAACCAGAAGCGCGATTGCCTTTGCTGTTTGCCCTTCAGCCATTGGGATTAGCCAGCTGCGGATGACCTTGCGATGCGGCAATGGAAGATCAGGGGCCAAAGGATTGGCCATAGATGGTTCGGAGAGTGCTGGATTTATGTGATTTGACATGATAAGAATCAATAAGTTAGGTGCAAATGATAGCCTTTTTCACGAATTTACGCATGATATAGGTCAAAAACCCCCGTGTTTTGGTGCGCCCGGCAGGAATCGAACCTGCGACCCTTGGCTTCGGAGGCCAATACTCTATCCACTGAGCTACGGGCGCCAGTAGGAAATTCGCTAACTACGCCATTGTAAGTGCCTATACCCTCCCGGTCTCGTTATAATCACGGCAAAGTAACCTTTCAACCCGTCAAACGATAAAAGTCCTATGAGTGAAGCGCACGGCAACCTAATTAAGTCCCCTAAACAACTAATCATCATGGTGTTTGCTAGCTTTTTTGTGCCACTGATTATTATTTTGTTATTAATGGTGTTTGTAAATAACGGCAAGCGTACGGATGCTGAAGCATCTGCCGAGGTATTGATTAAGCCAGTTGCAAAACTAAACTTTAAAGATGCCAGTAAACCGCGTGAGTTGCAATCTGGCGAGCAGGTATATAAGGCAGTCTGTGCATCATGCCATGCAAGTGGTGCCGCTGGTGCGCCGAAGTTTGGCGATACTGCCGCTTGGAGCGCTCGTCTAGGTAAGGGTTATGATGGCTTGTTGACCTCAGTAGTTAAGGGCAAAGGCGCAATGCCAGCCAGAGGTGGAGCGAGCCCAGCCGATATTAGCGATTATGAATTGGGTCGTGCTGTAGTCTACTTGGCAAATTCTGCTGGTGGTACATTGCCAGAGCCTAAGGCTCCCAATCCCCCTGCCGCTAAATAATTTTTAGCACATTCGAAAAAGCTGGCTACATGCCAGCTTTTTTATTGTCCATCACTGGTCTTTAGCATCAAGCGCAACCTGGTAGGCATCTTTCTTGCTCAGTCCTAGAGTTTGTGCGAGTACAGCGGCAATTTCCTTGCTACCTAAATATGGGCTTAGTGCATTTGCCCACAGCAATAGCGAGGAGCGCTCTGGAGCCTCATCGGCATTAGCCTGGCGGCCAGCTACCAAAACAATAAATTCACCCTTGAGGCTTTCTGCTTTATCAAGCCACGCGGGAACATCTGCAGCAGTGAGTGTGACGAGTTGCTCAAATTTTTTAGTAAGTTCCCTGCCCACCAGTATCTGCCGTTCTGGTTCCAGCTCTTTGTTAATCATCATCAGCGTTTCGCGGATTTGATGTGGCGATTCAAAAAAAATGCTTGCCTTTGAATTACTTCGAATGTCTTTGATGAACGTGCTTCGCTCTTTTGCTTTGTTGGGCCAGAAGCCGAGAAACTGAAAGCGTCCTTCCGATGGCAGCATTACTGAGCCACTGGCAGAGATGGCAGAAGATACTGCGCTAGCACCGGGTATGGGGATAATTCGAAAGCCTGCTTTTTGAACCGCATTTACCAGGCGTGCACCTGGGTCAGAAACGCCTGGAGTGCCAGCATCTGAAACATAGGCCCAACGTTCGTTTTGAGAAAGATGCTCAATAATATTTTGAGCGCCAGCAATTTCATTGTGCTCATGCAGGGCGACACATTTTTTATGAATCCCAAAGTGTTGAAGCAGGGGCGCGCTATGCCTAGTGTCTTCACAGGCAATACCATCCACGGAATTTAGGACGTGCAGCGCGCGTAAGGTGATATCCCCTAAATTACCAATAGGGGTGGCAACCATATACAGGGCTCCCGCAGGAAGATCCTGCTGTTTTAAAAAGTCAAAGGAGCTTAATTCCATGGGGCAATCTTTTACGCAGAGATATCAATAAGTAAGAGGATACGTCCCTTTTGAATTCAGGGGCAGCATAGACATCTTGCGCGTACTTTGGCGCATAATAATGTGATGGATAAAGATACCCTCGAACGTTTGCGCGCTCGCGCATCCCAACATTTCTTGGACAGCATTGCTGTAAAGCAAGAAGCTGAAAAAATACTTCCGGAGCAAATTGCGCGTGGCATAGTCGCTATGACAAACTGTTTGCATGCCGGTGGGAAAGTGATGGCTTGCGGCAATGGCGGATCTGCTGCAGATGCACAACATTTTGCTGCCGAGCTGATTGGCCGCTTTGAGAGAGAGCGACAAGAGTTAGCTGCGATTGCATTGACAACCGATACTTCAATTTTGACCGCAGTCGGAAATGATTACAGTTATGACGAGATCTTTAGCAAGCAAGTACGCGGCCTTGGAAAAAAAGGCGACATCTTAATTGGCATTTCTACTTCAGGAAATTCAAAAAACGTAGTGAAGGCTATTGAGGCTGCAAAAAAAATGGGGATCAAAATTATTGCCTTGACTGGTAATGGCGGTGGAAAAATTGCAAGCCTATTGGATGCGGATGATATCCATCTGTGCGCACCCTCCACTCGTACTGCACGCATTCAAGAAACACATTTAGTTTTGCTTCACGCGCTATGTGATGGCGTAGATCATTTATTGCTTGATTAATAGTTTCACTAATTAGAAAGTTCCTACATGAGAAATACACCCACCATCAAACTCTTTGCTGCACTTTTGATTGCATCATTTTTATCTGGTTGTGGTGTGTTGGCTGTTGGTGGTGTTGTGGCGGGCGCGAGTGTTATGGCAGATCGTCGCACGCCTGCAGTTCAGGCAATCGATAAGGGTATTGAGTTGGAGGCAGGAAATGCTCTGTCCAAACGTTATGGCGATGATGCGCACATCAATGTCACCTCATTCAATCAAAAGGTATTGTTAACTGGCGAGGTTAAAGATGCCGATATTAAAGGCCAGGCTGGCGCTTATGTAAAGGCGATGAAGAATGCGCGTTCCGTTTTTAATGAATTAATCATTGGACCAAATAGCTCTTATACAGCTCGCGCGAACGATGCCTTCCTTGAATCCAAAATCAAAACACAAATGATTTTTACCGATAAGTTGCCATCCAATTCGATGGCGATTGTTGCTGAAGGTAGTAGCGTTTATTTGATGGGAATTCTGACGCAAAATGAAGCGGCAATTGCCAAGAAAGTAGCAAGCAACGCTGACGGTGTAAAAGATGTTTACGCCTACTTCGACATTATTTCTGAGGCAGAAAAAGTGCGCCTAGAAAAACAAGGCAAGGCTGATGAGTCTCAGCCTAACTCTGCTCCAAAGCAGTAAGTTGTTTTGGTAGTAAGTCAGAAAAATTATTTTTTGAGATCAGATGTGAAATTTTTTTTGCTCGCCACCATCCTCTCACTTTTCTCTGCAAGTGCGACTGCAGATGATGCAAAGGCATTCGCACTTGCAAAACAAAGTGCTTGCTTAGGGTGCCATGCAAAAGATAAAAAAATTGTGGGACCAAGTTTTCAGGCGATTGCAAAAAAATATGCGAATGACCCTGGTGCAACAGTGTTTTTAAAAAACAAAATTATTAAAGGTGGCTCTGGATCCTGGGGTGTTGTGCCTATGCCAGCAAATGCGAAGTTAAGCGATGCCGATGTATCTTTACTAACAGGTTGGATTTTGCGCGGAGCGCCTAGCGCAAATTAAGTTGGGCGAACTAGAGGTTTGCCTAGAAACCAGGACCACGCATCATTTGAGCGCTTGAAATTTTCTTTCAGCGCATAGTCAAAGTCAGCCCATTGCTCATTGGCAGCTTCTTCAACAATTGTGCCGGGATTTGCGGGCGGTAATTTCAAGTAAGCATCTGCATCGCCATATGCATATTCAACGCGCATTCCAGCCTTTTGAGCCAGATGCATCATGGCTCTATTATTTGCTAGGCAGTGCACAAACAAGGTTTCGATACGAGTATTGCGTGAGTGCACTGAAGCGCGTGCTAGCAATGCTGTGCCTATGCCCTTTCCACGTCCAGTCGGAAGCACAGATACACCAAACTCGGCGGCTCGTGGTTGATCTTTGATCTTTGGTAAGTAGGCTAAATGCGCCATGCCAATCAGGTTAAGTCCAGAATCAAAGCTGCCAAAAACGGTATCCCTATTGAAATCTAGCTCATCTACATAATGATGAATAACCTCATCAGGCGTTTGAGTGCCAAAGCGTAGACGGCGATCCTCTTCACTTAGAAGTAAAAGATGACGCAATATCTCACCCTTGTGTCCAGCATGTAATTCACGAACAGGAACAACCGAGCCTGCCGTATATGGCTTGCTAGGTAAGTGATTGGTCGCTAATTTATGGTGCATTGCAGTATCTTAGCAGAAATCACTAAAATTTTCAGGGTTTTCCCTAGGTTTATGTAATTTCCGGGGGGAGAATGAATAGATGGGTAAAAACTGCGGGTTTACCGCCATTTTTTTATGCCCTATTCATAAAAATACGTAAATTTTGAAAAAAAGTTCAAAATTTTTTCAATCTCTATCCTATTGTTTTTAATGGGTTTATTTCAAAAGTAAGAAAAAACTTTGAGTTTTTAAAGAAAAAGACTACGAAAGGTGTTGACAGACCCAAATACGTGGGATATAGTCTCATCTCTCTGCTGAATGTTTTTAAGAAATACGAAACAAGTCAGCCCTCTTTAAAAATTAGTCAACCGATAATTGTGGGTACTAAGTGAAAGCATCAAGTCCTTCGGGACAGATGTAAATAAATAGTACTCATAGACAGTAAAAAGATTTGGTTTTATTACCAAGTCAATTTCTTGAATGAGTGCGACGATCCGCAAGGATCACAGGAATTGAACTGAAGAGTTTGATCCTGGCTCAGATTGAACGCTGGCGGCATGCCTTACACATGCAAGTCGAACGGCAGCACGGGTGCTTGCACCTGGTGGCGAGTGGCGAACGGGTGAGTAATACATCGGAACGTACCTTATCGTGGGGGATAACGCAGCGAAAGCTGTGCTAATACCGCATACGCCCTGAGGGGGAAAGCGGGGGATCGAAAGACCTCGCGCGATTAGAGCGGCCGATGCCTGATTAGCTTGTTGGTGGGGTAAAAGCCCACCAAGGCGACGATCAGTAGCTGGTCTGAGAGGACGATCAGCCACACTGGGACTGAGACACGGCCCAGACTCCTACGGGAGGCAGCAGTGGGGAATTTTGGACAATGGGGGAAACCCTGATCCAGCAATGCCGCGTGAGTGAAGAAGGCCTTCGGGTTGTAAAGCTCTTTTGTCAGGGAAGAAACACCGGCTCTAACACAGTCCGGGAATGACGGTACCTGAAGAATAAGCACCGGCTAACTACGTGCCAGCAGCCGCGGTAATACGTAGGGTGCGAGCGTTAATCGGAATTACTGGGCGTAAAGCGTGCGCAGGCGGTTATACAAGACAGGCGTGAAATCCCCGGGCTTAACCTGGGAATGGCGCCTGTGACTGTATAGCTAGAGTGTGTCAGAGGGGGGTAGAATTCCACGTGTAGCAGTGAAATGCGTAGATATGTGGAGGAATACCAATGGCGAAGGCAGCCCCCTGGGATAACACTGACGCTCATGCACGAAAGCGTGGGGAGCAAACAGGATTAGATACCCTGGTAGTCCACGCCCTAAACGATGCTGACTAGTTGTTCGGGATTTACATCCTGAGTAACGTAGCTAACGCGTGAAGTCAGCCGCCTGGGGAGTACGGTCGCAAGATTAAAACTCAAAGGAATTGACGGGGACCCGCACAAGCGGTGGATGATGTGGATTAATTCGATGCAACGCGAAAAACCTTACCTACCCTTGACATGTCACTAACGAAGTAGAGATACATTAGGTGCCCGTAAGGGAAAGTGAACACAGGTGCTGCATGGCTGTCGTCAGCTCGTGTCGTGAGATGTTGGGTTAAGTCCCGCAACGAGCGCAACCCTTGTCTTTAGTTGCTACGCAAGAGCACTCTAAAGAGACTGCCGGTGACAAACCGGAGGAAGGTGGGGATGACGTCAAGTCCTCATGGCCCTTATGGGTAGGGCTTCACACGTCATACAATGGTGCATACAGAGGGTTGCCAACCCGCGAGGGGGAGCTAATCTCAGAAAATGCATCGTAGTCCGGATCGTAGTCTGCAACTCGACTACGTGAAGCTGGAATCGCTAGTAATCGCGGATCAGAATGTCGCGGTGAATACGTTCCCGGGTCTTGTACACACCGCCCGTCATACCATGGGAGTGGGTTTTGCCAGAAGCCGTTAGCCTAACCGCAAGGAGGGCGACTGCCACGGCAGGGTTCATGACTGGGGTAAAGTCGTAACAAGGTAGCCGTATCGGAAGGTGCGGCTGGATCACCTCCTTTCTAGAGAAAGATGCTGGAGCTCTAGTGCCCACACTTATCGGTTGACAATAAAAGCCACGGGTCTGTAGCTCAGCTGGTTAGAGCACTGTGTTGATAACGCAGGGGTCGTAGGTTCAAGTCCTACCAGACCCACCACCAGCCAGAAACAAGACTTAGTGGGACGTTGGGGGATTAGCTCAGCTGGGAGAGCACCTGCTTTGCAAGCAGGGGGTCGTCGGTTCGATCCCGTCATCCTCCACCATCATCTAAATGTCAAAACTAAGCGAAGACTTAATCGTTTAGTTTTGCCATTTATGGCTGTTCTTTAAAAATTTGAGTAAGCAAAGTGTCAAATGTTTCTTTGAGAGGACATTTGACAATGTAATAAGGGTAAAGATTGAATCATCAATCAGTAATACAAACGAGTTTTACCAAGTTCTTAACAAAGTACTTACAGTTTGGATTACGGCAAACATGTCAGAAGTAGAAGTAAACCTGTAACAGGTACTAGCAATGGTGCTCGTTATAGGATCAAGTGAATAAGTGCACATGATGGATGCCTTGGCGATTACAGGCGACGAAAGACGTTATAACCTGCGATAAGCCCCGGGGAGCTGGTAAATAAGCTTTGATCCGGGGATTTCTGAATGGGGAAACCCACCACTTTTGTGGTATCCATACCTGAATACATAGGGTATGAGAAGCGAACCTTGTGAACTGAAACATCTAAGTAGCAAGAGGAAAAGACATCAACCGAGATTCCCAGAGTAGTGGCGAGCGAAATGGGAACAGCCTTCTAGTGATAGCTCAGTAATTAACAGAACGGAATGGAAAGTCCGACAATAAAGGGTGATAGTCCCGTATGTGAAAATTATTGGGTGGTACTAGGCTAGAGACAAGTAGGGCGGGACACGTGAAATCCTGTCTGAATATGGGGGGACCATCCTCCAAGGCTAAATACTCGTAATCGACCGATAGTGAACAAGTACCGTGAGGGAAAGGCGAAAAGAACCCCGGGAGGGGAGTGAAATAGATCCTGAAATTGTGTGCATACAAACAGTAGGAGCCTCGTAAGGGGTGACTGCGTACCTTTTGTATAATGGGTCAGCGACTTACATTCAGTAGCAAGCTTAACCGAATAGGGAAGGCGTAGCGAAAGCGAGTCCGAATAGGGCGCTAGTTGCTGGGTGTAGACCCGAAACCAGTTGATCTATCCATGGCCAGGTTGAAGGTGCGGTAACACGTACTGGAGGACCGAACCCACTAACGTTGAAAAGTTAGGGGATGAGCTGTGGATAGGGGTGAAAGGCTAAACAAAACTGGAAATAGCTGGTTCTCTCCGAAAACTATTTAGGTAGTGCCTCGTGTATCACTGTAGGGGGTAGAGCACTGTCATGGTAGTGGGGTCCATTGCGGATTACTGCGCCATAGCAAACTCCGAATACCTACAAGTGCAAGCACGGGAGACAGACATCGGGTGCTAACGTCCGGTGTCAAGAGGGAAACAACCCAGACCGCCAGCTAAGGTCCCTAATATATGCTAAGTGGGAAACGAAGTGGGAAGGCTAAAACAGTCAGGAGGTTGGCTTAGAAGCAGCCATCCTTTAAAGAAAGCGTAATAGCTCACTGATCGAGTCGTCCTGCGCGGAAGATGTAACGGGGCTAAGCATATAACCGAAGCTGCGGATCACAGTAATGTGATGGTAGGAGAGCGTTCTGTAAGCCTGTGAAGGTGTCTTGTAAAGGATGCTGGAGGTATCAGAAGTGCGAATGCTGACATGAGTAGCGATAAAGGGGGTGAAAAGCCCCCTCGCCGTAAGCCCAAGGTTTCCTGTTCAACGTTCATCGGAACAGGGTGAGTCGGCCCCTAAGGCGAGGCAGAGATGCGTAGCTGATGGGAACAAGGTTAATATTCCTTGACCATTGTTAGATGCGATGGGGGGACGGATCGCGGAAAGTTGTCCGGGTGTTGGAAGTCCCGGTTCTTGCGTTGGAGATGGCTATTAGGTAAATCCGGTAGCGTAATTCAAGGGCGTGAGACGAGCGAATTTATTCGCGAAGCAATTGGAAGTGGTTCCAAGAAAAGCCTCTAAGCTTCAGTCTAACAAGACCGTACCGCAAACCGACACAGGTGGGCGAGATGAGTATTCTAAGGCGCTTGAGAGAACTCAGGAGAAGGAACTCGGCAAATTTGTACCGTAACTTCGGGATAAGGTACGCCCTGGTAGTTTGACCCTGTACAAGGGGAGGACGAAAGGGTTGCAATAAAAAGGTGGCTGCGACTGTTTAATAAAAACACAGCACTCTGCAAACACGAAAGTGGACGTATAGGGTGTGACGCCTGCCCGGTGCTGGAAGATTAAATGATGGGGTGCAAGCTCTTGATTGAAGTCCCAGTAAACGGCGGCCGTAACTATAACGGTCCTAAGGTAGCGAAATTCCTTGTCGGGTAAGTTCCGACCTGCACGAATGGCGTAACGATGGCCACACTGTCTCCTCCTGAGACTCAGCGAAGTTGAAATGTTTGTGATGATGCAATCTACCCGTGGCTAGACGGAAAGACCCCATGAACCTTTACTGTAGCTTTGCATTGGACTTTGAACCGGTCTGTGTAGGATAGGTGGGAGGCGTTGAAAGCGGGATGCTAGTTCCGCTGGAGCCAACCTTGAAATACCACCCTGGTTTGTTTGAGGTTCTAACCTTGGCCCATTATCTGGGTCGGGAACAGTGCATGGTAGGCAGTTTGACTGGGGCGGTCTCCTCCCAAAGTGTAACGGAGGAGTACGAAGGTACGCTTGGTACGGTCGGACATCGTACCTAAAGTGCAATGGCAAAAGCGTGCTTAACTGCGAGACCGACAAGTCGAGCAGGTGCGAAAGCAGGTCATAGTGATCCGGTGGTTCTGTATGGAAGGGCCATCGCTCAACGGATAAAAGGTACTCTGGGGATAACAGGCTGATACCGCCCAAGAGTTCATATCGACGGCGGTGTTTGGCACCTCGATGTCGGCTCATCTCATCCTGGGGCTGTAGCCGGTCCCAAGGGTATGGCTGTTCGCCATTTAAAGAGGTACGTGAGCTGGGTTTAAAACGTCGTGAGACAGTTTGGTCCCTATCTGCCATGGGCGTTGGAGATTTGACGGGGGCTGCTCCTAGTACGAGAGGACCGGAGTGGACGTACCGCTGGTGTACCTGTTGTTTCGCCAGAAGCATCGCAGGGTAGCTATGTACGGAAGAGATAACCGCTGAAAGCATCTAAGCGGGAAACTTGCCTGAAGATGAGATCTCCCGTAGGTTTAACCTACATAAAGGGTCGTTGAAGACCACAACGTTGATAGGTCAGGTGTGGAAGCGCAGTAATGCGTTAAGCTAACTGATACTAATTGCCCGTTAGGCTTGATCCTATAACCAGCACTATTGTGTTGGATGTTTGCCAGATTTAATCTGCATCCTTATTACATGCTTACTCAAATAGAGTTGTTGATGATTTATCAGCAGCTCGACCCTCTACGCCCGGTGACCATAGCAAGTTGGAACCACTCCTTCCCATCCCGAACAGGACAGTGAAACGACTTTACGCCGATGATAGTGCGGATTACCCGTGTGAAAGTAGGTAACTGCCGGGCACCAATGCGACGCCCAGACCCTCTTAGGTCTGGGCGTTTTTACTTGTGCAAAGCGTTTTGAGGTTTTAGAGATTGACAGAAACTCCATTTGGAGTCAGAATATTGGGTTCGCGGAGGGGTGTCCGAGCGGCTAAAGGAGGCAGACTGTAAATCTGTTGGCTATGCCTACGTAGGTTCGAATCCTACCCCCTCCACCAGATGTGCGGGATTAGTTTAATGGTAAAACAGCAGATTTCCAATCTTCGGTCAAGAGTTCGATTCTCTTATCCCGCTCCAGTATTAACAGTATTAACAGTATTTGTATTTGCCCATGTGGCTCAGTGGTAGAGCACTCCCTTGGTAAGGGAGAGGTCGGCAGTTCGATCCTGCCCATGGGCACCATGGCTTACGTAGTAAAAAATTTAAATTTCGTGTGTTGGTTTAAGAGTTAACTAAGGGCAGACAAAAAAATGGCAAAAGAAAAGTTTGAGCGGACAAAACCGCACGTAAACGTTGGCACAATCGGTCACGTTGACCACGGTAAAACCACATTGACAGCTGCAATCGCAACCGTGCTTTCAAAAGCATTCGGTGGCGAAGCAAAAGCATACGATCAGATCGATGCTGCTCCAGAAGAAAAAGCACGCGGTATTACGATTAATACAGCACACGTTGAGTATGAGACAGCGAATCGTCACTACGCGCACGTGGATTGCCCAGGACATGCTGACTACGTTAAGAACATGATTACTGGTGCTGCTCAGATGGACGGCGCTATTTTGGTTTGCTCTGCAGCTGACGGCCCAATGCCACAAACTCGTGAGCACATCCTCTTGGCACGCCAAGTTGGTGTTCCATACATCATCGTGTTCTTGAACAAGTGCGACATGGTTGATGACGCTGAGTTGTTAGAGCTCGTAGAAATGGAAGTTCGCGAGCTTTTATCTAAGTACGACTTCCCAGGCGATGACACACCAATCGTTCAAGGTTCTGCTAAGTTAGCTCTTGAAGGCGACGAAGGCCCATTGGGTAAAGAAGCCATCATGAAGTTGGCTGAAGCGCTTGACTCTTACATCCCAACTCCAGAGCGTGCTGTTGACGGTGCGTTCTTGATGCCAGTAGAGGACGTGTTCTCTATCTCCGGTCGCGGTACTGTGGTTACAGGTCGTATCGAGCGCGGTATCGTTAAGGTTGGTGAAGAGATTGAAATTATCGGTATCAAACCAACACTCAAGACAACTTGTACTGGTGTTGAAATGTTCCGCAAATTGCTCGACCAAGGTCAAGCAGGCGATAACGTTGGTATCTTGTTACGCGGTACAAAACGTGAAGAAGTTGAGCGCGGCCAAGTATTGGCTAAGCCAGGTTCAATCACCCCACATACTCACTTTACAGCCGAGGTTTATATCTTGGGTAAAGATGAAGGTGGTCGTCATACTCCATTCTTTAACAACTATCGTCCACAGTTTTACTTCCGTACTACGGACGTAACTGGTTCAATCGAGTTGCCAAAAGACAAAGAAATGGTAATGCCTGGTGATAACGTGACTATTACCGTCAAACTCATCGCTCCTATCGCGATGGAAGAAGGTTTACGTTTTGCGATCCGTGAAGGTGGCCGTACTGTTGGCGCCGGTGTGGTTGCAAAGATTTTGGCTTAATAGTTTTAATAAAGGGGTGTAGCTCAATTGGCAGAGCGTTGGTCTCCAAAACCAAAGGTTGGGGGTTCGATGCCCTCCGCCCCTGCCACGATTTGAACTGAAAGTAATATGTCTCAACATACAGCAAGTCATACTGAAGAAAAAAGCAGCTGGGTCTCTGGACTCGCTGCTTTACTCGTCGTTGCAGCGTTAGTTCTTTACTACACGCTGGCCGATCAATCGATGTTGATTCGTTTGGCTGTTTTGTTTGGCGGAATTGCTGTTGCAGTTTTGATTGTGGCGATGTCGGCAGATGGGCGTCGTTTTATCGCCTACGCAAAAGATTCTTGGTATGAGGTAAAAAAGGTTGTTTGGCCGACTCGCAAAGAGACGACTCAAATGACTCTAGTCGTATTTGGCTTTGTTGTGATTATGTCCCTGTTTTTGTGGATTGCAGACAAATTAATTGAATGGCTAGTTTTTTCAGTCTTCCTAGGCTGGAAGTGAGTAAAAAATGATTGAAACTGAATTGGTCTCAAATAATCCACAAGCTACCGGCAATATGCGCTGGTACGTGATTCATGCCTATTCAGGCATGGAAAAAAGCGTTAAAAGAGGTCTTGAGGAGCGTATTGCGCGCTCTGGAATGCCGGAGAAATTTGGACGCATCTTGGTTCCATCTGAAGAAGTGGTAGAGATTAAGTCTGGCACTAAGTCAGTTTCTGAGCGCCGCTTTTTCCCTGGTTATGTACTAATTGAGATGGAAATGACTGACGAGAGCTGGCATTTGGTGAAAAATACGCCAAAAGTGACCGGTTTCGTTGGTGGTGTAAGAAACCGCCCAAGCCCGATTTCTACCGCTGAAGTGACCAAAATCATGGATCAAATGCAGGCTGGTGTTGATAAACCGAAGCCGAAGACCCTCTTTGAGGTGGGTGAGATGGTTCGCGTTAAGGAAGGTCCATTCACAGATTTCAACGGAAACGTTGAGGAAGTGAACTACGAGAAGTCAAGATTGCGCGTTTCTGTTACAATTTTTGGCCGCGGTACCCCAGTTGAGCTGGAGTTCGGCCAAGTAGAAAAGATGTAAAAACAAGGACTTAGTCCAGTTTTGCAGTAAAGCAGTACAAGTGGTTAGCAATAACCGAGGAGCGGATCTAGAAAGCCAAAAACTAGTGAAGCGTTTACTCAACAGCGGTCTTTCCTAATGAGGTTAGGCGCGCTTTTAGGAGCAATCAATGGCAAAGAAGATCATTGGCTTTATCAAGCTGCAGATCCCTGCAGGTAAAGCAAATCCATCACCTCCCGTAGGTCCAGCATTGGGTCAACGCGGCCTCAATATTATGGAATTCTGTAAGGCGTTTAATGCTCAAACTCAGAGCATGGAACCTGGCCTGCCAATTCCAGTCGTGATTACAGCTTTCGCTGATAAGAGCTTCACTTTCATCATGAAGACTCCTCCAGCGACCATCATGATTAAGAAGGCTGCAAAGATCGAAAAAGGATCACCACGTCCGCATACCGATAAGGTAGGAAAAATTACACGTGCTCAAGCAGAAGAAATTGCTAAAGCAAAAATGCCAGATTTGACAGCTGCTGATATGGATGCTGCTGTAAGAACAATCGCTGGTAGCGCCCGCTCAATGGGCATCACAGTGGAAGGTCTCTAATCATGACTAAGTTATCTAAGCGTTTAAAAGCAATCGAATCTAAAGTAGATCGCAATAAGTTTTATGCATTAGAAGATGCATTGAACCTCGTAAAAGAGTGTGCAACTGCTAAGTTTGATGAGTCTATCGACGTTGCAGTTCAGTTGGGTATTGATGCTAAGAAATCTGACCAAGTTGTGCGTGGCGCAGTTGTGCTCCCAGCTGGTACAGGTAAGCATGTTCGTGTAGCGGTATTTGCACAAGGCGAAAAAGCTGAACAAGCTAAAGCTGCTGGTGCTGAGATAGTTGGCATGGAAGACCTTGCTGACCAAATTAAAGGCGGGAAAATCGATTTCGATATTTTGATCGCATCCCCAGACACAATGAAGATCGTTGGCACTTTAGGTCAAGTATTGGGCCCACGTGGTTTGATGCCGAATCCAAAAGTGGGAACTGTTACTCCTGACGTTGCGACTGCAGTTAAAAATGCAAAAGCAGGTCAAGTGCAATTCCGTGTGGACAAAGCCGGTATCGTGCACGCAAGCATTGGCCGTCGTTCATTCGAGCCTGCTGCATTGAAATCAAACTTGCTCGCATTGCTTGAGGCTTTGAACAAAGCTAAGCCACCTGCATCTAAGGGCGTTTATTTAAAGAAGGTTGCCGTAAGCAGCACCATGGGTGCAGGCGTACGTGTTGACCAGGCATCGATACAAGCTGCTCAGTAATTAGCTTGTAGCAAAAAGAACTTTGGGTCGACTCCCGCTCTTAGGGTGAGAGTCGAACATCAAAGACCGTTGGTGAATTATTTGCTTACTCAGAATTAATTCTTAATCGTTACGAAAGTAATAGCCAGCGCAGATGGCGACCCTGAAAAGATTTCACAAGATTCCCTTGTGACAAATGATCAGACGCTGGTGTGTAACCCCAACTGGAAACAGTTGGTTTTTTAGGAGTTAAACCGTGCCTTTGAATGTACAAGACAAAAAAGCGATTGTTGCTGATGTCGGCGCTCAATTGGCTGGAGCTCAAACAGTCGTGCTCGCTGAATATCGTGGTATTCCAGTAGAGCAGTTGACAAAGCTACGTGCTAGCGCACGTGACCAAGGTGTATATCTTCGCGTTTTGAAGAACACATTGGCACGCCGTGCTGCACAAGGCACACAGTTTGAGCCTCTTGCTGATTCGATGGTTGGCCCCTTGATCTACGGCATCTCTGCTGATCCGATTGCTTCGGCAAAAGTATTGCAGAACTTTGCTAAGACTCAAGACAAGCTAGTCATTACTGCTGGCTTATATAACGGCAAGTTGTTAGATGTTGCGGGCGTTAAAGCTCTTGCAACAATTCCAAGCCGCGACGAGTTGTTATCTCAGTTGTTAGGTGTGATGTTGGCACCAGTATCTGCGATGGCTCGCGTATTGGGCGCAGTAGCAGCGCAAAAATCAGCCGGAGCACCTGCTCCAGTTGCAGCACCTGTAGTTGAAGCAGCAGCACCAGTAGAAGTAGTTGCTGAAGCGGCCGCTCCAGAAGCAGCTGCTGAGCCTGCAGCCGCAGCACCAGAAGCTGGAACAGAAACACCGCAAACCCCTGCCGCTGAATAAGCGCAGATTAACTATTAAGTATTAGGAGCTAAAAATGGCGATTACCAAAGAAGAAATCATTGATGCAGTAGGCAGCATGTCCGTAATGGATTTGAACGACTTGGTTAAGGCGTTCGAAGAGAAGTTTGGCGTTTCAGCTGCAGCGATGGCTGTTGCTGGTCCTGCTGGTGGCGGCGCAGCTGCTGCTGGTGAAGAGCAAACAGAATTTACTGTTAACTTGCTCGAAGCTGGTGCAAACAAAGTTTCAGTAATTAAGGCTGTTCGCGAAATCACTGGTCTTGGCTTGAAAGAAGCTAAAGACTTAGTTGATGGCGCACCAAAGCCAATCAAAGAAGCTGTTGATAAGAAGACAGCTGAAGAAGCTAAGAAGAAGCTTGAAGAAGCTGGCGCTAAAGCAGAACTTAAGTGATACAAACTCAGTTAGTGCCCCTCAAAAAGGGGTGCTAGCCCTGTTGGGTTTGACCATTAGTGGTCAAACCCGATTTCATTTCTGATTGAAATCGGGTTTGCCTTCTGATACGACTGCAGAATGCAAGTTTGGTCGGACACTAGATCTTTCGATTTAGTGTTGTCCGCCAGTGATTGGTAGTGGCCAATCGCCAAATCTTTGTACAGTCGCTGAATTCGGAGATGAAATGAACTACAGCTTCACCGAACGCAAGCGAGTCCGTAAAAGCTTTGCTAAGCGAGTAAATAATCATCAGGTTCCATACCTGATCGCAACGCAGCTGGAATCCTACGCTAAATTTTTACAGGCTGATAAGCCGGCAATGTCTCGTCTTACAGAGGGACTTCAAGCTGCCTTTACATCAGCATTCCCAATTGTGTCTAACAATGGCTACGCACGTATGGAATACGTGTCATACCAGTTGTCACAGCCACCGTTCGACGTTAAAGAATGTCAACAACGTGGTTACACATACCATTCGGCCTTACGTGCAAAAGTTCGCTTGATTATTTATGATCGCGAAGCACCTACTAAGGTTAAAGAGGTAAAAGAGAGCGAAGTCTACATGGGTGAAATTCCACTCATGACTGATAACGGCTCTTTTGTGATCAACGGTACTGAGCGCGTTATCGTTTCTCAGTTGCACCGTTCCCCAGGCGTGTTCTTTGAACACGATAAGGGCAAGACACATAGCTCAGGTAAGTTGCTGTTCTCAGCACGTATCATTCCTTACCGTGGTTCATGGCTCGATTTCGAGTTTGATCCAAAAGATATTCTGTATTTCCGCGTTGACCGTCGTCGTAAGATGCCAGTCACCATTTTGCTCAAAGCAATTGGTTTAAACAACGAGCAGATTCTTGCAAACTTCTTCAACTTTGATCATTTCTCATTGAGCGCAAATGGCGCATCAATGGAATTTGTTCCAGAGCGTTTGCGTGGTCAGTTAGCCAGCTTTGATGTGCTTGATAAGAATGGCGTTGTTGTCATTCAAAAAGACAAGCGTATCAATGCAAAACATATTCGTGAGCTCGAAGCTGCTAAGACAAAGAACATCGTTGTTCCAGATGATTACTTGGTTGGTCGCGTAGTTGCGCGTAACATCATCGATCCAGACTCTGGTGAAATCTTGGCATACGCTAATGATGAAATCACTGAAGAGTTGTTGGCTACATTGCGCGATGCAGGCATCAAGCAATTGGAAACCATCTACACCAATGATTTAGATTCTGGCGCATACATTTCTCAGACATTGCGTACTGATGAAACTGCGGATCAAATGGCTGCTCGTATTGCCATCTATCGCATGATGCGTCCTGGTGAGCCTCCAACAGAAGATGCTGTTGAAGCCTTGTTCCAGCGTTTGTTCTACAACGAAGATAGTTACGATTTATCTCGCGTTGGTCGTATGAAAGTCAACAGCCGTCTCGGTCGCTCAGAGATGGAAGGCCCAATGGTCTTGTCGAACGAAGATATTCTCGACACCATTAAGTCTTTAGTTGATCTGCGTAACGGCAAAGGCGAAGTTGATGATATCGATCACTTAGGAAATCGTCGTGTACGTTGCGTAGGTGAGTTGGCAGAGAATCAATTCCGTGCAGGTTTGTCACGCGTTGAGCGTGCGGTTAAAGAACGTCTCGGCCAAGCCGAAACCGAAAACCTCATGCCGCATGATTTGATTAACAGCAAGCCAATCTCTTCAGCAATTCGTGAGTTCTTCGGTTCTTCACAGTTATCCCAGTTTATGGACCAAACAAACCCATTGTCAGAGATCACGCACAAGCGTCGTATCTCTGCATTGGGACCTGGTGGTTTGACACGTGAGCGCGCAGGTTTCGAAGTGCGTGACGTACATCCAACCCACTACGGACGTGTTTGCCCAATTGAAACTCCAGAAGGACCAAACATTGGTCTGATCAACTCACTCGCGTTATTTGCGCGTTTGAATGAGCATGGTTTCTTAGAGACTCCATACCGTAAAGTTTCCAATAGCAAAGTAAGCGACGAAGTTGTTTACCTATCCGCTATTGAAGAAGCGAAATACGTGATTGCTCAGGCAAATGCAACGATCGACAAGAGCGGTAAGTTGGCCGATGAATTGGTTTCAGCGCGTCAAGCTGGTGAGACCATGATGGTTAGCCCAGAGCGTATCGATTTCATTGACGTTGCTCCTAGCCAGATCGTTTCTGCTGCTGCTTCATTGGTTCCATTCTTGGAGCATGATGATGCGAACCGTGCGTTGATGGGTGCGAATATGCAACGTCAAGCGGTTCCTTGCTTGCGTCCAGATAAGCCATTGGTTGGTACAGGTTTAGAGCGCATTGTTGCAGTTGATTCAGGTACAGTAATTTTGGCTTCCCGTGGCGGAATCGTTGACTATGTTGATGCAAACCGTGTAGTTATTCGTGTAAACGATGACGAGACAGCGGCTGGTGAAGTTGGTGTGGATATTTATAACCTCATCAAGTACACCCGCTCAAACCAAAATACCAACATCAACCAACGTCCAATCGTTCAGGCTGGTGATCGTGTAGCCCGTGGCGACGTAGTTGCTGACGGTGCATCTACCGACTTAGGTGAGTTGGCTTTAGGTCAAAACATGACTGTGGCATTTATGCCATGGAACGGTTACAACTTCGAAGATTCAATCTTGATCTCTGAGAAAGTGGTTGCTGATGACCGTTACACCTCTATTCATATTGAAGAGTTGTCGGTTGTTGCTCGTGATACCAAGCTTGGTTCAGAAGAAATTACACGCGATATCTCCAACTTGGCTGAGTCACAACTCTCCCGTTTGGATGAGAGCGGTATTGTTTACATCGGTGCTGAAGTTGAAGCTGGTGACGTATTGGTTGGTAAGGTAACTCCAAAGGGTGAGACTACTCTCACTCCAGAAGAGAAGCTCCTCCGTGCGATCTTCGGTGAAAAAGCGTCTGACGTAAAAGATACTTCTTTGCGTGTTCCATCTGGAATGATCGGTACGGTTATCGATGTTCAAGTCTTCACCCGTGAAGGTATTGAGCGCGATGCACGTGCACAGTCAATTATTCAAGAAGAATTACAACGCTATCGTTTGGACTTAAACGACCAGTTGCGTATTGTTGAAGGCGATGCCTTCATGCGTTTAGAAAAGCTGTTGATTGGCAAGGTTGCCAATGGTGGTCCTCAGAAATTAGCTAAAGGCACTAAGCTCGACAAGGAATACCTTGCCAGTTTAGATAAATACCATTGGTTTGATGTTCGTCCAGCAGATGATGAAGTTGCTACACAAGTTGAAGCAATCAAATCTTCTATCGAAGCGAAGCGTAAGCAGTTTGATGAAGCTTTTGAAGAGAAGCGCACTAAGCTTACCCAGGGCGATGATTTGCAGCCTGGCGTAACGAAAATGGTTAAGGTGTACTTGGCTGTTAAGCGTCGCTTACAGCCTGGTGACAAGATGGCCGGTCGTCACGGTAACAAAGGTGTGGTTTCTAAAATCGCTCCTGCAGAAGACATGCCATTTATGGCTGACGGACGCCCTGTTGACATCGTCTTGAACCCATTGGGTGTTCCTTCCCGTATGAACGTAGGTCAGATCTTGGAAACCCACTTAGGTTGGGCGGCTCAAGGTATTGGTAAGCGTATTGATGAGATGGTTCGTCAACAAGCTAAACAAGCTGAACTCCGTAAGTTCATGAAGCAGCTTTACAACGAAACCGGTCGTATCGAAGATATCGATAATTTCACTGATGAGCAGATCACTGTTTTGGCTGAGAATTTACGTCAAGGCTTGCCATTTGCTACTCCAGTGTTTGACGGTGCAACTGAAGCTGAAATCGGCCGCATGCTCGAGTTGGCTTATCCAGATGAAGTGGCTACTTCATTGAAGATGACGCCTTCACGTCAGCAAATGATTTTGTGCGACGGCCGTACTGGCGATCAGTTTGAGCGTCCTGTAACTGTTGGTGTAATGCACGTCTTGAAACTCCACCATTTGGTCGATGACAAGATGCATGCACGTTCAACCGGACCTTACTCTTTGGTAACGCAACAGCCATTGGGCGGTAAAGCTCAGTTTGGTGGTCAGCGCTTTGGTGAGATGGAAGTTTGGGCCCTCGAAGCATACGGTGCTTCATATGTCTTGCAGGAAATGCTGACAGTGAAGTCCGATGACGTCGCAGGCCGTACCAAGGTTTACGAAAACATCGTCAAGGGCGAGCACACAATTGATGCTGGCATGCCCGAATCCTTCAACGTGTTGGTAAAAGAAATCCGCTCGTTGGGTATTGACATTGACATGGAGCGCAACTGATATGAAAGCATTGCTCGATTTATTTAAGCAAACGCAGGGTGATGAGCAGTTTGATGTCATCAAGATTGGTCTTGCATCCCCTGAGAAAATTCGCTCATGGTCTTTTGGTGAAGTACGCAAACCAGAAACCATCAACTACCGGACTTTTAAGCCCGAGCGTGATGGTTTGTTCTGCGCCAAGATTTTTGGACCAACCAAAGACTACGAGTGCTTATGCGGCAAGTACAAGCGCTTAAAGTTCCGTGGCGTTATCTGTGAGAAGTGCGGCGTTGAAGTTACGCTCGCTAAGGTACGTCGTGAGCGCATGGGCCACATTGAGTTGGCAGCTCCTGTAGCGCACATCTGGTTCTTGAAGTCATTGCCATCCCGTTTGGGTATGGTTCTCGATATGACATTGCGTGATATCGAGCGCGTTCTTTACTTTGAAGCATATGTAGTCGTTGATCCTGGCATGACACCTGAAGGCGCAATGAAGCGCGGTCAGATCATGTCTGAAGACGAATACATTGCCAAGACTGAAGAGTATGGTGATGGTGCGTTTACTGCCATCATGGGCGCTGAAGGCATTCGTGATCTCTTGCGTTCGATTGATATCGATCGCGAAGTTGAGACTATTCGTGCTGATTTGAAGGCTACTGGTAGCGATGCCAAGATCAAGAAATACGCGAAGCGCTTAAAAGTGCTCGAGGCGTTCCAGACTTCAGGTATTAAGCCTGACTGGATGATCATGGAAGTGTTGCCAGTATTGCCACCTGAACTGCGCCCATTGGTGCCATTGGATGGCGGTCGCTTTGCTACTTCAGATTTGAACGACCTCTATCGTCGCGTGATTAACCGTAACAACCGTTTGAAGCGTTTGTTAGAGTTGCGCGCACCAGAGATCATCGTTCGCAACGAAAAACGTATGTTGCAAGAAGCGGTTGACTCATTGCTCGACAACGGTCGTCGCGGTAAGGCTATGACTGGCGCTAACAAGCGTCCTCTCAAATCCTTGGCTGAGATGATTAAAGGTAAGAGCGGTCGTTTCCGTCAAAACT
Source organism: Polynucleobacter sp. AM-7D1 (assembly GCF_018688455.1). Classification (NCBI taxonomy): domain Bacteria; kingdom Pseudomonadati; phylum Pseudomonadota; class Betaproteobacteria; order Burkholderiales; family Burkholderiaceae; genus Polynucleobacter; species Polynucleobacter sp. AM-7D1. The sequence continues at coordinate 48,964 of NZ_CP061319.1, forward strand.
TGTTGGGTAAACGTGTTGACTACTCAGGACGTTCAGTCATCGTGGTTGGTCCTACATTGAAATTACATCAGTGCGGCTTACCAAAATTGATGGCCTTGGAATTGTTCAAGCCATTTATTTTCAACAAGCTTGAGACTTTGGGAATTGCAACCACGATTAAGGCTGCGAAGAAAGAAGTTGAAAGTCAGACTCCAATCGTTTGGGACATTCTCGAAGAAGTGATTCGTGAACATCCAATCATGTTGAACCGTGCGCCTACATTGCACCGTCTCGGTATTCAGGCTTTCGAGCCAATGCTGATTGAAGGCAAGGCGATCCAGTTACACCCATTAGTCTGCGCGGCATTTAACGCTGACTTTGACGGTGACCAAATGGCGGTTCACGTTCCTTTGTCGCTCGAAGCACAAATGGAAGCACGTACATTGATGTTGGCTTCGAACAACGTATTGTTCCCAGCTAACGGCGAGCCATCTATCGTTCCTTCGCAGGACGTGGTGTTGGGTCTGTACTACGCTACTCGTGACAAGATCAACGGTAAAGGCGAAGGCATGGTCTTCGCCAATATCACTGAAGTAATTCGTGCATACGAGGCTGGCCAGGTTGAATTGGCTTCACGCGTTGCTGTGCGTATTACTGAGTTTGAGATTGTGGATAAGAAGGCAGAGGGCGACGCCCGTTTTGCTGAAAAGACCAAGATCTATCAAACTTCAGTTGGCCGTGCAATCTTGTCAGAAATTTTGCCTAAAGGCATGTCTTTCGAGGAAATCAATAAGCCTCTGAAGAAAAAAGAAATCTCACGTTTGATCAACACTTCATTCCGTAAGTGTGGTCTTCGTGAAACAGTTATTTTTGCTGACCGCCTCTTGCAGTCTGGTTTCCGCTTAGCGACTAACGCCGGTATCTCGGTTGCAATCGACGATATGCTGATTCCAAGCTCTAAAGAGCGCATCATCACCGAGGCTTCTACCAAGGTTAAAGAATATGACAAGCAGTTCATGTCAGGTCTCGTAACCAATCAAGAGCGTTATAACAACGTGGTTGATATTTGGGGTGCCGCTGGTGACCAAGTTGGTAAAGCGATGATGGATGAGTTGTCACACGTTGACGTACTCGACCGTAACGGTAAAACTGTGCGTCAAGAATCTTTCAACTCCATCTACATGATGGCGGATTCTGGTGCGCGTGGATCTGCTGCGCAGATTCGTCAGTTGGCTGGTATGCGTGGTTTGATGGCGAAGCCTGATGGCTCGATTATTGAAACTCCAATTACTGCAAACTTCCGTGAAGGTTTGAACGTGTTGCAGTACTTCATCTCAACTCACGGCGCTCGTAAAGGTCTGGCTGATACAGCGTTGAAGACAGCGAACTCCGGTTACTTGACGCGTCGTTTATGCGACGTAACTCAAGACCTCGTGGTGATTGAAGAGGATTGCGGAGCAACTTCTGGCGTAACAATGAAGGCTCTTGTAGAGGGCGGCGAAATTATCGAAGCATTGCGTGACCGTATTTTGGGTCGAGTATGTATCGGTGACATCGTTCATCCTGACACTCAAGAAGTCATTGTTCCTAACGACACATTGCTCGACGAAGATCATGTTGATCAAATCGTTGCCTTGGGTATCGACGAAGTTAAAGTTCGCACAGTGTTGTCATGCTTAACTCGCTTTGGCTTGTGCGCTAAGTGCTACGGCCGTGATTTAGGTCGCGGTGGTTTGGTGAACGTTGGTGAGGCGGTTGGTGTTATCGCTGCTCAGTCCATCGGCGAGCCAGGCACACAGTTGACTATGCGTACCTTCCACATTGGTGGTGCGGCGTCACGTGCATTGGTTGCAAGCAATATTGAAGCGAAGTCTAACGGTACTCTGAAGTTCTCTGGCACGATGCGTGTTGTGAAGAATGCGAAGGGCGAGCAGATTGTGATTTCACGTTCAGGTGAAGCTGTGATCATTGACGACAACGGTCGTGAGCGCGAGCGTCATAAAGTGCCTTACGGTGCAACACTCTTGTTGAAAGAAGATGCAGCAGTCAAGGCCGGCGCAAGCTTGGCAACATGGGATCCGTTAACACGTCCAATCATTTCTGAGTACGCTGGTATTGCTCGCTTCGACAACGTTGAAGAAGGCGTTACTGTAGCTAAGCAGGTTGACGAAGTAACCGGCCTCTCCACTTTGGTGGTAATTGACGGTAAGCGTCGTAGTGCTGCTAGCAAAGGTGTTCGTCCAATGATCAACTTAGTTGATGACAAGGGCGGCGAAGTGATGATTGCGGGTACAGATCACCCGGTAAACATCGGTTTGCAAGTTGGCGCTTTGATCACTGTTAAAGATGGTCAAAAAGTTGAGGTTGGTGAAGTATTGGCACGTATTCCAATCGAATCACAGAAGACTCGCGACATTACCGGTGGTTTGCCACGCGTTGCTGAATTGTTCGAAGCACGTTCACCAAAAGATGCTGCTGTATTGGCTAAAGTCACTGGAACTGTTTCCTTCGGTAAAGAAACCAAAGGTAAGCAGCGTTTAGTGATTACCGATATGGATGGTGAAGCTAATGAATTCTTGATTCCTAAAGAGAAGCAAGTTCTCGTTCATGACGGTCAAGTTGTGAATAAGGGCGAGATGATTGTGGAAGGCCCTGCCGATCCGCATGACATCTTGACGCTCAGAGGTATTGAGGAGTTGGCAATCTACATCGTGGACGAAGTTCAAGACGTTTACCGTTTGCAAGGCGTGAAGATTAATGACAAGCACATTGAAGTCATCGTGCGTCAAATGTTGCGTCGCGTGCAAATTACTGATGGTGGCGATACTGCCTACATCACTGGTGAGCAAGTTGAGCGCTCTAAGTTGTATGACGCAAACGATGCTGTGATTGCGCAAGGTAAGCGCCCAGCTCAGTTCGAGAACGTGTTGCTTGGTATTACTAAGGCATCCTTGTCGACAGACAGCTTCATTTCAGCGGCTTCTTTCCAAGAAACCACCCGTGTATTGACCGAAGCCGCAATTATGGGCAAGACCGATACACTCCGTGGCCTCAAGGAAAACGTCATTATTGGTCGCCTGATCCCTGCTGGTACCGGCTTGTCTTACCGCCGTGCACGCAAGGTCAGAGAGCAATTCGAGCGTGATCGCGCTCAAATGATTGCCGCCGAAGAGGAAGCAATGGCTGATATGCCTGTAGAAATAGAGGCTGAAGTGATTGCTCCTGCTGGGGAGGCTGATCCAAGCTAATTTGGTATTCCTGGCCAGAAATGGCCAGTTTTTTCCCTCGAGGTTGACGGAAAGGGCTGGCCAGGCTAGAATGCTGAGTTCTACTGATTCAGAAGAGGGTCGTTTTGACCTAGGATTTCTCTAAGTCATTGATTTTCTTGAAGAAAGCAACAAAGAAGTACTAACCGAGCTATTTTATGCCAACAATTAATCAATTATTACGTAAGCCAAGAACACGGCTGACCGTTAAAAGCAAGAGCCCTGCGTTGCAAAACAGCCCGCAGCGCCGTGGTGTATGTACACGTGTGTACACAACCACTCCTAAAAAGCCTAACTCTGCGCTACGTAAAGTAGCAAAAGTTCGCTTAACCAATGGTTTTGAAGTCATTTCATACATTGGTGGTGAAGGCCATAACCTCCAGGAACACTCAGTAGTGTTGATCCGTGGTGGTCGTGTAAAGGATTTGCCAGGTGTTCGTTACCACATCGTTCGTGGCTCACTTGACTTGCAAGGTGTTAAAGACCGTAAGCAATCACGTTCCAAGTACGGTGCTAAGCGCGCTAAGAAAGCTGCTTAATAGCAACTTACAGTATTTGTAGTAAGTCTTCGTTTGTCAGACTTTAAAGACAAGTAAGTGGTCGTTCCGTCTAGAGATTTCTCCAGATAGTAGGACGGCCGGAGCGGGTGATCCATGTGGGCCACCCCTAACTGAACTGAAGGAGTAGTTATGCCACGTCGTCGTGAAGTTCCCAAACGGGAAATCTTGCCTGATCCAAAATTCGGCAATGTAGAAGTAGCAAAATTCATGAACGTCCTCATGTTGGACGGCAAGAAATCGGTTGCAGAGCGTATCGTTTACGGTGCCTTTGATCACATCGAGAAAAAAGCAAATAAAGAACCACTCGAAGTTTTCTCAACAGCTATGGGCAATGTTAAGCCAATGGTTGAGGTGAAGAGCCGTCGTGTTGGTGGCGCTAACTACCAGGTTCCTGTTGAAGTTCGCCCATCACGCCGTTCTGCTTTGGCAATGCGCTGGGTGCGCGAAGCCGCTAAAAAGCGCGGTGAAAAATCAATGGCTCAACGTTTGGCCAACGAATTATTAGAAGCTGCAGAAGGTCGCGGCGGAGCAATGAAGAAGCGTGAAGAAGTTCACCGTATGGCAGAAGCTAACAAAGCTTTCTCACATTTCCGCTTCTAATCGCACAGTAAAGAAAAGGTACCAACAGTGGCACGTAAAACCCCTATCGACAAATACCGCAATATCGGTATTTCTGCGCACATTGACGCAGGTAAGACAACAACAACAGAACGCGTTTTGTTCTACACCGGTGTTAATCACAAAATTGGTGAAGTGCATGACGGCGCTGCAACCATGGACTGGATGGAGCAAGAGCAAGAGCGTGGTATCACAATTACTTCTGCTGCTACTACAACGTTCTGGAAGGGCATGGCTGGTAATTTCCCAGAGCACCGTATCAACATTATTGATACCCCAGGACACGTAGACTTCACTATTGAAGTTGAGCGTTCAATGCGCGTTTTGGATGGCGCTTGCATGGTTTACTGTGCAGTAGGTGGTGTGCAGCCACAATCTGAAACTGTTTGGCGTCAAGCTAACAAGTATCAAGTTCCACGTTTAGCTTTCGTAAACAAGATGGACCGCACTGGTGCCAACTTCTTCAAGGTCTATGACCAAATGAAGATGCGCCTCAAAGCAAATCCTATCTTGATCCAGATTCCAATCGGCGCAGAAGAAAACTTCAAAGGTGTTGTGGACTTGGTAAAGATGAAGGCCATCTATTGGGATGAGGCTTCACAAGGTACTAAATTTACATATGAAGATATCCCTGCTGAATTGCAAGCTTCTGCTGAAGAGTGGCGCGAGAAAATGCTCGAAGCTGCTGCAGAGAGTTCAGAAGAGTTGATGGAAAAGTATCTCGGCGGCGAAGGCTTGACCGAGGAAGAAATTAAAGCTGCATTGCGTCAACGTACGATCGCCAATGAAATCGTTCCAATGTTGTGCGGAACAGCGTTCAAAAACAAAGGCGTTCAGGCGATGTTGGATGCGGTTGTTGAATTGTTGCCTTCACCATTAGACGTTCCACCAGTTCCATGTGAATTGGAAGATGGCACACCGACAACACGTGAAGCTTCTGATAGCGCGAAGTTCTCAGCGTTGGCATTTAAGATCATGACTGACCCATTTGTTGGCCAGCTCATCTTCTTCCGTGTTTACTCCGGTGTAATGAAATCTGGCGACACAATCTACAACCCAATCAAGGGCAAGAAAGAGCGTGTTGGTCGTTTGTTGCAAATGCATGCAAACGAACGTGAAGAAATTAAAGAAGTATTTGCTGGCGATATCGCAGCTGCAGTTGGTCTAAAAGACGCAACAACAGGTGAAACATTGTGTGATCCAGATAGCATCGTTATTTTGGAGCGCATGGTATTCCCAGAGCCAGTGATCTCTCAAGCTGTAGAGCCAAAGACAAAAGCTGACCAAGAAAAAATGGGTCTTGCTTTGAATCGCTTGGCACAAGAAGATCCTTCTTTCCGCGTGAAGACAGACGAAGAGTCTGGCCAAACCATTATTTCCGGTATGGGCGAGCTCCACTTGGAAATTTTGGTTGACCGTATGAAGCGTGAATTCGGTGTTGAAGCAACTGTTGGTAAGCCACAAGTTGCCTATCGTGAAACGATTCGTAAGGTTTGCGAAGAGATCGAAGGTAAATTCGTTAAGCAGTCTGGTGGTCGTGGTCAATACGGTCACGTGGTATTGAAGTTAGAGCCACAAGCCCCAGGCAAAGGTTTTGAATTCGTTGATGCTATTAAGGGCGGTGTTGTTCCACGTGAATACATACCTGCAGTAGAAAAAGGAATTATCGAAACATTGAACTCCGGTATTTTGGCTGGCTATCCAGTTGTAGATATCAAAGCAACATTATTCTTCGGCTCATACCATGACGTTGACTCCAACGAAAACGCATTTAAGATGGCGGGCTCGATGGCATTCAAAGATGGTATGCGCAAAGCAGCACCAGTGTTGCTTGAACCAATGATGGCTGTTGAAGTTGAAACACCAGAAGATTTCATGGGTAACGTAATGGGTGATCTCTCATCACGTCGCGGTATTTTGCAAGGTATGGATGACATTCCAGGGGGCGGCAAGATCGTTCGCGCTGAAGTGCCATTGGCAGAGATGTTTGGTTATTCAACTGGCTTGCGCTCGTTGACCCAAGGTCGCGCTACCTACACCATGGAATTTAAGCATTATTCCGAAGCACCTAAGAACGTTGCTGAAGCAGTGATGGCTGCTAAAGCGAAGTAATTTATCCACATTATTTTGAATATTGACTAGCTAAGAAGGCAGACAAAAAAATGGCAAAAGAAAAGTTTGAGCGGACAAAACCGCACGTAAACGTTGGCACAATCGGTCACGTTGACCACGGTAAAACCACATTGACAGCTGCAATCGCAACCGTGCTTTCAAAAGCATTCGGTGGCGAAGCAAAAGCATACGATCAGATCGATGCTGCTCCAGAAGAAAAAGCACGCGGTATTACGATTAATACAGCACACGTTGAGTATGAGACAGCGAATCGTCACTACGCGCACGTGGATTGCCCAGGACATGCTGACTACGTTAAGAACATGATTACTGGTGCTGCTCAGATGGACGGCGCTATTTTGGTTTGCTCTGCAGCTGACGGCCCAATGCCACAAACTCGTGAGCACATCCTCTTGGCACGCCAAGTTGGTGTTCCATACATCATCGTGTTCTTGAACAAGTGCGACATGGTTGATGACGCTGAGTTGTTAGAGCTCGTAGAAATGGAAGTTCGCGAGCTTTTATCTAAGTACGACTTCCCAGGCGATGACACACCAATCGTTCAAGGTTCTGCTAAGTTAGCTCTTGAAGGCGACGAAGGCCCATTGGGTAAAGAAGCCATCATGAAGTTGGCTGAAGCGCTTGACTCTTACATCCCAACTCCAGAGCGTGCTGTTGACGGTGCGTTCTTGATGCCAGTAGAGGACGTGTTCTCTATCTCCGGTCGCGGTACTGTGGTTACAGGTCGTATCGAGCGCGGTATCGTTAAGGTTGGTGAAGAGATTGAAATTATCGGTATCAAACCAACACTCAAGACAACTTGTACTGGTGTTGAAATGTTCCGCAAATTGCTCGACCAAGGTCAAGCAGGCGATAACGTTGGTATCTTGTTACGCGGTACAAAACGTGAAGAAGTTGAGCGCGGCCAAGTATTGGCTAAGCCAGGTTCAATCACCCCACATACTCACTTTACAGCCGAGGTTTATATCTTGGGTAAAGATGAAGGTGGTCGTCATACTCCATTCTTTAACAACTATCGTCCACAGTTTTACTTCCGTACTACGGACGTAACTGGTTCAATCGAGTTGCCAAAAGACAAAGAAATGGTAATGCCTGGTGATAACGTGACTATTACCGTCAAACTCATCGCTCCTATCGCGATGGAAGAAGGTTTACGTTTTGCGATCCGTGAAGGTGGCCGTACTGTTGGCGCCGGTGTGGTTGCAAAGATTTTGGCTTAATAGTAGTAAAAATATTTAGCGGTTTGCTAACCGGTGACGTCCGTGCTGCGGATGTCACCGAGCTCTTTAGAAATATAACGTGGCAGCACCACAACGCTCTTTGGAATTAATATGCAAAACCAAAAAATTCGTATTCGTCTTAAAGCATTTGATTACCGTTTGATCGACCAGTCTGCAGCTGAAATCGTTGATACAGCTAAGCGCACTGGTGCTGTTGTTAAGGGTCCAGTACCTTTGCCAACACGTATTGAGCGCTTCGACATTCTGCGTTCACCACACGTAAACAAGACATCACGTGACCAGTTAGAGATTCGTACCCATCTGCGTTTGATGGATATCGTTGATCCTACAGAGAAAACAGTGGATGCCTTGATGAAATTAGACCTACCAGCAGGTGTGGACGTCGAAATTAAGTTGCAGTAATTCAGTATTTCCAGTCTTAGCGCTTGCCAAGACTGGCCTTTCGGGATAGAATCTAAGGCTTCGCTCAATTATTTGGGCGGATTTTCAGGTTTTATCAGCATTAAAAACGTTGTAAGTTATTGATTTAGAAGTACTTTTACTTGTAAATCACTTAAATTAATTTTGCCGACCAATCGAAGTCGGCGTGGAGCATGAATATGAGCTTAGGCTTAATCGGTCGCAAGATCGGCATGACCCGTCTATTTACGGACGAAGGGGAAGCAATTCCTGTGACCGTAATTGACGTGAGCGACAACAGAATCGCTCAAATCAAGACCCAGGCAACTGATGGCTATGATGCTATCCAGTTGGCACATGGCACACGTAGAGCTACTCGCGTTACCAAAGCAATGGCTGGTCACTTCGCTAAAGCGGGTGTGATGGCTGGTAACGGTCTCAACGAATTTCATTTAGATGCAGCAAAAATCGCAGAAATGACGCCAGGACAAGTAATTCCTGCTGACACTGCATTTGCTGCTGGCCAAAAAGTGGACGTACAAGGTGTAACGATTGGTAAAGGCTATGCCGGTACTATCAAGCGCCATCACTTCGCTTCAGGTCGCGCGTCACACGGTAACTCACGTTCACATAACGTGCCAGGTTCTATCGGTATGGCGCAAGATCCAGGTCGTGTTTTCCCAGGTAAGCGCATGACAGGCCACCTTGGTGACGAAACACGCACAGTACAAAATTTAGTCATCGCACGCATTGATGCAGAACGCAATCTCATCATGGTTAAAGGCGCTATTCCAGGTGCCCCAGGCGGTAAAGTTATTGTTACTCCAGCGGTGAAGACACCGTTGAAGAAGAAATAAGGAGAGCGAATATGGAACTTAAGCTTCTCCAAGATAACGGTACTTTGGGCGCAGGCGTTCAAGCCTCACCTGAAGTATTCGAGCGCGAATATAACGAAGCATTGGTACACCAAGTTGTTGTGGCTTACCAAGCAAATGCACGTAGTGGTAATCGTGCACAAAAAGACCGTGAGCAAGTTAAGCACACAACCAAAAAACCTTGGCGTCAAAAAGGTACTGGTCGTGCACGTGCTGGTATGAGCTCTTCCCCGCTGTGGCGTGGAGGTGGTCGTATATTCCCGAATTCACCTGAAGAAAATTTCAGCCAAAAAGTAAACAAGAAAATGTACCGCGCTGGTATGAGATCAATTTTGTCTCAGTTAGCTCGCGAAGGTCGTTTGAATGTTGTTGACCAATTTAATCTTGATGCTCCAAAGACTAAAGTTTTAGCTGACAAAGTTAAAGCAATGGGCTTGGATTCAGTCTTGATCATCGTTGATCAGGTTAGCGAGAATTTGTACTTGGCATCACGCAACTTGCATAAGGTTGCTGTATGTGAGCCACAGCACGCTGATCCATTAGCTTTAGTTCAATACAAAAAAGTATTGGTAAGCAAAGCAGCGATCGCAAAAATTGAGGAGTTGCTGAAATGAGCCAAGTCCGTAAAAACGATCACAGCTTGATGAAGGTTCTGCTTGGACCGGTTATCTCTGAAAAAGCAACTATGGTTGCAGAGAAAAACGAACAAGTGGTATTCCAAGTTACACGCGACGCTAACAAGAGCGATGTGAAACAAGCGGTTGAATTGCTCTTTAAAGTGCAAGTTGACTCTGTTCAAATCGTGAATCAAAAAGGTAAGCCAAAGCGCTATGGCCGTTTTGAAGGTCGTCGTGACCACACTAAGAAGGCCTACGTTAGCTTGAAGCCAGGTCAAGAAATTAACTTTGAAGCGGAGGCGAATTAATCATGCCTTTGATGAAGACAAAACCGACCTCACCAGGTCGTCGCTCAATGGTCAAGGTGGTAAATCCTGACCTGCATAAAGGTAAACCTTTTGCAGCGTTGGTAGAGCCACAGTTCCAAAAAGCAGGACGTAACAATAATGGTCACATCACTACCCGTCATAAAGGTGGTGGTCATAAGCATCACTATCGTGTTGTTGATTTCAAACGTAACGACAAAGATGGTATTCCAGCAAAAGTTGAACGCTTGGAATACGATCCAAACCGCAGTGCAAATATTGCATTGATCGTGTTTGCTGATGGTGAGCGTCGCTATATTCTTGCTGCAAAAGGCATGACTGTTGGTCAGGCATTGATGACTGGTGCTGAAGCCCCAATCAAGTCTGGTAACAACTTGCCAATTCGTAACATTCCAGTTGGTAGCACGATTCACTGTGTAGAAATGTTGCCGGGCAAAGGTGCTCAAATCGCACGTTCTGCTGGTGGTTCTGCAGTGTTATTGGCTCGTGAAGGTGTATACGCTCAGGTGCGCTTGCGCTCTGGTGAAGTACGTCGCATTTTGATCGATTGCCGTGCCACTATTGGTGAAGTTGGTAATGAAGAGCATAGCTTGCGCGTTATCGGTAAAGCTGGTGCTAATCGCTGGCGTGGTATTCGCCCGACCGTTCGCGGTGTGGCAATGAACCCAGTAGATCACCCACACGGTGGTGGTGAAGGTAGAACTGGCGAAGGCCGTGTACCTGTCTCCCCATGGGGCACACCAACTAAAGGTTATCGTACACGTCGCAATAAGCGTACAACTTCGATGATCGTTCAACGTCGTCAAAAACGTTAAGCGATAAGGATAAATAGATATGACACGTTCAGCTAAAAAAGGCCCATTTTGCGACGCCAGCTTAGTAAAAAAAGTTGAAGTTGCACAAGCCAACAAGGACAAAAAGCCGATCAAAACTTGGTCACGCCGTTCAACAATCCTCCCAGACTTTATTGGTCTGACGATTGCTGTACATAACGGTCGTCAACACGTTCCGGTATATGTATCAGAAAACATGGTGGGTCATAAGTTAGGCGAATTTGCCTTGACCCGTACTTTCAAAGGTCACGCTGCTGACAAGAAAGTAACGAAGAAGTAAGGGGATGATGATGGAAGTTAAAGCTATTCACAAGGGCGCCCGCATTTCTGCGCAAAAGACACGTTTGGTCGCTGACCAAATCCGTGGTTTGCCAATTGCTCGCGCTATGAACATTTTGAATTTCAGCCCCAAGAAAGCTGCCTTCATTGTGAAGAAAGTTGTTGAGTCCGCAATGGCCAATGCTGAACACAATAAGGGTGCTGATATTGATGAGCTCAAGGTTTCAACAATTATTGTTGATAAGGGTACTTCCTTGAAGCGCTTCACAGCACGTGCTAAGGGTCGCGGTAATCAAATCGAAAAACAAACATGTCACATCACCGTGACCTTGAGTAACTAAGGGAAGATATGGGACAAAAGATAAACCCAACCGGATTCCGACTCTCGGTAACGAAGAACTGGACATCAAAGTGGTATGCAAACAATACTGATTTTGCGAAGATGCTCAAAGAGGACGTAGATGTCCGCATCTATCTCAAGAAGAAGTTGAAGAATGCATCAGTAAGTAAAGTCATTATTGAGCGTCCCGCAAAGAACGCACGCATCACAATTTACAGCTCACGCCCAGGTGTTGTGATCGGTAAAAAAGGTGAAGATATTGAAGTTCTCCGTCGTGAACTCCAGAAGCGTATGGGCGTTCCAGTCCATGTGAACATTGAAGAAATTCGTAAGCCTGAAGTTGATGCTCAATTGATCGCTGACTCTATTACTCAACAGTTAGAGAAGCGCATCATGTTCCGTCGTGCAATGAAGCGCGCAATGCAAAATGCAATGCGCCTTGGTGCACAAGGAATCAAGATCATGTCTTCTGGTCGTTTGAATGGTGCTGAAATTGCACGTCGCGAATGGTACCGTGAGGGTCGTGTTCCACTTCATACATTGAAGGCTGATATTGATTACGCAACTTCAGAAGCGGAAACAACATACGGCATCATCGGTGTAAAAGTTTGGGTATACAAAGGCGATACATTAGGTCGCGGTGCTGATGCTGTAGCAGTAACGGCAGAGCCAGCAGCTGAAGAGAAAAAGCCACGTCGCGCACCAGCTAAAACAACCGCACGCAAACCAGCAGCTGACAGCAAGCCTTTAGTTGCTGCTAAGCCAGCAGTAAAGCGTGCACCGAAAGCCGCTGAAGCCCCAAGTGCTGAAGCGCAGAAGTCAGGAGAGTAAGCATGCTACAACCAAAGCGTCGTAAGTATCGCAAGGAGCAAAAGGGACGTAACACTGGCGTGGCAACACGCGGTAGTTCAGTAGCCTTTGGTGACTTTGGATTGAAAGCTATTGGCCGTGGTCGTTTGACTGCACGTCAGATTGAATCTGCACGTCGCGCAATGACACGTCACATTAAGCGTGGTGGTCGTATCTGGATTCGTATTTTCCCAGACAAACCAATTTCACAAAAGCCAGCTGAAGTACGTATGGGTAACGGTAAAGGTAACCCAGAGTACTACGTAGCAGAAATTCAACCAGGCAAGATTTTGTACGAGATGGATGGTGTGGATGAAGGTTTGGCACGTGAGGCTTTCAAGCTTGCTGCTGCTAAGTTGCCATTGCAAACCACTTTCGTGATTCGCCACTTAGGTTGATCGGGATAGAGATTATGAAAAAGACAGAATTAGCATCCAAAGATCTGGTTGCCTTGAATGCAGAATTAACAGAGCTTTTGAAGACTAGCTTCAAACTCCGTATGCAAAAGGGTACTCAGCAACTCACCAACACCAGCCAATTGGGTAAAACTAAGCGTGAAATTGCTCGCGTGAAGACCTTTATTACTCAAAAAACTGCACAGAAATAAGGAAAAAGGGATATGACAGAATTATCTAAACCCTTGCGCCGCACCCTTGTGGGTCGTGTCGTTAGCGACAAAATGCAAAAAACTGTGACTGTGCTAGTTGAGCGCCAAGTAAAACATGCGCTTTATGGCAAATATGTTGGACAGTCCAAAAAATACCATGCTCATGACGAAGCTGGTCAATACAAGATGGGTGATACCGTTGAAATTGCTGAATCTAAGCCAATTTCACGTACTAAGTCTTGGGTTGTAACCCGTTTAGTTCAAGAATCAAAAGGTATTTAAAGAAATATTAGGGATTTTGGCGAACTTTCTTGCCAAATCCCTGTTTTGCGTAGTATGATAGAAGGCTTCTCTGGTTTTATTGGGAGAAGCAGTGTTTTTTCATTAATTCCGGGTTTTAACTTTCGTTAAAGCCCATAGACGGAACCAAGACTGTTTGCCTTTGGCTAACAAGTTGGGGATTAAAAAATGATTCAGACCGAAAGTAGATTACAGGTCGCCGACAACACAGGCGCCAGTGAAGTTTTGTGCATCAAGGTATTGGGCGGCTCTAAGCGTCGTTACGCCAGTATCGGTGATGTCATTAAAGTGACTGTAAAGTCCGCTGCTCCACGTGGCCGTGTAAAAAAAGGTGACATTTATAACGCCGTAGTAGTGAGAACTGCTAAGGGTGTTCGCCGTCCAGACGGCTCATTGATTAAGTTCGATGGAAACGCTGCGGTATTGCTCAACGCTAAGTTAGAGCCAATCGGCACACGTATCTTTGGACCAGTGACGCGTGAGTTGCGTACTGAGAAGTTCATGAAGATCGTTTCTCTCGCCCCCGAAGTTATTTAAGAGGCTGATATGAAAAAGATTCGTAAAGGTGATTCAGTAGTTCTGTTGACTGGCCGTGATAAGGGCAAGCAAGGAACAGTTACAGCCGTTCTCGAGAACAAACTAGTAATCGAAGGCGTAAACATTTACAAAAAGAGCGTTAAGCCAAATCCAGCAGCCGGTGTTACTGGCGGCATGATTGACAAGACGATGCCTGTTCACATTTCTAATGTGGCTGTGGTTGACGGTAACGGCAAACCATCACGTGTTGGTATCAAACTCGTGGACGGTAAAAAGCAACGTTTCCTCAAAACCACTGGCGCAACTTTAAGCGCATAAGGGGCACGGAGAAATTATGAGCACACGTTTTCAAGAACACTATCAAGCTAAAGTTGTTGCTGATTTAATCGCCAAATTTGGCTACAAGTCAGTAATGGAAGTTCCACGTATCACCAAGGTAACCCTGAATATGGGCTTGGGCGATGCAGTGAACGACAAGAAAATTATCGAAAATGCAGTTGGCGATTTGACAAAAGTAGCAGGTCAAAAGCCAGTTGTGACAAAAGCAAAAAAAGCGATTGCTGGTTTCAAAATTCGCCAAGGTTACCCAATCGGTGCCATGGTGACATTGCGTGGTGCACGCATGTATGAATTTTTAGACCGTTTCGTGACTGTTGCTTTGCCACGCGTACGTGACTTCCGCGGAATTTCCGGTAAGGCATTTGACGGTCGTGGTAACTACAACATCGGCGTTAAAGAGCAAATCATTTTCCCTGAAATCGAATACGACAAAATTGATGCCCTCCGTGGTCTCAATATCAGTATTACGACGACCGCTAAGACTGACGAAGAAGCAAAAGCTTTGTTAGCAGCGTTCAAATTCCCTTTCCGCAATTAAGAGGCTAACGTGGCAAAACTATCCCTAATTGAGCGCGAGAATAAGCGCACAAAAACTGTAGAGAAGTACGCTGTAAAGCGTGCTGAACTCAAGGCAATCATTGCTGATCAATCACGCAGCGATGAAGAGCGCTATGAAGCTCGCTTGAAGCTACAGGCACTTCCACGTAACGCAAGCCCGATTCGTCAAAGAAATCGTTGTTCATTAACCGGTCGTCCACGCGGTGTATTCAGCAAGTTTGGTTTAGCGCGTAGCAAGATTCGTGAAATCGCCTTCCGTGGCGAAATCCCCGGTTTAACCAAGGCCAGCTGGTAAGCGGCGAAAGAATTAGGAGAACTCATGAGTATCAGCGATCCAATCGCCGACATGTTGACAAGGATCCGCAATGCGCAAGCAGTGCAGAAACCCGTAGTCTTGATGCCGTCGTCAAAAGTTAAAGTAGCTATTGCAAAAGTCTTGCAGGATGAAGGTTATATCGATAGTTTTGAAATCAAAGGTGAAGCAGCTAAGCCAGTGCTACACATTGAACTCAAATACTACGCAGGCCGCCCTGTTATTGAGCGTATTGACCGTGTATCTACACCAAGTCTACGTATCTACAAAGGCCGTCACGACATTCCTGAAGTAATGAATGGCTTGGGCATTGCAATTATTTCAACCCCACAAGGCGTAATGACAGACCGCAAAGCACGTGCAAACGGCGTTGGTGGTGAAGTTATTTGCTACGTCGCGTAAGGAGAGAAATATGTCCCGCGTTGGTAAATCACCTATTCCAGTCCCTAAGGGCGCTGAAATCAGCATCAACGGTGCAAACATTACTGTTAAAGGCCCATTAGGTACTTTGACACACAACTTGCATCCTTCTGTTGGTTTGAAACAAGAAGATGGCGTATTGACAGTTGTTTTAAATAACGACACACCAGAAGCTGGTGCACAGTCAGGTACAGCACGTGCTTTAGTAAACAACATGGTTGTTGGCGTAACTACTGGCTTTGAGCGCAAGCTCAGTTTGGTAGGCGTTGGTTACCGTGCTGCTGCTCAAGGCGAATCATTGAAGTTGCAGTTAGGTTTCTCACACGACATTATTTACAACCTGCCAAAAGGTGTAAAAGCTGAGACTCCTACTCAAACTGAAATCATTATCAAAGGTTCCAACAAGCAGCAAGTTGGCCAGGTTGCAGCTGAAGTTCGCGCATACCGTTCACCAGAGCCATACAAAGGCAAAGGTGTTCGCTACGTGGATGAGGTTGTACATCTGAAAGAAACTAAGAAGAAGTAAGCGAGATTAGAAAATGAATAAAGACGAATCCAGACAAAGACGTGCTAGGCAGACTCGTATTCGCATTGCCGAAGCATTGGCAAATCGCTTAACAGTTATCCGTAGCAATTCACATATCTCTGCACAGGTATATAGCCCATGTGGAACCAAGGTTGTGGCAGCTGCCTCATCAATGGAAAAAGAATTGCGCCAAGCGATCAAAAACGGCGGCAACGCTGAAGCGGCTAAACAAATCGGCAAACTAGTTGCTGAGCGTGCTGTTAAAGCAGGCGTTGTTGATGTTGCTTTTGATCGTTCCGGTCATCGTTACCACGGCCGTATTAAGGCCTTAGCTGAAGCTGCGCGTGAAGCCGGCCTGAAGTTCTAATAGGGTTTAGGAAAAAACATGGCAAAAATGCAAACCAAGATGCAAAACGAAGAGCGTGATGATGGCCTTCGCGAGAAGATGATCGCTGTTAATCGTGTAACTAAAGTGGTTAAGGGTGGTCGTATTCTCGGCTTCGCTGCACTCACTGTAGTTGGCGATGGCGATGGTCGTATCGGCATGGGTAAAGGTAAATCAAAAGAAGTTCCAGTTGCTGTTCAAAAGGCAATGGACGAAGCACGTCGCAAGATGATCAAAGTTTCCTTACGTAAAGGTACTTTGCAACACACTGTGATTGGTAAGCATGGCGCATCACGCGTGATGATTTCTCCAGCTAAAGATGGTACTGGCGTTATTGCTGGTGGCCCAATGCGCGCAATTTTCGATGTAATGGGTGTAACTAACGTTGTTGCTAAGTCACTTGGCTCAACAAACCCTTACAACATGGTTCGTGCAACGATTGATGGTTTAAGCAAGATGAGCACTCCTTCTGAAATTGCTGCTAAGCGCGGTAAGTCAGTTGAAGAGATTCTCGGCTAAGACCAAAAGATTAGGAATCTATAAATGACAACATCTAACTCCAAAGTCAAACTGCAATTAGTGCGCAGCTTGATCGGTACACGCGAAAGCCACCGTGCAACAGTTCGTGGTTTAGGCCTCGGACGTATCAATTCTGTTTCAGAATTGGAAGACACTCCAGCTGTTCGCGGAATGATTAATAAAGTTTCTTATCTAGTTAAAGTCATTGGCTAATAACTAGCAAGTAAATAGGCGAAGAATATGCAACTCAATACACTCAAACCCGCAGAGGGATCCAAGAAAAACCGTCGTCGCGTAGGTCGCGGCATCGGCTCTGGTCTTGGTAAAACTGCTGGCCGCGGTCACAAAGGTCAAAAATCACGTTCAGGCGGATTCCACAAAGTTGGATTCGAGGGCGGACAGATGCCGATGTATCGTCGTTTGCCAAAACGTGGTTTCGTATCTTTGACACGTCGTCACGTTGGTCAAATTACTTTGAACGACTTAGCAAAAATTAACTTGCCAGAAGTTGACTTGTTAGTTTTGAGAGCGCATGGTTTTGCTGGTGAGCAAATCAATGCAGTCAAAGTAATTAAGACTGGTGAATTGTCGATTGCTGTGACCCTTAAAGGTATTACAGCAACAGCGGGTGCGAAAGCAGCTATTGAAGCAGCTGGCGGCAAATTGGTTGACTTGGTTTAATTAGTTCTTAGCAGCCGATGGCATTAGCACCTACCAACACAGCGAGTATTGCTCAATCAGGAGGCAAGTATGGCGAATTACGCCAACGCTTGATATTCCTGGTTTTGGCTTTGCTCGTCTTCCGTTTGGGAGCGCATATTCCTGTTCCAGGTATTGATCCTGACCAATTGGCTCAATTGTTCTCAGGCCAAAAAGACGGCATCTTGGGTATGTTTAACCTGTTCTCAGGTGGTGCTTTATCTCGCTTTACCGTATTTGCTTTGGGAATCATGCCGTACATTTCTGCATCGATCATCATGCAGTTAATGACGATTGTTGTACCTTCATTAGAGGCATTGAAAAAAGAAGGTCAAGCAGGTCAACGTAAGATTACTCAGTACACACGTTATGGCACTGTTGTTTTGGCAACATTCCAAGCTTTGGGAATCTCTGTTGCACTACAGGCTCAGCCAGGCTTAGTTATCAACCCAGGTTTGATGTTTGAATTGAATACCGTGGTAACTCTGGTTACTGGCACGATGTTCCTGATGTGGCTCGGTGAGCAGATCACGGAGCGCGGACTTGGTAATGGCATCTCTATTATTATTTTTGGCGGTATTGTTTCTGGCTTGCCATCTGCAATTGGTAGCTTGCTTGAATTAGTGCGTACCGGCTCCATGAATATCTTGTCAGCATTGCTGATCGTTGTGGTCTGTATTGCGGTGACTTATTTTGTAGTGTTTGTAGAGCGTGGTCAGCGCCGTATTTTGGTGAACTACGCTAAGCGTCAAGTTGGTAACAAGGTATATGGCGGTCAGTCTTCATACTTCCCATTGAAGTTGAACATGGCTGGCGTTATCCCCCCAATTTTTGCTTCATCTATTATTTTGTTCCCTGCAACGATTGCTGGCTGGTTTACTTCTGGCGAGCCAACCAATATGTTCAGCAGAGTGATTAAAGATTTGGCGGCTACATTGGCTCCAGGTCAGCCTGTTTATACAATTTTGTACGCAGCTGCAATTATTTTCTTCTGCTTTTTCTATACAGCCTTGGTATTCAATAGCCGTGAAACTGCAGATAACTTGAAGAAGAGTGGTGCCTTTGTTCCAGGTATTCGTCCTGGTGATCAGACTGGTCGTTATATCGACAAGATCTTGGTTCGTTTGACATTGGCTGGTGCAATTTATATGGTTTTGGTTTGCTTGTTACCAGAATTCTTGGTGTTGAAGTACAACGTGCCATTCTATTTTGGCGGTACTTCATTGTTGATTATTGTCGTTGTTGCAATGGATTTCATGGCTCAAGTTCAGTCATTCGTAATGCAACAACAATATGGTTCTTTGATGAAAAAAGCTAACTTTAAGATGGGCGCTTAACTGAATGTCTAAAGACGATGTAATTCAGATGGCGGGAGAAATTATTGAGAATTTGCCGAACGCAATGTTTCGCGTGAAGCTAGAGAACGGACATGTGGTTCTAGGGCACATTTCTGGAAAGATGAGGATGCATTACATCCGCATATTGCCAGGAGATAAGGTGACGGTGGAGATGACTCCTTACGACCTGACCCGCGCCAGAATCATTTTCCGAGCGAAGTAAAGATTAAGTAGTACCTATTTTTTTAGAGGTGAGTTATGAAAGTTTTAGCATCCGTTAAGTGTATTTGCAGAAATTGCAAGATCATTAAGCGCAAACGCGTTGTGCGCGTGATCTGTTCTTCAGACGCACGTCATAAGCAGCGTCAAGGCTGATCTGGTTAATTAAGAGGAAATCTCATGGCACGTATCGCTGGGGTAAACATCCCAAATCATCAACATACTGTTATCGGTTTAACAGCAATTTTTGGCATCGGCACAACTCGTGCTCGCAAAATTTGTGAAACCACAGGTGTTGCAATCGACAAAAAAGTTAAAGATCTTACTGACGGTGACTTGGAAAAGTTGCGTGATGAGGTAGGTAAATTCATCACTGAAGGTGACCTTCGTCGTGAAGTAACGATGAGCATCAAGCGTTTGATGGACTTAGGCTGCTATCGTGGCGTTCGTCATCGTAAGGGCTTGCCTGTACGTGGTCAACGTACTAAGACTAACGCGCGTACCCGCAAGGGCCCACGTAAGTCTGGCGTGCAACTCAAGAAATAATCAAGAAAGTTTATTGACATGGCAAAACAACAATCCGCTTCTGCAGCTTCACAGCGCGCACGTAAGAAGGTTAAAAAGAACGTTGCAGACGGTATTGCACACGTTCACGCTTCTTTTAATAACACCATTATTACGATCACTGATCGCCAAGGTAATGCGCTTTCATGGGCAACATCTGGTGGCCAGGGCTTCAAGGGCTCACGTAAATCAACACCTTTTGCTGCTCAGGTAGCCGCTGAAGTTGCTGGTAAGACAGCTATTGAATGCGGTATCAAGAATTTGGAAGTTCAGATCAAAGGCCCAGGCCCAGGTCGTGAATCAGCAGTGCGTGCATTGAACTCATTGGGAATCAAGATCACTGAGATTCAAGACGTAACTCCAGTTCCACACAATGGTTGCCGTCCTCCTAAGCGTCGTCGTATCTAAGCTTGGATCTTGGCATTACAACAGTTTTAGTAGTTTTTTATTAAAGCCCACCGTTCATCTGAATTAAAGGGTGAACTCACCGTCGGTCGTAAGACTGCGGCAAAGAAAGGAAAGCATCGTGGCACGTTACTTAGGGCCTAAGGCCAAATTAGCACGTCGGGAAGGTACCGACTTATTTTTAAAGAGCGCACGTCGCGCCCTGTCAGACAAGTGCAAGTTAGATACTAAGCCTGGTCAACATGGCCGTACATCTGGCTCAAGAACATCTGATTACGGTAATCAATTGCGTGAAAAGCAAAAGGTTAAGCGTATCTATGGCGTATTAGAGCGTCAATTCCGTCGTTACTTCGCAGAAGCTGAGCGTCGTAAGGGCAACACTGGTGAAACATTGCTCCAGTTGCTTGAGTCACGTTTAGACAACGTGGTGTATCGCATGGGCTTTGGTTCAACACGCGCTGAAGCACGTCAGTTAGTTTCTCATTGCGCAATTTTGCTCAATGGCAGCCCAGTAAACATTCCATCTATTCAGGTTAAGCCTGGTGATGTTGTTGCGATTCGTGAAAAAGCGAAGAAGCAAGCGCGTATTACAGAATCACTCAATTTAGTTGGGCAAATGGCAGCTGTTACTTGGGTTTCAGTTGATGCAGCCAAGCTCGAGGGAACATTTAAGCAAGTGCCTGACCGTGAAGACATTAGCGGCGAAATTAATGAAAGTTTGATCGTCGAATTGTATTCACGCTAATTAGCACTCTCAAGGAAAAAATATGCAAACAAATTTGCTCAAGCCAAAAATTATTTCTGTTGAAGCGCTTACCGCCAACCAAGCTAAGGTTGTTATGGAGCCGTTCGAGCGTGGCTATGGCCACACACTCGGAAATGCATTACGTCGTGTTTTGTTGTCCTCGATGGTTGGTTATGCACCAACTGAAGTAGCTATTGCAGGTGTGGTTCATGAGTACTCCACATTAGACGGAGTTCAAGAGGATGTAGTTAACCTTTTGTTGAACCTCAAAGGTATCGTATTTAAGTTGCAGTCGCGTGACGAAGTTACTATCAATTTGCGTAAAGAAGGTCCAGGCGTTGTTACAGCAAAAGATATCGACTTGCCACACGATGTAGAAATCATTAACCCTGATCACGTTATCGCTCACTTATCAGCTGGTGGTAAGTTGGATATGCAGATCAAGGTTGAAAAAGGTCGTGGCTATGTACCAGGCAATATGCGTCAATACCATGACGAAGCTACCAAAATCATTGGTCGCATCGTATTGGATGCCTCATTTAGCCCAGTAAGCCGTGTTAGCTATGCTGTTGAGTCTGCTCGTGTTGAGCAGCGTACCGACCTCGATCGTCTCGTTATGACTATCGAAACCAACGGTGTGTTGTCTCCTGAAGAGGCGATTCGTCAAGCCGCTACTATTTTGGTCGATCAGTTAGTTGTATTCGCAGCCCTCGAAAGCAGCGAAGTTTCTGGTGATCTCGCGCCAAGCCGCTCTTCAATGGTTGATCCAATGTTGATGCGTCCGGTTGATGATCTCGAACTCACAGTGCGCTCTGCAAACTGCTTGAAGGCTGAGAATATTTACTACATCGGTGACTTGATTCAACGTACAGAGAATGAATTGTTGAAGACGCCTAATCTAGGTCGTAAATCTTTGAATGAAATTAAAGATGTATTGGCGGCTCGTGGCTTAAGTCTTGGCATGAAACTCGAAAGCTGGCCTCCAGCTAACCTCGAGAAATAATTAGAAAGGAAGCATCATGCGTCACGGAAACGGCTTACGCAAACTAAACAGAACATCTTCACATCGCTTGGCGATGCTGCGCAACATGTCCAATTCACTCTTGGAGCACGAAGTCATTAAAACGACTTTGCCAAAAGCTAAGGAATTGCGCATGGTTGTTGAGCCTTTGATTACCTTGGGTAAAAAAGATAACTTAGCAAATCGTCGCTTAGCATTCAATCGCACACGCGATCGCGATATCGTGACCAAACTCTTCACAGAGCTTGGCCCACGTTACGCAACTCGTCCAGGTGGCTACCTTCGTATTTTGAAGTTTGGCTTCCGTCATGGTGATAATGCACCTATGGCTTTGGTTGAGTTAGTTGATCGCCCAGAAGTTGAAGAAATAGCAGTAGCTGAGGAGGCTTAAGCCTTTTAGTTAGATTAAAAGCCAGGCTCCGGTCTGGCTTTTTTCATTTATACGCTTATAAATACAGTATGACCCTAGATAAACCTACTGAATTGCTGATTGTTGTCACCACTTTTGTATCACTAGAGGATGCCAAGAAAATGGCTCACCAGTTAGTTGAAAGCCGCCTGGTTGCGTGCGTACAAATTCAAGAGGGGATCCATTCCATCTATCGATGGGAGGGCAAGATTTGCGAAGCAAATGAAATCATGCTATCAGCAAAAACAGTTACAAATAAATGGATAGATGTTTCTAATTTCATCAAAAGTCATCATCCTTATGATTTGCCCGAGGTAATAGCTTATGCCCCTGAGAAATACGAAGCCCACTATGGCAAGTGGGTAGAGTCCGAGGTAAAGTGACATTCATGAGATTGATTAGTAAATTCATTCCGGCAATAGCTGCATTCTTCTTCATTGTTGGTAATACTTTTGCAGCCCCTGAATTTCTTCCTCCTGAGAAAGCATTTCAAGCTGAGGCAACATGGGCGCTCAATACGAATGACATTGAGTTGGAAATTTTTCCAGCCAAGGGTTATTACATCTATCAAGAATCCCTGCATTTCAAGATAGGCTCCGAGCCCAATAAATTAGGGCTTGTAAAGGCATCACTGCCTGCTGGCATTGAGAAGTTTGATGAAACTTTTCAAAAGAAGATGCAGGTTTATAAGCAGGCATTTCTTCTGACATTGGACAAAAAAGCCGAAGTAGGAAAGCCTCTATATCTAGAGTTGGAATTGCAAGGATGTGCTGAAGCGGGTATTTGCTATCCGCCCATGACGCTCAAATTTTTGCTTGCAGGCCCCGGTGTAAAGGCTAGACCGATACCAGAGGTATTGGAGGGGGTAAGTAATTCGCCTAAAAAAGAATTTGGCTTGATGGATGTATGGCGTGAGCGAGATGATGTGAATGCCATTACGCGTTTTTTAGATAGCACTCCAACTGCCTATTTATTTTTGGCTTTCTTCATCCTGGGGCTGGCTTTGGCGTTTACTCCATGTGTGCTTCCAATGCTACCCATTCTGTCCAGTGTGGTGTTTGGAACTCAGGGCAAAAAATCGATTAGCAAAAGCCGGGCTAGTCTCTTGGCCGTGGCTTATGTACTTGGTATGGCCTGTGTCTACGCTTTAGCGGGAGTCTTGATGGCCGCTCTAGGCGGTAGCGTACAAAGAGCTCTGCAGAGCCCTATAGCGCTAATTGGGTTTGCATTGCTACTGCTGACACTGTCGGGGAGCTTATTTGGCCTGTATGAGCTCAGAATGCCCCAATCTTGGCAGGAAAAAGTCGACCAATTAGCAGGACGCCATAAAGGTGGGAGCTTTGTTGGTGCCTTCGCTTTGGGTGGAATTTCGACATTAGTTGCTAGCCCTTGTATTACTGCACCTTTAGCCGGAGTACTTGCTTTCATTGCCCAAACAGGATCAATGAGTCTGGGGGCCGGTTTACTGTTTGTGATGGCTTTGGGTATGGGCTTCCCACTTCTCTTTATTGCTATTGAGGCGCGCATTCTCATTCCATCAACTGGTATTTGGATGGTTTGGTTGCAAAGAACGCTCGGTGTTTTATTGGTGGCAACTGCAGCCTGGATTGCATCACCTTTGTTACAAAGCAGTAATGAAGCGGGTGGCAAGATGATGGCTAATGGCCAACGTCAACATCAGATTGGAAATGCAAGTTTTGCTGTAATTCAATCTAGTGCCCAGTTAGATCAATTCTTGGCCCAAGCAAAAGAGCAGAAGAAATTAGCGCTCCTAGATTTTTATGCAGACTGGTGCATCTCCTGCAAAGAGATGGAGGTCAATACTTTTGCTAATTCTGAAGTGAATCAAGAGTTACAGAAATTTGTTTTAGTTCAAGCTGATGTAACAAAGAACAGTCCTGAGAATCAGGAATTACTGAAGCGTTTTGGATTATTCGGGCCGCCTGGAATTTTGATATTTGATCTCAATTCAGAAGAGTTAAAAGATCAGCGTGTAATTGGCTATATGCCGCCACAACGTTTTGCTGAGCGCTTGAAAAAAGTACTAGCCAATTAACTTAACTGAGACTGAATAAGTGTTTACTTATTCAGTCTTCATCATCAAATTTATTTACTTGCTTTGAGAAGACGTGCAGCTTCGAGAGCGAAGTAAGTCAAGATACCATCTGCACCAGCACGTTTAAACGCGAGCAAAGACTCCATCATCACAGCGTCGTGATCAAGCCAGCCGTTTTGTGCAGCGGCTTTGAGCATGGCGTATTCACCGCTCACTTGATATGCGTAGGTTGGGTAATTAAATTCATCACGAACTCTGCGCACGATATCTAAGTAAGGCATACCAGGCTTGACCATCACCATATCAGCACCTTCGCTGATATCGAGAGCAACCTCCCGCAAAGCCTCATCAGTATTGGCGCAATCCATTTGATAGGTTTTTTTATCGGCTTTACCTAAATTTTTTGCTGAACCTACTGCATCACGGAACGGGCCATAAAAAGCCGAAGCGTATTTGGCTGAGTAAGCCATGATGCGAGTGTGAATGAGTTTATTTTGCTCTAGTGCTTCACGAATTTTTCCGATGCGGCCATCCATCATGTCTGATGGTGCCACGATATCAACACCAGCTTGAGCTTGAGCAATCGCTTGTTGTACCAAGATTGCCGTAGTCTCATCATTCAGAATGCGACCGTGCTCATCTAATACACCATCTTGACCATGACTTGTGTAAGGGTCAAGTGCGACATCGGTCATGATGCCTAAATTAGGAAAGCGTTGCTTGAGTTTACGTACTGTAGTCGGAATTAATCCATTGGGATTAAAAGCTTCTTTGCCATCAGGCGTTTTTAGAGATGCATCAATTACCGGAAAGAGCGCCATCACAGGAATGCCCAATGAAACGCATTCTTCGGCAACGCTATAAAGTAAATCGAGAGATACGCGATTGACTCCTGGCATGGAGCTAACAGCTTGAGACTGATTGCTACCCTCAAGCAAGAAGACGGGATAAATCAAATCGCTGGCGTGGAGATGGTTCTCTTGCATCAGGCGGCGGGACCAATCATCACGTCTCATACGGCGAGGGCGATGATTTGGAAAGTTCAATAAAGAGTTAGCTTGTGATTTCATCTTCTTGAGTCTCTGCTTCAAATAACCATTTAATAACTGTATTGTCGGCCTCTTCAAGGCCAATTCGCTTGGTGCTTGAGAATAATTGTGCCGTAAGTCGTTTTGAGTCGCCCGTTCCATCTGGAAGGGCAGGATCATACTGTTGTAATCTTTTACGTACGGCCTCTAAGGCATGCTTGCATTCACTTTTATTGAGCTTGTCGCACTTGCTGAGCAGGATATGAATTGGTTTGCCGGTTGGGACAAACCATTGGATCATTTGCTCGTCTAGATCGGTGATTCCACGCCTGGAGTCCACGATGAGAATCATCCCGACTAGCTGCTCCCGCTCCTGCAAATAATCGCTTAGAAGGCTATTCCAGTGGTATTTAGTCTCATGATTAACGGCAGCATAGCCGTATCCCGGTAAATCCACCAAATAGGCTAATAGGTCGTCCTTAGCAAAAAGGCCAAAATAGTTAATGTGCTGCGTACGTCCCGGCGTTTTACTGGCAAAAGCAAGCCGTTTTTGGTTGCAAAGTACATTAATTGCACTAGATTTACCCGCATTTGAGCGCCCAGCAAAGGCCACCTCCCGGAGTGGAGTGGCAGGCAGGCAATGGGTGTCATTGACTGTGGTCGCGAATCGGGCTTGAAAGAGTTTAGACATGTCCAGAAGCTATTGTAAAATCACGCAAAATCATGAAATATCTCATGGTGTTGGGTAAAAGGTTGTAAAAGTAGGGCCCAAACACTTTTAGGAATTTTTGCCAAGGTAAACATAATGCGTCAAACCTCTCAAATCTCCAAATTAACTAGCGTCAGCGCTAGCCTAGCCGCTGGCTTGGTTCTGGCAATGGCCAGCTTCTCCGGCGTAGTTAACGCTGCAGATGCTACCCCTGCGGCCGCCCCAATGGCCGAAGCTGCTGCTAAGCCGGTAGTTCCAGGTAAGCCAAAAGTCGATCCAGCAGCTGGCGAAGCGCTTTACTCTAACGGCGATGCTAGCCGTGGCGTGACAGCCTGCTTGACTTGCCATGGTCCTAAAGGTCAGAGTGCAACAGCTACTTGGCCTAAGTTGTCTGCTCAGCATGCCGCCTACACCACCAAGCAGTTGAAGAACTTTAAGGATGGCACACGCGCCAATCCAGTCATGATGGGAATGGTTGCCACCTTGACTGAGCAAGATATGAACAATATTTCTGCTTATTTGGCTAAACAGCCAGTATCACAGGGTGTTGCTCAAAATAAAGACACAATTGAATTAGGTCAAAGTATCTATCGTGGTGGCATCGCCGCTAAGGGCGTTCCAGCATGTGCAGCTTGCCATAGCCCAACTGGCGCCGGTATTCCAGCGCAGTATCCACGTATGGGTGGCCAATGGGCTGAGTACAACGCAGCTCAGTTGCTAGCATTCCGCGAAGGTACTCGTAAGAATAGTACGCAGATGACTACGATTGCTACTAAGCTTTCTGATCAAGAAATGAAGGCTGTTGCTGATTACATGGCGGGCTTGCATTAATTGAACATTCAGTAAAAAACAAAAACCCCGCGATTGCAGCGGGGTTTTTTATTGCCTAGAAATTTATCAGGCTCAACGAATTATTAATGAAATTTAGTTTGGCAAGATAGTTTCACCAGCAAAAAGATCAGCAACATTTTCACGCGCACGAATAAGGTATGCATTTTTTCCATCAATCATAATTTCTGCAGGCTTAGGTCTGGTGTTGTAATTTGATGCCATAACAAAGCCATATGCGCCTGCTGACAGAATAGCCAATAGATCACCTTCTTCAACAGCAAGTTCACGATCTCTTCCAAGCCAGTCACCAGATTCGCATACGGGTCCAACGATGTCATAAGTAGAGCTTGCAACTTGTTTAGTTTGCACTGGAACAATGCCGTGATACGCCTCGTAGAGAGCTGGGCGCATTAACTCTGTCATTGCTGCATCCACAATACAAAAGTTTTTCTCAGCACCTGGCTTGAGGTACTCCACTTTGGTTAAAAGCACGCCAGCATTGCCAACTAAGGATCTGCCCGGCTCCAAGACTACATCGAGATGAGCAAAGCCACGCTCTGCAACGCGATTGAGTAAGGTGTTGGTGAACTCAGTAATGTCGGGTGGGTTGTCGTCGCCGTAAGAGATGCCAAGACCGCCGCCTAAATCAAGATGATGAATTTCAATACCTTCTTTTTTCAATTGGGTTACTAACTCGAGAACCTTATCAAGCGCATCAAGGTAGGGCGCGGTTGTAGTGATTTGGGAGCCAATATGGCAGTCAATACCGACCACATCAATTTGTGAAAGCAAAGCAGCTTCATGATAAGTTTTTAGAACCTCGTGATAGGCGATACCAAATTTATTTCCTTTTAATCCAGTAGAAATATAAGGATGTGTCTGAGCATCCACATCGGGATTTACGCGTAAAGAAATTGGGGCGCGGCAATTCAGCTTAGTCGCAACACGATTAATTTGGTGGAGCTCTGCAATCGATTCCACATTGATGCATTTAACACCAGCCTCTAATGCCTGTGCAATTTCGGAGGCAGATTTGCCAACACCTGCAAATACCAAACTCTTTGGATCTGCGCCTACTGCAAGGGCACGAGCTAACTCACCGCCACTAACTAGGTCAAATCCAGAGCCTAATTTTTTAAAGCAATCAATCACTGCAAGATTGCTATTAGCCTTCATTGCATAGTGGACACGAGCACGTCTTTTGCCAGAGGAATCTAGGCACGCTTTGTCATAGGCTTGATACGCTTGGGTTAAAGCCTTCTTGCTATAGATATACAGGGGTGTACCAAACTCTTTTGCCAAATCTGACAAAGGAATTTCTTCCGCATACCAAGCGCCGTTTCGTTCTGTAAATCCAGTTAAGTCGGGGAGTGGAATCGCTTTACTTGTCATTGCTTGGCCGATGATGGGTTAGTAGCAGCAGGGCTTTGGGGTGGATATAGCTTGCCTTTGGGTTCTGGTTCAGAGGGAGGGCTAGGTGCCGGTGGCACATTTGGCAAATATAAGGGCCCTCTTACCCCACACCCAACAAGGGATATTAGAAGGCTAATGCCCAGAGTTCTTTTAAGAATCGCTATCATGAATGTCTCTAAAACGAATGATTGAATATAGCATGCAGGACTCTAATATGAAGCCAGGCAATTTAACGGTGGAAACTATCGATGACAAGCAATTTCATCAATTGGGCAGTAATTTATTGCAGTCAATAGAGGTGGCCCTAGAGGCCGCAGACGATGCGCTGGATTTAGATCTCGATGTAGAGCGCCAGGGCGGAAACGTCATCAATATTCGATTTAGGGATCGCAGCGTCATTGTGGTGAATACCCAACCTCCTTTGCACGAGATCTGGGTGGCTGCTAAATCTGGCGGTTATCACTATCGCTGGGCTGGCACCTTAGCTTCACCACAGTGGCTGGATACCAAAACTGGGCGCGAGCTATTGAGTGACTTATCAGAGTTTGCTAGCGCTCAAGCTGGGCAGGCGATCACTATTGGACTTCTCCGGAAATAAGCGGCGATAGCCCAGGAAATTAAACCGCCCCAGTTGCTGTGAGTGTCTCGATAACCTGAGCATCGGGAACGCTCTTAATTTGAGCTTTGCCGATCTTTTCTAAGACAACGTATCGGATCTGACCGCCCTCAGTCTTTTTATCTACTTGCATTAATTCCATATAACGTTGCGCACCAAACTTCGGAGGCGCAATCGGTAGATTCATAGATTGAATGATGCGAGTGAGACGATTGACCTCATCTTGAGTGATGAAGTTCAGGCGTCGTGAGAGGTCTGCTCCCATGACCATCCCGCAACCAACGGCTTCACCATGCAACCACTCGCCGTAACCCATACCGGCCTCAATCGCATGACCAAAGGTGTGTCCAAAATTGAGAGTAGCGCGAATGCCTCCTTCTCTTTCATCCGCCGAAACAACTGCCGATTTAATTTCACAAGAACGTAGGACTGCATGCGCCATTGCTGCGGTATCGCAAGATAGCAATGCTTTTGCATTTGCTTCAATCCAGCTTAAGAACTCCGCATCTGCAATAGCGCCATGCTTGACTACTTCAGCGAGGCCCGCAGAGAGCTCGCGGGCAGGCAATGTCTTCAATGTATTGAGATCGGCAATGACTGCTGCAGGCTGATGAAACGCCCCAATCATATTTTTCCCAAGTGGATGGTTAATGCCTGTCTTGCCGCCGACAGAGGAGTCCACCTGAGCTAGTAAGGTTGTTGGCACTTGAATGAAGCGGATACCTCGCATAAAGCTAGCAGCAGCAAAGCCAGTCATATCACCAATGACGCCGCCACCTAAAGCAACCAACATGGTTTGACGATCAGCGCCAAACTTCAGAAGGTCATCAAAAATTAACTGAAGATTTTTCCAGTCCTTATAAGACTCTCCATCAGGCAAGACAATGGTCCTGACTGACTTGCCGAGTTTCTCTAAGGTCTTGGTTAGACGCTCTGAATATAAAGGGGCTACCGTAGTATTGGTAACGATATAAATCGATGTCGCTTTTTCACAGGCGCTAAATAACTCTGGCTGATCTATTAAATTTGTACCGATATGAATGGGGTAGCTACGATTGCCTAGATCAACTTCTAATGTTTTCATGGGTAAATTTATGCGGAGAGTTCGAGTTGCATGATAAGAGTGTTGACTAGTTGATTGACGCTGGGCTTTCCAGTTTCAATGACATAGTCAGCGATTTCGCGATACAGGGGATCACGAATAGCGTATAGGTTTTCTAAAATCTTTTTTGCATCACCATTTTTAAGAAGTGGCCTACCTTCACCACCTTTGGTCCGATGCCATAACTCCATCGGATTGGCGTGCAGATAAATTACTGTTCCTCTTTCGCTGAGGAATTGACGATTCTCTGGCAGGAGGACGGCGCCGCCACCGGTTGCCAAAATGACATCATGTTCAGCTGTAATGTCTTTAATGGCCTGAGCCTCGCGTTTGCGAAATCCATCTTCACCTTCCATTTCAAAAATGACCGGAATTTTGACTCCACAACGATCTTCAATCACATGGTCAGCATCTAAAAAGCGGCGACCTAATTTCTTGGCCAGCAATTTACCAACAGTCGACTTCCCGGCGCCCATAAGGCCAATTAGGAAGATATTGTTTGATGAAGAGTTCACCCCTCGATTTTATTAGTGTTTGTCCAGCACAGTGGGGGTTAAGAAGACTAATAGTTCAGTTTTATCCGCTAATTTAGATTTGTGGCGAAATAAATGCCCAATCAAAGGAATATCACCTAGGAGCGGAACCTTGACCTCGTCATCGCGTTCGGTGGTTTGAAAAATGCCCCCAATGATGGCCGTGCCCCCATTTTCAACCGTGACCTCAGAGCTGAGGTTTTTGGTGTCAATGGCATAACCCTGTTCAGTTTTCATGCCAATAGTGTCTTTATTAATACCGACCAGCATGGAGATCTTTCCGTCTGGATGAATCTTGGGTAAGACCTCTAGGCGTAAATTCGCCTTGCGAAACTGCAATTTGCTCCCACTTTGAGAGCTGACTTGATAGGGAAGCTCAGTTCCTTGCTCAATTGTGGCTTTAACTTGGTCACCAGTCATGATGCGGGGGTTAGACAAAATCTTGCCTTGACCATCGGATTCCAGAGCTGAGAGCTCCATTTGCAGAAGACGGGCTGCATTCTTGGAAACCAGGGTTGCAGCCAAAGTGGCCGGGTTAAAGCCAGCTAAGCCAGTCCCTCCTAGATCGAGATTTGCGGTGGGGTTTTGGTCTGGTTGGTTGCCGACGCCATTAGCCTGATACCCCAACTTAACTCCAAGTTCGCGGGCAAAGCGCTGATCAGCCTCAACGATGCGAGCTTCAATGAGAATTTGACGGGGGCTATTAATGTGATCGCCTCCAAAAGGTAGGGCAGCATCTTCCCGTCGATACTTTTGGAAACTTTGAATTTCTGCATGAGGGCCAATCCAGTAAATATCTCCATTTCGAACAAGTCTCAAGCCTCGGCTTGCAAGAATGGAATGGAGGGCGGTTTGCCAAGGGGTGTCCTTAAGATCAACTGAAATCTTGCCCTGAATGGATTCGCTGAGTAGAAAGTTGGTATCTCCCATTTTGGCTAAAACCTCCAAAAGCTCAGTCACTTCAATTTGGCTAAATTGCAGGCTAATGCGACCATCTTTGCGGTTCCCCGATGAGGTTACTTCGGGGAGGCTTCCAAGGGCTGGATTGAAGTAAAAAGCCAGCAATAGGAGTAGCAAGTAGGCGAGGGTTTTTAGTGGGATTTTCAATAGAGTCACTCCGATTGGGTCGACTTAAAAGTGATGGATTTCCCTTTTGGGTGAGTCAAAACGGCTAGCTCTTTTTCAGCTTGGCTAAGGCGCCATTCCCCCAAGGCTGTATCCCCCTTGAGCACCATTTTTGTGGAATTCCCGGTATGGAAAAAGGCTTGTTCTGCTACCCCCATACGGGTAATGCCCAAATATCGCCAACGACGAAGATCGGCCTCATAAGGAATCACTGCAGGTTTACTTTGAAAGCTCTGAGTTGGCTGTTGTATATCTATTGAGTGAATGCTTACTTCTATTTCTTCTATTGCCTGGTATAGATCTTCTTTCTCAGATGCCCATTCGGTTTGCGAGAGTTCAAATTCTTCTTTGAGTGCCAATAGTTGGTTTTCTAGGGTTCTTATTTCAAGTTCGTTACCAGATTGATTGCCGTCAAAATAAAAAAAGAGGCATCCCCCACAGAGTAATAGGATGCCGCCAACGATCCACGGTGAAGTGAAAGTTAGGCCCTTTAGTTCAAAGGATTTAGCAGAAAAAGCAGACTTGGGAGTTTTGTTTTGGGGTGGTGTGTCGATTCTGGGAGGGGAGGGTGTTTTGCGAATGCCATGGGGGTCTGGAATGGCAGGGTCGTCTCCGAGCTCACTCAGAATATCGTCAAAAGATTGGGGGGAAATATGGCGTGGAGGCATGCCATATTGTTTGCCCTGAGAATAGTAAAAACGATCGGTATAAGCAGAATTGGCTGTCAGAAAAATCTGCTAAAAAATATTTCAAACAAGGGTTTTGGAGCTTTCGGGGAAAATGCGTAAGCACCCTATAATTTGATTCTATGGCTCTACCCCCAAAAGACAAGCCGCCCTTAAATGGGCGCTTCAACCGACAGCCTGATAGACGCCCTGGTCAGCCAAGAGCGGAGGGTTTCTCGAAGAGAAAATCTGGAAGTAATCCCCTGATTAAGGCCTTACTAATTATCACTATGCTCTTTGCGGTAGTGGTCACACTGCTACTGGGATACGCCTTCTTAATTGCGAAGCCGAATTTGCCGAAAATTTCTGCTTTAGTCGACTACAACCCTAAAACACCATTACGTATCTATACAGCTGACAAGGTCTTAATAGGTGAGTTTGGAGAGGAGCGCCGAAAGGTAATTCCTTTGGGCGAAATACCAATGACCATGCGTAATGCAGTCTTGGCTATTGAGGATGATCGCTTCTACTCTCATGGTGGCGTGGATTACGTGGGCATCTTAAGGGCTGCGCTCACTAATTTGCGCGGCAATCTTTCTCAGGGTGCATCAACCATCACGATGCAGGTTGCCCGGAATTTTTTTCTGAGTAACGAAAAAACCTTTAGTCGCAAGATTTATGAAGTTCTCCTCTCTTGGGAAATTGAGTCTCAATTAAGCAAAGATAAGATTCTTGAGATTTATATGAATCAGATTTTTTTGGGGCAAAGGGCGTATGGATTTTCTAGCGCAGCCCAGATTTATTTTGGGAAAGAATTAAGGGACATCACGATTGCAGAATCTGCGATGTTGGCAGGTTTGCCAAAAGCACCATCGGCATACAACCCAGTAAGCAATTTCCGTCGCGCAAAAATTCGCCAAGAATATATTTTGCAGCGTATGCGGGATTTGTCGTATATCACTCCCGAGCAATATCAAATTGCCATGGCCGAAGAGTTGCATATTCGGGGCCTGGGAAATGAGTTTAGTACCCGTGCTGATTTTGCTTCAGAGATGGTACGTCAATTATTGTTTACACAATACGGCGAGGCAATTTATTCCCAGGGAATAGATGTATACACCACGCTCTTGAAGGCGGATCAAGATGCCGCGTACAGAGCGGTACGGCGTGGAATTTTTGAATATGATTTACGCCATGCTTATCGTGGTCCGGAAGGTTTTATTGATTTACCAGAAGATGCGGTAAGACGTCAGCGAGCAATTGATGAGGCTTTGTTGGCATATCCCCAGTTAGATGATCTGCAGTCTGGTGTAGTGCTGGACGTCAAGCCAAAAGAAATGCAGGTCATGATTGCCACTGGGGATGTGATCACCTTAAAAGGTGAGGGTATGAAGCTGGCTACCGCTTCGCTCACTGATAGCACTCAACCAAAAAAACGTTTACGTCCCGGTGCCATTATTAGGTTGCTATCTGATGGCGGTATTTGGAAGTTGGCGCAACTACCCCAAGTTGAGGCCGCCTTTATTTCTATGAATGCTGATACGGGCGCAATCCTCTCATTAGTGGGAGGGTTTGACTTCCGTCGTAATCAATTTAATCACGTGACTCAGGCCCAACGCCAGCCAGGCTCATCATTTAAGCCATTTATTTATGCTGCCGCAATCGAAAAAGGTTTTTCTCCAAGCACCATGGTGAACGATGCGCCCTTATCTATTGGTAGCATGGAAACAGGTAGCCAAGCCTGGGAGCCAAAAAACTATGACGGTAAGTATGAGGGCATGATGCGCTTGCGCACTGCTTTAGCTAAATCAAAAAACTTGGTTTCTGTGCGCTTAATTCGTGCCATCGGCCCCTCTTATGCTCAAGAATATATTCAGCGCTTTGGGTTTGAGGCAGAGAAGCATCCGCCCTACTTAACAATGGCTTTAGGCGCAGGCTCCGTGGCACCTTTGCAAATGGCATCTGCTTATAGTGTGTTTGCTAATGGCGGCTATCGCGTAGATCCATATTTAATTAATAAGATGACGGATTCAAAGGGCACAGTTTTGTTTGAAGCTACACCTACTCATGCACACGAGAATGCCACTCGTGTACTGGATGCTCGCACAGCCTTTGTGATGGATAGCATGTTGCAAGAAGTCACGAAGACTGGAACAGCTGCAAGTGCAAGAGCAAAATTAGGTCGTAATGATATTGCTGGCAAAACAGGTACGACTAATGAGTCCCATGATGCTTGGTTTGCGGGATACAACCCAAAGGTAGTTGCAATTGCTTGGATTGGTTTTGATAAGCCAGCAAGCTTGGGTGATCGAGAGACTGGTGGCGGTCTTGCTCTGCCTATGTGGATCTCTTATATGAGTACCGCCCTAAAGGATCAGCCGCAACAAGGGCGCGAAGTGCCGGCAGGTGTGACTCAAGTTGATGGTGATTGGTTTATTCCCGAGTTCTCCAATAATGGTGGTGTGCGCGAACTGCAGTAGTTCGTTTTAGTAATGGCAAGGCAAGCGCGCACCATTATTCCTGGCCAAGCAATGCATGTCATGGTTCGTGGGAATAATCGGGAAACACTTTTCTTTAATGACGCGGATCGCCGTATCTATTTAGATTGGTTGCGAGAGGCAGCAAAGCAATTTGGTAGTGCAGTGCATGCATTCGCTTTGATGCCAAATCATGTGCATCTCTTAATGACTCCTCAAAATGAAGATTCGCTTGCAAAGACGATGCAGTCTCTAGGTAGGCGTTATGCCCAGTATTTCAATCAACAGCACCACCGTTCTGGAACAATTTGGGAGGGGCGCTATCGTTCTTCGCTAATAGACCCTGATTATTTTCTGCGCTGCCAACGTTACATTGAGCTCAATCCTGTGAGGGCTGGTTTTGAATCGAACCCTCAAGATTCAACTTGGACTAGTTTTGCCTCCCACATTGGAGGTAATGCTGAGCCTTGGTTGGTTGATCACCAGCACTTTTGGAAGCTGGGTAATACCCCGTTTGAGCGACAAATGACTTGGGCAGGGTTTGTAAAGGAAGGCGCGCCTCACTGGGAAGATCGCGAAATTACTGAGGCATTAGTGAGGTCCAAGCCTTGGGTCAGCGATACCTATGCAAAGAGCGTATTCAAAGATAATCCCGATCAAGTACTAATCCGACATCGTGGACGTCCCAAAAAATTAATACCAATAAATTCAATGACTTAAGTAATACTTAAGGTCTTTAGTATTTTACTGCTTGGCCATAAAGTTCTGACTCTGTCCCCTTTATATAAATGAATTTTACTTATTGCCTAATTTAAATGGGACAGACTCATTTTATTTCTATTGCATCAGCATGGGTATTCCCCTATATTTGATTCTCCAAAAGTAATCAGGCCCCCAGGGCAAACGGAAATACCATGACTACACAAATGAACACAGACCTTCGTCCAATCGCGCAGGGTCTTTACGATCCACAAAATGAGCATGATGCTTGCGGCGTAGGATTCGTTGCCCATATCAAAGGCAAGAAGTCACATGAGATCGTTACTCAGGGATTGAAAATTCTTGAGAACTTGGATCACCGGGGAGCCGTAGGTGCTGACCCTTTAATGGGTGATGGCGCAGGAATATTGATTCAGGTTCCCGATACTTTGTATCGCGAAGAAATGGCAAAGCAAGGTGTCGAGTTGCCGCCGTTCGGTGAGTACGGTGTTGGTATGATTTTCTTGCCTAAGGAACACGCCTCTCGTTTAGCTTGTGAGCAAGAATTAGAGCGCAC
The DNA here is from genome assembly GCF_018688455.1 of Polynucleobacter sp. AM-7D1. NCBI lineage: Bacteria > Pseudomonadati > Pseudomonadota > Betaproteobacteria > Burkholderiales > Burkholderiaceae > Polynucleobacter > Polynucleobacter sp. AM-7D1. Next base: position 85,013 of record NZ_CP061319.1, read on the forward strand.
TGTACGTTTAGAAGGTCAAGTCGTATTGGGTTGGAGAGATGTACCCATCGATGTGAAATTGCCGATGTCTCCAACCGTTCAAATGACAGAGCCATTTATCCGTCAAATTTTTATTGGGCGCGGACGTGACATCATGACAACGGATGCCCTGGAGCGTAAGTTGTATGTCATCCGCAAAACTGCGAGCCATGCTATTCAAGATTTACATTTAAAGCATGGCAAAGAATATTTTGTTGCATCGATGTCTGCTCGCACCATTGTTTATAAGGGTTTGTTGTTAGCAAACCAAGTGGGTGCGTACTATAAAGACTTACAAGATCCACGTACCGTATCTGCATTAGCTTTAGTGCATCAGCGCTTCTCAACCAATACTTTCCCAGCTTGGGAATTGGCTCACCCATACCGTATGATTGCGCACAACGGCGAGATTAATACTGTTAAAGGTAACGTCAACTGGGTGAACGCGCGAGAAGGTGCGATCAGCTCCCCAGTGTTGGGTGATGACCTCAAAAAATTATGGCCACTCATTTATCCAGGCCAATCTGACACAGCGTGTTTTGATAACTGCTTAGAGTTATTAGTGATGTCCGGTTATCCATTAGCACAAGCCATGATGATGATGATTCCCGAGGCATGGGAACAACATTCATTGATGGATGAAAACCGCCGTGCCTTCTATGAATATCATGCAGCAATGATGGAGCCATGGGATGGTCCAGCCGCTATGGCATTTACAGATGGCCGTCAGATTGGTGCGACCTTAGATCGCAATGGTTTGCGTCCAGCGCGTTATTACGTTACAGATGATGATTTAGTCATCATGGGTTCTGAGGCTGGCGTATTGCCAATTCCAGAGAGCAAGATTGTTCAAAAATGGCGCTTGCAACCAGGCAAGATGTTCATGATTGATATGGAGCAGGGCCGCATTATTGACGACGTTGAATTGAAAGATGCCGTCTCTAAAGCCAAGCCGTATAAGAGTTGGATTGACGCGGTGCGCGTGAAGCTAGATGAAGTTGATGCAAGCAAGGCTGACTTGGTGGATGAAAAGACCACTATTCGCCCAGCTGCAAAATTATTGGATCGTCAGCAAGCTTTTGGTTACACACAAGAAGATATCAAGTACCTCATGGCGCCTATGGCCATGAATGGTGAAGAGGCAATTGGGTCGATGGGTAACGATAGCCCGTTAGCTGTGCTATCGAACAAGAACAAACCACTCTATAACTACTTCAAGCAATTGTTTGCACAGGTGACCAATCCTCCGATTGACTCCATTCGTGAAAACATGGTGATGTCTTTGGTTTCATTCATTGGACCCAAGCCGAATTTGTTGGATACCAACAATATCAACCCACCAATGCGCTTGGAAGTGAGTCAGCCAATTTTAGATTTTGATGATATGACCAAGATTCGTCATATCGGTCATTACACCAACGGTAAGTTCCGCTCATATGAGCTAGATATTTGCTACCCAGCGTCTTGGGGTAAAGCAGGCATTGAGGCTCGCTTGGCATCTCTATGTGCTGAAGCTGCTGATGCCGTTCGTTCTGGTTACAACATCTTGATCGTGAGTGATCGTCAGGTTGATGAGCAGCATGTGGCCATTCCAGCATTGTTAGCAACTTCTGCAATTCATCAGCATCTAGTAGAAAAAGGTTTGCGTACTAGCGTTGGCCTCGTAGTGGAAACGGGTAGCGCGAGAGAAACGCATCACTTTGCTCTCCTAGCTGGTTATGGGGCTGAAGCAGTTCACCCTTACTTAGCGATGGAAACTTTGGCTGAAATGGCTAAAGGTTTATCTGGCGATTTGTCAGCTGAAAAAGCGGTAAAGAATTTTGTGAAAGCGGTTGGTAAGGGCTTGCAAAAAGTGATGTCCAAAATGGGTATCTCTACTTACATGTCTTATACCGGCTCACAGATTTTTGAAGCCATCGGTCTTAACAAGGAAGTGATTGACCATTACTTCAAAGGTACCCCATCTAACGTAGGTGGTATTGGCGTATTTGAAGTAGCTGAAGAAGCTTTGCGTATGCACCAGTCCGCATTTGGCAATGATCCAGTTTTAACTAATATGCTGGATGCTGGTGGCGAGTATGCATTCCGTATTCGTGGTGAGAACCATATGTGGACACCAGATACGATTGCCAAGTTACAGCACTCCACTCGTATTGGTATCGACAAGGGTTATCAAACTTATAAAGAGTATGCCAACATCATCAATGACCAAACCAAGCGTCAGATGACATTGCGTGGTTTGTTTGAGTTCAAGATTGATCCAGCCAAAGCAATTCCATTGGATGAAGTTGAGTCTGCAAAAGAAATCGTCAAGCGTTTTGCAACGGGCGCGATGTCCTTAGGTTCTATTTCTACTGAAGCGCATGCTACTTTGGCAATTGCTATGAATCGTATTGGTGGTAAGTCCAATACTGGTGAGGGTGGTGAAGATCCAAATCGTTATGTCAATGAGCTTAAAGGCATTCCTATTAAGAAGGGTGAAACCTTAGCCAGCATTTTGGGCGATGATGTGGTTGAAGCAAATATTCCTTTGCTCGATGGCGATTCGTTGCGCTCCAGAATCAAGCAGGTTGCCTCAGGCCGTTTCGGTGTTACTACTGAATATTTGCGTTCTGCTGATCAGATTCAGATTAAGATGGCCCAAGGTGCCAAGCCTGGAGAAGGTGGTCAATTGCCGGGCGGTAAAGTTTCTGATTACATCGGAAAATTGCGTTTCTCTGTGCCAGGGGTTGGTTTAATTTCTCCCCCTCCACACCACGATATTTACTCGATTGAAGATATTGCGCAGTTGATTCACGATCTGAAGAACGTGAACCCAGCAGCTGACGTATCTGTGAAGTTGGTTTCTGAGGTGGGTGTTGGTACGATTGCTGCCGGTGTTGCTAAAGCGAAAGCAGATCACGTCGTGATCGCTGGACATGACGGCGGTACAGGCGCATCCCCACTGTCTTCTATTAAGCATGCTGGTTCCCCATGGGAGTTGGGCTTGGCTGAAACCCAGCAAACATTAGTACTCAATGGTTTGCGTAGCCGTATTCGCGTGCAAGCTGACGGTCAAATGAAAACAGGTCGTGACGTTGTGATCGGCGCTTTATTGGGTGCTGATGAATTTGGTTTTGCGACAGCCCCATTGGTGGTTGAGGGTTGCATCATGATGCGTAAGTGTCATTTGAATACCTGCCCAGTGGGTGTTGCAACACAAGACCCTGAGTTGCGTAAGAAGTTCTCTGGTAAGCCAGAGCACGTTGTGAATTTCTTCTTCTTTATAGCAGAGGAAGTGCGCGAGATCATGGCGCAACTCGGTATTCGTAAGTTTGATGATTTGATTGGTCGCGTTGATTTCTTGGATACGCGCAAAGGTATTGAAAACTGGAAAGTACATGGGTTGGATTTCAGCAAGATTTTTGCTGAGCCTAATGTTGCTAAAGATTCTCCTCGTTATCAAATCTTGACTCAGGATCATGGTTTAGACAGCGCCTTAGATAACGTGCTTATCGAGAAGAGTGAGCCAGCTCTGCAACGTGGTGAAAAAGTTTCCTTCATTGTTCCAGTGAAGAACGTGAACCGTACTGTCGGCGCAATGCTCTCCGGAGAAATCGCTCAGCGTTATGGCCATGCTGGTTTGCCAGATGACACGATTCATATTCAATTGAATGGCACTGCTGGTCAAAGTTTCGCTGCCTTCTTGGCGCGCGGAATCACCTTGGACTTGGTTGGTGATGGTAATGACTACGTTGGTAAGGGCTTGTCTGGTGGACGTGTGATTGTGCGTGCCCCACATGAGTTCCGTGGCGATACAGCAAAAAATATCATTGTTGGAAATACTGTTCTCTACGGTGCCATTAGCGGTGAAGCATTCTTCAATGGTGTGGCTGGTGAGCGTTTTGCAGTTCGTAACTCTGGTGCCACAACGGTAGTTGAAGGAACCGGCGACCACGGTTGCGAATACATGACTGGCGGTACTGTTGTGGTCTTGGGTGCAACTGGTCGTAACTTTGCAGCAGGTATGAGCGGCGGTATTGCTTATGTTTATGACGAAGATGGCCTCTTTGACAAGCGTTGCAATACCAGCATGGCGACTTTGGAAAAAGTACTGCCGTCAGCCGAGCAGATTGCCAAGATGCCTCAATCAGAGTGGCATGCCCCTGTTGATGTGAAAGATGGTGGCGAGCGTATGACTGATGAGCAAATTCTGAAGGGCTTGATCGAGCGTCACTTCCGCCACACCGGTTCAGAGCGTGCAAAAGCACTATTAGCTGATTGGGAAAATGCTCGCGGTCGTTTTGTGAAAGTGCTGCCTACTGAGTACAAGCGTGCTTTAGGTGAGTTGTGGGAAAAAGCGCAAAACAAAACTGTTGCAGCTTAATCAATATAGATATTAAGAAAAGATACTAAGGATTCGATATGGGTAAGGTCACTGGATTTATGGAGTTTGAGCGCGTAGAGGAAACCTACGAAGCTCCCGTTAAACGCCTCCATCACTACAAAGAGTTCGTTGCCGCATTAACGGATGATGAGGCTAAAGTACAAGGCGCACGCTGTATGGATTGCGGCATTCCGTTTTGCAATAACGGATGCCCAGTAAACAACATCATCCCTGACTTCAATGATTTGGTATTTCATGATGACTGGAAGAATGCATTAGATGTATTGCAATCCACTAATAACTTCCCCGAGTTCACTGGTCGTATTTGCCCAGCACCTTGCGAAGCTGCATGCACCTTAGGTATTAATAGTGATGCGGTTGGTATTAAGTCTATTGAGCATGCCATTATTGATAAGGGCTGGGAAAATGGTTGGGTTAAGCCACAACCATCCAAAACCAAAACAGGTAAGAAGGTAGCCGTTGTTGGTGGTGGTCCTGCTGGCATGGCAACTGCACAACAATTGGCACGCGTGGGCCACGACGTTACTGTATTTGAAAAGAATGATCGTGTTGGCGGATTGTTGCGCTACGGTATTCCAGATTTCAAAATGGAAAAGTGGTTGATCGATCGTCGCGTTGAGCAAATGCAAGCTGAGGGTGTGAAGTTTGAGACAGGCGTATTTGTTGGCAAAGAGGCGATTGGTGCCGAAGTTAAAAATTACTCAACTAAAACCGTTTCACCCGATCAGCTGATGAAAGATTTTGACGCTGTTGTGATTAGCGGTGGATCTGAGCAGCCACGCGACCTGCCAGTTCCTGGTCGTGAGTTAAAGGGTGTTCATTACGCTTTGGAATTCTTGATTCCACAGAATAAAGAAAATGCAGGTGATTTCAAAAACGAGATTTCTGCAGCTGACAAGCATGTAGTAGTAATTGGTGGTGGTGATACCGGGTCTGATTGTGTTGGAACCTCTAATCGCCATGGCGCCGCCAAGATTACTCAGTTTGAATTGTTGCCACAGCCACCCGAAACTGAAAACAAACCCTTGGTATGGCCTTACTGGCCAACCAAGTTGCGCACCTCTTCATCACATGAAGAAGGCTGTGAGCGCGATTGGTCTGTTGCCACTAAGCGTTTTGAAGGCAAAGACGGCAAATTAGAGAAGCTAATCTGTGTGCGTTTGGAGTGGAAAGATGGAAAGATGGCAGAAATGCCAAACTCTGAATTTGAGATTAAGGCAGATTTAGTATTTTTAGCAATGGGCTTTGTATCACCTGCAGCCCAGGTTCTCAATGCATTTGGTGTCGAAAAAGATGCCCGCGGCAATGCAAAAGCCACAGTTGATGGTCAAAATGCTTATCAAACCAATGTTCCAAAGGTCTTTGCTGCTGGCGATATGCGTCGCGGACAATCCTTGGTGGTTTGGGCGATCCGTGAAGGTCGCCAAGCTGCTCAAGCAGTAGACGAGTATTTAATGGGGTCTTCTGTTCTGCCACGATAATATCGGGGATATGAACAGTAGCCACTCCAATTCGGTGGAAGTGAAGCAAAAAACCTCTAGCGGTGGCCAAGGCGAAGTTGTAGTTCAAATTAAGAACGTCAACTTTTCCTACGCCCCTGGTGAGCGGCAAATTTTATCTGGGCTTAATATGGAGTTCCGCCGTGGCCAAGTTGTTGCGGTGATGGGGGGCTCTGGTTGTGGCAAGACTACTATTCTGAGACTGATTGGCGGTCAATTTACAGCGCAGTCTGGTCAAGTCCTTTTTGAAGGCCATGACATTGGAAAAATGAACGGCACCGAGTTAATGGCTGCCCGTCGTCGCATGGGAATGCTCTTTCAGTTTGGCGCACTTTTTACCGATCTGAGTGTTTTTGAAAACGTCGCCTTTCCTTTGCGTGAACATACCGACTTAAGCGAAGAGTTATTGCGATCACTAGTACTCATGAAACTCAATGCGGTTGGCTTGCGTGGCGCACGCGATTTGATGCCTTCACAGATTTCTGGTGGCATGGCACGCCGCGTTGCTCTAGCAAGAGCGATTGCGCTTGATCCACCGTTGATCATGTACGACGAGCCTTTTGCAGGCTTGGATCCGATTTCCTTGGGTATTACTGCACGCTTGATTCGAGATTTGAATCAAGCGCTGGGCGCGACCAGCCTCTTGGTGACGCATGATGTTGAAGAAACATTTGAAATTGCCGATTACGTGTATTTCATTGCCAATGGTCGTATTGGTGCAGAAGGTACACCAGAAGAATTGAGTCGTTCAAACGATCCGTTTGTACGTCAATTTCTAGATGCTTCACCGGATGGTCCTGTGCCATTTCATTACCCAGGCCAAAGCCTTGCAGAAGATTTTGGAGTGAGTCTGAAATGAGCATCCTTCATAAGCCCTTAGATATTTTCGGTGACCTCGGTTTTTTTGTTCGTCGTAACTTAACGAGTCTTGGCCTTGCTGCTCGCATGTTTGCTGCAGTAATTTGGCGTTCCGGATTTTTATTAAAAAGACCTCGCTTAGTTTCCGATCAAATTCTGTTTGTGGGTAATCACTCATTTGTGATCATTGCGGTATCTGGTTTATTCGTTGGCTTCGTCTTAGGACTGCAGGGTTATTACACTCTTAATCGATATGGCTCAGAGCAGGCTTTGGGTTTATTGGTCGCACTGTCACTTACCCGTGAATTAGGCCCAGTGATTACGGCTCTTCTATTTGCTGGTCGTGCTGGCACATCTCTCACTGCAGAGATTGGCTTGATGAAAGCCGGCGAACAGCTCAGTGCAATGGAAATGATGGCAGTTGATCCATTGAGTCGTGTGATTGCTCCGCGTTTATGGGCTGGCATTATTGCGATGCCGATTTTGGCAACGATCTTTACGGCTGTTGGTGTGATGGGCGGCTACTTTGTTGGGGTGCCATTGATTGGCGTGGACTCTGGTGCCTTCTGGTCTCAGATGCAGGGCGGAGTAGATCTCTTCTCTGATATTGGTAATGGCCTGATTAAGAGTCTGGTGTTTGGTGTAGCAGTGACTTTTATTGCTCTGTATCAGGGTTACGAGGCAAAACCAACGCCTGAGGGCGTATCGCAAGCTACCACTAGAACGGTGGTGATTTCTTCTTTATCGGTTTTAGCGTTGGACTTCTTGCTAACTGCAATGATGTTCTCGAATTAGAAAGAATAAACTGGGACTCTTATGAGAAAAAGTGCAATTGATATTTGGGTTGGAATCTTTGTAGCCATTGGTTTGTTGGCTGCTTTGTTTCTTGCATTAAAGGTCGGCAATATGAACGCCGTCACTTTTGCGCCTACCTATAAAATCTCTGCTCGATTTGACAATATTGGCGGACTCAAACCACGTGCTCCCGTGAAAAGTGCTGGGGTAGTTGTTGGTCGTATTGCCAACATCTCCTTTGATGACAAGACCTATCAAGCAACCGTCACCATGACGATTGAAGATACTTATAAGTTCCCTAAAGACTCTTCTGCAAAGATTTTGACATCCGGTTTATTGGGTGAACAATACATTGGTCTTGAGGCTGGCGGCTCCGATGATATGTTGGCTGCAGGGGATAAGATCACTCAGACACAGTCTGCTGTAGTGCTAGAAAATCTGATTAGCCAGTTCTTGTACAACAAGGCAGCTGATAGTGGGCAAGATAAAGGTGCAGCAAAATAATGGCGCTGGCAAAGTTTAAACGTGTTGTGCTACTTGGTATAGCGACTGCTATGGTTGGTTGTGCATCTTTACCTGCAGGTGTTCAGCCATCTCCACAGGACCCTTGGGAGCCATTTAATCGCTCAGTATTTGAATTCAATGAAGGCTTAGATGCTTATGTTCTTAAGCCAGTGGTTGCCGGATATCGTTTTGTTTTGCCGGAGTTTGTGCGTGACGGTATTTACAACTTCTTTAGTAACTACAGCGATATCTATACAGCCCTCCAAAACCTATTGCAGGGCAAGCCAGACTATGCATTTAACGATCTTATGCGGGTAGTAGTCAATACCACTATGGGCCTGGGTGGTTTAATTGATTTGGCAACCCCAGGTGGCCTTGAAAAACATAAAGAAGACTGGGGTCAAACTTTTGGGGTGTGGGGCGTACCATCGGGACCATATGTTGTTTTGCCATTTTTTGGCCCAAGCAATGTGCGTGACACCTTTGGTACCGCAGCGGATTTAGAGTCAGATTACTTATTTAGATTATTGCCAGATGTTGCTCTAAGAAATAGCTTGACTGGTCTTAGGGTGGTCAATTCTCGAAATACGTATTACGAAGCTGGTGATTTATTGGATGGAGCAGCTATTGATAAGTACAGCTTTATGCGTGATGCGTACATCCAAAGACGTCAATATCAGATTAATGAGGGTCGGAATGATGAAGAGCCATTAATGCCCCCATATCAAAATCCTTATGAGTAATATTGGCTGATTACATCAGATTGATGAAAAGGCTAAAATGGCCCTCAACCATCAGCCTAGAGCGAGGAAATATGAAAAGCCAAAAACCCATTCAAAAATACTTTAGAGCCTTGCTCACAGGCTTGTTTTTGTTTGCCGGTAGCGTTTCTGCGCAAGTAGTTGACCAGTCAACGCCAGATGGTTTGATCAAGACGGTAGTTTCAGACGTAATGGCTTCTGTAAAGTCTGATCCAGAAATTCAAAAAGGCAATATCCCGCGCATCGTAGATTTGGTGGATAAGAAAATTGTTCCCTATACCGATATGCGCCGCACTACTGAAATGGCAATGGGCCCCAATTGGAAAAAAGCCACCCCAGAGCAGCAGGCTCAATTAATTTCTGAGTTTAAGAATTTACTGATTCGCACTTACTCTGGCGCTCTAAGCCAGCTACGCGATCAAACGATTCAATTTAAGCCTTTGCGTGCAGCTCCTGACGATAAAGAGGTTATTGTGAAGACTGTAGTGATTGGTCGTGGTGACCCCATACCACTCGACTATCGTCTAGAAAAAACAGCCAATGGATGGAAGGTCTATGACATGAATATCATGGGTGTTTGGCTAGTTGAGGCCTATCGCAACCAGTTTGCAAATCAAATTAGTCAAAATGGTGTGGAAGGTTTGGTGAAGTTCTTGCAGGACCGCAATAAGCAGCTTGCTGCTGCAAAGCCAGCAAACTAAAAAGCTTACAAGATCAATCAAAGATAAATATCAAATGCCATTTTTATTGCCCACCTCAGTGACGCAGAATAATGTTTTGCAGTTAGAAAAGGATGGCCTGTTAAATCTTGCGACATTAAGAAATATAGATTGCATCAATCTCAAGGATTTTGACTCTACTGTGCTAACAGTGTTGTTGGCGTGGCAGAAACAATTGCAAGCCGGTGGTCAGCAGATTTCTATACAAAATGCACCGAAAAAGTTAACCGTATTGGCTGGCGTATATGGCGTTGCTGAGTTGCTAGGTTTGTCATAGCATGCATGCAGCAATATCGATAAAGAACGTATCAAAAAATTATGGCGCCCTACAAGCGCTCGATGATGTTTCCTTATCAATAGATCAAGGTGAGTTCTTTGGCTTGCTTGGTCCCAATGGTGCTGGTAAGACAACGCTCATTTCCATTCTCGCTGGGTTGGTCACTGCTGATCGTGGTCATGCTGAAATCATGGGTGCGGATGTTCAGAGTCAGTTTCGTGATGCTCGCCGGATGCTAGGGGTTGTACCGCAAGAGTTAGTATTCGACCCCTTCTTTACTGTTAGAGAGACGCTGCAATTTCAGTCAGGTTATTTTGGGATTCGTCATAACGATGCCTGGATTGACGAGATCATGGCGAACTTGGATCTCACCAATAAGGCTGACAGCAATATGCGTTCTCTATCTGGTGGTATGAAGCGCCGAGTATTGGTTGCGCAGGCTTTGGTACACCGGCCGCCTGTGATTATTTTGGATGAACCAACAGCTGGTGTTGACGTAGAGCTACGCCAATCTCTCTGGCAATTTATTAGTCGCTTAAATCATGATGGCCACACGATTGTCTTAACAACCCATTACCTTGAAGAGGCTGAGGCACTTTGCCAGCGCATTGCTATGCTCAAGCAAGGAAAGATTGTTGCTTTGGACACCACTGCAAATTTATTGAGTCAGTATGGCTCTGTGAAGAAAGATGGCGAGGGTAAGACGGATCTTGAAGATGTGTTTGTCAACATCATGTCGGGAGGCGCTCGATGAAATCTATTGTAAATAAGCTGCCAATCTCCTATGGCAGTGGTTTCCCAACGCTCTTACGAAAAGAAATTAAGCGTTTTTATAAAGTAGCGTTTCAGACGGTTGCGGCACCAGTGCTTACCGCTGTTCTGTATTTGATGATTTTCGGACATGTGCTGGAAGGCAAAGAGGTTTATGGTCGCTTGAACTACACCGCCTTTTTAATCCCGGGCTTAGTCATGATGAGCGTGTTGCAGAATGCATTTGCGAATACTTCTTCATCGCTCATTCAATCAAAAGTGACTGGCAATCTAGTTTTTGTATTGCTAGCCCCATTTAGCCACTTAGAGTTTTATGCCGCTTATGTCTTGGCTGCGGTATTTCGCGGAATTGTTGTTGGCTCAGGCGTACTGATAATTACGGCATGGTTTGCAATACCATCCTTTGAATACCCGCTATGGATCCTGGCATTTGCTCTGTTAGGCGCTGCAATTTTGGGAAGCATGGGATTAATTGCCGGTATCTGGGCTGATAAATACGATCAATTGGCTGCTTTCCAGAATTTCATCATCATGCCGGCAACCATGTTGTCAGGTGTGTTTTATTCCATTCATTCTTTGCCGGCAGCATGGCAAGTGGTATCGCACTTCAATCCATTCTTCTACATGATTGATGGTTTCCGTTATGGCTTCTTTGGAGTGTCAGATATATCCCCTTGGAATAGTTTAGCGATTGTTGCTTGTTTCTTTGTCGCAGTGTCAGCGATTGCTTTGCGTTTACTGCAAAAAGGCTACAAGCTCAGGAACTAATTGTTACCCCCTTAAATTCGAATTAAAAAATTATTCAGAAATTAGAAATTAGGAGATTGTGATGTTGCCGACCCCAGAACAAATTGAAGGCTATATTCAGCAGGGCCTCGCATGTACTCATGTGAAAGTTGAGGGTGATGGACAGCATTTTTTTGCGACGATTGTGAGTCCAGAGTTTGAAGGCAAGCGTCTAATTCAGCGCCATCAGTTGGTATATGGCGCTATGGGTGACCGTATGAAAGCTGAAGTTCACGCTTTATCAATCAAAGCATTTACTCCTCAAGAATTCGCACAAAACACTCCAACTTAAAATACGACATTAGCCTTTTACTGGAATAGATTCATGGATAAATTACGAATGGTTGGAGGCACACCCCTAAAGGGTGAGGTGGTGATTGCGGGCGCCAAGAACGCAGCACTGCCCATTTTGTGTGCTTGTTTGCTGACTGATCAGCCCATTACTTTGCGTAATGTTCCTGATTTGCAAGATGTGCGTACTATGCTCAAGCTTCTCCAAGAGATTGGAGTAGTTGTTAGTTTTCCAGATGCAAATGACCGCAACCATGTAGTGCTCAACGCAGCAACCATCAAGAGTTCTGAAGCAACCTACGAGATGGTGAAAACCATGCGTGCCTCGATTTTGGTTCTGGGCCCATTGCTTGCCAGAATGCATAGCGCTAAGGTTTCGTTACCAGGTGGATGCGCCATTGGTGCACGTCCAGTGGATCAGCACATCAAAGGCTTAAAAGCCATGGGTGCCACCATCAAGATTAAGAGTGGTTACATTCAGGCGGAAACCAAATCTGCCACGGGGCGCTTGCAAGGCGCCTCGATTTTGACGGACATGATCACCGTAACTGGTACAGAGAATTTATTGATGGCTGCTACTTTGGCGTCAGGCACAACTATTTTGGAGAATGCTGCACGCGAACCTGAAGTAGGGGACTTGGCAGAGTTGCTCGTCAAAATGGGTGCGAAGATTACCGGTATTGGTACAGATCGCCTAGTCATTGAGGGTGTTGAGAAGCTCCATAGCGCAGAACATGCTGTGATTGCTGACCGGATTGAGGCTGGCACATTCTTGTGCGCAGTTGCTGCTGCTGGTGGTGAGGTGTTGGTAAAGCACTGTCGTCCGGATACATTGGATGCGGTGATTGTGAAACTCAAAGAGGCTGGCTTAGAAATGGAAGTGGGCCCTGATTGGATCAAAGCCTCCATGAAAAGTCGCCCCAAGGCTGTTAGCTTCCGCACTTCTGAGTACCCAGCTTTCCCGACAGATATGCAGGCTCAACTCATGGCGGTCAATGCGATTGCTGAGGGCAACGCCACCATTACTGAAACCATATTTGAAAACCGCTTTATGCACGTTCAAGAGATGAATCGTCTCGGTGCCGATATCGCCATTGAGGGTAATACCGCTATTGCACAGGGTGTTGAGAAGTTATCTGGCGCTATCGTGATGGCTACGGATTTACGTGCTTCAGCCAGTTTGGTAATCGCCGGTTTGGCTGCCCAAGGCGAAACACAGGTAGATCGGATTTATCACTTGGACCGTGGATATGACCGTATGGAGCAAAAGTTGACCCTCTTAGGTGCCAACATTCAGCGAATCAAGTAAGCCTGATGGATAATTAGTCCATGAAGTTAACATTAGCCCTCTCGAAGGGGCGCATCTTCGAAGAAACCGCTGAGATCTTATCTAAGATCGGCATTCGCCCGCTTGAGGATCCGGAAAAGTCACGCAAACTCATTATTGAGACCTCTAATCCTGACGTGCGCCTGATTATTGTGCGCGCATCGGATGTGCCTACTTACGTTCAGTTTGGTGGAGCTGATTTTGGAGTTGCCGGCCTGGATGTTTTAATGGAAAACGGCACCGATGGTTTGTATGTTCCTTTTGATTTGAATATCGCTAAATGCCGTATGTCCGTTGCCGTTAAAGAAGGCTTTGATTATGCGGCTGCGGTAAAGCAAGGATCTCGTTTAAAAGTTGCCACCAAGTATGTCAATTGTGCACGTGAACACTTTGCTAATAAAGGCGTGCACATTGATACGATTCATTTATACGGCTCGATGGAGCTGGCCCCATTGGTTGGCTTAGCGGATGCGATTGTGGATTTGGTGTCCACTGGCAATACCTTGCGCGCCAATGGTTTGGTTGAGGTTGAACCAATCGCCGATATCAGCGCACGCTTAGTAGTTAATCAAGCTTCGTATAAGCGCAAGCGTACACAGTTGCAGCCATTCTTTGAATTGTTGAAGTAAGTAAATATTCAAATGTCAGCGCAAGTTAAAGTCAAACGCCTTAATAGCAAAGATGCTGGGTTCAAAGAAACCCTGCTTTCAAGTCTATCTTTGCCGATGGCAGATGATGAGGCGATTGATGCTGCAGTAGTTAAAATTTTGGCGCAAGTAAAAGTCAGTGGCGATGCGGCGGTGCTTGATTTCACAAAGCAGTTTGATCGTTTAAATGTGGCTAGCGTTACTGGGTTAGAGATTTCTCAAGAAGAATTAAAAACAGCTTACGAAGGTTTATCGGCTGAACAAAAAAATGCTTTGGATATTGCTGCGCAAAGAGTGCGCGCGTATCACGAGAAACAAAAGATTGAAGCAGGTTGCCACTCTTGGGAGTATGAAGAGGTTGATGGCACACGCTTGGGTCAGAAAGTCACGGCCTTAGATCGTGTAGGTATTTATGTTCCTGGTGGTAAGGCGGCCTATCCCTCTTCAGTATTAATGAATGCTATTCCTGCCAAGGTTGCTGGTGTAAAAGAAGTCATCATGGTGGTGCCCACTCCTGATGGCGCTCGCAATCCTTTAGTCTTGGCTGCCGCCTACTTATCTGGGGTTGATCGTGTCTTTACGATTGGGGGAGCGCAAGCCATTGGCGCTTTAGCTTATGGCACACAGACTATCCCGTCGGTAGACAAAATTGTTGGCCCTGGCAATGCTTATGTAGCAGCTGCTAAGCGCAGAGTGTTTGGTACTGTTGGTATCGACATGATCGCCGGCCCTTCAGAAATTTTGGTTCTCTGTGATGGTTCTAGTAATCCCGATTGGATCGCGATGGATTTGTTTTCTCAAGCTGAGCATGATGAGTTAGCCCAATCTATTTTGCTTTGCCCGGATGAGAAATTTATTGAGCAAGTGCAAATAAGTATTAATGAGTTATTGCCCGAGATGCCGAGAAAGAAAGTGATTGAAGCATCGCTTACTAATCGCGCTTTATTGATCCAGGTAAGCGATATGGGCGAGGCTTGTGAGATCGCCAATGCGATCGCTGCTGAGCATTTAGAAATTTGTGCAACTGAGCCGCGTAAGTGGGCTGAGTTAATCCGTCATGCTGGCGCCATCTTTATGGGTAACTACACTAGCGAATCTCTAGGGGATTACTGTGCAGGCCCGAATCATGTTTTACCAACAGCACGCACTGCACGCTTCTCTTCGCCATTGGGTGTGTATGACTTTATCAAACGCTCCAGCATGATCGAAGTGAGTGAGGCAGGAGCTCAAACATTAGGCGCTGTTGCTAGTACGCTAGCGCATGGTGAGGGCTTAACAGCCCACGCGCGTGCTGCTGAGATGCGACTGAAAAAATAAACTTAAGCGCTAGCCAAAATTTCCTTCAGAGCAGTAATCAATTCATTTGTTTGATCATCAGTACCGATGGTGATGCGTAAAAACTCTTCAATACGTGGTGATTTAAAGTGACGCACAATAATTCCACGATCTCGTAAGGCTTGATATAACTTTGCCCCAGCATGCTTAGGATGCCGAGTAAAAATAAAGTTGGCTGCTGATGGCAATGTATCAAAACCTAGTGAGACTAGTTCACCCACTAAGCGCTCACGAGTGAGGATTACTTTTTTGCTAGTTAATTCCAAATGAGCTTGGTCCCGTATTGCAGCAATTGCTCCTGCTTGAGCCAAGCGACCAAGTGGATAGGAGTTAAAACTATTCTTCACTCGCTCTAAACCTTCAATGAGGTCTGGATGCCCCACCGCAAATCCAACGCGAAGCCCTGCTAGGGCTCGTGACTTGGAAAGGGTATGAACGACTAAGAGATTTTGAGGGCAGCTGTTTCCACGAAGCAGGGGAATGCAAGACTCGGTTCCGTAATCCACATAGGCTTCATCGATCACCACTACGGAATCGGTATTTCTGCTCAGCAGAGCTTCGATATCTGATCGCGGAATGGCTCGACCAGTTGGAGCATTGGGATTCGGGAAAATGATTCCACCATTGGGAGTTTTAAAGTCCCCCGTCTGAATCTCAAAATCAGGGCCTAGGGGGACTGCTTGATACTCAATCCCAAACAGCTTGCAATAAACCGGGTAGAAGCTATAGGTAATATCTGGAAACTGAACCGGTTTAGCTTGTTTGAGAAGACCTAAAAACACGTGCGCCAGGACTTCATCAGAGCCATTGCCTAAAAACACCTGTTTTGGGTCCAAGCCGTGTAAATCAGCAATGGCGCTCTTAAGAGCCGCACCTTCAGGGTCTGGATAGAGCCTTAAATCATCTGTGTTTTGTTGATTTATGGCGGCCAGGGCCTTGGGCGATGGGCCATAAGGACTCTCATTGGTGTTGAGCTTTACCAGTCGCTGCATTTGCGGCTGCTC
The DNA here is from genome assembly GCF_018688455.1 of Polynucleobacter sp. AM-7D1. NCBI lineage: Bacteria > Pseudomonadati > Pseudomonadota > Betaproteobacteria > Burkholderiales > Burkholderiaceae > Polynucleobacter > Polynucleobacter sp. AM-7D1. Next base: position 100,992 of record NZ_CP061319.1, read on the forward strand.
CCCAGGGACATAAGGGGTGAGGGTCTGAACAACGGGGCTCCAAAAGCGGCTCATGAGGGACTCTAGTCAAAAATCAGCAAAAATGAATAAACGCCAGCAAATAAAATCGGCATTTATATCTGTATTAGGAATGATATTATGAGGCTTCAATCAACACTTCGCCTCGCGGCGCACTGAAGCATGCGGCAAGCCGACGTTACCCGAAACACTTCGGAAACCAAAATTCAAATTGCTATCAATTTAGATGGCACAGGTAAGGCTGAGCTGGCCTCTGGCGTACCTTTCCTAGACCACATGTTGGATCAAATTGCCCGTCACGGCATGATCGACCTCAAAGTGGTTGCTAAAGGAGATACCCATATTGATGATCACCATACCGTTGAGGATGTGGGCATCACCCTAGGTCAAGCATTTGCCAAGGCAGTTGGCGATAAAGCGGGCATTACTCGCTACGGCCATTCTTATGTGCCTTTGGATGAAACCCTTTCTCGCGTAGTGATCGATTTTTCTGGTCGCCCAGGTTTGGAGTTCAATGTCCCATTTACCCGCGCTCGTGTTGGCGACTTTGATGTTGATCTTAGTATTGAGTTCTTCCGTGGCTTTGTAAACCATGCTGGAGTAACTTTGCACATCGATAACTTGCGTGGCATTAACGCTCACCACCAGATTGAAACAGTGTTCAAGGCCTTTGGTCGTGCGTTGCGCATGGCTTTAGAGTTGGATCCACGCGCATCCGGTGTTGTGCCTTCTACTAAGGGCAGTCTCTAATCTAGAAAATTTCTAGCGTTGAGTAGAAGACTGTCAAAAAACTACAGAACATAGGCTAACAATTGGCGCAAACTATTGCGATCGTTGACTACGGAATGGGTAATCTTCGTTCCGTCTATCAGGCCTTTCATCATGTAGCCCCAGATGCGAATGTCCTGATTGCACACACCCCAGAAGAAATCCTCTCTGCAGAGCGAGTTGTGCTACCAGGCCAGGGCGCTATGCCCGATTGCATGAAACATCTCCAAGAGTCTGGTTTATTGGAGGCGCTATTAGACGCCGCTAAAAATAAACCCTTATTAGGTGTTTGTGTGGGCGAGCAAATGCTCTTTAACCAAAGTGCTGAAGTGCGCGCAAATTCCAATACAGCCTGGACGCCGTGCTTAGGATTGATCCCAGGTGAAGTACGACGTTTTGAATTGGCTGGCAAATTGCAGCCAGATGGATCTGCTTATAAGGTCCCCCATATGGGTTGGAATCAAGTACGCCAAGATCGCAAGCACCCACTTTGGGATGGCATACCTGACTTGACCAGCTTTTATTTTGTGCACAGTTACTATGTTGTGCCGCAACGCAAAGAAGATATTGCGGGCTCAACTGAATATGGCGATTGGTTTACTTCTGCCGTTGCAAGGGATAATATTTTTGCAACACAATTTCATCCGGAAAAAAGTGCAGAATACGGATTAAAGCTCTACAAAAATTTTGTTTCTTGGCAACCTTAATACTTCTCTAAGCTACCGCTATGCTGCTGATTCCCGCGATTGACCTAAAAGATGGCCACTGTGTTCGACTCGAACAAGGTGACATGGATAAAGCCACTGTGTTTTCTGAAGATCCAGGTGCGATGGCTGCGCATTGGATTAGTAAGGGAGCACGTCGTTTACATCTCGTGGATTTGAATGGCGCATTTGCTGGCAAGCTGAAGAATGAGTCTGCGATTAAATCCATTCTCAAAGCAGTAGGCGATGAGATACCAGTTCAGCTGGGTGGTGGTATTCGTGATCTCGAAACGATTGAACGATTATTGGATGACGGTATTAGTACAGTCATTATTGGTACTGCAGCAGTCAAGAGTCCTGGATTTGTACAAGATGCCTGCACTGCCTTTCCTGGCCACATCATGGTGGGACTGGATGCCCGTGATGGCAAAGTCGCAACAGATGGTTGGAGTAAGATCACCGGCCATGAAGTCATTGACCTTGCCAAAAAGTTTGAAGATTACGGTGTTGAAGCAATCATCTATACCGACATTGGCCGCGATGGCATGATGAAGGGCATCAATATGGATGCCACGATTAAATTAGCTCAAGCTATTCGGATCCCGGTGATTGCTAGTGGTGGTTTATCTAGCAATCAAGATATTGAAGCCTTGTGTGAAGCTGAAGCTGAAGGCGTCATGGGTGTCATTGCGGGTCGATCGATTTATGCTGGCGACTTAGATTTAACTGCGGCACAAAAATATGCTGATGAGTTAACTCTGAAGTTTGCCAAGAAAATTATTTAGATTGTCTAATAGTGCTCACTAAACGAATTATTCCCTGCCTTGATGTCACGGCAGGGCGCGTTGTGAAAGGCGTGAATTTTGTTGGGCTGCGTGATGCGGGTGATCCTGTGGAGATTGCAAAACGTTACGACACTCAAGGCGCTGATGAACTCACCTTCCTAGACATTACTGCTACCTCTGATGGTCGTGATCTCATATTACACATCATTGAAGATGTTGCATCTCAAGTATTTATTCCACTGACTGTTGGTGGTGGTGTGCGCGCTGTAGCTGATGTGCGCCGCTTACTCAATGCTGGCGCTGATAAGGTGAGCATGAACTCATCCGCAGTGGCGAATCCAGATTTGGTGTCGGATGCGGCTGCGTATTACGGTTCACAATGCATCGTCGTTGCCATTGATGCTAAAAAAACGGAAGCAGGTAATTGGGAAGTCTTTACCCATGGGGGTAGAACTGCGACTGGCATGGATGTCGTTACATGGGCTTCTGAAGTCGCTAAACGTGGTGCTGGAGAAATTCTTCTCACCAGCATGAATCGTGATGGTAGTAAAGATGGTTTTGATTTGGAGTTAACTGCCGCAGTAAGTGATGCGGTGAGCGTTCCAGTGATTGCGTCTGGCGGCGTGGGTAATTTGCAGCACTTGGTCGATGGCATTACCAAGGGTCATGCCGATGCAGTTCTTGCGGCAAGTATTTTTCATTATGGTGAATACACTGTTGGTCAAGCAAAAGAATATATGGCAAGCCAAGGCGTTCCTGTTCGCATTTAAGTGCAGACAGCTTTACTAAGAAAATAATTCGAAGATAACCATGAAAAATTCCTTCAATCCAGTTGACTCCTTAGAGCCCGGCGCATGGCTTGATGCCGTCACTTGGAATGAGCAGGGCTTAGTTCCGGTAATTGCCCAGGAAGTTGGCAGTAAAGATATTTTGATGATGGCTTGGATGAATCGCGATGCTTTATTGGCTACCTTACGCTTAGGCGAAGCGGTGTATTGGACACGTTCAAGGCAAAAGTTGTGGCATAAAGGCGAAGAGTCTGGTCATACTCAAAAAGTAAAAGAAATCCGCCTTGATTGCGATGGCGATACGATTTTGCTGATGGTTGAGCAAAAAGACGGTATAGCTTGTCACACTGGCGAGCATAGTTGCTTCTTCCAGAGGTGGGATTCAGCCCAATCCACCTGGGTTGATGAGTCTAAGGGCCTTAAATAACCCACCCCTCGTCTACCTGGTAATAAAAGACATAAAATCACTTGATGACTAGTTCAGCGAATACCCCCTCTAATTTAGATGCTGCTTTAGCCCACTTGGCTGACGTAGTTGATCAGCGCCGCGATGCATTTAAGGCTGGCCAGGCCGATCCCAAGACCTCTTACACTGCCTTACTCTTCTCTAAGGGTGATGATGGGATTTTGAAGAAGATTGGAGAAGAGGCTACCGAAGCAGTGATGGCTGCCAAGGATGCTCGAAATGCCAATTTGGCTCCTGAGCAACAAAAACTCTTGGTTGGGGAGATGGCTGACCTCTGGTTTCATTGCCTAATTGCCCTTTCTCAGTTTGGTTTGAGGCCAGAAGACGTGATTGCTGAGTTAGAGAGCCGTCTCGGCACCTCAGGCATCGAAGAAAAAGCCGCCAGAAAAGCTGCAAGCAAGGAGTAATTGATGCCCCATGACCCAAATTGCCTGTTTTGTAAGATTTCCAAAGGTGAAATCCCATCCCAAAAGGTCTACGAGGATGAGGAGATTTATGCCTTTAAAGATATTAATCCTGCCGCGCCTGTCCATTTTTTGATAATTCCTAAAAAACATATCCCTATGCTGGAATCTGCAGAAGTGGCTGATGCGCCATTGCTAGGTAGAATGATGGAATTAGCGCCGCGTCTTGCCAAGGAACAAGGTTGCCGTCCTGGAAAAGATGGCGGCTTTAGATTGGTAGTGAATAATGGTGCAGATGGTGGTCAAGAGGTTTATCACTTGCATTTGCATGTGATGGGCGGTCCGCGCCCCTGGAAAAAATAGTCCGAGGAGATTAAAAATGGGTTCATTTAGCATTTGGCATTGGTTAATTGTTTTGGTGATCGTGATGTTGGTATTCGGTACCAAAAAATTGCGCAATATCGGCACAGATTTAGGTGGTGCTGTTAAAGGTTTCAAAGATGGCATGAAAACGCCTGAGGGAGCTGAGGAGCCTAAGGAGCAAATTCAGAGCGCTGCTACATCAACAGAGAAAACTGTGGATGTTCAGGCAAAAGACCTCAATAAATAATTGTTGATAGAGATGATGCGCAACTGCAATGATTGATCTCGGAGTTTCAAAGCTTGCACTCATTGCAGTAGTTGCATTGGTAGTGGTCGGCCCGGAGCGACTTCCAAAAATTGCCCGTATGGCGGGTAACTTATTTGGAAGAGCACAGCGCTATATGGCTGATGTCAAATCTGAAGTCAGCAGGCAGATGGATGTTGAGGAGTTTAAGAAACTCCGTGAAGAAAGTGTCTCTGCCTTTAAGGATGTTGAGAGCTCTATTCAATCTGTTACTCAAGAGGCTGGTGCTAATCTTAGTGATCAAGCAGACATCTTTGAAAATTCTTTTACTAGAGCCCCCCTTGATGAAAAAGAGGTCCTACAAAAATCGATACGCCAAGGTCGCAAGAGTTGGGGTGTGAGGCGCGCTGCGAGACCAGTTTGGTTCAAGCGCTCTACGGGTATGCGCACAAGAGTTCAGTCTGGTGCTGCACGCATGAAGCGCTTTCACCATAGCGCGGGCAAATAAACTAGCCCAAAGAAAAGTAAATACAAATATCAATGACGCAAAATAATCCAACAGAAGATTCCGGATTACAAGAATCCTTCCTATCTCATTTATTTGAGTTGCGTGATCGCATCATTAAGTCAGCCCTAGCAATCATCGCGGTATTTGTCTGCCTGGTCTACTGGGCGCCAGATATTTTTCATTTGTTCTCACAACCACTTTTAAATGCTTTACCCTCCGGTGGCAAGATGATCGTGACTGATGTCACGGGATCTTTTTTTGTGCCGATGAAGGTCACCATGTTAGTGGCTTTCTTAATTGCGCTGCCCGTAGTGATGTATCAATTATGGGCTTTCATTGCGCCGGGGTTGTATCAGCACGAGCGCAAGCTGATCGTGCCTTTGGTCGTGAGTAGCTACAGCCTGTTTATATTTGGCATGGCATTTGCCTACTTTTTAGTGTTCCCCACCGTATTTGAATTCATGGCTAGCTATAACGCTCCCCTGGGTGCCGAGATGTCAACAGATATTGATAAGTACCTTGGCTTTGCCATGAACACCTTTTTAGCTTTTGGGCTTACTTTTGAAGTGCCTGTTGTGGTGGTGGTTTTAGTACGTATGGGTATGGTGCCACTAGCCAAGCTTAAAGAGATTCGTCCTTACGTGATCGTTGGCGCTTTTGTGATTTCAGCAATTGTGACGCCACCAGATGTGTTGTCTCAACTACTCTTAGCAGTGCCAATGTGCTTGCTCTATGAGCTTGGGCTTCTGATCGCTCGTTTTTATGTACCAAAATCTTCAGATGATGAGTCTGACGACAACAAAGATGGCGAATCTAAAAGCCCAGATACTCAAACTACCGTTTGATCTTGTGAGAAGGCGGCAGTCAGCCACTCACTTACTCGATCAAATCGATAACGTCTTTGTCTTAAACTACCCTCTAAGTCTGATTCGCTTCCAGCAAATACTTTTCCCGCTGCAAGCAAGGAGCGACGCTGCTGAGTGGTATCAATCTGAATTAATCTAGGCAGTATCTTTGGTAACTCGTGACGAATATCGACAACGACACAATGTTCGTGCTGCAACTGTCCAACCTCGCACAGTAATAGCTCAGCCTTACTCAAATTAAATTGATTGGCGATGATGAGTCGGTGACATAGCAAGATCCACTCTTTATCTAATTTATGTTCGGCGTGATGGTTTAATGCCTTTTCAGCATAAGCGGCTAATTCAAACCAATCATTGTTCTTTGGGCTGGGTACATTCTCTAGAATCTTTCCAAGCAATTCTTTGGCTTCGGGTACGCCTTGCTGATGTGCTTGCCAAATCCAATAAGAAGCTTGCAGGCCACGAACTTTCTCTTCAACTTTTTCGCGTTTACGCCATAGTTTCGCGCCTCTTTTGAATTGAGCAACCGGATGGCCTAAATCTGCCGCATGATCAAGACAGTGATCGCTCTCTGCCGCGTTGTATCCAGAAAATTGTGGGCGACGATAGATCTCCCCAAGAGCAAACCAAGCATCGCGATTACCATCTTTAGCAGCAAGCTCTAACCAGTAAGCAGCCTTCTTTAGCGAGGCGTTAGATTTTCCGCCCGAAGTACTCAAATCATTTTCACCAGGATCGAGCTCATTAAATTGCGCAAGACGTAAACCCAAGGTGAGTTTGGCGCTTGTTAGGCCAAGCTCTGCTGCTTGTATTAGTGCAGCTTCATTCTTTTCGGTCAGCCAGGTATTCCAAAGTGACGAGAGCGCTTCATCTTTTGGTTGAAGCTTAATCAGCAGTTCTTTGGCACAATTGGTGAATGGGGTTTCTGATTCCGCTAACTGAAAGAGAAATTCTTTTGCGGTTTTTTGAAGGGATGCAAAATCAATGCCGTCCTCTTGCCTTAAAAGCCAATGAGTAAGCTCGGTCTGCAGATCTTTCTTAATGGGATTCAAAAGTAACTCCGCAAGTTGCCATTGCACGGCATAACTTGCGGGCACATTTGTATTGGCTAATTCCCAAAATAAATCCCATCCAAATGAAAAGGCTGGGGAGTTGACGGTTGCAGCTAACGGTAGGGTTGAAACTTGCTCAAGCAACTCCGGGATCATTTGGGAAAGAAGTTCAGTGGGAAAAATTTCCGAGTCACTTAAACTTTTGTTTGCAAGTGCTTGATTTTTATAGGATAAATAAGATTTTTCAAGCCAAATCAATGCATTGGCAGGCTGAATCGGCGTCTTAAAGGCGCCAGTCAAATAAGCGGTGGCTAAATTTTGTTGCGCAGAAACATCACCAAGTCGAGCTGATTGGAGGATTTTTAAGAATTCGCGGCTTGCCATATGACAATTTTGGCATTCAGAGGCCTAAAAAGATAGAAATCACAGCCTTTGTTGCCCTGATACAACGAAGAAAGCCAAAAAACTGCCTTTTGACAAGCAAAAAGAACTCCTAAATACCCTTACCCCCAGTCTAGCAGGTCTAAACAAGCAAAATTCGTAAGTCCCAATTTTTATTTGGGCATCACTTTCAATTTATGGAGATTTAAAGAATGAAAAAATCGCTATTCGCAGTTGCAGCCGTAACAGCATTTGCTGGTGCAGCTCAAGCACAGTCAAGCGTGACCGTTTACGGTATCGTTGACATGGGTTATTCAAATACCTCAACAAGAGTTAATACCTCAAAAGTTAACAGTTCAGCTTTTACTACAAACGCTGAAACAGATAGCCGTTTAGGTTTCAAGGGCACAGAAGATTTGGGTGGGGGCACTTCTGCATTCTTTACTATTGAAGCTCAGCTTTCTGGAATGAATGGTGGTGCACCAGCTTATGGTACTGTTACAAATGCAACACCTAATTCAGCAAACGTTATTGGCGGCAATCGTCAAACATTTGTTGGTTTGAAAAAGAAGGGCATTGGCTCTGGAGCCATTGGTACACAGTACACACCAATGCATGACTCAGTTGCAGCAACAGATCCAGGTGGCTCTAATAACGTAATCGGTAGCATCATTCGCCCAATTGGTGTTGCTGCTGCTAACGGCGCTGCTACAACGGCATCAGGAAATCACTTGGTTCGCACAACCAACGCAATTAAATTCAACAGTGATAAATTTGCTGGCTTTGGTTTGAATGCACTTTACTCTTTGAACCAATCAAACTCTACTCAGACAGGGGCTCAAAGTACTACAGCTCCGGCAGCTGGTACGGCTCCAACAGCTATTGGTGGTAGCAATAACTACTCTGGTTATGGTATCTCGGCTGACTACACATGGAAGAAACTCTTTGCGACAGTAGCAATGAATTCATTCAGTCAAGAGCAATCACTTGTAGGTCAATCAGCAACAACAGCAGCGTTGCCTGGAACAGAATCATTGGGTACTCAGACTAACGTGAAAATTAACGACGTTTATGCTGCTGGTACTTATGACTTTGGTGTTCTCAAAGCTTTTGCTGGTTATACAAATCGTAAAATCACTGGTGCTCTCAATTCAAACCAGTACCTCAAGCGTTCTGGCCAACAGATTGGTGTTCGTAGCTTCATTACGCCAGCTATTGAAGGTTGGGCATCTATTGGTAATGGTAAGTATCAGGCATTTGGTACAAACGAGCCAACAGCTAACTTCAATGCTTGGCAGTTGGGTACAAACTACTACTTAAGCAAGCGCTCAAACTTGTACGCTATCTATGGTCAGTCTTTGACTTCGAGCACCTCCGCTCAAACTCAAGGCGCAGCAGGTAGCCAGTTCGCATTGGGCGTACGCCACTCATTCTAATATGACGCTAACCTATGTTAGCTTAGTGTTAGTTTTGTGCAAAATCAACCCACTGTGGAAACACAGTGGGTTTTTTACTGCTCCCGGCTGTTGGTAAAGCAAAACATATTTGGCGTATCAAAGCATGAATTCAATCATCAAATTCTTGGTAACAATTCTTTTAATTGGTAGTTTGGCCGGATGTCTTGCAAGTACATCCTCACCAGTTGGGGTTGCTTGTAACTATAGCGAGGGAAAACTGCTTTGGGAGTTGCCTCTTGTTTGTCAGGGCGGCCATTAATACAGTAAAGGACGTGTGCTAGCTTAGAATAAGAGTCAATATGGTCAACCGATTCAAACTAAGCTAATCTTTATTAAAAGAAAGCAATCCTTAAATGATAGAAGCCTCTAAATTTGAAGGCTGTGAAATGTGTAAGTACTCAATTAAATTAAGCTATGAATCCTTACCAGGTCAGTGAATTACTATCACTGGCGCAATATTATTTTTATAATAATAATCAAGCCTATTCGCAATCTCTTCTCAAAATAATTATTGAGGCAGTGCCATTTCACTCACAAGCCAATGAGATATTGGCCTATATTCATGATGCTAATTCAAATTATGACGAGTCATTTAGGCATCTCAATATAGCATGCAGTCAAGTTGATTGCTCAGGTGAGGCTCTATACTCGCTTGGTGTTGCTCAACTAAATAAAAATCTACACAGTGAGGCAATCGGGTCATTTCAAAAGGCGATTGATAAAAAGGGTGAATTTTTTGAGGTTCTTCATGATATGGGGACAACATTCGCCCAGTTAGGCAACTTAAATGCTGCACTTTTTTGGTATAAAAAATGTGTGGGACTCAAAAACGACTCCCATGTACTTTTTTTCAACATGGGTCGAGCTTTGGATGGCCTTGAGAAATATGATGACGCTCTAAGTTACTATGACAACGCTATCCAATTACAGCCACAATTTTTTGAGGCTTGGTTTAACAAAGGCGTAACCTTAGCGTTCTTGAAGCAATACGATAAAGCAATTGTTTGTTATGACAAAGCAATCATACTCGATTCTAAAAATGCTGAAGTCTGGTTTAACAAAGGCGTCTCTCTAAATGGTTTGGAAGCGAGCGATGAGGCTCTTAGTTGCTATGAAAATGCCATTCGGTTACAGTCGCAGTATTTCGAAGCCTGGTTTAACAAAGGCGTAACCTTAGCGTTCTTGAGGCAATACGATAAGGCAATTGTCTGTTATGACAAAGCAATTGAACTCAATCCTAAATATGCTGAAGCTTGGTCAAATAAGGCTATAGCCTTAAATGATCTTAAGCGTCACGAAGAGGCCTTAAGGCACTATGACAAAGCAATTGAACTCAATCCTAAATATGCTGAAGCTTGGTCAAATAAGGCTATAGCCTTAAATGATCTTAAGCGTCACGAAGAGGCCTTAAGGCACTATGACAAAGCAATTGAACTCAACTCTAACCTCAACTTTCTATGTGGGGATAGATTGCATACAAAAATGCAAATATGCGATTGGAATAATTTTGAAGAGGATATTGATGTTTGCATCAATAAAATAGAGTCAATGCAGTGTGCAGTCCAACCTTTTTCGCTTCTAGCTTTGGTGGATGACCCACAGCTCCATAAAAAGTGCTCTGAAATATTCGTCAATAAATATTGTTTAGGGGTAAAGGGGCTGGTAAAAGATGCCAAAGAGCCATTAAGGCATCCGGTCATAAAAATTGGATATTTTTCTGCAGACTTTCATAACCATGCAACCAGTCATCTTATGGTCGAGTTATTTGAAAAACACAATCACGACGATTTTGAATTTTATGGCTTTTCATTCGGCCCTGAAACTGATGATGAAATTCGAATGAGAATAAGAAAATCATTCAAAAACTTCTTCAGTGTTAATGGCTTAACTGATTTTCAAGTGGCTTCTCTTTCAAGGGATGTGGGAATAGATATCGCAGTAGACCTCAAGGGCTTTACTCGTGGTTCGCGACCAAATATATTTTCCAACAGGTGCGCACCCATACAGGTCAGTTATTTGGGTTATCCAGGCACTATGGGTGCTAAATATATTGATTACTTGGTTGCCGATAAAGTTTTAGTTCTGGATTGTTTTCAAGAATTTTATAGTGAAAAATTAATATACATGCCTTGTAGTTATCAGGTTAATGACTCACAAAAAAAAGTTTCTTCTAAAAAATTTACTAGGGGTGAGGCTGGCTTACCAAATGACGCTTTTGTGTTTTGTTGTTTTAATAATAGCTATAAGATCACCCCAGAAATTTTTTCTGCATGGATGAAAATTTTGCTTTCAGTTGATGGTAGCGTTCTTTGGTTGCTTCGAGATAACCATACTGCCTCTGATAATCTTAGGCGGGAGGCAAAAAAGTGGGGGGTTCTTGAAAGTCGGTTGATATTTGCCCCAAAACTTCCCATGGATCAACATCTAGCGCGGCACCAATTGGCAGATTTATTTCTGGACACATTTCCATACAACGCTCATACAACGGCCAGCGATGCTCTTTGGGTTGGGCTGCCGGTTCTTACTTATATTGGAAAATCTTTCGCAAGCCGAGTATCTGCTAGCTTATTACATGAACTGCAATTGGACGAATTGGTTGCGGATACGCTTGAGGAGTATCAGAATAAGGCTGTACAGTTAGCAAAAGACCCTAAGTTACTAAGTAAAATTGAGCAAAAACTAAAGCAAAATAGGCATATAAGTAATCTTTTTGATGCTGATTATTTTGCACGACACATCGAATCAGCGTATAAAAAAATTTATGCGAATTACATTTCAGATTTAAAACCTGAAAATATTGAAGTTCAATAGCACAAAAAGTTGCTGGCATCAATAATAATTAATCATTAATCCGTAGTTATCTTAGGTTTTTTTGCCCTTTAGGCTATCCCGAATTTCCCTCAATAAGACTATATCTTCTGGTGTGGGCGGTACAGGTGGCGCATCAATGGTGCGAATTCTATTGACCACTTTCACCATTTGGAAGATTGCAAAAGCCAGCAAGATAAAGTTAATTGAGATGGTGATAAAGTTGCCATAGGCAAATATGGGTACTCCAGCCTTCTTGAGGGCATCAAAGGTTCTTGGAACGCCCTCTGGAATCTTGCCCAACACCAAAAATAGGTTGGTAAAGTCAATATGACCCCCAAGTATGGTTGAAATAAAAGGCATGATGATGTCATTTACTAGGGAGTCCACGATCTTCCCAAACGCCCCACCGATAATCACACCAACCGCTAAATCAATGACGTTACCCTTGACGGCAAAGTCCCGAAATTCCTTTAAAACAGCCATAAATCCCTCTCATTTCAAATTGATTGGGATTATCTCAAGATTAACCACATAACTTTCTTGCATACCCCACTTTTTACTTTAAAATCTTATCTTTAAGCAATTTCCACCTATAAATGCTCTTCCGAGGAATTTTGTAAATGAGTGACAAGCCCTGTATGGACAAAGATCGCCGCAATTGGTTGATCGCTACTTCAGCGGTTGGCGGCGTTGGTGCAGCCACAGCCCTTTACCCTTTTGTTAATAGTTTTGAGCCTTCTGAGCGTGCCAAAGCCGCTGGAGCTGCTGTTGAGATCGATATTGCTGGGATGCAGCCAGACGAGATGCGAATGGTTGAGTGGCGCGGTAAGCCGGTCTGGGTGGTGCGTCGTACACCTGAGCAAGTTGCCGAGCTGTCTAAAATTGATTCTGAGCTCGCAGACCCTGATTCTTTAAGGGATCCAGCCCAATTTACCCCTCCTTACGCCCAGAACCAATGGCGTTCAATTAAGCCTGAATACCTTGTTGTAGTTGGTATTTGCACCCATTTAGGCTGCTCTCCAACAGCGAAATTTGAGTCAGGCCCACAACCTTCTTTACCAAATACTTGGCCAGGCGGCTTCTTGTGCCCATGCCATGGCTCTACATTTGATATGGCAGGCCGTGTATTTAAGAATAAACCAGCCCCAGACAATATGGAAGTGCCGCCACATATGTATTTGAGCGATACCAAGATTCTGGTTGGCGAAGACAAGAAGGCCTAAGGAGAGATAAATGGCATTTCACGAAAAAGAAGTCCCAGCAGATGCTTCTGGAGCACAGAAGCTAATGGCCTGGGTGGATTCACGCCTACCAGTAACAGAAGCGTTCAAGCGTCACATGAGCGAGTATTACGCTCCTAAAAACCTGAATTTCTTCTATATTTTTGGTGCGCTAGCTATCGTTGTTTTAGCAATTCAAATCGTTACCGGTATTTTCTTGGTAATGAACTACAAGCCTGATGCTGCTAAGGCATTTGAGTCTGTTGAATACATCATGCGTGAAGTTCCATGGGGCTGGTTGATTCGCTACATGCACTCCACTGGAGCATCCATGTTTTTTGTGGTGGTTTACATGCACATGTTCCGTGGCTTGATCTACGGTTCATATCGCAAGCCACGCGAGTTGATTTGGATTTTCGGTTGCGCGATTTTCTTGTGCTTGATGGGTGAGGCGTTCTTTGGATATTTGCTCCCGTGGGGTCAAATGTCCTACTGGGGTGCCCAAGTGATTGTGAACTTGTTCTCCGCCATTCCATTAATTGGCCCAGACCTATCTTTGTGGTTACGTGGTGACTATGTCGTTGGTGATGCAACCCTAAATCGCTTTTTTGCATTTCATGTAATCGCTATTCCATTGGTATTGATTGGACTAGTTGCAGCCCACATCCTTGCATTGCATGAAGTTGGCTCAAATAACCCAGATGGTATTGAGATTAAAGATAATCTTGATGCTAATGGACATCCTATCGATGGTATTCCATTCCACCCTTATTACAGCGTTCACGACGTCATGTACTTGGGCGGATTCCTGATGGTATTTGCTTGCATCGTGTTCTTTGCGCCAGAGATGGGTGGTTACTTCCTAGAAGCAAATAACTTTATTCCTGCAAACCCACTTGAGACACCAACGCATATTGCGCCAGTCTGGTACTTCACACCGTTCTACTCTATGCTTCGTGCAACAACAACTAACTTCCTATTGCCGCTGTGGATTTTCTTGGCAGTAATTTTGGGAATGTTTGCACTCAAGTCGAACAACATCAAACTTAAGGGTGCTTGTGCTGCAATTGCTCTGGTATTGGCTGTTGGCTTCTATGCATTCGATGCGAAATTCTGGGGCGTGGTGATTATGGGTGGTTCAGTAGTAATACTGTTCTTCTTGCCATGGTTAGATCACTCACCAGTGAAATCTATTCGCTATCGCCCACAATTCCATAAGTACATCTACGGTGTATTTATTGTGAGTTTTATAATTTTGGGTTACTTGGGTATCGAGCCACCATCACCTGTATTTGAAAAGATTTCTCAGATTTGTACTATTTATTATCTGGGCTTCTTCTTAGCAATGCCGTTCTGGAGCAAGCTTGGCACATTTAAGCCGGTTCCAACTCGCGTTACTTTTAAGTCCCATTAATTTAAGCCTGAGATATCAGTAAAGAGAAATTAGGAACTAGTATGAAACGAATTCTGCAAACTTTGATGGGCATCTGCCAGGCTACGGTTTTAGTTGCTGCGCTGGGTTTCGGTGTAGCGGCTAATGCCAGTGAAGGCGGCTTTCCTTTGGACGCAGCTCCAAACCGCGTAAGCAACAATGCATCATTGCAAAATGGTGCCAAGATATTTGTGAACTATTGTTTGAACTGCCATGCAGCTTCAAGCATGCGTTACAACCGCTTGCGTGACATTGGCTTGACCGACCAGCAAATCAAGGACAACTTGATTTTGAATGACGCTAAGGTTGGCGATCTGATGACGATCTCCATGACGCCGAAAGAAGGTAAAGCATTCTTTGGTAAGACCCCTCCTGACCTATCGGTAGAAGCTCGTGCACGTGGCACGGATTGGCTGTATACCTATTTCCGTACTTTCTACAAAGACGATACTACCCAGACTGGCTGGAATAATTTGGTTTATCCAAACGTTGGAATGCCCCATGTTCTCTGGGAGTTACAAGGTGAGCGCGCAGCAAAGTTTGAAGAACGTCCAGATCCACATGATGCAAGCCGTGTAGAGAAAAAGTTTGTTGGATTTGAGCAGTTGACTCCGGGCATTATGAAGCCGCAAGAGTATGACGACAATATTGCTGATTTAGTTGCGTTCATGTCTTGGATGGCTGAGCCAGTTCAACTTGAACGTAAGCGTCTAGGTGTTATTGTGCTGATCTTCTTGGCAATCTTCACTTTATTGGCATGGCGTTTGAATAAGGCTTATTGGAAAGATATTCATTAATCCAAGTACTTAGAGATTTAAAGTCGCAGTTGTATGTGCGTTTGTTGCATTGAAGTAGATATTTAAGGAAATAAATTTATGATGGTGTTGTACTCGGGTACTAATTGCCCATTCTCGCAACGCTGCCGTTTGGTGCTTTTTGAAAAAGGCATGGACTTTGAGATCCGTGATGTCGACTTGTTTAACAAGCCAGAAGACATTTCGGTCATGAACCCTTATGGCCAAGTTCCAATCTTGGTTGAACGCGATTTGATTTTGTATGAGTCAAACATTATTAATGAATATATTGATGAGCGTTTTCCACATCCACAATTGATGCCGCCTGATCCAGTTGCTCGCGCACGTGCGCGCCTCTTTCTCTTCAATTTTGAGAAAGAGTTATTTGTGCACGTCGCAGCTCTGGAGAACGAAAAAGGCAAAGCTGCTGAAAAGGTTCATGAAAAAGCGCGTTTAGCTATTCGCGATCGCTTAACTCAGCTTGCACCTATTTTTGTGAAGAACAAGTACATGTTGGGCGAAGAGTTTTCAATGCTGGATGTAGCTATTGCCCCGTTATTGTGGCGTTTAGAGCATTACGGCATCGACCTCTCACGTAATGCGGCCCCACTCTTGAAGTACGCTGAGCGTATTTTCAGCAGACCTGCTTACATTGAGGCTTTAACGCCTTCAGAAAAGGTAATGCGTCGCTAAGCGGCTCATTGTCCATGCTGGCAAGATAAGCATGTCTGATATCCCAAGTAATAAACCCTACCTAATCCGTGCCCTACATCAGTGGTGCACGGATTTTGGTTTTACGCCCTTCATGGCGGTCTTTGTGGACTCTAGCGTTGAAGTGCCTATGGAGTTTGTGAAGAAAGATGAAATCGTTTTAAACCTCTCTCTAGAGGCCTGCCATCAACTGAACCTAGACAATGACTGGATTAGTTTTCAGGCAAGATTTGGTGGGGTTCCAAGAAAAATTATGGTCCCCGTAAGCCATGTTTTGGCAATCTATGCCCGAGAAAATGGCCAAGGAATGTCCTTTCCTTTTGATGCTAGCCAATCCAATAAACCCAGAGATATCGATCCTGGGAAGGTTGAAAAGCCAAAGGCCGGCAGACCTTCCTTGACCATTGTGAAATAGGTTAAAATGTTATCCGTTGCCCCTTTAGCTCATCTGGTAGAGCAACTGATTTGTAATCAGTAGGTGGTCTGTTCGAGTCGGACAAGGGGCACCAACAATTTAAAACCTAGATTCTCGCGAATTTAGGTTTTTTCTATTTCTGACTTATATTTTCCAACGTTAGCTACTTTAATTGAGTAGGTTCGCTTTTCTAGTTTCCGGTAAATACAGTACTGCGGCTACCGCACCACTCGCCAAGAAAATAGTTGGATACCATAATCCTGCAACACTGCTTGCCCAGTGCTGATTAAGCCAGGTGACGATAAGAGGAAGAAGGCCACCAATCCAGCCTGCTGCCAAGTTGTGCGGAAGAGTGGCTGCACTATTTCTGGTCTTGGCAGGAAAGAGTTCGGCAAGTAGTGCTGTTTGTGGGCCAACTACCAGCGCCAGAATTCCGGACAAGCCAATAAGAACCATAGCTATTAATGCTGTTGAGTTTCCATCGCTCTGTAACAGATGAAATGCTGGCAATATGAATATAGCTCCAAGAGCTAGACCAGTGACAACCACTGGCTTTCTGCCAACTTTGTCTGATAGCCATCCAGCAAAGATAGTTAGTGGAAGTAGTGCGACTGTTGCATAAACACTTAATTGATCTACTAATTGCGGTGCAAGCTTGACCGAAGTTTTGAGAAAAATCGAGGTGTAAACCTGGACGCAAAAAAATAAGACTGCACCACCAGCAGAGATGCAAAAGAAAAGTAGGAACATTCTTTTTCTAGTTTCGGGGTCTTTGAAGTTGTCTCGAAGAGGGCTCTTTGATTGAGTCTCTGTTTGGCTTAGCTTTAAATAAATCGGCGTTTCCTCTAAAGCCATGCGAGCTTTAAATGCAATCAATAAAAGAATGAGTGAAATCCAAAATGGAACTCGCCAGCCCCAAGATAGAAATTCTTCTGGAGTGAGGTAGCTTTGAAGTAAGGCAATTTGCAGGGTGGATACCAGGATTCCTAGTGGCCCCATGAGCTGCAGGAAGCTAGTCTTAAAGCCGCGATTGGAGTCACCAGCATGCTCAGTTAGGTAGACTGCACTTCCTCCAATTTCACCGCCTGCGGAAAGGCCCTGAAGCAATCTTAGACCAACAAGCATGATGGGCGCCCAGATCCCAGCCTGGGCATAGGTCGGTAAAAATCCTACGCATACGGTGGCAATTCCCATAAGGGTAATGGTGATCATAAAGACAGGGCGCCTGCCAATGCGATCGCCGATACTGCCAAAAATAGCCGCCCCTATAGGCCTCACTACCATCCCAACTCCAAAGGTTGCTAGGCTAGCCAAAAGTGCTGTGCTGGGATCGCTAGAGGGAAAGAAGAGGGGGGCAAATACAACTGCAAGAGTTGCAAAGGTCAAAAAGTCATACCACTCCAGAAATGTTCCAAAGCAGGCAGCAATAGCTACTTTTCTATAGGAATGCGATGATGCTTGAGAGTCTGATGCGGTATTAGTCAATTTCAATTCTGCGTTTATTCTGTATCTGTTGACGATTCAATTAGGGGTGCAGAGATATTCTTGCTAGGCTTAACACCCAATTCGCGTACCTTTTCAGCAGCCCGAATGAGATTACCTTTACCTGATTTCAGCTTATTGAATGCATCGTGATAACTTGTTTGGGCTTGATCTAAACGCTGACCTAGTTTTTCAAGATCATCCACAAAGCCGACAAATTTATCGTAGAGCGTGCCACATTGCTTAGCAATTTCCAGTGCATTACGATTTTGTGAATCTTGACGCCATAGGTGCGCAACAGTCCTCAGGGTTGCCATCAAAGTACTTGGGCATACCAACACAATATTTTTGGCTAAAGCTTCTTGGTAAAGATTTGGCGCAGTTTTCAGTGCTAATAAGAAGGCAGGCTCAATCGGAACAAACATCAAGACAAAGTCTACTGAGCCAATGCCATACAAAGAACTGTAGTTCTTGCTCGAAAGCCCCTGAATATGTTGCCTTAGAGACTGAATATGGGCTGCCAACTCTTGTTCTGAGGCTGTCGGATCAGTTGCTTCAGCATGGCGTGAATACGCAGTGATAGAAACCTTACTATCGACTACCAGGCTTCTACCCTCTGGAAGTTTTACGACAACGTCTGGCTGCAGACGTGAACCATCCATTTGAGTATGGCTATCTTGTACAAGGTATTCCTCACCCTTGCGAAGACCTGAAGACTCTAGAATGGATTCGAGCACTAACTCACCCCAATTACCCTGTACCTTGGAGTCACCTTTTAGTGCTTGGGTGAGTGATCGGGTCTCATCTGACATACGCAGATTCAGATTGGCAAGACGTTCGATCTCGCTCTTGAGCGCAAAGCGCTCACGAGCTTCATTGCCGTAAGAGGTATTTACCTGCTCTTTAAATTCTGAAAGCTTGGTTTGGAGTGGTTTCAGTAGAGCATCTAGATTGGCGACATTCTGCTCAGTGAAGCGCTTAGACTTATCTTCCAGAATTTCATTGGCTAAATTTTTGAACTGATTAGTCAAAGCCTCTTTAGCCTCATTGAGGGATTCAATTCTGCCAAGGCCTTGTTTTCGCTCTGAATCCAATTCAGCTTCTAGACGAATTGCATTTTGTAAGGCTTGGTCTCTTTCAGTGCGCAAGCTGATAGTGAGTGCGGCTTCGGTCTGCGCTTGCTGTTCGCTTCGCTGAAGTGCGGATCTCAGATTAAGCGCATAAACCAAAAGGCCTGCGCATAAACCCAATGGCAGGCCAAACAGGAGAAGAGAGCTTAGGTCAAAAGTCACAAATGCAATCTATGCAAGCTATTGAATCTTAGCCTTGAACTAACTTTTGTAATTCACCACTTTGAAACATTTCAGTCATGATGTCTGAGCCGCCAATGAATTCACCATTGATGTAGAGCTGTGGAATGGTTGGCCAGTTGGCAAATTCTTTAATGCCCTGACGAATTTCTGCATCCTCCAATACGTTCACTGTATGCAATTTGTCTACGCCACAAGTGCGCAAAATATTGACTGCATTTCCAGAAAATCCGCATTGTGGAAATTGGGCATTGCCCTTCATGAACAATACAACGGGATGGCTGCTAACGATTTCTTGAATTCTTGCTTGGGTGTCCATAATTTTCTTCCTGAAGTGGCGCTATAAGATGATCTTGAATTGCAACTAACAATGGGGTAATTTTAAGGCTATCTGCAGAAAAGGGTTAATTCCCTATGCTGGTTCTAGAGCCTTTTTCGACCAGAAGCTGCTCGGTAGTGGCCCGCTAAATCGAGGTGAGCTTGCACATCGATTAGGGCCGCCTCCTTCATTATCCCCACCACTGCTTCGGATTGATCAAAGCCATGCTCTACAGCAATCAGCCCGCCAGGTTTCAGGTGCTTATCTGCCCCGGCAATAATGATCTCTAGGCAGCTTAAGCCGCTGGCATAGTCGGTTAGTGCTGAAGGCGGCTCAAATCGGAGGTCCCCTTGAGTGAGGTGAGGATCCTGGTCAGCAATATAGGGTGGGTTGCTAACAATCACATCAAACTGGTTTTTTGGGCTCAATGCCTCATACCAATTGCCTTGTGCAAACTGGACTTGCTCTGTCAGATTCAGAAAGTGGGCATTGTGCTTAGCGATTGCTAGAGCCTCAGCTGATCGATCTGTTGCAAGCAGTGACACCAGGGGTGCGGCACTGGCGATCGAAAGGGCGATAGCGCCGGAGCCAGTACCTAGATCTAACACTTTGGTGGGTTTATTGAGTTTGGCGATTTCACTAAGGGCAATCTCTACAAGAAGCTCAGTTTCTGGGCGAGGAATCAGTACTCCAGGCCCTACCTGTAGCTCAATATTATGAAAACCCTTCTTACCCAAGATGTAGGCAATGGGTTCTCCAAGAGCTCTTCTGGAGACGAGACTTTCCCACTCCTGAAAAGCTAGCGCATTCAAAATCATGTCATCACGGGAAAGCAGGGCGGAGCGTGGGAGTTTGTAGTGCTTCTCTAGTAGGTGGGCTAGCAATATCCGCGCTTCATTGGCTGGCAATGCACAGTTCTGAATTAATTCACGCAAAGACTGGCTGATACTCATCCTGCTTGTATTAACTATCACCAAGTGCTGCTAGAAGCTCGGCTTGATGTTCTGATGCCAAAGCATTGCACAGATCATCTAAATCGCCATCCATCATGGCATCAATCTTATAGAGTGTGAGATTAATACGGTGATCAGTAATCCGACCTTGAGGGAAGTTATATGTACGAATACGATCGCTGCGATCACCAGAGCCAATGAGGGATTTACGTGTTTGCGCTTCAAGTTGATGTTTTTCACGTTCGCGCGCATCCATGATGCGTGAGACTAGCACCTTCATCGCTTGTTCACGGTTGCGATGTTGGCTACGATCATCTTGACACTCAACTACTGTGCCGGTTGGCAGATGGGTAATACGCACTGCAGAATCGGTTTTATTAATATGCTGACCACCTGCACCTGAAGCCCTAAAAGTATCAATTCGTAATTCGGCAGGATTTATTTTGACTGCTTCTAGTTCATCTGCTTCTGGCATCACTGCGACCGTGCAGGCCGAAGTATGAATACGGCCCTGAGTTTCTGTTTGGGGGACGCGTTGTACGCGGTGACCACCAGATTCAAACTTGAGGCGCGAGTAAACAGATTGGCCTACTAAGCGGAGAACAACTTCCTTATATCCACCCAGGTCAGATTCAGCAGCATTGACCACTTCAACCTTCCAGCCTTGGCGTTCAGCAAAGCGCGTATACATTCGGAGTAAGTCACCAGCAAAAAGTGCACTCTCATCACCACCCGTACCCGCACGAATTTCTAAGAAGACATTGCGTTCATCATTGACATCTTTGGGTAGTAAGAGTTTTTGTAGAACGCCCTCAAGCTCCTCCATAGTGGCTTGTGCTTGTTTTTGTTCTTCGTCGGCAAAGTCCCTCATCTCTGGATCTTTGCGCATCTCTTCAGCTGCTTGAGCATCAGCCTCAGCTTGTTTGTATAAACCAAATTGCTCAACTACCATCGCAATATCAGAATGCTCGCGTGTGAGCTTCCGATAGTTGTCCATGTCTTTCGTGGACTCTTCGGTAGTTAATAGGGAATTGAGTTCGGCTAAGCGCGTGTCTAGGTGGTCTAGCTTAGCCCGCATGCTGGGCTTCATCTAATGGTCTTCTGGCTTGGAGTGTGAGGCGAATAGTTTGGGAAGCAACTTAATCAGGGCGTCACGCTCAGCGCCATTGGAGTGTTGTAAAGCATGCAATGAGCCGTGCAAGAACTTATTGGTTAAGCCTTGAGCCATTGCATTGAGAACTTCTTGGGGATCTTCACCACGCATCAATCGCTTCATTGCGCGGTCGAGCTCAAGTTGTCTGAGGTGTTCGCCTTGTTGCTGAATATCCTGAATCAACGGCACAGTCTTGCGACCTTGCATCCAATGCATAAAGTTACCAACGCGATCTTCAATAATCGCTTCGGCTTGGCTTACTGCAGCCTGACGAAGAGAGGCGCCTGTTTGAATCATCACACCTAAATCATCTACCGTATAAAGATAGATATCATTTAAACGAGCAATCTCAGGCTCAAAGTCACGAGGTACTGCTAAGTCAACCATCACCATCGGTTTATGGCGACGTTGCTTCAAAGCGCTCTCTACCATTCCTAAGCCGATGATCGGAAGCGAGGATGCTGTACTTGAAACAATGATGTCAAATTCATGCAATCGTGAGGGGAGTTCGGAGAGCTTGAATGATTCAGCTTCAATATCTTGAATCGAAATCGAGTCTGCTAATTCTTGGCCGCGTTCAATTGTTCGATTGGCGATTGCAACTGCTTTAGGTTTACGCGCTACAAAATGCGTTGCGCATAAGGTGATCATGTCGCCAGCGCCAATAAATAAAA
Source organism: Polynucleobacter sp. AM-7D1 (assembly GCF_018688455.1). Taxonomy (NCBI): domain Bacteria; kingdom Pseudomonadati; phylum Pseudomonadota; class Betaproteobacteria; order Burkholderiales; family Burkholderiaceae; genus Polynucleobacter; species Polynucleobacter sp. AM-7D1. The sequence continues at coordinate 123,070 of NZ_CP061319.1, forward strand.
CACGTTGGTCGGTAATACTTTCAAAAATACGTTCGGCTAAGCGAACTGAGGCTGCTGCCATCGAGATTGAGTGAGCACCAATTTCTGTGGAGCCACGAACTTCTTTTGCAACTGCAAAGGTTTTCTGAAAGAGTTGATTGAGATACGTGCCTAGAACGCCTGCATCATTTGCAGTGCGCACAGCATCTTTCATCTGACCCAAGATTTGGGTTTCACCAATCACCATGGAGTCTAATCCACAGGCAACTCTAAAGGCGTGACGAACTGCATCGGATTGCGGCAATGAATAAATATGCGGCTCTAAACTACTTGGAGCGAGCTGTTGAGTTTTTGCCAACCAATCAAAAGTGGCTTCATGCAAAAGACTCGCTGCATCTGCATCATTAGCAGCGCAATACACCTCAGTGCGATTGCAGGTCGACAAAATTGTGGCTTCAGGTAGCCCAACCTGATTCGCGCCAACGAGATGTTGGCGAAGATCGTGCAACGCTTCTTGAAGAAACTCAGGGTCGAAGGCGACCTTCTCCCGAATGGCGACCGGCGCTGTGTGATGATTGATGCCGAGTGTCAACAACTTCATAATGGTGATTATAGATTTGATGGCAGCAACAATGGGGGTGGTAATGGGGTTTTTAGCTTTTCTAGTGATCGGCGGCTTAACGGGCCTATTTGCCCTGCTTTTTTATCCAGGACAACGCCGAACTAAGCCCAAAGCTAAGAAATTTCTTATTGCAGCCTTAATTGGCTTCTTGGCCGCTCTAGTCAGCTCCTATATCGGCCAATTTTCGGGCTTATTTCAATCGGGTCAGATGCTGGAATGGCTGAGCACGATAGTGGCTTCTTGCCTTGCAGGTTGCCTCTATGCGACAGTTAATAGTTAGTTAAATAGGGTGCTCTGAGGGCCAGTATCGATGTTTTCCTCATTTCGGGCAGTCCAGCTAATAGGGGTTTCATGGTGCTCTACCAGCCATTCATTAGCTTTAGTGAAATGCCCGCAACTTACCTTTGCGCCAGGCTGTAGAAATGGCTGATCTGTTTTGTAGACCCCCAGTCCAGAAGGGTGGGAGGATTGCAGAATCGATTGGTTTGGGGCGGTCTCAATCAGGGGCAACTTAGATTGAGCATGCCCACCCCAAAGCATCCAGACTAGATATGGCTTTTGGAGCGCTAAATTCTCGATAAGTCGATCAATAAGGGATTTCCACCCAAGATTAACATGGCTGCCCGCTTCACCCAATCTCACGCTAAGAGCCGTATTGAGGAGTAGCACTCCTTGCTCAGCCCACCCGTGGAGATCTCCATTGGGAATAGCACCAAAACCCTCGAGCGCCAGGGCTTTACTGATATTGCGTAAGGAGCTTGGAAATTGCCTGGAATTGATCGGAATATTGGCGGGAATCGAAAAAGCCAAGCCCTGGGCCAGTCCAGGGGAGTGATACGGATCCTGCCCCAAGACGACGACCTTGACCTGAGTAAGCGGGGTTAATGTCAGCGCTTTAAAAAAATTCTGGGGCTCAGGGCAAATTTTTTCTGCATCTTTATTTAGTTCAGACCGCAGATTGGTCTGCAGCATTTGCCACTCTATGGACTCAAAATAATCCCCGAGTAGGGTACGCCAGTCCTCTGGAATGTCAGCCGCAGAAAACGAATGCATTACTCAGCAGGTGTCAGGGTGTATTGAGTTGGAATTTGATCATCCTCAAGAACGGTCATGCACTCATGCTCTAAATCATCTCGGTAAAAGCAAATCTGGATGACTTGCCCTGTGATCAAACTAGATAGCACCTTATCCCAGCGGGCGGCAGTAATGCGTTCACCGTTGATGCTGGCCAATAGATCTCCAGGAGCTAGACCTGCTAATTGTGCAGCTCCACCATCAAGAATATGCGTCACCTTTAGCCAACCATTGCTATCACTATGACGCAATCCCAATTGCAGTTTGATCTTCTCAAGCTTGGAATGGGTTTTCTGTTTAACCGAAATCGTTTTTGGATCAATCCATTTTTGAATTGGAATATCTTGAGCGCCAAAAATATAACGAGACTTAAATTCATTCCAGGTTTTGGAGAATTCTGTCCCAAGCAATTTCAATATCAAGTCATCCAAACCATCTTCAGCAATGCCATCTAGCGTGACTCCATGAGTTTGCCAGATGAGGCGCATTAAATCATCCAAGGATTGACGGTTGCCTGTAAATGCGCGGATCTTGAGATCTAAGCCTAGGGCGACCAAGGCGCCTTTGCCGTAATAACTTACGACCGCATTTGGTGTGTTTTCATCAGCTTGATAGTACTTAGTCCAAGCATCAAAAGAGCTATCTGCAAGGCTTTGCTTTAGTCTTCCTGGGCCACGCAAAATACCATTCCAATTATTCGCAACTAGCTTGAGGTAAGCCTTTAGATCAATACGTTTGCTGCGGAATAATTGCAAGTCATCGTAGTAGCTAGTAAAGCCCTCGAACAACCAGAGTAATCGAGTATGGTTTCTGCGATCGAGTTGATAGGGTTGGAATGCGTTAGGCTGAATGCGTTTGACTAGCCAGGCATGAAAATACTCATGACTACAGAGACCCAAAAACTCACGATAGGATACTTCATCTAAGGGGGTATTTACTTGAGGAATTTGATCTCGACGACATAGTAGGGCAGTGCTATTACGATGCTCAAGTCCACCGTATCCAGAAAGAACGGCGTTAACTAAAAATAAATAATTCTGGAAGGGGGCTTTTTTAGTCTTGGGTTCAAAGAGGTTGATGGTGCAAGTACAGATAGCCTGAAGATCTGAGGCCAAGCGCTCAAGATCAACTTCATGAATACATCCTTGTATCGCCATGCTGTGTGATACACCATTGGATTTCCAATGGGCAATCTGAAACTCACCCATGGCAATTGGATGATCAAGTAAGTCATCATAGTTTTTGGCGAGATAAAAGCCGTAACCTTGACTATCAACCTTGGCAGGCTGCAAGCCTGTCTGAACGGCCCATGAGTTTGCACAAGCATCTTTTGGTGGAATCAACACGAAAGCGCAGGGTAAAGATTCTTGACCTTTGACTGCCAAACATAAGCTGCTTGGATTAATAAACGCACGTTCAGAATCTAGATAGGCTGCGCGCACAGAAGAATCAAATGCATAAACGGTTGTGAGGATTTCTACTGCACCAGCCACTTTGGGCAAACGCCACTGATCATTGTCAATCCGTTCTAACGGTAGCGCTTCATTTGGGTTATCAAGTGCGAATGCTTCAATCGTTTCAATTTGCTTGCTAAAGTCCCGAATCAAATAGCTACCTGGAATCCAGGCGGGCATTTGCAGAATTTGTCCATTGGGTAATGGGTTTTCAATATGCAACTTCACATGAAAGCGGTGGCCATGTAGATCAGCTGCCCAAATGGTGTATTGAATTACAGGTAGATCAGAGTTATTTAATTTGCTCATCAGTATTGCCTACAACTTAAGACTGCTAAATTTCTTTTCAATATCGGTAATTTGAACAGCACCTGGGAAGCGACTTCCATCAGTAAAGAAAATAGTTGGGGTCCCTGTTATTCCATAGGTTTTGGCAAAGGCCATATTCTTATCTAAAGGAGTGGCACAGTCGCTTTTGCCGCTGGGCGCAACACCATTAATCATCCAATCAACATAAGCTTTCTGGGGGTCAGCAGCGCACCAAATTTGTTTAGATTTCTGTGCAGAGTCGGCTGACAGAATTGGAATTAAGTAAGTGTAGATAGTCACGTTATCTAGTTGCTGCAACGATTTATCCAAACGCTTGCAGTAGCCGCAATTTGGATCGGAGAAAATGGCCAGCTGCCTACTGCCATTACCACGCACTACTTTTAATGCATTTGCTGGATTGAGCTCAGACCACTTAATGCGATTCAGATCTGCTTGCTTTTGTTCGGTAATATTTTTTCCTGTGGCTATCTCAATGATTTCACCCTGGATTAAGTATTTGCTGTTTGCATCGGTATAAAACACATCATTTCCAACCAAGACCTCATATATTCCCGGAATGGGTGATTGAGAGACGCCTTTGATTTTCGTGTTTGGGCCAATCTTTTTTTGTAACTCAGATCGGACTTGTTGCTCTGATTGTGCGTTGACTACTCCCGCTAAAAAAGTAAGAGAGCAAACTAAGGCAATAGTAGAAAATAATTTATTCAAAATCAGTATCTCCAAGAGCGCGTTCAATAAGGCGCCGTTTAATAAAGTGACTACGATTGACCATACCCAGTCCCCAATTGCGTAATTGCTTTTCAGTGCTGCTACTTGCTGAAAATAGCTTCTTCAGTTTGTCTGTCACCCAGAGCAGAGCGCTGGTATCGCCTTGACGTTGGCGCTCGTAGCGACGCAATAAAACTCTATCGTTTGGTAGTCGGAAGGATTCGCGTTGACTCAAGATGTGGAGCAGGGTTGCCACATCCCTTAATCCCAGGTTCAAGCCTTGACCAGCCAGGGGATGCATCACATGGGCAGCATCACCAATCAGCACAACCTTAGGATTTTCATCTGGGCCAATAAATCGACTTGCCCGAATTCTTTTAAGTGGAAAGGCAGCTGGCGTTGAATTAAGACTAAGAGCCCCAAGTTGAGCAAGAATTGCTCCGTGAGCAATTGAAGCAAACCGATCATTCCATGCTGCTTGATCTAGCTTTAAAAGGTCAGCGGCATTTTCTGGCGAAGTTGACCATACCATTGAGGCTTGCTTATTTGGTAAAGGCAGCATAGCCACAATATCGCCCCCAGGTAAAAACCACTGATAGGCAGTTTCGAGATGCGCGTTACTGCAAGTCCAATTAGCCACCACAGCGCTTTGTGAGTAGCTTTCTTCTTTTATAGAAATGCCCAGCCCAGTGCGAATTGGTGATTTAGCTCCATCAGCCGCAATGATGAGTTGAGCACGTAAGGCAGATCCATTTGTGATGTGAAGTGTTGCCCCATCGGAATCTACTTCAATACTTTCGACTGCATCGCTGATGCGCTCTAATTTATTTTGGAAGCGTGAGGCTTGATCTAGAGTGTGCTCGATCACATTCGATTCGCCAATCCAGGCTAATTGGGGTGTACCAGCCTCAAAAGCGGATAGGTGCAGTTGATCCTGTTTTTCTCCGCGATCGCCAAAAATCCGCATATCTCGAACGGGTTGCATGCGGCTGTGATCAATCGCATCCCAAATCTGTAGATGGGCAAGTAATTTTTGGGTACTGGGAGAAAAGGCGTAAATACGTTGCCCCCATTGATTACCCTGGGGTGTGGGAACCGCTTGCCCCAGGTCGGGGGCAATTTGAATGGTTTGAAATCCAAGCTGGGCTAGACCCAATGCGCAGGCCTTGCCTGCTATGCCTCCACCTACCACGACGACATCAACCCCCCGGATTTGGGAGGTATTTTTAGGCAACTTAGCGGAGGAATTTTGTTGAACTTCTGACATATCTCGATGATATCGAAACTAGCCCTTTACAATACGGCTATGTCTTTGAAATGTGGCATCGTCGGCCTGCCTAACGTCGGCAAATCTACCCTCTTTAACGCGCTTACCAAAGCTGGAATCGCGGCGGAAAACTATCCTTTCTGCACGATCGAGCCTAATGTGGGTGTGGTTGAGGTTCCTGACCCCCGTCTTGCCGCTTTGGCTGAGATCGTCAAGCCTGAGCGCATCCTGCCTGCTGCTGTCGAATTTGTCGATATTGCAGGTTTGGTGGCTGGAGCCTCTAAGGGTGAGGGCCTGGGAAACCAATTCCTGGCCAACATCCGTGAAACAGACGCAATCACCCATGTGGTCCGTTGTTTTGAGGATGCCAACGTGATCCACGTGGCTGGCAAGATTGACCCGATCTCCGATATCGCAGTGATCGACACTGAGCTAGCCTTATCCGACTTAACAACCGTTGAAAAAACCCTTCAACGCTCCAGTAAAGCTGCTAAGTCAGGGAATGACAAAGAGGCGGCAGCTCTCGTGGCTGTACTGACTAAGGTGCAAGCCCATTTAGATCAAGCTCAGCCTGTCCGCAGCTTGAAACTGACTGACGAAGAAAATTTGCTTTTAAAGCCACTGTGCTTAATTACCGCAAAGCCAGCAATGTATATCGCTAACGTCAAAGAAGACGGCTTTGACAATAATCCGCATTTAGAGGCAGTGATTCAGCATGCAGCTAAAGAGGGTGCGCCAGTGGTTGCAGTGTGTGCCGCAATCGAAGCCGAGATCGCTGATTTAGATGACGCTGACAAAGCTGAGTTCTTGGCAGACCTCGGTATGGAAGAGTCTGGATTGGATCGCGTGATTCGTGCAGGCTATAAGTTATTGGGCCTGCAGACCTACTTTACAGCTGGTGTTAAAGAAGTTCGCGCCTGGACAATTCATCAAGGTGATACTGCCCCACAGGCTGCCGGAGTGATTCATACAGATTTTGAGCGCGGCTTTATTCGTGCACAAACCATTGCTTTTGAGGACTTTATTCAATTCAAGGGTGAGTCTGGTGCCAAGGAAGCTGGAAAGATGCGTGCCGAGGGTAAGGAGTATGTTGTTAAAGATGGTGATGTTTTGAACTTCCTCTTTAACGTTTAAAAACAGTGCCTCTAAATGTAAAAAGCCCTTAGTGATAAGGGCTTTTTTATATTCTTGGGCTTGAATTAGCTTTCTTTAACAGCCCTTGCAAGGCACTTGGAAATTTCTTCATAGCGCTTGATGGCAATCTTGCTAGGAACTACTTCTTTTTTGCGTCCATCTTCATTCGCAGCCATCTTGATATAGCCCATAGCGCTGAGATTCTTGAGTCGCCCATGAAGCGTTGCTTGGGAGCCTAGCTCGGATAGGGAAATCAGGTCTCCCACCAAAATGGGCTTCTTGGCATCAAAGCTCAAAATAATTTTGTCGAGTAGACCTTCTTCAATTGAGTCGAGCTTTTTCCCAGGGTTGATGCGGTCAAGGACATCAATCAGGTTTAAAAATCGAATGTAGCAAGAAGATTTAACAGTGGACATATTTTTGTATCAATGGTGTTTAAGTCTATTGGCTTTAGGGTTAATCTTAGTATATTCCCTAATGCTTGGCTGGTAGTATGAACCGATATTTCACTAATAGCCATGCTGACAGTCATGAAAAGAATATTCTCGGAATCGACTACAGGCTTCCTGGTTAGCATTTTCTCTTATTCAGCCCTGTTTTATTTGAATGATTGGCTTACAAGTCATCTCGCTTATGGCCTGGGTGTAAATTGGATTTATCTTCCTGCTGGCTTACGTTTATTTCTGACGCTCATTTTTGGTTTACCAGGCGCCATTGGAATTGCACTCGCATCTTTCATGATTTGTTATTTTGGGCAATTTCCACCAGAGCTCATCACCTGCATCGGCATTGGATTGATATCTGGATTTGCGCCTTATTTAGCAAGAGTTTTTGTATTAAGGAATGTCAATATCTTGCCTGACTTGAGTAACCTGACCATACAGAACTTAGTGGTCTGCATCTTGATTTTCGCAGCTCTCAGTGCGGGTCTACATCAATGGTGGTTTGCGCTCAGAGGGCTTGATGAGGCTGGAAGCCTTAATCACTTCTTGGTAATGATGATTGGGGATGTTTTGGGAACAGTGCTGCTAATTGGCCTTATTAAATATGGCCTTGATCTACTTAAGGGCTTTAGGCTTGCTTAGTTAAATAGTTCGCTTAAAGCTGCGCCTGGATCATTTGCGCGCATGAAGGCTTCGCCGACCAAAAATGCGTTGACATGGTGATCGCGCATTAGCTGGACATCTGCTCGGCTCATGATTCCGGATTCAGTAACCAATGTTTTACCTGTTGGCACCATTGATAGTAAGGATAGGGTGGTTTGCAGGGTAACTTCAAAAGTCTTCAAGTTACGATTATTAATGCCGAGCAATCGGGTTTTCAATTCGAGGGCTTGCTCTAGTTCAGGTGCGTTATGTACCTCAACAAGCACATCTAGGCCCAGCTCATGTGCACAAGCTTCCAACTCTTTCATTTGATTGAGTTCAAGGCAGGCCACGATCAATAAAATCGCATCAGCACCAATCGCTCTTGCTTCGTAGACTTGGTATGGATCAATCGTAAAGTCTTTACGTAATACAGGAATACCGCATGCAGCTCTTGCTGCTTGAAGATAATCATTAGAGCCTTGGAAATAATCTTTATCTGTGAGAACGGATAGGCAGGCTGCACCATTGTTTTCATAGGACTGAGCAATCTCAGCAGGTTGAAAATTTTCGCGCAAGATTCCTTTGCTAGGACTCGCCTTCTTAATTTCAGTAATCACACCCGCTTTGCCTGCCGCAATCTTATTTTCGATAGATTGAATAAAGCCGCGTGGTTTTAAAAGAGCATCACGATTATTTTCTTCGGCCTGATCGCGTTGATTGCCTAAAGAGATTTTTTTTGAATCGGCAGCTACCTCAATCTTCTTGGTGGCAACAATTTTGTCGAGGATATCGCTCATGAAGATCTTAATTAGTTTTGGGTTGCGGCTACAAATTGGTCCAGCTTATGGCGGGCAGCGCCAGATGCAATAGCTGCTTGGGCCATCTGAATGCCACTAGCAATGCTTGGGGCTACATCCGCTACATACAGCACTGCTCCAGCGTTGAGACAAACAATGTCGCTCGCTGGGCCAGGAGTTTTATTGAGTACATCTAAAACAATGGCCTTAGACTCTTCAGCATCAGCCACCTTAAAGCCATTAGTCAGCGCAGTGTTCAAACCAAAGTCTTTTGGATGAATCTCATATTCACGAACCTGGCCATCTTTGAGTTCACCCACGAGCGTAGGACCTTCTAAAGAAATCTCATCTAAACCATCGCGTCCATAGACGACGAGTGCATGGTCCATACCCATGGCTTGCAATACACGTGCTTGGATGCCGACTAAGTCAGCATGAAAGACACCCATCAGAATACGCTTGGCATCTGCCGGGTTCGTGAGTGGACCTAGGATATTGAATATCGTGCGCACACCCAAATCTTTACGAATCGGTACGACGTTTTTCATTGCGGGGTGATGATTCGGAGCAAACATAAATCCAGCTCCTACTTCTGAAATACATTTCGCTACTTGTTCTGGGGAAAGCGATAGCTTCACGCCTAGCGACTCCAAAATATCTGCACTGCCAGATTTGCTGCTGACGCTGCGATTGCCGTGCTTAGCAATTTTGGCTCCGGCAGCTGCCGCCACAAACATGGCAGCAGTAGAAATGTTGAAGGTGTGAGCTCCGTCGCCACCAGTGCCCACCACATCCACTAAATTTTTTCTATCCTCAACAATTACTGGGGTGGCAAATTCCCGCATGACTTGAGCAGCTGCGGCAATTTCACCAACGGTCTCTTTCTTGGTGCGTAGGGCAACGAGCAGTCCTGCAACTAAAGTTGGCGGCATCTCACCACTCATAATCAGACGCATCATGGCAGTCATCTCATCATGAAAGAGCTCGCGATGTTCAATGCAACGTTGCAATGCTTGCTGAGGAGTAATAGACATAGAGCTTCTTAGAATACTTTTGGTTATTTTGCTTGGAGAAAATTCTTCAGCAGCGCATGGCCATGCTCAGAAAGAATGGACTCAGGATGAAATTGCACGCCTTCTACTGCAAGTTCCTTGTGGCGCACACCCATGATCTCGCCATCGGATGAGGTGGCTGTTATTTCAAGCATTGCTGGCAGCATACTCTTTTCAATAGCCAATGAGTGATAACGCGTCACCTTAAATGGGTTTGGTAAGTCTTTGAAAACGCCAACACCAGTGTGATGAATATCATCTGTTTTGCCATGCATTACTTTTTGGGCGCGAATAATCTTGCCGCCGAATGCTTCACCAATCGCTTGGTGTCCAAGGCAGACTCCCAAAATCGGAATTTGTCCAGCATAGCGTTGAATCGTCGCTACAGAAATTCCCGCTTCAGCTGGACTGCATGGCCCAGGTGAAATGCAAATACGCGCAGGATTAATTTTGGCAATCTCTTCAACCGAAATTTCATCATTACGAAAAACTTTTACTTCTTCACCTAGTTCTGCAAAATACTGAACGAGGTTATAGGTAAATGAATCGTAGTTATCAATCATGAGGAGCATCGAGTCCTCCTTGTACTAAATCAGCTGCCATTAATACTGCCCGGGCTTTGGCTTCGGTTTCTTTCCACTCAGCGGTGGGGTCAGAGTCTGCAACTACACCAGCACCAGCCTGGGAGTGCAATACACCATCACGAATCACGCCAGTGCGAATAGCGATGGCCACATCCATATCACCAGAGAAGGAAAGATAGCCAACTGCGCCTCCATAGACACCGCGTTTCACAATTTCCATCTCGTCAATAATTTCCATCGCCCGAATCTTTGGGGCGCCCGATAAGGTACCAGCAGGGAAGGTGGCGCGTAAAACATCCATATTGCTCATATTGTCTAGCAATTCACCTTCAACTGAGCTGACAATGTGTTGGACATGGGAATATTTTTCGATTGACATCGAGTCAGTCACTTTGACAGTGCCTGTCTTTGCAATGCGACCCACATCATTACGAGCTAGGTCAATCAACATGACATGCTCAGCAATCTCTTTTGGGTCGGCAAGTAATTCTGTAGCAAGACGCTCATCTTCTTCGGGTGTTGCGCCACGAGGGCGTGTGCCCGCTAGAGGGCGAATTGTCACAATCTTCTGACTCTCGCGCTGCTCTTGGCGCACCAAGATCTCTGGTGATGAGCCCACTACCTGTAAATCACCAAAGTCATAGAAGTACATATAAGGCGATGGATTCAGAGAACGTAATGCTCGATAGAGGGCGAGAGGTGAATCTGTGAATGGCTTGCTAATGCGCTGGCCGATGACGACCTGCATGCAATCGCCAGCCAAAATATATTCTTTAGTTTTGAGAACGGCATTTTCAAAATCAGCTGCTTTGAACTTACGGATCAACTCTGTTTTGGTGCTCGGCAATGAAGCAGGCATGCTTACAGGTTTGCTTAAGCAAGCAAGCAATTCTTTTAATCGAGCTTGAGCCTTTTCAAAGCTATCTGTGTCGCTGGTGTCTGCGTAGACAATTAAATAAATACGACCTGCAACGTTATCAATTACTGCCAACTCTTCAGTTAGCATCAATTGAATGTCGGGCACACCCAATTCATCTGGCAACTTGTGTTTTGCTAAGCGAGATTCAATATAGCGAACTGTGTCATAACCAAAGTAGCCTGCAAGTCCGCCACAGAAGCGTGGGAGCCCAGGTTGAACCGCCACCTTGAAGCGCTTGAAATAAGCATCAACAAAGTCGAGTGGATTGTCGTGATTGGTTTCAATGACTTTGTCATTGAATAAAACTTCAGTCAGTGGTGCCGTTGGTGTGCCAACTGTTCTTAAAACAGTTTTAGCGGGAAGGCCAATGAATGAGAAGCGACCAAAGCGCTCGCCACCTAAGACAGACTCAAGTAGGTAAGTATTCTTTTGTCCAAATGCTTGAGTGAGCTTGACGTATAGTGAGAGCGGAGTCTCTAAGTCGGCTAAAACTTCTTTGACCAATGGAATGCGATTGAAACCCTGTTTTGCTAGGGCTAAAAATTCTTCGTGCTGCATTACGCTTTTCCTGACGTCGCTAGTTCTGCGCGCATTTCTTTAATCACGTCAGCATAATTTTCTTTGCCAAAGATTGCGGAGCCAGCAACAAAAGTGTCTGCACCAGCCTTAGCTACTTCTGCAATGTTTTCGACTTTAATCCCGCCATCTACCTCTAGGCGAATGTGTCGACCAGTTTCTTGTTGATGGCGATCTAGTCGTGCACGAACTTGAGCAATCTTACTCAGAGTGCTTGGAATAAATGACTGCCCACCAAAGCCTGGATTCACAGACATTAGCAAAACAAGATCGAGTAATTCTAAGGTGTGATCTAAATGATGCAGTGGTGTTGCAGGATTTAACACTAGCCCTGCCTGACATCCTTGATCACGAATTAAATTAATAGTGCGATCCACATGAGGGCTCGCCTCTGGGTGAAAGCTAATGAGGTTTGCTCCTGCTTTTGCAAAATCAGGAATGAGGCGGTCAACCGGTTCAACCATTAAGTGGACGTCGATCATGGCTGGTTTGCCATTTTTTGTGGCGTGTGGACGAATTGCCTCGCACACCAAGGGTCCAATAGTGAGGTTTGGAACGTAATGGTTGTCCATCACATCAAAGTGAATCCAGTCTGCTCCAGCCAAGAGAACATCTTGCACTTCTTTGCCCAGGCAAGCAAAGTCAGCCGACAAAATGGAGGGTGCGATGACAAACTGGCTATCTGAGAGTGATTTCTGGCTATCCATCCCTAGATTCTAGCTTGCAGTTGGCCTTAGTATGGAGCAGAATTCGAGCATGAATCCTCACGAAATCAGCATTACGGTCAAAACCCAGTATTTGCCCGACCAGTCTGACCCCGATAACCGCCAGTTTGCGTTCGCGTATACCGTCACTATTCGCAATACCGGTACGGCCAGTATTCAGCTCATTGCCCGCCATTGGTTCATTACTGATGGGGATAATGATGTTCAGGAGGTCCGTGGCCTGGGGGTTGTAGGGCAACAGCCACTTCTGCGGGCGGGTGAGCAGTTTGAATACACCAGCTGGGCAACTTTACCGACGCCGGCAGGCACGATGCGCGGAGAGTACTTCTGCGTAACTGAGGAGGCTCAGTTTTTCCAGGCCCCCATCCCCGAGTTTGCCCTAGTGATGCCGAGAACCTTGCACTAGGCTCTCAAAAAATACTATTTTTTGCCCTTGCCGGTCCAAAGGACAATAAAGAGCAGGAGGGCTAAAGCAATGCCTCCCTCCACAGCAAACAAGATCATGGGGTATTCATCGAGTAAATTGGCAATCATGATTTCTATATCCAAATTAATAAGTCGCAAGAAAACCCCGCGAATCCTTGCTTGCAGTGTATTCGTTCTAGCAATTGCTGGTTTGTTGTCAGCTTGTTCTACGCCTTCAACTAGGGGGTCTGGTTACCGTACTAGTGGCAACGTCCCATCTCCTTATAGCTCTCCGATCGCTAGCTTTCAATCGGTCTCATGGCAAGACTTGCCTGGTTGGCAGGGGGATGATTTAACCCAGGCTTGGCCTGCTTGGCTCAAGAGTTGTGATGCCTTACGCAAACGCAATAGCGAGATTAACTGGCGTCAGGTATGCGCTCAAGCGAGCAGCATTTCAGGTCGTGATGGGCGCGCAATTCGCCAATATTTTGAGGGGAATTTTCAGGTATATGAAGTGCGTAACAGCACTACTGGCAAAGATTCTGGCTTGATAACGGGATATTACGAGCCTGTCATGAATGGCTCGCAGACTCGAACCGCTACTTATACCGTTCCCTTATACGGTCTTCCAAAGGTTTGGAGAGGTTCTAAGCCAGATCCTGCACCAGCGCGTGCAGAGCTGATGAGCTCTGGAGTTCTGAAGGGTTCTGAAATTGCCTGGGTACAAGATCCTGTTGCCGCCGCATTCATGCAAATCCAAGGCTCTGGAAAAATTCGTTTAGAAGACGGGCGCGTATTACGACTCGGTTATGCCGGTACCAATGACCAGCCCTTTAAGTCTTTTGCGCAGTGGTTGTTAGACCGTAAAGAAATTAATCGTAGTCAGGCCACTATGCAGGGCATTAGTGCATGGGCTAAACGTAATCCAGGCCAAGTAGAGGAAATGCTCAATGCCAATCCTCGCTTTGTATTCTTTAAAGAGTTGCCAGGTAATGTTAGTGCTGATCTGGGCCCTAATGGCGCATTGGGCGTGCCTTTAACAGCGGAGCGCAGCATTGCTATTGATTTGAAAGCGATGCCTTTGGGTGCCCCGGTATTTTTGAGTACGACTAGACCCTTGAGTACTCAAACCTTACAAAAATTAGTGATGGCACAAGATACAGGTAAAGCCATTGTAGGTGGGGTACGAGCGGATTACTATTGGGGATCAGGGGATGCTGCAGGTGAGTTAGCAGGACGCATGAAGCAAGATGGCAAGATGTGGTTATTGTTGCCGCGCTGAACAAATCATTTTTGAAAGAGATCGATGACTTACAACACCATATTGACTGAAGTGGATGGCAAGGTTGCCATCATTACCCTCAATCGCCCGCAAGTATTAAATGCTCTGAACGATGAGTTAATGGATGAGTTAGGTGCAGCGCTATTGAGCTTTGATGCGGATGACAATATTGGATGCATCATTGTGACTGGTAGTGAAAAGGCATTTGCTGCTGGTGCAGATATCGCGACGATGGCGAAGTATGGATTTGCGGATGTCTATCGCGGTGACTTTATTTCTCGCAATTGGGAAGAGATTAGAAAAGTACGTAAGCCAGTGATTGCAGCGGTATCTGGCTATGCCCTTGGAGGTGGATGTGAGTTGGCGATGATGTGCGACACCATCATGGCCGCTGACAGCGCTAAGTTTGCACAACCGGAAGTGAAATTGGGAATCATTCCTGGCGCTGGTGGGACCCAGCGTTTGCCACGTGCAGTTTCAAAAGCAAAAGCGATGGATTTGGCTTTAACGGGTCGCATGATGGATGCTGCTGAGGCTGAGCGCTCTGGCCTAGTTGCTCGCATTTTCCCCCAAGCCGATTTACTAAAAGAAGTCAAAGCAATTGCCAAGACGATTGCAGACATGCCATTACTAACTGCAATGATGGTGAAAGAAGCAATTAATACCGCTTACGAAACTACGCTCTCAGAAGGCATTCATTTTGAGCGTCGTTTGTTCCACTCTTGCTTTGCAACAAACGATCAAAAAGAAGGTATGGCAGCTTTTATAGAAAAGCGCCCAGCAAAATTTACGAACTCGTAAAAAAATTACTGCCAGGCTGAATTATTTTTCTAGGTAACGTTGCGCTAGCTTGACCCAGTAGCTGACGCCCACTGGGATCAGCGCATCATTGAAGTCATAAGAAGGGTTGTGAAGATGGCATGGGCCCATGCCATGACCTATCGCACGGTGATCACCATCACCATTGCCTAGGAATACATAGCAACCTGGTTTCTCCAGCAGCATAAATGCAAAGTCCTCTGCGCCCATCGTGGGGTCGATTGAGGTATTGACGTTTTGTGCACCAACTAAGTCGCTCATCACTTCACTGGCAAATTCAACTTCCTTGCTATGATTAATGAGCGGAGGGTAGTTTCGAGCAAAACTAATTTCTGCTTGGCAGTCAAATGCACTTGCTACGTTCTGAGAGATTTCTCGTAAACGTTGTTCAATTAAATCAAGCACCTCGATAGTGAATGTGCGAACGGTTCCGCCGATAAATGCACTATCCGGAATGACATTGCTCGTCTCACCCGCATGGAACTGTGTGACTGACAATACTGCGGCATCCACTGGACGTTTATTACGCGTAATGATGCTTTGTAATGCTTGTACAACTTGAGCGCCTGCAAGCACTGGATCAGCGCTGTTATGTGGCAAGGCAGCGTGACCACCTTTGCCACGAACGATGATTTCAAAGGAATTGCTGGAAGCCATCATCGGGCCAGAGGTCACGCCAAAATGTCCTTCAGCAAGCCCTGGCCAGTTATGTAGACCAAAAACAGCATCACAAGGAAATTGTTTAAATAGTCCATCGTTAATCATTTCTTGCGCGCCAGCACCACCTTCTTCTGCTGGCTGAAAAATGAAAATGACTGTGCCTTTGAATTCGCGATGATTGGAAAGGTATTGGGCTGCACCCAAGAGCATTGCTGTATGACCATCATGCCCGCAGGCATGCATCTTGCCGGGATTCTTTGAAGTGTGTTCAAAGGTGTTGTGTTCTTGTAGTGGCAGTGCATCCATGTCGGCTCGTAAGCCAATCATCTTGCCTTGACCTAAGTCACCATCAAGTTTGCCAACCACTCCTGTTTTGCCAAGGCCACGATAAACCGTGATTCCCCAACTCGAAAGTGCTTCAGCTACAAGATCAGATGTGCGGTTTTCTTCAAAGCGTAATTCTGGATGCGCGTGAATATTGCGACGAATTTCTTGGATGGCTGATGCGGAGTCGATGATTTCTGGAAGTAATCGCATAGCTTCATCTTATCTGAATTTACTCGGGCAGTTTTATATGCTCCGCAGCAAATCGTAATGACTCTATGGAGTAGGGGGCATTTTCCGGCTTCTGAATCTGCTGAGGAATGGTGGGAATAACACCTAAAAATGGTGCAAAAATCCGGTCTTTAAGTGTTTGAATATTTTCTTCCAGAAGAGGCATCTCCTCTGAAAGCGTATTCGCTACCCAGCCGGCAATCGTTAACTGGCGAGACTGAATTGCTTCACAAGTGAGTAGAGCGTGATTAATGCAGCCCAAACGCATGCCTACAACGAGGATGACTGGTAAATCAATTGCCTGAGCGAGATCGCCTAAATCTTCTTGTTCATTTAAAGGAACTAAAAATCCACCCGCCCCCTCAACAACAACCGCCTCAAATTTTTGATTTAGTGAATGCAAATCAGCCAAGATGATGGTGGAATCTAGGTAGACATCAGTTTCCTTAGCAACAAGATGGGGTGCTGCTGCTTGATCGAGAATGTAAGGACAAAGACTTTGTACTTGAGCATTTAATCCTGAAGCAATACGTAATGTCTCTAAGTCCTCATTGAATTTTTGACCGCTAGCATCCACATAAGTTCCGGCAACGACAGGTTTAAAGCCGACTGCGCTAATACCTGTTTCTCTCAGCTTCAGAATAAGTGCGCCGGCAACTAAAGTTTTACCAACTTCAGTATCCGTACCTGTTACAAAAAAACCAGTAGAAGCATTGATCGTCATGAATAACTTTCTACGTGTTTCTCAATAGACTTCAATGTCTTAATCAGTTCACGTAAATCATTAGCGCTGTGGTTTGCGGAAAAGGTAATGCGTAATCGAGAGCTACCAACTGGGACGGTGGGTGGGCGGATTGCGGGGATCCAATAACCTGCTTCATCTAAGAGTTTGGCTGCCGCTAATGCGTTGGCATTGCTTCCTAAAATCACCGGCTGAATAGGGGTAGATGAAGGAGTTTTCTCCCACCCTGAGAAAGTCATCTCCTCATTCCAAATCTGAATCAACTTATGAAGTTGTTTACGACGCGCAATGCCTTCATCACCTTCGATCAATTCAAGGCTGCTCAGTAAGGTATGGGCAATTGCTGGTGGTGTAGCCGTGCTGTAGATATAAGGACGTCCCTTTTGGATAAGCCACTCAATAAACGGTGCAGCTGCACAAATAAAAGCACCACTCACACCGGCTGCCTTGCCAAGTGTGCCGACATAAATAATTCTTTCTGAATGTACGTCGGCTTGCTCCAAAATACCGTGGCCTTTTTCGCCAAGCACGCCAAATCCGTGGGCATCATCGACCATTAAGAGTGCATCACATTGTTCGGCGATATGGAGCAGTTTTTCTACGGGTGCAATATCCCCATCCATGCTGAAGACACCATCAACCACAATTAATTTCAGTGGCAGAGTGTCTTGCTTTAATCCTTCTTCTAGCAAGTCAAGATTTTGGTGATCAAATAAAGTTATCTTGGCTTTCGTTTGTGCGCTAGCTAGGCGTACGCCATCAATCAAAGAGGCATGATTGAGTTTGGCAGAATAAATGCTGGCTTGACCTTGCTCAGCAAGCCTAGAAATTCCAGTAATGGCGTTGATGTTTGCAAGATAGCCGGTGCTGAAGAATAGCGCCCTCGCACTAGGGATATGTTTACTCTCACAGGCAGCTAATTTTTTTTCAAGCAAGTCATGTGCAATGCTATGGCCGCTAATTAAATGTGATGCGCCGCTACCAACCCCGTATAGTTTTGCGCCTTCTGTAAGTGCAGAAACTAATTCCGGATGATTTGCTAGCCCTAAGTAGTCATTGCTGCAAAATGCTTTCAGTTCTCGCTGACCAACGCGAGCCTTGGTGTCACAGGGTGACTCGGTGGTACGCAGTTTGCGTCTCAGCAATTGCTCATCTAGAGCGGCAATCTGTTGAGCCACCATCTCTCGAGCGGTAAATTTTGCACTCATGCCAGCACCTGATTAAGAGCTCTTTGCACAGAAGCGCCCATTTGCATGGCTTCCTTAGCGGTGAGGATGTAGGGTGGCATCACATAAATCGTATTGCCAATTGGCCTAATGAGGATACCCTCCGCCATGCTTGCTGAAAACATCTCTCGTGAAAACGTAGCAGGATTTTTTAGTGATTCAGGTTTGATATCAAAGGCTAAGATCATTCCCTGCTGGCGCCAATGTTCAATGCGAGGATCTACTTTTGCCCAGGCAAATGCCTTGGCAAGATATTGACTGCGTTCAAGATTTTTTTCGAGAACAGAGTCAGCTTCAAAAATCTCTAGACACGCAAGTGCTGCAGCGCATGCCAATGGATTGCCTGTGTAGGAGTGTGAGTGCAAGAAACCTTGTTGCATTTGATCGCCATAGAACGCACGATAAATCTTATCAGTCGTCATAGAAAGTGATAGGGGAAGATAGCCACCACTAATGCCTTTAGATAGTGTCAAGAAGTCCGGCCAAATTCCTGCGTGCTCACAAGCAAAAAACTTTCCTGATCGACCGCAACCTACTGCGATCTCATCGGCGATCAGATGAATGTTGTAACGGTCACAAAGTGATCGCACTAAGCATAAATATTCTGGAGAGTACATCGCCATCTGCCCGGCACATTGAACGAGTGGTTCCACAATGATGGCGGCAATATGCTGATGCTCTGCCTCTAGTAACCCTTCTAATATTTTTGCTGCGTGTTTGGCAACATCATCAGCGCTCTCACCAGACTTTGCTTTGCGCGCATCAGGTGATGGGACAGTGAAAACATCTTGTAAAAGTGAGCCGTATGATTCGCGAAAGATTGCAACATCTGTTACCGCAAGTGCACCTAAGGTTTCTCCGTGGTAACCATTCTCAAGGCAGACAAATTTTTTCTTTTGAGGCTGATTGTTGAGTCGCCAGTAGTGATGACTCATCTTTAAGGCGATCTCTACTGCTGAGGCGCCATCGGATGCAAAAAATACATGACCCAAATGACCTTGAGTTAAAGCTGATAATTTTTCGGAGAGAGCAACTACTGGCGCATGGGTAAATCCGGCGAGCATGACATGCTCAATTTTTTCCAGTTGACTCGTAATGGCTTGATTAATGCGTGGATTGGAGTGCCCAAAGAGATTGGTCCACCACGAGCTAATGCAATCGAGTAAGGCATTTCCCTGATCATCAAAGAGCCAAGCACCCTTACCCTTGGTAATGGCAATTAATGGCAATGATTCATGATGTTTCATCTGAGTGCAGGGATGCCATACGGCGTCTAGGCTGCGCTCAACCAGAGAGCTTTGAATAGGATCAGAAATAAGCTTCATGTTTGGTATTTGACCACTAGTTTTTCCTAATTTAGGCCTGTATCTGTTATGTTTATGCCTTGAATTAATCTATTTTCTGGAATTCGACCATGCAGGCCACCCAAACTACTGAAAAACCCCTTACCCAAGTCAAGTCTCAAAAGGATTTGCATAAGGAGGTCGATGCTTCGGGTGCTTGGTCAGTTGTCGAGATTGAGGCTTTATTTGCCCTCCCATTTAGTGAATTGATGTTCAAGGCGCAAGAAACCCATCGTGCTAACTTCCCTGATGGTGATGTGGAATTAGCTACCCTCTTGTCAATCAAGACTGGTGGCTGTCCTGAGGATTGTGGCTATTGCCCACAGGCAGCTCGTTATGACACTGACGTCAAAGCCAATAAGTTGATGGATCTAGATGAGGTTTTGGAGGCAGCTAAAGCAGCGAAAGCTGCTGGATCGAATCGTTTTTGTATGGGCGCTGCTTGGCGGGAGCCTAAGGACCGTGATATTGAAAAAGTCACTGCCATGATTAAGGGTGTCAAAGCCTTGGGCTTAGAAACCTGCGCCACTCTGGGGATGCTGGAAGCCAATCAGGCTCAAGCGCTTCAGGAGGCTGGCTTAGACTTCTATAACCACAATTTGGATACTAGTGAGGACTTCTATCGCTCAGTCATTTCCACCCGTGGGTACCAAGACCGTTTAGATACGATTTCTAATGTACGTGCTGCAGGCATGTCAGTGTGCTGCGGTGGCATTGTGGGCATGGGTGAATCCCGTGAACAGCGTGCAGCTTTCTTGGCCCGCTTGGCCAATTTAAGCCCATATCCAGAATCAGTTCCGATCAATCATCTGGTTCCTGTAGCAGGAACCCCATTGGCAGATCAGAAGCCATTGGATCCTTTGGAGTTTGTCAGAACTATTGCTGTAGCCCGCATCACTATGCCGCGTGCACGCGTGCGTTTGTCAGCCGGTCGCCAAGAGCTCGGCAGGGCGGTTCAGGCCATGTGCTTCCAAGCTGGCGCCAATTCTATTTTCTATGGTGAGCAATTACTCACTACCGGTAATCCGGAAGCAGAACAAGACCGTGAACTGTTGGCCGAGCTAGGTTTAAAGACCAAACAAAGCTGTAAAGCCGAGGTTCTAGTCTAGTTTAAATCCCCTCATGGCTCTAATTGATCGCGTCATTATTGAGTTTGATACAGCCTTACGCTCGGTAGTGGGGGGTGCTCATGCCCATCGCCTAACCCCGGGTTTAGATAAGCAATCTACCGCTTTATTGGACGCAAAAGATCGGGAGCATGCCGCTGGATTGATGCGTGTAAATCATGTGGGTGAGGTTTGCGCCCAAGCCCTGTATCAATCTCAAAAATTAGTAGCTCGCAACCCTGAAATTCGTCAGATGCTGGATCACTCTGGTCAAGAGGAAATGGATCATTTAGCTTGGTGCGAAACGCGTCTTCAAGAGTTGGGTTCGCACACGAGTTATCTCAATCCAATTTGGTATGCAGGATCCTTTGCAATCGGCTTGGCTGCTGGCTTAGCGGGTGATAAGTGGAGTTTGGGATTTGTTGCTGAAACCGAAAAGCAGGTTGAAAATCATCTGGAGAGTCACATCCAAAAATTACCCGCAGAAGATGAGCGTTCTCGTGCCATAGTTGATCAAATGCGTATTGATGAAATTGAGCATGGACAGGCAGCAATTTCAGCGGGTGGAGCGGTCTTGCCGGAACCGATTCAGAAGCTAATGCAGGCGATGTCCAAAGTTATGACAAGCACTGCTTACAAAATCTAGTCATAAATTAATCATTCCACATATTTTTATTAAGAACACTGTTTATTAATACAGTATATTTATCTATTATTAGGTTAAATAGCTAAGACCTATTCTTAAGTATATTTTCCAAGCCCTTGTTTCAAGTAGTAATTTTATAAGCACCATTTTATTAACAGATAACGCTAAGTGTTTGTAATCACTAGGAAATTTCCTAAAAAATTACCCAAAAACACTTGACCCTCTTATTACGATCCTCTAAAGTGGGAGGAAGTGTGAAAAAGTGGGGTAAATGGTGTTTCAGGGTGCTTCAGCTCTCAATTTAGATGCAAAAGGCCGCATGTCTGTGCCGGCAAAGCATCGTGACGCCTTGTTGGTTCAAGGTGAGGGTCGTATCACGCTCACAAAACACCCGGATGGATGTCTATTGTTATTCCCCCGTCCCGAGTGGGAAACTTTCCGTTCACGTGTCGCGCAATTACCCATGGATGCCCATTGGTGGCGTCGAATCTTCCTTGGCAATGCTGCAGAAGTTGATTTGGACAGTGCTGGAAGAATTCTGGTGAGCCCAGAGCTGCGATCAGCTGCTGGTATTGAAAAGGAAGTGATGCTACTCGGCATGGGTAGTCATCTAGAGTTGTGGGACGCCGCTACTTACGCTACAAAAGAACAGGCTGCCATTGCACAAGGTATGCCTGAAGCCCTGAAGCAATTTAATTTTTGATGACAGGGTGCCATGAACATAACTCATCGCCCAGTATTACTGGCCGAGGCGGTGACGGCGCTGATCAGTGGTCCACGCATCAACTCTCCCGAGGCTTCACAAAACCTGCTCCTGATCGATGGAACATTTGGGCGCGGTGGTCACACGCAAGCGCTACTCTCGCAATTGCCTCAAGGCGCGCGAATGATTTCTTTCGACAAAGATTTAGATGCGATTGCAGTCGCGGAAAAAATCAACGACTCTCGTTTGAGAATTGTGCACGACAGTTTTGCGCAGATGGATCAATACGCGGAGTCAGAATCTGTCGACGGTATTTTGTTAGACCTGGGTATCAGCTCTCCACAGGTGGACGAAGCGCATCGTGGCTTTTCCTTTCGCAAGGATGGTCCACTCGATATGCGCATGAACACGGATCAAGGTTTGACGGCAGCGGAATGGTTGGAGCAAGCATCACAAGAGGACATCACGCGCGTGATTAAGACTTATGGTGAGGAACGTTTTGCATTTCAGATCGCTAAGGCTATTGTGGCAAAGCGAGAGGAAGGCTTGCCCCCAAAAACAACCTTGCAATTAGCAAGCTTAGTAGCCAGCGTAGTTCGTACAAGAGAAGTAGGTCAAGATCCAGCTACTCGCACTTTTCAAGCGCTCCGTATTTTTATTAATCGTGAATTAGAAGATCTAGAGCTTGGATTAAAAGCGGCGTTAAGTTTGTTAAAGCCAGGCGCACGTTTGGCAGTGATTAGTTTTCATTCGCTCGAAGATCGCATCGTGAAGCAATTCATGCAGTCGCATGCGAAGGTTGAAGTACCACGCGGTTTACCTGTCCGCGATCGAGATTTGCCACAAAGCGCCTTAGAGATTATTGGGCGCGTTAAACCTAGTGATGAGGAGATTCGAGAGAACCCTCGCGCTCGTTCGGCCATCATGCGTGTTGCTGAAAAGCGCACAGGAGTATTCGCTTGAATCGAGCCACGCTAACTTTACTCGTTTTATTGTTGATCTGTGCCCTATCGCTGGTCGCAGCCCAGCAGCGTGCGCGTAAATTATTTATCGCTTTAGACCGTGCGCAAATTGAAGAGCGTAAGCTAAATCAAGACTGGCTACGTCTAGAGTACGAGCAGCGGAATCTATCGAAGTCTGCACGGATACGAGATGTTGCTCGCAATCAGTTACGAATGGTTCCTATATCTCCAGAGCGTACTTTGTATCTGAAGGAGACTAGATGAGGACGGTAGGCTTCTCTACTACGCCGAATTTAGTGTTGCGTCTGCCTATGTGGCGGTCGCGCCTCATGCTGTTCATACTTTTTTTTGTATTCATGCTGCTGCTGATTCGTGCGTTTTGGATTCAAGGCCCAGGGAATGCATTCTATGAAGCAAAGGGTGTGCGCGGTACACAACGTGAGTTGGAGCTACCTGCTTCCCGCGGAAAAATATTGGATCGTAATGGCCAAGTGATTGCTACGAGCTTGGAGGCAAAGTCAGTGATCGCCTATAACGACACTGTACCGGATGACTTGGCTGCAGATAAAGTGCAAAAGTTAGCAAGACTATTGCAGATTAGCGAAGCAGATTTACGTAAAAAGTTAAAAGAAGATCGTAAGCAAATTTTCTTAAAGCGCCAAGTAGATCCAGAAGTGGCGCAAAAAATTAGGCAATTAGAAATCCCAGGTATTGGTTTAAATAATGAGTACCGTCGCTTTTATCCAGAGGGCGAGGCGATGGCACACGTAGTTGGCTTTACTAACGTGGAAGATCGTGGCCAAGAGGGCATGGAGCTCTCGAGAGAAAAAGACTTGGCTGGACATCCAGGTGCACGTCGAGTAGTTGTGGATCGTCTCGGGCGTGTTGTTGAAGAAGTTTCGATTTTGCAGTTACCGCAAAATGGGAAGGATTTGCAGCTCTCGATTGATAGCAAGATTCAGTTTTTGGCTTATAACGCCGTCAAGAGTGCGGTTGAGCAACATCGAGCAAGTGCTGGTGGTGCAGTCGTCTTGGATACCCATACTGGGGAGATCTTGGCATTGGCGAATTACCCAAGCTATAACCCCAACGATCGCAAGAAGTTAACTGGTGAGCAACTGCGTAATCGTGTATTAACTGACACCTTTGAGCCTGGCTCAACAATGAAGCCATTGACCGTGGCGATTGCATTGGAAAAAGGTGTTATTTCTCCGAATACCAATATGGTGATTGGTGCAAAATATTTGGTTGGTCCCAAGCCGATAACAGATACACATCCTTATGGAAATTTGACGGTATCTCAAATCATTCAAAAATCAAGCAATATTGGTACGGCTAAAATTGCGATGAATGATTTAACCGCTGAAGAGATGTGGAATTTTTATACATCTGTCGGTCTGGGTCAGGCACCGAAGATTGGCTTTCCGGGTGCTGTAGCCGGTACGGTACACCCCTATAAAAAATGGATGCCAACTGATCAGGCGCGAATTGCATTTGGTTATGGCATTTCAGGTTCACTCTTTCAGGTGGCTCGTGCTTACACCATCTTTGCTCGTGACGGCGAATTGGTCCCGCTCACGATTGAGCGTAGTCCAGAGTTCAAATCTGGTACACACATTATTTCTGCTAAAACAGCGCTCGAGATGCGCAGCATGATGGAATCTGTTACAGAGCCTGGCGGTACTGCAATCAAAGCGCAGGCTGAAGGTTATCGCGTTGGTGGAAAAACAGGTACAGCTCATAAATTAGTGGGTAAGGGCTACGGCAATAAATACCGCGCTTACTTCGCTGGTCTCGCACCAATCAGTGCGCCACGCATTGTGGTTGCTGTGATGATTGATGAGCCTACTGGCGGCAGTCACTATGGTGGTGATGTTGCCGCACCAGTGTTTTCTACTATTGTGAGTGAGACTTTGCGCACACTCAATGTTGCTCCTGATAGCAATATGAATCAGGCAGTATTGGAAAATAAAAATAGTGCAGAGATTCAAAGTGCTGCAGTCAAAACAAATGCAGCGGTTTTGAAGAGATGATGACAATGGTCAATATTGAGCCCCATCTCTTGATCTCGCATTTACGCGATCTCACATCTGTGCATGCAAAAGTTACTGCAGATAGTCGTCAAATTGAATCTGGCGATATCTTCTTTGCATATCCTGTTGGTCATGGGAATGCTTTGCGGGATGGTCGTGATTACATTGCCGCTGCCTTGGCAAATGGTGCTGCGGCAGTTGTATTTGATCCTGTAGATGGTGTTGCTAATGAATACCTAGATCGCCCAGAATGTTTTGCTATTGATAATTTATCTAGCTTAGCTGGAGAGTTGTGTGCAGAGTGGTACGGTTACCCTAGTAAGCAGTTGAATATTATCGGCGTTACCGGTACCAATGGAAAAACTAGTATTACCCAGTGGGTCGCACAAGCTTTGGATGAGTCAAGTCATCGAACAGCAGTATTGGGCACTTTAGGCACTGGATTTCCAGGAGCATTAGTTCGGACTGGTTACACCACGCCTGATGCTCCGAGATTGCAAACAGAATTAAAAGAATTACTTGATGCAGGTGCGCAGCAGGTGGCCATAGAGATTTCTTCTCATGCACTCGATCAGGGTCGGGTTGCTGGCTTGGATGTACGTACTGCCGTATTTACCAATTTGACTCAAGATCACTTGGATTATCACGGCACGATGGGTGAGTACGCTGAGGCCAAGGCAAAGCTGTTCCAACTGCCCCAGCTTGAAAATGCCATTATTAATTTTGATGATCCTTTTGGTCGCGAATTAGCCATCAAGCTTCTCGCTGGAGATGGACCAAGTGTGTGGGGCTATGCACTAAGCAGTAATGCATTTGCTGGATTTGAAAAATTTGGCGATCGTCTGAAACGGAACTACGCAAAAGACACGGTATTTGCAACAGCGGGTTATGAATCTGAATTTAGCTGTGATACATCCAGCTCGAACACTGTTCAGCTTGCAGTATTGGGTGAATTCAATCTCAGTAATTGTCTTGCGGTTTGGACAGTTCTATTGGCTCAAGGATTGAATCCAACCGAGGCCTCCAAACGTATGAGCAAATTGAGCTCTGTTCCAGGCCGAATGGAATTGATTCGCGTGCAAAAAACTCAAAGAACTGAGGGCCCCTTGGTAGTTGTGGACTATGCACATACACCAGATGCTCTCACTAAAGTATTGAATGCCTTGCGCCCTATTGCAAATCAACGCGATGGAAAAGTTTGGTGTGTCTTTGGTTGTGGTGGTGATCGAGATTCAGGTAAACGCTCGCAAATGGGTAAGCTTGCTCAGGAGTTTGCCGATTACATTGTCATTACAAGTGATAACCCAAGATCTGAAGATCCAGAATCCATCATTGCCATGATTCAATCTGGCATGACTGGCAGCTTGGCAAATGTGCAAGTACTGCCTGATAGAGCTGCTGCCATCATGGCTGCAGTTCGACATGCTGATATAAAAGATATTGTTTTGGTTGCAGGCAAGGGACATGAGTCCACTCAAGAAATCAACGGCAAGAAATTTGATTTTTCTGATCAAGAGCATATTCGTTTAGCAGCAGGGGGTGGTTTATGACTACTTTGGTTGCTACCCCAATGACCACGCTTGCTCAGGTACATGCTATGTTGCCAGGCAGTCAGTTGATTCATGCTGATTTGCAGTCTGCGTCATCGATTTCTATTGATCATGTGGGTAGTGATAGTCGTCAGGTTCAGCCCGGTGAATTATTTATTGCCTTGTCGGGCGAACGTTTTGATGCACATCATTTCTTGGGGGAGGTGGCCACAGCAGGAGCAAGTGGGGCGCTCATTAGTGATAAAGCAGCATGCCCAGAAAATTTAGCGGCAGTTTGTGTCAAGGATGTTAAACAATCTTTGGGTGAGCTAGCAAAGGCATGGCGTGCACAGTTCTCTATTCCGGTGGCTTTAGTAACAGGATCCAATGGTAAGACCACTGTAAAAGAAATGATTGCCTCCATCTTTAAAGCTGCTGTTGGTGAGAAATGCACTCTAGTTACTAAAGGTAATTTCAATAACGATATTGGACTGCCTTTAACTTTGTTACGCATGCGCTCGACTGATCGTTTGGCAGTAATTGAGTTAGGCATGAACCATCCCGGCGAAACAGCAGAGTTAGCTGTCATTGCTCAAGCCAATATTGGGCTGATTAATAATGCTCAGCGCGAGCATCAAGAATTTATGGCAACCGTAGAAGCTGTTGCACAAGAACATGCAACTGCCTTGAGCTCACTTCCTGCGGACGGAGTCGCAGTATTTTCGGCGGATTCTGAATTTTCTAAAGTTTGGTATCAAGCTGCGGCAGGACGTAAGGTGATTGATTTTGCTTTGTCTACAGATACTGCTTCAACTAAAGCCTCTGTAGTTGGTAAGTTATTGCCCAGCGGGCGAATTGAGATTTCAACTGATCGTGGCAAGCTTGAGGTTCAACTGAATACATTAGGAGCCCACAATGTTCGCAATGCATTAGCGGCTAGCGCAGTCGCATTGGGTGCTGGCTTAAGTTTGGAGCAGATAAAGACTGGCCTGGAATCTTTTGTTCCAGTAAATGGACGCATGCAATCAAAGCCTTTAAGTGTTGGACGCACTTTGATCGATGATAGTTACAACGCCAACCCGGATTCGGTTAGAGCTGCTATTGATGCACTCAAACAGTCTGGAAATAATTCTTGGTTAGTGTTGGGCGATATGGGTGAGGTAGGTGATCAAGGTCCTGCGTTTCATGAAGAAGTCGGTGCCTATGCTGCTGAGCAGGGCATTAGTAAGTTATTCGCCTTAGGAGAACAGTGCAAATTTACTGTTCAGGGATTTAACGAATCAGAGAAGGTCTTAGCTACAAGCAGGGCCACTCACTTCACAACTTTAGATCGCTTGCTCGAAGAGCTCAATTTGGCACTAGCAGACCACGAGTCGAGCAAGCAAATGCATTTAGATATTTTGGTTAAGGGATCGCGTTTTATGCGTATGGAGCGGGTAGTACAGGCCTTATTAGAGGAGGCTAAAACATGCTCTTAATATTGGCGCAATGGTTACAGGATGATTTTGGATTTTTCCGAGTCTTTAACTACATCACCTTTAGGGCGGTGATGGCAACGGTGACAGCTTTGCTAATCGGGTTAGCAGCTGGCCCGTGGGTTATTCGGAAGTTGACTGCATTAAAGATGGGTCAAGCAGTTCGTACAGATGGCCCACAAACCCATTTAGTGAAATCAGGCACACCAACCATGGGTGGTGTATTGATTCTTTTGGGTATTTTTATTTCCTGCATGCTGTGGGCTGATCTGAGCAATCGCTTTATATGGATTGTGATGATTGTGACTTTCGGATTTGGCTTGGTAGGCTGGGTTGACGATTACCGTAAGGTTGCACGTAAAGATCCTAAGGGAATGGCTTCAAGAGAAAAATTCTTTTGGCAGACTTTGATCGGATTATTCGCTGCTATTTACTTAGCCTTCTCTGTATCGGAAGTGAATAATTTCAAAGTGTTACAGCTATTCTTCGATTGGCTTAAAAGTGGCTTTGCTTTAGATCTGCCAGCTAAATCGAACTTACTGATTCCCTTTATGAAAGAAGTGAGCTATCCCTTGGGTGTGATGGGGTTCATCATTTTGAGTTACTTAGTAATTGTTGGCAGTAGTAATGCTGTGAACTTAACCGATGGTCTTGATGGTTTAGTCATCATGCCGGTGATATTGGTTGGTGCCGCTCTAGGCGCTTTTGCTTATGTGATGGGTAATGCAATTTACGCAAAGTATTTGTTATTCCCCTACATTCCTGGTGCAGGTGAGCTCATGATCTTCTGTGGTGCCATGGGTGGTGCGGGATTAGCATTCCTTTGGTACAACACACATCCTGCCCAAGTATTTATGGGCGATGTTGGCGCACTTGCTTTGGGTGGCGCACTTGGAACTATTGCCGTGATTGTTCGCCAAGAAATCGTGCTCTTTGTCATGGGCGGAATCTTTGTGGCAGAAACACTGTCAGTAATGCTGCAAGTGTTTTGGTTCAAATTTACCAAGAAGCGTTTTGGCGAAGGCCGTCGCATTTTTAGGATGGCCCCACTGCATCACCATTTCGAATTGGGTGGCTGGCGCGAAACACAAGTAGTAGTTCGCTTCTGGATCATCACCATTTTATTAGTACTCATTGGCCTCTCCAGCCTGAAATTAAGGTAAGCCAAAGAATATGCATAACTTAGACCAAGCCTTCGCTAACCCAGCTCTCATCGCAGAAGAGGGCTATCAAGCGCCTCAGCATTTCTTAATTCTAGGATTGGGAGAGTCTGGTTATGCTATGGCTAAGTGGTGCTTGAGGAATGCCGCAAAAGTCAGCTTGGCCGATACACGTGATCGTGAGCAATTAAATGAGCGCCAAAAAGCATGGTTGGCGGATCTTGAATTTGCGGGACTCGAAGAGGCTTACTTTGGACCTCTTGATGACGCTCATTTAAAGGGTGTCGATGTCATCGGAATCAGTCCTGGCCTATCACCACTGCAAGAGCCAATAGCTTCTTTCTTGGCTAAGGTGCAAGAATCTAATATTGATATCTGGGGAGAGTTGGAGTTCTTTGCGAGAGCGATTGCTGCATTGGATCGTATGGCTCAGGTTGAAGAATCTCAATATAAGCCAGCTCTATTGGCTATCACTGGAACTAATGGAAAGACAACAACGACTGCGCTAACAGGCCAGTTATGTGAGCGTGCTGGCAAGCGTGTTGCGGTAGCTGGAAATATCAGCCCAGCCGCTTTAGACAAATTAATGTCTTGCTTGGATGAGTCTGATCAAGTTGCCGATATGCCGGAGATTTGGGTGCTTGAACTCTCCAGCTTCCAACTGGTGTATACGAGCACTTTCAATGCAACGGCAGCTACTGTATTAAATATTACGCAAGATCATTTGGATTGGCATGGGGATATGCAGGCCTATGTTGATGCAAAAGCTAATATCTTTGGACAAGACACAATCTGTATCTTGAATCGTGACGATTCACTAGTCATGAATCTACTCACTGATGAGCAAAAAGCCAATAAATCAGTCATTACTTTTGGCGCTAGTCGTCCTGATGAACAGGGCGCTTTTGGCATAGAGCATGATCTGCGTGCTGGTGGAATTGATTGGCTGGTCTGGGCCGAGGTGGATGAAGATGTTGAGCCACAGCCAAAACGCCGTCGTAAAGTGGCCGTTATAGAAGACGAGCCATTAAGACTAAAGCGTTTAATCCCTGCTGATGCCTTACGCATTCGTGGTCGTCATAACGCTTTGAATGCACTGGCCGCACTAGCCTTAGCGCGAGCAGCTGGTTTGCCGATGAATATGCTCTTGCATGGATTGCGTGATTACCAAGGTGAGCCTCATCGCGTTCAAAGTGTGTCCATTGTGTCCAATGTTGAATATGTGGACGATAGTAAGGGCACCAATGTAGGAGCAACAGTAGCTGCATTAAATGGCTTAAGCGCCAATGAGTCTGGCAAGCGGATCTGGTTAATTGCTGGTGGAGAAGGCAAGGGCCAAGACTTTAGTCCCTTACGCGATCCTGCACTACGTTTTGTAAAAGGTGTTTTCCTAATTGGCAAGGACGCTCCAATTATTGCTGAGGCTTTGACCGACTCAGTCCCCTGTGTGATGAGTGAGACTTTACAAAATGCAGTGACTGCAGCTGCACAACAAGCTCAGTCTGGCGATATTGTTTTGCTCTCACCGGCTTGCGCCAGCTTTGACCAGTTTAGTGATTACGTAGAACGCGCAGAGGCGTTTGTTGCTGAAGTTGAAGAGTTGGGAATGCAATTCCAAGGAGCGGATGCATGAGTTTGAAGGAAAAACTTTTTCCTGAGAATAGGTTGGGCCTTGGCCGCTTCTGGAATTTCTCCAGAGGTGGGATAGACAATTTCCGAAGCGGCTTGAGAGACGCAGTTTCTGGTGTTGAGCAAACTCGCTCACGCATGATGGACTATGACCAGTTGTTAGTTTGGGCGGTATTGTCACTAGCCTTAATTGGTTTAGTGATGGTCTACTCGGCTTCGATTACTTTGGCTGATGGCCCTAAGTATGCAAACTACAGCAGCAATTATTTCTTGATTCGCCATTGCATTTCATTAGCCATTGCCATTGGTGTTGCTATTTGGGTATTCAAAATCCCAACCCATGTTTGGGATCGTTATTCCCCAATTATTTTCGGCTTTACGGTTCTCCTGTTAATTGCCGTACTTATTCCTGGCGTTGGAAAAGGAGTAAATGGTGCTAAGCGTTGGATCCCATTGGGTCTCATGAATTTCCAGCCATCTGAATTAATGAAATTTGCTGCAGTGATTTTTGCTGCAAGTTATACGGTACAGCGCCAAGAGTATCTCCACTCATTTGTCAAAGGCATGTTGCCAATGGGTATTGCGGTTGCCTTGGTTGGTGGCTTGCTCATGGCTGAACCCGATATGGGTGCATTTGTTGTGGTTGCCTTAATTGCCTTTGGAATTTTGTTCTTGGGTGGCATTAATGCCAAGTTATTTGGTGGTTTGATTTTGGTTGGTCTCATGAGTGGCGCCATCATGATTGCACTCTCACCATTCCGTCGCGGCCGCATGTTGGCATTTATGGATCCATGGCAAGTCGATAACGCAGCAAATAAGGGCTATCAATTAACGCACTCACTTATGGCATTTGGTCGTGGTGAATGGTTTGGTGTAGGTCTAGGCGGAAGTGTTGAAAAGTTACATTACCTTCCCGAGGCGCATACCGATTTCATCATGGCGGTGATTGGTGAAGAGCTTGGTTTTGTTGGTGTAGTGGTAATGATTTTCTTGTTCTACTGGATCGTACGCCGCGCATTCCTCATCGGCCGCACTGCCTTGCAATTGGATCGCAGCTTTGCTGGTCTCGCCGCTAAAGGTGTGGCGATATGGATTGGTTGGCAGGCATTTATCAATATGGGTGTGAACTTGGGCTTACTTCCAACCAAAGGCTTAACTCTTCCTTTAGTCAGTTATGGTGGCTCAGGGATTTTGATGAATGCAGTCGCAGTAGCAATGCTGCTTCGTATTGATTATGAAAACCGAATCTTGATGCGGGGAGGTAAGTTATGACCAAACCATCCATCTTGATCATGGCTGGAGGTACTGGCGGACATATTTTCCCAGGTCTAGCAGTGGCTGAATATTTGCGCGTTTGTGGATGGAATGTATCTTGGCTTGGTAATCAGAGCGGTATGGAGTATCGACTAGTCAAAGCTTGTGATTTTCCATTTGAAGCCGTTGATTTTGGTGGCTTGCGTGGCAAAGGCATCAAAGCCAAACTGATGCTGCCATTTAACCTGGCAAGGGCCAGCTTCCAGAGTTTGAAGATCATGCGCCGCATTAAGCCAAATGTGGTGTTGGGTATGGGTGGATACATTACATTTCCTGGCGGCTTGATGACTAAGCTTTTGAAGAGGCCGCTGGTTTTACATGAAGCCAATTCTGTGGCGGGAAGTGCGAATCGCGCTTTAGCCAAAATTGCTATGCGTACCTTGACTGGTTTCCCAGATACGATGGCTCATGCTGAGTGGGTCGGAAATCCAATCCGTGAAGAATTCGACGCTATGGCTGCGCCAGCAAAACGTTATGAAGAGCGCACGGGACCTCTGCGCATTTTGGTGGTTGGTGGAAGTTTAGGTGCGGCTGCCTTAAATGAAGCAATTCCATCAGCCTTGGCATTGATGGATAAAGATGCGCGTCCATATGTGATGCACCAGGCTGGAGAGAAGCATCTCGCAGATCTACAGCAGCGATATGCTGACTTAGGTGTTACTGCCGATATCCGTTCCTTTATTGATGATATGCCAACCGCCTACGGTCAAGCAGATCTTGTCATTTGTCGCTCGGGCGCAATGACTGTTTCAGAAATTGCAGCATGTGGTGTAGCTTCTTGTTTAATCCCATTTCCATATGCGATTGATGATCACCAAACTGCCAATGCACGATTTTTATCAGATGCAGATGCCGCCATTTTGTTACCGCAACAAGATCTCAATCCACAAGATCTTGCATCCATGATTCAAAATTTCAATCGTCAAGATTTACAAGTGATGGCTGAGCGTGCTCATGCTTTGGCTAAGCCTCATGCTACTCAACGTGTAGCTGAAGTATGTGCAGACTGTGCAGGAGTAGGTATATGAAACATATCGTTCAGCAAATCCATTTTGTTGGTATCGGTGGCGCAGGCATGAGCGGTATTGCCGAGGTGCTTCTGAATCTGGGATATCAGGTGTCTGGATCTGATTTAGCTGAAGGCGCAGTAACGAAGCGCCTTACAGATTTGGGTGCTGTAATTCATATTGGGCATGATCCTAAAAATATTGGTACTGCAGAGGCAGTGGTAATTTCTACAGCAGTTGCAGGTAATAACCCAGAGGTTCTGGCTGCTCGTGCAGCCAAAGTGCCTGTGATTCAGCGCGCTGTAATGCTTGGTGAGCTCATGCGTTTAAAGCAGGGTATAGCGATTGCAGGAACTCATGGCAAAACAACGACCACCAGTTTGGTTGCCTCAGTCTTGGCTGAGGGCGGTTTAGACCCAACCTTTGTAATTGGTGGGAAGTTAAATTCTGCTGGCGCCAATGCCCGCCTAGGTCGGGGCGATTTCATTGTGGTCGAGGCAGACGAGTCTGATGCTTCTTTCTTGCAACTATTTCCAGCGATGGAAGTAGTTACTAATATTGATGCTGATCATATGGATACCTACCAGCATGACATGGCAAGGTTAAAGCAAGCATTTGTTCAGTTTATTCAGCGTATGCCTTTTTATGGTGTGGCAGTGCTCTGTATTGATGATGCCAACGTTCGAGACATTATTCCGTTCGTATCTCAGCCGGTATTGCGTTACGGCTTGTCTGAAGATGCAGATATTCGTGCAAGTAATGTACGTGCTGACGGTACACGTATGCACTTTACGGTGGATCGTAAAACAGTACGTCGCCATGGCAATAAGCCGGGTCGTCTTGAGGTGCAACTCAATTTACCTGGTTTACACAATGTACGAAATGCATTAGCAGCAATTGGTATTGCTACGGAATTAGGTGTTGGTGATGAAGCCATAGTGAAAGCTTTATCTGAATTTAGTGGTGTTGGCCGTCGCTTCCAAAGATATGGAGAGATTCCGCTGGCATCTGGTGGAAGTTTCACCTTGATAGATGATTACGGACACCACCCTGTTGAGATGGCGGCTACTTTATCTGCAGCGCGTGGTGCTTACCCAGATCGTCGATTGGTACTAGCGTTTCAACCACATCGCTTCACAAGAACTCGCGATTGTTTTGGTGAATTTGTGCAAGTCCTGAAAAACTTCGATGCACTTGTGCTTACTGAAGTGTATCCAGCTGGTGAAGCGAAGATTCCAGGTGCAGATGGCCAAAGTCTCATGAAGGCAGCACTCTCCGCTGATAAGACTGTAAATGGCTCCTTAGATAGTGCAGCCGTGGCCTTTGCACCAAGCATCGCAGAAATGCCAGAAAAACTCAGCACTTTATTGCGTGATGGCGATGTCTTAATCACGATGGGCGCAGGCTCTATAGCTGGCTTGCCTCATGTATTAGCGGAGTCAAAACATGTCTAAGCAAAATCAACCATTACTTTCTTGGGGTGAGCGAGTGAAGCAAGAGCTCGCAAACTTAGATATTAAGTCCCTTGGTCGGGTCGGCGTGTTGCTAGGCGGCCGCTCTGGTGAGCGCGAGATTTCCTTAATGTCAGGAAATGGTGTGTTGGAAGCGCTGCTCTCTAAAGGGGTTGATGCGTATCCATTTGACCCTGGATTACGTTGTCCAACTGAATTGGCGAATGAAAAATTTGACCGTATCTTTATTTCATTGCATGGACGCTATGGTGAAGATGGCACGATCCAGGGATTACTTGAACTTTTGGGTTTGCCTTATACCGGTAGCGGTGTACTAGCCTCTGCATTGGCAATCGACAAAATTGCGACAAAGCTTGTCTGGCTCAGTAGCGGTCTTTCAACACCAGAGTTTCAGGAGTTGAAAGCTGATAGTGATTGGAATGCAGTGGTGAAGCATTTGGGTCTACCGTTGATTGTGAAGCCTGCACATGAAGGCTCTTCACTCGGCTTAACTAAAGTGAAATCCGTCGACGAGTTGCCTGCAGCTTATAGGCTGGCTGCTGGAATGGATAAAAAAGTCATTGCCGAAACTTGTATTGTTGGCGATGAGCTCACTTGCCCATTGGTTGGATTTGGCGCTGATGTTGAGGCTTTGCCGGTGATCAAAATTATTCCACCAGAAGCTAACTACGATTTCCATAATAAGTATTTTTCTGATGAGACTAAGTACTTGTGCCCAACTGACTTAGCACCAGAGGTCAATCAAGCAGTTCAAGAACTAGCGTTAGCTGCTTATCGTGCTCTCGGCTGCAGGACTTGGGGTCGCGCTGATGTGATGTTAGATAAGCAAACTGGAAAACCCTATCTTCTAGAAATGAATACTTCCCCAGGGATGACTTCGCATTCTTTGGTACCTATGGCGGCAAAAGCAGCTGGTGTTGAATATGCCGAGCTAGTGCTGTGGGTCATTAGCCAAACCCTAAAAAGTAAAGGGGATGGGCAAGCATGAGTCGGATGAGCGCCTTCTTAAACGGCTTCGGTGAGATATTTGCTTCACTGGCATCTCCGCTTTGGAATCATCCAGAGCGGATGCAAAAGTTGAGCCGATTCTTGATGCGCTGTTTTGCAGTCATGGTTTGCGTTGGAATTTTGGTGTGGTTAAGTCAGCGCCCAGTTTTTGCCTTGCGCCAAGTCGTAATAGAGCCGGTAGCTGGTGAAACACTGAAACATATTAATAAGCCTGTAGTGAAGCAGCAGGTTTTAGAAACTGTCCAAGGCAATTTTTTCAGTGTGCGGCTAGAAGATGTGAAGCGTGGTTTCGAGTCAATGCCATGGGTGCGTCATGCCAATGTTCGTAGGGTCTGGCCTAACGGATTGATTGTGAGCATTGAAGAGCAAAAGCCATTTGGTACTTGGGGTGGGGCTGATAGCCATACCTTAATGAATACCCACGGTGAGCTTTTTGCTGGCCGTGTTTCTGATGTAGGGGACGGAATTCAGTTGGTTGATTTCTCAGGTCCAGAAGATGCAAGCAAAGAAGTTATGCGCTTGTATGAGAGAGCGAATGCCTGGTTTAAGCCTTGGAGTGCCGAAGTCAAAAGCTTAACCCTTTCTGAACGGTATGCCTGGCATGTGAAGTTATCCAATGGCATGAAGGTGGAGTTCGGCAGGGATGAAGAGAACTCCGACAAAACATTAACTGAGGATCGTGTGGCACGCCTCTTTAAATATTGGCCAGAGGTTCAAGAGAAGTGGGCTAATCGCGTAGACGCAATTGACTTGCGATATGCAAACGGTTTTGCGGTACATCTTGCTTCGGCAAATTTGAAAAAGAATGAAGTAGACGGCAAAAAAAGTGAGCAGAAGCAATGAGGAATGAGAATGAGTAAAGACAACCGCGATTTACTAGTCGGATTGGATATTGGAACCTCCAAGGTGGTTGCTTTGGTTGCTGAACTGGGTGTTGATGGCCAATTCAATGTCGTTGGTGTCGGTCAAACTGCATCCAAAGGCTTGAAAAAAGGTGTTGTTGTCAATATCGAGGCAACTGTTCAATCTATTCAAAAGGCGCTTGAAGAAGCTGAGGTGATGGCTGATCGTCAGATCGTTCAGGTCTTTACTGGTATCGCTGGAAATCATATTGTGAGCTTTAACTCTAGCGGTATGGTGGCCATTCGAGATAAAGAGGTCAGTGCTGGTGATGTTGAGCGTGTTTTAGAGACCGCTAAAGCAATCAATATTCCAACGGATCAACAGATCCTTCACATTCTTGTTCAAGAATTCATTATTGATGGACAAGAAGATGTTCGTGAGCCAATTGGTATGAGCGGTTTACGCTTAGAGGTGAAAGTACATATTGTTACTGGCGCCGTTAGTGCTGCGCAAAATATTGTGAAATGTGTGCGTCGTTGTGGCTTGGAAGTCAATGATCTGATCTTGCAGCCGCTCGCATCTAGCTTAGCTGTACTAACTGAAGATGAAAAAGAACTGGGCGTCGTTTTAGTGGATATTGGTGGCGGAACAACTGATATCGCAATTTATTGCCAAGGCTCTATTCGTCATACAGCGGTCATCCCAATTGCAGGTGATCAAATCACTAATGACATTGCAATGGCCTTGCGCACCCCAACTATTGATGCAGAAGATCTAAAAATTCAGTACGGCATCGCTCGCCAGGATATGGCAGACCCGACCACCATGATTGATGTACCCGGTGTAGGTGATCGTGAGCCGCGACCTATGTCTAAGCAGGCCTTAGCCGCAGTGATCGAGCCACGTGTTGAAGAGTTATTTACTTTGGTGCGAGGAGTGGTACGTGATTCTGGGTACGAAGATATGGTGTCTTCAGGAATCGTGCTCACTGGTGGTACCGCGTTAATGCCAGGAATGGTTGAACTTGCCGAACAAGTGTTCTTACGCCCTGCGCGTATTGGTACGCCTGAATATCGTGGCCACTTACATGAGGTCTTACGTAGCCCGAGATTTGCTACCAGCATCGGTTTATTAATGGAAGGTCAGGCGCAACTATTGCGTGGCCGTCGAGTATCTCAGTCAGGCGCATTGCAAAGTGTTATCTCGCGCATGAAGGAATGGTTCGCAGGAAATTTTTAAGTTTTTCGTCGTCGTCAATGTAGTACTTATTACCTAGGAGGGTATATGGAATTTGAAATGTTAGATCAAGAAACAGCCGGCAAAACCATTATTAAAGTGGTTGGAGTTGGTGGTGCAGGTGGTAATGCAGTTCAGCACATGATTCGTCGCGGTGTTAATGGCGTAGAGTTTATTTGCATGAACACCGATGCTGGCGCTTTACAGCGTTCTGAGGCATCTGTGAATTTGCAACTAGGCTCTAGCGGACTTGGTGCTGGTGCAAAACCTGAAATCGGTGCAGCTTCTGCTGAAGAAGCGCGTGCACGTATTGCAGATACATTGCAAGGTGCGCATATGGTATTCATCACTGCTGGTATGGGTGGTGGTACAGGTACTGGCGCAGCTCCAATCGTTGCTCAAGTTGCTAAAGAGATGGGTATTTTGACGGTAGGTGTAATTAGCAAGCCATTTGATTTTGAGGGTGTTAAGCGTCTCAAGGTTGCTGAGAATGGTGCGGCTGAACTCGAGTCTTATGTAGATTCATTGATCGTAGTTCTCAATGAGAAACTCTTTGAGGTGATGGGTGAGGATGCTGAGTTCGATAAGGCATTCGCATGTGCTGATGATGTATTGCATAACGCTGTTTCGGGTATTGCAGAAATCATTAACGTTCAAGGTTTGATCAACGTCGACTTTGAGGATGTGAAAACAGTGATGGGCGAGCAAGGCAAGGCGATGATGGGAACTGCAACAGTTTCTGGCATGGATCGTGCGCGTTTGGCTGCTGAAGCTGCAGTAGCTTCACCATTGCTTGAAGGTGTGGATCTATCTGGCGCACGTGGCGTATTGGTCAACATCACTGCTAGCCGCTCACTCAAATTGTCTGAGACTCGTGAAGTGATGGCTGCAATTCGTGGCTATGCTGCGGATGACGCTACTGTGATCTTCGGTACCGTGTATGACGAGAGTTTGGGTGATGCCTTACGCGTTACTGTGGTGGCAACAGGCTTGAATAATCCACAAGCTCGTCAAAAACATCAACCTGAGGTAGTTTGGAGACAGGCTACTGGTACCCATGATGCAATGCCAACCATGGCTGACTTAAACAGCTTTGCTCCAGCAAGCGCTTCAGCAGCAATGAGTAAAGTAGGTTTGGACTCAGCTCTGAGCACTAGTGCTGGTTTGGCAATGACAGGTGCTGGAAGTGCGCCATCAATGACCACTCAGCCAGCTACTAGCAGTGTTGATTACAGTCAATATGATTTGCCACGGGTATTCCGTAGTTCTCGTGAAGCTACACCAGCCCCTACTTTAGGTGCTGATAGCTCTCCACAAGCTAAGTCCATGTTGGAAAAAGGGGCTGATTACTACGAAATCCCAGCTTTTTTACGTAAGCAAGCAGATTAATTAACTGCTTAATACAATAGGTAGTTGCAGAATGCCAGCGCGGCGCCCCTCCGGACGACGAATCCCGCGCTAGCGTTGGCAAACTTATTACAACTATCTTATTGGAGGCTATATGATCGCAGTCGGACAAAAATTACCAAACGCCACTCTTTATGAGTTTTTAGATGAAGCGAGTGAAGGTTGCGCTATTGGGCCAAATGCATTTGAAGTTGAAAAATTGACCGCTGGTAAAAAAGTGGTGATCTTTGCATTACCTGGTGCATTTACACCTACTTGCTCAGCAAAGCATGTTCCTAGCTATGTTGAACACTTTGATGCAATCAAAGCAAAAGGTGTTGATGAAATTTGGTGTATTTCGGTAAACGACCCATTTGTTATGGGCGCGTGGGGCCGGGATCAAAAGGTTGGCAAAAAGATTCGCATGTTGGGTGATGGTAGTGCTGAGTTCACTAAGAAACTTGGCCTCGAGTTAGATTTAACTGCTCGCGGCTTGGGCGTTCGCTCAGATCGCTATGCCATGATTGTTGAAAATGGTGTAGTGACAACTTTGGATCGTGAAGCTCCTGGCAAGTTTGAAGTGAGCGATGCAGCTTCCATTTTGAAGAAGCTGTAAGAGAATTATTCCTGAATTTAGATAAAGCCATGATGAAGCAACGCACAATCGCCACCCCAATTAAAACTGTGGGGATTGGCTTGCATTCAGGGCGTAAGGTGACTTTATCTATTAAACCTGCGCCGGTAAATTCGGGAATTCTATTTGTACGTGTAGACACCCCAGAGCAATCAGTCGTACCGGCAACTGCTCTGGCGGTTTGCGATACTCGCCTAGCATCAGTGATTCAAAAGGATGGAGTGCGCGTCTCTACGGTAGAGCATTTACTCTCCGCTTGTGCAGGCCTGGGGCTTGATAATTTATTGATCGAGCTTGATGGCGAAGAAGTTCCCATCATGGATGGTAGTGCAGCCTCCTTTCTGTTCTTGATGGAATCAGCTGGTATTGCTGAGCAAGAAGCTCCTAGACAATTTGTGGTGATTAAAAAACCTATAGAGGTAAAGGAAGGCGACAAGCTCGCGCGCCTAGAACCTTTTTTTGGTTTTAAGTTGGATTTCACAATCGATTTTAAGCACCCAGCGGTCGACAAGACTGGTCAGCGCTTTGTAGTAGATTTTGCAGAACATGCTTATCGAAGTGAGATTGGTCGTGCCCGTACTTTTGGCTTTGCTCATGAAGTTGAAGCATTGCGAGAAATGGGATTAGCGCGGGGTGGAAGTTTGGATAATGCGATTGTGCTCGATGAGCATCGCATCCTGAATAACGAAGAATTGCGTTACGAAGACGAATTTGTTCGTCACAAAATTCTGGATGCGATTGGCGATCTATATTTAGTCGGACATCCAATAGTAGGATCTTACGTCGCTGAAAAATCAGGACATGCCTTAAATAATGCGCTTTTACGCAAGCTTTTGGAGGATCCAAGCGCTTATGAAATCAGTGGTTTTGCCGAAAATAAGGCTCCATCAGCTTATTCAAAAGAGAGTCAACCCCTCTTTTTCTAGGCTATTTAGGCTTGCTGTGAAGAAGACGTTCAACCGCCTTCCGCAGATCGGAATCCGGTGCCAACTTATCCAATAATGATTCCCAAGAAGCCCTTGCTACAGAGTTAAACCCTCTTGGCTTCTGACTTGCTTGATGCCCCTCACGAGGTTTAATCTCCCAGGTCGGTGGTGCCGGCTTGAGGCGTACCTTAATGCCGGTACAGACCACCCCTTTTTTAGCTAACTCATTGATTAAGCTAGGTAATATTTGCTGAAGACGGGTGGCAACACTTGCCCCGTTGACTAGCAAAAACAGTTCATCCTGACCGCCAGAACGCCATCCAGGCTCAATTTTGGGTGCCAAGTTATCTAAATCTAATTCAAACAGAGCAGCTTTGAGCGTAATTTTGAGTTTGGCCAGATCTTCTGTTTTAGCTAGGATTCCGCCCAAACCTTCAGAGTCACGCAAATACTCTAGCCACTCATGGGCGGCTTTAGTGCGGACAGGTTTAGGGGCAAAGTTCATATAAAAAGAGGGTGCGGGTGATAAACTCAAGGTCTTAATTTACTTCAATATCCCATGGTAATCGGTCTTCTTAAAACCCTGGTCGGCAGTCGAAACGACCGCCTCTTAAAACAGTATCGCAAAGTGGTTGCTAAGGTTGGTGCTTTCGAGCCTAGCCTGCAAGCTTTGGATGATGCCGCATTGCAAGCAAAAACTGCTGAGTTCAAGTCGCGTTTAGCTGCGGGCGAGTCATTAGATGATATTGCACCAGAGGCTTTTGCAGTAGTTCGTGAGGCCAGCTCACGGGTGATGAAAATGCGCCATTTTGATGCGCAGATGATGGGTGGACTTGCATTACATCAAGGCAAGATTGCTGAGATGGGAACAGGTGAAGGTAAAACCTTAACTGCTACGCTTCCTGTGTACTTAAATGCCCTAACCGGTAAGGGCGTTCACGTCATTACAGTAAATGATTACTTGGCTCAGCGAGATGCTGAGTGGATGTCAACGCTCTACAACTTCTTGGGTATGAAGGTGGGCGTCAATCTGTCCCAGATGGATCACACGACTAAGCAAGAAGCGTATGCTGCTGATATCACCTACGGTACTAATAATGAGTTTGGTTTTGATTACCTCCGTGACAATATGGTGCAAGATTTAGGTCAACGTGTTCAGCGTGGCCTGGCTTATGCGATCGTTGATGAGGTTGACTCTATTCTGATTGATGAGGCGCGTACCCCATTAATCATTTCTGGTCAGGCTGAAGATCACACTGATCTGTACATCAAGATTAATGCATTACCAACGTATTTAGAGCGTCAAATTGGTGAAGAAAAAGCCGATGGCACTGGTGTTGAAAAGGCAGGCGATTACTGGGTAGACGAAAAGTCCCAGCAGGTCTATTTAACAGAGCGTGGCCATGACAAAGCAGAAACTGTTTTAGTTGAGTTGGGCGCTTTAAATGATGGCGATTCTTTGTACTCCCCACAAAATATTACTTTGATGCATCACGTGTACGCAGCATTACGCGCACACTCTTTGTATCACCGTGACCAACATTATGTTGTCCAAAATAAGGAAGTCATCATTGTTGATGAGTTCACTGGCCGCTTAATGCAGGGTCGTCGCTGGTCTGATGGCTTGCATCAAGCAGTTGAAGCTAAAGAGGGCGTTCCGATTCAGAATGAGAATCAAACGCTAGCCACAATTACTTTCCAGAATTACTTCCGTATGTACGGCAAGTTGGCCGGTATGACTGGTACTGCTGATACAGAGGCATATGAGTTCAAGGAAATTTATAACCTTGAGACAGTGGTGATTCCGCCAAACCGTATTAGTCAAAGAAAAGATCGCCAAGATCAGATCTACAAGACATCGCGAGAGCGCTACGATGCAGTGATCAAAGATATTGAGGATTGTTATGAGCGTGGCCAACCTGTATTAGTTGGAACGACTTCAATCGAAAACTCAGAGTTAATCGCAGGCCTACTGAGTCAGCGTAAGTTACCGCATCAAGTTCTGAATGCGAAGCAACATGCTCGGGAAGCGGAGATCATTGCTCAAGCCGGTAGACCAAAGATGATCACCATTGCTACCAATATGGCTGGTCGTGGAACGGATATTGTTTTGGGTGGAAACGT
This sequence comes from Polynucleobacter sp. AM-7D1, assembly GCF_018688455.1. Taxonomy (NCBI): domain Bacteria; kingdom Pseudomonadati; phylum Pseudomonadota; class Betaproteobacteria; order Burkholderiales; family Burkholderiaceae; genus Polynucleobacter; species Polynucleobacter sp. AM-7D1. The sequence continues at coordinate 165,604 of NZ_CP061319.1, forward strand.
TGGCAAGCAATCTTCTTTGATTGAAGCAGATGCCGCGCTTTCAGATGCGGAAAAAGCCGCCAAGATTAAGATTCTGCAAGATGAATGGCAAAGTTTGCACGATCAAGTTTTAGCAGCGGGTGGTTTGCATATTATTGGTACAGAGCGTCATGAGAGTCGACGTATTGATAATCAGCTGCGCGGTCGTGCTGGTCGTCAAGGTGACTCAGGCTCTTCCCGTTTTTACCTTTCTTTGGACGATGCACTTCTGCGTATTTTTGCTGGAGAACGTCTACGCGCTGTGATGGATCGTCTCAAAATGCCAGACGGTGAGCCAATTGAAGCAGGTATGGTGACTCGCTCGATTGAGTCTGCCCAGCGTAAGGTTGAAGGCCGTAACTTTGATATTCGTAAACAGTTGTTGGAGTATGACGACGTTGCTAATGATCAGCGTAAAGAAACCTATCGCCTTAGAAATGAAGTATTGGAAAGCGCCGATGTTGGTGATCTGATTGCCAATTTACGTGAAGATGTATTGCGTGGCGTTTGTGCGATTTATGTTCCATTGGAATCCATGGAAGAGCAGTGGGACTTAGTTGGCCTGGAGAATGTATTGGCTAGCGATTGGGGCTTAACTGTCGACCTGAAAAATTGGGTTGAAAATGCGGAATCTATGGACGATGAGCAAATCGTTGATCGCGTTCTAGAGGCGGCAAAAGAGTCATATGATGCAAAAGTGGAGCTTTCTGGACGCCCATCTTTTGCTGGATTTGAGCGCTCTGTTTTACTCTACAGCTTAGATACCCATTGGCGCGAGCATTTGGCTGCCTTGGATCATTTACGTCAAGGCATCCATTTACGTGGCTATGCTCAAAAAGATCCAAAACAAGAATATCGCCGCGAAGCATTCGAGCTGTATGGTGAGCTGCTCAATGTCATTAAGAATGACGTTGTAAAAAACATCATGACAGTCCAAATTCGTAGTGCAAGTGAGTTAGATGAAGCCTCTGAGTCAATGAATGAGGACTTGGCTAAACTCTCAGACGTACAGTACCAGCATGCTGATGCAGATCTTGAGGTGGCGGGGTCAACTGGCGATCGTGGCGCAGCAATTGAAATAGTTCCAGCACCCATTCGAAGTGGCCCTAAGGTTGGGCGCAATGACCCTTGCACCTGCGGTAGTGGCAAGAAATACAAGAACTGCTGCGGCGCATTAGGCTAAATAGCGTTTAAAAAGAGCTGCCATAGCCGGCAGCTCTGCAGTGCCTCATCTACAATTGTCAGATCATGACAGTCAACTTACCACTCCCCCAAAAAGACCAACTAAAGCCTGTGAAGGGTTTTCAGATGGGCATCGCCGAAGCTGGAATCAAGAAGGCTAATCGCAAAGACTTATTGGTGATGACTTTGGTGCCTGGCTCTCAGGTTGCCGGTGTTTTTACTTTAAATCGATTTTGTGCTGCTCCAGTTCAAGTTTGTAAAGAGCATTTAGCCCTGGATGGTGTAAAGGGTGAGATTCGTGCTTTGGTGGTGAATACAGGTAATGCGAATGCGGGAACTGGTGAGAGGGGCATGAAGGATGCCCTATCCACTTGTGCCGAATTAGCAAAAGAACTTAAGCTCAATCCAGAACAAATTTTGCCGTTTTCAACTGGTGTGATTCTGGAACCACTGCCGATCGACAGATTAATTGCTGGATTGCCTAAAGCAGTTGCTAGCCTAGGCGAAGACCATTGGCTTGATGCTGCAGAAGCCATCATGACGACAGATACTCAGCCTAAAGCTGCGTCCATGACGGTAGAAACTCCATCTGGACTGGTGACCATTACCGGTATTTGTAAGGGTGCCGGCATGATTCATCCTAATATGGCAACGATGTTGGGGTTTATTGCAACTGATGCTGGTTTTGCTCCAGGCCTGCTTAATCAACTGACGCGTGAGATTGCCGATCTTTCATTTAACGCGATCACGATTGATGGCGATACCTCAACTAATGATTCTTTCATCATCATGGCGACTGGCCAGTCAGCGCTACAGATTCAATCAACTAGTGATGCTAGTTATAACTTAGTTCGAGCCGCATTAATCGATCTCGCCCGTAAGCTTGCTCAAATGATTGTGAGGGATGGTGAAGGAGCAACTAAATTTATTACGATTGATGTGCAGGGCGGTAAGACGGAGGAGGAGTGCCGTTTAGTAGCAGAGGCTGTAGCCCATTCACCATTAGTAAAGACAGCTTTCTTTGCAAGTGACCCCAATCTAGGTCGCATTCTCGCGGCGATTGGTTACGCTGGAATCACTGACCTCGACGTGAACCAAGTGCAAATGTGGCTTGGGGATGTTTGGGTTGCTAAGAATGGTGGCCGACATCCTGATTACCAAGAAGCTGATGGTCAGAGAGTTATGCAGGCTGAAGAAATTACCGTCAAGATTGACTTGGGTCGTGGATCGGCACAGCAGACGATGTGGACTTGTGATTTGTCACATGACTACGTTTCCATTAATGCTGATTACCGCTCATAGGAATTCGTGAAATGAATGAAAAATTGGAGCAACTCCTCAGTCATCTCGAAACGTTTTTGCCTAAAGTATTGACGGAAGAGCAGTGGAAATCTTCAACTGCTTTTAGGTGGCGTCGTCGCGATAGCGTCTTCGGAAGCATTGGTTTTTTGCAGCCAGTCAAGCATGTTTCAGATATCACCTTTGAGGATCTAAAAAATATCGATCGTCAACGTGATGCGATTCATGACAATACTAAAAACTTTATTCAGGGCAAGCCTGCTAATAATATTTTGCTAACGGGTGCGCGTGGAACAGGAAAGTCCTCACTCATTAAAGCAAGCTTGCATGAGTTTGCTAGTCAAGGATTGCGTTTGGTCGAGGTAGAAAAAGAGCATTTGGCAGACTTGGCTGACATTACAGATTTATTGGCTGAGCGTCCAGAGCGCTTTATTATTTTTTGTGATGACCTCTCATTTGAAGATGGGGAATCTGGCTACAAGGCTATGAAGTCTGCTTTGGATGGCTCTGTATCAGCACAAGTCGACAATATTTTGATTTATGCAACCTCTAATCGACGTCACCTCTTGCCTGAGTATATGAAGGACAACGAAGGTTACGTTCATGGGGATGATGGAGAAATTCATCCGGGTGAAGTGGTTGAGGAAAAGATTTCGCTCTCAGAGCGTTTTGGTTTATGGCTTTCTTTCTATCCGCCAAAGCAAGATGAGTATCTAGAAATTGTTGCCCATTGGTTGCGCCATTTTGGTTTAAGTGACGCGCAGATTGAGGGTGCTAGAGCTGAAGCATTGGTTTGGGCATTAGAGCGAGGTTCGCGTTCTGGTCGTGTTGCTTGGCAGTTTGCTAAGCATTGGGCTGGCTCGCACGCGGCTTAATCATTCCATGAGTGACTCTAACCGCCCTGTGACGGAAGTCGCTGCTGGGATTCTATTAGACGCAGAAGGACGCTATCTTTTGGGTCAGCGTCCAGAAGGCAAGCCTTATGCTGGCTATTGGGAAGTTCCCGGTGGAAAAATTGAATCCGGTGAATCTGTATTCGCAGCACTCAAGCGTGAATTACAAGAAGAGCTCGGGATTGATATTGAGTCTAGCGAAGAGTTGGTTGTCTTGGAACATGACTATCCACATGCTTATGTTCGTTTGCATGTCAGCATTATTCGAAAATGGAGCGGAACACCTAAGGGGTGTGAAGGTCAAGCGCTGTCTTGGCAACTAGTTAGCGATACGCTTCCGACCGTAGAGCCTTTATTACCGGCTGCCTGGCCCATGCTGGAAAAGTTAAAGCTACTAAAGACTTAGAGCTGGCAGAGGGTCAGTCTAAAAGATACATCCTCATTCAGGATCCGAGGTTTTTTATCTTGATCAATTTTCAGAAAGCGAATCGATAAAAGATATTTATTGGCGCTGATTTCTGAAAAGAGGCTGTCATCTTCTACAGCGATGCGCATCAATTGATAAACCTTACCAGAAGGTGCTTGTTGATATGCGCCTTGATGTGCAACAACATCTTTTGTTTCTCCAGATTGACGGAGCAATCTTAAGAAAATTTGGCAAGCTTCATGCCATGGCAAAAGTGGGTCAATATATTTTTCTAATAACTCCCTGCGCTGAGTCGAGGGGGTATTTTTCCAGGCATGGTAACTTGGCAAATCAATCGGACTTGTTCCACCTGGAATATTTAATCGAGTACGAATAGCATTTAGCCATTCACTCTCAGTAATTGCAGAATTAGGCTTACCCATCGATTGATTGATATTCAGTGCAGCTTTATCAATCTCTGAAAGCGTTTGCGTTAACGCTTCTTGATCTACCTTTTGCGAAGACTTTAAACCATTTAGAGCATATTTTTGACGCTCAAATTCTTTTAGCAATAAGGATTTGATATCACCTCGTGAACCAATATCGCCCAAGTCAAACAACATCGCAATTGCATTGTGATGTAGCTCTGGATCATCAGAACGGAGGAAGTGATTGAAGCGGGCGAACAAATACTCCAGCCGAAGCATGCTTCGAACTAATTCATTGAAAGGGTATTCGTAGACAATCACAAGCCTATATTCTATGATGAACTTAGAGGCTTCTTCTTAAATTTTGAGCAATTCTTGGTGCAACCTCAGAACCTCTGATTTGAGCTCATCTAGACTGCCTTGATTTTCAATAACGGCGTTAGCTGCTGCTAGACGGACTTTGCGGCTTGTTTGCGCTTTGAGAATATTCTCCACGTCTAAGCGGGTCATATTGCTGCGGTGCATCACTCTTTGGATTTGGGTCTCTTCTGGACAATCAACTACGATGAGGTAGTCAATCAGATTTACCCAAGATCCAGACTCAATGAGCAGTGGGACTACAAAAACAAGATAGGGAGCTCCAGATTTGGCCAACCCAAATGCTTGTTTGGCGGTTTCTTGCTGAATTAAGGGGTGGGTTAATTTCTCTAAAGCTTGACGGGCATTTGAATCTGCAAAGACTAGGGCCCGCATTTTGGGTCGATCCAGGGCTCCCTGGGGGTCTATGAAGTCAGCCCCAAATTCTTTGGTAATCAATGGAATCGCTTTTCCGCCGGGCGCAGTAATTTGATGGGAAATCAAGTCTGTATCAATCACCCCGGCCCCAAGCTTACCTAGTAAATCGCTCACTGCCGTCTTGCCAGAACCAATGCCGCCAGTTAAGCCAATTAATGGAATTTCACCCTTTAAGGCTTTTAGATCGGCTTGGGCAGAATCAAAGTTGGAATGAGTTGAGGCCATAACAGCTCAATGATGCCAGCAATAACTAAAAAAGGGCCAAAAGGAAAGGCTTGCTGCAAATGATGTCCGCGTAACTGAAGCCAGACGAGGCCGCCGACAATTCCAGTGGCAGAGGCAATAAGGAGAATGCTAGGCAGAGCACCCCAGCCCAACCAGCCACCCAGCGCTGCTAAGAGTTTGGCATCACCCATGCCAATTCCATTGCGGTTTTTCAGAAGACGATAGCCAGCATTTAATGCCCAAAGTGAGGCATATCCTAGAAGCGCTCCGATAAATGCCGAGCTTAGGGTAGTAAGACGAAGGTCTGAGATTAAGTTAAAAGTAATACCTAAAAAAATTAAGGGCAATGTAATGGCATTCGGTAGACGCAAGGTCCGCCAATCAATATAGGCCAAGTAAAGCAAAGCCAGTACTAATAGGGATTTAACTATCCAGATGCTTGCCATGGGATCCACTAAACAATTTGCCCTAAATTAAAGATGGGTAAATAAAGGATTATGACCAAACTGCCAATAATGGCACCAACAAAAAGAATAAGTGCTGGTTCCAAGCTTTGGCTGAGTGCATTGAGTTGGCTGCTCAGCTGAGCTCCTAATGAAGTGGCACGCTTATTAAGCATCTCGGCTAATGCGCCACTTTCAGCCCCGATATGAAGTAGTAGCAATGTCTCTATATCTAGAAGTCGTGATTTAGGGTCTGCTCTTTTGAGCGATTCCCCCAATGGCCAGCCACGAGTGAGATGTTTAAATATCTCGGCACTAAAGTCATGGCTCACCCAATGATTTGAAGATTGTGCGGTCACTCTCAGGGCATCCGGAAGTGGTAAACCAGTTTCCAGCAAATGCCCTAGGGTTCGACACCAATGACTGAGTGTTGCGAGCCTAAATAGATTACCAAAAAATGGCGTGCGTAATAAGAGAGCATCACAATATTTTTGGAGAGTGCTTGATTTGAGCCAGGAGTAGATAAAGCCTGCGGTTATTACGAGCGCGCTGAGTAATATTTCCAGAAAGTAATTTTGGATCTCTGTGGAAATAGAAATCAGAATTTTGGATGGTGCCGGTAGCTCAGCCTGAAAGTTCGCAAAGACCTCCTTAAATACAGGTACAACCCAAATCATCATCACCAGCACCAATAGGAAGGAGGTGGCGAGTGTAATTACAGGATAAGTCAGAGACTGCTGAACTTTTCTTCTCAGCTCAATCTGAGCTTCTAGTTGCTGTGAAATTGTCCTGAGTGCCAAGCTGAGATCACCTGTTCTCTCGCTGACTCTAATGAGATTAAAAAACTCTGGAGAAAATTTGCCATCTTGTGCACTTAAGCAAAAAGAAAAGCTATTGCCTTTCTGAAGTAGGGTGCGGATATTCTCTAGCCAAATTTGCCAAGATGCAGGTGCGGACTGAATCAATAGCTGTATGGCATTGAGTAAGGGAAGACCAGCCTGAAGAAGTGCGAGCATCTGTTGTGCAAAATGCAGTTGTTCAGATTGGCTGAGTTTTCTAGTTAAAAGTTTTTGCACTAATGCCAAGACCCAAGCTCTGCATCTAGGGATGCCTGATCTACTATGCCAGACTTCAGTAGTTGCGTACCCGCTGAGTAGATGTCCAGAGCTTGGGCTGATGCAAATAACTGGTCACTTCCCAAAACTTCATGAACGCCAATGCGACCGAAATAGCCCGATCCTTTGCATAGATTGCAGAGCATTTTGCTTTGCATTAAATTGCATTCTTTGCAGCGTTTTCGAATTAACCTTTGAGAGCTGACGCAACGAAGACAGGATTCAATAGACTCTTGATCTATGCCTAGGCTTTTGAGTCTTGCTAAAGCACCAATAGCATTGCGCGTATGTAGCGTGCTTAAAACTAAATGACCTGTTTGGGCTGCCTGGATGGCAAGTTGACCGCTTGCTGAATCACGTATTTCACCAATCATGATGACATCCGGATCTTGGCGTAGAAGGGCGCGAATAATGCTTGGAAAGTCTAAGCCTGCTTTTGGGTGATAGGCTACCTGATTTACTCCTGGAAGCCGAATTTCAATAGGATCTTCAACAGAGCAAATATTACGTTGCACTTGGTTCAGTGCGCTCAAGCAGCTATATAAAGTACGTGTCTTGCCACTCCCTGTGGGGCCTGTTACCAGAATCAATCCATTGGTTTGACTAATAGCACCTCGGACTATTTCAAGCTGCTTTGGCAGTAAGCCAAGTTGATCTAGCGCTAACTCCTCTAGACAACTAGGTAAGATGCGAACAACAGCTTTTTCACCATGCAGGGTCGGAAGAATCGATACCCGGCAATCAATGTTCGGATAGCTAAAGTCATGACCAATGAGGAGGCGTCCATCTTGAGGTAAACGCTTTTCTGCGATATCTAGACGCGACAAGATTTTGATCCGCGTGATTAATCTCTCATGCAAATCAATAGGGTATTGGTTTTGTAGAGTGAGACGACCATCTATTCTCGTACGTATGATGGTTTCTTGAGATCTCGCCTCAATATGAATATCCGTTGCCCGATTATTTAATGCATTAACAGCAATGTCATGCCAGGTCCGAATAATGTGAGAGTCATGCAGTAGCTCGCTCAATCTTGGGTCGGTTGGATGAGTGGTTGGTATAGCTTGACTGTTTTTACTCCATGCTCATCAAACTGAACAATTTCCATTACTACGCCAGCAATCCGAATGCTGACATCGTAGTCCGGAATTGCTTCAAGCTTTTCTAAAATGAGACCATTTAAAGTACGCGGTCCGTCAAGTGGCAACTCTAGTTTTAGAAGACGATTTAAATCTCGCAATGATGCGCTACCGCTAGCAAGATAAGTGCCATCGGCTAACCAATGAGGATCATTAGAAAGATTTGAGAATGAAGTGGTGAACTCACCAATCAGCTCTTCAACTATGTCTTCAAAAGTCACTAGACCAAGCACTTCACCGTATTCGTTTACAACCAAACTCAAGCGCTGTTGATTGTCCTGAAAAAATTGCATCTGTTGAAGAACGGGCGTCCCGCTGGGGATGAAATAAGGCTCATTTAGTAATGACCTGAAGTCTTCATGGTGAAGCTCTGCATTACCTAGCAAGGAGAGTGCTTTTTTAACCGAGAGAATGCCAACGATACGCTCAGAGTCGCCATCACAAACTGGGAGCTTGTTGTGATAACAAGTTTCTAGTTGCTCAATCACCTCATCAATCGGTCTTGAGAGATCTAATATCTCAATCTTAGATCGGGGCGTCATCACATCATCAACCAAGATATTTTCAAGGTTAAAAAGATTGAGCAAGATATTGCGATGGTGAGCTGAAACAAAACGATTGGATTCCAGTACTAGGCTACGTAACTCTTCTTTACTCATTACTCGATTTTCATTCGAAGTTTGAAGGCCAAAAACCTTCATCAAGCCAGACACAAAACTATTGATAAACCAGAGCAAGGGTTTAAGTATGAAAGTGAGGGGCAGAATAAACCAGCCAACATTGCTGGCAATTTTCTCGGGGAAGGCTGCGCCAATAACTTTTGGGGTGATCTCACTAAAAATAATGATGAGTAGTGCTACGACTAAGGTGGCTATCGACAGCACTAGGCCGCTATCACCAAAAATATGTAGAGCAATGCCGGTAACTAAGATTGGTAGGATGGTATTGATGAGGTTGTTGGAAATCAACAATACAGAAAGCAGGGAATCAATACGCTTTAACAATCTTTCAGCAAGAGCTGCTCCAGCATTGCCGCCGTTGGCCATGGCGCGTAGGCGATGGCGATTGGAAGAGAGCATGCTAGTTTCGGCCATGGAAAATAAGCCAGAGAGGGCAAGCAGGAAGATGACTAATGCGACTTGACCAATAAAAGGCCAATCATCAAAAAAAGTGTCCATCAGTGATGTCCGCAAAGAATAAGGAATATCCAATATAGCAAAGTGCTACTTCACTAGCTATAGCCTTATTGGAATCCTGCGTGAATTTATACCTCAATGTGTGTCAGAATCTTCAGCATGGTCATCTCTATATCAGCCGATTATTGCGTGATATCTGCCCCTTTTGGGTGCCTAGGTGTGCAAACAGAGTTGGTAGACGGTAGTTTGATGATCTCCAAAATTGATTATCTGCCTCCAGGTACTGCGCTAATTTCCCCCAAAAATGCTTTGGCTAAGGTATTTTCAAAACAGTGTGCGCAGTATTTCAAGCATGCCTCCTCAGTGTTTGATGTTCCCCTAAAACCTACGGGAACACCACATCAGCAAAAGGTGTGGAATGCGACACTAGGTATTGGAGTGGGAAAGACTAGCACTTATGGTGAGATTGCCAAAAAGATTAAAAGTGGACCTCGTGCCGTCGGGACTGCTTGCGGTGCTAATCCCTATCCTTTGGTCACTCCGTGTCATAGAGTAGTTTCTGCCCAAGGTCTTGGAGGTTTTATGAAAGAAGATGCTCCAGGTTTTTATCGCCAGATCAAAATTTGGCTTTTAAAGCATGAGGGTGTGCTTTAAGGATTCTTTGTAGATAGTTTTCTGAGATGACTGGATGCTGCAAAAAAGAATGCTTTCATCAAGAAAGTATTGCTGGCGGCAAGTTTGGTAAATGCATAAAAAATCCAAACGGAATTTCTAGACAACTTGACTTCCGATTTGTTGCTAAATTCTTTTCTGTTAGCAATTTTTTCAAGCGTCATGACTGCAAGACCGAAAGCAAGAAAGCAGAAGCGTCTCATACCTGTTTCATTTTCTGGAATCAGGAGAATATAGCTCATGGAGTCTTGCAGTTTTTTGTAAGCAATATTGAGTAGCGCCGTTTGACTTATGCCTACGGGTTTCCAAGAGACGCCACGTGCACGATCTTCTGGTGAGTCCTTCAAAATATTAGTCATTTGTAAAGCCTGACCAAAGGCGATAGCCAATTGCTCATGCCCTTCAATCTGCTTTGCAAATCCGGAAGAGTAGTTGCTAAAGATGGTTGTCAATAGTTCTCCTACGACACCAGCCACTACATAGCAATACTCCTCAAATTCTGCGAGATCTTTTAGCCCTTCTTGCGTTTGCCTTCCATGGAAATGGGACATGCCATCGGACATGATTGAAACGCAACGGCTAATCGCAGCCTGATCTGTATCGGGAAAGGTGTGCAGAATTCTGAGGACGGTTGGGGTATGCGCGATTAAATCGAGCTCATCAACATTGGAGTAGCCTTTTAATGCTTCTAGGCAGGGGTTTACAAATGCCTCCACCGAAATAGTGCCCAAAACTGCTTCTAAAAATAGCCTAGATAAGCGCTGCTTCTCTGTTGGACTCAGTTCAGTCGCATCCTCAATCGTGTCGACAATCCGACACAGTAAGTAGGTGTTTCCGACCACAACCTCAATTGCTGGGGGAAGTAGGGGGATAGTGAGTGCAAAAGTGCGCGATACGGAACCCAAAATCGCCTTTTGATAGGCTAGATCGCTATTGGGGTTCTCTATCGGCTGTATGGCGGAATTCACCCATGAATTATGTCAGACCAGCTGACTCAAATTTGGCCCTGATTGATTAAATGTCATAAGTGACAAGGCCATATAATTTGAGCAAATTCTGAAGGAGTAATTGGGCGATGTTGATTTGGTTTGTCATCATCTACTGGGTGGTATCTGTAGGTATCGGTCTTTGGGCTGCGCTACGGGTCAAAAACACAGCTGACTTTGCTGCAGCAGGCCATAGCCTTCCTTTGCCTATCGTCACCGCTACAGTCTTTGCTACCTGGTTTGGCTCCGAAGCGGTGTTAGGTATTCCAGCCACCTTCCTTAAGGAAGGGCTTGGCGGGATTGTTTCCGATCCTTTCGGATCTTCCCTGTGCCTGATTTTAGTAGGACTCTTTTTTGCTCGTCATCTCTATAACCGTCGCATGCTCACTATCGGCGATTTCTTTCGGGAGAAATATGGCCGCACTGTAGAGGTTTTGGTAACGCTCTGTATTGTGGTTTCTTATTTGGGATGGGTAGCCGCGCAGATTAAAGCGCTGGGCCTTGTTTTTAATGTTGTGTCTGAAGGTGGCATTACACAAACAGCCGGCATGTTAATTGGCGCTGGTAGCGTTCTGATTTATACACTTTTTGGTGGAATGTGGTCGGTGGCAATTACCGACTTCATTCAGATGATCATCATTGTGGTGGGCATGCTTTATATCGGTGGCGAGATAACAGCCCAAACTGGTGGTGTTGGTGTAGTTTTTGAGCATGCAGTTGCTGCCGGCCAGTTTTCCAATTTCTGGCCTGATATGAATCTCGCTTCTATCCTTGGCTTTACAGCCGCCTTATGCACAATGATGTTGGGCTCTATTCCACAGCAAGATGTGTTTCAGCGAATTACATCGTCTAAGAATGTGAACATTGCAGTTCAAGCCGCTTTGTTAGGAGGAGTGCTGTACTTTGTCTTCGCGTTTGTTCCGCTGTATTTGGCTTACTCTGCAACCATTATTAGTCCAGATCTAGTGAAGCAGTATTTATATACAGATCCACAAATGATCTTGCCAAAACTGATTTTGAACCATGCCCCACTGATCGCGCAGGTGATGTTTTTTGGTGCCCTACTGTCAGCCATCAAGAGTTGTGCCAGCGCTACATTGCTCGCGCCATCCGTCACTTTTGCGGAGAACATTGTGCGTGGCTTTTTTAAGCATCTATCAGATCAGGATTTGCTAAAAGTCATGCGCATTACGGTTCTCTGTTTTACAGCGGTAGTTACCTTTTTTGCTATCAACTCGAATTTATCAATTTTTAAGATGGTTGAGAATGCCTACAAAGTGACTTTAGTTGCGGCTTTTGTACCACTGGCTTTTGGGGTCTACTGGTCCAGGGCAAATTCTTTAGGTGGTTTGTTATCAGTGGTCTGCGGTCTTGTTGTTTGGATCAGCTGCGAAGTACTTGCCCCTGAAGCTATTCTCCCCCCTCAATTAGCAGGGCTTTTAGCTAGTATTGTCGGCATGCTTTTGGGTGGAATGGTTCCCAGGGCTAAATTGATTGCAAGTTGACCTAAGTTGCTTAAATATTAGGCACAATATCCTGTTGCACCGCAAAATGTTCACCTCTAAAATGGCACCAATTCAAAATTTTTTATCTTTATGGAGTTTTTATGAAAATCTGTGTGATCGGTGGAGGGGGCGCGATTGGCGGTTACCTTGCTGTCATGTTGGCGCGAGCCGGCAATGATGTCACGGTAGTTGCGCGTGGCGCCACTTTGGCGGCAATTAAAGAGCGTGGCCTTGCATTAATTATGGATGACCAACCTGAGCCTTTGGTGGCACAGGTGAAAGCGGTTGAAAAAATTCGTGATGCAGAGACTCCAGATGTTGTGATTTTGGCAGTGAAGGCGCACCAAGTTGAGCCGATCATTGAGGATCTCGCTGCAATCATGGGCCCAGAAACGATTTTGATTCCAATGCAAAACGGAATTCCTTGGTGGTACTTCCAGAAGCTGGGTGGCGACTATCAAGATCATTCTGTCGAAACAGTTGACGCTGGTGGTGTTGCGAAGAATGCAATTAATCCAAACAACATCATTGGATGCGTGGTCTATCCGGCAACCTTTACTCAGGCGCCTGGTGTGATTCGTCACGTTGAAGGCAATCGCTTCCCATTGGGCGAGTTAGATGGCAAACAGACTGAGCGTATTCAGAAGATGTCAGAAATGATGTCTGCAGCTGGATTTAAGTCACCAATCCTGGAAGACATTCGCTCTGAGATTTGGTTGAAGTTGTGGGGCAATATGACTTTCAATCCAATAAGCTCTTTGACGCATGGAACTTTGGAGGGCATTTGCCAGTATCCACTGACTAAAGAGTTGGCACGCAATATGATGGCTGAAGCGCAAACGATTGCCGAGAAGTTGGGCGTCACTTTCCGTGTGGATATTGAGCGTCGTATTGCTGGTGCTGAAAAAGTCGGTAAGCATAAAACATCGATGTTGCAGGACTTGGAGGCGGGTCGTAGCTTAGAGATCGATGCTCTATTGGGTTCCGTAATTGAGCTTGGAAAGATTACCGAAACACCAACACCTTGCCTCAATACCGTCTTTGCTTTAACAAAGTACCTTGATGAAAACGTTCAAGCTTCTAAAGGTAGCTTGGCCTTGCCATCTGTTTCTGGTTACTAAGCGTCTTTAGCAATAGGTAGATTCAACAGCTAAAGTAATTGAGTATTAAAAAACCCTCACCACTAAATATGGTGAGGGTTTTTTTGTTTTGGGGTGTTGGAATTAGTCCAACAACCTTAATGACCTATTCGAAGCGATTATCTAAGCGTCCAACACCATCAATGATGATGCTGACCTTACTGCCGGGCTTCATTGAACCAACCCCAACAGAAGTTCCGCAAGCAATGATGTCGCCAGCTTGCAGTGGGACATCTTGTGAGATCAGGCTAACCAATTTTGCTGGTGGGAAAATCATGTCGGCGATGGGGTAGTTCTGACGCTCTTGATCATTCAATATAGTTTTAATTGTTAACTTGCTTGGATCTACATCGGTGGTGATGTAAGGGCCAAAGACTCCAAAAGTATTGAAGCTCTTAGAGCGTGTCCACTGCGCATATCCAGGATCGCGATTCAAAATCTCAATTGCAGTGACATCGTTAATGCAGGTGTAACCAAAAATGGCAGCGGCCGCTTGCGCTTCATCTACTTCATGACAGGCTTTCCCGATGACGATGCCGAGCTCGCCCTCATAAACGACTTTTCCAGAGTAAGACTTTGGAGTGCGAATAACTTGATTGGCTGCCAAGAAAGAGTTATTGCCTTTCAGAAAATACAAAGGCTCTGCCGGCACGGCATGCTCCAGTTTGGTAACCAGCGCATGAAAGTTATCCACCATGGCAACCATTTTGGATGGAGTGCATGGGATATCGATAGTGACATCGGATAGCTTTAATGTCTCTCCAGTAGCTTGAGGATTGTTAAATAGATCGCCTGTGTACACAGCAATCTGATCCCCTTGAACTTGTCCTAAGCCGGATTTGCCTTGATGTTGAAATCTGAGCCATTGAGCCATAATGAATTCTCCTGATAGTTAATATTTGATAAGCAATATCTTACAGGGATCAATTGATGACTAAGAATTCTGAACTGCAATTTGCACCTGAATTGGACCGGCCAGTTCGTTATATTGAGCGTACCCGCAATTACTATTTAGGTTTGGGATATGAAACACCCTATGTTTGGGCACACTACATTGAGGTGCCTTTTGCCCCACTGCAAAAGCCACTTAAACATTCAATTCTAGGTTTAGTTACTACTGCAGTCCCGTTTGATGCCAGTAAAGGCCCTCAAGGACCTGGTGCTCCCTATAACGCAGCCGCTAAGTTTTATGACCCCTACACTCGCTCAATTGATGAGGATGCAGACTTACGTATTGCACATGTCGGGATTGATAGGCGCAATGCTGACATGCAGGATAGCAATTGCTGGTTTCCACTGGGCGCAGCGAAGCGCGCTGCTGCAAACGCACGCATTCAGTCCCTGTCGAAATATTTTTATGGGCTACCCACCAATCGCAGTCAACGTCATACCTTGGAGATTGATGCGCCCTTGATTCTGAGTAAGCTGCGCGAAGATCATGTTGATGTTGCAGTGCTGATTCCCAATTGCCCTATTTGCCATCAGAGCCAAAGTTTATTGGCGCGATATTTGGAGGCTGCTGGTATTCCCACGGTAATCATGGGTGCGGCAAAAGATATTGTGGAATATTGCGGTGTCCCTCGCCTGCTCTTTAGTGACTTTCCCTTAGGCAATGCTGCAGCTCTTCCCAACAATATTCAATCGCAAGACTCTAATTTTGAATTGGCTCTTCGCTTGTTAGAGGGTGCTCCAGCAGCCCGAACAACAGTGCAATGCCCTTTGGTTTGGGCTTCAGACCCTTCGTGGAAATTGGACTATTCCAATTTAGAGCGACTCAGTGCAGAGGAAATTTTGCGCTTACGTGATGAGGCAGAAAAGGCCCGCATCACTGCACGCGATATCAGAGTAAAAAGCGTTGGAGCCTAGGTTTGCCTAGATAAAGAGTATTTGCACAGAGCGTGTAACGCTGTTGTTGATTCGTTTTGAGGAAAGTCTTTGAGACATTCCAGCGCAAGATCTACTTCTCGCTTTGCGGCAGCTTGGGTGTAATCCAAAGCCCCAGAATTTTGTACTGCGCTCAGAATCTGCTGGAAGACGTCATCAGGTAAGTCTTGATTTTGCTCGATCGCTGCACGAACCAGTAATTGCTCTTCAGTACTACCGTTTTCAAGAAGATAAATGAGCGGAAGCGTAGGCTTTCCTTCTCTCAAATCATCGCCAGCATTTTTCCCCATTTGGGATGCGTCAGCCGTGTAATCCAATAGATCATCCATTAATTGGAAGGCGGTACCAATGTGGCGACCAAAAGCAGCAGCCTGCTCTCGATAACTATCCGATGCTTGCGCCAAAATTGCCCCAAGCTCTGTGGATGCTTCGAATAATTTGGCGGTTTTATAGCGAATCACCCGTAAATAACTCTTTTCATCAACTTCGGGGTCATTCATATTGAGGAGCTGTAAAACTTCCCCCTCTGCAATCGTATTGGTTGCATCGGACAGGATTTCCATGACTCTTAGGTCATTTGGCCCCACCATCATCTGAAAAGCTCTGGAATAGAGGAAATCGCCCACTAGCACGCTCGCAGCATTGCCAAAAGCGGCATTGGCAGTCTCGCGACCCCTTCTTAGAGTGGATTCATCGACGACATCATCATGGAGTAGGGTGGCTGTGTGGATAAATTCCACTACGGCTGCCAGCTCTAAGGCATGGGGAGTTTCTTTACCATTGGCTAAGGCTTTGCTGACTAGTAGCAAAAGGGCTGGTCGGACCCGTTTTCCGCCTGCTTGGATGATGTAAGTGGAGATTTGGTCAATTAAGGCTACTTTTGAGGCTAATCGAAGGCGAATTACTTCATCTAAGGCCTTGAAATCTAAGGCAATAGGAGCCAAAATTTGGCTTAATTCATTGGTTTTGACAGTGCTCGTCATGCAAGATATAATAATGGGCTTAGCTCATCCAGGGTGGATTAGCTTAAATGTAGATATTAATTGAGGTTTCAAACCATGTACGCGGTCATAAAAACCGGTGGCAAACAGTATAAAGTTGCTGCAGGCGAAAAATTGAAAATAGAACAGATACCAGCGGAAATCGGCAGCGAAATCACTCTTGACCAAGTCTTAGCCGTAGGCGAAGGCACTTCACTCAAATTGGGTGATCCATTGGTTAATGGTGCAGCTGTGATGGCCACTGTCGTCTCCCAGGGACGTCACGATAAAGTGACAATCTTTAAGATGCGCCGTCGCAAGCATTATCAAAAGCACCAAGGCCATCGTCAGAATTACACAGAAATTCTGATTAACACGATCAAAGCCTAATTTAGGCTAACGGCTAAATAGCAGGAGAAAGATATGGCACAGAAAAAAGGCGGCGGCTCGACACGAAATGGCCGCGACTCAGAATCGAAACGCTTGGGCGTTAAAGTTTTTGGCGGCGAGCAAATCAACGCTGGCAGCATCATCATTCGTCAACGTGGTACACGAGTACATCCGGGTATGAACGTTGGTATTGGTAAAGATCACACTTTGTTTGCCTTGGTTGACGGACAAGTGGAATTTGGCGTGAAGGGTGCTTTGAAGAAGGCCCAGGTTTCAGTTCTCCCGCGTTCATAAGGCGCCTGACTGAGACACGTTTGATTCAGATTTATTCCGAATTTAACTCTTAGGAACAGGCCTCGCTAAGCGAGGCCTTTTTTATTCATGAAATTTATAGACGAAGCTCGTATTGAAGTCATAGCTGGCCAAGGTGGCGCCGGGAGTGCCTCCATGCGCCGCGAAAAGTTTATTGAATTCGGTGGTCCTGATGGTGGCGATGGCGGTAAAGGCGGAAGCGTATGGGCAACCGCTGATCGCAACATCAATACGCTGATTGACTATCGTTACGCCAAAACGCACACTGCAAAGAATGGTGAGCCTGGTCGTGGCGCCGACTGTTATGGTCGCGCAGGCGACGATATTGAGTTGCGTATGCCAGTTGGAACCATCATTTCTGATTATGAAACTGGTGAACCGATTGCCGACTTAACCACGCACGGTGAGCGCCTTTGTTTGGCGCAGGGCGGTGTTGGGGGATGGGGAAATATTCACTTTAAGAGTAGTACGAACCGCGCTCCTCGCCAAAAGACGAATGGCAAAGAGGGTGAGCGTCGTAAGCTCAAACTTGAATTAAAAGTATTGGCTGATGTTGGTTTATTAGGTATGCCGAATGCCGGTAAATCGACTTTGATCACCGCTGTGTCTAACGCGCGACCAAAGATTGCGGACTATCCGTTTACAACCTTACATCCAAATTTGGGTGTGGTACGTGTAGGCGCTGAGCGTAGCTTTGTGATTGCAGATATTCCGGGATTAATCGAAGGTGCCGCAGAAGGTGCTGGCTTGGGTCATCGCTTCTTAAGACACTTGCAGCGCACTGGTGTGCTCTTGCATTTAGTCGATATTGCTCCATTTGATGAGAATATTGATTCAGTGGCAGATGCTGTTGCTATCGTGAATGAGTTACGTAAGTACGATGAAGCCTTGGTTGAGAAGCCGCGCTGGTTAGTGCTGAACAAAGTCGACATGATTCCCGAGGAAGATCGCAAAAAAGTGGTTGCAGACTTTATTAAACGCTTTAAGTGGAAGGGTCCTGTTTTTGAGATCTCCGCTTTAACAGGCTTGGGCTGCGATAAGTTGTGCTATTCATTGCAAGACTACTTGGACTCTATTCGTAAAGATAGGGATGATGAAGATGAGCGTGCTGCTGATCCGCGTTATCAAGAACAAGCCCAGACAGAAGATAAAACTCCAGATTAAGCGGTAGTCATTTGAGACCTGAATTTGATATGAGCACTCAGCAAGCTAAACGAATCGTAGTAAAAGTAGGTTCAAGCCTAGTCACTAATAATGGTGAGGGTTTGGATCGCGCTGCAATCGGTATGTGGGCAGAGCAAATGGCTGCCCTGCTAGCTGCTGGGCATGAGGTGTTGATGGTCAGTTCCGGTGCGATTGCTGAAGGCATGCAACGTCTTGGCTGGAGTAAGCGTCCGCAGGAAATTCATCAACTACAAGCTGCAGCTGCAGTTGGTCAGATGGGTTTAGTGCAGGTTTATGAAAGTTGTTTTGCGCGTTTTAATTTGCGCAGTGCGCAAGTGTTGCTAACAAATGCAGACTTAGCCCATGCAGAACGCAATGCCAATGCCAAGGCGACATTAGATACTTTGCTAAAGCTTGGCGTTGTCCCCATCATTAATGAAAACGATACCGTTGTTACTGATGAAATTAAATTTGGTGATAACGATAGCCTGGCCGCATTAGTCACGAATTTAATTTATGCGGACTTACTAGTGATCTTGACTGATCAAGGCGGATTGTTTACTGCTGATCCGCGTCAAGATGCTACCGCCACTCTTTTGAGTGATGCTACTGCTGGTGATCCTGCTTTAGAAAAGATGGCTGGTGGTGCTGCAAGTGAGTTGAGTAAGGGTGGCATGTTGACCAAAGTGTTGGCTGCGAAAGTTGCCGCGCAAACAGGGGCTGCAACTATCATTGCCTCTGGGCGCGAGCCTCAAGTTCTCACTCGCCTGCTAAATGGTGAAAAAATTGGTACCTACCTGACTGCTGCTTAAGCACCACAATGAAACGTAATCAGCTCAATACTTTTCAACGGATTACATTACTCCATATGAATTAGTAGGTTTTGTGCCACCAGTGAATCCATTTGGGTTCAGTGACTGAATAACGTTTTTGATACTCTTTTCTTGAGTGTTGAAGTTGCAAAATGCTCCTTGAGCTAAAGCAGCTTGATAACGATTTGGTGTGTGATCCTTTATTGGATTCCAGCTAGAAAGAGGGTTTTCTTTCCAAGTATTGGATTCAAAGGTGCCATAGAGTCGCCATTGGAAAGAGTCGCAACGAATACCTTCGTATTGAACTTGGCTGTTTCCATTGGGACTAGTCAAAATAACAATGTATCGCGTGATGCCGTCATTACCGATCAAAATCGAGTCAGTGTCGATTGCAAACTTGAAAATTGTTTGCTGTGATACGTAAAAGGGTTGAATGGTTGATTTATTGGGAGGGTTCAATGGCATTGCTGTTGCACCTTCTTTGAAGACCATTGGTGCAAAAGGGTCGACCCCGCTCTCCAGTGGATCACCTGCACATCCTGCTAGGACTACGCTGATAGCTAAGCCAAGGGTTGAGAGTCTAAGACTGCGAATGGATGGTTTCATCATGGCTTATTAGTGGGATTTACTTCTTTTGGCTCATCTTCTTCACCCCCATACAGGGATTGAAATAAATCGAGTGGAGATCCCCAGGCAAGTTGCTGCATACGTATACCGCGGGACAAGTAGCGCGCAAGCTCGGAGAGGGCTAATTGATAGACTTCGCGTTTGAAGTCAATTACGGTATCTAGTTGAATCCAAAATGGAACCCATCGCCAGGCATCAAATTCTGGATGTTCTGAAGCGCGCAGCTGAATATCGGTATCTAAACCCACTAAGCGCAGCAAAAACCAGATTTGTTTTTGACCGCGATAGCTGGCTCGATGCGTTTTAGAGGCATGTTGACGACGCAGGAACTCCTCTGGGACGTCGTAACGAAGCCAGTCCCTAGTACGTCCAATAATTTGGACATGTTCTGGCATTAAGCCCACTTCCTCATGCAATTCGCGGTACATGGCCTGCTCTGGGCTTTCACCATGCTGAATCCCGCCCTGCGGGAACTGCCACGAATGCTGCCCAACGCGTTTTCCCCAGAAAACCTCGTTATGGCTATTGAGGAGGACTATGCCGACATTGGGTCGATACCCTTCACGGTCAAGCATGAGATCGTGCCTCAAATCCTTTAAAATCAATGATTTGATTATATCCATACATGAAAGCTTCACAGTCATTTCTCGCCACACTAAAAGAAGCCCCTTCCGACGCTGAGGTGGTTTCGCACAAACTCATGGTGCGTGCCGGTTTAATTCGTAAGCTCAGCGCTGGCATCTACAACTATTTGCCTTTGGGATTGAAGTCCATTCGCAAGGTAGAAAACATCATCCGTGAAGAAATGAATCGCGCTGGTGCAATCGAATTGCTGATGCCAATGGTTCAGCCTGCAGAGCTGTGGCAAGAGACGGGCCGCTGGGAAAAGATGGGACCCGAGTTGCTTCGCATTAAGGATCGTCATGATCGTGACTTTTTAATTCAGCCAACATCCGAAGAGGTGGTGACTGATTTAGCGCGTAATGAAATTAAGAGTTATAAACAGCTGCCGGTGAACTTTTACCAAATTCAGACTAAGTTTCGTGATGAGCGTCGCCCACGTTTTGGAATCATGCGTGGTCGTGAGTTCAGTATGAAGGATGCTTACTCCTTTGATCGCGATACTGAGGGATTGAAGAAGTCTTATCAAATTATGTTTGATGCTTACACTCGTATCTTCAAGCGTATGGGCTTGAAGTTTCGCGCAGTAACGGCAGATAACGGTGCTATTGGCGGATCAGGTAGTCAAGAGTTTCATGTGATTGCAGATACTGGTGAAGATGCCATTGTGTATTGCCCAAATTCTGATTACGCTGCCAACCTTGAGGCTGCTGAGTCAGTCTCATTAATTGCGGTACGCAGTGCTGCAACTCAGGAGCTGACTAAAGTTGCGACACCAAATCAAACAAACTGCGCTGAGGTTGCCAAATTTTTAAACCTGCCGCTAGAGCATACTGTGAAGTCATTATTGTTTGCTGCTGATCAAGAAGAGGGCTCAGCCAAATTATTTATGCTGTTAGTGCGCGGTGATCATGAGCTAAATGAAATCAAGGCGAGCAAGATTCCTGGAATGGCAGAGTCACGTTTTGCCAGTGAAGCTGAAATCATGCAGGCATGTAATGCACCAGCGGGCTATTTAGGGCCAGTTGGAATTGCTGCTGATGTGACTGTAGTTGCAGATCGTACTGTTGCCAATATGGCTGATTTTGTGTGCGGCGCTAATGATTCTGGTCATCACTTAACCGGTGTGAATTGGGGTCGTGATTTACCAGAGCCTTTAGTGATGGATTTGCGTAATGCCGTAATCGGTGATCCGTCCCCTGATGGTAAGGGTGTTGTGGATATCTGCCGCGGCATTGAAGTGGGCCATGTATTTCAATTGGGCACACGCTACTCTGAAGCAATGGGTTGCACCTATCTTGATCAACAAGGCAAAGCACAGCCTATGGTGATGGGTTGTTACGGTATTGGTGTAACTCGTTTATTGGGCGCTGCAATTGAGCAGGGTAATGATGAGCGCGGAATTATTTGGCCGATTTCGATGGCACCATTTGAAGTGGTAATTTGTCCAATGGGTTACGATAAATCAGAGGCAGTGAAAGTTGCTGCTGATCAATTACATGATGAGTTGATTGCTGATGGAGTCGATGTGGTGTTGGATGACCGAGGTGAAAGACCGGGTGCAATGTTTGCAGACTGGGAATTAATTGGTGTTCCGTTCCGCGTGGTGATCGGTGATCGTGGTCTTGCAGATGCTCAAGTCGAATTCAAGGGTCGTACCGATGCTGAATCAGAAAATATCCCGCTATCAGAAATTAAAGCAAAAGTGATTGCTGCAATTGAGTCCGCTAAGAAACTCGTTTCTTAAGCCAAATAGTTTTTAAGTATTATTTTTTAAAGAGTCCGCCAATGCCCTTGGCGGCTCCTTTGGCTGCCATGGATGCCATAGTGCGCGCCATCTTGCCGCCCTTGAACTGTTTCATCATGGTTTGCATTTGTTCAAACTGTGCAAGCAGACGATTGACTTCTTGAACCTCAACACCTGCGCCCGCTGCAATCCGACGTTTGCGCGTGGCTTTCAATAACTCCGGTTTCGCACGCTCTTTGGGTGTCATGCTATCGATGATTCCGCGCATGCGCTTGGTTTGTTTATCGGCAGCGCTTAAATTGGTTTTGGAGGCAGCTTGTGCCATATGACTTGGTAGTTTATCCATCAAACTTGCCATGCCTCCCATCTGTTGCATCTGCACCAGTTGATCACGGAAGTCGCCCAGATCAAACCCGCCTTTAGAAATCTTACTCGCTAACTTTTCTGCTTTCGCAACGTCAACGTTTTGTTGGGCTTGTTCAACCAGTGCAAGAATGTCGCCCATACCCAAGATACGGGTTGCCATGCGGTCAGCATCGAATGCTTCGAGGCCATCCATTTTTTCAGCAACACCAATGAACTTGAGTGGCACACCTGTAACTTGACGTACAGAGAGTGCGGCACCACCTCGTGAGTCACCATCGAGTTTGGTGAGGATTACACCAGTGAGTGGGAGTGCCTCATGGAATGCTTTGGCTGTATTAACAGCATCTTGACCCAACATCGCATCAACAACAAACAAGGTCTCGATCGGATTGAGATTGGCGTGCAAGGTTTTAATTTCTTGCATCAGCGCTTCATCAATACCAAGCCGACCAGCTGTATCTACCAAGAGCACATCAAAATAATGGCGGCGAGCCCAATCAAGAGCGGCAGCAGCAATTTCACTTGGCTTTTGATTAATATTGCTTGGGAAAAATTCAGCGCCAACTTGTTTAGTGACGGTTTCTAGCTGTTCGATAGCTGCAGGGCGATAGACGTCACAAGAAACAGTTAACACCTTCTTTTTCTTCTTTTCTTGAAGAAACTTGGCTAACTTACCTACCGAGGTAGTTTTACCGGCACCCTGCAAGCCAGCCATCAGAATAACTGCTGGAGGTTGAGTAGCTAGATTCAGTTCACCACTTTGCGCGGTATCTCCACGCATGACTTGGGCTAGCTCACGTTGCACCACCCCAACAAGCGCTTGGCCGGGGCTAAGGCTTCCAACCACTTCTTCGCCAAGGGCTTTAAATTTAATTTGCTCAAGCAAAGATTTAACGACTGGAAGTGCAACGTCCGCCTCCAGCAAGGCCAGCCGGATCTCCCGCAGCATTTCTGCGGTGTTTTCTTCGGTAAGGCGAGCTTGCCCCCGCATTGTTTTCACAACACGAGATAGGCGATCGGTGAGATTCTCTAGCATTTATCGATTAGACTTTCCAGATGGATATTTTAGGTTACTCAGGCTCGGGATGGCTCCCATCTGCACTTTATTTACTGCTTTTGGTCTTTTTAAGTTCGCGACCAAAGGGAAAAATTGAATCGCCAGCTTTTACAGGCTTGGTTCAGGCACTCATCTTATTGATTTTGCTGGTACATGGAATTGTGCTGCACGACTCGGTCTTTACCCCTGAGGGATTTGTTTTTGGTTTTGCCCAGGATTTGTCACTAATCGCTTGGGTTGGCCTTGCTTTTTATTGGTTCCAGTCTTGGTTTTTGCCGATCTCTAGCTTGCGTTGGCTAGTTTTGTGTTTTGCACTGACCTGCTCGGCATTGCCTGCCCTTTTCTCAGGCACCTTAATTTCTCCAAAGGCCGTCTCTGATCCTTGGTTTAAAGGGCATTTTATTGTGGCTACGATCTCAGTTGGATTATTGAGTTTGGCGGCGATGCATGCCATGTTGATGAGTATTCAGGACCGAGCATTACATCGTCAGTTAGCCATTCTCCCCAATAGTCGTATAGCCCACTGGCTTGAGGATTTGCCGCCCTTGATGACAATGGAAAGTCTGTTGTTTAACTTACTGTATGTGGGTGTTGCACTTCTGAGTTTGACAGTATTTTCAGGCCTACTTTTTTCACAAGCATTATTTGGTAAGCCGCTTGTTTTTGATCACAAGACCATCTTTGCATTGATTTCCTGGCTCTTGTTTTCTGGGCTTCTCATAGCCCGTTGGCGTGTTGGTTTACGTGGGCGTGTGGCCGTTCGTTGGGTCTTGAGTGCTTATGTCGTCTTGCTACTGGCTTATGTTGGCAGTAGATTTGTTTTGGAAGTAATTCTTCAGAGAGTATGACGTTTTGATTAAGTGGCTTTTACTAATTGCTGGCGCAGGCGCTTTGTACCTTTGGATAAAAGGAAAAAAACAAACAAAGCTCAATAGCGATGAGGCTGCCAAGATAAAGGCTGAGCGAAACAAAGTTGTTGAGCCAGAAGTGATTGTCCAGTGCCGCCATTGTTCAGTACACCTTCCAAGGCCCGAGGCAATTAGGCAAGAGGATCGCTATTATTGTTCTCAAGAACATCTTGATTGCTTGGATGATCAGGGTTGGCTGGGTTCTGCCGCTTGGCTAATTTCACCAAATCAGGATATTCGGCCAGAAGGTGTCGCTCCTGATTTAGTGGTGATTCATCACATCAGTCTTCCGCCCGGCGGTTTTGCAGATCGCAACTCAACGCAATTCATTGTGGATTTTTTCCAAAATAGGCTTGATTCATCACTTCACCCTTATTTTGAAGAAATTGCTGATCAAAAGGTATCGAGCCATTTTCTGATTGCACGTAATGGTGAGGTCTATCAGTTTGTCTCTACTCAGAAGAAAGCCTGGCACGCCGGTGTTTCATCTTTTTTAGGTCGCGAGAAGTGCAATGATTTCTCTATTGGAATTGAGTTGGAGGGTGATGATGAACATCCTTTTGAAGATATTCAGTATTCCATCCTGGCTAAATTAAGCGCTCAACTAAGTGCTGCCTACCCTAATCTGCAATTTGCTGGCCATAGCGATATTGCCCCCGGCAGAAAAACGGACCCCGGCATTCAATTTAGTTGGCAAAAGTTCCAAGCCAAAACCGGCATTTCAGCTAAAAAAATACCCTTTGGTTTGGACCCGCGTTAGGGCACCTAAGTAGTATGTGAGCACACGCTCACTTTCTTGCCCTTTAGTTAAAAAGGGCTATTAATTTCGCACCAAAATAGCCCTTAAATTCCTGGAATGCCTAGGAAAAATACTTATAAATATTCGTCAGAAATATCTTACCAAATTCCAAATATTTCCCTATACTTAGTGTCAAATGCACTTCGAGACACTAGATGTAGTGTTTGAATTCGGCAATACCCTATTGTTTTTTAACGATTTTTTGTCCAAATAACTATATATAAGTAGGAAAAATATGACATACGCTAACCCCCAGACAGCAGGACAGACTGCCGGCACAAATAATCCAGGGATGCACCCTTCGGAATCCATGAATCAAACCCCGTCTGCTGGCTTTGTAGCTGGGGGAGTTGGCGGTGGTCAAGCCACTCAATTGTCTGACTACAAAATCATTCGCCGAAATGGCTCAGTAGTGGCATTTGAGCCATCAAAGATTGCGATTGCGGTGACTAAAGCTTTTCTGGCGGTTAATGGCGGTCAGGGAGCAGCATCTGCACGTGTTCGTGAACAAGTAGAGCAATTAACTCACTCAGTAGTGCGTGCCTTGTTGCGTAGCCGTCCGAATGGCGGCACATTCCATATTGAAGATATTCAAGATCAGGTTGAGTTGGCTTTGATGCGCAGTGGTGAACACAATGTTGCGCGTGCGTATGTTCTCTACCGCGAGAAGCGCAATCAAGAGCGTGCAACACAACAGGGTATCGCACAAGAAACACAGGCAGCTACTCAAGCTGGTGAATCTGGCCTGAAGGTTACCGACGATGGGGTAGAGAAATGGCTGGATATGGCTGCTTTGCGCACCATTATTGAGGCAGCATGTGAAGGGCTTGGTAACAATATTGATGCAAGCCCAATCATTACTGAAACTATCAAGAATTTGTACGATGGTGTGCCGATGGCACAGGTGTATGACTCAGCGATTTTGGCGTCACGCACTTTGATTGAAAAAGATCCTGCATACAGTCAAGTGACCGCACGCATCTTAATGCACGTGATTCGTAAAGAAATTTTAGGTCGCGAAGTACTGCAAGGCGATATGCAGGCTGAGTACGCCACCTACTTTGCCAAGTACATCAATGAAGGTATTTCTGCTGAGCTCTTGGATCCACGCATGCGTGAGTTTGATCTACCAAGATTAGCGGCAGCCTTGAATGCAAGTCGTGACTTGCAGTTCAATTACCTTGGCTTGCAAACTTTGTATGACCGCTATTTCTTGCATATTGAAGACCGTCGTATTGAAATGCCACAGGCTTTCTTCATGCGCGTTGCAATGGGCTTGTCTTTGAATGAGTTGGATCGCGAGCGTCGTGCAATCGAGTTCTATGAAATTCTCTCTACATTTGATTTCATGTCCAGTACGCCAACATTGTTTAACTCAGCGACAACACGTCCTCAGTTATCAAGCTGCTACTTGACAACGGTGGATGATGATTTGGACGGCATCTATGAAGCATTGAAAGAAAATGCACTCTTGTCTAAGTTTGCTGGCGGTTTAGGTAATGACTGGACAAACGTGCGCGCCTTGGGAAGTCATATCAAAGGCACTAACGGTAAGTCACAAGGTGTGGTGCCATTCTTAAAAGTGGTGAACGACACAGCAGTTGCGGTGAACCAAGGTGGTAAGCGTAAGGGTGCAGTTTGTGCTTACCTAGAGACATGGCACTTAGATATTGAAGAGTTCCTCGAGTTGCGTAAGAACACCGGTGATGACCGTCGCCGTACGCATGATATGAATACGTCTAACTGGATTCCAGACTTATTCATGAAGCGTGTAATGGAGGGTGGTGAGTGGACATTGTTCTCGCCTTCAAATACGCCTGACTTGCATGATAAATATGGCAAGGCTTTTGAAGAGGCCTATGTTGCCTATGAGAAAAAAGCGGATGCTGGTGAATTGAAACCATTCCGCCGCATTCCTGCGCAGCAATTATGGCGCAAGATGTTGGGCATGCTGTTTGAAACTGGTCACCCATGGATTACATTTAAAGATCCTTGCAATATTCGTAGCCCACAACAGCATATTGGTGTGGTCCACTCTTCTAATTTGTGCACTGAGATTACTCTGAACACAAACGAAAGTGAGATTGCTGTGTGTAACTTGGGTTCTGTGAACTTAACAGCCCATATGACTACCGATGCATCTGGCAAGATGATTTTGGATCACGAGAAGCTCCAGAAAACAATTCGTACTGCAATGCGTATGTTGGATAACGTCATTGATATCAACTACTACGCTGTTGCTAAAGCCCGTAACTCCAACTTGAAGCATCGTCCAGTTGGTATGGGCATCATGGGCTTCCAGGATTGCTTGCATATGCAACGCATTCCTTACGCTAGTGATGAAGCGGTGAAGTTTGCTGATTCCTCTATGGAGGCAGTGTGCTACTACGCCTATCAAGCATCCAATGAGTTGGCTGAAGAGCGTGGCGTGTACAGCACTTACAAAGGATCTTTGTGGGATCGCGGCATTCTTCCGCAAGACTCAGTAGCTTTGTTGGCAGCAGAGCGTGGCGGTTACCTTGAGGTGGATAGCTCATCTACGATGAACTGGGATGGTTTGCGTGCCCGCATCAAGCAGCATGGTATGCGCAACTCCAATTGCGTAGCAATTGCACCAACCGCAACGATTTCCAACATCATTGGCGTTTCAGCTTGTATAGAGCCTACATTCCAGAACTTGTTTGTGAAATCTAACCTTTCGGGTGAGTTCACAGTAGTAAACGAGTATTTAGTTCGTGATTTGAAGGATCGCGGCCTTTGGGATGAAGTGATGATTGCCGATTTGAAGTACTTTGACGGTACTTTGTCTAAGATTGATCGTGTTCCACAAGATTTACGTGACTTGTATGCCACTGCATTTGAAGTGGAGCCAAGCTGGTTGGTTGAGGCAGCTTCACGTCGTCAGAAGTGGATTGACCAAGCGCAGTCACTCAATATCTACATGGGCGGTGCATCAGGTAAGAAATTAGATGACACTTACAAACTGGCTTGGTTGCGTGGTCTGAAAACTACGTATTACCTCCGCACAATGGCTGCAACTCACGTTGAGAAGTCAACTGTTTCAAGCGGTCAGTTAAATGCAGTTTCCAGCGGTGGTGGTGTGAATGGTACAGATGCATCAGCAGCGCAAGAATTGGATGGCCCAGCATGCACAATGCGCCCGGGCGATGCTGGATTTGAAGAATGCGAAGCTTGTCAGTAAGCATTTGATTGCTGATCTATAAAAGAAAAGAATTTAGGAGATTGTTATGTTGAATTGGGAAGAAGAAGTTGCGCCGGCACTAGCAAGAGCAGGTCTCGCACAGCAACCAGTTGTGGCAGAACCACAGCGCCCACAAGCAGACGAAGTCGCAATTGCGCCTCAAGTCGCCGCACCTACACAAGCCGCTTCATTAGGCGGTGGCGCAGCTTTGCGTGTTAATGCTGCTGATAAGCGTGTAATTAATGCAAAGACTGACGTAAATCAGCTGGTTCCGTTTAAATATAAGTGGGCTTGGGAGAAATATCTTGCTGGTTGTGCAAACCATTGGATGCCGCAAGAGATTAATATGAATCGCGATATCGCGCTTTGGAAGGATCCCAACGGCTTAACTGAAGATGAGCGTCGCATTATCAAGCGCAACCTTGGTTTCTTCACAACAGCAGATTCTTTGGCGGCAAATAATATTGTTTTGGGTACTTATCGCCACATCACTGCTCCAGAATGCCGTCAATATCTATTGCGTCAAGCGTTTGAGGAGGCAATTCATACTCATGCCTATCAATATATTGTGGAATCTTTGGGCTTAGATCAGAGCGAAATCTTTAATGCGTACAACGAGATTGAGTCTATTCGCGCTAAAGATGAGTTCTTAATTCCTTACATTGACGTATTAACTAACCCTAATTTCAAAACTGGAACATTAGAAACTGACCAAACTTTGCTGCGATCACTCATTGTTTTTGCATGCGTGATGGAAGGTTTGTTCTTTTATGTTGGTTTTACGCAAATACTTGCGATGGGTCGTCAAAACAAAATGACGGGTGCAGCTGAGCAGTATCAATACATCCTTCGTGACGAGTCTATGCACTGCAATTTTGGTATTGATTTAATTAATCAAATCAAGCTGGAGAACCCGCAGTTATGGACTTCTGCGTTCAAAGATGAGATCAAATCTATCTTCGAAAAAGCAGTGGAATTAGAGTACCGTTATGCAGAGGATACGATGCCTCGCGGAGTGCTCGGATTGAACGCGCCGATGTTCAAAGGTTACCTAAGATACATCTGTAATCGCAGATGTTTGCAAATAGGACTTGACGCAATGTTCCCAAATGAAGAGAATCCATTCCCATGGATGTCAGAAATGATTGATCTGAAAAAAGAGAGAAACTTTTTTGAGACACGCGTTATTGAGTATCAAACTGGCGGTGCGCTAAGTTGGGAATAGTAGTCAGGTAGAAAGCGCATAGCCGGCTAAATAGGAGATTAGACGGTTGGATAGTTTTAAAAGTCAGCAAAACCAGACTCAAATCCGAAAATCCTTGTCCAAGGGTGTCTGGTCTACTCTCCCTATTTTTTCCAGCAAATTTAAGAAGCCGTTGTCCTTTGGGGCCACGGCTTTTTTTCCAGGATTCATTAGCGTGCAGCACTTAGCATCAAGCCGCGCGCCGATGAATGGCTCGCTCGTCGGCTCCAATCGGTTGCAAAACCAAGCGGAAATGAATTGGTCGGGTCTTCTTAATCGGTAGTTTGTACTAATCCTCACGTGAAGGAGCATTACTATGGCAATCGCCAAGAAAAAAGTTGCTGCAAAGAAACCTGCTGCTAAAAAAGCTGCTGCTAAGAAGCCTGCTGCTAAAAAAGTAGCTGCTAAGAAGCGTCCTGCTGCTAAAAAAGCTGCTGCTAAGAAGCCTGCTGCTAAAAAAGTAGCTAAGAAGAAGCCTGCTGCTAAAAAAGCTGCTGCTAAGAAGCCTGCTGCTAAAAAAGTAGCTAAGAAGAAGCCTGCTGCTAAAAAAGCTGCTGCTAAAAAGCCTGCTGCTAAAAAAGTAGCACGTAAAGTAGCAAAAAAAAAGTAAGTAAGCCTGCTGCGAAGAAAGCGGGCAAGGCTGCAAAAAAGCCCGTGGCTAACAAAGCTGCTACTTCAACTGCGTTGAATCCAGCTGCTGCTTGGCCCTTCCCAACTGGCACGCGCCCATAAGCTCTGCTTGTAGGCGGGTGAAGTTCAAAGGGATCTCTCACGAGATCCCTTTTTTATTAGCTCTTTTGAGAAGAGTTTTATCTAGAAGGTAAATCCGAACGCGGATTTGAACTGAGCGGCGATTTCATCTTTGCTCATTTGGTGATTTTGTGGTCCCTGATGGGTAATTTTGATTGAGCCCATCAAACTGGCTAAGCGGCCAGTGGTTTCCCAATCCATGCCATTTTCCAATCCAAATAGCAATCCACCTCGGAATGCATCACCGCAACCGGTTGGATCAACTACTTTTGCTGCAGGTACTGGCGGAATTGCGATGCATTTACCTTCAAAGTAAATATCTGCACCCTCAGCACCCTTGGTCACGATTAATGCTTTCACCCTTTCGGCCACTTTGGCCAGGCTCAAACCGGTCCTTTGAGAAAGCATTTCACCCTCATAGTCATTTACAGCGAGAAAACTCGCAATATCCACCAGCTCTAATAGTTCTGGGCCATTGAACATTGGCAAACCCTGGCCTGGATCAAAAACAAATGGGATGCCTGCTTCAGCTAACTGATGGCAGTGTTCCCACATTCCTTGACGACCGTCTGGGGCGACAATGCCGAACTTTGCTGCGTCTTTAGCATTCTTATTGCGTTCTGCCACTACTGCAGAAACTTGGTTTAGATGGGATTCGCCCATTGCACCGGGATGAAAAGCAGTAATTTGATTATTGGCTTGATCAGTTGTGATCATGGCTTGGGCAGTAAATGCCTGCTCAATCTGCCGAATATGTGTCGCATCAATCTTCAGCTGCTTAAGGCGATCAAAGTAAGGGGTGGCATCACCACCTACTGTTGCCATAATGATTGGGTCGCCACCGAGAAGACTGAGGTTATAGGCAATATTGCCTGCACAACCACCAAATTCACGGCGCATTGTAGGGACCAAGAATGCAACGTTGAGGATGTGAATTTGCTCAGGCAGGATTTGATCGGCAAATTTGCCTTCAAAGTTCATGATGGTGTCGTAAGCGATGGAACCGCAGATCAAGCTGGCCATAAATAATTACTTTCTAATAAAAATCAATTGAAATGAGTGTGAAGTGGAGTCTGGAGTCTACTTTTCAGGGTAAAAAATTCTGACGCGATAGCCTGCAGCATTTTGCGGAAGAGAAATTGGGAGTTCAGAAGAAAAAATTTCACCAGAAGGTGCGCCTTGGTTTAAAAAATCAGTATGTGATTCTTGCCAAGCGCTTGATAACCATTCTTGCGGTGTAAATTGAATCGATTTAATCTCGGCTTCCTCTGCATCTGTGAGAGTAATTTCTAAATTTGGAAATAAAACTGATAATGCGAGACGATTTTGCAACTGAACTTGCATTACAAATTGATTTAAATCGTTTTTAAGGCCCTCTCGCGCGTTTTCAGGCGAAAGAGTGACTGAAGTTATTTTCCATGCAGCAAAATCGCTTACAGAGCGATTTACGCACCTTAGTGCACGACACAATTGCTCGTCCAATTTCTGTAATAGAGAAAAAGCGCTGCTTGCTATCGGAGAAGAGCTGCCATCAACGCGTGTTGCTAATGCAGGCAACAAAGAATTTCTAGAAAGATGCTCACCAAAAATAATGAGCAGGATTAAAAATAGGCTGAGAAGAATTAATTTAAGACTTTTTTTTTGAGCCGGCACAGAGGCATCTGTGTTTTTGCTGGTCAAATTTGCTGTATTGCCCATTTCAGGAAGGGTGCCGTGCAAACAGACCCAACCTTCACTTTCTTTCCAGACGGAAAGGTTTAACCATTGGCTATAGGTGGCAATAACTTCTTCTGCTTGACGAGCTAGCACCCCAGACAACACAATTTTTCCACCCGGACGCATTTTATTTACCAAGGCTGGGGCTAAAACTTGTAGCGGATTTGCCAAAATATTGGCCATCACGATGTCGTATTTAGTTTCTGCAGCAAGTTCTGGCGCATTTTCATTGGGCAGAACAAAACGAATCACCGTATTGTTGATTTCTGCATTGCTACTTGCCGCAACCATGGCTTGTGGATCAATGTCGGTTCCAACAACGGGATTGCAGCCCAGTTTTGCAGCAGCTATTGCCAGAATTCCAGATCCGCAACCATAATCCAAGAGACTTTGGTTTTGTAGTTGTGTATTTTGTTCCAACCAAAGAAGGCAGAGATGGGTTGTTGGGTGACTGCCAGTGCCAAATGCTAAGCCTGGATCTACCGCTAAACAAATTGCATTCGGGTCAGTAGGCGCATCATGCCAGGAGGGTACTACCCAAATGCGCTCGCCAATCTGAATTGGAGCAAATTGGCTCTGGGTTAAGCGTACCCAGTCCTGCTCCTCAACAATCTTTTGTTCTGGAGTGGGAAGATTGAATCCTGCTTCCTTTAGGGATGCGAGCAGCTCAGGAATGAAATTCACCGCTCCTGAGTCGTCTAACTCAGGATTAAACAGCGCGGTGACTGAAGAGCGGTCCCAGGCTTGAACCTCTGGCGAGAGCCCTGGTTCACCATAAAGTGGGTTTTCATCATAGCCACCCGCAGCATCGTCTTCAACAGTGACAGAGAGTGCGCCCACTTCCAGCAATGCATCACCCAAAGGTTCCGCAATTTCTGCAGGTACCGTGAAAACAAGCTCACGATAAGACATGCTTACTCCAAATCAACATCACTTGACGGCGGCTTAGGGCTTGCCGCGACTGGCGGCTTGCTCTTCTAGACGGTGCTCCAGATAGTGAATGCTGGTTCCGCCTTCTATAAAGTTTGGATCGAGCATGAGTTCGCGATGGAGTGGCACATTAGTCGTAATCCCATCAATCACCATCTCAGAAAGCGCAATCTGCATACGACGAATCGCTTGTTCGCGAGTGTTGCCGTAAGAAATCAATTTACCAATCATCGAATCGTAATTGGATGGCACTACATAGCCACTGTAGGCATGTGAGTCAACACGAATGCCAGGGCCACCTGGCATATGGAATGAACCAATTTTTCCTGGGCTTGGTGTGAACTTGAATGGATCTTCTGCATTGAGACGGCATTCGATAGCGTGACCACGGAAAACGATATCTTTCTGGCGATAGCTGAGTTTTAAGCCAGCGGCGATGCGAATTTGTTCCTGAACAATATCCACGCCAGTAATCATTTCAGTAACTGGATGCTCAACTTGAACGCGGGTATTCATCTCAATGAAGAAGAATTCACCGTCTTCATACAAGAATTCAAAAGTACCAGCACCGCGATAACCAATTTTTCTACAAGCTTCTGCACAGCGTTCGCCAATCTTAGCAATCAAACGGCGATCAATGCCAGGTGCTGGAGCTTCTTCAATGACTTTTTGATGGCGACGTTGCATCGAGCAATCACGCTCACCTAACCAAATGGCATTTCCATGGGTATCAGCCAAAATCTGAATCTCTACGTGGCGAGGTTTTTCTAAAAACTTCTCCATATAGACTTCTGGGTTGCCAAAAGCACGGCCAGCCTCTTCTTTGGTCATATTGACCGCATTCAGAAGAGCGGCTTCGGTATGTACTACGCGCATACCGCGGCCACCACCACCGCCAGCGGCTTTAATGATGACTGGATAGCCAACACGTTTTGCCGTAGTAATAATTTCTTTTGGATTGTCTGGCAAAGCGCCTTCTGATCCAGGAACACAAGGAACGCCTGCTTTGATCATGGCGCGCTTGGCTGAAACCTTATCGCCCATCAGGCGAATTGAAGCGGCAGTTGGGCCAATAAATGCAAAACCGGATTTTTCAACGCGCTCAGCAAAGTCAGCATTCTCAGACAGAAAGCCATAGCCAGGATGAATCGCTTCAGCATCTGTTACTTCCGCTGCTGAAATGATGGCAGGCATATTGAGATAGCTCAGCGGTGACGGGGCCGGCCCAATGCAGACTGCTTCGTCTGCAAGCTTCACGTATTTAGCTTCTTTATCTGCGGTTGAGTAGACCACCACAGTTTTAATTCCCAACTCGCGGCATGCGCGTTGGATACGGAGAGCAATTTCTCCGCGATTGGCAATCAGAATCTTATCGAACATGTCGGCTCTGAGTTAAGTAACGGTGGATTGGAATAGATCTAAAAGGGATCTATTAAGCGATGATGAACAGAGGCTGGTCAAACTCAACACCTTGGCCGTTCTCACACAGAATTTGCTTAATAACACCGGCTTGCTCGGATTCGATCTCATTGAGTAGTTTCATCGCTTCAATGATGCACAGCGTTTGCCCCACTTTGACTGTATCGCCAACTTTGACAAAGTCAGGAGACTCAGGATTTGGTGCGCGATAGAAGGTTCCTACCATTGGTGAACGAGCTACAAAACCAGTTTCAGCAGGCGCCTCTTCAGCAGTCGGTGCAGTAACTGCTGGCGCTGCGGCAGGAGCAGCTTGCATTGCCTGAGCTGGGGCTGGATTGGCGTAAACCACTTGACCAGCTGGAGCTGGAGATCCGGCATTCACAATGCGAACACGATCTTCACCTTCATTCACTTCTAGTTCAGAAATTCCTGATTCAGAAACAAGGTCGATTAGGGTTTTCAGTTTTCTCAGATCCATGGAAGGGCTTCCTCTCTTGTAATTCTTAATTAGTCTTTATTTTTGTAAACGTGCGATTGCTGCTTGTAAGGCCAATTCGTATCCAATTGCCCCTAGTCCGCAGATCACGCCAGTGGCGATATCCGATAGATAGGAATGTTTGCGGAATTCTTCACGCTGGTGAATATTGGACAGGTGTACTTCTGTGAATGGGATGGCTACTCCAGCCAAGGCATCACGTAAGGCAACGCTAGTATGGGTAAAGGCGCCTGGATTAATGATGATGAAATCCACCTCATCTTGTTTGGCTTTTTGAACTCGGTCAATGAGCTCGCCTTCGTGATTACTTTGGAAGGTGGATAAATCGACTGAGTGGGACTTGGAGATTGCGCCAAGCTTCGTATGAATATCTTCTAGAGTAGTTTTGCCATAAACCTCTGGCTCACGGGTGCCCAATAAGTTGAGATTAGGGCCTTGAATAACAAGAATTGAAGTATTTTTCGACATAGATCGATATTTTTAGAGGCAGTTAGGTTTAATTACGCAAATACAGCTTTTCTCTAAAACTGCTTACTTCATGAAGAGTCCCCCTCATGTAGCACAGGCAAAGTATACCCCTAGAGCTTGATGATCAGTCCAAAAAATGGGGCAAAAATGAGCTATTTTTTTATGATTTTAAGAGCAAATGTTGAAAATATGAATAGAAAATGCCTAATTCCTGCTCGAATCTTATTTGGTAACAGTAATTAAAATACCTTATAAAGCAGATTTAATTGATTTTCTGAGCTCTTCTTCGCTTATCTTGCCTAATTTGCTGCTGGTTGACTTACCTTGACTGTTGATGATGATGGTGTAGGGTAAGGCGCCTTGAGAGTTGCCCATTTGCTTAGATAGATTGCTGCCTTCTAGTCCGCCAATCACAATGGGATAGGAAACTGGGGTCATTTCTAGGAATTGACGAATATTAGAGGGTGAATCAATACCGATACCGACAAATAAGACATTTTGACTCTTAAACTCGGCTTGTAATTTGTCTAAAGTGGGCATTTCTTCAACACAAGGAGGGCACCAAGAGGCCCAAAAGTTGACTACAAGTACTTTTCCTTGCCATTGCGCCGTGTCAACTGGCTTGCCATCAGCCGTTTGCCATGGGTTGGCAAAAAAGGCTTTGATAGCTGGATCACTTGCCAGGCCAGTTTTGTAAATCCATTGCGAAGTCAATACTCCTGCAAGCAGGGCTACTAGACTAATTCCGGCGATATTAATCCACTGTCTTCGGTTCATTGCTACTCCTTAGCTAAAATTCCCCAATGCATATTCATATCTTGGGCATTTGCGGTACTTTCATGGGCGGCATTGCCGCAATCGCTCGGCAGGCCGGACATCGCGTAACTGGCTGTGATGCCAACGTCTATCCACCAATGAGCACGCAACTTGAGGCTCAGGGTATTGAGCTCATTGAGGGATTCTCGCCCGACCAATTATTACAGTTTGAGACTATGCCTGATTTATTTGTAATCGGTAACGTCGTTTCTCGTGGCAATCCGCTGATGGAGGCCATCCTGAATCAAGGGCTTCCTTACACATCTGGACCCCAGTGGCTTGGTGAGCAAGTATTGTTAAATAGGCATGTATTGGCTGTTGCTGGCACTCACGGTAAAACGACTACCTCTGCCATGTTGGCCTGGATCTTAGAATTTAATGACTATATGCCAGGCTATTTAATTGGCGGAGTGCCATTGAATTTCACGGTATCAGCTCGTCTGGGTGAGAGCAAATACTTTGTGATTGAGGCGGATGAATACGACACCGCCTTTTTTGATAAACGCAGTAAGTTTGTCCACTATCGTCCGCGCACCGCTTTATTAAACAATCTTGAGTTTGATCACGCCGATATTTTTGCTGATCTTGCTGCAATCGAAACGCAGTTTCATCATTTAGTCCGTACGGTACCGGGTAACGGTCTTGTTGTGGTGAATGGTGAGGAGCCTGCCCTAGAGAGGGTTATTGCAAGAGGCGCTTGGGCGCCTGTTGAAAAGTTTGGCCAAGATAAAAATAATGCCTGGTCATTAATTTCTCAAGCGGCAGATGGCTTCGTTGTTCTGCAGGATGGTAAAGAAGTTGCAGCGGTGACCTGGGCCCCAGACTCTGGTGTCATGGGTCGACATAATCAACTCAATGCATTGGCAGCGGTTGCTTCTGCAAACCATATTGGCATTTCTCCATCTGATGCAGCACGTGCTCTTGCTGAGTTTAAGAATGTGAAACGTCGCTTAGAAACGATTGGCGTAGCAAATGAGGTGACGGTCTACGATGATTTTGCGCATCACCCAACTGCAATTATTACTACGGTAGATGGCTTGCGTCGTCGCGTAGGGCAGTCTCGAATTTTGGCGATATTAGAACCGCGTTCTAATACGATGAAACTCGGCGTCATGAAGGCGCAACTACCCAATAGTCTAGAGGCAGCCGATAAGATTTTTGCTTATGGGGCTAGTGCTGGTAAAGATTCCTTAGGTTGGGACTTAAATGAAGTCTTAGCACCATTAAATGCCAAAGAAAAAGATCGTGCATTGGCCTTTGATGATCTATCTGCTTTGGTCAAAGCTGTTGCCAATGAAGCAAAGCCTGGAGATCACATTTTGGTGATGAGTAATGGTGGTTTTGGTGGTGTGCATCAAAAAATATTGACCGCAATACAAGAGAAAGCAAAGTAATGAGTATGAGACTAAAAGATAAAGTAGCCATCATTACTGGGGCCGCAAAAGGGATTGGCTTTGCAACGGCGAAGCGCTTTGCACAAGAGGGTGCAAAAGTCATGATCACGGATGTGAACCCTGATGTAGTGAAGGCTGCAGTTGATCTCATTCCTGGCTCGGAAGCTTTTGTCATGAACGTGACTGATCGTGCAAGTGTTGAAGCAGCTGTTGATCAAATCATGCAGCGTCACGGGCGTATTGATATTTTGATTAACAATGCTGGCATCACACAAGATGCACGCTTAGTCAAAATGACGGAAGCGCAATTTGATACGGTGATTGATGTCAATCTCAAGGGTGTATTCAATTGCACGCAATTGGTTGTACCGCATATGTTGGAGGCAGGCAAAGGAGCGGTCGTTAATGCTTCTAGTGTTGTGGGTATTTATGGAAACTTTGGACAGACAAACTATTCAGCAACGAAGTTTGGTGTGATTGGATTCACTAAAACTTGGGCGCGTGAATTAGGTCCAAAAGGTATTCGGGTAAATGCAGTGTGCCCAGGCTTTATTGCCACTGAGATGGTCAAAGCCATGCCAGAAAACATCCTAAAAGATATTGAAAGACGCAGCTGGCTGGGTCGCCTAGGTACTCCCGAAGAAATGGCAAACGTGTATTTATTCTTGGCGAGCGATGAAGCTAGTTATGTCAATGGCGTTGCACTTGAGGCCAGCGGCGGGATCTCTCTCTAAGCATGCATCTTTTATATGAAGAGGGTGGTGACATCAAGGTCGCCACAGTCCAGTCCGCCTCGGGCGCTGGTGACGCTGAGTCTTGGCAAGCGACTAGCCTATCCGGTAAAAAGATCAAACTAAAAGCTAAAGAAGTTTGGCTACGCTTTGATAAGCCAGAGCCACAGACATTAATGGATGAGGCAAATGCTTTATCTCAAGAGATTGATCTGCAGTTCTTATGGGACTGTGCACCTGATGAAGAATTTGGTTTAGTCGATGTTGCTCATGAGTACTTTGGTGCACAGGCAAGTATTCCACAACAAACTGCATTAGCAATTGCCTTACAAGGTGCCCCGGTATTTTTCCGTCGCAAAGGGCGTGGGCGTTTTCAGCGAGCGCCATTAGAGCAGTTGCAAGCCGGTTTGGCTGCGCTTGAGCGCAAGCAAAAGGAACTGGAGCAGCAAGCTGCATGGCAACAAGAGTTGGTGGCTGGCGTGTTTCCAGAGACGCTCAAGTCTCAAGCAAATCAGTTATTGTTTTCTCCCGATAAAAATACCTCAGCTTACAAAGCATTAATTGCTGCTTGTACTGAGGCAGGAGAATCCCCTGCCCAATTGATGATCCGCTGTGGCGCTATTGATTCGCTATTGCAATATCACCAAGGCATGTTTTTAAAGGCCCATTTCCCTCAGGGTGCTGCACATAATCCAAGCTTGGTAGTGGACCAGGCTGTATTAGACGTCATCATTTCAGAGTTACCGTTAGCTGAAGTGAGTGCTTTCTCGATTGATGATTCGGGCACTACTGAGATTGATGATGCTTTATCGGTTACTGCACTTGAGGGTGGCGGACATCGTATTGGCATTCATATTGCTGCCCCTGGTTTGGTGATCGCTAAGGATGATGCTTTAGATAAGGTCGCACGCACGCGTATGTCGACCGTGTACTTTCCTGGCGACAAAATTACGATGTTGCCCGATGCGGTGATTGCGCAGTTCTCATTGGATGAGGGCGCCGCTCGCCCAGCTTTATCGATTTATGTGGATATCGATTCGACTGGAATAGTGGATAAGGAATCTTTGCAATTACGTGCCGAGATGGTTCCGATGGGATCAAATCTTCGTCTGGAAAATTTAGAGCATTTGGTGACGGAAGAAAGTCTGGCTGATGAATCATCTGACTATGCGTATCGTCAAGAGCTCAGTGTGTTGTGGACTGCAGCAAAGTTATTACATGCGGGACGTCAAGAGCAGCGCGTAGCTAGTGGATTGCGTGCCGAGCAATTAGGAGTCTTAGATCCCAAGGCCTTAGCGAGAGACTTTCATTTTCAAATCAAAGAAGTAGATGGATCGCAGCGAGTAGATATTACTCCCCGTCAGCGCGGCTCCATCCTCGATACCATCGTTGCCGAGTGGATGATTTATTGCAATAGTGCCTCAGGGCGCTTGCTGGCAGATCATGGGGTACCTGGTTTGTTCCGCACCCAAAAGGGTTGGGGCCCGTTGCGTACACGCATGCAGACGACACCTGGTCCTCATGAAGGGCTGGGTTTGGAGTATTACGCTTGGTGTACATCGCCATTGCGTCGCTATTCAGATTTAGTGAATCAGTGGCAGTTAATTGCGATAGCAAAACATGGCATCACCGCCAAAATGGTGGCACCATTCCCGCCGCGAGATGCCGCCTTGATGGGTATCGCAGCGGATTTTGAAGCTTGCTATTCAGCCTATGGTGAATACCAGGACCGTCTTGAGAAATATTGGTGCTTACGTTGGGTTTCTCAGGATGAAGTTCCTAAGCAGGTATTCGTAAGGCACCTTAAAGAAGGAATGTCGCGTGTTGAACCTATTCCACTGCATTTACCAATCCCAGAATTGGCTACCCACCCGCGTATGACCAGAGCCGAAGTAAATATTGCTGATGTAGATCTCCTGCAACTGACTGCGGGGGTAAGAGTGCTTCATGTCGAGACACCAGAAGTTCCTGAGAGTGATGCAAGTCCAACCTAAGTTTGCTCAGTTAGTGGCGCGCTTAGATGGGGGTTGGTATCGCTATCCATTTGCTTATGCGCTAGGCCTCTCTATTCTGGCTCACCTTATCTTTTTATCCTTTCGCTGGGGCATTGGAGAAATAGAAAATCGTCGTTTAAATACACCGCTGAGCGTTGTTTTGGTGAATGCTAGCAATCAAGTGGCACCCAAGGAGGCCAATAAATTGGCGCAAGCGAATTTGCATGGAGGAGGCAATACTGCCAAGCAAGATGCCAGTGCGCTTCATCGCGCAAGACTTGGTGCAGATGCCCGCCTAGAAGTTTTAGAGAAACAGCAAAAACAAATGCTAGCTAAGCTTGAAGCAGATCGAGCACTGGCAGGTGGTCGTAAAAGTGGTGATGAGCAAAAAGCAGTATCCCAACTGAACTCTTTAGAAGCAGAGCTGGCTAAGCGTTTGCAGGCCAATGGCCGCGAACCCCGACGTAAGGTCTTGACTGGAGCTAGCACCAAGGCGGTTGTATTTGCGCAGTATTACGATGCTATGCGTCAAAAAATCGAGGCCTATGGGAGTGCATTTTTCCCACGAGCTAACGGACGTCCTCTATATGGCAGTTTGGTGATTGTGGTGAGTGTCGATGCCCAGGGACGGATTGCGAATAATGCTCAGGGTAAAGATGGTCTGAGTATTGGGCGTAGTTCTGGCAATCCCGAGTTAGATCGTCAGGCCTTAGCGATTGTGCGTGCTTCTGCCCCCTTCGGAGTTTTCTCTGCAGAAATGCGCAATCAGATCGATATCTTGGATTGGGTGTCTACTTTTGATTTCACAAGAGATGGATCTAATCGCTTAGATCTACGTCCTTAATTCAGTAGACGCCACTCAATTTCGCTTATCCTGTAGTCACTATGAGTCAAGCTACTTCCGCCGATTTGCATATCAATCCTACCGACTTTCACGGAGTGGATGTTTATGCGGTCGCGGGTAATCCAATTTCGCACAGTAAATCACCCGTCATCCATAAGCGGTTTGCTGAGCAGTCAAATCAAAAAATGCACTACGGTTGTTTACAGCCTTCACTTGATCAATTTAAAACCGCTGCACAAGCCTTCTTTGCTGCTGGCGGCAAAGGTATGAATGTCACTGTGCCATTTAAATTGGATGCTCAGGCTCTTGCAGATGTATTAACACCTCGTGCGCAGCTCGCTGGCGCTGTAAATACTCTACGCATTGAAGATGGAAAAATTTTTGGTGACAATACTGATGGCGCTGGTTTAGTTAGAGACCTATTGGCGCAGGGTATTCAGATTAAAGGAGCTCGAATCCTATTATTGGGGGCGGGTGGCGCTTGTCGCGGAGTGCTTGGCCCATTGCTAGAGCAGTCACCAAAAGAGCTAAAAATTGCCAATCGATCC
Source organism: Polynucleobacter sp. AM-7D1 (assembly GCF_018688455.1). Classification (NCBI taxonomy): domain Bacteria; kingdom Pseudomonadati; phylum Pseudomonadota; class Betaproteobacteria; order Burkholderiales; family Burkholderiaceae; genus Polynucleobacter; species Polynucleobacter sp. AM-7D1. Next base: position 207,203 of record NZ_CP061319.1, read on the forward strand.
AATGCCAAGGCCGATGAACTGGTTCACTTGTTTAGTGATGTAGCTGGCTCATTTAATGTTGCGCTACAAGCAGTCTCTTTAAGTGTTCTTGAGGATGCTGGTAAGACCACATCCCCTTTTGATCTTATTATTAACGCTACTGCAGCAGGCTTATCCGATGCATCACCGATTAGCGATGCGGCAGCAAGCAATATTTTTACTCCAAAATCTTTCGCCTACGATATGGTCTACGGCAAGATCACCGCCTTTATGCAGCAAGCATTACATCGCGGTGCACGGGTAAGCGATGGCTTGGGCATGCTAGTAGAGCAGGCTGCTGACGCCTTCTTAATTTGGCGTGGTGCTACGCTTGCTAATGCGATTGATCCTCGCGTCGTATTGGCAGAACTTCGTACTTCCTAGTTTTTAGCTGAGCTTCGATGCGCTGGCTTTCTTACCTTCTGAAATGCTTGTTGGGTAGTTTTATTGCCATGCAGATTTACTTTGTCATTCAGCTTGGTTTGTGGGTAGTACTGGACCCAAGCAGGACTGCATTTCAGAGGGCAGAGCGTTGGCGCCTTTGCGGTCTGTCTTGGTCTTGCCCTGTGCAGTCAAGCTGGGTTCCTTACGACAAAATCTCTGCCAATCTCAAACGTGCTGTTTTAGTGAGCGAAGACGATATCTTTTTTCAGCATATGGGTGTTCGGGTGGAGGATATGAAAAAAGCTTGGACTAAGAACTCACAGCTTAATCAGCAGGGTGGTAAATCCAAAACCGCTTTACGTGGTGGTTCCACAATCACACAGCAACTAGCGAAGAATCTTTTTCTCTCTTCCGAACAGAATTATTTTCGCAAAGCGCAAGAGCTGATTATTACGGGCCTACTTGAGGTTATGCTATCTAAGCAGAGGTTGTTCGAGATTTATCTAAATTCAGTAGAGTGGGGCGAGGGCATTTTTGGTATTGGTGCGGCTTCTCAACATTACTACGGAATAAAACCGGCATCACTGAATCGCGAACAGGCGGCAGCCTTAGCCTCTGCATTACCAGCCCCAAAATGTTTCGACAAAGCGCAGTATTGCCGCAAAGCTAATATTCATTTCCCAACAAGACAAGACTTTATTTTGGAAAATATGGATAGAGTGGCTCTAGCGCCAACTCCAAAACCAAAGATGCGTTAGGTCTGCTGTAGGTTGACCCGACTTCTTTTATTTGCTGGCTGCTGCTCTTAATGCGTCTCTCGTAGTGATGGCCACTTTTCTAGCTGCTGCAGCAAAATCACTACCTGAGCTTGCATACAAGATTGCTCTGGAGGAGTTGATCATCATCCCTATGCCCGGTTTGTCGGAGATTTTTCCGGCCTGAACAGTAGCATCGATATCACCACCTTGAGCGCCAATACCTGGAATAAGCAAAGGCATTTCGCCCACAATCACTCGCACCTTGGCAATTTCCTCGGGGAAGGTTGCGCCAACCACGAGGCTGATTTGGCCTGAGTTATTCCACTCTTTTGCAGCGAGTTTGGCAACGTGCAGATAAAGCGGTTCACCATTCGGGCCCACATTCAAGAACTGAAGGTCTGACCCTCCCGGATTGGAGGTGCGACATAAAACAATCACGCCCTTGCCGGCATGTTTTAAATAAGGCTCTATTGTGTCAAAGCCCATATAGGGGTTGACGGTAACCGCATCTGCACCATAACGTTCAAAAGCCTCTAAGGCATAGTGGTCGGCAGTGCTGCCGATGTCACCACGCTTAGAGTCCAAGATGACTGGGATATGGGGGTACTTATCTTTCAGGTATCTAGTCAGCTTTTCTAGTTGGGCTTCAGCCCTTTGCGAAGCGAAGTAGGCAAACTGGGGCTTAAAGGAGCAAGCGGTATCCGCAGTGGCATCAGCGATCTCGCGGCAGAACTCAAAAATCCCTTCAGGCTTACCCTGAAGTACAGTGGGTAAGCGCTTCGGATCTGGATCAAAGCCCACGCACAACATGCTGCCTTGGGAAGCCCATGCGGACTGGAGTTGCTGGCTAAAGGTATTTGGGCTTGAGTTCATTGGAATTGAGCTTATTTTAGTGAAACTGTCATGATCTATAGGATAAACTAGCGACCATTCCTTAGGAGTTCACCATGATCAACTTGTTCGTCCTGCAAAATGGCCGCCTCTCTCAAGAGCAAGTGGAAGATCGCAATGAATTGTTGCAATACTCCAACCCTATCTGGATCGATGTGGTTGACCCTGAAGAGGAAGAGCTCCTGTGGATTAAAGAGGCTTTTGGCGTTCTTTTGCCTGAATTAGATGATTTGGGTGACTTAGAAGCTTCTGCGCGGTATTTCGAGGCTGATGACGGCCATCTCCATATTCGTACCGACTTCTTGTTGGATGAGGAAGAAACTTCTCGCAACGTGCGAGTCGCTTTCGTGATGACCAAGCAAGTCTTGTTCTCTATTCATGATGAAGATTTGCCGGTATTCCGTTTGGTGCGTTTGCGTGCTCGTTTGCGCCCAGGTTCAGTGAGTAATGCAAAAGACGTTTTGCTGGATTTGTATTCCACTGATGCTGAATATTCTGCCGATGCTTTGGAAGAGGTTTATGAAAACCTCGAGCAAGCCGGTAAGCGTGTTCTGCAAGATGACATTACTGATAATGATGCAGAAGAAGTGCTCGAAACGATTGCTAAGGAAGAGGATACCAACGGACGTATTCGTCGTAATGTGATGGATACCCGCCGGGCATTATCTTTTTTAATGCGTAGCAAATTATTGTCTGATGAGCAGCAAGAAGAAGCGCGTCAGATTTTGCGAGATATTGACTCACTTGAAAACCATACCGCGTTCTTGTTCGATAAGATTAACTTCTTAATGGATGCGACAGTTGGTTTTATTAATTTGAACCAAAGTAAGATCATCAAGATATTCTCGGTGGTATCCGTCGCCTTAATGCCACCTACTTTATTGGCGAGCGTATGGGGTATGAACTTCCGCTACATGCCTGAACTAGAGCAGACTTGGGGTTATCCAGTTGCCATTATTTCTATGGTGATCTCTGCGATGATTCCATTGGGCTACTTCCGCCATAAGGGCTGGCTAAGCTCACGCTAATTCTGTAGTGCTGCCTTATTAGGCGTTTTTGGGTTTCAGTATTTCCAAGAATTGAGATAAGGCAAAATCCCGCGCCTGTTCTCGTACGATTTGACGATCGCCCTTGAAGTGTTTGGTCAGTGTGACGGTATTGATGACATCATTTCCAATACTCTCTTTAATTGCCCAGCCAAAGCAGACGGTACCAATCGGTTTTTCTGGTGAGCCACCTGTTGGCCCAGCAATGCCAGTAATAGAGATAGCGGCATTGACATGTGCATTGTGTAGAGCTCCCTCAGCCATCGCTTTAGCAACTTGCTCGCTGACCGCGCCAAAAGATTCAATTATTTCTACTGGAACATCTAAGCATTCAGATTTTGCAGCATTGCTATAGGTGATGTAGCCTCGCTCAAGCCAATCGCTGGAACCGGCTAAATCCGTTAGGGTAGCGCAGACAAGGCCTCCAGTACAGGATTCAGCTAAGGCAATTTTCCAACCCCGGCTTGTTAAGGTAAGTGCAACAGCTCTCGCTAGTTCATGCTGGGGATCGTTATTATTTTTCATAAGATATAGCTCAATCCTATATGTAAAAGCGTCAGGGCGATGAGAGTGAAAAAAGCTGCAGCTAAATCGTCAGCAATGATTCCAAAACCACGCCAAAGCTTTAAACCAAAACTGGAAGGGGTGGAATTATCACTATCCTCTAATTGTTTAAAGTGACGATCAATCATTCCAATCGGTCCTGGCTTGACGGCATCAAAAAATCGGAAGAGTGAAAATGCCACAATTTGCACCCATAAGCTTGCCGGCATGATGAAAGCCAATACGAGCCAAAAAGCGACAACTTCATCCCAGACAATTCCACCAAAATCTTTTTTACCCAACTCTTCGCTAACTTGTCCGCAGATCCAGCAACCCAGCGCAATTCCTATGCCAATGGTCCACAGCCAGGCTTCGGTAGATAGAAAATACTCACCCACTAAGAATGCGGCCCAGGCCCACAGGGTTCCTGCGGTACCAGGTGCAAACGGCGCTAAACCGCTGCCCATGCCAAACGCCAAGGCGCGGCTGGGTTTGCTAAACACCCACTTAAAACTGGGGATGAATGTGGAGGCGCTGGGTGTATTGGCTTGGGTATTCATGCAAAGTGATCAAAGGACTTCATGAGTAAATTGGCTTCTTGAGTATCCAACTCTTTTGCATCCTTATCGATGATGCGTATCTCAGGTGTTGCGTGTTGCATGGATTTGATGCTGCCAATTTGTGTGAGTGGAAGATTGAGGTCGGCACTGATTTGGGTAATGACATTCCGTTTGCTAATTGGGGCGGTGAAGCACAGCTCGTAATCATCTCCTCCATTTGCGGCGAATTGGTTTTGGATTACCTGCGATTGCTTGAGTAGCGTGCTGGATTTTGGAATCCGGTCTAAAAAGATTTCGGCACTTTTTCCAGACTCCTCTAGGATGTGTTTGAGATCGCCCAATAGGCCATCAGAGACATCTAAAGCAGAATTGGCTAAACCTCTTAAGGCAATGCCTAAATCCAGTCTAGGAGTTGGGCGATGCATATGCGCTTCAATTTCCCTCAAATCTTCTTTTGTTAATTCAATTTCATGACGCAGTGCAGCAAGAGTAAGTCGGGCATCACCCACAGTTCCTGAAACCCAAATGTCATCGCTTACTAATGCCCCCGATCTACAAATGGCTTTGCCTTTTGGGATGCTGCCAAAGGCGGTGATGCAAATATTGAGTGGACCAGCAGTGGTGTCACCACCAATCAATGGACAGTTATATTGATTTGCAATAGCAAATAAGCCCTTGCTAAAGGCTTCTAGCCAGGCTGAATCAGGCCCTGGTAAGGCTAGTGCCAAAGTGAAGCCCAAAGGCTTGGCGCCCATGGCTGCTAGGTCTGAGAGGTTAACAGCTAGGGCTTTCCAGCCTAGCCACTCTGGATTGGCGTCAGGGAAAAAGTGTCGTCCTGAGACCAGCATGTCGCTGGTGATAGCAATTTCTTCAGTAGGGTCAATTTTGAGTAGCGCACAGTCATCACCAATTCCCAATTTCACCGAGCCGGGATTGTTCGCAAGCATGAGTTCTGACTGCGTTTTAAAGAAACGCTGAATCAGGTCAAATTCGCCAAGTCGAGAGATTTGAGATTGCATGCCCCATTTTATGGCTCTTGGGACTCTTTCATCTGAGAGGAATAGAATTAGAAGCTTGAATACGTCTGATAGATGAGTGAACTGATGAGCAAACCAAGCAATAGCAGCAAAGAACAACAAATAGCGGATTTAAGAGCAGCCGCCCTCCACTATCACGAGTTTCCCGTTCCTGGAAAAATCGAAATTGCTCCAACTAAGCAGTTAACTAATCAGCGAGACTTAGCGCTTGCCTACACCCCTGGCGTTGCAGCAGCCTGCGAAGAAATTGCCAAGGATCCTGCCAATGCATTTCGTTACACAGCACGCGGCAATTTAGTAGGCGTGATTACGAACGGTACCGCAGTATTAGGTTTGGGAAATATTGGACCATTGGCAAGTAAGCCAGTGATGGAAGGTAAAGCAGTTCTCTTTAAGAAATTTGCTGGCATTGATGTTTTCGATATCGAGGTTAATGAAAACGATCCAGATAAATTAGTTGAGATCATTGCTGCACTTGAGCCTACTTTTGGCGGTATCAATTTAGAGGACATCAAAGCACCAGATTGTTTTGTAGTTGAGCGCAAACTACAGGCTCGCATGAAGATCCCAGTTTTTCATGATGATCAACACGGAACTGCGATTGTGGTCGCTGCTGCAATTCTGAATGGTTTGAAAGTAGTTGGTAAAGATGTCGCTAACGTGAAGCTAGTAACTTCAGGTGCTGGTGCTGCTGCATTAGCTTGCTTGGATTTGTTAGTTGACCTTGGCATTCCTCGTAAAAATATTTGGGTTACTGATTTGGCTGGTGTTGCATACAAGGGTCGCAAAGAACTTATGGATCCGGAGAAAGAGCCATTCTGTCAAGAGACTGATTTGCGCACTTTAGATGAAGTGATTGAAGGCGCTGATATTTTCTTAGGCCTTTCTGCTGGTGGTGTATTGAAGCAAGACATGGTGAAAAAGATGGCTAATAAGCCATTGATCTATGCCCTAGCAAATCCAACCCCTGAGATTCTTCCTGAAGAAGTAAAGGAAGTTCGTCCTGATGCAGTGATGGCAACTGGCCGTACTGATTATCCGAACCAAGTGAATAACGTATTGTGCTTTCCATTCATCTTCCGCGGTGCACTGGATGTTGGTGCTACCACCATCACTCGTGGCATGGAAGTCGCAGCAGTTAAGGCTGTGGCGGAGTTAGCGCAAGCAGAGCAAAGCGAAGTGGTGACCTCTGTATATGGTATTGAGAATTTGTCTTTTGGCCCAGAGTATTTGATTCCGAAGCCATTTGACCCTCGTCTGATTACTGTTATTGCACCTGCGGTTGCTAAGGCTGCAATGGATGATGGTGTTGCTCAACGTCCGATTAAAGATTTTGACGCTTACCGTAATCAGTTACAACAATTTGTGTACCACTCTGGTACTTTGATGAAGCCACTATTTAGCATTGCTAAACGTGTGCCTGCCGCACAAAAACGTATCGTGTTTGCTGAGGGTGAGGATGAGCGTGTATTGCGTGCAGTACAAATCATCATTGATGAGCATTTAGCGACGCCAATTTTGATCGGACGCCCAGCAGTTATTGAGCATCGAATTGGCAAGTTTGGGTTGCGTATTAAAGCTGGCGAAGACTTTGAGATCGTCAATCCTGAGAACGATCCACGCTATCGTGATTTTTGGCAAACCTATCTAGGTTTAACGGAGCGCAAAGGCGTTACTGAATCTTTTGCTAAGTTAGAAATGCGTCGTCGCAATAGTTTAATTGGTTCAGTGATGATTACCAAAGGCATGGCAGATGGCATGATTTGTGGAACTGTCGGTAACTTAGCAACCCATTTGAAATACATTGATGAGGTGGTGGGTCAAGAGCCGGGCGCCAATGTTTATGGCGCCATGTCTGGATTGATTTTGCCAGGTCGCCAAGTGTTCTTGGTGGATACCCATGTCAACATCGATCCAAGTGCAGAGCAATTGGCTGAATTGACATTGATGGCGGCAAGTGAAATGCGTAAATTAGGTCTAGCGCCTAAAGTTGCACTATTGTCACACTCCAATTTTGGTTCAAGCAGTGCGCCTTCCGCAGTGAAGATGCGTGAAGTATTGGCATTGATTCAAAAAGCAGATCCAACCCTTGAGGTTGATGGTGAAATGCATGGTGATAGCGCTTTGGATGAAACTATTCGTGCCAGCGCCGTTACTTCATCTCCATTAAAGGGTGATGCTAATTTGCTAGTGTTGCCAAATATTGATGCCGCAAACATTTCCTACAACTTGCTAAAGACAGCTGCTGGTAACGGCATTGCAATCGGACCATTACTACTCGGTGCCGCTAAGCCGATTCATATCTTGACGCCATCAGCTACTGTGCGTCGCATCGTCAACGTCACTACTTTGGCGGTAGTTGAAGCGGCAAGTAACGCCAGGGGCGTGGCTTAAGAAGTAAGAGTAAGCTTTTATTTATGTTAGTTAGCGATAACTAACATAAATAATTATTATATAAATCAATGGTTTATATAAAATGTGCTGTAATTGGGCTTGATTTGATGGCGTGTTAAGGGTAACCTAGCACCCATCATGAATAATCGCTCTGAAAACGGCACTACAGTAAGCTTCGACGAACACAGTCGCGCTGAAAGTTGGGATAGTAATGATCGACTTGAAACCGAGTCCTCTGCTGCCAATATATATGCCGAGGGTGGCTTATCTCGTTTACAAACCTATGCAGCAAATCAAGTTTCGGGGAAAAAAGTGACAGCTTCTTGGCGTGCCGCTTTGGCCGTTCGCGATGCCGGACCGCCGGCAATGTTGCGCAGTGTGCGCCCTAATATTGTGCAATCTATCCGTGCTTTCCGTACTCCTGACCTCCAGGAGGCTGCTACAGAGCTTGGCCAACACTTCATTTACGCCAATTGCGCAAATGCAATGACTAAAGGCGAAGTATTGGAAGCGATTGCTATTGCTTATACATTTACCAAGCAACAAGCGAAGAATTTCGATCCTTTGCTAGATGCTTTGACAACCACGGTTGATAAGTCTGGTCCACAACCAGGTTTCGTTGTAGTGCTCGAAGGCCTGCCTTGTACACAGAAGTTCGACAAAGAGGCTCGTGAAACTTTACTAGATGTATTTCGTGATGCCGTGGACTTTTGGTCTGAGCGTCGCACACCGTATCGCGTGTTCTACTCTTTTGCCTAAATCAGTAACTCAGTAATTATTAAGCTTAGTACCAAGAAAACAGCATAAATCGCCTCTATTTGAGGCGATTTTGCATTTCTGGATCCCAAATGCTGTGAACGGCAGTGATCGCCACAATTCCAGCAGTCTCGGTTCGCAATACCCGGTCACCTAGAGAAACAATCTGATATCCAGTGGCTTGAGCTTGAGCCTCTTCCTCTGGAGAATGCCCACCCTCGGGCCCGATCATCAAAATAATATCCTGCGGTGGACTCTCAATTAATACTGAATACAAGCTTTTGTCAGTATCTGGGCTTAATAGTAGCTTAAGTGGGGCTTTTTGTGGCTTTTGTAGATAACTTTCAAAACTTTGAACGGGCTCTACTGAAGCTAAAACTGTGCGATCACATTGTTCGCAGGCCGCCTGAATAATACCCTCCCAGTGGAGGAGGCGTTTTTGCGCCCGCTCGGCATCGCTAGAGCGCGTCAATTTAATCACTGAGCGCTCGCACTGCAGCGGTGCAATCACTTGAGCGCCGGTCTCTATGGCCTTCTCAACGACCCAATCCATCTTGTCGCCACCAGCCAGACCTTGCGCCAAAGTAATGGCATAGGGGCTCTCACGATGGGTGTCGAGGCGAATATCACTCAACTCTGCTTCCCCAGATTTATTGCTCAGGGAAAGGAGTTTTGCCTGGGCAACTTGGCCTTTGCCATCGAAGATGGGGAAGAATTCACCAACCTGGATGCGGCGTACCCGCAAATGATGGGCGAGCTCAGGGGTGAGGGTATTTGGCTTTTGGGTTTCCCATGGCCCGGGAAGATAAAATTGAGGCATTACTGAAATATAGCTAATTAATTTCCTAGAGACCCAATTTACGATGTCAAACCTTCAAATTCGTATGGCAAATGCCATTCGCGCTTTATCCATGGATGCAGTTCAACAAGCCAATTCTGGCCACCCTGGAATGCCAATGGGTATGGCTGATATTGCGGTTGGTCTTTGGAATGAGCATTTGCAACATAACCCAACAGATCCACATTGGATGAATCGCGATCGCTTTGTTTTATCAAACGGTCATGGCTCCATGTTGTTGTATTCCTTATTGCACCTCACGGGTTACGACTTGCCGATGAGCGAGTTAAAAAATTTCCGTCAATTGCATAGTAAAACTGCTGGCCATCCTGAATATGGAATTACTCCTGGAGTAGAAACAACTACCGGACCATTAGGTCAGGGTATTTCAAACGCAGTGGGTATGGCGCTGGCAGAGAAATTATTGGCAGAAGAATTTAATCGCCCTGGCCATGACATTGTTGATCACTACACCTATGTATTTTTAGGTGACGGTTGTTTGATGGAGGGCATCAGTCATGAAGTCTGTTCACTAGCCGGCACACTCAAGCTTAATAAGTTGATAGCGCTGTGGGATGACAACGGCATCTCAATTGATGGCAAGGTCGTTTCTTGGTTTAACGAAGATACGCCAAAGCGTTTTGAGGCATACGGTTGGAATGTGATTCGTGATGTTGATGGTCATGATGCAGAGGCTGTATCTACCGCAATCGCTAAAGCGAAGAAGAGTGACAAACCAACCTTGATCTGTTGCAAGACAGCGATTGGTCAAGGCTCGCCGAATATGGCTGGTAGCGATAAGGTGCATGGCTCCCCATTGGGTGCAGCTGAAATTGCAGCAACCCGTGTTGCATTGAACTGGCCGTATGCCCCGTTTGAAATTCCAAATGATATTTATGAAGCTTGGGACTTTAAGAAACGCGGTCAAGCTGCTGAGCATGAGTGGAATAAAGAATTCCAAGCCTACAAAAATAAATACCCAGAACTGGCTTCTGAATTACAGCGTCGCATGCAAGGTGACTTATCTAAAGATTTCTCTAAAACATTAGATGCTTATTTAAAAACTTGCGAAACCAAAGCAGAAACCATTGCTACTCGCAAGGCAAGTCAAAATGCCATCGAGGCATTAGCTCCTGCATTACCGGAATTCATGGGCGGCTCTGCTGACTTAACAGGCTCTAATTTAACCAACTGGCCTTCATGCAAAGCGGTGCGTGGTGATCAGTGGGGGAACCACATTAATTACGGTGTGCGCGAGTTTGGTATGAGTGCGATCATGAACGGTATTGCTTTACATGGTGGTTACATCCCATTTGGCGGTACGTTCTTAACTTTCTCTGATTACAGTCGTAATGCATTGCGCATGGCTGCATTGATGAAGTTGCGTAGCATCTTTGTCTTTACGCATGACTCTATTGGCTTGGGTGAAGACGGCCCAACCCACCAGTCTGTTGAGCACGTAGCAAGCTTGCGCCTTATTCCAAATCTGATGGTTTGGCGTCCATGTGACACCACTGAGAGTGCGGTTGCATGGGGTGCTGCGATTGAACGTAAGCATGGTCCAAGCGCTTTGATTTTCAGTCGTCAAAACTGCCCATTTGTATCGCGCAATAGCCAGCAAGTAAAAGATATTGCACGCGGTGGATATGTCTTGCGTGATCCGAAGAAATCCAAAATCGATGCAGTGATTATTGCTACGGGATCTGAAATTGCTTTGGCATTACAAACTGCAGAGCGTTTAGAGAATGAAGGTTTTGGAATTCGCGTGGTGTCAATTCCATCAACTACCGTGTTCGATCAACAAGATGCTGCTTACAAAGCAAAAGTATTGCCGGCTGACGTTCCGCGCATTGCTGTTGAAGCCGGTGTGACTGATTTCTGGTGGAAGTATGGTTGTGCAGCTGTGCACGGCGTTGATACCTTTGGTGAGTCAGCTCCAGCGCCAGTGCTCTATGAATATTTTGGTTTAACAGTCGATCAGATTGCTAAAACAGTGAAGCAATGCATCGCAAAGAAATAGAAAAGACAAGAAGCAAAGTATCGATTTAAGAATTCAAAATTAGCAAGGGGAATGGAATGACAATTCGTGTCGCAATTAACGGTTATGGCCGTATTGGCCGCATGGTCTTACGTGCATTGTATGAAGATCAAGTCAATGGCAAACCAAGACGTGATATCAAAATCGTGGCGATTAATGCTATGGGCGATATCGATATCAATGCACACTTAACGCAATATGATTCTGCGCACGGTCGTTTTCCTGCTGAAGTAAAAGTAGATGGTGATTGCATGGTAGTTAATGGCGATCGCATCAAAATGTTCTCGACCCGCAATCCTTTAGAAACACCTTGGGGTGAGTTGGGTGTGGACTTGGTGCTCGAGTGCTCCGGCAAGTTCACCTCAAAAGAAAAAGCCATGGTGCATATCTCTCAGGGCGCGAAGAAAGTATTGATCTCTGCTCCCGGTGAAAAAGATGTGGATGTCACAATTGTTTACGGTGTAAATCAGCAAGTTCTCAAACCAGGCGACGTCGTGGTTTCTAACGCGAGCTGCACGACTAACTGTTTAGCGCCTTTGGTTAAGCCATTGCTGGAAAAAATTGGCATCGAGTCAGGCTTGATGACAACGATTCATGCATTTACAAATGACCAGGTTCTGACTGACGTGTATCACAAGGATATGCGCCGTGCGCGTTCTGCTGTGAGCAGCATGATTCCAACCAAGACCGGTGCTGCAAAAGCGGTTGGTTTGGTGTTGCCAGCTTTGGCGGGACGCTTTGATGGTTTTGCAATGCGCGTGCCCGTTATTAACGTTTCTGTCGTAGATTTAACCTTTGCTGCCAGCCGCGCTACTAGCGTGGACGAAGTGAACTCTATCCTCAAAACAGCGAGCGAGGGCGAATTGAAGGGTATTTTGGGTTTCAATACATTGCCTCTGGTGTCAATTGACTTCAATCACGATCCACGCCCAAGTATTTATGACGCTTCCCAGACTCGCGTGTCAACAGACGGCAAGTTGGTCAAAGTCTTGGCTTGGTACGACAACGAGTGGGGCTATTCAGTCCAAATGCTTAATGCCGCTGAAGCATTGATGGCTGTAAAGTAAGTAATTGATGGGGTTTTATGGCTAAAAGAGCTTAAAATCTTACTTTGTAGTTCAAAAAGACCTCAATTGAGGTCTTTTTTCATTATCTGAGCTTATCTTTCAAAGATTAGACTTTTAATTTATTGCGGCAATTCTTCTTTTGGCAGTGGCCATACATCGCTAAAGAGTGCTCCTGGAGCTTAAAGCCCAGGTTTTTGGCAATATCGCGCTGCCTTTTCTCAATTGCCTCATCGACAAACTCTTCAACATGGCCGCAATCCAGGCAAACCAAATGATCATGGTGCTGACCCTCATTTAGCTCATAAATAGCCCTGCCATCCCCTTTGCTTGACTCAAAATGACTGCGGAGCAAGAGCCCTGCCTGTTCAAACTGGGTGAGTACCCGATAAACCGTGGCTAAACCAATTTCTTTGTCATCCTTAGCTAGGGCCATAAAGACATCTTCGGCGCTAAAGTGCGTGCCACTATTTTGATGAAAAAAGTCCAGGATTTTCATGCGTGGACCGGTTGCCTTGAGGCCAATGTCGCGTAAATCTGCTGGAGTCGGATTTTGGTTCATATTCATGGGTTTGGGAGCTAAAATCAATGTCTTAATGATACGGCCTGCCATGCAAAATTGCCCTCAACTGTTTACCCGTCTATTGAACTCCATTTTTGGGGCTCTTGACCTTGCTCGATCAGGGCTGGTTATTGTTGCTGTGAGTTCAGTAATGATCGCTACGGGCTGCACCAGCGCCGTTGATGACACGCAACGCGCCTGGATGAATAAAGTCTTTAGACCTTATGTTCCTGATGTGGTGCAAGGCAACTTTATTTCTAGCGAGCAATACGCCAAGCTCTCAGTGGGCCAAAGTCGCGAACAAGTCCGTCAAATTTTGGGCACACCTTTACTGGCTAGTTATTTCCATGCCAATCGCTGGGACTACGTTTTTGAATTTAAGCGTGCTGGTCAGCAAATGAGTAAAGAGCGTCGTGTCACTGTATTTTTCGAGGGCGATAAATTGGTGAAGTTCCAAGGCGATGCCTTACCAACCGAGGTTGAATTGGTTGCTGAGATTGATGGCTATGCAAAAACCAAGCGCTCATTCTGGGATGTCATGACCGGATCAAATAAACCCCCGGTAACCCCGCCTTTGCAGCAGCCAGAGTTGCTGGTGCCTAGCCCAACAAATAACCTGCCTGCTGGCGCGCCAGTTCCTGCGGCTCCTGCAAGTAGTTCTTTTTGGGACTTTTTTAGCTTCTCAAAAAAATCGTCAGATGCCCAGCCTGAGCCCCAACCCTTAGGCCCAGGCACTCTCAATATTCCGCAGGCTACTGAAGCGAAGTAAAGATAAAGTTGTATTGATGTCGAATGATTTTTTCGACAACCTTGAATAAGAAACGAAGATACAAATGATGAAAATCGCAATTGCTGGTGCAACCGGCCGCATGGGAAAAATGTTAATCGAGGCTGTGCTCAATTGCGCAGATGCTGAGCTCGTGGGCGCGCTTGAGCATGAGTCTTGCTCGCTGTTAGGTGAAGATGCTGGCGCATTCTTAGGTAAAAAAACTGGCGTAACTATTACATCGGATATTTCAAAGGCTTTGAATGGTGCTGAGTTCTTAATTGACTTCACACGACCAGAAGGAACGATGGCTCACTTAGCTGTGGCGCAAAAGACGGGCAGCAAAATGATTATTGGTACCACTGGTTTGAGCTCAGAACAAATTGGTAGTCTGAAAAAAGCATCTGCCAATTTAGCGATCGTATTTGCGCCAAATATGAGTGTGGGTGTCAATGCGACATTTAAGTTGCTAGAGATTGCTGCCAAGATGTTGAACGAGGGTTACGACATTGAAATCATTGAAGCGCACCATCGCCATAAGGTAGATGCCCCATCAGGTACGGCACTGCGAATGGGTGAAGTGATTGCAGATGCGCTTGGTGAGAAATTAGATGATGTAGCTGTGTATGCTCGCGAAGGCCATACCGGCGAGCGCAAAGCTGGCTCAATTGGTTTTGCCACTATTCGTGGTGGAGATATTGTGGGTGATCACACTGTCTTATTTGCAGGCGAGGGTGAGCGCATTGAGATTAGCCATAAGTCTTCTAGCCGCCAATCTTATGCGCAAGGATCATTGCGTGCCGCACGTTTCTTGCAGGCTCAGAATTCCGGCTTGTATGACATGCAAGATGTTCTTGGCCTGCGTAAGTAAAAAACAAGTAAGTTGAGTAAATCAGAATAGAAGAAAAGAGTTGTATTGAATGAGCAAGGATTACGATCACCGCAGAATTGAAGCTGCAGCACGCGCTGATTGGGAAAGCGCGCAAGCTTACAAGGTAGCTGAGAACGCAGTTGATGCTTCTGGCAAGCCAAGACCAAAATACTACGCTTGCTCCATGCTGCCTTACCCATCCGGTAAGTTGCATATGGGTCACGTTCGCAACTACACCATCAACGATGTGATGGCGCGACAACTGCGCATGCAGGGCTATAACGTACTCATGCCAATGGGCTGGGATGCGTTTGGTATGCCCGCTGAAAATGCAGCGATTCAGAATAAAGTGCCGCCAGCTAAATGGACATACGACAACATTGCTTACATGAAAAAGCAAATGGCAGCGATGGGTCTTGCGATTGATTGGTCGCGTGAAGTGGCTACTTGTAGTCCTGACTACTATCGTTGGAACCAATGGCTCTTTTTGAAGATGCTTGAAAAAGGTATTGCCTACCGCAAAACCCAAGTCGTGAATTGGGATCCCATCGATCAAACCGTATTGGCAAATGAGCAGGTGATTGATGGACGCGGCTGGCGCTCCGGCGCTTTGGTGGAAAAGCGCGAAATCCCGGGCTACTACTTCAATATCACTGCTTATGCAGAACAATTGCTTTCTGGTCTAGATAATTTAGGTTGGCCTGAGCGCGTCAAGACGATGCAGCAAAATTGGATTGGAAAAAGCCGCGGTGTCCGTTTTGCTTTTAAGCATGAGATTGCTGATGCAAACGGTAATTTTGTTCAAGATGGTCAGCTACATGTCTTTACAACCCGTGCTGACACCATCATGGGTGTTACTTTCTGCGCCGTTGCTGCGGAGCATCCATTAGCAACATTGGCGGCAACCAATAATCCTGAGTTATCTGCATTTATTGAGAAATGCAAAACCGGTAGCGTAATTGAAGCTGATCTTGCTACTCAAGAAAAAGAAGGTATGTTCACGGGTCTATATGTGACGCATCCGCTGACTAATGAGCCAGTACCGGTTTGGGTTGGTAACTACGTACTGATGTCCTATGGTGATGGCGCTGTCATGGGTGTGCCTGCGCATGATGAACGCGACTTTGCATTTGCCCTCAAATATGACTTACCTATTAAGCAAGTGATTGCTTTGCGCACTCCATCGGATATGTTCAACACTAGCCACTGGCAAGATTGGTATGCGCAGAAGGATGATGTCGTTTGTCTCAATAGTGGCAAATACGATGGCTTATCGCACGAAGAGGCAGTTGAGGCAGTGGCAAAAGATTTAGAGCAAATGGGTATTGGTGAAATCAAAACCACTTACCGTTTGCGCGATTGGGGTATCTCACGCCAGCGTTATTGGGGTACACCAATTCCGATTATTCATTGTGGCGATGAGAGTAATCCTGGTTGCGGTGCTGTGCCAGTGCCCGAGGCAGATTTACCAGTAGTGTTGCCCGAAGATTGCGTGCCAGATGGGAGTGGTAATCCGCTCAATAAGCGTGCCGACTTCCTGAATGTGAAATGTCCAAAATGTGGCAAGCCTGCACGTCGTGAGACTGACACTATGGACACCTTCGTGGATTCTTCTTGGTACTTCATGCGTTACACCGGCCCAGATGCGAATACCATGGTCGATGAGCGTAACGAATACTGGATTCCAATGGATCAGTACATTGGTGGTATTGAGCATGCGATTTTGCATTTGCTCTATGCACGCTTCTGGACTAAGGTCATGCGTGATCTCAATCTCATTACTTTTGATGAGCCGTTTCAGAATTTGTTGACGCAAGGTATGGTGCTCAATGAGACTTATTACTCTGAAGAAGCATCCGGTAAAAAGACTTGGTTAAATCCTTTGGATGTAGAGCTCGAGTTGGATGAAAAAGGCCGCCCTCAAAGCGCAAAATTGAAGGGTGATGCTTCTAGTGCCCCCGTCATTATTGGTGGCGTTGAGAAGATGTCTAAGAGTAAGAATAACGGCGTTGATCCTCAAGCTTTGATTGATCAATATGGCGCGGATACTGCGCGTTTATTTGTGATGTTTGCTGCCCCTCCTGAGCAACAGCTGGAGTGGTCTAGTGCCGGTGTAGAGGGTGCCTCACGCTTCTTGCGCCGTGTTTGGATGTATGCCAGCAGTCAGGCTGATGCAATCCGCGCTGCCTCTGAAGTATTGCCAAGTGATTTAAATAATGCTGAAAAAGAATTGCGTCGTGAAGTGCACACCATTCTGAAGCAGGCTAACTTTGATTATCAGCGTCGTCAATACAACACAGTAGTTTCTGCAGCAATGAAGATGCTGAACGTCTTAGAGCCTGTGAAATTAGGCGACAAGACTACAGTGAGGCCCGCCGTACTGCGTGAGTGTTTAAGTATTTTGATCCGAGTGCTGTATCCAGTGGTTCCGCACTTGACGCATGCTCTCTGGAATGAAATTGCTTGCGATCAATCTTTTGGCAGTCTATTGGATGCACCATGGCCTGCAGTAGATGAAGCTGCGCTGATAAAAACTGAGCTGACCATCATGTTGCAAATCAATGGCAAGTTGCGTGGCGATATTCGTGTGCCTGCGGATGCCACTAAAGAGCAAATTGAGGCTTTGGCATTACAAAGTGAGCCTGCTATGAAAGCATTAAACGGCGCAGCTCCTAAAAAGGTGATTGTGGTACCAGGTCGCTTAATCAATATTGTTGCCTAGATACTTGCAAATTACTTTGAATAGAAACTAAACACATGCGCGTAAATCAACTTCGACGTACTCTGCTTGGGTTTCTCGCTCTAGCCCCAGTCAGCGGGCTGATCGCCTGTGGCTACCGCTTACGTGGCATGGTGGATTTGCCCTACAAAGTCATCGCGATTACTGGTAGCCCATCACCCCCTCTGAGAACGGATCTACAGACAGCTATCTTGACTGGTACTGATGCAAAGGTGGCCATCAACCCTAAAGATGCTGACCTTACTTTAGAAATCACGAGCGATCTGAATGGTCGTGAGATCTTGGCTTATAACTCGAATGGTCAAGTTTCTGCCTATCGCTTAAATATACGTGTTGGGTTTAGGGCTTATGACAATACTGGGGCAGATGTCGTACCCGAAGCAGAAATTTATATGACTCGTGATATGGACTTCTCGGTATCGACTGTTTTGGCAACCGATGTCCAAATGCAACAATTTCTGTCTTTGATGCGTCGAGATCTTGCTGTGCAAATTCTGCGTCGTGTTGCTGCAACTGCCCGAGCTCCACGGCCTAAAAGTTTTTAAAGAATGACGATCCAATCGCATGGTTAAGAGCGATGCCCTACAGGTTCACTTGAAGTCTCTGAATTCAGTCGCTTCATTAAAGCCCCTGTACATATTTAGTGGTGATGAGCCTCTCCTCATGATGGAGGCGATGGATCAATTACGTGCCACTGCGAAAAAAATGGGTTACACCGACCGTGAAGTTTTATTGCAAGAGCGCGGGTTTGATTGGACCGCCTTATTAAGTGCGGGCCAAACTATGTCTTTGTTCGGAGATAAGCGCTGGGTTGAGTTACGTATACCAATAGGTAAGCCTGGCCGCGATGGTGCGGACGCACTCAAGCAGTTCTCCGCTCAAATCGAGTCTCAGCCAGTTGGACCCGAGGGGCCGGATACGATTTTTTGCATCATCCTGCCTAAATTGGATGGCAAGACTAAAACTTCTGCTTGGTTTACTGCTTTGGATGAAGCAGGTATGGCGATTCAGTTGGATTCCTTGGATCGCAGTCAATTGCCGCAATGGATTGCGGGACGACTCAAGAAGCAGGGTCAAGAAGTGCAGTCAGGTCCAGATGGGCAGCGTGCCTTGGCTTTCATTGCTGAGCAGGTAGAGGGAAATCTTATTGCCGCTCATCAAGAAATTCAGAAGCTGGGTTTATTGCATCCTGCTGGCGTACTTACCGAGGAACAAATTCGGTCAGCAATCCTGAAGGTGGCTCGCTATAACGTTTTTGAACTAACTGAAGCGATGTTGGCTGGTGATCTGCCTCGCCTCAATCGCATGCTAGACGGCCTCAAAGGCGAGGGTGAGCCTTTGGTTTTAATTCTGTGGAGCGTAACTGAAGAGCTTCGGATACTATCGAAACTAAAGGCAGCAAGCGATGCTGGAGAGTCTGTGCAGAACTTAATGCGCACTAACCGCATTTGGGGCAATAAAGAGCGTTTATATCCGATGGCCTTAAAACGGGTGCAGCCTTTAAAGTTGCGCAGAGCAATGCAGCTAGCTGCAGGTTTAGATCGTCAGGCTAAGGGATTGCATGCGGCGGAATTGCCAGCAGATCCTTGGGATGGCTTGCGTTTAGTAGGCAATTTATTGCGCTAGATACATCAATATTAATTTTGACATACTAAATATATGAGTAATTCAACAAATACCATTCAGCAAATGATGCAAGATATTGGCCGACGTGCTCGTCACGCATCACGCTCAATGGCGCGGGCATCTAGCGAACAGAAAAATAAAGCCTTATTGCATATCGCCAAGTTGGTTCGTGAGCGTTCTGAAGAAATTTTGCGAGTAAATGGGCTTGATGTTGCTCGCTCAAAAACTAACGGTCAAGATGCCGCCTTTATTGACCGTCTCACTATGACTCCCAAGACGATTGAGTCTATGGCCTTGGGTTTAGAGCAAATTGTTTCTTTGGAAGATCCGATTGGCAAAATAACGCCATTGCAAAAACAGGCCTCTGGTATTGAACTCGGTCAGATGCGTGTTCCGCTCGGTGTGATTGGTATTATTTATGAGTCTCGTCCAAATGTGACAATTGATGCCGCAGCTCTTTGCTTAAAGTCAGGTAATGCGGTGATTTTGCGTGGTGGCTCAGAGGCGATTGACTCAAATGCCTTATTGGCGCAATTGATTCAAGAAGGCTTAGATGCGGCTAATTTGCCAATGGATGCAGTTCAGGTTGTGACCACTACAGATCGTGCCGCTG
This sequence comes from Polynucleobacter sp. AM-7D1, assembly GCF_018688455.1. Lineage (NCBI taxonomy): Bacteria > Pseudomonadati > Pseudomonadota > Betaproteobacteria > Burkholderiales > Burkholderiaceae > Polynucleobacter > Polynucleobacter sp. AM-7D1. Next base: position 226,708 of record NZ_CP061319.1, read on the forward strand.
TCGGTGAAATGATCACCATGACTGAATATATTGATGTGATAGTGCCACGCGGTGGCAAGAGTTTGATCGCCCGCCTCATGGCAGAGGCACGTGTGCCGATGATTAAGCATTTGGATGGAATTTGTCATACCTATATTGATGCTGGCGCAGATATCGCGATGGCGATTAAGGTTTGCGATAACGCCAAGACCCAGCGCTATGCCCCTTGCAATGCGATGGAAACACTCCTGGTCAACAAAACCATTGCACCTCAAGTCTTGCCAGCGCTTTGTAAGATCTACCAAGAGAAGGGTGTGGAATTACGTGTTGATGACCAAACCCGAAATACTCTTGAGGCGGCGGGTTTTAAAGACTTAGTCAATGCCACTGAAGAGGATTGGCAAACAGAATATTTAGCGCCAATTTTGTCGATTAAGACGGTTGCGGATATGGATGAGGCAATGGGTCATATTGAGCAATATGGCAGTAAGCATACTGATGCCATCATTACTAACAATCAAGCGCAAGCGAATCGCTTTTTGCGTGAGGTTGATAGTGCCAGCGTGATGGTCAATGCCAGCACGCGTTTTGCCGATGGTTTTGAATATGGTCTGGGCGCAGAGATCGGTATTTCTAACGATAAATTACATGCTCGTGGCCCTGTAGGTTTAGATGGTTTGACTTCCCTCAAATACATCGTCATGGGTCATGGCGAAATTCGTACTTAAATGCGTACTTAATCAATCCCGATTCAAGAACGATAAAAAATACCTAACGGAGACTATTCAACATGGGTAACGCATATTTATGGACTAAGACACTTCACATTGTCTTGATTGCCTCTTGGTTCGCAGGCTTGTTTTATCTCCCACGTATTTTTGTGAACCTGGCGGATGAGAAAAATCCTGAAGTCTATGCACGTCTTCTCGGTATGGCTGATCGCCTCTTTCGCTTTATGACCATTTTGGCAGTACCTGCAGTCTTGTTGGGCCTGACACTTTGGCTGCATTTTAAGATTGGTGCCGGTGAGGTTTGGATGCATGCCAAATTTTTCTTTGTCATCTTGGTTATTGGTTATCACCATGCTTGTTGGGGCTTGCTCAAAAAGTTCCGTAATGGTGTTAATGCCCGCTCTGGAGTTTGGTATCGCTGGTTTAATGAAGTGCCTGTGATCCTTTTATTGATCGTGACAGCCTTAGTCGTGATCAAGCCTTAATGCTGACACCTAAGTAATTGTTTAATTGTTTTGATGATTTTTTACTTCACCTTTTTAGATTGCTAGCTCCATGAGATTTTTTGTTGTTTGTCCAGGTGGACTGGAAGTGCCTCTTGCACAAGAGCTAGCAAGTATTGCGCAGCGCCCTGACTGCAAGGCTCTGGGCGCTTGGGTGATTGATCCAACACCAACTAGCCCTACAGGTGGTATAGGCTTGGCAGCCCCTATCTCTGCAACGATGGCATTGAACTTGCATTCACGAATTGCAAGTCGCGTACTGTTGCAGATGGCGGAATCGCCATACCGCCAGGAGGAGGATTTGTATAAGCTGGCCAGTGGTTTGGCTTGGGAGGAATGGTTTTCTTCTAAGCAAACCCTTCGAGTAGATGTGACTGCTCATCGCTCCCCACTTAAGAGTCTGAATTTTGCAACCTTGAAAATTAAGGATGCGATTGTCGATCGCCTGCGTGATGTCACTGGTGATCGCCCAAGCATTGATACCGCGTTTCCGGATGTGCGTGTGCAGGCCCATCTAACGGCCACTCATGCCACGATCTATTTGGATACTTCTGGCGAGGCCTTATTTAAACGTGGCTGGCGTGATGAAAAAGGTGATGCCCCTTTAAAAGAAAATCTTGCAGCAGGCATTCTGTCAATTACTGGCTGGAAACCCTCCCAAACTTTATTTGATCCGATGTGCGGTAGCGGTACCTTTTTGATTGAGGCTGCACAAATGGCTTTAGCTATTCCGCCAGGAGCCATTCGAGCGGGAATGTATGGCGATGATGCAAAGCCAAGTCGCTTGGCTTATCGTCCATTAGTGACTTCAGCTCATGGCTTTGGGTTTCAAAGACTCAAGCCTTTTAACGAGGCTGCTGAGCAAAAACGATGGGGCTCTCTGAAAGACACCGCACATGCTGAAATGATGGAAAAGCGTAAGCAGTTCCCAGATTCAGAATCTTTAGGCATTAGCGGTGGCGATATTAATGAGCGTCTGGTGGCAATGTTTAAAGGTAATTGGCAGCGTGCGCAGTTACCTGGCTTACCAGTGACTCGCCAGATTGACGCCTTGGCTAGCAAACCACCATCGAATGTTAAAGAGGGTGTCATGCTCTTGAACCCTCCATATGGTGAGCGCTTAGTCATCAAAGGTGGGCGAGGTCAGGATCGTGCTGCAGGCGGTGATATGGAGCCTGACTCCTATGAGCAAGCTGAAGAGCCAGAAGATCGCTACGCCTTTAATTTGGAAACAGGTCGTCAGAGCGCTAAACGTTCGAGCCGCGAGTCTCTCAAAAAGTTGCAAGCTCAGGAAGAGCAAGATCCAAAATTTGTTGAGTTCTTGAGACAATTTGGTCAGTACCTTAAGGATGCTTTTGGTGGTTGGAATGTCTTTGTACTCACAGCAGACATGTCCTTACCAGGGCAGTTGCGTATTAAGGAATCCAAGCGCACTCCTTTATTTAACGGTCCGTTGGAATGCAGGCTGTTTAAGTTTGAGATGCATCAAAAACGCGATGCTGCAGCGGATTTAAAATAAAAAAATATCTACAAGGAAGACAGCGATGGAATTTAAAACATACATGTGTTTAATTTGCGGTTGGGTTTATGACGAAGCTGCTGGCCTACCGGAAGAGGGTATTGCACCAGGCACCCTTTGGAAAGACGTGCCTATGAACTGGACTTGTCCTGAGTGCGGCGCACGTAAAGAAGACTTTGAGATGATGGCGATCTAATCGCCCCGAATTAATCAATTACTAAAAATACTTTAGCGAAAGCAGGACAGCATCTTGGGACAAAACGATATCTTATTTGAGCGTGCGCAAAAGACCATTCCGGGTGGGGTGAACTCGCCAGTACGCGCTTTTCGTCAGGTGGGTGGAACACCCCGTTTTGTTGCTAAGGCTAAAGGCCCTTATTTCTGGGATGCCGAAGGTACGCGCTATATTGATTTGATTATGTCTTGGGGCCCGATGATTGCGGGCCATGCAAATCCAGAGGTAGTTGAGGCTGTGAAGCAAGCTGCAGAAACCAGCTTTAGCTATGGCGCCCCTACCGAAGGTGAAATTGAATTAGCGGAGCGCATCAGCCAGTTGGTTCCTAGTATTGAGCAAGTGCGTATGGTCTCAAGTGGAACTGAAGCAACGATGAGCGCCTTGCGTCTTGCGCGTGGTTATACAGGGCGTGATCTTATTATTAAATTTGAAGGCTGTTATCACGGCCATGCTGATAGCTTGCTGGTTAAGGCAGGCTCCGGCCTCTTGACCTTTGCAGACTCCACTCAAAATGCCCCGTCATCTGGTGGCGTGCCACATGATTTAGTGAAACATACCTTGGTGTTGCCATACAACGATGTGGCAGCAGTAAAGGAAGTATTTGAAAGGCAGGGCAATCAGATTGCAGCAGTCATTATTGAGCCGATTGCCGGCAACATGAATCTGATTAAACCTTCAAAAGAATTTTTATCGACGCTGCGTCAGCTAACTAGCCAGCATGGCAGTGTGTTGATTTACGACGAAGTAATGACAGGCTTCAGGGTTGCTTTAGGTGGCGCTCAATCTCTGCAAGGCATTACTCCTGACCTCACTTGCCTTGGCAAGGTGATGGGCGGCGGCATGCCGATGGCTGCGTTTGGCGGTAAAAAAGAAATCATGTCTAAGCTCGCTCCGCTGGGCAATGTATATCAGGCTGGTACCTTGTCAGGCAACCCAGTGGCCGTAGCAGCAGGCTTAAAAACCTTGGAGATTATTTCTAGAGAAGGTTTCTATGAGTGTTTGACTGGTCAAACCGAAAAGCTCATGGCTGGATTAAAGCTGGCTGCGGATGAAGCGGGCGTACCGTTTTCTGTGGATAGTGTTGGCGGTATGTTCGGCTTTTACTTTGCCAATGAAGTCCCCACTTCTTTTGAAGCGGTGACTAAAACTGATATCGAAGCGTTCAAGAAATTCTTCCACTTAATGCTAGATCAAGGTGTTTACCTTGCACCATCAGCATATGAAGCTGGATTTACCTCTATTACTCATGACAATGCAGTGCTGGAAGAGATCATTGCTGCAGCAAAAACTGCATTTAAGAAGCTGTAAGAGAATTTACTTAGGTGCTAGTGTAGGTAGTCAGAATTACATTCTGAGTGGATGGTTATAACCACCCACTTGGATAATTTCTAAATTCTTATTAGATTTGCCCGATTCTGGAATTTCCATCGCAGTGAGCTTCCCACCCCAGACGCAACCGGTATCTAGTCCGATGACATTCTCGTGTTGCAGCAGTCCTAGAGTGGACCAGTGCCCAAAGTAAATTAGGGAGTCTTGTGTTTTTCTCTTGGGAGACTTGAACCAAGGGATATAACCCTTCGGACCATCCTCAAAACCTTCTTTACTCTCGAATTCCATTGTGCCTGTGGGAGTGCAAAAGCGAATGCGGGTTAGTGCATTAGTAATAACGCGTAAACGTTCATAACCTTTAAGGGAGTTATTCCACTTAGCTGGAGTGTTGCCATACATATTCGCTAAAAAATCTTTATAGGATTTTTTGCGGAGTGCCTTTTCTACTTCTTGTGCGCATTCAATTGTTTGCTGCAGATCCCATTGAGGCAAAACCCCAGCATGAACTGTTAAAACTTTTCCATTACTAAGAGCCATTGGCCGATGGCGTAACCAATGAATTAATTCAGCTTTATCTGGAGCATCTAGGATGGGTTGAACAGTATCGAGTCCCTTGGTTTTGCGAATGCCCGCATCTACGGCTAGCAAATGTAGGTCATGATTTCCCAAAATGCATTCAATACGCCTCTCTTCTTGCAATTGTTTGAGATAACGCAAAGCGCCCAAAGAGTCTGGGCCGCGATTGACGAGGTCTCCCAAAAAAATCATCTTAGATTGAGTGGGGAGTTTTTTGACGAGCGCCTTCAAGGATGGTGCGCACCCTTGAATATCACCGACGGCATAGATCTTGCTCATACCCTATCTTAAAGCGGAACGAACTAAAGCCCGTAATTAAGTTGCCGAATCCTCAGAAGTTACTTTTTTAATAACGCTATAGCGCACCAAGGTCTTTTTGCGTGCTTCATCATGATTAACAACTGGTAGGGGGTAGTCACGACCCAGCAGAATGCCGGCAGCCTCTAGTTCAATATGTCCGGCTTCCCAAGGTGCATGAATGGATTTCTTGGAGAGTTTGTCTAGTTGGGGTAAATAGCGACGGATAAATTTTCCCTCGGGATCAAACTTCTGGGATTGGGTAATCGGATTAAAGATGCGGAAGTAGGGCTGTGCATCACACCCTGAAGAGGATGCCCATTGCCAGCCACCATTATTAGAAGATAGCTCAAAGTCATTGAGGTGTTTTGCAAAATACATTTCACCCCAGCGCCAATCAATCCCCAAGTCTTTAGTAAGAAAGCTGGCAACTACCATGCGTAGGCGGTTATGCATATAGCCACTTTGGTTGAGCTGACACATGGCAGCATCTACTAATGGGTAACCCGTTTTGCCATCACACCAAGCTTTAAATAATTTCTTAGCAGTAGCACCACTTTCCCATTCGATATTGTCGTAGTCTGGCTTGAATGCTGCACCTTCGGCAAGGCGTGGGTGATTGGCCAGAATCATGAAATAAAAATCACGCCAGATCAACTCGCTTAACCAAATCGTCGCACCCATGCTGCCTGCTAGCATGCGACGATGTGCCTCGCGTACTAAGCCCCTAATGGATAGCATGCCAAAGCGCAGATGGGTAGATAGATAGCTCACCCCTTTAATGGCTGGGAAGTCACGACCGATTTGGTATTGATCGATGCGGTGCAGAAAATCCTCTAAGAAACTCTGGCCACCCTCTGATCCTGGTGGAAGGTAGGTCTCAATACCTGTGGGGCTAAAGCCCATAAACTCTAGTGAGGGGAAAGAGGTCTCCAGAGTTTTTGGGATGGCTACGAACTGTCCTTTTTTAGGTGTGCAGTCATAGGCAGCAATATCTTTATCTTGTAGCGTCTTGAGCCAATTATTTTTATAAGGCGTAAAGATGGAGAACACGGTATTGGAGTTGGTAATAATTTCTTTTTTCTCAAAGATGACTTGATCCTTAAAGGTCTCCAATTCAATACCGAGCTTCTCTAATAATCTGGCAACAGAGGCATCACGCGCAATTGCTGATGGTTCGTAGTCATGATTGGTGTAAACGGCATTAACACCCAATGTCTCCGTAATTTTCGGAATGCAGGTAGTGGGCTTGCCAAACTGAACAATGAGACCGCCACCTTGATTGCGTAATTGCTCATCGATTTGCTTCAGACCTTGCCATATAAAGTCCACCCGGCGATCATGTTTGAGACCGCTTGCATCTAGATCTTCAGACTTCAGCGGATCCAGAATATCGGTATCGAAGATAAACGCTAGCCAAACCTGAGCATTATTTTTTAGGGCGTGATGAAGCGCTGCATTGTCATAGAGACGCAGGTCACGACGGAGCCAAACGAGAGCTTTTTGCATAGCCCCTATATTAGGGCTTATTCAAGAGCTTCGCTTGGCTTGCGAGTAATATTCTGCTTATTAATAGACTACTAATTTATGGATACTTTATTTTTCGTTTTTTCAAAATTGGTGCAGTTTTGCATTGAGCCCCTGAACTGGGTAATTGTTTTTGTGGCGCTCAGTCTGCTATTTTTAAGTCTTAGAAAACCCCATCTATGTAAACGATTCTTGCTTTTTGCTTTGGCGGACTTATTGCTGGTTGGGTGGTTGCCAACTTCTGAAGTCTTTTTAAGGACTCTTGAAGATAGTGTTCCTAAGGCTCAGCTTGCTCAGATGTCGGAGGCAGACTTTGGTGGGATCATTATTTTGGGCGGCGCCATTGAGGGTGGCGAGATTGCAGTAGATCGTGGTGAGGTATCAATTTATTCTGCTGCTGAGCGAGTCACCAAGGCCTTTGAGCTTATTCGTAAGTATCCCGATCTACCTTTTATCTTTAGCGGCTTCTCTAATCGCCTCTCTCCGATAGGAGTATCTGAGGCGGATGCCTTCAAACAGCTGGTAGCGGAGCAGGGCTTGCTAGACAGAAATGCCCATTATGAAAACCAATCCCGCAATACCTATGAAAATGTCATATTGATGAAGCCCATGATCTTGGATTTAGGAGCTAGGGGCATCAAAGAGGCTGATGCGCCCCCAAAACCTTGGCTTTTGATTACTTCGGCATCACATATGTATCGATCGGTAAAGATTTTCCAAAAACAAGGGATTTCGGTAATTCCCGTTTCGGTGGATTACCAAACGGGAAATCGATTGAATTGGAGCTCATTTGATCTGATGGAGGGGGGTAAGCTGTGGAATAACTTCCTGCATGAGGCGGTGGGGCTTCTAGCCTACTGGATCACTGGAAAGATCTAACTAGGGCAGGGAATTCGGTAAAATAAACTCACATGAACACGGCTAAAAAAGCCCCTGTGGGTAAGGCTGCAACACCCACCCAGACTTCCCAGACTTTTGCTGCTGGGTCCTCAATTGCTTATTCTGCTGATCATCTAGCAAACCAATTCCTAATTGCCATGCCTGGCATGGTCGACCCCAACTTTGCGGGTTCAGTCATTTATCTTTTTGAGCATACCGAGCGAGGCGCAATGGGCTTGGTGATTAATCGCCCGACTGAGCTCGATATGGGTGCCTTATTTGAAAAAATTGAGGTCAAGCTGGAGGCTGAGCCAGTATCTGAACAGCCGGTCTATTTTGGTGGTCCAGTGCAGATCGAACGTGGTTTTGTCTTGCATGAACCCAGCACAGAGGTGGCTTATAGCTCCTCTTTGGCCGTTCCAGGCGGTTTGACTATGACAACGTCTAAGGATGTGCTTGAGGCCGTGGCAACAGGTTCTGGACCTAGTAAATTTTTAATGACCTTGGGTTATGCGGGCTGGAGTGCTGGTCAGCTCGAAGAGGAAATCACCCTCAATGGCTGGATCAACGTTCCTTTATCCCAGCAGCAAATGATTGAGATCATTTTTAATACCCCCTCTAGCCAGCGCTACGAGAGGACGATGGGTCTTTTGGGCTTTGATTCATCCCATCTTTCTGGAGAGGCAGGGCATGCCTGAAAGCATTAAGAAGGATGTGGAGTTGACAGTTATGGCCTTTGACTTCGGGACACGACGTATTGGTGTTGCTGTCGGAAATACGCTCACTTGCTTAGGGCAGCCTATTAAAACCATCGCAGAGTCATCTAGCGATGGCGCATTCAAAGTCATTGAGGGGCTTTTGAGGGAGTGGCGGCCTAATCGCCTGGTAGTTGGCTTACCTTGCCACCCTGACGGTACTGAGCATGAGATGAGTGCCAAGGCTCGCCGCTTTGGCAATCAACTGCATGGACGCTTTCAGTTGCCAGTGGAGTGGGTCGATGAGCGCTATACCTCCGCTGTTTTAGAGGGTGATCCCGATATGCGAGACAATTTGGATGCCGAGTCTGCGGCCTTGATTTTGGAGCAGTATTTCCTTGAGAAGAATTGGATTAATTGAGATGAATGCAGAGCAGTCCTATCTGAAATTACTAGATACTTTGAGTCAGCGCAAAAAGGCGGGCGATTCATTTGAGTTGACCGGTCTTGCAATGGGTGGGGCTTGGATTGCAGAGCGTTTAGCTACAGATTTAAATTTTTCTCACTTTGGCATCATTAACGTGGCATTTCATCGAGATGACTATGCAGAGAAGGGCATGACAGCGCTTCGTACTGCCGGCACCATGCCTACCCATCTTCCTTTTGAGGTCAATAGCGCAAACGTGATTTTGATTGATGATGTTTTGCTCACTGGTCGTACGGTTCGTGCAGCACTCAATGAATTATTTGATTTTGGTAGACCTGCCCAGGTGGAGTTGATGGTTTTGGCAGATCGCGAGAATCGTGAATTACCAATCTCTGCTGACTTTGTAGGAGAGCAAGTGAGCGTTCCCGATAATCAAATTTTAGTTTTACAAAAAGATAATGCTGGTAAATTCAGCTTCCAATTAGAGGAGCGTGCAGCATGAGCGGAATGAACGACTTAGTAAATGCCCCGGTAAATCAATTTAATGCCGCTGGTGAGTTAACTCACTTGCTCACTTTAGAGGGTTTACCAAAAGAGCAAATTCTCCACATCCTCGATACTGCACAACGGTTTGTGAGTGTGACGGATCCTGCAAGAGAAGTGAAGAAAGTACCACTACTTCGTGGCAAGAGCGTCTTCAATCTGTTCTTTGAAAACTCAACACGTACTCGCACAACTTTTGAGATAGCTGCTAAACGCTTATCGGCAGATGTCATTAACTTAGATATCTCTACATCTTCAACTGCAAAAGGCGAAAGTCTTTTAGATACGATAGACAACTTAGTGGCAATGCAGGCAGATATATTTGTTGTGCGACATGGTGTTTCAAGGGCGCCTATTGAAATTGCGCAACACGTGCCTGCACATGTGCATGTTGTCAATGCAGGTGATGGTAGTCATCAGCATCCCACCCAGGGCTTGCTAGATATGTATACGATGCGCCATTTCAAAAAGGACTTTAGTGGCTTGAAGATCGCAATTGTTGGTGACATCGTTCATAGCCGTGTAGCGAAATCTAATATTTGTGCCTTGAGAACCTTGGGTTGCACTGATATTTGTGCGATTGGTCCCGAGAGTCTTTTGCCGAGCAATTTAGATATGTTGGGAGTGAAGGTTTTTCATAGTATGGAAGAGGGTTTGAAAGGTGTTGATGTTGTCATGACCTTACGTATTCAGAAGGAACGTATGGAAGTGGGTCAAGTGCCCGAGGGTGATGCATTCTTTAAGCAGTATGGCTTAACTCCGACACGTTTAGCTCTGGCGAAACCCGATGCTATTGTGATGCACCCGGGCCCCATGAACCGAGGTGTTGAAATTGACTCCGCTGTAGCAGATGGCTCCCAGTCAGTCATCCTAAACCAGGTATCCTTTGGTATTGCGGTGCGCATGGCGGTAATGTCTATTGTTGCTAGTAATTAATTATTCAAGCTCTACTGACATTTTTCAAAATTTGAAGGGGCATAAAATGATCTTGGTCACGGGAGGGGCTGGATTTATTGGTGGAAATTTTGTACTCGATTGGTTAAAGGTGCCTAGCAATGAGGGTGTCGTCAATTTGGATAAGTTGACCTATGCTGGCAACTTGGCAACTCTGGATTCGCTAAAGCATGATGCTCGACACACCTTTGTACATGGCGATATTGGCGATAAAGAGTTGGTCGCCAACTTGCTGAGAGAGCATCGGCCTCGTGCGGTTATTAATTTTGCTGCTGAGAGCCATGTTGATCACTCTATTCACGGTCCGGCTGAGTTTGTAACAACGAATATTGTGGGTACTTTTAATCTTCTAGAGTGTGCTCGCGAGTATTGGAATAATTTGGATGATTCTGCGAAGAGCAACTTCCGCTTTCATCATGTATCAACCGATGAAGTCTACGGATCACTTTCTGCCAGTGATCCTGCATTTACAGAAACAAACTCATATAAGCCTAATAGCCCATATTCTGCATCTAAAGCTGCATCTGACCACTTAGTTCGGGCATGGTTTCATACCTATGGCTTCCCGGTGCTTACGACAAATTGCTCTAATAACTATGGGCCATATCACTTCCCGGAGAAGTTGATTCCTTTAGCAATTCTGAATGCACTGAATAGCAAGCCGCTGCCAATTTATGGTGATGGCGAGCAGATTCGCGATTGGCTCTATGTCGGCGATCATTGCTCCGCAATTCGTGAGGTATTGGCTAAAGGTACTTTGGGTGAGTCCTACAACATTGGTGGTTGGAATGAAAAAGACAATATTGATGTCGTTAAAATGATCTGTACGATTTTGGATGAGCTGAAACCTCGCGCTGATGGCAAGTCGTATGTAGATCAAATTACTTACGTTAAAGACCGTCCTGGGCATGATCGTCGTTATGCTATTGATGCAAGCAAGGTTGAGCGTGAGCTCGGTTGGAAGCCTGCGGAAACATTTGACACGGGTATTCTCAAGACTGTGCAATGGTATTTGGATAATCCTGTTTGGATCGAGGGCGTAGTAAGCGGTTCTTACCGTGGTTGGCTTTCTAAGTAGTGCAACCAAAGAGCATATGAATATCCTCGTATTTGGTAAAGATGGCCAATTAGGAAAAACTTTTCAAGAGGTGTTGGGCAGACTTGGCTCGGCTTTGATTGCGAAGCTCGTGATTCAGTATGTTGGACGCTCCGAATGTGATCTGAGTAATGAGGAGGCATTAAATCAATTGCTCAATCAATTTCAGCCGCAGTTCATTATTAATGCCTCCGCCTATACCGCTGTTGATAAGGCGGAGACGGATTCTTTTGCAGCCTTTGCAATTAATGCTAGGGCGCCTGAGATAATGGCGCAATATGCCGCAAACCATGGCGCTACTTTTTTACACTTCTCAACGGACTATGTTTTTGATGGTGAGAAGTATGGTTTTTATTTGGAGGATGATTTACTTAATCCTCTAGGGGTATACGGCAAAAGTAAGGCCGCAGGAGAAGAGGCTATTGCCAGAGCATTTTTTCAAGTTAAAGGCATTGGTCAATATGCTATTTTCAGAACAAGCTGGATATATGGCGGTGGTAGCAATTTCATTCGCACTATTTTGCGTTTGGCCAAAGATCGTGAAGAGCTGAAAATCATTGACGATCAATTTGGTGTTCCGACAAGCGCTAATTGGTTAGCGCAAGTGAGTCTGAATTTGGCCCTAGATGAACATGCTTGCTTAAGAAGGTTCGTATCTGGAATCTATCATGCTGTTCCCGCTGGGGAGACTACTTGGCATGGTTTGGGGTGTTTGGCTGTACAAGTAGCATTAGATGCTGGTGTGATCCTGAAGACCAATCCAGATGCAATTAAACCTATCCTCGCTGCGGATTACCCCCTGCCTGCCCCAAGACCAATGAATTCAACAATGTCTAGTGATAAATTGCGGCTTGCCCTAAGCGGATTAGAAGTCAATGCCTCCAACTCTTATAATGATTCGGTTGGGATTATTGAGTTTCCAGAGTGGGATGTGATGGTGCGTAAATATGTAATAAGCTTGGCTCGCGATCAATTGATTTAAATATATTGGGACTGTAATGGCGATTAATCGCAAAGGTATTATTTTGGCTGGGGGCTCTGGTACCCGTTTATACCCAGTAACTCAAGCTGTCTCTAAACAGCTCATGCCGGTGTATGATAAGCCGATGGTCTATTATCCATTGACCACCTTAATGCTTGCTGGCATAAGAGATATTTTGTTGATTTCTACCCCACATGACTCCCCGCGTTTCGCTGAATTGCTAGGCGATGGTTCTCAATGGGGTCTCAATATTGCGTATTGTATTCAACCATCGCCTGATGGCTTGGCGCAAGCATTTACTTTGGGAAAAAACTTTATTGGCAATAACCCAAGCGCTTTAGTGTTGGGCGACAATATTTTTTACGGTCATGAGTTAGTTGATAAGCTCGATAGCGCTAATGAGCGCGTTAGTTGTGCAACTATATTTGCTTATCACGTTAAGGATCCTAGTCGATACGGTGTTATCGAATTTGATAAAGATTGCAAAGCTTTGTCTATTAAAGAGAAGCCCCTCAATCCACGAAGTAGTTATGCAGTAACGGGGCTTTATTTCTATGATAATCAAGTGTGTGATATCGCCTCTTCGATTCAACCTAGTGCGCGTGGTGAGCTGGAGATTACTGATATCAACCGCGTGTACCTCGAAAAGAATCAGCTCAGAGTGGAAATTATGGGGCGTGGTTTTGCGTGGTTAGATACTGGAACACATGATTCTCTGTTAGACGCAGCAGGTTTTATTGCTACCTTGCAAAAACGTCAAGGTCTTATGGTGTCATGCCCTGAAGAAATTGCTTATCGTCAAGGCTGGATTACTGCAGAAGATGTTCTCACAATTGCCACCAAATTGTACAAGAGTAATTACGGGCAATATTTAGCGAGGCTTTTGAATGAGGTTAATGCACCCGCCCAATCAGGCTCCATGTCCCATACAAAGACCGTCGGATTGAGGTAGCCATGAGTATCCTCTCTAAGTTTCAGGTAATGCCTACTGCTATTCATGATGTTTTGGTGATTGAACCTACAGTATTTGTTGATCATCGCGGCTGCTTTATAGAATCCTTTAACGCCCTAGACTTTGCAGCCGCCACGGGTTTGACTGTGAATTTTGTTCAAGATAATCATTCATTTTCAGGTCAATGGACTCTGCGCGGCATGCATTATCAATTAAAGCAAACCCAAGGTAAGTTAGTTCGGGTGGTTGTTGGCAGAATATTTGATGTAACGGTCGATATTCGTAAAAACTCTCCTACATATGGCAAGTGGGCTGGCTTGGAATTAAGCGCTCAAAACCACAAGCAATTATGGATACCGGCTGGTTTAGCGCATGGCTTTTTGGTCTTGTCGGAAACTGCTGAGTTTTTGTATAAAACAACTGATTACTATCACCCGCAAAGCGAAGCCTGTCTAGCTTGGGACGATCCAACTGTTGGTATTGATTGGCCTTTGCCTGCAGGCATCCCCCCCAATATGAATGCTAAAGATTCTGCAGGTTTATCGTGGGATGTTGCCCCTAAGTTTTAATCAAATTTAGGTGTATTTACAAAAGATAAGATAATGCTCGCATGAGCACTTCGCCCAAAATCCTGTTGGTGAAACTATCCTCTCTTGGGGACGTATTGCATAACTTGCCGATTGTGTGGGATTTACGTGCGCGTTTGCCGGATGCACAAATTGACTGGGTGGTCGAAGAAGGGTATGTCCACTTACTTGAGCCCTTGCTGTCGCGTGATGGTTTTCGAGGAATCGATCGTATCATTCCCTTTGGATTACGTCGCTGGAAGAAAAATATTTTTAAGTTAGCGACGTGGAAAGAGTTTTTTGCATTTAAAAATGCCCTTCAAGTTTGCACTTATGACGTATTGATCGAAACGCAGGGCCTACTCAAATCTGCCATCGTTTGCTCCCTGGCTAAGAAAAGTTCTGACGTTGTAGTTGCAGGCCTTGCTAATGCAACAGAGTTCTCAGGTTACGAACCGTTGTCGAGATCTTTTTATAATCAGCCAGTGCGGGTCCCCAAGCGGTGCCATGCGGTTGATCGTTCACGCTGGGTGATGTGTTCAGCTTTAGATCTGCCATTGCTGGAGAGAAGTGATGCGCCTGAGTTTTATCCCAAAGCATTTGTAAAAAATATTCCAAGCGCTGTAATCCAAGGCTTGAAAGTGCCCTTTATTCTTTGTTTTCATTCGACTGCACGTGAAGCGAAGCGTTGGTCTAATGACGATTGGATTACGCTAGGCAAAGATTTATCTGCCAGAGGATATCAAGTGGTTTTCCCTTGGGGCAGCGCCAAGGAGAAATCTGTCAGTATGTCTCTTGCAGAGCAGATTCCTGGAGCGCTTGTACCTCCGTCATTTTCGATTGAAGAGGCATTCTCAGTCATTGCTGGAGCTGCTTTAACAGTGGGGGTAGATACTGGTCTGACTCATCTGGCGGCGGTCCTGGATAAGCTGACTGTAGAGATTTATTGCGATTCACCACGTTGGAAAACAGAAGGCTATTGGTCTGATCGAATTTGTAACGTGGGCGATATTCAAAACCCAGCCAGCGTTCAAGAGGTTCTTGGCGCATCTTTAAAGCTTCTAGATCAAGCTTAAATATTGACAGATTTTTAGTTATTAACGCAGTAAGGTATTGATAGAGATGAGATCTTCATCTGATAGTGCCGCCGCATGTGCCTTTAGCTTTATGGCATTCATAATTGTGTTGTAGCGCGCTTGTTGTAGTTGTGAGCGTGTAGTGATCACGGTGTCTAAAGCAATTAATACATCGATATTGATCAAAGTCCCGACCTGAAATCCCAGCTTACTAGACTCCAGCGCTGAAGTGGATGAGCGCTCAGCTGCCTCATAGGCTTTGACGCTGGCTAGGCCACCATAGAAGCCAGTGAATGCTGCACGGGTACTTTGGGCTGCAGTACGGCGTGCATTGTCATAGTTTGCCTTTGCTGCATCTAGCAGGGCAGCATTCTGACGAATCAGCGAGCTGTTGTATCCGCCTGAGACTAAGGGGATAGTCATCTGTAAAGCAATAGTGTTGTTATAAATATTTGTTTGTGACGGCGTTAAGCTATTGGCCGATCCATTCGAGGTGTTGTAGCCAGCGGTACCTACAAAATTAAGAGAGGGATAGTTCAGCGCTTGCGAGGCGTTATAGCTACTTTCAGCTAAGCTGACAGATAGCTGACCGGCTAGCACATTGAAGTTTGCAGCCTCTGCTTGATGTATCCAATCCTCAAGGGTTTGGCCTTGTGGCAAATGGGGATTTACGTTATCTGCAACTGGAATGCCATTACTGTCTTTTGCTTTAGAGCGAGGGTCTTTGAGAACGCCATCAATCTTAGCCTCTTTAGTGAGTGGCTTTAAGGCGCTGACTGGACGACCAACCAATTGCTCTAATACACCACGTTTCACAATCAGATCTGCCTGAGCAGCAATTTCTTGAGAATTAGCAAGGTCAAGAGCTGCTTGTGCGGTGTTGACATCAACAATGGTGGCCAGTCCAGCATCAAACTTGGCTTGAGCAATCTCTAGTTGCTGTTTGATTAACCCTTTTTTATTACGATAGAGCTCTACGTTATCTTGGCTGGTGAGTGCATCAAAGTAGGCTTGCGATACTCTGATGATTAAATCTTGTTGCGCTAAGTAAAAGCGCATATCCGCAATCTTGGTATTGAGGTCACCTTGTTTAAATGCCTCAAATGCTGCCATATTGAAGACAGGTTGAGTGAGGGTGACGGTATAGTTTTTTTGGTCGTATACCCGATTGCTAGGATATGAGCTAGCAGGAGTATTGCCTGCTGCATGCTGATAGTAGCGAGTGCCCCCAGGTACAGCGCTAGCCTGTGGGAGTAAGAGGGATAAGCCCTGCCAATAAAGCTCTTTACTAGCTTGATAGTTAAAACGAGCAGCATTTAATACGGGATCGCTAAATGCTGCTTCTTGGTAGAGTCGAATTAAATCAGTTACCTGACTAGTATTAGTTGCACTGTTAGCGCTGACATTAGATGGTGCTACATTGATCGGAATGGCTTGCTTTGGCAAAGCGACCATCTGCGGCGGCATGTCTAGACCTGCTAAAGACTGTGCACTCACACGGCTTGGCAATGAAGATTTGGCCCCATTAGCGCTTTGCGCTAGCGCTGCGGATGGATAGACTCCGAGTCCGAACGCCTGACCCAGGATTACACCAAAAGCGGTTAACTGAGGGAGGCGAAAACGTGTTGATGTCATCTAATTCGGGTACTTTTCAATGTGCCATGAAGTTTAAGGCTTATTTGCCAAAAGCGCTGGATTTAAGCCTTATTTTGCCAAATCCTAGGATCTGCTTCATCTATCTATAAAATTGAGCCTATGGATCTAATTTTGCTAGCTAAAGCGGTAGTACTGGGGGTAGTGGAGGGCTTAACCGAGTTTTTGCCAATCTCCAGCACGGGTCACCTGATTTTGGTTGGTGATTTGCTCGACTTCAATGATGAGCGTGGAAAGGCTTTCGAGGTCATTATTCAGTTTGGCGCGATTTTGGCAGTCTGTTGGGAGTTCCGAGAAAAGCTCTGGAAGGTTGCCTCTACCGCTCGAACAAGCGCCATCTCTCAACGCTTCATTTTCAATCTATTGATTGCCTCTATTCCGGCGATGGGTTTAGCGTTCGTATTTGGCAAATACATTAAAGCTGTTTTGTTTGCGCCCATTCCAGTGGCTACTGCATTTATCGTTGGTGCGCTGGTGATCTTCTGGGCGGAGCGCCGTCAGCAAAAAGTCATGTCAAGCAAATCACATATTCAATCGGTGGATGATCTCACCACAATGGATGCTCTAAAGGTCGGGCTGGCGCAATGCGCCGCTTTAATCCCTGGAACTTCTCGTTCAGGTGCCACCATTATTGGCGGCATGTTATTTGGCTTGCCGCGTGCAGTTGCGACTGAATTTTCCTTCTTCTTAGCAATTCCTGTAATCGGCGGTGCAACTGCTTACGAACTTCTCAAGCTTTGGAAAAATCCCGTTACTTTGTCTGGTGAATTTACCTGGGCGATTGTGGTTGGTTTTATCTCCGCCTTTATCTCCGCTTTTATTTGTGTGCGCTGGTTGATTCATTATGTTGCTCGACATAATTTCATTCCATTCGCTTGGTATCGCATTGTCTTTGGTGTGCTGGTATTGGTGAGTGCGTACACCGGCCTTGTAGCCTGGTCTCACTAACCAAGATAATTCAAATTCATAGATGCAGATTGGAATAAATATGGATGTATCAATTGACGCTATTACCAATAATATTCAGCTGGCATTAGCACCAGTCTTTTTATTGACTGCAGTAGCAACCTTAATTAATGCGATCTCTGCTCGCTTGGCTCGATCGGTGGATCGTATGCGCGCTATTCAGCACCGAATTCAAGAGGGTGGCATTCAGGATCAAGACATGCTGGCCCATATGATGAAAGAAGCGAATGAGGCAAAGGTAAGGGGACGTCTTTGTACAGCTGCGATTTTCTTTGATGTATTAAGCGGTGTATTTATTTCCTTAACAGTTCTAGAGCTATTCTTCTTTCAAGCGGGTGCAGTTCGATCATTACAAGCTACCTACGTCATTTGGACCTTCGTATTGGGTCTCATATCGTTTATGACATCCTTATCTATCGTCTTGGGCGAAGTGGTTTACGCCTATCGTTCGGCTGGCTGGAATACGCCTTTCCCGAAATAAAGATATTTCTATAGTGACTATTTCTAGAACAGACCGCATTCGCTCTTTTGTATTACGTGCTGGTAGAACTACTGCTGGCCAGCAGCGGGCTATTGATGAATTGGGCCCTCAGTTCTTAGTGCCATTTCAGGAGACCGTATTGGATCTTCCTCAGGCTTTTAATGGCTCTTCTCGTCCAAAGATATTGGAGATTGGTTTTGGGATGGGTGAGACCACCGCCAAAATTGCTGCCTTGCGTACTGAGGATGATTTT
The DNA here is from genome assembly GCF_018688455.1 of Polynucleobacter sp. AM-7D1. Taxonomy (NCBI): domain Bacteria; kingdom Pseudomonadati; phylum Pseudomonadota; class Betaproteobacteria; order Burkholderiales; family Burkholderiaceae; genus Polynucleobacter; species Polynucleobacter sp. AM-7D1. The sequence goes on from NZ_CP061319.1 coordinate 244,927, forward strand.
TTGGCAATTGAAGTCCACCCCCCAGGAGTTGGCGCTTTACTAAAACTGATTGGTGAAAACCAGCTCACTAATTTACGTTTGATTCGTCATGATGCAGTTGAGGTGCTAGAGAAGATGATTACGCCTAATTCTTTGGATGGCATTCATATTTATTTCGCGGATCCTTGGCATAAGAAGCGTCATCACAAGCGCCGCCTAATTCAGGCAGAGTTTGTGAGACTGCTGGTTTCTCGTCTCAAGCGTGGCGCCTACTTGCATTTAGCTACCGACTGGCATAACTATGCTGAGCAAATGCTCTTAGTATTAAATGCAGAGCCCGACTTAGAAAATACCTCTGCTGATCAAATAGGCATTGAAACTTTTTCAGCGACTGATGTTGCTAGTGAAATTGAGCTTGCTAAAGAGTATTTTAAAGAATTCAAGCCGACTCTTGAGCAGATAGGGGCTAAGCATTCTGGGTACGTTGAGAGACCTGCATATAGACCAACCACTAAGTTTGAAACCCGCGGCATTAAGCTGGGACATGGTGTGTGGGACTTAGTCTATAAGAAAAAATAAAGTAGCGATGATGTCAAAAATAAAGCCGCTCTTTTAGGTTAAATGAGCGGCTTAGTTGTTTCTGATCTTAGCTTACAAACCAAGACAAACGTATTTGAGTTCTAGGTATTCATCCATGCCGTAGACGCTACCTTCACGTCCTAAGCCAGATTGTTTCACCCCTCCAAATGGACCCACTTCATTGGAGATGATTCCAGAATTCACGCCCACAATGCCGTACTCCAATGCCTCTGCTGCTTTCCAGATGCGACCAATATCTCGGCTGTAGAAGTAAGAAGCTAATCCAAATGGACTGTTGTTCGCTAATCTTATTGCCTCCTCGTCGCTTTCAAAAGCAATGATGGGGGCTACTGGACCAAAGGTTTCTTCATGAGTAATGAGCATGTCATTGGTGACATTAGACAAAATCGTTGGTTCATAGAAAGTGCCTCCCAATGAAGATCGCTTACCGCCGCTGACCAGCTTAGCGCCTTTGCTAAGTGCATCAGCCACATGCCTTTCTACTTTCTCAAGTGCGGCTTGCTCAATCAGTGGGCCTTGAGTGATTCCAGCCTCCATGCCGTTACCTACTCTAATCACTTGAATGGCCTTGGCAAACTTCTCCACAAATTGATCGAGCACATTCTTGTGGACATAAAAGCGATTCGCGCAAACGCAAGTTTGACCAGAGTTGCGATATTTAGACGCCATTGCGCCAGAGACTGCCGCATCGATATCTGCATCTTCAAAAACAATAAAGGGTGCATGGCCACCAAGTTCGAGGGCTAATTTTTTTACGGTAGGTGCACACTGAGTCATCAAAATACGGCCTACTTCTGTAGATCCAGTAAATGATAGATGACGAACTACAGGTGAGGCGCACAGTGTTTGACCAATCACAATAGATTGCTCAGCATCTGCCGTCAGAATGTTGATTACACCTGCTGGTACACCAGCACGTTGTGCAAGTTCAGCTAGGGCAAGAGCCGATAGCGGAGTTAGTTCGGCGGGCTTAATAACAATGGTGCAACCTGCTGCCATTGCTGGCGCAATCTTGCGGGTAATCATGGCAATCGGAAAGTTCCACGGAGTAATTGCTACGCAGACACCAATCGGCTGCTTCATCACGATGAGACGTTTATCGCTCCAGGTTGTGCTTGGAATAGAGCCTGCTACCCGTTTAGCTTCTTCTGCAAACCATTCAATAAATGAAGCGCCGTAGACTACTTCACCAGTTGCCTCAACTAAGGGTTTGCCTTGTTCTAGAGTCATCAGAGTGGCAAGGTCTTGAGTATTCTGAATAATCAGATCAAACCATTTGCGCATCACCTGGGCGCGCTCTTTAGCGGTTTTACATTTCCATTCCTGAAAGGCGACCTCTGCAGCTTGGATGGCTAGTTCAGCATCTTTAGTCCCAAGATTACTTACTTGTGCAATGTGCTCGCCGGTAGCTGGATTAGTAACAGCAAAGTTATTGGCAGACTTTACCCAGGCCCCTTTAATGAAGGCATCCTCTTTAAACAAGCTCGGATCTTTGAGTAAGGGGCGAATATCTATTTTTTGCATGGCAAAGTCTCCAAAATCGTTCTAGCTATTGATGCTTAATAGCTTAATCTATTTAATCAATTGATTTTATCCCTCAAGCGAGGGTAATGAAAAAACCCCTGAACTCTGAACGAATGCAGGGGTCTAGTGAACTGCTTTGCGAGGCTTGGGCTGCTGGTGAGCTTAGCCCGCCTGAATCTCTGCACCTCTTAGCTTTTGAGCTAAGAGGTCTAGAACCCCGTTCACGTATTTATGACCATCGGTACCACCGAAGGTCTTAGCAAGCTCTACGGCCTCATTAATAGCTACTTTATATGGCACGGATAGGTCGATAGCTAATTCATAAGCACCGATCAATAAAGCGGCATGCTCAACAGGAGAGAGCTCATTAATAGGGCGATCCAGTGCAGGGGTAATGATGCCTTCGAGCTCATCTGTACGCTCTAAAACGCCAGAAAAAATGCCTTGGAATAAATCATGTTGGCAACGACGAAAGCCAGGGTCTTCTGCTAACTGTTTAGCGATGGCTGCGGCATTCGGCAGGCTACCTGCGCGACGCATCACCAGGCTTTGATATACACCTTGCAGGGCATACTCACGAGCACGGCGGCGTGGCGTTAGAGAGCGTTTTGGTGCGCTGGCCACAGGGGCTTGTGTTGTTGCGGGGGTCTTAGTCATATCAATCATCACTCTTCGCTGGGATTGATTTCAAAATCAATGTCTGGTGTGAGGGCTAATGCTAGGTTAGCCATTTCAACAACGGCTTTAGCGCAATCAGCACCTTTAACTTGAACCCGAACTTGTGCTTGCTCATCCGTCTCGCAGGTGAGAACACCATTGGCAATTGGTAGCCCAGACTCAAGACAAACACGGGTAATGCCAGCCCCAGATTCATTCGATACAAGTTCAAAGTGATAAGTCTCGCCACGGATGATGGCGCCTAGCGCAACCAAGCCATCAAACTCACCTGTTTCAGCCAGCTTTTGAAGTGCGAAGGGAATTTCTAATGCGCCCGGCACGGTGACTAACTTAATGTCAGATTGGGCAACACCTAACTTGATGAGCTCTTCAATACATGCGGTAGTGATTGCAACGCAATGCTCTTCATTAAAGCGCGCTTGTACGATGCCAACGCGTAGATCCTGACCATTTAGATCGGTAGCAAGTACGCCTACAGCAGATTCGTCATTGGATGTGTTCATTATATTTTCCGGAATTACTTATTGTTTAGATTCAAGATGAGATTGAAAAGGGGTGTAGCCAGTCACTTCGAGCTTATATCCAGATAGGCTTGGCACCGGACTTGGATTGGCTAGCAAACGCATCTTTCCTACACCAAGATCTTTGAGGATTTGCGCACCGATGCCATAAGTACGAAAATCTGTTTTGCGTGCTGGGGGTGCACTTCGGTTTTCTGACTGTGTACCATTGAGTTTATGAAACTGTGCCAACCAATCTGCATCTCCTGGAGCTGCAATACCAGAAGCATTGAGTAAAACAGCGACGCCAGCTGGTGAGGCTGCTAACTTTTGTAGTGCTTGAGCCAGCGGCCAAGAGTGGGTGCTGACATTAGCATCCAAGAAGTCTAATGCTGTAAGGGGTTCATGTACACGAACTAAAGTTTCTACGCCCTCCGAAGGTTTGCCGTGAACTAAAGCCAGGTGAATGCAAGAGCTTGGGGTATCGCGATAGACGATGCCCTGGAACTTGCCCCAAGGAGTGTTGAACTCACGCTCGCCTTCGCGGACCACAATACTTTCATGTTGGCTGCGATACTGAATGAGGTCAGCAATACTGCCAATTTTTAATTGATGTTCTTTTGCAAACTCTAATAAATCTGGCAAACGTGCCATGCTGCCATCGTCCTTCATGATTTCGCAAATCACAGCGGTAGGTGAGCAACCTGCCATTGCTGCTAAATCACAACCAGCCTCTGTATGGCCTGAGCGAATCAATACGCCACCAGGCTGTGCCATTAATGGAAAAATATGACCTGGTTGAACTAGGTCGTTTGGTTTTGCATTAGCCGCAACCGCAGTTTTGATCGTATGGGCGCGGTCAGCAGCTGAAATTCCGGTAGTAACGCCACTAGCCGCTTCAATCGAAACTGTGAAATTGGTTCCCATGGATGTGCCGTTATCACGCACCATCAAAGGAAGATTAATTTGTTGGCAACGTTCGCGTGTCAAAGTCAGGCAAATTAATCCACGACCATGCTTAGCCATAAAATTTACCGCCTCAGGGGTGACATGGTCAGCGGCGAGTACTAAATCACCTTCATTCTCACGATCTTCTTCGTCAACCAAGATCACCATCTTGCCAGCTTTCATGTCGGCAACGATTTCTTTAGTGGAAGCGAGGATATTTTGCATAGCTCTCTATTTTAAGCTGAGGAGGTGCTTTTGGCTCCTACCCTGCGCACTGACCCCCATATCCAGCATTTCTGACGATCGGCGCCCATTTATTAACTGTATTCCCTTGATGTGACTTAGGAGAATGGCTAATGCTCAAGATTCCCAGTGGATACAGCGATAGATCTACTAAGCCCCAGGATTTAAAAGGACAGGCCAATGGCTTTGTCTTGTTGGAAGTGCTTGTAGCGATGAGCTTGATAGCAACTAGCTGGATCAGCCTTGGTAATACCTATCAAAAATTAGTACTCGTTATGGGGCAATTAGGGGCAAGACGACTGCAAATACACCAGGAGCTAGACCAACATGAGATCGCCCAAGCTGAAGCAGGAAAAATCGTATCAAGAGAAAGTCTATTAAATGAGTCTAATGGAGTGCCTCGTCGGATTCACCCTATGCCTCATCTTGGTAGAGCCTCTATTAAAAAATAGTGGAGAACTGATCGTCAAACAAATTGAGCTGGAGAAATCCCAATCACTCGCTCTTGAAGCAGATCGCGCTTTGGAATTGATTGGCCGATCCATTCGCATGGCTGGATTTCAAAATTTCCCATCCCCATTGGCAAGGCAATCACAACAATCAAAAAAAGACTTTATTGATATTCAGAAGGGAGTTGGATTTCGAGGTTCGGATTCCATCACAGTAAAGCATGAAGTATCTAAAGGAGTTGACTTTGATTGCGTAGGAAATGTTATTACCAAAGAGCGCACCAAGAAGAATATCTCTCAACAGGGATTTATTGTTGATCGGCAGGCAAGCCTTCCTAAGGGTGTGCGAGTAAATGGCGGTTCACTCATTTGCCAATCGCTGGATCGTCAGGGCCGCTTACAAAACACCACTTTAATGAATGGTGTAGAGCGTTTATCGATCGAACCCATTCAAGTTGGTCATCTGCCTATAAGCCAATCCGCCAAAGGGCCGAAAACATTCAGGGTGACGCTGGAGATGACTGATGGAGCAAGGATTCAGCGCGTATTTGAGCGTACTTTTTCTACAAGAAATCTTTAGTGATTATTGCTTGGGTCTTATCTCTATTTATGTTGATCTCCTCCTTGATTCAGATCTTGGAGCGCTCTGTCGCGCTTGAACTCATTCGCTTTGACGCTATTACCAGTGCGGGGAAGAAATTGATCGAATCTGAAAAATTACTTTTAGAGTGCCAGGAAAACATGGCAAGCGTTGCTTCATTGAATCACTCTCATTGCCATATTCAATCTGTCGGAAAAAATCTCTGGCTAATTTCTACTAAAGACAAACCCACCATCGAGATCTTGGTTTTCCTGGATGAAAAAACTAAACAAGCCACCCGCTTAAATTGGCGCCAAGAATTTGAATGAACGGTGATTTGAATGAATGGTATGAATGATAAAAATTTGAATTACCTCAGAATGGAAAGTGGCGGCAGTTTGCTGGAGCTAATGGCCGTGGTGCTATTGATTGCCATCATGGCGGTCATGTCAATGCCGCTACTACAAAATGGCATGGCCGTTCGACAAATTGATACTATCGCTCGACGTTTTATTGTTCATGCGCAATTTGCACGAGGACAAGCTTTAATGCTGGGCATTCCAACCCAGATTGCTCCTATTACCGACAAGCTTTGGGATGAGGGGTGGGTAGTGAAAAATGCCTGTTCGGAGAAGCGGGCGTCATCAGCCTGCGTCGAGCGCTATTGGTTTTCTCAAGGGGATATAGCGCCGATTTACTTTAAGGGTGGGGGCAAGCAATTTATTGACCCCCATAGTGGAAAAAGAGGGATTCTGTTTAATGCAGCGGGGGCTGCTAAAACGGGCCAGGGAGGCTTTGTAGCCAATCGTCTGATACTGGGCCATGAGCAAGTTGCCAGTCTTGAGAGGCAACTGATTTTGGGTAGTGGTGGTCGCTGGCGCATTTGTGATCCTGTTCGGGATACCAAAGCCTGTAGATAGTTTGTAGGTAAATTTGCTCCTCTAGCCCGCAATCGGTTTTAATAGACCTATGTACACCGCTGTTGACCACCAATTGATGAGTGAGGCCTTGGCCGAAGCTCAAAAGGCCCTCTATTTATCCAATCCCAATCCGCGGGTGGGTTGCGTGATCGCGAAGGATGGAAAAGTGATTGGTCGGGGTTGCACGCAAAGAGTGGGTGGACCTCATGCGGAAGTTCAGGCATTGGCTGAAGTCAGGGCGAAGGGACTGGATCCTGCTGGATCGACGATCTATGTCACTTTAGAGCCATGCAACCATACTGGCAGAACCCCACCTTGTGTTGATGCCTTAATTGAGGCAAAGCCGGCTATGGTGATTGCAGCCATGTCTGATCCAAATCCTTTGGTAGGCGGCCAAGGATTAGAGCGTCTTAAGTCTGCAGGAATTGAAGTGCGCTGTGGTTTGTTAGGGGCGGAAGCCATAGCACTCAATCTGGGATTTATTTCTCGGATGACTCGTGGTTTGCCTTGGGTGCGGATGAAGATTGCTGCCAGCCTAGATGGGAAGACCGCACTCCCAAATGGGCAAAGTCAGTGGATCACGGGACCGCTTGCAAGAACCGACGGACATCACTGGCGTGCTCAAGCCTGTGCCATTCTGACGGGCGTAGGCACTGTGAAAGAAGATGATCCCACTCTGAACGTGAGGGATGTTCAAACGGAGCGCCAGCCTTGGAGAATTATTGTGGACTCTAAACTGGGGACACCACTCAATGCAAAGATTCTTGGTCGCTTAGATCAATCCGGAGTGATTCTGGTGTGCGCTTCTTTAGATTCTGCGGATACAAAAGAAAAAGCTGCAGCATTTGAGGCTCTTGGTGTTGAAGTGATTGCGATGGCTAATGCTCATGGCAAAGTAGATTTGCCAAAACTCTTTGCGTATTTAGCAAAAGAGCGCCACATGAATGAAATCCATGTCGAGGCGGGATTTAAGTTAAACGGATCTTTGCTACGAGAAGATTGTGTGGACGAGCTTTTGCTCTACTACGCCCCCTTCTTTATGGGTGATGGTATTGGCATGGCAAATATTTCTCCTTTGGCGGCATTGGATCAACGCCAGGATTGGCAAATCATCGATCAAACCCTATTTGGCTCTGATCTACGTTTACGCCTGAGCAAGCAGTCATAAAAAAGAACTAAAAAATAAGCAATAACATCCCAAGAAAAATAGATTAAAAAATCCACTCATTACTACTAAATAAAATCTCACTATGTTTACTGGAATTATTACGGCAGTTGGTCAAATCAAAAGCGCTCAAGCTAAAGGTGATGGCCTGCACTTAGTAGTTGAAGTACCTTCTGGATATCTTGATGATGTTGCATTGGGTGACAGTATTGCTATTCAGGGTGCCTGTATGACGGCTACTGAATTGACTGATACTACTTTTGCTTTAGACATCTCTCGCGAGTCTTTGAGTAAGACGATTGGTCTGGATAAGGTGGGCCCTGTTAATCTTGAAAAAGCGCTACGTCTCAATGATCGATTGGGTGGTCACTTGGTGAGCGGGCACGTTGATGGGGTAGGCAAGGTGGCGCATTTTGCCGCTGTCGCAGGCGATGCTTATGGCTCATGGTTATTACAGATTGAGGCGCCCAAAGAGCTTGCGCCATTTTTAGCTTACAAGGGATCTATTGTGGTGAACGGTGTTTCACTTACAGTCAATCAAACTCAAGATAGCAAAGAAGCTTGCTTAGTCGATATCAATATTATTCCGCATACACTTGAGAACACTACATTAGGGAAACTCAAGCAAGGTGATGTTGTCAATCTCGAGGTGGATTTAATTGCGCGCTATGTTGCGCGAATGCTAGAAAGCCAGTCTAAGTAACTATTTTCTTTTACCTGCTTTTTTATAAACAGCTGACTGATTTCGCTTGCCAACTGCAATAATCAGAACAATAAGTCTGTGGTCTATAACTTCATAAACTAGCCTATAGCCAAGTGCTGCTAGTTTTATCTTATAGAAATTATCTAGGTCACCATGTAACCTGGCGGAAGCAACTCTAGGATTTTGAATTCGTTTCTCAAGCTGCTTTTTGAACTGGCTGCGAACTGAGTTATCTAATTTTTGCCACTCTTTTAAAGCAAGTACATTGAACTCAAGACTATAGGTCTTCAAGTTTTACTTTCACCGTTTTCCCAGTGCTGCGCGCTTTAATGACTTTAATGAGTGAGAGGTCATCCACCAAGTCAAGCAGCGCTTCATATGCTTTTGCTGAAAGTAGATAGGCTTCAGGTTTATTGTGATTCAGGACAGCAACGGGTAGATCCCCTGCAATCTCTAAAATTTTGCTTGGATTACGCCTCAGATCAGTCATGCTGACCGTAGTTTTGGCATGAATGGTTTGCGTAATTGTCATAATAAAATACCCATAATTTAATGCATTATTATGTGTATTTTGTAAAAAGTCAAACCCTTTCCCGAGTGGGGAATCGCTCTGTTTTGACTTAGCTTCTGCGGTAGCGCGTTGGATCGCTCAAATTAGCTTGTTTAAAGCCTGCCTGCCTTAGTCGACAAGACTCACATTCGCCACAAGCTTCACCTAGGTCGTTTGCTTGATAACAAGAAACGGTTTGTGAGTAGTCGACACTTAGGGTGGTGCCCAGTTGAATGATTTCTGCTTTACTCATACTAATGATCGGTGCATGTACCCGAAAGCGATTCTCATTGTTCAGTGCTTCTACGCCAGCTTTGGTGGCCAAGTTGGCCATCGTCTCAAATGATGCGACATATTCTGGGCGACAGTCTGGGTAGCCTGAGTAGTCAACGGCATTGGCACCATAAAAAATATCCAATCCACCCAATGACTCAGCCCAGCCCAAAGCAAGGGATAGCAAAATCGTATTACGTGCAGGGACATAGGTAATTGGAATTTCAAGATCTTTACCGGGGGTAGTGGGGATATCGATAGATGAGTCGGTCAGAGCCGAACCCCCAAAGCGCGTGAGGTCTAAATTCACAACCTCATGACGAATAACACCCATTTTCTTGGCAATATGTTTTGCTGCTGCTAGTTCGGATGAGTGGCGTTGACCATAGCCAACAGATAACACATAAGGTGCATATCCGAGATCTTTCGCTAAGGCTAGAATCGTGCTTGAATCTAGACCGCCTGAGAACAAAATCACTGCTGGAGCATCGGGTGTGCGAGGAGCGATATTCTGAAAGGCTGCAGACAGCGATGACATAGCGAAACGATTCTTTGCTTGGCTTATAGGATTACTTCGTTGCAGCAATCAATTGTTGCGCATCTTTTGCCGCTTCAGCGTCTGGATACTTGCTGATGATCTCGCTAAAGGTTTTCTTGGCAGCCGCTTTATTACCACTTTCCAATTGCGCATTACCGAGTGTCAACATAGCCGATGGAATGCGTGGGTGATTTGGGTAGCGCTTAATCAGGCTCTGCAGTTGCGTAATCGCGCCAGCATAGTCTTTGTTAGCGTATTTGCTGTTACCACTCCAAAAGAGTGCCAGCGGTGCATAAGGGCTAGTAGAGTACTTTTTAGCAAAGACAGAGAACTCGCTATCTGCTTTTTTAAGATTACCTGCCTGAAAGGTCTTCAACGCATCGTCGTAGGCTTTTTTCTCACCAGGCTGGACAGTGCCGTTCACACCTTCAATAGTTGCAGTGCGAGGTTCAAAATTACCTAAGCGGGTATCGAGATCTTGATAATAGGTTTTTTGACTGGTGCCAATATCTTGACCTTGTTTCTCAAGCTCCTCCACCTTCCCTCGTAGCTCAGCATTATCTGTTTTTAGTTTATCGATCTGCCCTTGTAATTCAAGCTGTGTTGTTGCTAGGGATTTGCGTAAATCCAATATGGCTTTTCGTGCGTCATCATCAGCAAAGAGTGCCCAAGCATTGCCGGATAGCCCAAGGAAAGTGGTGGCAGCACTTAAACAAAACGCTCGTGAGAGCGTTTTTTTAAGAGAGTGTGAAAGCATAGACATTAGTTTGTAATGTAAACAATATCAGCGCGACGATTTTCTGCCCAAGCTGCTTCGTTATCACCTTCAGCTTTTGGCTTCTCTTTACCAAAGCTCACCGCTTCCATTTGGTTCTCAGAAACACCCATTAGGTTGAGTGACTTACGTACTGCATCTGAACGGCGTTGACCCAAAGCTAAGTTGTACTCTGCAGTACCGCGTTCATCGGTATTGCCTTGAATAATGACCTTTTGATTCGGGTTGGCTTTTAAGAAGCTTGCATGCGCGGACAATTGTTTTTGATATTTAGTTTGAACGGTGTATTCATTCAAATCAAAGTACACGCTACGTTGGAAGAGTGGGCTGCTTGGATCATTCCATGGCTGTGAGCCAAAGTTACCGCTACCACCACCATTGGCCCCATCAACATCATCCAATTTGACGCTTGAGCAAGCGGCTAAAAATAAAGCTGTTACCCCGACGAGAGTAAGGGTTGCGGTACGGCGTGCGATAGAAGTCTTCATGATCTGTCCTTTTTCCTACAAACTGAGTAACTAAATAAGCTGATAGCCAATATTATGCCCCTAAGAGCTCAATATTGGCTATTTAGCCGGGAAAGATCAGAATTGAATTTACTGAGGCTTTAGTCCATAAAAGGACCCCAGGACGGCTGACGTACATCTGATCCTGGAATGCTCAATACCTGCTTAGAATTGCCATCTACTGAAACTGCAGCCAAAACCCGCTTCCCACCCAGCTTTGTGGAATACAGGACATAGCGGCCATTTGCGGCAAAGGATGGGGACTCGTCGCTAGTGCCATCTGTCAGTGCTTGGGTATCGCCTGTTGCTAAATTGAGGATATACAGGCGGAATGCCCCGCCAATATTGGCGATATAGGCCAGATACTTACCGTCCGGTGAAATGCGCGGTGAAGTTACAAAACCTTGCTTGAAGGTGATGCGTTTAGCGCCCTCAACCTGTTCACCTTCGGAGCTCATCCGATAGATTTGCGGGTTGCCACCGCGATCGCTCGTAAAGTAAATATATCGACCATCTGCTGAATACTGTGGTTCGGTATCAATGGTGCGACCGCGCGTGAGGCGTTGTAGCCCAGTACCATCTGCATTAATGCCATAGATCTGGGTGTTGCCATCTTTGGAGAGTGATACAGCTAATTTCTTGCCATCTGGCGACCAGGCTGGCGCACTGTTATTTCCCTTTTGGTTGGATAGCGGAATACGGCGACCAGTAGCGAGTTCGTGGACATAGATAACAGGCTTGCGATCTTCAAATGATACGTAAGCCACCTTCTTTCCATCGGGGGACCATGACGGAGAGATGATTGGCTCACCGCTATTCATGGCATTGCGAATATTTTGACCATCTGCATCAGAGATCACCAAACGATAGCGTTTACCTTCTTTAATGACGTAGGAAAGGCGGGTTGAGAAGATACCCCGCTCACCCAATAATTTGAGGATGATGTCATCTGCAATTTTGTGGCCTGCAGCACGCAAATTGTCTGCGCTGGAATTGATATTTAAGCCGCCAAGACTTTCGGATTTGCGAATATCAAAAAGCTTATAGTGAATCTCAAACTGACCCGCGCCAGTTTGAACTACAGAGCCTACCGCCAAAGCATCTGCACCCCGAGCGACCCATGATTTGTAGTTCGGTGTGCCTTCATCACTTTCGCTGGCATTGCCGTTTTCAGTATTTTTGAAGTAACCACTGCGTGCCAAATCTTGACGAATGATGTCAGTAACACTAGTAGGTAATTTATTCTCATCTTTGAATCGCATTACGGCAATGGGATAGAGTGACTGACCTACACCCGTGATTTCAATATTCATTTGCGCTAGCGCAGAGGAGCTCATACCAAACATTGAGATCATCACAGCTAGCACTACTGTAGTAAGTGAAAAAACTTGTTTATAGGTAGTGCGCTTGATCAATTTAGCTACTTGCAACATGCTTTAGTCCTTGGGTTTAAAGGTCAGCTTAACTTCTCTTTGGGGAATTTTGCCATTGTCGTCTTTCGGCAGACTTTCTGCGCGATTGAGCGCAAGTAGCACTGCGCGATCCCAGCCAGCATTTCCACTGGAGCTCACGAGATCTGTACTTAAGATCGCGCCATCGGGTGCGAGATTGACTTTAACGACTGCCGCAGGATTTCCGCTTATTGATTCTGGGTTAAATACGATGAGCGGCTTTACTTTCTTAACTACCTTATCTGTCCAGCCAGGTTGCGCATTGCCGCCAGCGCCAACTCCGCTGCCACTTGATCCACCACTACCGCCTTCTGCACCAGCAGCTGCACGCAGGCGAGCTAGCTGATCCGCACGCACTTTTTCAGCTGCGGCATTGGCTTTTGTTTCAGTAGGTGATTTGGATTCCACTTTTTGAGGAGGGTCAACTTTTTTTGGTTTTTCCTTCTCCTTTGGAGGTGGAGGTGCTTGCACTGGTTTGGGAACTTCTTTTTTTGGAGGCTCTTTTACTTTTTCCTTCGGTGGCGGAGGGGGAGGCTGTATAGCCTTAGGAACTTCTTTTGGCATTTCTTTTTTGGGAGGCTCTTTTTCAACAGGTTTTTTATTGATAGCGATGTCCGCTGCCTCTTCCTTGATCTCTGCCTTTACTTCTGGTACGACAGGTGTTTCAACTTGTTGACTAGCATCCCAGAGCTCAACTTCTACTCCAGATGGAGTGGAGTTATTCCAGTTGATACCAATGACTAAGAATGCAAGTAAACCTAAGTGCGCAGCTAATGAAAAACTAAAAGCACGTTTTGTGCTTTCATTTTTAGTTGAGCGTCCTCGAGAAAAATTCGAGTGAAAAGTTTGCGCGCTATTCATGTATGCGGAACAAAAAGCCTTATTGACTCTTCACGGCAAGACCAACACGTTTCACGCCATTTTCTTTGAGTTTAGACATGACTTCCATCACGACTTCATATTTAATAGATTTGTCTGCAGCAAGAACAACGGGTTGCTCGGCCGATTTTTCTGCTTGTGATCTTGCAAATGTACCGAGCTCAAATTTATTTAAGGTTTGAACCGGATCACCATCTTTGCGAACGATGATGTTTTCATTGGCATCGATTGTTAAAAAGACGGGTGGCAAAGATTGCACTTTTGCACCACCTACAGTTGGTAAATTGACGACACCAGGATTGACCATCGGTGCAGTCACCATGAAGATGACGAGCAGCACCAACATCACATCAATGTAAGGTACGACATTGATGTCGGCCATTGCCCGACGCTTAGAGGATTTTCTGAGTGAGCCAGCCATGCTTATTTGCCTGAAGCTTGGCGTTGCAAGATGTTAGTGAACTCTTCGATAAAGGTTTCAAAGCGGATGGCGAGCCGATCCACATCCGTTGCTGCGCGGTTGTATGCAACTACCGCAGGAATTGCGGCAAAAAGACCGATCGCGGTTGCAACCAGCGCTTCAGCAATGCCTGGGGCTACCGCTGCCAAGGTAGCGTTTTGAACATTGGCTAAACCGCGGAAGGCATGCATGATCCCCCAAACGGTACCAAAAAGGCCAATATAGGGGGATACAGAGCCTACAGAAGCTAGGAATGGTAGGTTGGCTTCCAACATATCCATTTCACGCTGGTAGGTGGCTTTCATGGCGCGGCGGGCGGCGTCAATTTCTCGCACTTTCATGAACTCCTGCATGCCGGCCTCAAAGATATGTTCTAAAACAGCATCGCTACGGGTATTGCGCTGAGCAGCATTAAATAAGGTGTTGAGATCTCCGCCGGACCAAAAGTCACGCTCAAAACGCTCGGTGTCTTGCCTTACGCCTCGCAGAATGGCCGTTTTCTTAAAAATGATAGTCCAGGAGGCCACAGACATGCTGAGTAATAACAACATTACTAGCTGGACTAATAGGCTGGCATTTAGGACTAGGGAGAGGAATGAGAGGTCTTGTGTAGTGGTCATGGTGGATTTTGTATGATGTAGGTTGATTTTACTAAGTTAATTCACTCAGCAATACAACTTCATCGGGATTATGACCATGTTTGACCGCCAAAACACCTTAGCCAAAACCGACCCAGAATTGTGGGCAGCGATTCAGAATGAGAATAAGCGTCAGGAAGACCATATTGAACTGATTGCATCTGAGAACTACACCTCCCCAGCGGTCATGCAGGCGCAGGGCTCTCAGTTGACCAATAAATATGCCGAAGGCTATCCAGGCAAGCGCTATTACGGTGGTTGCGAGTTTGTGGACGTTGCTGAACAATTGGCGATTGATCGCGTTAAGGCCTTGTTTGGTGCTGAAGCGGCTAACGTGCAGCCCCATTGTGGCGCATCTGCTAACCAAGCAGTGTTCTTGGCTTTCTTAAAGCCTGGCGATACCTTCATGGGTATGAGCTTGGCTGAAGGCGGTCACCTGACGCACGGCATGGCTTTGAATATGAGTGGTAAGTGGTTTAACCCAATTGCTTATGGCTTAGATAAAAATGAAGAGATTGATTACGAGCAGATGGAGCGTTTAGCCCGTGAGCACAATCCAAAGTTGATTATTGCTGGCGCCTCTGCGTACTCTAGAAAAATTGATTTCGAGCGTATCGGTAAATTGGCCAAAGAAGTAGGCGCGATTTTCATGGTGGATATGGCGCACTATGCTGGCTTAGTGGCTGCTGGTGTATATACAAACCCAGTGCCCCATGCTGATATCGTGACTTCCACTACTCACAAGAGCTTACGAGGTCCACGTGGCGGCATCATCTTGATGAAAGCCGAGCACGAGAAAGCTATTAACTCCGCGGTATTCCCGGGCCTACAGGGTGGCCCATTGATGCACGTGATTGCTGGTAAGGCTGCAGCGTTTAAAGAGGCACAAGAGCCTAGCTTTATTGATTATCAAAAACAAGTAGTCGCTAATGCCAAAGCTTTAGCTGAGACATTGATTGCTCGTGGCTTGCGTATTGTCTCTGGCGGTACAGATTCTCACGTGATGTTGGTGGACCTACGTGCCAAGAAGATGACTGGTAAAGAGGCTGAGCGTGTATTGGGCGAAGCGCACATAACTTGTAATAAGAACGGCATTCCAAACGATCCAGAAAAACCAATGGTGACCAGTGGTATTCGTTTGGGCTCACCTGCCATGACAACACGTGGCTTTAAAGAAGCGGAAGCACGTCAAGTTGGTAATTTCATTGCGGATGTTTTGGACAATCC
Organism: Polynucleobacter sp. AM-7D1; assembly: GCF_018688455.1. Taxonomy (NCBI): domain Bacteria; kingdom Pseudomonadati; phylum Pseudomonadota; class Betaproteobacteria; order Burkholderiales; family Burkholderiaceae; genus Polynucleobacter; species Polynucleobacter sp. AM-7D1. The sequence continues at coordinate 260,513 of NZ_CP061319.1, forward strand.
AAATGATGCTGACAATATCTTCAAAGTTCGTGCGCAAGTAGCTGAGTTGACTAAGCGTTTCCCGGTTTACGGCTAATAAAAATAACTGACTAAACTAAAACGTAAAGAAGAACTACATTGCGCTGCCCTTTCTGCCATAACGACGATACTCAAGTTCTGGATACTCGTGTATCGGATGAGGGCGACACGATTCGACGCCGCCGCCGTTGTGCCAAATGCGATAAACGATTTACGACTTATGAGCGTGTAGAGCTTGTATTGCCAGCAATCGTCAAGAAGAACGGTAGCCGTGTTGAATACAGTCATGACAAGTTGGTTAGTTCAGTCAAGCTAGCCTTGCGCAAGCGCCCTGTCTCATCAGATTCTGTTGATGAATCGATTGCTCGGATTGAAGAGAAGCTACTCAGCCTGGGCGAAAAAGAAATCCCAAGTGAGCGCGTTGGTGAGCTGGTGATGCGTGAACTCAAGCGCTTAGATAAAGTTGCTTACATTCGCTTTGCCTCTGTCTACAGAAGTTTTGCAGATATTGAATCTTTTGAGAGTGCACTCAAAGAGTTGAAATAAGAAAACCTTAAATACCCAGCCAGTTAAATAGATCAGAGAAATAAAAAAAGGACTGCATATGCAGTCCTTTTTTTATTCGCAAGTTGCGAAGTTTTTATTTACTTTAATTCTGCAAAAATTGAAGTAGTGATTTCATCAACGCTTCCAGTACCGCTCACTTTGCGATAGGCGGGTGCCTTCACTTTGTCGGCGGGATTACTTTGAGTTGCCCAAGTAGAGTAGTACTCCACCAACGGGCGAGTCTGATCGTCGTATACCTGCAAGCGTTTACGAACGGTTTCTTCTTTGTCATCATCACGCTGAATTAAATCTTCACCAGTCACATCATCCTTACCTTCCACTTTTGGCGGATTGAAAGTAACGTGATAAGTGCGACCTGAAGCTGGGTGAACGCGACGACCGCTCATGCGATCTATGATGGCATCAAACGGTACATCGATTTCTAAAACATAATCGATTGGCACACCCGCATCTTTCATGGCTTGCGCTTGGGGAATGGTTCTTGGAAAGCCGTCAAACAAATAACCCTTGCTGCAATCAGCTTGAGTTAAACGATCTTTTACTAAACCAATGATGATGTCGTCGGAAACAAGGCCGCCGGCATCCATAATTTTTTTAGCAGCAATGCCAAGTTCAGTTCCAGCTTTAACGGCAGCGCGTAACATATCACCTGTCGAAATTTGTGGAATGGCAAATTTTTCGCAAATGAACTGAGCTTGAGTTCCTTTGCCAGCACCTGGTGCACCGAGCAGAATTAACCGCATTGTTTTCCCCTTAGAAGACCCTTATTGTCCCGTATTTTTTCGGGATCCTTTGTAACTAATTCCTAGGATTATCCCCGAGAGAACCCTTCGGGCTCAGGATTCTCGCTTAGGAGGCTAGGATGCGACGTACCCGATCTAGATCTTCCGCAGTGTCAACCCCTGCTGGCGGGGCTTCGCTGGCAGTATGGACGGCAATTCGGTAGCCGTTCCAGAGGGCGCGAAGCTGTTCTAAGGTCTCTGCCTGCTCTGGTGGCGCTGGCTCAAGGCGGGTGTATGCCTGCAAAAAGTCAGCTCGGTAAGCGTAAATGCCTAGATGGCGTAGGTGGATCACTTTGACCGATGTCTCCGCATCCCGCACAAACGGAATGGTGGCTCTAGAGAAGTAAAGCGCCTCATTGGAGCGATTAAGAACCACCTTAACAACATTGGGGTTTATGATTTCCGCTTCATCTGTAATGGGTACGGCAACAGTTGAAATCGCGCAGGCGGCATTGTCAGCCAAAGTTTGAGCAACTTGATTGATCAACTCTGGCGGAATCAAGGGTTCATCACCTTGGACATTGACGACTAAGGTATCAGCTGGAAGCTTTAATAGTTGTGCCACTTCTGCAATGCGGTCTGTACCAGTGGGGTGGTCTGGGCTGGTTAATAAACACTCGATACGATGTTCATCGCATGCTGCTTGAATTTCTGGTGAATCAGTTGCGACGACAACACTTTGCGCATTGGATTGCTGCGCACGTTCGGCCACACGAATCACCATCGGCTTGCCACCAATATCGGCGAGGGGCTTGCGAGGTAGGCGAGTTGAACCCAGTCTGGCAGGAATAACAACTAAAAATTCTGGTGGTTTGGAAGTTTGAATACTCATTCGCTAGATTGCGCTTAATCAACAATTAATTGATTTCATCGGCAGTAAGACTTCGGGCCTCATCAACCAGCATCACTGGGATGTCATTACGAATGGGGTAAGCCAGGCGATCAGCTTTGCAAATGAGTTCGTGTTTTTCGGCATCCAAATGCAAAGTGCTTTTGCATATAGGGCATACTAAAATTTCGAGTAAGCGCTTGTCCATATTTAATCTTTGCTCTTTTTATAAAGTGTATCGATTTGGATCGGGTCTTTGCAAAATAGACTGCAGCCAATCTGCTAATGTATTTGGGATCTTCAGGCTCATTGGAACAACCCAAATACGTTCGTCCTGTATTGAGGTGCATTTTACGGCATCCTTCTCCGTAATCAGGATGCATTTCGCGTTGATGGAGTTAAAAAACGCTGGGGTGTAGCTAGCGTGATCGGCTAAGCCAATACATTTTCCAGTGATACCTTGTTTCATTAAATCATCAAAAAAGCGTTGGGGATTACCAATGGCTGCAACAGCGGTGATCTCATTGGGAAGATATGCATTTGCAATAGCTTCTAGAGATTGTGTGTTACCAGGGGAATTTAGTTGATAGGGCGCGCCTAGTTGGCTAGAGAGTGTAAATGCGCGGCGGCCTAAAAAGTACTCATCCACTGGAGTTGCAGTTGTATTTGCGCCTGTCATCAATGTGGCATCTCGCTCTCGGAAAGCAGGCTCACGCAAGGGTCCAGCAGGCAGTAAAAAGCCATTGCCTTCACCGCGTTGATCACGCACAACAAATTCAATATCGCGACCCCCTTCGCGAGCAGGCCAACGTACCAAGCTGCGATGTTGCAAACCATCATCGCTGATGATGACGTTCACCGAGGGGCTATTTCTTAAGAGCGAGCGAATACTTTTTATCCGTTTTGGATGAACCCAAATTGGAAATTGATCTTGTGTACGTTTGGCAATGAGAACGGGCTCATCACCTACTTCTGCGGGATTGGAATCGCTACTCACTTGCTGTGGGGTGTTTGATGCCGGAGCGCCATAACCTCTGCTGATAATTCCGGGTTTCCACCCCATGCTTGCGAGTCGTTCTGCTAGTGCAATGACGATGGGGGTTTTACCTGTGCCTCCTACGCGAATATTACCGACGATGATGATGGGCACAGCTTGCGGCTTATTTTTTCCTAAGTTCAGATCATTGACTAAATCCAAAGCTTGATTGATCCAACCGTACACCTTTGATAAAGGCCAGACGATGAGGCTGGTTGGCCCACGCCTTTCCCAAAACCGGGGGGCCTTATTAAAGAAAGAAGTTTTTTTTGGTGATGACATTAAAGGCGACTTGTTTAGCTCAATATTTCTAATGGACTGAATTTATTTCTTCGTAGTTTGACTGCTAAACACAATATTAGATAGATTGGCGTCGCGCGCAGCCTCTAGGGCGGTTACGACTGCCTGGTGGGGCGCTTTAGCATCTGCATCGATATTGACCTGGATGGAATTATCTTTGTTCAGTGAATTGAGGCTATTGCTGAGTTGGCTGCGGTCAGTTACCTTGCCGTTAATAGCAAAGCGCCCATCTCGACTGACTGCGATATGAATTTGCTTCACCTCTGACTGGCTTGCTGCGCCATTGGCAGTCGGCAGGGTGATGGCTAGTTCTTGATAGCGCGTGAAGGTCGTGGAGATCATCAGAAATATCAGCACTACTAAAAGCACATCAATAAAAGGAATGAGATTGATTTCGGGCTCCACAGAGGATGAGCGAACCCCTAATGAAAATTGGCCTCGGTGCTGAAGCTTATTTTCTAGCCAACTCATTTTTTATCCGTAGTAGGTGGATAAAGTTTTTTAAATAATTGGCGGGTAAATTCTTCGCATTCATGTTGGCGTTGATTTGCCATTGCCCGCAGGCCACGCCATGCAGCTAAAGCAGGAATCGCAATCAATAAACCAAAAGCCGTGTTGTAGAGAGCAATAGAGATGCCATGAGCTAGTTGTTGAGGGCTGTTCACACCCTGACTGCCAAAAATTTCAATCATGCCGACAACGGTGCCAAATAAACCTAGTAAGGGTGCGACTGTCGCGATAGTGGCTAGCGCGCCTAAATAGCGATCTAGTTTTAGCCAGGTTGATTGAGCGCTTGCTTGCAACTCTTCTAAAGCGGAGTCTGCAGAGCTGCCAGAGGCCTTTTCGCGCAGAATGCAGGCAAAAAGTGAGCTTACCGGAGAGAGTTGGCCAATAGTCCTAATTTCGTCTTCAGAAACCTTTTTTTGCTGGGAAATAGCATTTGCCACTCCAAATGTGGATTCAAGGCTATCTTTGGGGAAAATATGAATTTGGCGTAAATACCAAGCCCGCTCGAGGATGATGGCCAGTCCGATAACCGAGATAATAAGTAGGGGCCAAATAGGCCAGCCAGCAGACAGTAAGATTGAGTACATAAGCTCAGTACTTTAGCTGAATTAAAAGTGGGCTTTGACAAAGCGATCCTGTGGATAACTCTGTGCAAAACTTTTTAGGAAGACTCGTGTAAGTCCTTGATTTATAGTGAATAAGGGTAGTTTATGCTTGAATATAGGTAAATAGATCTTGAAAATTACCTATATAAATCAATGACTTAAATTATTAATGTTGGATTTATGAGACGTTTTGGGTCAGTAATTACTTACTTATAAGAGTTAAACCTAGGGTGTATGCGTTTATGTGGATATTTATTGCCTGCTAGCCCTGATGCCTGTGTAGAAAAAGAGGAAAAATGTCCGAAATATCAAGAGAAATTCTGAGTGTTGGCGATCTAAACCGCGCTATTGCTAGCTCTTTAGAGGAGCGCTTTGATGCTGTATGGGTCAGCGGGGAGATTTCGAATTTCAAGGCATATGACAGTGGACATTGGTATTTTTCTCTCAAGGATGAAGAGGGGCAGATTCGCTGTGTGATGTTCCGTGGTCGTAATGGGCAAGTCGGATTTATGCCTCAATCTGGGGATTTAGTAGAAGTCGCTGCCAATGTGGGCTTCTATGTTCCTCGTGGTGACATTCAGCTCACGGTGCAAAGCATGCGACGCGCTGGCATGGGCGGTCTTTACGAAGCTTTTTTGAAGCTTAAGGCCAAACTCGCAAAAGAGGGTTTATTTGACACTAATAATAAACGTCCCATACCAGCTCATCCGAGAGCGATTGGCATCGTTACCTCGTCGCAAGCTGCGGCCTTAAAAGATGTGTTGAGTACTTTGGCTAGAAGAGCTCCCCATATTCCAATTGTGATTTATCCAACACTCGTGCAAGGACCTGATGCGCCAGCTGGCATTATTGCTGCACTCAAAAATGCTGAAAAAGAAAATGCTGTTGATGTGATTTTGTTAGTACGCGGAGGCGGCAGCATTGAAGATCTCTGGGCATTTAATGATGAGCAGTTGGCGTACGCCATCGCGCAATCACCTATTCCGATTGTGAGTGGCGTTGGACATGAAACCGATGTCACGATTGCCGACTTTGTTGCAGACTTACGCGCACCCACTCCAACGGGTGCGGCAGAATTAGCTGCGCCACGACGCGATCAAATGCTGCAAGAGTTAGATGCCATCATGCAAGCATTGCTGCAAAGAGTAAGTCAACGTGTAGAGCGCGAAGCGCAAACCTTAGATCAATTGGCTTTGCGTCTCAGTCATGCCTTACCCAACCCTGATCGCATGCGCGAGCAAATCAGCGGATGGCAAATACGACTCAACCAAGCATGGCTGGTGAGAGTTGAAAATTGGAAACGTGATTATAGCCATTTCCAATCCCAGCTTGAGATGCTTAACCCACAAAGAACTTTAGAGCGTGGTTATGCGGTAATCCTGAGCAAGGAAGAGCAGGCAATGCATGCTGTGCGCAATCCTAATGAGTTGAATACAGAGAATACGTTTCAGGTACGCTTGGCCGAAGGTCAAGTAGAGGTTGAGTTTGCGAAGGTTGAATTGCCGAAATAAAGCTACAGAATATTTGGCTCAATCTCGAGTTGTACGCCGAATTCATCGAATACTTTATCTTGAATATTTTTTGCTAAACGGAGAATATCTATCGATGTCCCGTCACCATGATTTACGAGAACTAGTGCTTGATTTTCATAAACACCGACAGGGCCAACACGTTTGCCTTTAAAGCCACATTGGTCAATCAGCCATCCGGCCGCCAACTTACGTTTGCCATTGCTATCTGGGTAAGAAACCAGATTCGGAAATTGCTTAATCAGCTGCTCACATTGTTCAGCGCTGACAATCGGGTTTTGGAAAAAACTTCCAGCATTGCCAATAACCTTGGGGTCTGGTAATTTTTTAGATCGAATAGCACATACGGCATCAAAAATGTGTCTAGCGCTTGGACTGGAGTTTGACCCAGCAAATTGCTTTGTTAGATCGGCGTACTGTAATCGTGCTTGCCAAGCCTTAGGGATTTTAAAAACGACCTTTGTCACGATAAATCGATTGGGATTTTGCTTGAAGTGGCTATCGCGATAGGCAAACTGGCAGGCCTCTTGCGGGAGAGTGACAAAGGCATGGTCCACAGAATCAAATGCTTCGATGCTGTCGATGTATTCGCCTATCTCAACACCGTATGCCCCAATGTTTTGAATGGGTGCGGCACCGACAGTTCCCGGTATGAGTGCGAGGTTTTCTAGTCCGGGTAAATTTTGATCTAGTGTCCAAGTAACAAACTCGTGCCAATTGACTCCAGCACCCACCGAGAGCCATGAATACTCTTGATCGGACTTAAAAATCTCCTGACCCAGAATATTGATGAGCAGAGTTGCTCCAGGCAAAGACTCTGGAAGAATCACATTGCTTCCGCCACCCAATACGCGCCAGGCAAGTTTTTTATCCCCAAGCTTTGTCATGAGCGCTGGTAGCTGATCCGCGGATGTGATCTCGTACGCCAATTCCGCTGTGGAATCCAGGCCAAAGCTATTCCGGCGCTTGAGCCCGAGATTGGGGGTCAATTTTGCTGGATTGGGCGCATTTTTCGCGGAGTTCATGCCACAATCTTATTCGTGTTCGAGTTTCTGGCGGTAATTTATGGAAAAACTCGAAAAGTAACAATGCAATTTGAATTTGCAGAATTCATTACCCAGATTATTTAAGGAGTTTGAGATGCCCTCATTTGACGTAGTGTGTGAGCCTGACATGATTGAGTTGAAAAACGCAATCGAGCAATCCAATAAAGAAATTACCAATCGTTTTGACTTTAAAGGCTCCGATAGCCGAGTTGAGCAAAAGGATGAGACCTTGATCTTGTTTGGTGATGATGACTTTAAGTTGGGCCAGGTACGCGATGTCTTAATTAGCAAGATGGCTAAACGTAATGTGGATGTGCGCTATCTCAAAGATGACAAAACTGAGACCATTGGCGGCGATAAGCGCAAGCAAACCATGAAGATCCAAAAAGGAATTACCTCCGAGTTATCCAAGAAGGTAGTGCGCATCATTAAAGACAGCAAGATCAAAGTGCAAGCCAGTATTCAGGGTGATGCAGTGCGTGTCACCGGTACCAAACGTGATGACTTGCAAGAAACGATGGTACTGCTCAAAAAAGAGGTAGCAGAGGCGCCATTGGGTTTTAACAACTTCCGTGACTAAATCTCTAAGACAAGTCCCTGCACGCTCATTCCAAAGTTGATAGGCGAGTAAGGGGGGCAAGCTTTTGGGGTGGTGCGATACCTCCGATTGCTTTGATCTAGGAAACTTATTCGCATTAAGGCAGCCCTGCTGGCTATGCTAACTGTTGTCCTAGAGGGTGCTTGAATGCATTTATCCGCCAATAACCCAGTTTAGATAAAAGGTTACTTTTTGGAACCTTTAGGGCTATAATGTATTCATCTCAAGGAGAAAAACATGTCTATTAACGTTAAATTATCTGAAAATTTGGTAGAGCAGGCTAAAGCTTACGGGCAAATTGAGCACCGTTCGGTGCCTAAGCAGATTGAATACTGGTCACAGATTGGCAGGGTTGCTCAAGAAAACCCAGAGTTACCGTTTTCCATGATTCGAGAGATTTTGATTGCCGATCAAGAGCCGATCATCGGCGAGTATGTATTTAGTTGATGCGCTTACTCCTGACAGCTTCGTTTGTAAAAGCAATCAAAAAATTACATTCACAACAAAAATCTGAGTTAGATAACGCGGTTAAATCTATTGGTTTTGATACATCGATTGGAGAGGCTAAGGTTGGGGATCTACTGGGTGTGCGTGTTTTCAAGTTTCAACTTCCACAGCAACAGTGTTTGTTGGCTTATCGTATTTTGGATGAAGAAAGTATTAAGTTATTGACGTTTGGTCCGCATGAAAATTTCTATCGTGATTTAAAGCGGCAGGATGATTGAAGTGGTTTTATTGTGACCGCTGATCAAAGCCTGGCTCCATCGACTAAGGTGTCGATTGCATCGACAAGCCAAGAGGCCATCGAGCGCTTCTGTGATGCTTGTTGGCTAGAAGATGGCTTGGCACAAAATAGTTTATCTGCTTATCGCCGAGATCTATTGCTCTTGGCGCAGTGGCTTCAAAAAGATTCAGGCGCTGATCTCTACAGTGTGTCGGAAAAAGATCTCACTGCTTACATTGCGCATCGACGCGCAGATAAAGCAACCACTGCTAATCGTCGACTGACGGTATTCAAGCGCTTTTATCGTCATGCTCTGCGCATGAATTTGGTAAAAAGCGACCCCTGCATTGGTTTACGTGTTGCTAAGCAGGCACTACGTTTCCCTAAAACTTTGAGTGAAGATCAGGTTACTGCTTTGCTGAATGCTCCCGATGTGGAAACTTCACTTGGATTGCGTGATCGCACTATGCTGGAGCTGATGTATGCCAGCGGCTTGCGTGTCACAGAAATCGTTTCTTTAAAGACAGTTGCTCTAGGATTAAATGAAGGTGTAATTCGGGTGGTGAACGGTAAGGGTGGCAAAGAGCGTTTAGTGCCTTTTGGTGGGGAGGCGGGGCAGTGGTTGCGTCGCTATTTAGCTGATGCCAGAACTCCATTACTTGAGGGTAAGTCTTCGGATGCGGTATTTGTGGGGCGCCATACGGGCACTGGTTTAACTCGTCAGGCTTTCTGGGTGCTGATTAAGCGTTACGCCGCGATTGCCAACATCCCCGTAGCTTTATCGCCCCATACCTTGCGCCATGCTTTTGCTACCCATTTACTCAACCATGGGGCAGATTTACGGGTGGTACAACTCCTTTTAGGCCATGTCGATATCTCTACTACACAGATCTATACCCACGTTGCTAGAGAGCGTCTGAAGTCGATCCATCAGCAGCACCATCCTAGAGGCGCATAAAGCGTGCCAATCCAAGCAATCATCAAGAATGTAATAAGTGTATAAGATATCCCCATGAATTTAACTTTAGATCTTTTGCTGATCCCGATTGCCTACCTGATTGGTTCCATTTCTTTTGCGGTAGTGGTGAGTAAGTGCATGCGTTTGCCTGATCCCTATTCTTATGGCTCTGGTAACCCAGGCGCAACCAATGTTCTTAGAACGGGTAACAAGCTGGCAGCGGTTCTCACTTTGATTGGTGATGCCTTAAAGGGTTATCTTGCCGTCATGTTAGCGAGAGTATTGCTCGGCGATGAGTCTTTGACATCAACACTCAATTCTTGGTTGTTATGTGGCGTGGTGATTGCAGTGTTCTTTGGGCATCTATTTCCGATCTTCCATGGCTTTAGGGGGGGGAAGGGTGTTGCAACTGCCTGCGGCATTTTGTTTGGCATTAATTGGATTTTGGGTTTAGCAACCTTAAGTACCTGGATCATTGTGGCGATGTTTATGCGCTACTCATCATTAGCTGCTCTAGCGGCTGCAGTCTTTGGCCCAATCTATTTTGTATTTTTGTTTGGCTTTCAGCCGATGGGCATTGCGCTGCTCGTAGTATGTCTTTTGCTGATTTGGCGCCATCGTAGCAATATTCATAATCTTATGAACGGCAAAGAAAGTCGTATTGGCTCCAAGAAAAAAGGACAGTCATGACGATTGCTTATTGGTGTGTGCTGTTCATGGGATTGTTTCCTTATGTAGCAGCCGGCATCGCAAAAAAAGGTTTTGAGGGCTATGACAATGGCATGCCCAGGCAATGGCTAGCCAAGCAGACAGGATTTCGGGCGCGTGCTAATGCAGCTCAAGCTAACCTTTTTGAATCTCTCCCATTCTTTTTTGCCGCCGTGATCATTGCATCTATAGCCAATGCACCGCAAAACAGAGTTGATTTGCTAGCAATCGGATTTGTTGTAGCGCGCATTGCTTATTTGATTTGTTATGTAGCCAATTGGCCAAGCACTCGATCTATTGTGTGGCTTGCCGGCTTAGCTTGCGTGGTAGCCATCTTCTTTCAGATTTAAAGAGTAAAAACTAATTTACGAAATTCATCGAGACAATAAATAAATATGCCGACTAAAAAAATTCTCGCAAAGGCTGCTGGCAAGGCTCACGTCAGGAAAGCCTCTATTGTTAAGCCAGCAAAAAAAAGTGTTGATGGCATGCCATTATCGGTAGTAATTCGTCGACGCATTGAGGCTCAAAAAGCACGCTTTCATGCAAATGACAATATCTCTAAATTCATTCAGCCTGGTGAGCTAGAGGCCCTGGTAGATGAAGTTGCTGAAAAGATGCAGGCTGTTTTAGAAAGCTTAGTTATTGATACGGAGAGCGATCACAATACTAAAAATACAAGTCAACGTGTAGCTAAGATGTTTGTCAAAGAGGTGTTCAACGGCCGTTATGTTGAGCAACCCACCTTAACTAAATTTCCTAACGTTAGCCGCCTAAACGAGTTGATGATCATTGGCCCCATCACTGTGCGTAGCGCATGCTCTCATCATCTATGCCCGATCATGGGCCGGATTTGGATTGGCGTATTACCAAGCAAAGAATCCGCTCTCATTGGTTTATCGAAGTACTCACGCCTGACAGAATGGGTCATGTGTCGACCCCAGATTCAGGAGGAGGCGGTAGTAGAGCTTGCGGATATGTTGGAGAAAAAAATTAAGCCGATTGGTGTTGCGATTGTGATGGATGCAGATCACTTCTGTATGCAATGGCGTGGTGTTAAGGATCGTGACTCAAAGATGGTAAATAGTGTGATGCGTGGCGCTTTCTTGAAGGACTCTAATTTACGTAGGGAGTTTTTATCTCTTTTAGATAAGGGGTAAAAGATTGATGCATCTAGTGGCTTTTGGTAAAAGACGGAGATTGTATTTTGTTTAAAGCTATAGCAAGGATTGTGAGTGTCCATTTTGCTGTGAGCTTTTTGCTGGGGTGTGGACCAATAATTTATCCCAGTGTTAATGTCGATCCTACCAAGAGTAATGGGGCGACTTTTCAAAGGGATGCGATTGATTGCGCTCAATCTTACCCTGAGGCCGGGTCAGGGGTGCATATCAAACAACGAATTAGCTGCATGAATCTCAAGGGCTGGCATTAATTCTCAATTAAAAAATCCTTTAAATTACCGAATTACCTTAGTCACAGTCGACTAATTTGATCTACTCTATGATCAATATAGGTCCAAATTTTGCTCTGTATCACCTGCTGGAGCTCATGTGAAAACAGCAGGCGCGGATTTATGATTTTTCCGCTGCTGGCGCTTGTACCTTGGCTATATATGACAAAGCTCAAGGCATGGTTGCTGAAGCTGAACCACAAGCCGCCGCTATAGGTTGCCAGGCCGATGTTTCTACAGTGGATAATGCCAAGTTCCCAAAGTATGTTGTAGGTCAGCAATGTGATAATTGTGCTTTGTATCAAGGGAAGTTTGACCCTCCTGCTAGCGGTTGCTCATTAGTTGCTGGCAAAAGTTGAAGCTTAGATCATGCCAAAAAGGTTTAATGCTGCCTTACTTTCATGCTTCATAGAAAGATCGACACGCGGTCTTTTTTATTTTTTTAAGATCTAAATACTGGTTTGGTAGAACCGGTCGAGTTGATCAATCCTTTGATTTTGAGTATCGAGGCACAAGATGAATATGGCTTTGCTGATGCAATATACTCAAAACGAATGCTGAATTATGATAGAAAATTTTTGATTTAGCCTTAATCTTCAGCAATAAACCCTTTAAAATTGTAGATCACCAATAAAAATATTGAAGCTTGGCGCAAATATTTATGACAACTCCGAAGTTGATGGCATCAGATAATCTCAATATTCAAGTAGTCCCGGTGATTCTCTGCGGGGGGTCTGGTACGCGTTTATGGCCCTTATCTCGAAGGGCTTTCCCAAAGCAATTTTTGGTAATAGCCGAGGATGAATCTAATCACAGTCTATTTCAACAGACCATTCAAAGAATGGAGACTATCTACCAAGGTGATCGTACGTGCGATGGAACTGTATTGGGATCTTCGGTAATTATCGCCAATGAAGATCATCGCTTTTTGGTTTTGGATCAATTGCGGGAGTTGAAAAATGAAGATGCAACACTATTGTTAGAGCCTGTGGGACGTAATACGGCACCCGCATTAACATTAGCAGCCCTGCAATTATTGAGGGTCGAAGAAATGACTAATGGGAATGATAATGATCCAATATTAGTGATTACGCCAGCCGACCAAGTGATTCAGAGTCAAACAGATTTTGCGCAGGCTTTACAGGGTTGTATAGCCACTGTAATCGCAGATAAATCTAAACAAACACTCGCTATCTTGGGTGTCAAACCAACTTCTCCCGAAACGGGATACGGCTATATAAAGCGCAGCCGTTCTATCGGAGTCTATCAGGAATATATTGTGGAGGGCTTTGTAGAAAAGCCGGATGAAAAAACTGCTAAAGAGTATCTCTCAGATAGCTACTATCTCTGGAATAGCGGAATCTTTGTGATGCACGCAAGCACTTGGCTTGCAGCTGCGAAAGAATTTTGCCCTAATATGCTCAGCGCAACAGAAGCAGCATGGATTGCAAGAGCTGCGGACAAGTTAGGCGATTTTACTTTTATACGACCCAATAAAGAAATATTTAAAGATGTTCCAAGTGAATCTATAGATTATGCGGTCATTGAAAAATGTCCCGGCAGTAAGTATCAAATCAAAATGATTGAGCTAGATGCAGGTTGGAATGATTTGGGCTCTTGGGATGCGGCATGGAATGTCGGCCCCCAAGATGAGGGTGGGAATGTTGTCATTGGTGACATTATTACAATGAACTCAAAAAACTCCCTCATTCACTCTAGTAGTAGATTGGTATGTACTGTTGGCATTAATAATCTTATTATTGTTGAAACGGCTGATGCGGTTTTAGTTGCCGACAAGAAAAATAGTCAAGATGTGAAGTCTATTGTTGCTGAGCTAGAGGGGCAAAAACGTGAAGAAAAGAATTTGCATCGAAAAGTCATAAGGCCTTGGGGTTGGTATGACTGTATTGATGAGGGTGAGCATTTTAAAGTCAAACGCATCCAAATCGGACCGGGTGAAAATCTATCGTTGCAGATGCATCAACATCGCGCAGAACACTGGGTAGTGATTAAGGGGGTTGCAGAAATTACCAATGGTAATCATGTGCTCACGCTTTCCGAAAATCAAAGTACTTATATTCCTAGGGGGCAGATTCATCGTATTGCCAATCTAGGAAAAGATATCTTGGAGATCATAGAAGTTCAATCTGGAAATTATTTTGGAGAGGATGACATTATTCGTTTTGAAGATAGTTATGGAAGGAGTTGAGTTTCGTACTAGCGACAGATTTTTATAGAGAATATTTTTCCAGAAGGCTGAATATATATGGGCAAGAAAAAAGTTGCATTAATTACTGGCATTACTGGTCAGGATGGTTCATATCTCGCCGAATTTTTGCTAGAGAAAGGTTATATTGTTCATGGAGTTAGACGTCGCTCTTCATCTTTAAATACTGAGAGAATAGATCATCTATGCCAAAAATCTTCAATTGGTAGCAATGATTTAGTTTTGCATTATGGCGACTTAACGGATTCAAGCAACCTTGTGCAAATAGTTAAACAGGTGCAACCTGACGAGATTTATAACTTGGGCGCTCAAAGTCATGTCGCTGTATCTTTTGATTCACCCGAGTACACTGCAAATGTGGATGCGATTGGTCCGCTAAGATTGCTTGAATCGATTCGTATCTTGGGCCTAGAGAAGAAAACACGTTTTTATCAAGCTTCTACTTCAGAGCTTTATGGCTTGGTGCAAGAGATTCCTCAAAAAGAAACAACCCCGTTCTATCCAAGAAGTCCGTATGCGGTAGCAAAAATGTATGCATATTGGATTGTTGTGAACTATCGAGAGGCATATGGTATCTATGCCTGTAACGGAATTCTTTTTAATCATGAGTCAAAGCGGCGGGGGGAGGAATTTGTAACCAGGAAGGTGACTCAGGGATTGGCCAATATTGCTCAGGGTTTAGATAAATGTCTTTATATGGGTAATATTGATAGCTTGCGTGATTGGGGTCATGCTAAAGATTATGTCCGTATGCAATGGCTCATGCTCCAACAAGACAAACCAGAAGACTTTGTCATTGCTACTGGCGTGCAATTTACCGTGCGTGAATTTATTATTCGCAGCGCTAAGGAGTTGGGAATTACTCTAAAATTCGAAGGCACTTTTGAGTGCGAGTGTGCTGTCGTGGTTGGCATCGAAGGCGATAAAGCTCCAGGCTTAAAGTTGGGCGATGTGATTATCCGCATTGATCCGCGCTACTACCGCCCAACTGAGGTTGAGACTTTACTTGGTGATCCAACTAAAGCAAAAACAAAGCTAGGCTGGATTCAGGAGATTGCTCTTGATCAGATGATCGTGGAGATGGTTTCTAACGATTTAGAAAAAGCAAGGCAACGTGTACTCTTAAGAGGATATGACTTCAGTCATGCAGTAGACAAAAAGGGTTAAGAGTCTCTGGATATCTAGAGGAGAAGAGCTCTATATAATTTGGTGAGTACAAAGTTATTAAAACTATTTTTTTAAGATTACACCAATCAGTTTTTATGCATTTAATTGTGAAGATGGTGCTATTGGTAAGCTGTTAAAAATCTCAATTAAGGCTGATGGCATGAATAAAAAAAATTCAATTTATAAATCTATTTATAGTCTGTGGCGCCACCTTTCCGCAAGACGAAGGAAAGATTTTATTCTGCTGCTATTTGTCATGATCGCATCTTCATTTTCGGAGATTATTGGAATCGGGGCGCTCATCCCATTTTTGACTATCTTAGCAAGACCTGAGACATTCTTCGATAATAGTTTAATTCAACACACCCTTAATTTTTTAGGGATTTATAGTTCAGATGATCTTATTGTTCCCCTTTCAGTTTTTTTTGGGGTTGTAATTATTGCTGCCGCCTCTATGAGACTTCTGTTTCTTTGGGTTGGCGCTAAATTTTCATTTGCAGTGGGTGCAGATTTAAGTATTAATATGTATCGGCGAACTCTTTATCAAGATTATCTAACTCACTGCAGTCGAAATAGTAGCGAAGTAATTGGAGGCATTTTATCTAAAGTAAATATTGTAATTTATGGCATCGTTACTCCAATTATCTCAATTATTGGCGCTAGCATTATGCTATTGGCATTGATAATTGCATTAGTTTACGTAGACCCTAATATTGCATTGATATCAATTGGAGGATTCTTGTGCATTTATGGACTCATTTTTTTAAGCGTACGAAAAAAACTTTTCAATAACGGCAAAAGAATTAATGATGCATCTGACGACCTAATCAAGTCAATCCAGGAAAGCTTAGGTGGAATACGGGATATATTGCTGGATGGAAGTCAAGAGCTCTATTGCAACGAGTATCAAAAAAATGACTTAGCTTTGCGTAAAGCTCAGAGAGATAATTTAATTATTAGTTCAGCACCGCGATACTTAGTTGAATATATCGGAATTGTTTTATTTGCTTTTTTAGCACTATGGTTAACCGTCCAAAAAGGGGATATATTAATTGCAATACCCTTATTAGGCGCTCTTGCTATGATTGCGCAACGTAGCTTGCCTCAAATGCAACAGCTGTATAGTGGATTAGCTAGTTTGCGCAGTAGCCATGAATCCTTGGACGATGTAATATTTTTGCTAGATCAAAAATTGCCGACTCATATCGATGGAATGGGTAAGGGATTGATTCCGTTTAATAGAGAGATAGTTTTTGATCAAATCTCTTTTCGATATGGACTCAATACCCCCTTGATTTTATTCAATACCAATTTAAAAATCAGCAAGGGATCTTGGGTGGGGGTTGTTGGTTCAACTGGTTCCGGTAAAAGCACTTTGGTTGATATTTTGATGGGCCTTCTTTCTCAAACAAGTGGGCGCCTATTGATTGATGGCGAGTGCTTAACAAGCTCAAACTGTCTTGATTGGCAAAAGCGAATCGCTCACGTGCCGCAAGCCATTTTTCTTAAAGATGCAACTATCTTAGAAAATATTGCATTTGGCATTCCTAAGAATGAAATTGACATCCCAAGGTGTATTTCTGCTGCTAAGCAAGCTCAACTATCTGAGACAATTAAGGATTGGTCGGACGGGTATGCGACGCTAGTTGGAGAACGGGGAGTCTCTCTATCTGGTGGACAGCGGCAGCGGGTTGGTATTGCAAGAGCACTTTATAAGAATGCGGATATTATTATCTTAGATGAAGCTACCAGTGCGTTGGACGCAGAAACAGAGACAAATGTAATGGATTCAATTGCTCAATTGGATAAGGGGGTAACTCTTATCATTATTGCTCATCGAACCTATACATTAAAAAAATGCAACCAAATAATTAGAGTGAATAAAGGGGGTAGCATTGAGTCCCTTGGTTCATATCGTGAATTAGTTGATCTAGGTATAAATTAAATAGTTGTTTGCTTATATTGCTACTAAATGAAAATAATACCTTACGCCCGTCAAGATGTGAATGACCAGGATGTGTCTGCTGTTATTGAGGTATTGAGGTCAGATTATCTGACCCAGGGACCACTTGTAGAGAGATTTGAAAATTCAGTCAAATCTTTTTGCCACGCTAAAGCGGCGATAGCGGTAAATAGTGCAACTAGCGCGCTACATATCTCTTGCCTTGCTATGGGGGTTAAGTCGGGCGACATTGTATGGACGTCTCCTATTAGTTTTGTGGCAAGCTCGAATTGCGCTTTATATTGTGGCGCTTCAGTTGATTTTATTGATATCGATCCTCTGACTTACAATATCAGCGCAATGGCGTTAGAAGAAAAGTTAATTTCCTCAGCGCTTCAAAATAAATTGCCAAAAGTAGTAATTGCTGTTCATTTTAGTGGCCAGCCATGTGATATGGAGACTATTTTTTCTCTAAGTCAAAAATATGGGTTTAAGATTATTGAGGATGCATCGCATGCTATTGGAGCGCAATACAAAAACCTAGCAGTTGGATCGGGTCAATATAGCGACATCACAATATTTAGCTTTCATCCCGTAAAAATCATTACTTCTGGTGAGGGGGGTATGATCCTTACTAACAATTTAGAGCTATCTAAAAAGTGCCAACTTTTACGCAGCCATGGGATAGAAAGTATTTCTGGGGAGTTGAATCTCCATCCTTCTAAAGAGATATGGAATTATCAGCAAATTGATTTGGGTTTCAATTATAGGATGACTGATATTCAAGCCGCTTTAGGCCTAAGTCAGATGACTCGCTTGAGTGATTTTATTGCGAAGCGCCGTACCTTGGCTGCACGTTACGATATTTTGCTTGCAAATTTTCCCATAACAACACCATGGCAGCATCCTGATGGCTTATCAGCTTATCATTTGTACGTGATTCGCTTGCATACTGATAAGCTAAAAAAGGGACAGCATCAAATATATGATGAGCTTCGGGACTTAGGTATTTTGGTTAATCTCCATTACATTCCAATATACCTTCATCCCTATTATGTAAAGATGGGTTTCAAGAGGGGTTATTGCCCTGAGGCTGAGCAATACTTTTCTCAGGCTCTGAGTTTGCCTCTATTTTCAGGTCTTAATGCTGAAGATCAGGAATTGGTTGTTGCTAGCCTCAAGCAGGTATTGCAATGAATATCGCCATTATTCCTGCGCGCGGTGGAAGCAAAAGAATTCCAAGGAAAAACATTAAAGATTTTTTTGGGCGGCCCATGATTGCCTATGCAATAGAAGCCGCAAGAAAATCTATTTTATTCGATCGTATTATTGTTTCTACAGATGACGAAGAGATTGCTGAAATTGCAGTTAAGTATGGCGCGGATGCGCCCTTTAGAAGATCAGCTCAGTTATCCGATGATTTTGTTCCAACTGTTCCAGTTGTAGCTGATGCAATTAATCAATGTGAAGTCTTAGGCTGGAAAATTGAAAATGCATGCTGTATATACCCAGCAGTTCCATTTTTAAGACCTACCGATCTGGTTCAAAGCTTCAATTTATGGATTAAAAGCGGAAAACATTACTGCTTTCCAATCTTGGAGTTTCCGGCTGCCCCACAGCGTGCACTTAAAATTTCTGCAGACAAAGGGCTTTCACCTTTTTATCCGGACTTTGAGTTAACGAGAACACAGGATCTAGAGGCGGCATATTTTGATGCTGGCCAATTTTATTGGGGCTCGACAGTCTCATGGAAGAGTATTATAAATTTGCACAGTAATGCTAGTGGATATTTGATGCCAAGCTCAAGCCTAGTAGATATTGATACTCCAGAAGATTGGACTCGGGCTGAATTAATTTATCAAGTATTGGAAAGAGGATAAAAAAGGAAGATTATGTTTAAAACTGAACAGGAGGAATTTTGGGCCGGAGAATTTGGTAGGGAATATATTGAGCGCAACCAAGATGAGGCTTACCTCCTCTCAAATATTAATTTCTTTTCAAAAGCCCTTGCAAAGGTCGGGGAATTTAAAGATATGATCGAATTTGGGCCAAATATTGGAATGAATATGAGGGCAATCCAAAAGATATTTCCTGGAGATAATGCACGCTTTAATGCTGTTGAAATCAATTCCCAGGCAGTGCAGCAGTTAAAAGAGCACTTTCCATCGGAAAATATTTATGAAAAATCAATACTAGACTGGGTTCCACAAAAAACTTGGGACTTGGTTTTGATTAAAGGAGTGTTAATTCATATCAACCCAGATCATCTTGCAGATGTATATATGAAATTAGTTCAAGCAACCGCCAAATATCTATTAATTGCTGAGTACTATAATCCTACTCCAGTCGAGGTTAAATATCATGATCAGCATGATAGACTCTTTAAGAGAGATTTTGCTGGAGAGTTAATGGATTCTTTTGAAAACATGAATTTAGTTGATTATGGCTTTGTTTATCGGCGAGATCCACAGTTTCCTCAGGACGATATTACATGGTTTTTACTTGAAAAAACTAAATGTAATTAGAAACTTTTAATAAGAGGCTAATTAAAGTTTTTCGAGTGAAAGTTTTTTGAAAACTTATAAGTCGTTATGTAATTATAAAAAATAATATGGTATGTGACCGATGACCGCAAAAGATTGTCAGATTGTCTTGGTAATTATTGCCCATAGAGATGATGAGACTATTGGTCTCGCAGGGGTGATTGCAAGGCATATTGAGTGTGGTGATTTTGTGTATGCCATGTCAATGACTGACGGTGTTGGAGCTAGAGGTTCAAATATTAGTGAGGTTCGATTGCGGGAGCAGGCCTCTTTGAAAGTAGCTAATGCCCTTGGATTTTCTTGGTTAGATGGGGGGTCATTCCCTGACAATGCCATCGATACTGTGCCGTTATTGGAGATTGTCAAAGTTATTGAAGCAATAAAAATTAAGATAAATCCAACAATTATTTATACACATAGCTCGGCCGATTTAAATATCGATCATAGAATTGTTGGTCAGGCAACATTAACAGCATTTCGCCCTCAGCCAGATGAACGCTGGCAAGAAATTCGATTATTTGAGGTTTCTTCTGCAACAGACTATGGGCACAGGTCTGTAACAGGAATTTTTAATCCAAATCTGTATATTAATATTGAAAATGTTTGGAATAAAAAACTACTTGCCTTGAATATTTATAATAGTGAGATGAGAAGTAGTCCTCATTCTAGATCGTATGATGGAATCGAAAATCTAGCAAAATACAGGGGGAGTCAGGTTGGCCTCAATTTCGCAGAGGCTTTCGAAGTGATTAGAAAGATAGAGCGATGACTAAGTACATAATCGCATCTTCAAAAGATTGGTTTGCAAAGTATCCAAAATCCGATGAATTTAAAGATTTAAATTTCTTGAATATCGATAAAAAAGAAGGGTTAAATTTAGATTTTCTTGAAAGTATCAATCCTAGGTATATATTCTTTCCACATTGGAGTTGGAGGGTTCCCCAAGAGATTTATGAGCGCTTTGAATGCGTTGCATTCCATACTGCACCATTGCCATATGGAAGGGGCGGTAGCCCTATACAAAATTTATTACTTCGCGGCATTACCACTTCTCCAGTTTGTGCATTAAGAATGACGGACGTTCTTGATGGAGGAGCCATTTATAATTCTTTAGAAGTTTCTCTCGATGGAACAATTCAGGAAATTTTTTTAAGAATTGCCGGTTGTGTTGAAAGGTTGATTCTATATATTTGTAACAATAATCCTATTCCAATCGAGCAGTCGGGCGAGGTTGTTCTGTTTAATAGATTATCAATTGCCGATAATGAACTATTAGGTAGTTACTCGGTAAAAGAGATTTACGATAGAGTAAGGATGGTGGATGGTCTTGATTATCCGAGGGCTTATCTATATCTTGGAAGACATAGACTTGAGTTCTCGGAAGCTAAATTTTCAAATAATGATTTGATAATGAAGGTAAAAATAGTCCATGAAAATTAACTTCCTTTCAGTTGAGAATTTCCAAATTAAATGGATTCGGGAAAATTAAGTGGCTTATAAAGTAACTTTCTTATTGGACAAAAATAATAACTGGATTGAATCCTATATTTCTAATTTATGCACTGAAATATCACCCCATAAATATGAGGTTGCAATCACACATAACCATGACTTAGTAGAACATCAAGATATTGTTTTTATACTGGGCTATACAAGAGTTCTCAATGCAGAATTTCTTGCTAAAAATAGATTTAATCTAGTTGTGCATGAAAGTGATTTGCCGAGGGGAAAGGGGTTTTCTCCCGTTCAATGGCAAATATTAGAGGGCTCAAATTCCATACCCATTTGTCTTTTTGAGGCAACAAGTGAACTTGATTCAGGCGACATAGTTTTAATGGATAAATTTGAACTGACAGGCTATGAGCTGTATGATGAGATTCGAGAAAAACAGGCTAGTGCTACAACAAAATTAATTACTAAGTTTTTATTTGAGTACCCAATTTTTTCTAGACTTAAACAAGTTGGACAACAGACTTTTTATTCTAGGAGGTCATTGATAGATGGTAAGTTGGATATTAACAAAAATATCAAGGAGCAGTTTAATTTACTTAGGGTTGCAAACAATGAGAATTGGCCGTCCTTTTTTATTATTGATGGTAAAAAATATTTTTTAAAGATATATGCTGAGTGAGTACAAGATGAATTCTTCTTCGACCTACCCATACTCATTTATAAAAGTAAAAAAAACCATTGAGCACATTGATGCTCTTTATGAACTGCTAAAAAAACGAGTTCACAATATAAGCCATAACTCCCTGCCAACTTATAATGATCATAAAAATTTTGTTAAAAACAGCCCGTATAGGGTATGGTACTTAATTAAAGTTCATGATGGTTATATCGGATCTTTATACCTACTAAATGATAATTGCGTTGGAATTTTCGTAGACCCTAACTATGATCATGCTATTGAATATGCCATCAGTTGGGCATTAATGAGTCACAAGCCACTACCTGAAATTAAGTCAATTAGATCATCTAATTTCCATATTAACGTATCACCTAGTAACGATAGACTTAAAAAAGCCATTCAGAACATTGGCGGCACTAAAATTCAAACCACGTTTTCTTTGACCATAAGATGATGGATTGTCGGGATATTCTATTGAAAGAAATTTATGTTCAAAATTGAAGGTAATGAAATAGGCGACAATGCAGCCCCTTATGTAATTGCGGAGCTTTCTGGTAATCATAATGGATCTATAGAGCGTGCAAAGCTTCTGATAAAAACTGCAAAAGATTGTGGGGTTCACGCAATCAAGATACAAACCTATACACCTGATACCATGACTATAGATTGCAGCAATGAGGACTTTATAGTCCGTGGGGGGTTATGGAACGGCTATAAGCTATATGACCTGTATTCTGAGGCGCACACTCCTTACGAATGGCATGATGAGCTTTTTAGCTACGCGAGGCAGTTGGGAATAACTCTATTTTCAACGCCATTTGATGAGAGCGCTGTGGATCTTCTGGATAAGATTGGGGTGCCAGCTTATAAGATTGCCTCATTCGAATTTACAGATTTGCCGCTGATACGCTACGTTGCAAAAAAAGGCAAGCCATTGCTAATGTCTACTGGAATGGCTACTCAAGATGAAATTTCTGAGACGCTCGAGGCCGCGAGGAGTGGTGGTTGTAATAATTTGCTGTTATTTCATTGTGTTAGTAGTTATCCCGCACCAATAGAGCAGGCAAATATTAAGCAAATCTTAAATTTGAAAAAAATATTTGGCGTTTCCGTCGGCTTATCCGATCATACAATAGGAAATGCGGCGGCAATTTCAGCTGTCGCCTTAGGTGCTTGTGCAATAGAAAAACACTTTACTCTAAGTAGGAGTCACAAGGGACCTGATAGTGATTTTTCAATGGAGCCTGATGATTTAAGGGCATTGGTGCGCGATACTCGTGATGCATGGGCCTCTCTGGGGTGCGAGGGATTTGAAAGGCCAAGCTCTGAGGTTGGGAGCAAGGTATTTAAAAGATCAATATATTTTGTATCAGATCTTAAGGCTGGCGATAGGATTGGGGTAGGTGATATAAGGCGAATTCGTCCCGGATTTGGTCTTCCCCCTAAATATTTTGAGGAGCTAGTCGGAAAGACTTTGGTTAAAAATGTAAATCGCGGTCAGCCAGTTACTTGGGACTTGTTGAGTGAGCTTTAATTTGTGATTTATTTTCTAAATTTAATACTGAATGTTACAAAAGATTTTTTATATTGATCTGTTCTGCCGATGTACTAAAGACTTTAATAATTGCGGGGTTGGATTAGATTGGTCCCTAGAGAGGATATTTGCACAGTAAAAAATCGTGTCTGAATTCCATTCGTTTGCAATGGTGTTGGCACCAGAAGTTGTTTGTCAAGTTTATTCATCCTTGCCACATTGGGGCAACAAGTCGATCCCATACGATTTCAGTGGATCAACTATATCTTATGAATTATAAAATTATAATGATTATGAAGTGTGGAGGCATTATAATGCCACATTACAGGGTAATATTAAACTTAACTTATTTCAAAGAGAGGGTCGATTATTAATACATCCTTTTTGGAAATATTCTGCTTTAGGGCTTCTGATCTATTTACCAATTCAATAGGGGTACCTTTAAGTAAAAAATACTTTCTAAAACCTAGATTATAGATCGGCTGTATGCATATACAAAAAATCTTCATGAATATTAAATTTATAAAATCTAAATTAATAATTCGTTGGCTTATTGGGTATATTAAAGAAATATTTTTTTTTATTGCATTACTGAAAATTAAAAAAATTTTAAAAATAAAACCAATTTTAGAAAGCTATACAGTTAAAGTATTTTTACCGCTCATTGAATGCAATCACTACCAATTTAAGCATCTACTTTATTTAATGAAGGCCTTGGAGCTAAGGGGAGCGCAAATAAAAGTATTAATATGTGATGGCATGCTGACAGGTTGCGAAATAAAATCCATAAGAAACGTAGAAAATAAAAACCCTTGCCATACATGTAAGTTTAATAGAAAACATTTTTTACCAATGTTTAAATATGATTATATAAATTTGAGCGAGTTGATTGATGATAAGGATTTAAGTGAGATTGATGCGGAGACAAATGAAATAATGTCTCACTGGGATGGCAATCTTAATATAGATGATATGGGCATCAAAAGAGACGTTGAAGATTCGGTTTTAAGATACTACTATGGAGCCATACCCGAGAAAAATTCTGCGGTTAAGCAGGTGTGGTTCGCACACACAAGAACTGCTTTAGTTGCAAAAAAAGCTGCCCAAAAAATTGATGCAACATGGTGTCCCGATCAAGTTATATCAAACATGGCTGTTTATAGTGCTTGGGGACCTTTTTTTCGACACTTCAAGAGTTCAAACAGATTTAAGCTAATATCACTAACCCAATTTGATTTTAATTCTATTGTGATCAACATTTTTGAACTATTTCCAGCAAAAAAAAGATTTTTGGAATATTTAACAGAGAGAAGGGGTGTGCCGCTATCTGGGAAAGAGTGTGAATTGCTATACCAGTTTATTAATAACCGTAAAGATGGGGCATCTGAAATATTTAAAAAGGATAATTATTTTCTAAATAATGATTATCAAACTAACCTAATTAAAAAACTAAAAATAAATAAAATAAATAGAAATTTATTTATCTTTTCTAATGTTCATTGGGATGTGGGATTATCCAGTCGTGGAAATTTATTTAATGGAGTTATTGACTGGGTGTTGTCCACTATAGAAATTGTAAAAAATGAAACTAATACCCATATATATATTAAGCCACACCCAGCAGAGGCGTACGGTGGTACAGCTTCGGCTTTTGGGGTTGCCGATGCAATTAAGAAAAAATATCCTGAAGGTTTAAAAAACATCACATTGATAGATCCATCAATGAAAATTAATACCTATGAATTATTTCCTTATATCGACCTTGGGATTATTTTTAATGGTACATTGGGTCTGGAGATGGCATTGGATGATATTGAGGTTGTATCGGCTGGACTAACTTCTCACCAAGATCTTGGCTTTTGTCATGAGCCGAATACTCTAAAAGAGTATTCGGAGATACTTAAAGGCAATGGCGAACCATTGCATATTAATCGAGAGCAGTTAAAGCTATTTTCTTTCTTCTATTTTTTACGATGTTTATATCCATGGACTCTTACAAAAACTGTGTACGGTGATATCAACGGAGCTATACAATTTAAAACTTTGGATGAAATTGAACCTGGTCGTGATCGAAAATTGGACTATTTATGTGATTATTTGCTTGGGAAGAGTGCGGCCAATCTAGAGTCTTGGCCTGCTTAATTTTTTAATAAAGTACTGACAATCGAATTGCGAAAAATAAATTATGATTCTAAAAAAAATTCTCAGGAGATGCTCTCTTTTTTTTAATAAGGGGCTATCTATAGCTATCAAAAATTACCAGTATTTGGATGAAGATAGTAAATATCTTCATATTTTGGAGGCAATAAATTATGTGCGTGTGGCAGGTAATAACGGACAAATTATACCCGCTGTTTATTTTGAGTTTGGCTGCCACTCCGGTAGAACTTTTTCTTCCGCCATAAATGCTTTTAATTGTTTGGGCATGGTTCAGGCTGAAGCGTATGCATTTGACTCATTTGAGGGTTTGCCGCCAACAAGCAGCATTAATGATGGGATTTTTGAAAAGGGCAGCTTCTCTACTGATGTTAAAAATTTTAAAAATATTGTGAGAAAAAATACCGGTAAAATTCTTAATAACTCAAATATTATTAAAGGCTTTTATTCTGAAAGTCTAACTCAAAGCTTGCAATCTAAATTGCCCAAGGCCGGCATTGTTCATATTGATGTAGATTTATATACTTCCACTAAGGAAGTGTTATCTTTTGTGTACCCATTGTTGGTTAGTGGTACTGTCATCCTATTCGACGATTGGTACTGCTTTCCGCCAGATCAGAGCAAAGGTGAGATGGGTGCCTTTAACGAATTTTGCCTTGAAAATCCAAGATTCAAAGTAATTCCATGGAAGGCTTATTCTTCATTCGGCCAATCATTTTTTGTTGTGGCCATTTAACTTCCGCTTTTTTCTAATTAAAATAACTAAACCCCAACAAATCTAAATGCTAGATCAGTCAAGATCGACAATACCCGTATATTCGCCAATGATTGGTGATAATGAGTCTAAATATGTAAATGAGTGCCTTAGAACGGGGTGGATATCATCTAAGGGTAGCTTTGTTGCTCAGTTTGAGGAAGATTTTTCTAGCTTCCTAGGGGTAAAAAAATCTACTTCTGTTTCAAATGGAACGGTAGCATTGCATTTAGCGCTAAAAGTTTTGGGAATAGGCCCGGGAGACGAGGTGATAGTTCCAACTTTGACATATATAGCATCAATCAATGCAATCTCTTACGTTGGCGCTACCCCTATTTTTGTAGATTCGGAAAATGACACCTGGAACATTGATCCAAGCTTAATTTCTGAGAAAATTTCTAATAAAACCAAGGCGATATTATTAGTACATTTATATGGCGCTCCATGCAACATGAAGCCTATTATTAAAATCTGTCAAGATAAAAATTTATACCTCATTGAAGATGCGGCGGAGGCATTTGGTACCAGGCAGGATGGTAAATATGTTGGCTCATTTGGAGATATTGCAACTTTCAGTTTTTTTGGCAACAAAACTATAACGACAGGTGAGGGCGGCATGGTCGTCTCTAATCACATCCCCTTAATAGATCGCGCCGCTTTTTTAAAGAACCAAGCTGTTTCCCTCGATAGGGAGTATTGGCACGAAGAGATTGGCTTTAACTACAGAATGACAAATATTTGTGCTGCAATCGGGGTTGCTCAATTGGAGATGGCAAATAAAATAATAGAGAAAAAAATTGAGATTGCATCTTGGTATAGAGCTGAATTAAAGGGCTATCCAATTGAATTTCAAAAAGAAAGAAATGGAGATCAGCACTCATATTGGATGGTGTCAATTTTGGCAAGGAGTCAATCTGAGTGCAATGTCATTAGATCGTATCTTAAGGAGAGTGGCGTTGAAACGCGCCCTGTGTTTAATCTTGCAACATCAATGCCGGTGTTTAGGTCTGATGAATTATTTCCAGTGGCAAAAAAAATTAGCAGTTGCGGTATCAATCTTCCAAGTTTTCCCGCATTAACTAGCGAGCAAGTTAAATATATTTGCACCAAAGTTAAAGCAGCTATAGATTCTCAAGTCTCAGACCCCGCATGACTGGTAAAGAATTAAGCCCAAGAATTTTTGCTTGCCGAGAGGAGATTGTTAGCCGCCTCAAGTCAATTGCGAGTCAAATTGAGATTGATTACTGCGGAACGTCAATAGAAATGGTTTATTCGTCGACGGGCGCTTCGCAATTTGTTGTTGATTTGGCTAGGATGATTAATTTGCCGGTTAATTTACATCAAATACTCTATAGACCATATGTTCCCCCATCTGGCAATGGTGAAGTTCAACTTCTTTTGGATGTCACTCAACCGCTTGAAGGTAAGCATGTAATTTTAGTTGATGGAGTAATTATCAGTGGCAAAACCCCATTTTACGTGATGAGTCTTTTTAAGCAGCGTCAGCCCGCAAGCTTAGAGTTTTGTGTAGTTGGCTCAAAATTAAGTGAGCTCACAGTTGACCTAAATATTAAGTATCAATTGTTCGCATTTGGCGGTGAGTGGATTGAAGGCTATGGAATAGGTTCTGGGCCCAATAAATTAGCAGATTGCTTGCTAGATCTAAATTAGGGCCGAGAGATTATGGTTGAAGAAAGCACTTTCTTTGGGTGTCAGAATCTTAAGGGTATTAGATTGCTATTTTTGGGTCCTTATCCCCCGCCTTATGGAGGTATTGCATCTCACTTAAGGCTTTTAGCGCCATACTTGATGAAGTGCGGCGTCTCAGACTTGGAAGTGATCACATTTGGAAATCAAAATTCTAAAGAGATAATTGATGGTATTTCAATATATAGATACCGATTAAAAGGACAGTTTTGGAGGTTATTCCTACCGACGAACTTTAAATTACTTTTTCATGTTTATAAATCCCTCATTTTTAAAGGATTATCCAGATCACAATTAGTTCAGGAAATGATTAAGGCTGTACTAATTAACAAGGTTGTCAATACAAGGAAAATTAATGTCATTAGTGCTTATTTGGCTAATGCCAATTTGCAACTAATTCCATTGAATTCCTATTGGAATGGGCGCTTAGGAATCATGCTTTCAATATTTGGCGAAATATATGAAGCGCCGGAATTTTTTGATAAACACAAAGAGCTCATTAATGAGCTAATTCAAATTCCAGACTCATTAATGTCGTCTAGTCAATATTGTGCGCAAAGTTTGAGAAAGATTGGGATTACAAGAAATATTGAGCCAGTTTTTTATGGGGTGGAATTAAACTTTAAAGATTCCCCAGAAAAAAGAAAATTACTTAGGAATAAATACTCCCTAACGAGCGATGAGGTAGTAATATTTTTTATGGGGAGGATGCTTGAGGACATGGGGCTTGACGTTGTCGTTAGCACTGCGCCTGAATTGTTATTACACAGTCCAAATAGCCGATTTATTATTGCTGGTGCAACCGGAGATTTAACCGAAAGTGCTTATGCACTCGAGCAGAAGTTTCCAGACAGGGTTGAGGTTATGGAAAATATCTCATACTCTGATCAGCGTGAAATTTATGAATTGGCAGATGTGTTAGTGGCCCCCACCTATAATCAACGCGCTTGTATGGGCGTATCTATAAAGGAGGCCATGGCTGCTTCTCTCCCTGTAATCGCTGGGGCTGGCGGGGGAATTGCAGAAGCGGTTGTTGATGGCGAAACTGGTTATTTAATACCAATTGACAGTGATGGCAAAGTAAATAAACATATTTATATTGAGATGCTAAAAAAATTAATTGACGATGCCAATTTAAGGATTACCCTGGGAAGGTCTGGGAATAGAAGGGCTGTAGAGGTATTTTCAGTTGATCGAACAAATAAAAGAGTTGCGCAGATAATCTACGATGTTAGCTCTAGATTATGAAGAGACACATTGCACTGTACTATGCCTCAATTAATTTTGGGGTAATGCTAAGAGCTATAGTGAGCTTATTAAAAAAAATCACTACAAAAAAGAATGATTTGTACGCGCGATTAATTGACCTACTAGGGGGGCAATTTAAGCGCTACGATTGGTATTGTTTTGGAAATGCTAGAGGGGCCTTGGCTTTTATGCTCAGAACTGCGGGTATTGGCATTGGTGATGAGGTGATTATTTCTGCATATACTTGTTTAGCTGTGCCGACTGCAATTTTATCGACTGGTGCAACCCCAGTATATGTTGATATCAATATCGATAGTCTTAGTATTAATGTGGAAAAAATAAAGGATTCGGTCACGCCAAGCACTAGGGCTATTGTTGTGCAGCACACCCTGGGCAACATCTTTCCAGTCGCAGACTTAAAAAGCCAAAGCTGGTCCAAGGGAATTTTGATCATTGAAGATTGTGCATTATCTATTGGCAGTAGGATAAATGGCAGCTTGATTGGTCTTGAGGGGGATGCTGCAATTTTTTCTATGGAGTTATCAAAAACTCTTTCAACCGGTTGGGGTGGCTTACTTTTAATTTCAAATGCTGCATACGTTGATGTGGCCAAAAATTTGTATTCTCGACTACCATCGCAAAATACCTGGCACTCCTTGTTAGATTTTTTTCAAACAGCTGTATCCGGCATTTCATATCATCCTGCTTTCTTTCAGGCTTTTGGAAAATACGTCATTGGGTTCTTTTATAAGATTGGATTTTTTAGAAATTCAACGTCAATTGAAGAGTTGGCTGGGTTAATTCCAAATGGCTTTGTTTCACGGCTTGGTATAGCGCAGGTGGCATTGGCAGAGATTCAATGGCTTAAATTTAGTCTGATTACCAATGCGTGCGCTAAAAATTTTATAGAAATTGCGAGAGAGGCAAGGAGATTGGGATAC
This sequence comes from Polynucleobacter sp. AM-7D1, assembly GCF_018688455.1. Taxonomy (NCBI): domain Bacteria; kingdom Pseudomonadati; phylum Pseudomonadota; class Betaproteobacteria; order Burkholderiales; family Burkholderiaceae; genus Polynucleobacter; species Polynucleobacter sp. AM-7D1. The sequence goes on from NZ_CP061319.1 coordinate 290,521, forward strand.
AGGACGCATATCTACGAGAGCGATAATCAGTTCTGTGTATCTAACAGGGTATCTCTGATGGTGCAAAATCCAACTCAAATGCTGGAATACTTTAAGCGCCAAAGTATTGATTTGGGGAGATGGTTTGACGGACCGTTATCGCCATTACCAGTAGGATGGCCATTTAATTATGAGCCAGATAAATTCCCTTTTTCTCAAAAAGTTGCAAGGCACATCATTAATATTCCATCGCACTCCCGCTTGAGTATTGTGGACAGAAAAAAAATCATTAAAGTACTCAGGTCTTATACTTCAGAAAATCCTGATTCTATTTCGGTGTACTAACTTGTAAGTCCCCTCCCAGGAAAATTTATGTGTGGAATTGCTGGCGCATTATCTTTTAGCCAATCTGATTTTAGGTTGACCGAAGACTATTTGTTGAGGATGCGAGATTCAATGGCCCATCGTGGACCGGATGGATCGGGGGTGTGGTTAGCAAAAGATAAAAAAATTGGTCTGGCTCATCGAAGATTAGCGATTATAGATTTATCTGAGGCCGCCAATCAGCCAATGAGCAATAGCAATAATACTATTTGGATTGTTTTTAATGGCGAAATCTACAATCATTCTGATATTCGAGCAGAGCTTAATGAGCTAGGTAAATACAAGTGCAAGACGAAATATTCAGATACTGAGGTGATTATTCATGCCTATGAAGAGTGGGGAATTGATTGCGTATCAAAATTTCAAGGAATGTTTTCCATTGCATTGTGGGATTCTTTAAAAAAGGAATTATTTTTAATTAGAGATAGAGTGGGGGTAAAGCCGCTCTATTACAGCATTCATAACCAGAGAGTTGTTTTTGCTTCAGAAATAAAGGCATTGCTTGAGGACTCGCAACAAAAAAGAGAGGTTAATGAGGAGTCATTTTTTCACTACCTCTCCTTTCTGACTGTTCCAGCACCAAACACGCTATTCTCCGGCATCTCTAAATTGCCAGCTGGTAGTTGGATAAAGTTTAATGAGATTGGCGAGTTTGTAGAGCATAGGTATTGGGACGCATTGGATAATGTCTATGACACAAGCGGTTTATCTGAAGATCAAGTGGCTGAAATGCTTTTAGGTGAGCTCAAAAGATCTATAAAGCTCAGGATGGTTGGCGATGTTCCTGTGGGTGTATTTTTGTCGGGTGGGGTTGATTCGAGTGCCAATGCGGTTTTAAATTCTGAGTGCACCCTAGGCCCAATAGATACATTTTCAATTGGATACGAGGGTTCATACAAAAGCTATCAAAATGAGCTGCTATATGCAAAAAAAGTCGCCGTGCAAATTAATGCTCGTTATCATGAGAAATTATTAAGCGCCCAAGACTTGATTGAATTTCTTCCAATTATGGCAAGGCTCCAGGATGAGCCTTTGGCTGACCCTGTTTGTGTACCCGTCTACTATGTTTCTAAATTGGCTAGAGATTCTGGGGTTATAGTATGTCAAGTTGGGGAAGGAGCAGATGAGTTGTTCTGCGGATATCCGCACTGGAAATTCATGCTGTCGTTGCAAAAGTCTCTTGATCTATTACGACCGCTGCTACCTATAAACATCCTGTTAAAATTTTTTAAAGCCTTTGGCAAAGGTGATCGATGGTACTGTGAATATTTAGACAGATTCCGTCGCCAACTGCCTATTTTTTGGGGTGCTGAAGTCTTTAATGATGTTCAAAAAAAGAACCTGCTTTCTAGTCGGATGCTGAGTAAATATGGAGATTTAAATTCCTGGTCTGCCATAGAATCAATTTGGGTTAAATACATAAAGAAAACCCCAAGAGTTGATTCTCTTCAGTGGATGACTTATTTAGATTTAAATTTTCGTTTGCCTGAGCTTTTACTCATGAGAGTGGATAAGATGAGTATGGGCGCCTCAATCGAGGTTAGGGAACCCTTTCTAGATCACAAGTTAATTGAGTTAGCGCTTGGTATACCGCAGGATATTAAGATTAAAAATGGAGTGCTAAAGTCTATATTGAAGAAGTCTCTGAGAGGACTTTTACCAGATGAGATCTTGGATAGAAAAAAACAGGGTTTTGCTGCTCCAATTGATGAATGGATGGGCAATGAACTTGGTGATCTCGCGTGTCTTAAACTTAAAGATTTTTGTATTCAGAGTGACCTATTGAATTGGGAGGAAGTTGAAAAGCTTCTTAATAGCAATAAGCGAGCAAACGCATGGTCTTTACTAAATGTTGCTCAGTGGTGGGAAATTTATATTAAGCCTGGAAAAAATTATGTTAACTAAGTCAAAATCAATTAATAGCGATGTCAAAAAGTACTGGGAGATTACTCCATGTGGAACAGATAAATATATAACTGGTGATATTGACCCCCTTACGATAGATTGGTATGAGAGGGTTGAAAGCTACAGATACTCTATTGAGCCATTTATTCATTCTATAGCCCAGTTCACTAGGTATCGAGGAAAGCGCGTCCTAGAAATTGGTGTTGGTGCGGGGACTGATCATTTACAGTGGGCTAGGGCTAATACAGATCTTTATGGCGTGGATCTAACAGAGGCAGCAATTGAGGTTACAAGGAAGCGTTTGGAGCTTTATGACCTAACTTCAAATCTGCAAAAAATTGATGCTGAGACCCTCCCTTTTCCCGATGGATACTTTGATGCAGTTTATTCTTGGGGCGTTATTCACCACTCTAATGCCCCTGAATTAATAATAGGTGAAATATTTAGAGTTTTAAAAACTGATGGTGAGTTTATTGGGATGCTCTATCAACGGCCATCCCTTACCACTCTTCGAGTCTGGATTAAATTCGCTTTGCTAAAACTCAAACCTTGGAAGTCATTTAAAAACGTGTTGTATAACCATGTTGAGTCAATTGGTACAAAAGCATATACCGTAAGTGAGGTCGAAGGTTTATTTGAAAATTTTATAAATATTTCCATAACGCCACTATTGACGGCTGGAGACACTAATCGACTTCCGCAATGGTTGATATCATGTCTACCAAATTCTATTGGCTGGTTTTTAGGAATTAGAGCCACTAAAAAATCCAAATAACTACTGTGGCTAAATTTATCTTAAGGGTTCGGTTGTGAAGCAAATTTTAATTTCAAAAGGGCAGGCTATCCTGGAGGAGGTGCCAGCACCTCAAGCAGGGCCTGGAGAAATCCTTGTTAAAGTGGATACCTCTTGCTTATCAATAGGCACGGAGATGGGTAGTATTAAATCTAGCGGTATACCCATTTGGCGAAAGGCACTCAATAAACCAGAAAAAGCTGTTGCGACTCTGAAATTAGCAAGTTCTATAGGTGTTGCTAAGACATGGCAATTGATCAAGAGGACTCAAAGTGCGAGTAGCCCAACTGGGTATTCGGCGTCTGGAGTTGTAATGAGTGTGGGGAGAGGTATTTTAGATGTTACCCCTGGTGATAGAGTTGCTTGCGCAGGATCGCGATATGCGTATCATTCTGAATATATAAGAGTTCCAAGAAATCTTTGCGTAACTCTTCCAGATAAGGTGTCTCTAAGGGATGCTTCAACAGTGACACTAGGGGCTATTGCACTGCAAGGAATTAGGCGCTCCCAACCCCAACTTGGTGAAACATTCGTAGTAATTGGCTTGGGAATACTGGGTCAATTAACGGTACAGATATTGAAGGCAAATGGGTGTCGTGTAATAGCGATGGACGTAGATGCTGGAAGGGTAGAGTTAGCAAAAACTTTGGGAGCTAATGTTGGGATATGTGCCCTTGATTCCGAGGGTTTGGAAGAGGTTGCTATTCTAACTGATGGAGTTGGTGCAGATGGTGTAATTATTACGGCCGCTACAGAGTCAGATGATGTAGTTGCCAATGCATTCAAGGTCACTAGGAAAAAGGGGAGGGTTGTACTCGTAGGCGATGTTGGGTTGAATCTTAATCGAGATGATTTCTATAAAAAGGAAATCGATTTTTTAATTTCAACTTCTTATGGCCCTGGACGATACGATGCTAAATATGAGGAATTGGGGCTAGACTACCCGATAGGCTATGTTCGATGGACAGAAAATCGAAATATGGGGGAGTATATAAATCTAATTTCAGAGGGCAGAGTTAATATTACTCCGCTGATTACTAAGATTTATCCGTTTACAGATTCTGAGCATGCATATGCTAATTTGAACCTAGGTAGCCCACAAAAATTGCTGGTTTTACTGGAGTATCCAAAGGAAAGCGATTATTCCACAAGATTGGAGGAGGTTAAATCTCGGAGAAGCCAGACTGTTAGCCCAATTAATGTCGCTCTAATTGGGGCTGGATCATTTGCTAAATCTGCCCATTTGCCAAATTTAAACAAGCTCCCACAAAGGTTTACATTAAAAGCGATAGCGTCAAGGAATGGCCATATAGCTTCTAGTCTGGCAAAAGAGTTTGGCGCTAAGTATTCTTCAACTTCTTATGAGAATATCATTGCCGATGAGGAGGTAGACTCAGTAATTATCTCCACGAGACATAATTTACATGCTGAAATAGTAATTGCAGCACTTAAAAAAGGTAAAAATGTACTAGTCGAAAAACCGCTTGCAATAAATCAGGCTGAACTGGACCAGATTAAGAGTTTTTATGCTGAAGTTTCGCGAGAAGAGAAATTTCCAGTGATGATGACTGGTTACAATAGACGCCACTCAATATATGCAATAAAAATGCAAGAATTTTTGGATGGGCGAAAGAATCCATTCATAATAAATTATAGAATGAATGCGGGATACATTCCTGGGGAAAATTGGGTTCATGGAGATGAGGGCGGTGGCCGAAATCTTGGTGAGGCATGTCATGTATATGATTTATTTTTATTTCTATCAAGATCAAAGATGGTTGAGTGGAGTGCTCATTCAATATCGCCCAAGGGCAGCTTTTATCAAAGAAATGATAATTTCATTGCGACACTGAAATTCGCTGATGGTTCATTAGCTAATTTAATATATACCGCTATGGGCCACCCAGGACTACCTAAGGAGCAGGCTGAGATATATTGTGATGGCAAAGTTGCAGTTTTAAGTGACTACAGATCTTTTAATACATATGGTGGGAAAGACTTCTCATTTAAAACACCTTTGCAAGAAAAAGGGCTAAAAGAGGAGTTGATAGCCTTTGCAGATGCAATTGATGGCGGAATATCCCTATCGGATATTTGTATTCAAATAGAATCAGCGGAAATTGCATTAAATATTGAAAAGGCGATTCTTGGTGGGAATCAAAACTAAAGACACTATCAATATTTTTTTAAGTAGAAATAAACGTCGATGCAGATCCAATTTAAGTAGGTTGGGGGTAAGAATATTTGACGCAATATTTGGAAAATTTTATTTTCTAAATATTGAAAATAATTCAATAAACTTTGTACTTCAAAATCCTATTGACTTTAAGCTTTCAAAAGCGGATTGGGTAGTTGCAAATAAATACTTAAATCACTATTTTGATCTATTGGGCTCCGATTGGGTTCAAGTTTCTTATGGAATGAGTTGTGCGGGTTTTCTTGATGTACGCTACGATCCAGGTCCATTATTTAGTAAATCCTGGTTGGGCAAAGATGGGTTAAAAATTCGTAACATTCGCTCCCATATATCACCAAGATATATTCCGATTGATTGGCAGGTTGATTTTAAGTCTGGTTATCGATGGAGTGAGAACAAATGGTATAGAAATATTAGCTATGAAAAGTTGAAAGGGGTAGACATCAAAGTCCCTTGGGAGCTTTCCCGACTTCAGCATTTACCATTATTGGCCGCCACTTATGCAGATAAACGAGAGGATAAGTGGGCAATTGAAATTATTGATCAGACTTTAGATTGGATCTCAGCAAATCCGCCTAGATATGGCGTTAATTGGGCTTGCACAATGGATGTTTCAATTCGAGTGGTTAATATTCTGATTGCAATCGATATTTTAAGGTCTTCTGGATATAGACCTTCCATCGAAGTAGAAAAAATCCTCACTGCATCCATTTATTCTCATGCAAAGCATATTTCTGCAAACTTGGAGTGGTCGGAGGTAATGCGAGGCAACCACTACCTTGCAAATATAGCTGGATTACTTGTTACTTCAATATACCTTCCCAGTTCTGACGAGACAAATGCATGGATCATGTATTCAACCCAAGAAATCATGATTGAAATGGAAAGACAATTCTTACATGATGGCGGGCATTTTGAGGCGTCTACTTGTTACCATAGTTTTTGCATGGAAATGATTGCAGTGGCTATTTTATTTTCCGAATCCATACCCACTAAGAGACTGGAAATCATTTTTGATAGCGCCGAAGTTAGATTTTGGTCGGGTGCTGGATTAAGAAAAGATACATACATAAAACTCAAGTCAAATTATTATTTATCAGGAAGTATTTTTAGCAACGATTTTCATGATAAATTTTTAAGTGGAATTCATTTTATAGCTGATGTATTAAAGCCAAATGGCCATCTTCCTCAAATAGGTGATAACGATAGCGGAAGATTTATCGGGCTCTTGGGTAGCTATTTTTTGAAGGATTTTGAGGGTATATTAAGCCTTCATAAAAACTTTAATGGAGCATTGGGATGGATCGGTTTATTGTTGCCGATATTGCCAACACGGATTATTGATGCATTTACTTCATCTTATATTGATAAATCCTATGAAATTTTTGGAGCCTCCATTCTTCAAAATTGCCCCAAGAATCGTTACTCAATGGAATGGAATAATCCCCGTTTGAGTTTCATGCCTACATTTGATGGAGATAAGCCCACCTATTTTATTGATCGGTTTATAGAAAGATCGACGCATAAAGTCGCAAGTGAGCTTCTCATCGATGGAGCTGAATTCTTGAATGGGTTAGAGTTATATGCATATCAAGATTTTGGCTTGTATATATTTAAGTCGAAGCGCATATATTTATCTATACGTTGCGGTTATGCGAAGTGGGACTCTAGCGGTTGCCACGCACATGAAGATCAGCTTTCATTGGAGATAATGATAGATGGGAAAAGTATTTCAAGAGATCCCGGTACATATGTTTACACCCCTTCAAGACATCTTAGAAACTTATACCGATCCTCCGCAACTCATGTAGCACCATACACGCAGACCAAGAAAAGTCAGCTTTACTCTGGTGACTCTAATTCACCTCCTTTTTCACCACCTAGACATTATTTTGGTAAATGCATTAAGGTCTCTGAAAAATTTTTTTTTGGAATTTCTTCGGTGGATGGTGGTGAAGTAATGAGGAAAGTTGAGTTGTATGACGATCGATTGGCTGTGACTGATTACTATAGACTAGATGAATCATGGTATGCGCCTAATGAATCACTATTTTCACCGTTTGTGAATATTCCATTTAGCCCTGGTTACGGTCATCAATGAGCATATCTTTATTGATGGCTGTATACAACCCCATTGAATATGATGGTAGAGTAAAACGCTCGGCTAATGCCTTGGCTGAAATCTGTAATATCAAGGTCATATGCCCTGCACAGGATTTCTCTAGCGATTGCTTTAACCCGGATGCATTCGATGTGATGAGAGTTTTATCGCCAAAAATTAAAATTCAAGCATTAAAACAAATTTTTTTTTGGGTAAATTTTATTTTTCAGGCCATAAAATTAAGGCCAAGTATTATCTACGCGCATGATTACTATTTAATTTTTCCAGCATGGTTAGCTGCATTTATGACTAATGCGTATTTGGTGTACGATGCTCATGAATTGATCATACCAAATCAAGGTGAGAGAATATCTAAGCGAGATAACTTCTTTTATTTTCTTGAGAGTAGATTTATTAAATCAGCGGATCTAGTAATAGCAGCAAATCAAGAGCGTGCCAATATTATGGGGGAGCATTATGAATTGAAGAAAATCCCACTTGTAGTTAGAAATATTCCACCAATGCCAAAGCAAACATTAAGTGATAAATTAGTTTTTAGGCTTTATGAAAAGCTAGAACATGAGTATCAAGAAGATATTCATATTATATATATGGGGGATATCAACCTAGACCGTGGAATCGGCGATCTAATTAACTCGCTAAAATATTTGCCTATGAGATATAAGTGCATATTGATTGGTGGTGGGCCAAGTGAGAGTTTAATTAAGTTATCTCATAGTCAGGACATCATTGGTAAGCGCTTGAGATTACTTGGGCCAGTACCACATAATCATATCCCGGATTTATTAAGGCAAGGGGATATTGGATTTTTAAGCTATTCTATGGTCGGTAGGAATAATATATATTGCGCCCCAAATAAGATATATGAATATGCTCAATCTGGGCTTCCGATTATCTCAACTTCGCAGGAGCCAATAGTATCTATTCTAAGAAAATATAAGATTGGAGAGTTGTTACCTATTAAAGATAAAAATACCCCTCTAAAAATTGCTGAATATATCAAAAAAATATCATTTTCTAATGAATATAAACATGCAATTAGAAAATTCTTGCTTGATAATCCCCACAAATCTGAGATGGATAAATTAAAAGATGCAATTAACGGAGTGATAAATTGAGTATTGCAAAAAATATCTCTTTTCCAGAAAAATATTTAAGTAATGAATGGCTAATGAAATTTTTAGTATATTTTTCATTAATAGATATCACTATATTACCTTACTTTAAATATTTTATTGTTCCGTATAGTTTACCCCTTATTGTAGTCTCAAGCCTGATTATAATATTGAAATCTAAGAAAGATTATTATTATTATTTGTTTATAATAATTTTAGTTAGTGTTATTATAAGTTTATTAGCTTCACTAATTATATTTCCGTATAATCAGTATGCAACTAATAATGTTAAAAGAGCCTGCCAATTAATTACAACATTCGCCTATTTTTTCTCAGTAAAATGGATTTCAACTAAATTTAACATTAATTATAGGCTCCCACTTTATTTATATATTTTAATAATTGGAGTTTTAGCGCATCTATTTATCTTGGATCCAATTAGCACCTTGGAAATGATGAGGAATTTTTATGGCCCTCTTGTTACAGAGCAAGAAATTGTATTGGTTCACTATAGGTTTGCTTATCTTTTCTCTGACCCTAATACTTCATCATATTTTTTTCTGATAGCAGTAGCACCTGCTCTTATTGCATTAAAAGATAGACCAACTTGGTTTGTAATTTTATCCGCCCTTGGAATGATGATTATATTTATTGGCCAAAGCCGAGGAGCCATGCTAATTTTTCCAGTGATATTATTATTTACATACTTTTATAATGCTGGCAACTACAGTATTAATTACATTTTTCCAAGAATAGCCCCATTTTTTTTAATAATAGGATCAAGTATTGCTATATTCCTCCTTTATTTTTATCTTAATGCGGATAGTATAGTTTTGAAAAAAGCATATATTAGGCTATTGTCTAGCGATGGATCATACGCAAATGGAGGGCATCGTTTTAGCATATGGCTTCAAGGCATAGATTATTATCTACCTTTGCCATTTGGTCGGGGCTATTCGTTATATATGAATAATGAGTTATATTTTCCTCATTCTGATGTTATTGGTATCCTTTATCGATATGGTTTCATAGCGCTTTTTGCAATAATATTTTTTTTATTCAATAGATTTTCTGCATCTTTCACTTTATTTTTACCGGGATTCATGGCTTTCTTTATTAATTCTTTAGTGGATGAACAAAAAGTTTTTTCATTGTTTTTAATGCTACTTGCTTTTTATCTAAATGAACAAAAAAATAAGATGACTGTTAGCGCATGAAGAAGATTAAAGTCCTTGTTATTTTCGGGACTAGACCAGAGGCCGTTAAAATGGCGCCTCTTTGTATGGCGCTACGTAATGATGTTAGGTTTGAAACAAGGATATGTTTGACGGGGCAGCACCGAGAGATGCTGGATCAGGTCTTGGAAGTTTTTGAACTCAAAGGTGATTATGATTTAAAAGTAATGCGTCAAGGTCAAGATTTGTCGGAGTTAACATCGAATATACTTATTGGCTTAAAACCTATTATGGAAGGTTTTTCACCAGATATTTGCCTGGTCCATGGTGACACAACGACATCAATGGCCGCTTCATTAGCTTCATTCTATGCAAGAATACCAACTGGACACGTAGAAGCTGGCCTAAGAACCAAAGATCTCTTTTCGCCATGGCCAGAAGAGGGAAACAGGCGTGTAAACACTGCACTAAATGCGCTACACTTTGCGCCAACACTGGAGTCTTTTGATAATCTAGTGATTGAGGGTGTTAATCCAAGCTCAATTATATTGACGGGAAATACAGTAATTGATGCACTAAATATTGCTGTAATGAAGTTGCAAAGCAATCCAAGCCTTGTATTGGAGATGGCCAATAAATTTAGTTTCATTAAAAGTAGTCGGAAAATGTTACTGGTTACTGGCCATAGACGAGAAAATATTGGGGAGGGGCTGGATGGTGTGAGCAAAGCTTTATCAATAATAGCCAAAAGATATCCTTGCTTAGATATTGTTTATGCAATGCACATGAATCCTGCAGTTCAAATTTCCGTAAAAAAATATCTTGGCGAGCAGAAAAATGTTCATCTAATTGGCCCTCAAAACTATATGGCATTTATTTATTTGATGCAGAGTTCAACATTAATACTAACAGATTCTGGTGGCATACAAGAGGAGGCGCCTGCATTAGGTAAACCAGTTTTGGTATTTAGAGAGACTACCGAAAGGCCAGAGGCTGTTAGAGCTGGCTGTGCAAAATTGGTTGGACTCAGTGATCAAAATATTTTAAGAGAAGTGGAAAACCTAATTACTAATGAGCAGGAAAGAATACGAATGTCTCAGGTAAGTAATCCGTACGGAGATGGGTTTGCGTCTGCTAAAATACTCGAATCTTTAGTCAAGTATTTTGAAAAAATTCATCATAAGCAAGTCAACAGTAAATATCGAGAAGAGAATTTTTAAAAATAAATATTGAAACATCTTTGAGTGGCTTAAACCAATTTGCAAAAGTATTTAAATACTAAAGCTGTTTTAAAAGAAAATTTATGATTACAAAGAAAAAAATATGCGTAATTGGTCTTGGCTATATTGGATTACCAACAGCAGTAATGTTTGCATCAAAAGGGTGCAATGTTAGTGGTGTCGATATAAATAGTGAGGTGGTAAATCTAATTAATAGCGGAACACCACATATAGATGAGCCGGGACTAATTTTAGAATTAAATAATCAAATTAATTCAGGAAATTTAAAAGCCTTTGATCGCCCAATTGAATCAGATGTTTATATTATAGCGGTACCTACTCCCATAGGTAGTGATTTTAAGGCCGACCTTTCTTACGTAGATAAAGCAGTTGAATCAATCACGCCACTAATAAAGTTAGGAAATTTAATAATACTCGAATCAACTTCTCCAGTCGGTACGACCTTAAGAATAAGGGATGCTTTAGCTAAAAAAAGACCAGATTTAAAAATTTTAATTGAGGATAATTCCAATGCTGATATTAATATAGCGTATTGTCCTGAAAGAGTATTGCCGGGTAGGATTATGGAGGAATTATCTCTAAATGATAGGATAGTAGGCGGAATAACAAATGCATGTTCCAAAAAAGCTAAAGAACTCTATAAAATATTTGTGGACGGTGAGATTCACATAACAGACTCAAAGACAGCGGAGTTAGCAAAATTAACTGAAAATAGCTATAGAGATATAAATATTGCATTTGCAAATGAAATTTCAATGATATGTGATGACTTGAAAATTAATGTAACTGAGTTGATACGATTATCCAACAAGCATCCAAGAGTGAAAATTTTAGAACCAGGAGTAGGTGTTGGCGGGCACTGCATAGCAATTGATCCGTGGTTCATAGTTGAGTCAGACCCAACTCGTGCAAAAATAATAAAACTAGCAAGAGAAGTTAATCACAATAAAACTGAATGGGTATACAAAAAAATATTAAATGAAATAAATAATATTAAACCTAAAGTATTGAGGATAGGTATTATGGGACTAGCATTTAAGCCAAATGTAGCGGATCTAAGGGAAAGTCCAGCAATGGAAATTGCCTTAAAATTGGCCTTGAATACAGATGTAACAATTATATTGAGTGAACCCAACATAAATAAAATTCCGACTGAATTTGCTGGTTTAAATATTTATCTTGATAATAGAGAAAATGCATTTGAAGATGCCGATATCATTGTTGCACTTGTAAGGCACAAAGAATTTTTCTCAATGATAAAAAGGTATGAATATAAAAATATATTAGATTTCTGCGGGTTACTGATGTGATGGCGTATGAGAATTTAATTTTCTTCGCTCCAAATATTAATAGGGGAGGGGGTAAGTATATTTTTGACGACATAATTAATAGCGGGTCATATAAGAACTGCGTATTTATTGTGGATGCTAGAAATAAAATAAATACAGAAAAAATAAAAGAATCCAAATTAATTATTATTAAGCCCAAAATATTAAGTAGATTTTATTCAGAGTTTTTATTGTGGAAATTGTCTAAAAATTACAATCAGATTATTATCTTAGGAAACTTACCGCCATTATTAAATATAAAACGTAGGGTAGTTATATTTTTTCAAAATAGATTAATTCTGAATTCAGATTATCCACGAGAACGTAGTGCAAGAGGCGTTATAAAATCTTATGTTGAAACCAAATGGTTGCAATATTTTTCTAAGGATAATCATGAGTTCATTGTTCAAACAGAAACAATGAAAGAAGAGTTGCAAAAAAAAATTGGATGTAAAGCTCATATAGAAGTAATGGGGTTTAAAACTAATCGAATGGTAAATGGCTTTCAAAGAGAAAAAAATGATACTGGCGAGAAAACTTTCATTTACATTGCTTCAGGAGACTTGCATAAGAATCATAAAAATCTAATTGAGGCGTGGAAAATATTGGCTTCGAGGGGTATTAAATGCTGCCTAACACTGACTATTGATGAAGCTATTTACCCTGTAATTTCTAAATATATTAATGATACTAAAGAACAATATGATTTAGACATAAAAAATATGGGTAATATTAATGCAATGGAATTATCTCACCTATATAACACATCACAAGTGCTTATCTATCCCTCATTTGTGGAGTCACTAGGTTTGCCACTGCTGGAGGCCAGCGATTATGGACTAGAGATCTTAGCTCCAGAAGTTGATTATGTAAGGGACATCATAAATCCAACTCAAACGTTTGACCCGAGTTCTGCAAAGTCGATATCAAGAGCAGTAGAAAGATGTTTAGGTATACCTAATAAGCTTAATGAAATACATTCTACAAAAGAATTTTTGGATTATATAATTGAATAAACTAGAACTAATAAATATTTTATTAATTATACTATCAATATACTTAATTTATAAAAGTAATGTTATAAATTCATTGCTAGTTTTCGCTGGCTACTTTATTTTACATTATTTTTATCTATATATTCCAGTCATTCTTAGTTCTTATTCAATAGATGAAATATATCAAATGAGAATACTCGGATCTGGTATTGTATCCAAAGTACTTCAACTGATAATGATCGGAGTATTACTAGTAAAAATTGAGTTTCAGTTAGGTTGGAATAAAAAATCATCAAAATATTTTATATTAATCAATATTTTTATGCTGAGTGGTCTTATATATCAACACATTAATTTAGGAAGTTTAGATAGGTTGGCGATACAGTATTATTTAACTCTATGTCTATTTGTATGGATAGTCTTTATACCAAGTAGAATTAACAGCGGAGTAAATTTTAATTTAATTAATAAAGAGATTATTAAGAATTCAATAATATTTTTTTTGTTGATAGTAATTTGTTTAGGTATATATGAAGTTTGGATTGATAAGGCATGGGCACAGACACAAGTTGATGCCAATCATTATGTGTATAGAAGTAGTTCATTATTTTATAACCCAAACTTATTCTCATATTATTGTGTTTTAGCATACCTAGCAGTAATTTATTTTTCAGACAATAAAAGAAATATTGATAATAAAACAACTCTAATTGCTTTTGCTCTATTATTTGGTATTTTTATTTCAGGATCAAGGGGCGTATTTCTTTACTTCCTTGTTTCAATGGCTATAATTGCTATATTAAATAAAAAAATTAAATTATTATATTTTTATCCTTACGGCTTATACCTTATCACGTTATTGGCATCTATTGTCGTTGATAATAATTTTCCACTTAAGATAAATAGAAATAATATTTCTGAGAATTTTTACTATTTATCTAATAGGTTTGCCTATACCCCAATCGATATATTTACTTATCTCTTAAATACTTTACAAAATAATGAGGGGGTAAGTAATGTTACGGGGTATTTCTCCACAAACATCCTCAATAACTTGAGCACAAACTCTCCAACAACCATGAGCACAAATTCACAACTATCCATTGAGGGTAGGTTTTGCAGTGGATGTGATAACGGATGGATGATTTTATACAGAGACCTAGGATTATTTGGCCTAGTATCATTTTTAATTCTGTATTTATATATTTTTTTCAATATAATAAAATTAAAAGATATTAATAAAAATCTTAAACATATACTACTAAGCGCTATTTTATTTATTCTTATATTTGGTTCAGCAATGAGATTTCAAATATTAACTGTAGCAATGGTTACAGCAACATACATATGCTTGTTATTAATTATTAATCGAATCAAGTAGGTATTATGAAAAATGTTTTGGTATTAGGGGCTAACGGGCTAATTGGCTCAACTCTATATAGAGTGCTAAGAAAATCTAATGAGCTGAAAGCTTATGGAACCGTTAGACGAAATTCTATTTTTTTTCAAAACGATGATCATATTGAATCAGTAGATGCATTTGATATACAGTTAATTTATGATTTGCTAATTAAAAAGAATATTCACGTTATTGTTAATTGTATTGGATTAACTAAACACAAAGAATCGACGAATTCTATCTTCGAGTCTGGCTACTTAAATGCGGTATTTCCTCATAAGCTTGCATTTTGCGCACAAAAGAGTAATGCAAGACTGATCCACATTAGTTCAGATTGTGTTTTTTCTGGAAAAGATGGTAATTATGATGAGGGCTCAAAATGTGATGCGATAGACATTTATGGTATTACAAAATACCTTGGTGAGCCATCTGAAATTCAAGGCTTGACAATAAGAACCTCAACTATTGGTCACGAGTTAGCATCTAGTTATGGTTTATTAGACTGGTTTATAACTCAAAAGCGTTGTTCTGGGTACTCCAATGCATTATTTTCTGGAACCACAACTCTAGAACTAGCTAATAATATTAAAAGATTAATTCTTAAGCATCCAAATTTAAGCGGAATTTATAATATTGGTGGTGAAAAAATTTCTAAATTTGATTTACTAACTAAAATAAATACTATATATAAATTAGGTATAGATATTAAATTCGACGAAAGTCTTATTATAGATAGAAGTTATTCCTCTGATAAATATTATAAGGCTACAGGGTACACACAAGCTAATTGGGATGATTTAATTATTGATATGAAAGAAGAGTTTTTGGCTTCTAAGTTATGAAAAAACATGTATTTCCTCTATGTTTTTTGTTTAACTCTTTATCATTATCGGTATTAGTTATAACATTTGCATTTTCAGGTAACGATATATTTGCAGCTGAAATATCAGTTATGCAAGCGGCAATTTCCGGATTACTGTATGCATTTTCTTCTAACTCAAGGGTAACAATTCTATCTGGTAGCATAAATACCTTTAATAAGCTTCTTATGCTACGTATTTATATTTTAGTGCCCGTAGTTTGTGTATCGTATTTTTTAGTTGGAACTATAGGAGATTTTAGTTTCTTTCTATTTTATTTGATCTTAATTCGAAGATCTATGGAATGGATAGCTGATTTATTCTTATCTGAGATGGAGCGTGAATCTAGCTACTACAAGGGTATAATTTTTTTAGTAATCCAATCAGTATTATTAGGTATTGTAATTTTGTTAATTTATACTGGTGCAAATTATCGTTATTTAATGATAATATGGTGTATAAGCCCTGTCATAGTATTTTCTTGGATTAAATTTAAAAATTCATTTATTAATTTTTATTTACCTAAAAGTATATTTATAAATTATGATATAACCCATTTTGGATCTAGCATAGTAATTGGGCTAACACTTTTTATATTTAGGGTGTCAATTGTAACTACATTTGGCAAGGAATCTGCAGGTAATTTATTATCAGCATTTGCAATAGGTGGCTTATTGGGTGCAGTATTTGCCAGCTCCTATGCTCCATCTTTGGCTCTAAATGAGTTGGCTTCCGGCAAAAAATATTTTAATAAGAAACTACATCTAATCGTATTACCATTATTTCTATTGCTCGGCTCTTCTTTGGTTTTATTTTCTAACATTGGAACTTTTCCAATAATTAACAACTGGAAAGATAATCTATTTATAAGTGCATTGGGCTACTCATGTATAGCAAGTGTAGTAATGTATTATGCTCAAATAAATAGAAATAGGTTGCTTATAGTATCTAAAGATAATTCACTATTCGGAGCAGATGTACTTGTAAGTATATCTACAATATTCTCCATTAATCTCATGTTTTTAATCTTTGGCAATGGTGGTGGAGCAGCACTTTCATTAGTCCAATCAGTATTGATGTACGTATTTTATAAATCATCCACTTTAACAATAAATAAAAAGTATATATTCAGTTTTTATCCAATTTTATGTCTTATAGTACTTCCAATATTTTTTAAAGTTGAAATTTTAAGTCTAACAAGCACATACATTCAAAATACTAAATTTAATTATTTTCCAATATCATCCATTCTTATTATTTTCCTTCTTGCAGTGATTGGTAATTTTCAATACGCTAGAAAATCTTTTGTATGTATTGCAATTTATTTTGTAGCTATTTATCTCAGTTATTTTTTTGGAAGTTATGGGGTTAACGGTGATGGATTAAAATTATTAACTATCACTAAATATTTGCTACCGCCGTTGGCATTGGTACTTGGTGAGATTGTTGGTAATATAAGGGGGCCTAAGAATATTTCGAGTATTGATATATTTTTTTACTTTATTATAGTATTAATAATATTTTTAAATTTTATTTTTGATAATTTAACATTAATACTTTCATTGCAAGTATATTATATTTTATTATCAGCTTTTATTATTTTATTTATTGATCATTTTTTAAATTTATATAAATTTAAATTTATTATACTATTTTATGGAAGCATTAAAAAATTATATTTATATTTAGTATGGGCAATTTTTTTCTGTTTTTATTTAACTTATGTTCTATATGTTAATGAAGTTTATGATTTGAATTTTATATACCTTTTATTTGGAAGCGGTGTTATTAATACTGCTAATTATTATGCTAACTCAAATAACCTAATTCAAGATATTATCCTTAATTATGGAATTGCTCCCTCGATTCCTTTTGTTATACTTATAATATTCTCTGTAATCAACTCTATCAATAGCACAAGTAGGTACTACATATTAATAATTTTGCTATTCACAATTCATCTGTGTGTTTTTGAGAATTCTGGACCCTATAAGTTGTATGTTGGGATATTTTTATTCTATCTATGGGGTTACTATATTTCATCTTTTCCTCAATCTTCGCCTATCTCCTTAACCTTAAATTCAAATAAATAATCCACAAATGTCACTACAAGATAAACCCGATACCCTTCGAACAACACCATTCCGCGAAAAGCTTAGAGTTCGCTTTTTATCTAATCACTTGCGCCTTTTCAAGGATGTTGAAAAAACTCTCGACATAGGATGCGGCTGGGGTTTCTCATTAAAAATCAATCCTAATTTTTATTGTGTCGATGCTGATGTTAATTGCGTTGAATACCTTAAAAGCATAGGAGCAAAGGTATCTCTAGCCGATATTTCTAAACCGCTTCCGTTTCCCGATGGTAGCTTTGATAATGCTTTTACTCATGATGTTTTAGAGCATCTAGAGGAGGAGGAAATGCTGTCACTTTTTAGGGATGCTAGAAGAATTCTTAAGGCTGGCGGGGTTTTTATGAATATCGTCCCAAATCTAAAGGGCTATTTGGCTTACACAGATGTGGGTCATAAGCGATATGTAACACTAAAAGAAATTAAGAGTGCCGCTAATCAAACTGGTTTCGAGGTAATAGATCATTGGCACACCCCATTTCCAAGAATATTTTCCGAGCTTTTTAAGCACAATAAATTAGTTGTACGTTTAAGGGCTATTTGATTATGTTTGTAGGCAAAACCTTTTTAGTTACAGGTGGTACTGGATCTTTCGGGAGTACCTTTTTAAAAAAAATTCTAACTGAGGATGTGCAGGAGGTTAGAGTTTTCAGTAGGGACGAAAAAAAACAAGAGGAACTGCGTTTAAGTTTAAATACATCAAAGGTAAAGTTTTATATTGGGGATGTCAGAGATGGCGCCAGTATAGGTGACGCCATGTCTGGTGTTGATTATGTATTCCATGCTGCAGCATTAAAGCAAGTGCCCTCTTGTGAATTTTATCCAATTGAGGCAATGAAAACCAATGTTATCGGTACGGATAATGTAATTAATGCTGCTGTAAATTATGGGGTTAAGAAGGTAATAGTGTTGAGTACCGATAAAGCAGTGTATCCAATCAACGCGATGGGTATCACTAAGGCACTTGCTGAAAAAGTTATGGTTGCAAAATCATGCTTGCAACGAATGAGTAACACTATTGTTTGTGCAACACGATATGGTAATGTGATTGCATCTCGCGGTTCTGTTGTGCCTTTATTTATCTCTCAAATAAAAAGTGGACAAGAGCTCACGATTACTGATCCAAATATGACCAGATTCTTAATGACGCTTGATGAGTCTGTAGATCTGGTTTTGTATGCATTAAAGCATGGTGACCAAGGGGATATTTTTGTGCAAAAGTCACCATCAGCGAAGGTCTCCACAGTGGCTAGTGCGATCCAGGACATTTTAGGCATTCAGGTTGGAGTCCATACGATAGGAACAAGGCATGGCGAAAAATTATTTGAGACCCTAGTTTCCCGGGAAGAGATGGCCAGGGCAATTGATCTGGGTAAACATTTCAGAATACCCGCAGATAGTAGAGATCTCAACTATTCACAGTTCTATAGTGAAGGCGAAACGGCGATCTCAGAGTTGGATGACTACACGTCTCACAACACTAATATATTAGATGTCGATGGGGTAAAAGAGCTCCTATCTAAATTAGATATTGTTAGAGAGGCTATCAATGCTTAAAGTTATGACAATAGTTGGCACGAGACCAGAAATAATTAAGATGTCACGAGTAATTTCTGAGTTTGATAAATACACAGACCATGTGTTGGTGCATACGGGTCAGAATTATGATTATGAACTGAATGCTATTTTTTTTGAAGACTTAGGCATAAGAAGGCCAGACTTCTTTCTAGAAGCAAAGGGCGATTCTGCGGCCAAAGTAATTTCCCAAATCATAGAAAGATCCGATAATTTATTTGCTGAAATAAATCCAGATGCTGTAATGCTATATGGGGATACAAATTCTTGCCTGTCGGTAATTTCTGCAAAAAGAAGAAAAATTCCCGTATTTCACATGGAAGCTGGTAACCGATGCTTTGATGAAAGAGTCCCGGAGGAATTAAATAGAAAGGTTTTGGATCACCTCAGTGACATCAATTTAGTTTTGACGGAGCATGCCCGAAGATATTTAATATCCGAGGGGGTAAGACCTGAGAAGATATTTAAAACTGGTTCGCATATGCCTGAAGTTATTGACTTTTACAGGGAGAAAATTGCTAATTCAGATATTTTAAGCAGGTTAAATTTACAGGCTAATAATTATTTTGTGGTTAGCGCTCATCGGGAGGAAAACGTTGACTCCCCTAAAAATATGTTTGACTTTGTTGAAACTCTGAATTCTTTGGCTGAAGAATATAAGATGCCGGTAATAGTTTCAACTCATCCAAGAACAAAAAAACAATTAGATAGCATGGGGTTAATTAATTTAAGTCCCTTAATTCAGTTTTCTAAGCCGTTTGGTTTTTGTGACTACATTAAATTACAAATGGACTCCAGATGTGTTGTATCTGACAGCGGAACTATATCCGAGGAAGCTTCAATTCTAAATTTACCAGCAGTTACTATTCGCAATGCACATGAACGGCCAGAGGCTATAGATGTAGGCACCTTCATTTTGACAGGTCTAAAAAAAGAAAGAGTGCTTGAGTCGATCAAGGTTGTGTGCGAGCAGCATAATCAGATGAATAGATCCATCTTTCCAGTGCCTGATTATGCTGAAAGTAATGTATCGAAGAAGATATTAAGGATAGTGCTTGGTTACACCGATTATGTAAATAGAACGGTATGGAAGAAGGCCGACTAGGATGAAGATACTTTTTTGGATGCAGGTATTTGATCCAGAACCTCAAATAAAGGGAATTACTCTAGCCTCAAAAATCGTTCAAGCGGGTAACGAAGTTATAGTTATTACTGGATTTCCAAATTATCCTGGAGGTAAGATATATCCAGGCTATTCAATTAAGTTATATAGCATAGAGTACATCGAGGGAATCAAAGTTATAAGGGTCCCATTATTTCCTAGCCACAGCGGCTCCATAGTTGGAAGGCTTGTAAATTATCTTAGCTTTGGATTTTCATCCTTCATAGCAAGTTTTTTTATTCGTGATCTAGATTTAATATATGCCTGCGGGCCACCAGTTACGGTTGGAGTTGCGGCTGCACTTTCTGGGCTAATTAAAAAAATACCTGTGGTTTACGATATTCAGGATTTATGGCCGGACTCACTAAATTCTACGGAAATGTTTAAGAGCACTCTCGGCCTCAAGATTATAGGAAAGGTGTGTCAATTTCTCTACCAGCATGTAGCAATGCTTATTGTTCAGTCTCCAGGGATAAGGTTAAAGTTGATTGAGCGAGGGGTTCCTGAGGATAGGATTTCTTTGGTATACAACTGGTGCAATGAAAGCGCAATTCTAAATTACGAAATAAATTCAGTTGCAATAATGCCCAGTGCTAAAGGTATGGGTGCTAGCGAGCGCTTCTCGGTCCTATTTGCTGGAAATATCGGTAGAGCGCAGGATTTATATGCAATTATAAAGGCTGCACAAATATTGCAAAAAAGAAAGTATAAGGTTGATATATATCTCCTTGGTGAGGGTATTGAAAAGACTTCCTTAGAGCGTGAAGTTAAAAATAAGCGCATTGAAAATATTTTTTTTATACCAGCAGTTCCAATGTCGGATGTAAGTAAATACCTCAAAGCCGCTAATGTGTTGCTTGTACATTTGAAAGATAGCGAGTTATTTAGAGTTACAGTGCCTGCAAAAACTCAGGCATATCTCGCCACAGGAAAGCCGGTTCTTATGGCCGTTGCGGGGGATGGCGCAGAACTTATTTCAAAATCTGGCGGAGGTATTGTGGCCAAACCATCAGACCCAGATTCCATAGCTGATAGCATTATTTTGCTGCTTGAAAGTGGCGATCAGGAGTTGGTAAAAATGGGAAATTGTGGAAAGCAATACTATTGGGAGCATCTATCGCTTGAGCAGGGTTCAAAAAAATTTAATGCTCTCTTTAAGAAACTAGCTAAATGATATGGCGCTATTTTTATATAAAAATTACTTGCTATCTGTATTCATCATATCTATTTTGGGATATGCCTTATATAAATCAATAGCCATCAGGCGTAATTTTATTGCAAATCCGAATTTCAGAAGTTTGCATCAAATCCCAATCCCAACAGGAGCAGGGGTAGTTTTCTCCTCTATTTGTATCGCCTGTTTTTTTTTGGAATATACAATCGGTAATGTCGATAAAAGTCTGTACTTAATCTTACTTATAGGTGGAGTTTTTTCTATAATCATTGGTTTTGTAGATGATACTGTAGGTTTATCCCCATCTAAAAAGTTGCTTGCACAAATTTGCCTTTCTGGTTTGAGCATCTTCTGTCTTGATGGCGGCAGCATCCTTAACATCCCATACCTTCCAGCTTGGGTTAATGCAGTGATCTGTTGGATTGGCTTACTTTGGTTGATAAATCTATATAACTTTATAGATGGAATAGATGGGCTAGCTGCTGGCGGCGGCTTATTTTTCTGTGTAAGTGCGATGGTATTAATTTTTTTATCGCAATCTACTCAGGGTGAAATATTTCTTCCTCTCGCTTTGGTTGGGACATGCCTTGCTACTTTTCTAGTATTTAACTTTCCCAAAGCCAGCCTATTTATGGGGGATTCTGGCAGTATTTTTTTAGGATTCTTTTTTGGTGTAATTATTGTTTACACCGTTAATCATGGGGCGATTAGTTTATTCACATGGTTGATATTATTTGGGTATTTTGCAGGAGATACAACTCTAACAACCATAACAAGAATATTTATGGTCAAAAAATGGTACGGCGCCCACAGAAGTAACGCGTATCAAAATATTGCGCGAATTTCTGGTAGTCATGTAAAGGTGCTTTCCGGCGTACTTGCATACAAAATATTTTGGCTGTTTCCAATTGCGTTATTATCAATTTTTTATCCCGATTACAACTTTGTCCTTTTGTTGCTGGCCTATTTGCCTGTTGCTTTTTTTGTGTACTGCTATGGTCCTAGGCTTTCAAGTTCCTAATGAGAAATAAAAAAATCTTAGTCGTTTTGTGCGATTCAATTTCAATTGAGTTGGAAAATGCTCTAGTCTGCGGGAGGGAATTAAAGGAGTACCTCAGATTCGCATTCACATCAGAAAGTTTTCATAATAAATTTTTTTTTGAGCGAAGCTTAGATGCTAGCGACCTAAGTTCTAGTGGGGTGCTGCTGCTGCGAAGTGGTACATGCATTAATGAGTTTGATTTAAATCAGATTTATGAGCAAATTCATCCTCAGAGTTTCATTTTAAGAATTTCAGAATCTAGCCATATGATGCCTTCTTGGCGTGAAATTCCAGAAATTTTAGGGTTTTATGCTCCCCCTGGCGCGTTTTGTGACCCTAATGAACTTAGAGAATTTTGGAATGGAGGCGCCCTCAGGCTCCATGGCGCGTATAAAGAATTTTCTATATTCGATTATATTTTGGGCGAGCAAAATCTCTTGGAAAATTCATACCCTTCTTTTTTTATTGAGTCCATGACCTCAATCTCCGAGTTTGAAAGAAGGATATGGCGTTTGAAAGCTCGTCGGTATTCTTCTGTGGGAGTGAGAATATCTGATTTAAATACTACTTATATTAGCGGGGAATTGACTTGCGGTAGGGGGGTTGAAATTTCTCCAAACGTAACAATTGAAGGTTTTGTTAATCTGGAGGATGGGGTTAAAGTCGGTACAGGTTCAATTTTGCGTAATTGCAGCATTGGGTTCAACTCTTGTGTGAACCCCTACTCAATAGTTGAAAATTCTACTGTTGGTCGCAATAGTTTTATTGGTCCTTATGCACGAATTCGTCCAGAAAGCATAATTGGGGAAGCGGTACAGATTGGAAATTATGTGGAAATTAAAGAGTCAACCATAGGGAATGGATGCAGAATTAATCACCACAGTTTTATTGGTAATGCAGTGCTTGGTAGATCAGTAACTATTGGTGCCGGCACAATAACGTGCAACCATGACGGTCGGAGTATTCATCCGACGCATATAGGAGATAATTCATTTATTGGATCTGGTTGTAACTTAATTGCGCCGCTTGAAATTGGAGAGGCAGTTTTTGTTGGGGCGGGATCAACGATTACTTCGGATATTGATAATGAAGACGTTGTCATTGCAAGAAGTAGGCAGCTAACTATACGAAAGCATAACAGAGGCTTCAAAAGTGAATAACCTTAGGGTGGTCGTATGGGGATTGGGGCAACATTCCCTCAATAAGATTCTGCCAGCGCTTGTTGATACTCCGGGGTTGGAAATGTATGGGGTATGCTCAAGGAATAAAGACGTTGTTGCATCAACTGCCAATAAATTCAGATGTAAAGGTTGGCTAGATCCTAGAGTAATGCTTTTTGATGACAATATAGATGTTGTTTATCTTTCAACCCCAATTGGACTTCATTTCACGCATGGGAAAATGATATTACTTTCTGGTAAGCATCTATGGTGTGAAAAACCTCTAGTTAGCCGCCTTGAAGATGCTTGTACTCTGACGGATTTGGCGCTTGCAAAGAGTTTGAAAATTGCTGAGGGCTACATGTTTAAGTATCACCCGCATTTTCAGCAGTTTTTACAATTTTGCAAACAGGGTTACATCGGTCCAATTAGATCGGCAACCTTTAGGTTTGGTATACCCCCCCTTGCAAATCCTGGCTTTCGAACTGATCCAGCGCTCGGAGGCGGTGCATTTTTGGATGTAGGTTGTTACCCAGTAGCTGCAGCTTTAGAGGTTTTTGCGGGTACCCCTTATTCACTTCGCTATTCGGACATCACAATGAAGCAGGGCGTACCTGTAGATACATCGGGTAGGGCGGTAATAGAATTTTCTAATGGTGCAGAGGCCAACCTTGAGTGGGGTATTAATTGTTCATATCGAAATGAGATTGATGTTTGGGGGGAATTTGGCGGGATATACTCCGAGATGATTTTCTCTAAGCCCCCTGACTATCAACCTTATTTTATAATGTCAGATCAAAATGGCCGAAAAACGAAGGTTTTCTCTGTGGCTGAAAACCACTTTAAGATAATGCTTGAGCATTTCCGATGTCTTACTTTGGATGCTACAGGAGCAACTGATGAATTAGCCAAAATCAGAGATAGGGCTAAATTAATCGAATTGATTAAAGTCGCCGCTAGCGTTTAATTAGTCTTAATTGAAATATAAAAAGGAAATAGAAATGGAAAATTGGAAGAATGTAGTTTTGGATGAGCCAGGAATGTGGCCCACTGAAGGTTTGGTATCACTTGAGCCGGCACACGTTGATGCACGAGGCACAATTCAGTCCCTAGTTAATTTCCCAATGAAAAACTTATCATTGATTACTAGCAAGAAGGGGTCTGTGAGATCAAATCATTACCATGTAACGGATTGGCACTATATGTATGTTTTGGCCGGATCTTTTGATTATTTTTATCGGCCAACTGGGACTGATTCACAACCTTCAGTAATAAGAGTGAATGCTGGAGAGATGGTATTTACTCCCCCAATGGAAGATCATGCAACGGTATTTCTTGAGGATACAAGCTTATTGGCTATGAGTCGCAACCCACGGGATCAGGTTGCGTATGAGGCTGATGTTAGAAGAGTGGTGCTGGTTAATCCAGACAGTATTGCTTGAACATGGAAGATTTTTATCTTAAAACAACATGTAGGATGTGTTCAGGGGAGGGGTTGGAGAAGGTTATGTCACTTGCCCCAACACCCCCCGGAAATAATTTTTTAAGTACTGCAGAATTGGAGTTGTCGGAAGCCTCTTATCCCTTAGATTTGTATTTGTGTGGCGAATGTAAGCATTTGCAATTAGGCCACGTTGTTGATCCAAAAATACTCTATCAAAAAGATTATTTCTATGTGTCTGGAACGTCAAATACATTCATTAAGCACTTGCAGGATTATGCTGAAAGTTCAGTTAGAAAATTTAAGCTTGATTCCGAATCATTTGTGGTTGATATTGGGTCTAATGATGGCACCTGTCTACGAGCATTTAAGGGGGCTGGCGTAGGTCGTGTATTAGGTGTTGATCCAGCCAGTAAAATTGCTCAAAGGGCTACAGAAAGCGGAATACCTACGGTACCAGATTTTTTTTCGCACGAGTTAGCCGTGCAACTTAGCAAAGAGCATGGAAGGGCAAAGCTCATAACCTCGCATAATGCCTGCGCCCATATTGATAGGTTGGATGACGTTATTAAAGGGGTGCATCATTGGCTCTCAGATGATGGGGTATTTGTACTGGAGGTGGGATACCTGGTTGATGTATATCAAAATGCTTGGTTTGATACGATTTATCATGAGCATCTAGATTTTCACACTGTGCGCCCGTTTCAATATTTATTTAAACGACTTGGTATGGAGTTATTAAGTGTAGAGCGTATAGCGCCTCAAGGGGGGTCGATTAGAGTTTCAGCACAGAGGGTCGGTGGCCCTCGCACCCCTGATTCGTCTATAAATAACTTGATTCAATTAGAAGATAGCATCTACTTAGGCGAAGCTACGACCTTCAAAGATTTCAATCTTCGAATTAATGAAATCGGTAGTCAGTTAAGAGCGCTAATTCGTGATATCAAAGACGCCGGATCAACTATTGCTGCTTTTGGTGCTCCCACTAAGTCGACTACATTGTTAGCACATTTCCAAATTAACCCGAGAGACATAGATTTTATAGTTGACGATAATCCATTAAAGCAGGGTTTGTATTCACCATTGAAGCATATTCCAGTTCTCCACCCGGGAGAGATATATGCCCAAAAGCCGGATTACTTACTTATACTGGCTTGGAATTTTGCAGAATCTATTATGGCGAACCATAAGAAATATTCCGATTTAGGGGGTAAATTTATTGTGCCCATGCCAAACCCAAAGGTGATTGCTCAATGAAAAGACTTTTAGTTGTAGCTCCTCATCCTGATGATGAAACTTTGGGCGCTGGTGGCACAATAATTAAGCTTGCAAATGAAGGGTATGAAGTGGCCGTTCTGACGGTTTCTGGGCATTTGCCACCCCTTTATGATAGAGCTGATTATGAAGTAACTTTAGCTGAGGCAAAAAACGCTTTTTCAATGCTTGGCGTCTCCAAATCTTGGTTTTTAGAAATTCCTGCCACCATGATTGGTGATCAGCCTGTAGGTGTTTTAAATAGAAAAATCGTTCAAGTTATTAATGATTTTGAGCCTGAGATTGTTCTCTGCCCATTCCCTGATAGGCACATCGATCACCGAATTGTTTTTGAGAGTGTCATGGTTTCATGTAGGCCAGTGGGCTCGGGGCGATGCGTAAAAATGTTAGCAAGTTATGAAACTCTCTCAGAGACTCATTGGAATGCACCAAACATAGAAGCCAACTTTACCCCTAACTGGGTTGTTGACATCACAGATCAAATTGAAAAGAAGATTAGCGCTTTGAACTGTTATGAATCGCAAATTCCTCATTTCCCCGGCGCTCGATCTCTTGAGGCTGCAAAGTCTCTTGCAATGTTTCGTGGTACTCAGGCAGGTTTTTCATATGGCGAAGCTTTTCAAATTATCAGAAAATCTAGTTAATTTTTGAACCTGCTTTGGATAATTTAGTCAAACAATTTATGCTGCGGTGGCCTCGCTCTACAAAGAGGGGGGCTGTAGTCATATTGGATATATTGATTTGCATTTTCAGTACATGGATTTCATTTGGGTTGCGACTCGACCAGTGGGGATGGCTGGAGGGCAATAGGTATTGGGCTCTGATTGCTGCAATCGGATTTATGCTCCCCCTCTTTATGTTTTTTGGACTATACAGAACTATTTTTAGATACGTTGGGTTCTTTGTGCTTGAATCTATGGTTCGAGTTTTAGCGATCTACTTAGTTTTATATGTTGGTATCTTTACTATAGTTGGGGTTGAGGATATTCCTCGTTCTATTGGGGTTATACAGCCAATCATTTTAATTTTTTGTATCGGTATTGGTCGATATTTAATTCAGTTGTGGTTAGGTTCGGTTGACTATGTTGGGAGACCGCACAGCAAGCAGATTCCGGTTGCGATCATATATGGTGCAGGTTCGGCTGGCAGACAGTTGGCCTCGGCCTTGTCTCTTAGCGGGCAAATGTTGGTCAAGGGCTTTATAGATGATGACCGACAATTACAGGGCAACACGATTGATGGTATCAATGTGTATGGAAATGGTGACCTAAGTGGGTTGATATCAAGACAGGGGATTACTGATGTGCTCTTGGCAATCCCTTCAGCAAATCAGTCCCGCAGAAATCAAATTATTACCTCACTAGAAGGTTGTGGAGTTCGCGTACGGACTCTACCTGGTGTCATTGATTTAGTCTTTGGAAGGGTTCGCATATCAGATTTGCATGATCTAGATATGAATGATTTATTGGGGCGCCAAGTAGTTCCCCCTAATGTTAAGTTATTGGAAGCAAATATTCGCAATCAAGTCGTTCTAGTTACAGGTGCTGGCGGCTCTATTGGCAGTGAGTTATGCCGACAAATAATTAAATTTTTACCGAAATCAATAATTCTGGTTGAAAGTAGCGAGCACGCATTGTATGTAGTTTATGAAGAGCTTAAACATCTCACTCTCGATTTGGACATCAATTATCAGTTAGAGTCTACGGGCGCAGTGTCTGAGTTTCTCATTCCCCGATTAGCATCGGTTCGAGATGTAGACCTAGTCAATAAAATCTTTGATGAATTTAAGCCAAATACAGTGTTTCATGCGGCAGCTTATAAGCACGTTCCTCTTGTTGAGCAGAATGCTGCGGAGGGTATACGCAATAATGTGTTGGGTACCCAAATTTGTGCGCAAGCCGCGCTAGATACCGGTACTTCTTGTTTTATTTTAATTAGCACGGATAAAGCGGTAAGGCCTACTAATGTTATGGGGGCAAGCAAGCGAGTTGCTGAATTAGTTTTGCAAGCAATGTCAGAATTCGCCAGAAAGAATGGTTGTAAAACTAAATTCTCAATGGTACGGTTTGGTAATGTGCTTGGCTCTTCTGGTTCGGTAGCGCCACTTTTTTCAGCTCAAATTAAGGCTGGTGGCCCCATAACCCTTACCCACCCGGAAGTTACGAGATATTTTATGACCATTCCTGAGGCTGCTCAATTAGTTATTCAGGCAAGCGCCATGTCTACCGGGGGAGATGTTTTTGTTCTTGATATGGGGAAGCCTGTACGGATCTATGACTTGGCGGTAAAGATGATTTTTCTTTCTGGGCTCATGCTGAAAAACAAAGATAACATGCATGGGGATATTGAAATCCAAATAACTGGATTGCGTCCAGGTGAAAAACTGTATGAAGAACTTTTGATTGGTAATGACCCACAGCCAACAGACCACCCAAAAATTATGAAAGCCCATGAGGAGTTTTTATCGAAACATGATTTAGAGCTAGAGTTGGAGAGGCTTAATCGGGCTTTGAGTGTTGGAGACTCTTTTCTGATAAGAAAGTCGTTAAAGAGTCTAGTGCCTGGATACCAGCCAACATTGACTTAGTTGGCAGTAATGGAGCACATTGAATAATGGCCTTCATAATATAATTAAAAACCTCGCCAGGCCCTTTCATTAGTTACGGGACTAGACTTAGGAACAAATATTCAAAAAAAATAATCAAATGCAACACTCCTTGTAGCAGGGTGGTTCTGCCGATTGCTAACGTTAGTGCCCCAATAAAGAACGATAGATACATCAGGGTCATATTCAGACTACTGATGCCTAAGCTCAGCGGAAGATTAAAGAAGATAGCAAACGCAGCTACCGTTGGAATGGTCAGTCCAATACTGGCTAAAGCTGAACCAAGAGCTAAGTTCAAGCTGCTCTGTAAGCGATTAGCTCTTGCAGCTCTGACGGAAGCATAAGCTTCAGGCAACAGTACTAGCATCGCAATGGCGATACCGACTACTGTCTTTGGGGCTCCAGCGGCTTTGACGCCAGCTTCAATTGCGGGGCTCAACGCTTCTGCAAGTCCAACCACTACCGCCAGTGAGATCAGTAGAAGGAAAACACTCACACCGGTTTTGAGATTGCTGGGTTTCTCGGCATGGGTATCACTATTTATTTTTTGATCTTCTGCTTTAGGTAAGTAGTAGTCGCGATGGCTGACTGTCTGGAAAAAGATGAACGCGCCATATAAAGTAAAAGAAGCTACACCGGCAAAAGCAAGCTGAGTCTTCGTAAAGTCTGGGCCAGGTGTGCTGGTAGTGACCATTGGCATAACGAGAATAAAAGTTGCTAGAGCAGTCAATACCGCCAGAGCAGAATTTGTACCTTCATTGCGAAAAGACATCTCATGGTTTTTGAAGCCCCCCATAAAAATACAGAGACCAATAACTCCATTGACAACAATCATGACAGTAGCAAACACGGCATCACGAGCGATAAATTCGGAGCCTTCATGCCCAGCAAACATCATGGCAATGATGAGTGAAACCTCGATGATGGTGACGGCAATTGCTAAAACCAATGTTCCATATGGCTCACCGGTTTTATGGGCAATGATCTCAGCATGGTGAACAGCTGATAACACCGCCCCAATCAGGGTGATGCCCATTAGGGCGATGAACCAAGTTTGGTTAAGAAGATCTGACATAGGGATAATGGAGTGAAGGGGGTTAGGGGGTGAAAACTGTATTGCAAGGTGAGCCTAGGTAGGCGATACCCACAGTTTAAAGGTTTGCGCGGATATGAATACGAAGGTAATAGCCTTATTTGAACCTGGCGCCCGAGTTGCTCATTGGCGTAAGTTATCTGCATTTAGTCGCCTCTTCAGTAAATTGCCAAAGACAATGCCACTTATAAAGCACTAAGAATGCCCGTTTCTGAATTGGCTGAGTCCTACACATACTGGCTTGCATCTCGATTTCTAGTCTAAAACCCTGGGTTTGTTGATACAGTAGACCCTTTATTGCTATTAATTTCATCGAAAGCTTGCAAATGACCGATTTATCCCTGACTCAAATTAAAGAAATCCGCGCTGCGGTCCTTGGCGCCGCAGCCAAAGTCCCGAGAGCCTTAATTGGTATGGGCGTTCTTTTTATTGCTTTGGGAATGATTGGCATTGCTGGTCAGACATTATTTTCATTTGTCACGATTAATGTATTAGGCGCATTCTTGGTATTTGGTGGTGCTGTGCAATTTGCTCATGCTATCAAATCTAGTGGCTGGAAGAGTGTCGGCATTCAGGTGGTATTGGCTGTTTTGTATGTTGCTGCCGGTATCTACACTTGGGCCTTCCCGATTCCTGCATTAGAGGCAATTACCCTTTGGCTTGCTGCAATCTTTTTTGTAACTGGCATCTTGCGTTTGATCTCCGCATTTCAGCATCGTCATTTCCGCGAATGGTTCTGGTTAGCGCTATCCTCTGCGATTTCAATCTTAATGGGTGTTCTCATCATGAATGGCTACCCAGAGAGCAGCTTGTGGTTGCCTGGTTTGCTCATTGCAATTGAGCTGCTTTTGCAGGGCTGGTCATTGCTTTTCTTAGGTTTAGCAGCGCGTTCATTGACTAAGTAATGGTGAGGGATGTATTCATACATTAAAGCGTTATGGCAATGAAAAAAACTGATCTCTATAAGAACCTTGCGTTGACTACTGCTCAGCGTATGAAGAATGCCAAGAAGGTGCCTAAGCCTGGTGCAGCTGAGAGTGTTCCTAAGACTAAGAAGGAGCTTGCTGGCAGCAACCCTATGCTCGCGTCTTTAATGGGCAAGGCTAAATCTAAGTAGCTCTTAATCACTCTTGAAGCAAGCCTCTCCACTATTACTGATCGATCTACTTAAGGTCTTTGCGGCACTCGTCATCATCCTGCATCACCTTGCTAGCTATGGACAGATTGCAGTAGATGCGCGAGCATTCTTGCCGAGCCTCATGGGCTGGCTATTTGAGTATGGACGTTTTGCAGTGCAAATATTTTTGGTGATGGCAGGGTACTTGGCCACGCAATCACTAACCCGATTTGCAAATGAAAAATTTAGCAGTCAGAAATTACTGCGAGTCATCATCAATCGCTATCTTCGCTTGTTTGCACCATACGTCGCCGCTTTGATTTTTACCATTTTTTGCGCCTGGATTGCTCGTCACTGGGTAAATGACGAGTTCGTTGGCGAGCAAGAGACGCCGGGCCAATTTATGGCACACCTATTTTTTCTGCAGGGCATTTTGGGTCTGGACTCAATCTCTGCAGGCGCTTGGTATGCCGCGATTGACTGGCAGCTCTACTCGGTACTGGCCATATTGCTCATTTCTTTTTCTTCGTATCAAACCTTAATTTGGTTGCTCAGCATTGTTGCAGTGAGCTCTTTGCTGTACTTCAATCGCTCGGCGCAGTACGAGTCTTACTTCATTTATTTCTTGGGCTCTTACACCTTGGGAGTGTTGTCCTATCTTGCAAAGAACTATGCTGATCAAAAGATCAGAGTCTTGGCAAAACTGCTGATCATCATCATTGGTGTAGTCATTGCAATCTCTTCTTTGCAGGAGGTGTGGGGAAGAAATATATTGGCATGGTTTATAGCCTTACTTCTATTGATTTGGGGTGACGCTGGCTATCCTACTTTGCCTCAAGGTGGAATGAATGCCAAGAGAGTGTTCTTACAGGGAATTGCTTGGGCGAGCCCACGCTCTTACTGCGCTTTCTTAATCCACTTTGCATTTATCTTGTTGGTAAATACAATTTACATTGCCTCTGGAATGCATGCCCACAAGAGTGGTTTAATAGCAATTAGCCTCATGATTGGAGTTGTGGTGAGTAGCACCATTGCCGCTAACTACTTGTATCGCTGGGTAGAGATTCCTGCTACTAAGCTTAAGGTCTGAGCGCTAACTCAAATTCCCATATCCTTGAGGACGCGGAAGATTTCTCGATAAGCCTTAGGTGGCTTATTACTTTCTTTTTCTTTGCGCGCGTTGCGAATGAGGGTGCGCATATTCTGAATATCCATATCAGGGTATTGCTCAATCATTTTGGTGAAAGCTGCATCATCGGCGATCAGTCGATCGCGATAAGACTCTAAATAGTGGAGCTTGGCAGTCTCTGCTTTACTAACACCCTGAATTGCATCTAGACGGTTCTGAATGGCATCTAGCTCCTCTTCATCTAAAAAGCGCATCAGTTTGCCAAGGTATTGTTTATGGCGACGTATGGCTTCAAAACTTTTGATTTTGTTAGTTTCAGCAATCGCAGCTCTAATAGCCTCATCTAGCGGAATAGTCTTTAATGCATCGCTACTGAGTGCAGCTAAAACCTCCGCCAATTTCTGGCGCTCTGTCATTTGGCGCTTGAGCTCTGACTTGCTTGGACCATCATCAAGATCATCTTTCTTGGGGGTCCGGTTTTTTTCATTAACATGCATGGGGCTATTTTAGACGGGTAATGATGCTTGCCCACCAAATCCCATGGATAGTTTCGATAAATTTACGCCCCTTGCTTGCTTAGTGAATAATAGTCAATGAACCCCTAGTCAATCTCTAGCGGAAAATATGACCCAAATTCAGAAATACGACTTCATCATCATTGGCGCAGGTAGTGCGGGCTGCATGCTGGCTAAGCGCTTGACTGAGAATCCTGCCAAACGGGTGCTGTTGATAGAGGCTGGGTCGCATGACAACTACATTTGGATTCATATTCCGGTTGGTTACTTGTATTGCATCGACAACCCCCGTGCCGATTGGTGCCTT
The DNA here is from genome assembly GCF_018688455.1 of Polynucleobacter sp. AM-7D1. Classification (NCBI taxonomy): domain Bacteria; kingdom Pseudomonadati; phylum Pseudomonadota; class Betaproteobacteria; order Burkholderiales; family Burkholderiaceae; genus Polynucleobacter; species Polynucleobacter sp. AM-7D1. Next base: position 323,738 of record NZ_CP061319.1, read on the forward strand.
AAGACTGCTGCAGAAAAGGGCTTGAATGGTCGATCTTTGATTTACCCCCGCGGTAAAGTTCTGGGCGGATGCTCCTCGATTAACGGCATGATTTATATGCGCGGCCAAGAGGATGACTATGCCAATTGGGTCCGAGAGACCGGTGATGAAACATGGTCCTGGGAAAATGCTTTGCGTCGTTATAAGTCCTTTGAGGATTACCACGGCAATGCCAATCAATGGCACGGCAAGGGCGGCGAGTGGACAGTATCACGGCAACGTTTACGCTGGCCGATTATGGATATCTTTAAGCAAGCAGCTATTGAAGCAGGTATTCCGGCATCAGAGGATTTCAATCAAGGCGATAACTTTGGAGTGGGGTATTTTGATGTCAGTCAACGCCAAGGTTGGCGCTTAAATACTGCTAAAGCATTCTTGCGCGATGCAGCTAAACGACCCAATCTCACGGTGATTACCGAGGCCGTAGTCAATAAGCTCTTGATTGATCCGGTGAGCAAAAATTGCTTTGGGGTGCAATACCTCAAAGACGGTCAAACTCTTGAGGCGCATTGCCAATCTGCCGATGCTGGCAAGCAAGGTGAAGTGATTCTGAGTGCCGGCTCAATTGGAAGTGTGCAAATTTTAGAGCGCTCAGGTATTGGTGCAGCAACTCATCTCAATCGTTTAGGTATTGATGTGATTTCTGATTTGCCAGGCGTCGGCGAGAACTTGCAAGACCATTTGCAGTTACGCATGATCTATAAAGTCAGCGGAATTCAGACTCTCAATACCAAAGCAAACTCTTTGCTTGGTAAGTTATTAATCGGCATGGAGTACATGTTTAAGCGTAGCGGCCCGATGTCTATGGCACCATCTCAGCTAGGTGCTTTTGCCTACAGTTCTCGGGAGCATGCTTCACCTAATGTGGAGTATCACGTGCAACCCCTATCTTTAGAGAAGTTTGGCGAGGATCTCCATACCTTTGATGCTATTACGGCCAGTGTTTGTAATTTGCGTCCTACTTCGCGTGGTAGCGTGCATATTGATTCAAAGGACCCACAAGCACCACCAGTGATTGCTCCCAACTACTTATCTACCGATGCTGATCGCCAAGTGGCGATTGAGGTATTACGCCTTACTCGCAAGATTGTGGAGAGTCCCGCTTTAAGACCCTATATGCCTGAGGAGTACAAGCCGGGCAAAGAGTATCAATCGGACGAGGAACTGATTAAAGCTGCAGGTGATATTGGTACGACGATTTTTCATCCGGTGGGCACTTGCAAGATGGGGCGCGATGATGATTCTATGGCAGTGCTCGATTCCCAATTACGGGTGAGGGGTGTGCATAACTTGCGAGTAGTAGATGCTTCGGCAATGCCAACGATTACCTCAGGAAATACTGCAGCGCCAACCATGATGATTGCGCAGCGCGCAGCAGAATTGCTCTGTGGTGAGTAACTCGGTTAATAGAGTGCCCAATCGACTACCCCTGAGCCATCTTCTTTTGGCGCTAGCCATTGTGGCAATTTGGGGGACCAATTTTGTCGTGATCAAAAAATCACTGGATTCGTTCCCACCATTTTTGTTTGCGACACTGCGCTATGTTTTTGCCTTATTGCCCGCTATATTTTTTGTGAAGCGCCCCAAAGTCTCTTGGCTTAATTTAGCGCTGTATGGAATATTTATTGGGGTAGGGCAATTCGGTATTTTGTTTTATGCGATCAATGGCCACATCACTCCTGGCTTGGCTTCTCTAGTGGTGCAAACCCAAGTATTTTTCACGATTGGCTTTGCGATGATCTTTGCTAAAGAGCGGCTTTACTGGCATCAATCCATCTCCATTGGAATTGCGATGATCGGTCTCCTGGTGATTGTGAGTCATATTGATAGTCAAACCAGTTTGCTCGGAATAGGTTTAGTCATCTGTGCTGCTTGTGCTTGGGGGGCAGGCAATACTTTGAGTCGGCAAGCAGGCGCTATCAATATGTTTGCCTATGTTGTGTGGGCTAGTGCATTTTCTATTCCACCTCTGTTATTGCTGTCGCTGTATTTTGAGGGTGGATATTCCAGCTTGGTCTCCGCGATAGAGTTAGCGCCTTTAGGAGCTTGGGCAGGAGTCTTTTGGCAATCTTGGGCCAATACCTTATTTGGTTACGCCGCTTGGGCCTGGCTTTTATCTAAGCATCCAGCAGCTCTTGTAGCTCCAGCCCCATTGTTAGTTCCAATCTTTGGCATGGGGGCAACCGCTATTTTCTTGGGTGAGTCACTGCCTGGGTGGAAGTTCTTAGCAGCAGGTTTGGTGATAGTGGGCTACCTAGGCACCATTTATGGTTTATCGTTCACAAAACATTCCTCGAGGAAATCATGAAGATATTAATTGTGGGCGCGGGTGGTATTGGCGGCTATTACGGATCGAAGTTGATGTTGGCTGGTGCAGATGTCACCTACCTCCTACGTGAGAAACGCAAAGCACATATTCAAGAGCATGGGTTGGTAGTGGAGACGCCAAAAGGTAGTTATACGGTGCATCCTAAAACAGTGACCGCTCAAGAGCTAAAGCCGATCTATGACCTCATTATTTTGGCGCCCAAAGCCTTTGACCTAGAGGACTCATTGCAATCGATAGCTGGCGCATCGAGTCAGGGTCTCATCTTGCCTTTCCTTAACGGCTTAGCGCATATTGAGCAATTGGATCAGCGTTTTGGTCGCGAGCGTGTGATGGGCGGTATTGCTCATATAGCAGCAACGATTACCGATACAGGCGCAGTAAAGCAATTAACGGATTTGCATGTTCTGACCGTCGGTGCGCGCACACCAAGTCAAGAGGCTGCGGCAAAAGCATTTTATGAGTCGTGTCTGAAGACGGACTTTAATGCAGTCTATAGCGAAAATATTGAGCAAGCCCTGTGGGATAAGTGGACTTTCTTGAGCACCTTAGCGGGGATGACCACTTTGTGCAATGGCTCCATTGGTGAGATTGTTGCTACCCCTTATGGCGATGCACTGACTAAAACCATGTATGCACAGTGTTGTGCGATTGCAGATGCACATGGATTTGCGATTGCTGCTGACGTGCAAAGCAAATCGATTGAGATGCTCACCGCAGTTGGATCGCCAATGACGGCGTCCATGTTACGAGATTTAAATGCTGGCAATAAAACAGAGCATGGGCATATCTTGCTCGAGATGATTAATAAGGCGCAAGCTAAGCAATTGGATTGCGATTTAATCAAGATGGCATATACCCATATTGAAATAATCCAGCGCCGTAATACTTAATTAAGACACATGAGTATTTGCTAATGATCTTACGCATTCTGGGTATTACCCTGCCAATCTTCGCGATTGTGTTCGCAGGGTTCTTATATGCACGATATAGAAAACCCAATATGAGTGGTGCTAATCACACCCTCATTGATTTGGCATTGCCATGTTTTATTTTTATCTCATTATCAGCTAAGCCACTGGATTTCACAAGCGCTGGTTATTTGGTGTTAGCGGCAGTATTGATAGTCGTTTTTTCAGGCCTATTAGCTTTACCTCTGGCCAAATATTCCGGCACGGGAGCTAAAGCTTTATTGCCGTCCATCATGTTTACCAATGTTGGTCCGATTGGTATTCCGCTCACGGTCTTGGCATTTGGGCAAGATGGATTGGCACCATCAGTACTTCTCATGGTGCTCTCCAATATTTTGATTTTCTCGCTGGGCTCGGCAGTGATGACCGGCAAGATGGATGCCAAAAGCATTTACGCTAGTCCCTTGGTATGGTCTATGGGTCTGGGTCTGTGGTTTGGGCACTTTCAGATGACTTTGCCGGATTGGCTGGATACCTCGGTCACCATGGTCAGTACTATTTTGATTCCCTTGATGTTGATCTCGCTGGGCACCCGCCTGGCCGAAGGAAAAATTGAGCATGTTAAGGCTGGGGTCGTTGCAACCGCACTTTCCATTTTTTTGCGCCTGTTGGTTGCCTATTTAGTCATATGGACATTACCTTTGGAGTCCATTCAGAAGGGCGCGTTGATCATTTTTGCCGGCTTGCCCCCTGCGGTATTTAATTACATCTTGGCTGATCGCCATAATCAAGAGCCCCAAAAAGTAGCCTCAATTGTGATGGTGGGACACCTGCTGTCGGTGATCTATTTACCGCTGGTGATTTGGTTGGCAATTTATACCGGTACGCCCTAAGCACCAGCTGGGATTAAACCCATTATTAAAGTGGTTAAAGTAGATAAGGTAGCTTGAGGAGACCCCGTTAGCTAGCCCTTGAGCTAATCAGGTCCAGCAAACCCTTGAAGTAAAAGCCTTAGCCTGAAGGAGGGTTTTAGAGTGAATCATTTTCATGGAGAAATTAGCGTAAACCCCAATTGAGATGCTTGTAGGGAGGAATACGATCGTGTTGTTGTTATACCGATTAATAAAAGAAGAATTGGAGATATTCGATGTCTATTACTGCCAAAGATGCAGCCCCAGTAGTTGTTCAAGAAGAAAATACAAGTCAATCCCGTAGAAAGTTTTTCAGCAAAGCAGGTGCTGCTGCTGTAGCTGTTCCACTGGCTGGCTTCCCAATGATTTCTGTAGCTCAAGCTCCTGTTGTGTTGAAAATGCAAGGTGCTTGGGGTGCTAAAGACGTCTTCAATGAAATGGCTGAAGATTACGTCAAAAAAGTAAACGAAATGTCTGGCGGTAAGCTCAAGATTGATTACCTCGTTGGCGGCTCAGTAGTTAAGCCATTCGAAGTGACTGACGCGGTTAGTAAGGGTGTTCTAGACGGTGGCCACCAAGTTGCGGTTTACTGGTACGGTAAGTCTAAAGTAGCCTCATTGTTTGGCTCTGGCCCAATTACTGGTGCTAACGCTGAGCAGACTCTCGGTTGGATTCAGCGTGGCGGTGGCGATCAGCTCTATCAAGAGTTGCTCCAAAAGCTAAACCTGAACATCAAAGGTTTCTTTGCGTTCCCAATGCCAACTCAGCCATTAGGCTGGTTTAAAAAGACTCCACCAAAGAACGCTCAAGAGCTCGTGGGCTACAAGTATCGTACCGTAGGCCTTGCAGCTGACTTGATGCAAAGCATGGGTATGAAAGTAACTCAGTTGCCAGGTGGCGAGATTGTTCCAGCGATGGAGCGTGGTGTGATTGACGCATTTGAGTTCAACAACCCAACTTCTGACCGTCGTTTCGGCGCTCAAGACGTGGCAAAGAACTATGTGATGGGCTCATTCCACCAGGCGATGGAATTCTTTGAAATCATTTTCAACAAGACTAAGTACGATTCTTTGTCTGTTGAACACAAGGCGATTTTGAAGTATGCAGCTGAAGCAGCTTCATCTTCTAATACTTGGATGGCTCAGGATTACTACTCTAAAGACTTGCAAGAGCTCATTACTAAGGACAAGGTGAAAGTTACACGTACACCAAAATCCATTATGGATGCACAGCTCAAGGCTTGGGGTGAGTTGACACAGAAGTTAGAAGCCGAAGACCCATTCTTCAAGAAGTGTGCAGATTCTCAATTGGCCTGGGCTAAGCGCGTTGCTTATTATGGCTTCTTGAATGACGCAGACTACAAGGCAGCTTACGAGTATGTATTCAAAACTAAGCTTCCAGTATAAAATGCTGATCTAGTAATAAAGAAAGGCCGCTTTATTAGCGGCCTTTTTTGCAGTAACGAACAATACCTCTAATATTTATCAGTATTAGAGGTATTAGTACTAAAAACAGAAGCGCTAAAAGCGTACTGAGGAGAAAGCAATGCTGGGTTATATCAAGTGGGTTGATGGCCTCTCGAAATCCATAGGCCATGCCTTTGGATGGACGGTAGTCCTGCTAACCCTAGGAACCTGTTACGAAGTGTTTATGCGTTATGTGCTCAATAATCCAACGGATTGGGCATTTGACATGAGCTATATGTTCTATGGCGCATTATTCATGATGGCAGGACCATACACACTATCCAAGGCCGCCATGGTCCGAGGCGATTTTTTATATCGCACCTGGAAAGAGACTACACAAGCCAAGGTTGATCTTGCCTTGTATTTCTTGTTCTACTTCCCTGGCATTTTGGCGCTGATCATTATTGGCGGTCGCTATGGTTTTGATGCCATGATGATTCGTGAGGTCAGTGTGAATAGTCCGGTTGGAGTACCTGTTTGGCCACTCAAGATGATCATCTTCTTTGCAGGTTTAGGTCTATTTATGGCTGGAACCGCTGAAGTATGTCGTTGCCTCATCTGCATTAAAACTGGCAGCTGGCCTTTTAGAGATCAAGACGTACAAGAGCTTGAAGAAGTTCTTATCGAAACCCATTCAACTAAAGTGGAAAGCACATAATGAGTGATCCAGTCATCGCCCTCTTTATGTTGGGCTTGTTTATTGTTTTTATTTTCCTAGGATTCCCAATCGCCTTCACCTTGATGGCAATGGGTATTGGTTTTGGTTTTTACGCCTATTACGATCCAGTCCTTTCATTTTTAGATAACCGCATCTTCTATCTATTTGTGCAAAACACATTTAGTGTGATGAACAACGATGTCTTGATATCGATACCCCTATTCTTATTTATGGGTTACATCATCGAGCGGGCCAATATTTTGGATCGACTCTTTCTGAGCTTGCAAACTGCCTTAAGGCACGTACCTGGATCAATGGCAGTTGCCGCATTGATTACCTGTGCACTGTTTGCTACCGCTACCGGTATTGTGGGCGCAGTGGTGACCTTGATGGGCTTGCTGGCTTTGCCATCAATGCTGAAAGCGGGTTACGACCAAAAGTTGGCAGCGGGTGTTATCACTGCCGGCGGTACTTTAGGTATTTTGATTCCACCATCAATTATGTTGATTGTGTATGCCGCAACTGCTGGCGTATCCGTAGTTAAGCTCTACGCAGCTGCCATGATTCCTGGTTTCTTATTGGCAGGCTTGTATTTGGTATATGTCATTGTGCGTGTGGTGATTAATCCATCATTAGCGCCTAAGCCAAAAGATGTGGATAACGTCGGTTTTTGGGATGGCTTTAAGTTATTGGTAACTGCATTCTTCCCATTAGCTTTATTGATTTTGGCAGTTCTAGGCTCCATTTTGTTTGGCTTGGCAACCCCAAGCGAAGCGGCAGCAATGGGCGCTCTGGGCGGCACAATGTTGGCAGTAGCCTACAAGGCATTTACTTGGCAGCGTCTACGTGAGTCTGTTTATTTGACTGCGAAGACTTCAGCGATGGTGTGTTACTTGTTCGTAGGTTCATGGACATTCTCATCCGTGTTCTCTTACCTCGGTGGCGAGCACATCATCAAAGATTTCATGATGTCGATGGATTTGAATACTGTTCAGTTTCTCATCATTGCCCAGTTAATCATCTTCGTTTTAGGCTGGCCACTAGAGTGGAGCGAGATCATCATTATTTTCGTTCCGATCTTCTTGCCACTTTTGGCGCACTTTAATGTTGATCCATTGTTGTTTGGTATTTTGATCGCCGTGAACTTGCAAACCTCCTTCTTGACGCCGCCCATGGCTATGTCGGCCTACTACCTCAAAGGTGTGGCGCCGCCAGAGTTGGCTTTGTGGACGATTTTCAAGGGATGTTTCCCATTCTTGGGAATGGTCTTCCTGACCCTAGTACTTGTTTACGTACAGCCAGCATTGGTAAATTGGTTGCCAGATATGCTCTATAACAACGAAGACGTTTCTGCACCTTACGATCCAAATGATCCAAGTGCAGTGAACCCTGAATTCTTAATGAGTAAGTAAGACGAGATGAGTGACGCAGTCATTACCTTAAACCAGTTAGATGTCCCCAAAATTCGAGAGTTGATCTCGACTGGGTCATCTAGCTGTGTTGAGCTCACCGATTTGTTTTGTCAACAGGCAAAAGGAATTGATGAAAAAATTACTGCGCTTGCTTTTTTTCATCCCAAAGCCATTTTGCGACAAGCGGCTTTAGTTGATGATGGTCACGCACGTGGCTTAAATCATTCAGCCAGGCTTGAGGGCGTTCCGGTGGCACTCAGTGACAACATTGATTCCATTGATATGTTTTCCACTATTGGATCTCCTTTGCTGGAAGGGCGTCATCCGCGCTGGGATGCCTCTATTGTTAAACGCTTAAGAGATGATGGTGCTATTACTTTTTGCAAAGCCAAGGTTGCCGAATTCAATTTGGGTCAGGCGCCAGAAGTTTGCAATCCATTGGACCTCGAGCGACAAGTTGGATTAGCTGCTGGGGCCGCCGCTGCTTTAGTTGCTAGCGGTATCGTACCTGTTGCAGTGGGCACACAATCTCTAGGATCTATAGCCGAATCTGCTTCTTATTGTGGTGTAGTGGGCTTTAAGCCTAGCAGTAGCCTAATATCGCAATCGGGTCTCTTTCGTGCTTCAAAAACACTCGAGCAAGTTGGTATCTTTAGTAAGACTGTAGAAGATGCCGCTTTACTAGCTGAGATTGTCTTGGGCTCCGATGAGCAGGATCCGGATACTAAAGGCGTTCTTCCAAGACCGCTCTTGGCGGTTTGCAAAGAAGAGATTCCTTTTAAGCCGAATTTTGTTTTCTTGAAAACGCCAGATTGGCTTGATATGGAAGCTGAGGCAAAAGAAGCCATTGAGGCTTTGCTTGAAGAGCTTGCTGATCAAATCACCATCATTGATTTGCCTGAGTCTACGATTCAGTCAAAAGAGTGGCATGAGCTTATTGCGCAGGCGGAGTTTACCCAGGCTTTGGAAACACAAGAACGTCAAATCTCTAAAAAGCCTCCTAAGAGAATTGCTGACATGATTAAGGCGGGCTCGAAGATCACTGCTCAAGAATACCTCCGAGCGCTCAATGCTATTGAAATGGTGTCAAGTAGTTTTGATGAGTTCTTTGATCGCTTTGACTGTATTTTGACGCCTTCAAGCTTAGGCTTTGCACCATTAAAGTCTGAAGCAGCAAGAACTGGTAGTTTGGCAAATTCTCTTTGGGCGGTAACTGGTATGCCAACAATTAGCCTACCAATTTTGCAATCAGGCAATGGACTCCCATTGGGGGTTCAGTTGACTGGTAAACAATTCGACGACGCTCGTCTCTTAAGGACTGCGCGTTGGTTTTTAAATCACTTCAATCAATAACTGGAACTATTGACCATGAAAAAATTATTCCCACCTTTATTAGCATTAGGTTTATTGCTATTTTTCTTTTTAGCATACATCCTCAAACTCAAGCAGTTTGATTTATTGCTTCTACTCACTTTTGGTATTGGCCTGGCGGTATATGACTTCTATCTTTCATACAAAGATAGCAAAGACCAGCGTTAATCAGTTGTAAGTTCTTTTGCGTCAGTTCTCTTGCTGGAGGCGGATTAGCCTCCAGTCAGACGGTTCTTGTGATTTCTGATTTAGGGCTGTAGCAGCCCAATAGCCTCTCGAATGAGAAGCGCCCGATACGCCATGTAAGTGGCAACCAGTAAAAATCCCGATAAGAATAGTTTTGGTATTAGGGCGCCATCGCTCACTAATTCTGAATTTATTAGCCCTATCGCCACCGCTAAAAAGAATAGTGCGCCCAGCACCAAGATGACCCAATTCTCTGCACCTGTAACTTCTTGAGTTTGGTTGCGATACGCAAGCACTTGAAATACCGTATTTTTCTGATACCCCGAAACTATCACGCTATCGCCATCGCTAATATTCATTGGCGTAGAAAACTTTGCCTTAATAGCTTGCTCACCCAAGTGAAATCTTGAAGTATAAAAACGTTGGTAATACACAGAAGAATGATCGTGAGTTGGTTTTTCAGGATTAACGTATTCCAAGAGCTCATTACTTAGATTACTGACAGTCCCCGAAATGGCGCTCACTGAGCTAGTTAAAAAAGAACTTGGTTTAACTGTCATGAATAGGGTTCCCAGTAGCGCGAGGAAGATGATCAGAATAGAAGCTTTTGGCCGCTTCATTTATTTTAAGAAAACATCAAGATGCAGATTAAGCGCACCCTTAATTAATAAACTAATTGCAATCAATAGGGTAAAAATAGCAAAGATGAGTTGGACATTCGGGCCGCTCATTTTTTTGCCTAAGAGTTGTCCAAATAATAAGCCAACTAGCGCTGCTAGAGAGAAGGGTGCAGCAACGATGAGATTGAGGTTGCCGGAAGCGGCAGAGAAAATTGCGCCACCGCCAGTAACGATGGCAAGCACTCCAAGCGAGGTCGCTACGATGGACTTCACAGGTAGATCTGTATAACGTTTTAGCGCTGGAACAATAATGAACCCACCACCAACCCCCAATAAGCCAGATAAAAAACCTGCAAGACTTCCAGAAACCATTAGGGCGCGTGCGCAAGGTACTGTCCACTGCAGTTTTCCGATTGATGGATTCATTAAACAGGGGGGAGGTTTGCGATTGGGCTCAGGAATGCCTTTTAGTTCATTCCGGGCTTGACTCAATAATCGAATGGCAACGTACAAGAGAATCAAGCTAAACAAGATCTGCAAGGGCGCATTAGGAATTTGGGGTGCGACCCAAAGGCCCAATGGTGAAAGCGCCAAACCAAAAATCGCCATAAAACCAGCCGCTTTGTAGCGCAAGATCTTATTTCTGAGGCCTAGAATGGCCCCAATGCTAGAGGCAAGGGCTACAGCACACAGTGCTATAGGTGCCGCTTCAGCAATGGGTAATCCCAAAAAGAAGACTAAAAGCGGTACGGACAAGATGCCACCCCCAGCGCCGGTAAGGCCCATAAGGATGCCCACTAGGATGCCGAGTGCCGGGCTGATAAGAGTTGAGTAGTCCATTGCAATTTATTTTATATTAATATAGTATATAAATATATATTATATTTATTCGACAGGAAAATATCTTGAACGCGCAACACACACCAATCATTAAAGATTTTTTTGACCCAGAAACCTGGACTTATACCTATGTGGTTTATGAGGGTGAGGGCAGCCCTTGCGTCATCATTGATTCAGTCATGAACTATGACCCCAAATCAGGCAGAACTACTACCAAGTCTGCCGACGAGGTCATTGCCTTCGTGAAGGCGCACCAGCTGCAAGTAGCTTGGATTTTGGAGACCCATGCCCATGCAGACCATTTAACTGCTGCTCCTTACCTGCAAAGTCACCTAGGTGGCAAATTAGTTATTGGCGATCACATCACTAATGTACAGAAAGTATTTAAAGGCGTCTTCAATTTAGATGAGAACTTTAAGGTGGATGGCACTCAGTTTGATCAATTGCTCAAAGAGGGTGAGTCACTCCCTTTTGGAAACCTCTCTTTAAAAGCCCTTTTTGTACCAGGCCACACCCCAGCTTGTATGGCTTACGAAATCGGTGATGCGATCTTTGTAGGTGATACCTTATTTATGCCGGATGTTGGTACAGCCCGTTGTGATTTCCCAGGTGGTGATGCGAAGACGCTTTATCGCTCCATTCAGAAGATCTTGTCCTACTCTGGCGAGACAAAGCTGTACATGTGCCATGACTATCCACCAAATAACAGACCTGCGACAGGTGTCACTACTGTCGCTGATGAGAAGGCAAACAATATCCATGTGCATGATGGCGTGACTGAGGAGCAATTTGTGGCGATGCGAACTACACGAGATAAAACCTTAGATATGCCAACATTAATATTGCCTTCTATTCAGGTCAATATTCGAGCTGGTCATTTTCCTGAGGCAGATAGCAATGGGGTTGCTTATCTCAAAATTCCATTGAATGCACTCTGATTGGAATATGACGATGAATATGCCTATCTCCAAAGCAGAATTGAAAAAAATGCAGTCATCAGCGGATGATGCTTGCAAGCTGATGAAGGTCTTATCTAACCGAGATCGCATGATGCTCTTGTGCGAAATCGGCCAAGCAGAAAAATGCGTTAGTGAGCTAGAGACTGCTCTAGATTTACATCAACCCACACTCTCACAGCAGCTCACGGTGTTGCGTAAAGAAAAGCTGGTGAAAACACGTAGAGATGGTAAGCAAATTTACTACTCCCTATCAAGCCAAGTTGCTGTATCAGTTATGAGTTTGCTCTATAAGCACTACTGTAAAAAGTGATTGCGAAGAAGTATTTAATTATTTTTTAAAGGGAGTTCAATATGAAATGTAACGTCGGCGGTATCGATCGTATCTTAAGAATCGCAGTAGGCATTGTGTTAGTTGCGCTTGCAGCCAACGGTATCGTAGGTTGGTGGGGCTGGCTTGGACTAATTCCTTTAGCTACTGGAATTTTCCGTTTCTGCCCGGCTTATCCATTATTGGGAATGAATTCTTGTGGAACTTCATCTGAAGCAGATTCTTGCTGTAAGTAAGTCTTCCTTAGTTTGATAAAGGCGTATTGAGAAATAACACTCAATGCGCCTTATTGCCATCAAGTACTCTCATTTTTTAGTGTAAATACCGTGCAGCAAAAAGATTGCAAAGAACGCAGTACCAAGCATCCAGTGCGTTGTAATAACTGGATCTCGAATTTCTGCAGGGCCGTAGTAGAGCAGAGCCCCAGAAACTAATAAAGTAGTTAAAAAAGCTAATTGGCTTAAACCACTCCACACCTTCCTCTTAGACTTCAGGCCTGCCTTCAGGTGGGCGGGCAAAACCGAACCCAGAGCCATCGTGGCCATGATTGCTGTAATGCCATGCCACGCTAATACTGAGTGGGCACCCAATACATCACGTTGAATATGCAATTCATGACCAAGTAAATAGGCTATGCCGGTAAGTGAGCAGCTCAACATGGCAATGATTACAGAATGTCTTTGCCAGCCGGGCATTTTGCCAAGGCGACTAGTATTTTTCATGGGGTGAGCGTGTTGGGGACTTTGATGGCTTGTGCAGAAAAATGCCTCAAGCAGGGGTGCTGGGTATTTCCAGAAATACTCACTACTTTGGTTAAGGCATCTGCGTAGACACATTGATTTGCGATCACTGAGTAAGACTCTGAAAATTCAAGATACTCTTGATTGAGGGGATTGACCAGATAGCTTTTGTCATCAGTATCGCGCTTTGAAAAGTAGAGGCCGCTGGTTGCGATCGCACCCTTCCTGATGTTGCCAATGTGGATAAGTTCACAGGGATTCGCTGGATTACGAATATGAATGTCTTGACTGCAATCGCCAAAAACCCGCAAATCTCCGCCGGCATTCACTGATCCAGATTGGATGCCGCCAGTAAATAAGATCTCTGCCGCCCTATCCACAGCGTAGCCTTTAGCAATACCTCCAAGATCAAGACAGAGTGGGACCGTGGAGTACACCAAGTTTGGCTCAAGAAATAGGACATCTTCAATGCCTCCAAATGCATGAGCACCCAAGCAGACATGCTTAGGAAGTAGGCCTGCCTCTACTAAGAGGTGCCCAATCCCGCAATTAAATAGGCCATTTGAGAGTTGATAAATCTCTTTGGCAATCGAAAGCACCTCAGCAGTCCAGGAGTGGATTTGAAGAGGTTCTAAATATGAGCTGGCATTTATTTGAGAAAGCTCACTCTCTGGATTGTGAAAGCCCATCAAGGATTGCACTTGCTCAATAGCTAGGAAAGCTTCGTTTAGCACTTTCGAAGATTGCAACTCATCCTCAATTCTGATTTCTACGAAGGTGCCTAAAAGCGGCTTGCAGCGAATCATTTTGCTTTTGGAATTGAAGTTTGATGTTTTAAGGCGATGTCGTATAAGACGGTAACCCGCTTGACGCCATCCGTGAGATGTTTACAAGAAAGGGTGGCGCCGCCGATATTTTGAATATCTTTGTTCAGCTTAATAGGGTCTACTGCTGTTTTACCTACGAACTGTTTACGCCACTGGTCTTCTGCCACTTCGTAGCCATAGGATTCAACATACTCCAGAATCTCGATTCCAGTCACCGCTCCGGATGGGTTTAGTGCTACTGCATAGGTAATCATTTCATGTTTGCCAACCACCTCATCTACGATGAACCAGCTCCCATCGGATGCTTTCCAAATTCGATCGCCTTGAAAGGGGTGGCGAATACTTGAAGCAGAACGCATTTTGTCTTGTAATTCATCGGTGATGATGATGGGATTTTTCGCAAGAGACTTATTAGGAGCGAGTATCTTTTGCGCTTTCTCAATAGATACATAAATCTTGGCATGTGCAACTATTGGTATTGTTGCTGCAACAAGGCCAATGATGAGTAAGGGGTTGGGTTTCCAGTTCATGCTCTCTTCCTTAGTTCAAAGGAAATCCAACTTTGACAATGAATTCATTGACAGAGTGACTATCCCAAACTCGGGCGTTGGAGCATTCTGCTTCACCGCCACCCATGCAATTTCCACCCTTTAACTGATAGCGCCATGCACCGGTAACCCACCAGTCTTTTGCAGCGTAGTGCATGTTTGGTCCAACAAAGGTTGCACGCTGTACTTGATTTCGTAAATTCAATTCTGAGTAGTCATTATGAAAGCGCGCTTCAACACCGGCAGACCATTTGGGGGCAAATCGGTAACTAGCTCCTACAAGAAAATCGAGCATGGATTCAGGGACATTGCCATTCTCAATAAATTTCAAGCGTTCATTTGCTACGACCACGTTGCCTGCTAATACCAGTCGGTCATCAATGAAGTTCGATTGCAAGAGAAGGCGAGCCTCAATTTCATCTTTGTTTCTACCCCAGGTAGGTTCTAGATACAGTCCTACTCCAACGGGCGATGTCACTGGATTAGTGAGTCGATAAATGGCTTCTAAGGAGCCACCCTCAATGCCACTTTTTCTATAGGGGGTGGCAGGATCATGGCTTGATGGCACCCCATATCCACCTGTGCAACTTGCAACATCACCACAAGCCTCGGGGTTGGTGTAATTTTGATTTGCACTGGTGTAATAAGAGTTGATGTAGCCAGCGATTTGCAAATCATTAGTCAAGCCATATTCAAGTTCAGTTCGGGCGGTCCAGGCATCGTAGGTGCCAGCAGCTTGCTGTTTATTGAGCTGTAAGCGTTGCTCAAACTCGAGCTTTCCTTTTGGCTGGAGATCGAGGGTGTAAATCCATCCAAACGCCCCTTCGCCCGCATTGGCGAATGAGAAGTGCAAGGCGGTGGCTAATAGGATGCTGAAGGCTACGAGTCTTTTGATAGTCAGTTTCATGGTGATAGTAATTAGTGAATAAAAGTTATTGAGAATGATTCTCAATATACAGTAAATGAGAACAATTCTCAATTGAGAAAATGACCCTGTTTGGCTTGGTGTTGAGATTTGGCTGGGAACTTGCTGGGGCTTGTAAGATCAGGGCTATGGATTCAGAAGCCCTGGTGAAGCTAGTCACAATGAAGATGCCTTTTGGCAAGCATGCTGGTCGCGCGCTTGCGGACTTGCCTGGTAATTACTTGGCCTGGTTCGCTCGCGAAGGCTTCCCTCAGGGTGAGCTAGGTCAGTTGCTGGAGCTAATGCATACCCTGGATCACAATGGATTACGAGGCTTGTTGGCGCCTATTCAGCGGGCCCATGGGATTGCTCCCCGCACTCGGGAGCAATAGAGAGTTATTTTGAGTGCACTACAACTGCGACACGATTACGTTCGTAGCTCAAATTGGGTGAATCGGGTGGACTGCTTTGTGAAAGCATGACCCGCATTTGAGTTTTCGTTTCAATCTCTTGCTGCAGTTTGTAAGCTAGCTCTGCATTGCGGTCATATTGAATCTGTACGCTAGAAACCTTACCCAATTGAATGTTCGTTATGATTGCTGCTACCTTTTCAGGTGAGTATTGATCAAAAAAGACCGGATACCAGCCACCCAGCGCTTGTCTAGATTCAGTGACACCTTTATCAACCTGTGTAACAGGCTTACTTTCGCCGTTCTCTACAGGCAAATGAAAGTCGATACCAGTTTTCTGAATCAGTTCGGTATAAGAGATCGGTGGGCGCATTTGAGCATCATTGGTATTTTCAATCCAATAAGCCCACGCCAATTTTCTATGGGGGTCATAGACCAGTTTATAAAGATGGCTTGGAATGGTGACCTTGTTTTTACCAATGCTGCCAGCATGACCAATTGAGCCGGTAAAGACGTAGACATCTCCTTGCGCACGCTTGATATACATCCTGGTAGGCTCTTCAACCCGCTTTGCCCAGATACCTTGGTTATTTTGCCTAGCCTGCGGCATCATATTTGCTAGAGAAAATGACTGCGCCATCCCTCGTTCGCGTGTCATGTCACCAGCCGGTACGTTGTGCCCACGGTCGTAGCCGCTACCGCGATAGTCGGATAGTAGGGCGCGTTCATTCAAAGGCAGTCTAGCTTCTTCATAAAACTGATTGGTTCGGCGGGGGCGAGGAGCCTGAAGCTGCTCACCATTTAACCTTTCCACGGTGTAGATAGGCTTTTTATCCAAAGGTGAGTAGTAGATTGCAAAATCATCAAAGCAAAGGTCGCGTCCTTCCTGAGAAGTGCTGGGTATTTGCTGGACTGGGAAAAGGTCTTTGCACTGATCGAACAGGGCAAATGCACTGAATGGCAGCCAAAGCGAGCTCAATAAGAAAAGTTTGACTAGGAAATTCATTGCATGTCAGTGTAATGAGAGTCGCCATCCGGCAGCTAAAGAATTGCGCCTATCGAGCGGGTAAGTTAGCTGTAGAGCAAATCTTTATCAGGGTTTATGTTCTGAATTTCAATTATGAATAGGGTTGTAAAGTTTGAAGACCGATAGATTTGTAGGTTGAAGCTATAAGTTCTACAACACTACCGGTAGCAAATATAGGCGCTAAAAATACTAGATGTACGGTTTTTTGACCCTGGCAGAAGTTGAAAAATAGTAAAAAAGTTGGATTTTCGGCACTTTTTTATGATATGAAATAAGTACCCACTAACTTCTATAAATCATTGAATTTAAACAATAAAATATCAAAAATAAGGACTTCCCCGGGGGGTAAGTTTATTTCAAGACCTATAAGTTATTGAAACATCATTCTTTATTCTTGACTTGATATAAGAACCTTCTTAGGATGGCACATGTTTTTAACTTATTGCATTGCAACATAAATCAGATGTTTGATTTTTTAGTGTGCTGCAAGACCATGAATGATTAAATGTTTGTCTGCCGATTCGAGTGACTTGCAACTAGCCCAGCCCCTAGGCGCTAAGGCTATGAAGTTCTTCTCTTACGCACTCTCACCCGTGTATCGGGTGCTAAATGGCTTATTGATCGTGACAGTGTTCATGATCGTGGGGCTCTGGCTCTCCGGCAATGGCACCCAAGCGGGTGCATTCGATATGGCTCGCATCTTGGTTCCAGATGAAGCTCGCCAGATGGTTTGGCAAAACGGCTTTGGGATGCTCGATCAATATCAAGAAGAGACTCCAAAGGCACTGGACGATAAAGAAATCACCAGCGTGATCTACGACAAGGCTTCAGCTGGCCCTAGTAGCAGCCTGACAAGCGCTAGGCATCAAAAAGTAGCTCTTCTAGTGCCATCAGTAGCCCACGCGCAGGTAAAACCAATCTCTCACTTGTCGGATCGCATCCCAGCATCAAAAATAGATCCACAGGCGCTAGATTCCAAATTAATGACATCGATTCAAAATCAACGCGCAGTAGCTGACTTCTTCGAGAAAAAGTACAAGCTCGACCGCGCCAAGATTGAAGAGTATGTATCTAATACTGTATTGATTGCAAAAGAAGTCAATATTGATCCAGTCCTATTACTCGCCGTAATCTCAGTGGAGTCTAACTTCAACCCACTCAGTAAAAGTCATGCTGGCGCTGAGGGCTTGATGCAGGTGATGACTTCTATTCACCAAGATAAATATGCCTTGTATGGCGGGGTTAGTGAAGCAGTTAAGCCAGAGGTGAATATTCGAATAGGCGCCTACATCCTGAAGTATTTGATAGCGACCAGTGGCTCATTACGTAATGGCTTGAAATACTATGTTGGTGCGGCAAATGCAGAAAATGACGGCGGCTACACCGATAAAGTGATGGCGGAGAGAAATCGTTTGATTAGTTTGTGCCAGCCAACGTCGCAAAGTAAATTAACTTTGAATGGTAAAGATTTACGTTCATAGGCACTTCATTTTCTTTGAAAAAATAAAGGCCACTCAGTTCAATGAGTGGCCTTATTACTTGCAGATGCAGCTTTCGAATTAACTGACTCCGTGTAGCTCCACATCAAATACCAGCGTTGCATTTGGGGGAATCACACCACCAGCACCGCGTGGCCCATAACCCATTTCTGAAGGGATGATGAGGGTGCGTTTACCGCCGATTTTCATGCCTTGAACACCCTGGTCCCAGCCCTTAATGACATGGCCAGCACCTAAAGGAAAGCTGAATAATTGGCCGCGATCAAGGGAACTATCAAACTTCTGCCCTTTGTGATCTGGTGCATTCTCATCAAATAACCAGCCGGTGTAATGTACGTCCACATCATTCCCGGCAACGGCTTCCGCGCCATCACCAACAACAGTATCTATTTTTTGGAGTTCGCTCACGTTTTTCTTCCTCTTTGGCTGAAATTGAGGGGCTAGTATATTCTGAGCGTAATCTTTTTGTTCGAGCACAATCACATGACACACTTCTGGCCTCATTCCGCATATCAAACCCTGACGGTAGGCTCGGACAATCAATTGCTGGTTACGGATGATTTTTTGCGCACTTACTTATTGCGCCCAGAGTTAAATCTCGTTCCTGAATCCTGCGATGCAGAGCGAAGTCTGCATCAACGTTTAAGCGAGAACCCACGTGCAGTGATTTCTGATCAAGAAATTGCCGCAATGGCTGATCCTGATATACAGGTGAACTATCAAGTTTGGTTGAGATATCGAGCCAAATTATTGGCGGCTAGCTCTTTAGAAAACTTTTATATGAGTTTATTTAAGGGTGAAGGTGTAGATGTTCCACCGCTATTTATTGCTCAGCTGGCGCAAATATTTATTCACCATATCTTGGGTCAAGATTGCCATCCTTTAGATGCTCGCATGGGCGAGATTTTCTTTCGGACTCAGAAGATCACTGTGCTAGAAGACGGCGTTGTAATGGGTGCAGATGATGAGGTGGTTACTCGCAATGCACAGGCAGGGGAGACTGGCAATATTCTAGATCTCCTGAAGAGTAAGTCGATGTCTATGCGCTCGATCGACTTAGATGTACTGCATGAAGAAAATGCTGATCTCTATTGGGAGAAATCCGAGGACCATGACTTTGCGGTTCAACTGAATTTTGGGCAGCCACCTATTAATCACTTTTGTCGCGTGCTTGAAAAATGGATACAACATTTTTTAGGTGCTCAGGTACGCATTACCCCAATGCAGCAAATCACTGACCCAAAGTGGTCTTGGCATGTTGGCCTTGATGCTGCTGCAAGCGATATCCTCAATAAGCTGTATAAAAAAGAGCCCGTAGATGCGGATGAGCTTGAGAGAGTGATCTGTTTATTTCGCCTCGACTTTATCGATGAGACTGCGGTGACCCAATCGCAGGCTGGAAAACCAGTCTATATGGCTATTGCTATGAATGATGAAAAGCAACTCAAACTGAAACCGCAAAACCTGCTCTTCAATTTGCCCTTAGCTAAAGCTTCCTAGTTTCTTGCGATTGGCGCTAAGCCAAATCAAAGCACCTGCTGTGACGGCAACTGGAAGTAGTGAGCCCCAGTTCAAAATATTCCAGCCCTGCGAGGTAATGAGTGCGCCAGAGCCGAAAGAAGTAAAGGCCATGGTGCCAAATACAAAGA
This sequence comes from Polynucleobacter sp. AM-7D1, assembly GCF_018688455.1. Taxonomy (NCBI): domain Bacteria; kingdom Pseudomonadati; phylum Pseudomonadota; class Betaproteobacteria; order Burkholderiales; family Burkholderiaceae; genus Polynucleobacter; species Polynucleobacter sp. AM-7D1. The sequence continues at coordinate 343,369 of NZ_CP061319.1, forward strand.
AGTTAATTGCCGCCTGAGCTTTGTCACGCTCTTCGGGGCGGTAAGCCGTCATCGCCAATGAGGTCGAGCCAGTAAATAAAAAGTTCCAACCTACGCCTAATAAAAATAACGCAATTAAGAATTGATGTAAGTCGGTACCAGATAGTGCGATTGCTATGCACAAGAGATTGAGGATGACCCCAACGCCCATGATTTTGAGGGTACCAAAGCGCTGAATCAATGAGCCAGTAAAAAACCCGGGCGCAAACATCCCGATTACGTGCCACTCTAAAACCAGAGCAGTATCAGAGAAGGGTAGACCGCAAATTTGCATAGCGAGCGGAGTAGCTGCCATCAGGAGGTTCATGACGCCATAACCTAAGGAAGCACCAATCACCGCAACCATAAAGACTGGCTGCATCAGAATAGTCTTTAGATCTCTGCCATCGGACAGGGAGTGCCGCGTCTTGAATTCTTCTGGAAAGTGGATGAATTGCATCACGATGATGCCAACCAAGCCAGCTATCGAAAGCGTGAGATAGGCGCCTAAAAATGCAGTATCAAAGAAATCCTTGGTCCATGACGCAAGATTAGGCCCAATGACAGCACCCAGGATTCCGCCGGCTAGCACCCAAGAGACCGCTTTATCTCTCTGGCTGACAACGGTCAGCTCAGCAGCAGCAAACCGATAGAGTTGCCCATTAGCGCTGTAATAGCCTGCAATAAAGGTGCCCAGCACTAAGAGCCAGAAATTCTTAGAAATGGCGGCATAGGCGCAAAGAAGGGCTGATAAGACTGCTACCAATAGGCCCAACTGAAAAGAAATCTTCCGACCAAAGTAATTTTGAGTTTTGGCTACGATTGAGGTTGAGAAGGCTCCACCAACAACATAGCCCATGACGGGTAGGGTAGCCATCCAGGCGACGGGGCTTAGACTCAGGCCAACTAGGCCATTAATGGCAATAAAGGTCACATTATTGGTCAAAAACAAGCCCTGGCAGAGAATCAACAGTACGAGGTTTTTGTTGAGTAGAGGGTGCTTATTGGTCATACGCCACAGTTTACGATCTATGCGCGTATTGGGTTGGCTCGGTGGATTCCCTTAAATTGCCCGACTTCAGTCAATTTGGTGCCCAAATCCCCTTAAATAGCCGGGTTCGATGATTTAAAATAGATGTCTCGGTCCAGTGCGTGAAATATCACCCAAGATAGCCAAAAGCGCCTGAAGTGTTGCGCATGGAACGCGAGAGTGGTTCGGTATAAGGCCGAGCCCTAATATTTATCCATATCGAGGAAACATCAATGGCTTCAGAGAAATCAAAGATCATTTACACGCTGACAGACGAAGCGCCATTATTGGCGACCTGTGCATTTTTACCAATCATTCGTACTTTTACAGCGCCAGCTGGGGTGCAGGTTGTAGAAAGCGACATTTCTGTTGCGGCACGTATCTTGGCAGAGTTCTCTGATTGCTTAACTGCTGAGCAGAAAGTGCCTGATAACTTAGCTGAGCTGGGTCGTATGACTTTATTGCCGGATACCAACATCATCAAGCTGCCGAATATCAGTGCCTCAGTGCCTCAGTTGCTCGCAGCTATCAAGGAATTGCAATCTAAGGGTTACAAGATCCCTGATTTTCCAGAAGATCCTAAGGATGACGCTGAAAAAGCAATTCGTACTCGTTACTCTAAGTGTTTGGGTAGTGCAGTAAACCCAGTATTGCGCGAAGGTAACTCTGATCGTCGCGCACCAAATGCGGTCAAACGTTATGCCCGCAAGAATCCACACTCCATGGGTGAGTGGAGTCAGGCTTCCCGTACGCACGTATCTCACATGCATGGTGGCGATTTCTACGCAGGTGAGAAGTCAATGACTATGACTAAGGCATGTGATGTGAAGATGGATTTGGTTACAAAGAGTGGCAAGACCATCGTTCTCAAGCCAAAAGTCTCTTTACTTGCTGGTGAAATTATTGACAGTATGTATATGAGTAAGAAAGCGCTCTGCGAGTTCTACGAAAAAGAAATTGAAGATGCTTACAAGACTGGCATGATGTTGTCCTTGCACGTGAAGGCAACCATGATGAAGGTATCGCACCCGATCGTGTTTGGTCATGCTGTAAAGATTTTCTACAAAGATGCATTTGCAAAGCACGGCAAGTTGTTTGAAGAGTTAGGCGTTAATCCAAACAATGGTATGAGCAGCTTGTATGACAAGATTAAAACTTTGCCAGAATCTAAGCGCGAAGAAATCATTCAAGACCTGCACGCTTGCCATGAGCACCGCCCAGCTTTGGCGATGGTGGATTCTGCTAAAGGCATTACCAACCTCCATTCACCAAGCGATGTGATCGTGGACGCATCGATGCCAGCGATGATTCGTGTTGGTGGCAAGATGTGGGGCGCGGATGGTCGTTTGCATGACACTAAGGCAGTTATCCCGGAAAGTACTTTCGCCCGTATCTACCAAGAGATGATTAACTTTTGTAAGACTCACGGTAATTTTGATCCAAAAACCATGGGCACAGTGCCAAATGTGGGCTTGATGGCTCAGCAGGCAGAAGAGTACGGCTCACACGACAAGACCTTTGAGATTGCTGAAGCTGGTGTTGCCCGCATTGTTGCGGATGACGGCACAGTCTTGCTCGAGCAGAATGTGGAAGAGGGCGATATCTGGCGTATGTGTCAGGTGAAGGATGCGCCGATTCGTGACTGGGTTAAGTTGGCGGTAAACCGTGCGCGTTTATCAAATACTCCAGCAGTATTCTGGTTAGACGAGTACCGTCCACATGAAGCCGAGTTGATCAAGAAGGTTCAAACCTATCTCAAAGATTACGACTTAACTGGCGTAGATATACAGATCATGTCTCAGACTCGCGCAATGCGCTATACATTAGAGCGCATCATTCGCGGTAAAGATACGATTTCAGTGACAGGTAATATTTTGCGTGACTACCTCACTGACTTGTTCCCAATTATGGAGCTTGGCACTAGTGCCAAGATGTTGTCTATTGTGCCTTTGATGGCAGGTGGCGGCCTCTTTGAAACTGGTGCAGGTGGTTCTGCTCCTAAGCACGTTCAACAATTGGTTGAAGAGAATCATTTGCGTTGGGATTCTTTGGGCGAGTTCTTAGCCTTGGCTGTTTCTTTGGAGGATATTGGCGATAAGACCAATAATCCAAAAGTGAAGATTTTGGCTCGCACTCTAGATGAAGCAACTGGTACATTGCTAGACAACAATAAGTCACCATCACCACGCACTGGTGAGTTGGATAACCGCGGTAGCCAGTTCTACTTGGCAATGTACTGGGCTCAAGCCTTAGCTGCGCAAACCGAAGATAAAGAATTGCAAGCCCACTTTGCTCCGATTGCAAAAGCCTTGACTGAGAACGAGCAAAAGATTATTGACGAGCTCAAAGCGGTACAAGGTAAGCCAGCGGATATTGGCGGCTACTTCATGCCTGATCAAGCCAAGTTCAAAGCAGTCATGTGCCCAAGCACAACATTGAATGATATCTTGAAGAAAGCAGCTGTAGCTTAAGCTTGTTGCACTTCAGTAGTTGCAGTTAGCGATATGAAAAAGGCAAACCAGTAGGTTTGCCTTTTTTCTTGCCCTTAGATCTTCTTTTAGATCCTTACGCCTATCGCTGCACTGATTATCCTAGGCATTCAGATACTGATCTTCTTGATAGGTGCTCACCCATTGCGGCCTATAAATTAACAACATAGCCAGCAACATACCGGAGAGCGAGCCCTCCATAAATGACAGGATGAGTAAGCCTAAAAACCAGCCTACCGGATCATTGCTAGCAAATGAGGTGATATTGAATGCTTGTTGTAACCCGTATATCAACACGCCGGTTGCAAAGGTACTTAGAAAAGCTGCCAAATAACCATGCCCCAAAATCAGAATAAATAAATGTTTGGGTAGTAGTCGATCAACCGCCTTGATGACGCAGTAAGCAAAGATTGCAGGAATGACGCTCACCATGACATAGTGTTGAGTGGACTCTACCAAGTCACCGCTGACGCTTAAGACCCCAACTAGGGCTACGAAAAAGAGGAGTGTGATTGCACTCCAGAAGCCAAATAAAGCGACTAGTAATGAAGCTCCAAAAAAGTGGAAGGATAGATCGATTAAGTTATCGAGGTTGCTATTGGGTAGGTGGGCGCGAATATTCCAGGCTACAGCTAGCAGAAGAATACAGACCAAAAAGAGGTTGCGAAGACGGGGTTGAAGAAGAACCCCTTGGCGACTTTGATACACGCCTAATAGGAAAATGGCACATGCCACTAGGATCCAGGTCATACTGCTCTTTCAGGGTAAATAAATTCTTATTTGAACTCCATATGAGCTGGTCAGATATTGGATGAAACCCTATTATCCAGCACAGTTCTGAGCAATAAATTGCCAACCGTAGGAGAATGAGCCTTATTCACCATGCAGTTTGACATCTATCAAAGAGATATTGATATGTATACAAATGACCAAAAGCAACTTTCTTTAGAAATCACCCCCAAGGCAGTTTTTGATGGACGCCGTGATTTGATTAAAAGCGCTGCTGCCGGAGCTTTTGGGTTGGCTCTTGCGCCCTGGTTCTCACGCGAGGCTCTTGCAAGCACCCCACAAAAATTAATCGCAACACCAAATCCAAGCCTTTCGGTGAAGGAAGACACTACTGGCTATCAATATGTGACGGGCTACAACAACTTTTACGAGTTTGGTACCGAGAAATCGGATCCTGCTGCCAATGCGGGCTCCCTGCAGACTCGTCCATGGACTGTCACGATTGAAGGTTTAGTTAAAAAACCAGTCACTTTGGATATTGATGCTCTTCTAAAACTTGCTCCAATGGAAGAGCGTGTTTATCGGATGCGCTGTGTTGAGGGTTGGTCGATGGTGATTCCTTGGGATGGTTACTCGCTCTCTAAATTACTGAATTATGTTCAGCCTTTGGGCTCAGCAAAGTTTGTTGAGTTTATTTCACTGGCTGATCGCAAACAAATGCCTGGTTTAAGGAGTCAAATCATTGATTGGCCCTATCGGGAAGGCTTGCGTTTAGATGAGGCAATGAACCCATTGACGCTGTTGACATTTGGTTTGTATGGTGAAGTGTTACCCAAGCAAAATGGCGCTCCGGTTCGCATTGTTGTACCCTGGAAATATGGCTTTAAGAGTGCTAAATCGATTGTCAAAATTCGTTTGACTGAAGAAATGCCTAAGACCAGTTGGAGTCAATTTGATGCACGAGAGTATGGCTTTTATTCCAACGTCAATCCTTTAGTGGATCATCCTCGTTGGAGTCAAGCAACTGAGCGTCGAATTGGCGATTTTAAAGCGGCCTTTGCACCTAAAATGAAAACACAAATGTTTAATGGTTATGGTGATCAAGTTGCTAGCATGTATACCGGCATGGACTTGAAGAAATTCTACTAATTGATCTGAGATAGTTGGTGTTCATGAAGGTATTTGTTTTTCTGCTGGCACTATTGCCCTTAGGGCGACTTATTTGGCTGGGCTTTAATGATGGCTTGGGTGCTAATCCAGTTGAGTTCATTACCCGCTCGACAGGTACGTGGGCATTAGTCTTCTTGTGTTTAACCTTGGCGATGACGCCATTGCGTTTGCTAACGAATGCAGCAGCATGGATTCGGTATCGCAGAATGTTGGGCCTATTTAGTTTTTTCTATGGCTGTCTGCATTTTGGGATTTGGCTTTGGCTCGATCAAGACTTTGATTTAGTAGAAATGATCAAGGATGTGGTGAAGCGACCATTCATCACCATGGGCTTTATTAGTTTTGTGCTATTGATTCCGCTAGCGCTGACATCCACCCATTGGGCTCAAAGAAAATTAGGCCGCCGGTGGACTCAACTGCATCGACTGATTTATTTCATTGCTTGTACTGTGATCCTTCACTATTGGTGGCATAAAGCAGGTAAGAATGATCTTGATACCGTAACAATTTATGCGATCGTTTTGATATTGCTGTTATCTTGTAGGATTCCTTATATTCGCAAGTTCCTAGGCAAGAAATTCACCACTTAATATCAAATCTCCCATGACTCTGTTTCTAAATCTTCGCGTTTCGATCGTTTCCATTTTGGGCTTTCTGATGATCTGTCTTGGGTCTGTCCAGGCTAGTGCTCAGCAAGCTGATCAGACTGTAAAGACCATAGCCACTCTCGATGTGCCTCGCTATCTCGGCACTTGGTACGAGATTGCGAAGTTTCCAAATTGGTTTCAGAAGAAATGTGTTTCTAATACCAAGGCTGTATATTCCCCCAAACCCGATGGCAATCTTCAGGTACTGAATAGCTGCAAAACTGCAAGTGGAGAGACTTCAGAAGCGGAGGGTTTAGCCCGCCAAATTGGTTCGAAGGATTCGCCAAAGTTAGAGGTGCGTTTTGCTCCTGAGTGGCTTTCATTTCTACCTATGGTCTGGGGTGATTACTGGGTGATTGATTTGGATGCTCAATATCAGGTGGCTGCTGTAAGTGATCCGAGAAGAGAATACCTCTGGGTTTTGTCTAGAACACCTCAAATCGATCCGAAAGTCTATGCTGATTTGTTGCAGCGCTTAAAGCAACAACAATTTGATATTCAAAAGCTCGAACTCACTTCCCAGAAAAATTAAGGTGTCTGAAAAGCGAATTGGCAATTATTTGCTCCCGCTCGGAATTGAAATCTTCGAGCGTGGTTGGTTATCAGCCAATAATATTTTTTTATTTGGTGAAGATGATGTTTCCTTAGTTGATAGCGGTTACTGCACGCATCAGCAAATGACGGTGGATTTGGTTTCTAATGCACTCAAGCGGCACAACTTAAGTGGCCTCAATAAATTAGTTAATACACATCTGCACTCAGATCATTGTGGTGGCAATGCGGCACTATCAAAAGAGTTTGATTGTAATATCTGGATACCAGAAGCTGAGGTAAGCGCTGTGCAAGATTGGGATGAAGATTTACTCAGCTTTGCGCAATTGGGGCAAGATTGCCCGCGCTTTACTCACTGCGATCAACTCGTAGCTGGCAAAGAGATTAACTTGGGTCCTTATCGCTGGCAGATTCTTGCGGCTCCTGGTCATGACAATCATTCAATCATGCTCTATCAAGAGCAACATCAAATCTTGATCTCTGCCGATGCCCTTTGGGAAGAAGGTTTTGGAGTCATCTTCCCTGAGCTCTGGGGTGAGGGTGGCTTTGAAGGGGTGGCGCAGACATTAGAGCTAATTGAAGAGCTTCCAGTTGCCTTGGTGATTCCGGGGCACGGAAAACCGTTTACAGATGTAAAGAAGTCAATCGCTACCGCAAAATCTCGGCTTGACTATCTTTCAGGTGATGCTGATCGTAATGCTCGTCACGGTGCCAAGGTGCTGCTCAAGTACAAATTGTTGGAGTGGCGAAGTAAAGAGATGTCAGCAGTCAAGAGCTGGATTGCAGGTACGCCATTACTGCAGAGTATTCGTAAACAAATGAATCTCTGTAGTGAGGATTTTGAAGACTGGTTGATGCAGGCTTTAGTGAAATCGAAGGCAGCGGCAATTGAGAGTGATCGTTTAATGAATCTTGACTGAAGTGCCGCTCAGAAATTAAACCTTAGAAATTAAACGATAGCTTTCCGTAAAAAGACCAGTCGTAAACAGAGTAGCTTTCTACTACTTGTTTGCTGGCTCCCACTGCAAACAAGAAATGTTTATTGAGGCGATGGGTCACCATGGCATCGAGTGGAACAAACCAGCCACCACCCCCACCTGTATTCCAGACGATTCCGTTTTCATCCCAAAGCCGGATTTGAGTATTTGGAAAGATATTAAATCCAAGCGTTGGAAAAATATTGAGATTACGGGCTAGGGGCGGCTGATTGGGATTATTGGCCAATGAATTGCCTTTGCTATCAAAGCCATACATATATCGTAGAAGCGGTGAAAAGTCGGATAGGCGCGAGCTATTATCTTTGGTGGGTACATACACCGTGCCGATCTGGGGACCAACTGCCCACTGCCCATTATTACCAAACGGAAAAATCACTCGACCTCCCAATGTGCCTTCCCAATTTTTCAAAATACTAGGGTGATTTCCCCAGACGGTCAGCATAGTATTGCCAGCGTTGTAAGTGCCAGATGATTGTTCTGAAAGGGTAGGTCCATAAGTTGAAACGTAGGAGGTATCGAGTCGCATAGTGCCTCGCCAGCGATCAAACTGGAGGGGTTGGTAATAGCGCAACTTCAAGGTATCACTCTGAGTTTGCTCTCCAAAGGCGTTGTGGTAGCCCCAAAATTCAAGTACCCGCTGACTTGAGTACTGGTCAGATGCTTTTTCTAGGTTAAGAAAGCCCCCTGAGAACTTGCTTTCATCAGCCAAAACCCCTCCCATTAATCCCAGCAGAATCAATGAAGTCAGGGTGTGGGTGAAAATCCGCAACAATGCCATATACGCAGTAATATAAATGAATCAGTCAATTACAAAAAATAAGTAGGAAATTATGGAACATACCGTTTTGGTAACTGGCGCTACTGCTGGTTTTGGAGAGGCAGCTGCGAGGCGTTTTCTGGCTCATGGTCATAAAGTAATTGCTGCAGGCAGAAGGGTAGATCGCTTGGAAGCTTTGAAAGCATCCCTTCCTATAGAGCAGCAAAAAAAATTACTCACCTTGGCTGTGGATGTTTGTGACAGCGAACAGGTTGATGGTCTAGCCGCAACATTGCCGGCAGACTTTGCTGCGGTAACAGTATTGGTGAATAACGCTGGATTGGCTTTAGGTTTGGAGCCAGCGCATCAAGCCTTTCTCTCAGACTGGGATCGAATGATTGATACCAATATTAAGGGGCTGGTGCATATGACGCGTGCTTTCTTGCCTGGAATGGTGGAGCGTAAATGTGGCCACATCATCAATCTAGGCTCGGTAGCTGCAAGCTATCCCTACCCGGGCGGCAATGTATATGGTGGAACTAAAGCATTTGTGCAGCAATTTAGTTTGAACCTGAGGGCGGACTTAGTGGGTACGCCAGTCCGTGTTACCTGTGTTGAGCCTGGGATGAGTTCAGGCACAGAGTTTTCAAATGTGCGCTTTAAGGGTGATGATGATAAAGCGGGCAAGGTCTACAGCGGTGTTAAGGCATTGAGTGCGGATGATGTGGCAGAGGCAATTTACTGGTCTACTAACTTACCAAGCCATATGAATATTAATTTGGTAGAGATCATGCCAGTACAGCAGGCTTTTAATGCTTTCAGTGTTCACCGCGATGAGTTTTAAAGCAATCTAGACTGTAGCTTTCCATTTGTAAAACTTGGGATAGACGCGCATTACTACTGGTCCGTCAAAGTCCCAAGACTTACAAGTTCCCAAATATAGTGGCGGCTTGTTGTCATCCGGATCAAAGAGGGCTCCAGGAATCGATTGAAAGGCAGCAGTAGCGATACTGCTGAGTAGCTCTCGTAGGTGTGTGCAGCCCTTAATTCCTCCAAGATGTTCATTAATAGTTTTGCGCCAACCTTTGCCAAGACGCGCACCAATCAGCGCATCCATTGGAGGGATTACTTGAGGACATTCTGGATGGGGATGGCTATCCATGGACACCTCGATTGCTAGGATTACTAATTCCGTGTTCACAGTAATGCGAACCCACATGTCATGAAATGCTTGGCCTGGCTCCCAGGTTTTCCCGCCAGTAGTGAAGGGATGAAATTTAAAGTCTCGTAGATGGGCCTCTATGTCCCACAAGCCATCCTCTCGGGCATAGCCTTGGAAAGTAATTTCACGGGTATGGAGTGGATTTCTGTTTGCTGGGGTTGATAGCATGGCGGCAATAAGTAAGAGGCTAGGAGACGTTATGCATCCATCATAACGGCTACATATCATGGTCGCGAAGTCAGCCTACTTTGTAGTATTCTCGGCATGACATGGCAAAACCAATTTCTCTCGAAAAAATATTATTTAGCCAAGGATTTGGCACAAGGCGCTATTGCAGCGATTTAGTCTATGCCGACCTAGTGAAAGTTAATGGTGTTTTGGCGGAAGATCCAGAGGATCGTATTGCGACTGAGGGTTTGATGCTGAACGTGGAAGGCAAAGATTGGGAGTTTCATGAAAAAGCCTACATCGCCTTTAATAAGCCCCCAAACTATGAGTGCTCTCATAAAACTACACATCACCCCAGCGTCTACAGTTTGTTACCAAAGCCATTTGTAGAGCGAGGATTACAGTGTGTCGGCCGCTTAGACTTTGATACTACTGGCCTTATTTTGATTTCGGATGATGGCCAGTTTATTCATAAGATGACTACGCCAAAGAAAAATATTGGCAAGGTCTATGAGATTACTACCCCTGAGCCTATTACTCAAAAGCAGATGGATCACTTGTTAAGTGGCGTTGTGCTGGATGATGACCCAAAACCCTGTTTTGCGACGGATTGCAAACAGCTTAGTGAAAATGTTTTGGCTATGACTATAGTTGAGGGCCGCTACCATCAGGTCAAACGAATGATGGCTGCTGTAGGTAATCATGTTGCTAAGCTGCATCGTACTGAAATCGGACAATACCGTATGCCTGCCGATTTGAATGAAGGTGAGTGGCGTTGGCTTTATCCAGAAGATTTACAGAAGCTATCTAAGAGTGTGGATGCCCCCATTGTCTAAACCTAAACTCCTTGCAAAGGATTTTGACTTTGCAAAAGTAGTGCCCGATTGGCAGCTTAATTTAGCTACTCAAGAGCTAGAGCGAGTATTTGTATTTCGGGATTTCAAGGCGGCATTTGAGTTTATGACTCTAAGTGCTAATAAGGCGGAGGAGTTAGATCATCATCCAGATTGGTCTAACTCTTGGAACCGAGTATCAGTGCGCTTAAGCACACATTCAATGAAAGCCTTGACTGAACTCGATATCGCCATGGCAAGCGCCATGGATCGATATGCTTTACAAGTCCAGGCTTAGTTCTATTTACTGAACTTCCTCGTCTTCTTCATCTTCAGAGCTAATGCTCATGAGAATGGTTGCCAATAGACCATAAACAACCTCAGTGGCGATCATGCCATCTTCATCGAGCTCATCAATCAGGTCGTTTAGACAATCTTCAGTTGGCTCATTTAAGAGTGTCATGGCGCATTCGCACCCATAGTCAAAATCTTCATCGTTTTGGGTTTGAGTGTCGTTCGTCATAAGAATCCTTTAAGTGATGCTGAAGAATAGCAAATAAAGTCTCGCTAGCCCAGCGCTATTCTTTCAGTAGAGCAAGAGCTTCTTTGAAGGCTGGATTTTGAGCGCTCTTTAGCCACTCAAATCCCAGCATTTCTCCAGTAATCAGTCTGGCTCCAGCAGTACTCAGTCGATCAAGAGCGATTTGTTTATCGAGTGCTCGGCGTGAGCCAACCCCATCCACTACTATGGATACGTCATAACCCTCATCGATTAATTTCAGTGCGGTTTGCATTAAGCACACATGGGCCTCGCATCCCATCAGAATGCATTGCTGGCGATTGGTGGGAATGGCTGCTGTGAGGCCATCTGCGCAGGCATTGAAATGCCCTTTGCTAATGGTTTGGCTACAAAAAGATTTAATGGATTCAATATTGCTTCCAAGGCTCTTTGGGCTTTGCTCTGTGCCAATGATTGGAATCCCGAGAAGTTGGGCAATTTTGGCGCTACGAATACATTGATCTAGCACCGACTCACCTTGATCAATTGCGGGCATGAGACGACCCTGTAAATCAATCAGGATGAGGATGGATGACTCTGAATGAATTTGATTGGATGTTCTCATGATTATTGGGCTCACAGTAGAAGGCTGACAGTTTTAAAGTCGGGATCATCATCAAGCTTGGTAACTTCAAAACCTAACTCAGAAACCAGGTGCAACATTTTTAAGTTCTTACTCAAGACATATCCAAGCATTTCTTGTAATTGATTTTCTTTTGCATATGTGATTAGGTCAAGCATCAAATGCGTACCTATTCCATGTGCCGCATAGATATCACTTACGCTCAGAGAGAACTCGCAAACATTGTTATTGGGTGGGGTAACATAACGTGAAATACCAATAATCTCTGCATCACCTTTTTTATTTGTAATGACTGCGACTAGAGCCATTTCTTTTGCGTAGTCTAATTGCAAAATATCATCCAGAAAGGCGTCTGGAAGCTTGGAGATTGCATGGGCAAATCTTAAGTAACGACTTTCTGGTGAGAGATGGCTGAATAGCTCAATAATTCGATCTCGGTCATCTGAATGGATGGGGCGAATTAGATAGTGTTCGCCACTATCAAGGGTATAAGTCTTGCTGGGAAATGAGGTTGCTGTCTTCATAAACTGGAGGTAGTCGAGACTCGATTCTTCAGGATACCTTTTTATGCAAGAAACTACAGTCTTTTAGCCCTAAAATAAGACTCCCCCTATCTCACATGGCAATTCCCTCATGATTTCCTTGGCTCAGGCCTTTAATGACCACTCTGCAGCCTTTTTTGTATTGGCTGCTATCAGCGTCATCATTGTGGGCATCTCTAAAAGTGGCTTTGGTGCGGGCTTGGGAGTGTTGTCATTGCCGTTAATGGCAAGTCAGTCGAGCATCCATGAAGCCTTGGCTATCTTATTGCCCCTGTTAATTGCGATTGATTTGGTAGGCTTGAGGAGATTTTTGAAAAATGCCGATTGGCGAATCTTAAAGTTAGTTCTTCTACCTGCTGCATTTGGCATGCTGTTGGGCTACCTCTTTTTCTCTGTCATTACCCCCAAAATTCTTTCGCTCTCGATTGGTATCTTTACTTTACTTTTTTTAATTCAGAGTTTAGTGATGTCACGCTTGAATTTGCAGGAAGCTAAACCATTTCCTTTGCTTGGAAGATTGATGGGGGGAGTTTCCGGATTCACTTCATTTATTGCCCACATCGGTGGCCCTCCCATCACAATCTATATGCTGAGAGAAAAAGTCGCACCTATGGTGTACACCTCAACCTTGGGCATTTTTTTCACGGTGATTAATTTTGGTAAGTTACTACCGTATGCTCATCTCGATTTACTCAATTTCAATCAATTAGCCACTTCAATCCTACTGTTGCCTTTGGTTCCAGTAGGTGTCTATTTAGGATTTTATTTAGCCGAAAAGATTTCGGCTAAGTGGTACTACATCGTCGTCCAATTTTTCCTATTGGTGGCAAGCATTAAATTAATCGCTGATGGCTTACTTGCATAAGTCAAAACAAGAAAGGTTTATGAATAATCCTATACAAGTCAAAGTGATTCTGCCGATTGGGCTTGCTTTCATTTTTGCGATCCCAATGACTGCAATCGCACAAACTTTTTCACCTTATACCCCTGCGCAAATACAAGAGTTTAATAATCAAGCCATAGCACCGATGGAGACTCCTGCGGGCCCGGTGTATCTAGAGAAGCCACCGGTAAGTCAGAAGCCGAGCGTGCCATTTGATTCTCGCTATATCAAAAATCCAGATGGCGAAGAGCAGGCAGAAGCACAGGGGGCCGAGTCAGCCGCTCCGTTTGAGCCAATCCCGACTACCTTTACTTTTTAGTAAAGCCTGGCTGTTAAGATTACCTTTATATTTTAGAAAAGAGTTCTTTATGAAACTGCATCCCATCCGTTTGTTTATCAGTGCTGTAATGGCATTAGGTTTTGCCTCGGCCGCATATTCTCAAAACGCATTACCGATTAATGCTGCTGCCTCCGTTAATGGGGTGATCATCTCTAACGATGCTGTTGAGCAAGGGATCCAGGCTGCCTTATCTCAAGGTCAAAAGGATTCTCCAGAACTTCGCAAGGCAGTTTTGGGAAAGATGATTGAGATTTCTCTTCTTTCCCAGCAGGCTGAGAAAGATGGTCTTGCTAATTCTGACAGAGCTAATAGTCAACTGGCCCTCATTCGTCAAAATTACTTAGCCGACTTAGAGTTATCTACTTATATTTCTAAAAATCCAGTGACTGATGCCGATGTGCAGGCAGAGTACAACCGTGAGATAGCTTCATTAGGCCCTCAAGGAATGATTATTGAATATAAGGTCAGTGATATTGCTGTTGCTACTGAAGCTGATGCACAAGCTGCCCTAGCTAGAATTAAAAAAGGCGAGTCTTTCGATAAAGTAGCTAAGAGTGTTTCACTCGCACCTAATAAAGTTCAAGGCGGGGCTGTAGGCTGGGTACAAGCCGGTCAGACCTTGCCACAAATTGCTAGTGTTCTCGTAACACTCACTAAAGGTCAGGTTTCACCTGCGCCAATTCAGATGCCACAAGGCTGGTATTTAATTAAATTAGAAGATAAAAAGTCCAGTAAGCCGCCAACTTTTGAGCAAGCTAAAGCAGCTATTCGCAATGGCTTAATGCAGAAGAAGCAATTTGAGTTCTTGTCCCAACTGCGTCAGGGAGCAAATATTGTCGTACGCTAAATTAAAGCTAAGCCATTAAAAAGGGCGCCTCAGGGCGCTCTTTTGTATTTCTACCGTCTCTCTAGTGGTATTTCTCTATCTCCATACCAGTCATTCGGGAGTAGATTAAATCATCACCGATTAAATAAGGGGTCATAAATGAGCAAGAATCCATTTGATTTAGGCGCGATGGCAAATCAGGCCAAAGGCATGAAGGCTGCCCAAGCGGTTGGCCAGGCAGCGCTAACTAGCGCTCAGGAAATTGCTCAGTTAAATCAGAGGGCGGCTCAAGAGCTTTCTACTCGATTGCAAGCTAAAGTTGCCGAGCTGATGAAAACACAAGACCCTAAAGCGGCATTCGACTATGTCCACGCCGAAGTCTTGCAAGACGCTGCAAAAGAAGTGGCCGACTATCAGGCCCAACTTTTTCAAGCTCTCGCTAGTGGAAATAAAGAGCTAGCAAAAATTGCCGAATCAATGATTAAAGACTCTCAGCATGACTTAATTCATTTTGTGAATGAAGCTACTCAAAATGCTCCGGCAGGAACTGAGCCATACACTTCTGTATTTAAAACCTCATTTAATAACGCACTTCAGAATTTTGAGTTGATCCGCGCAGCAATGGCGGATTCATTTGTGGGTTTTGAGAAGAGTGTGGAAAATATGAGTCAGTTTTCAGCTGCGCAGAATAATGCTGCAAAACAAAATCCGAAAAAGAAATCAAGTTAAACAATTTACATGACTAGTTTGGCAATCATGGCATACAGAGGGATGCCTAGAATAATATTGAATGGGAATGTGATTCCTAGTGACATTCCCATGTAAAGGCCTGGATTCACTTCAGGTAATGCATGCCGCAAAACTGCGGGCACGGCAATGTAAGAGGCGCTGGATGCAAGAACCATCAGCAGGATGGTATTTCCTAAAGGTAGTCCAATGAGCTTGCAAAGTCCTAATGCGATCAGTGCGTGCGAAAGCGGTGAGCCAATCGCATAGAGCAGAGTGATGGGGGGTTTGCCACGTAAGCCTTTAATATTACGAGCTGCCATGAGCCCCATATCTAGGAGGAAAAAGGCGAGCATTCCCTTGAATAAATCAATCGAGAATGGTGCCATTAGCTTCTGACCGGCATCGCCACTTACCAAGCCAACTGCCATCGACCCTAATAGTAGAAGTTGTGCGCCATCAGTAAAGGATTCATGCAGTATTTTTGAGAGGCCAGATTGTTGCTGGCTAGATTGGGGCTGGCTTGCCTGAGCAGATCGCGCCTTATTTGCCAAAACAATTGCAAAGATGACTGCTGGGGACTCCATAAGTGCCATGGCTGCCGCCATATGACCGCCATAACTAATATCAAATTGATCCAAATATTGGGTGGCCGTAATAAATGTGACGGCGCTGACGGATCCATAGGTAGCGGCAACTGCTGCAGCATCAAATGCATTTAATTTGGCTCTCAGAATCTGATAACCGATGATGGGAATTAGGATGGCTAGGAATATGGCAAGACCAAGAGAAAGTGCAATCTCTGCTGTAAACCCAGACTTATGTAGAGCGAAGCCTCCCTTGAGACCTAGCGCCATTAATAAGTAGAGCGATAGAAATCGAGCAATCGGCTGAGGAATTTCTAGGTTTGATTTAATGAACCCAGCAAATGCGCCAAATATAAAAAATAGAATTGCTGGATCTAAAAAATTTGCCATAGACTAACGCTTAATAATTGCCTCTACTAGTGGGTGCTGAATTTTCTTTTCTGATCGAATGGCGTAAAAATACTCGTAGATATCTTCACACTTGCCAATCATTTCAATATGGTAGGTTTCTTTTAAATCCTTTTTGATGCTTTCTCCGGCTGGGAAGACTCCTAAGCCACTAGCAGCAAAGGTTTTTAGTAGGGCGCTATCCTCAAACTCCCCGGCAATGTTTGGGTTAATGCTATTTTGTACGAACCATTGATCGATGAGGTGTCTTACCTTTGAGTGCGAGGTTGGTAATAGGATGGGCAGATCATTAAGGCACGCAGGAAAAGATTTTTTGGATTGCTTGAGAAGCTTCTTGGGGCCAAACCAGGCAATCGATGACTTCATGAGCTCTTCGCTGTAGACATGCAGATTTTTATTGATCGGTGCGGGTCTATCGGCAAGCACAATGTCTAACCTATGTAGGGCAAGGTCAGCCAAGAGGTCTTCAAATTCTCCTTCATGCGCAATCAGTTGCACATCATTTTTTTCAAGGATAGGTTCCAGCAGTTGTTTGGTCACCAGCTTCGGAAGGCCATCGGATACACCAACTGTTATTTTTATTTTTTTAGAGCTTGCTGCTTCTCTTACTGCTTCTGGAAGCCTCTCTCCCAAAAGAAAAATTTGATCGGCAATTTCTAGTGCCGCAAAGCCAGACTCGGTTAGTGCTATCCCTCGGCCTGCTGGTTTAAATAATAGGTAGCCAAGAGATTTTTCTAATTCGTGTACTTGGGCGCTGATTGTCTGAATGGCAATATTGAGGCGCTCAGCAGCCTTAGACATGCTCCCCTCCTTGGCCACAACCCAGAAGTAATACAAATGACGGTAGCTATAAATCATACTTATTATCAGTTTTTTACGAAATTATAATCAATATATCTCTGCTTTTAGTTAAGTACAAATCCACCTACATTAACCCTAGAAAAACCTATGGAATTCATGGGAAATTAAATTAGGAGACAAAAGTGGAATTATTTAGTCCGGAATTTTTCTCGGCATTGTTGGCAATTATTGTGATTGACTTGGTGCTTGCGGGAGATAACGCTATTGTGATTGCAATGGCTGCACGTAACCTCCCAGTTCACCTTCAGAAAAAAGCGATCTTGTGGGGTGCTATCGGTGCTATTGCTGTCAGAAGCGCCATGACTCTTGTGGTTGTGTATCTACTGAAGATTCCAGGATTGATGCTAATAGGTGGGCTGCTATTAGTTTGGATTGCTTATCGTTTACTGTGCCCGTCTCAAGATAAAGATGAGCATGGCCATGCCTCTACTACCTTCTGGGGTGCAATGAAAACTATTGTGATTGCAGATGCCATTATGGGGCTAGATAATGTTCTCGCAGTAGCAGGTGCATCACACGGCAGTTATGTACTCGTTGTGCTTGGGTTGTTAATTAGCATCCCCATCGTGATCTGGGGTTCCACACAAATACTCAAATTAGTTGAGCGCTTCCCTTCAGTCATTTACTTGGGTGCTGGAGTGCTGGCTTGGACTGCTGCCAAGATGATCATTTCTGAGCCGATGTCGAAAAATTGGCTTTCATCCCAGAACCCAGCCATGGAGTACGTTATTCAAGTAGTTGTTGTATTTGGCGTCTTAATTAGTGGCTACATAGCTAGTAGACGAGCACTGGATAGTAGGCTTTCCCCGCCTATGACCAGCCACAATTAGCTAAATTTCGGCAAGGGGCAAGATGAATAAGCTGAGGTGTTGTCCCCCAAGTTGAATAAGCTAGTAACTCAGTCCTCTTTTTGCCCTCAAGTTGAGGGCATTTTTATTGATGATTAATATTCAGTTAAATACTGAAATAAAGTCAATTTAATTCATATTTATAAGGAATTAAATCTGATCTATTCTGAACTTGTTTTTAACAGAGGAAACATTAATGAATCTGATTTTGGAAAATAAAGAAGAGGTAGAGCCAGAATTTAAAGTCTTTACAGAGAATAGGGTTAAGTTTTCCCTTAAACGACTTGTTTGGATGGTGCGGAAGATTAAGATTCGATATTCTGCTGTTTCGCCTGGCAAGGCTTCTTGCAATCAAAACTGCCTGATTAGCCTGGAGACATTCGATCACCGGCAAATTGAGGTGAGTATGACTGCAAGAGATAGGCGGACGGCACTTGAGATGTGTCTTAAGAGGACATATAAGCTGATTCAGAAGGCGCTTCATAAAAGTCAGCAATATGGACGATTCTCTAAAACTGTCTATATATGAGCTAGTTAGATCTAATTAGATCGATTTATCCTAGGTGTGATCTAATTAGAGTTGTACATGTGGGGAGTAGCCTGCTCAGTCATCTGAGTCCTATATATCGTCAATTCGGCCTTTCGGCCCGGTATATGGGTGAATTAACTTCAAGGCAAGACCATTTAATTTTTTATAAATGGTTATATTTTGAACTTACAACCCCAATCTTGGATTTACCCACCAAAAATAACACCCAAATCCCTGATTTGGGGAATTTCTCGTCTTTTAGCTTTTATGGCACCGGATAATCAAAGATCTTACTTTTTCTCTAAAATTGCGTTAATGAATGTTTTAAGAGCTTTGTTGACAGTAGCTGCTTGCATTTTGTTTGTAGGCGGGGTCAGTGCACAAACTCAAAAGCCTCTGACGCTAAATGAGTTGATTGGTATTGCCTTAGAGTCGAGCCCTCAAGTATTGGCGGCTCGGGATCAATCTAAAGCGATCAAGGGGCAACTCTCTTCTGCTCGTGCAATTCCAAATCCCGATTTTGAGCTTAATACCGGACAACAAAGATCGGTATCCGGACCCTTGACTACCGGCAATGTGTCTTCCTGGTCAGTTACCCAGCCGCTGGATATGCCCTACACCCGATATCCTCGTGTGAATGCAGCTGAGGCTAACTTACGAGCGGCCGAAGCAACTCGTATTGCCTTTGAAATTGAAATGATCTCCCGAGTGCAACAGCGTTTTTATGAGTTGATGCGTCGTGATGCTGAGTTAAAAGCGGCTGAAGAAGATTTGGGATTGACTAAACAAATTCGCGATCGTATGCAAATTCGTTATGACGTTGGTGAGACTGCTCGATTTGAATTAATTCGTGCACAAACAGAATTTCTAAATGCACAAATTAATACTGAATCTAGTAAGCTCAGAGTTGAGCAGGCTAAGGGTCAACTGAGGCAGGTAGTTGGGCATAACTTGCCGGTAGATTATGAGGTTGTTTCTCAATCCCTCAAGATGGAGCCTTTACCCACCTTACCAATTTTGCTGAGTGAGTTGCATGCGCAGAGTCCCGAGTTGCAGCGGGCAAAAGCAGAGGTTGAGGCGACTGAATCCAAGCTAAGCTTTGAGCAGAACTCTCGCCTACCTAAGCTATCCATCAAGGCGCAGCAATATAACGACCCTAACTTCACTGACCGTCTGTATGGCTTGGTGGTGAGCATTCCTATTTGGGATTTCAAGGGTGGCCAAATTGCGGAGGCAGAAGCCAATGCATCTAAGGCTAAGAATCAACTGAATGCCCAAAGCCAGAGCTTAGAACAGCAGTTGGAGACGGCATACAAGCTTTATCAGATGACTAGTTATCAGGTAAAAATTCTGGATCAAGATGTCGTGCAGCTAGCATCCAGTGCGCGTCGGATTGCAGAAGTTTCTTACCGTTACGGTGAGCGCGGCATGCTGGAGTATTTAGATGCACAAAGAACATTTAGAGTGGCTCGTAATGATTTGATCAAGGCTCGCTTTGATTTGGCCTCAGTCGTTACCGAGATTCAGCGTTTAAGAGCAACCCCGGAGTGGATTGCAAAAATTGAGAGTGGAATGCAATGAAGCAAGAGTTCACGGAAATCACGGCTAAGTTAAAGGAGTTTTACTCCCGCTATATGGCAATTGCAAAAGTCTATGCGCAGGAATGGCTTGCTATTGTCATTAAAGCTCAAAATGATTTGTATGTGCTGACCCATGCGTGGTTTAGTACTCACTTGCCTCGTGTGGCTCAGCAATACGATAAAGCGCCCCCTTGGACGCAAAAAGGGCTTTTTTATCTTCCTTGGTTTTGCCTATTTCTGATCATCCTGAATTACTTCAACGTCTTTGATCGCAGTCCGACTATTAAGTCTGTGCAAGACCCCAATGTGGTGATCGTGAATGATGACCTGCGCAACATGATTACTGAGGGTGAGACTTACACCGGCTCCTTTGTTGAAGAGTTACGCGCTTCTGGTCGAGTAGATTTTAATGAGATGTTTTTATCTCGTATCGGTGCAAACGTAACAGGTCGCGTGTCAGAGATTCTTGCTATTCCAGGTCAAAAGGTGAAGCAGGGTGATATTTTGGCCAAAATTACCTCTACTGAATTAACGCAATCCCAACTATCTTTCCTGAAGGCCAAGAGCGCAAGTCAGTTGGCTGACCAGGCTGCAAACCGAGCTAGGATTTTGTATAAAGAGGATGTGATCGCTTTGGCTGAGTTGCAAAAGCGGGAGGCTGAGGCTAGTAGTGCCAAAGCGGAATATCGTGCGGCAAATGACCAACTGCGTGTTCAAGGTATGGATCAGCCTAGTATTGATCGCTTAGCAAAGTCCGGTGTGATTGAGTCAACAAACAATGTGATCGCTAGTATTCCGGGTGAAATTGTGGAGAGAAAGATCAATAAAGGGCAAGTGGTGCAGCCTGCTGATGCTTTATTTACGGTGGCTGATTTGAATACCCTATGGGCAGTCTCTGAGATTCCTGAAAGTAATTCCTATTTGATTCACAAAGGTCAGAAGGTCAACTTAATCATTCCTGCTTTGCGTAATGCAGAGATTGAGGGTGTGGTTGCTCACGTGGACTCTATTGTTAACCCGCAAACACGTACAGTTGTTGTGCGAATGGAAGTGCCTAACAAAGATGGTTTGATTAAGCCTGGAATGTTAGCAACCATGATGATTGAGAGTCAGCCGACTGAAAAACTGCTAGTGCCTACTAGTGCAGTCATTCGTGAAGATAACAAAGACTATGTATTCATTAAAGAAGATGATGATCTTTATCGCATGATAGCTGTGAAGCTTGGACCTGAAGGCAAAGGATATCGTCCGGTGATCTCAGGTCTTAAGGAGGGTCAAAATATTGCAGTGAATGGCGCCTTCCATCTGAATGCTGAGCGTAAAAGACAGTTGAGTGGTGGTTAAGCTGCATGATTGAGAAAATTGTCCGCCTCTCCCTGCAGCAACGACTCTTAGTCGCCATTATTGCCCTAGTATTAATGGTGGCAGGCCTGCTAGCAACTAAGCGCCTGTCAGTAGATGCATTTCCGGATGTCACCAATGTGCAAGTGCAGATTGCGTCTGAAGCTCCGGGCCGTTCTCCAGAAGAAGTAGAGCGCTTCGTCACGGTTCCTATTGAATTGGCGATGACTGGCCTGCCGGGCCTTACCGAGATGCGATCCCTCAATCGTAATGGGATTTCCGTGATTACCTTGGTATTTACGGATAAGACAGAGCTCTACTTTGCAAGGCAGTTAGTTACTGAGCGCTTGATTGAAGTAGCGTCCAGAATGCCTGTTGGCATTACGCCTGTTTTAGCGCCTCCTTCAACAGGTTTAGGTGAAATCTATCAATACACTCTAGATCATCCTTCTGATGGTGACCGAGAGCTCACGGTAGATGAGCTAGAAGAACGCCGGACTATTCAAGATTGGATTGTGCGTCCGATGTTACGTTCAATCCCTGGGGTAGCCGAAATTAATACTCAAGGTGGATATGCGCGCGAATATCAAGTGCTAGTTAATCCAGAGCGCTTGCGTCACTACCAAGTGAGTTTGCGCGAAGTATATGAAGCCCTTGCTAGAAACAATGCCAATTCTGGTGGTGGACAGCTGCCAACCTATGCAGAGCGTTACCTGATTCGAGGTATCGGATTAATTACCAAGCCAGAAGATATTGGAAAAATTATTCTGAAAGAGGTTAAAGGTATTCCGGTATACGTGAAGAACGTAGCTGAAGTCACGATTGGCAGTGAAGTGAGGCAAGGTTCTGCGATTAAGAATGGTTACACCGAAAGCGTAGCAGGCATCATGCAGATGATCCGTGGTGGTAATGCGCGTGAGGTAGTAAATCGCATTAAGTTAAAAGTAGCTGAAATTAACGAAGGCAAACTATTGCCCGATGGTTTACAGATTGTGCCTTTTTATGATCGCACCGACTTAGTCAATGCAGCCAGGTTTAACGTGGCCAAGGTATTGATTGAAGGTGTGGTCTTGGTCATCATCTTGCTCTTCTTATTCTTGGGAGATGTACGTTCTTCCTTAATTGTGGTGGCTACATTAATTTTGACGCCGCTACTGACATTCTTGGTGATGAATCGTTATGGCATCTCCGCTAACTTGATGTCGTTAGGTGGTCTCGCAATTGCGATTGGCATCATGGTGGATGGTTCGGTAGTGGTTGTCGAAAATACTTTTGCCAAGTTAGGTGAGCGACTCAAGACGGGTGAATCGAAGAACCGGATCATTTTGGAAGCAGCCTCTGAAGTAGGTACCCCAGTCCTATTCGGTGTGGGCATCATTATTTTGGTATTTATGCCACTACTCTCTCTTGAGGGGATGGAGGGCAAGATGTTTGCCCCTATGGCCATCACGATTGCAATAGCACTAGCGATTTCTTTGATCCTGTCATTTACCTTATCTCCAGCACTCTGTTCATATATTTTGAAGGGCGGTAGTGAGGATGACACGAAGCTGGTTGCCCGTCTTCGTGCGCCATATGATCGTTGGCTGCATTGGAGTCTTGCCAATCCGAAGGTAGTTGTTAAGAGATCCTTGATGGCTTTAGCAGCGAGTTTGGTTGGCTTTGTGCTCTTGGGTAAGGCATTTATTCCAGTGATGCAAGAGGGTTCGATTACCCCAGTGATTGTGCGTGCGCCAAATATCTCTTTGGATGAGTCGGTGAAGTTGGAGTTTGAAGCTCTCAAAAGAATCATGACCATTCCTGATGTCAAGATGGTGGTTTCTCGTCTTGGGAGGGGGGAGTCACCAGCGGATCCAGGTCAGCCTAATGAATCTGATCCAATCGTCACCTTAAAACCTTTAGGTGAGCGCAGCCTTACTCAGGAAGAAATCGCTCAACAAATTCGTGATAAGTTAAAAACACTGCCTGGTATTGAATTGGCGATTTCACAGCCGATTGCTGCACGTGTCGATGAAATGGTTTCAGGTGTGAGATCGCAAGTAGCGATTAAGATTTTTGGGGATGATTTATTGACCTTGCAAAAGCTAGGAGCGCAAATCAGCCAAATCTTAACTAAGATGAAGGGCAGCAATGACTTGCGAATAGAGCAAGTCTCGGGACAAAATTATCTCAATATCAAAATTGATCGAGATGCCATTGCTCGTTACGGGATCAATGTGTCGGACGTCAATGAGGTGATTGAAACAGCAATTGGTGGTAAGCAGGCTAGCATCGTCTATGAAGGTGAGAGACGTTTCCCACTCATGTTGCGCTATCCCGCTCCTTATCGGGACAAGGTCGATGCTATCGAAAACATTATTTTGCATTCACCTGATGGCGCTCAAGTTCTCATGCGTGACTTAGCGGAAATTTCCTTAGTGGACGGTCCAGCGCAAATTTCCCGTGAGGCAGGTAAACGTCGTTTAGTCGTTGGTGTCAACGTCGATGGTCGCGATCTAGGTGGATTTGTGAAGGAAGCTCAAAGCTTAATTGCTAAGCAGGTGGAGTTGCCAGAGGGTTACACCCTGGAGTGGGGTGGCCAGTTTGAAAACATGGAACGCGCTATGGCTCGTTTGATGATCATTATTCCGTTGACCATTCTGGCAATCTTCTTCTTGCTTTTCATGCTATTTAAATCCATACGATTAGCAGCTTTGATTATTTTGGTCTTGCCTTTTGAGTCAATCGGCGGTGTAGTTGGTCTATTTATAGCTGGTGAGTATTTATCTGTGCCTGCGGCAGTAGGATTTATTAATTTATGGGGTATCGCCGTTCTAAATGGCGTGGTGTTGATCTCATTTATTAAGCAATTGCGTGAAGATGGCTACTCTATGGAGGATGCCTTGCTGCATGGATGTGGCCATCGCTTTAGGCCGGTCATGATGACTGCTTCAGTCGCGATGCTGGCTTTGGTACCAATGCTGTTTTCAGGCGGCCCCGGCTCTGAGGTTACAAGACCGCTAGCCGCAGTAGTCATCGCTGGTCTGATTACATCAACTGCATTAACATTATTAGTACTCCCCGTCTTATATAGATGGTTTGAAGATAAAGAGGTGGAAGCATGATGGAAGTGAAGGCGGTTATTCGCCCTAATAAATTAGCGGCCCTCAGAACAGCATTGCTGGAGACTCCAGGATTTCCGGGTATGACTGTATCGAAGGTTGAAGGTTGCAGTGCCCCGAACCGTACCAGTAAATTTAATATTAAAGAAGAGTTAACCGATTATTCTGCCAAGGTAAAAATTGAAATCGTTTGTAATGATGAAATTGCGCCAGTTTTCATGGACCGCATCGTGACTATTTGCCAAACGGGTCAGGTGGGCGATGGTGTAGTGTGGTGTACAGAAGTACCCAAGGCATTCTTTATCTCTAAGACCTCAGTCTAGGCAAACCTGTAAATTCTTCGGTATGATGAATCGAGCAATTTTATTAATGATTGCCAATCATCTTGGAGACTGCTTTGAAAAATATTATCGATCGCATTGATCATATTGTCCTAACTGTTACAGATATTGAGCGCACTACACAGTGGTATGAAAAAGCTTTAGGGTTTGAGCGAGAGTTTTTTACTGGACCAGAAGGTCAGCCCCGTTATTCATTGCGCTTTGGGCAATTAAAAATTAATCTTCAAGATAAAGACACAGAAACGCCTACAAAAGCCAAAGTTCATACGATTGGTTCTGGTGATTTTTGCCTGATTTCAGCGATCCCTTTGGATGACTTCATTTTTCATCTTCAGAGTAATGGCGTTGCCATTGATGTTGGCCCAGTACCTAGACGTGGCGCTCTTGGACCGATTCGTTCTGTCTACTTGCGTGACCCAGACAATAACCTTGTTGAGGTTGCTGAATACGTTTAATGCCAAACTAGATCTTATGCGTCTAGCTGGCGCGCAAGATCTAGAAAGTCTTTTGCGTGATAGTTAGTAAATTGCTCCACATGGAGATCATTTCGAAGATGATTTTTGCCAAACTCCATTGGACGTTCAATAAAAGCCGTTTGTAGACCACAGGCATGGGCAGCTTCTAAATCATCTTTATGCGCTGCAACCAGCATGACCTCTTCCGGTCGAATGTTAAAGGTCTCCGCCACCCCTAGATAAGTTTCTGGATCCGGCTTGTAGTGGCGGAATACCTCGGCGGAAAGAATGAGGTCCCAGGGTAGCCCGGCGTTTTTAGCCATGTTGGCCAATAAGCCCAGGTTTCCGTTGGAAAGAGTCACGATTGTGAACTGGCTTTTCAGTTTGTGTAGACCTTCGACAGCCTCTGACCAAGGAGTAAGGCGGTGCCAGATGAGATTGAGGTCTTGTAATTGCGCTTCAGATAAGGAATTGATTTTGAAGGTCTTGAGAACATCATCTAGGATCATGCGGTGCAGATCATCAATCTTGGTCCAAGGAAGTTCTCCGGAGCGAACACGAGCCATAGCTGGCCTATAACCTTGCCGCCAAGCTGTTGCAAAGGCATCGGGATCAACTGGCAGCCCGAGTCGAGTGACCTCGGCTGCGATGGATCCATGCCAGTCAACTACTGTGCCAAACACATCAAATGCAAGAACTTTTGGTTTTGTATTCATGGGTAGATTATTCATTAGCTTGAAAAAAATTGCTGGAGATTATTCTGCTGGAATCTTACTCTGAGCCCTGTATTTGATGTGAAGTCATACAAGTCATACATTGCAAAGAATTGCTAGAATGACACAGACCCTAAAAGGGCGCCAGATCAAACAAGGACACAGTCATGGGCAGTATTTCTCAGTGGGAGCAATTGAATATTGAATTAACGGCTGCCTTAGGTAGCTCTGTTCATTTTGATACAGCCCATCAAGCGGTTTATGCCTCAGAGGCATCCAACTATCGCCAAATTCCGATCGGGGTTGTTACTCCTAAAAATACTGAAGAGTTTGTAAAAGGTATTGAGATCTGCCATCGCAATAAAGCACCAGTCCTCATGCGCGGTGCTGGTACCTCCATGAATGGTCAGACTGTGAACAATGCGGTCGTATTTGATATTTCAAAGTACTGCAACCATATTCTTAGCTTAGATCCAAATGCTGGTAATGCTATTGTTGAGCCGGGCGTAATCTGCGATTCGCTGCGTGATGCTGCTGAGATACATGGCCTCACTTTTGCGCCAGATCCTTCGACGCACAGTCGTTGCACTTTGGGGGGTATGGTTGCCAACAACTCTTGCGGAGCCCACTCCGTGATGGCGGGTAAGACACTCGAAAATACCGAAGCATTAGAGATTCTGACCTATGACGGTGAACGCTTTTGGGTTGGCCCAACTTCTGATCAAGAGTTGCAAGACATTATTGCTGCCGGTGGACGTAAAGGCCAAATCTATCAAGACTTACTAGCTTTGCGTGAGCGCTATGCGGATTTGATTCGGGCGCGCTTTCCAAATATTAAGCGACGTGTTTCTGGCTATAACTTAGATCAATTGCTGCCCGAGAATGGTTTTAACGTCGCACGTGCTTTGGTTGGTACTGAGGGGACTTGCGCACTGACTCTGGCCGCAAAAGTGCGCTTGGTAAAGAGCCCAGCAAAACGGGTAGTTCTCGTTTTGGGTTTTGATGATATTTATGTAGCGGGTGACGCCGTACCTGAATACCAATCCTTCAACCCTATTGCGATTGAAGGTTTAGATTACAAAATTATCCGCGGTTTACAAGAGCGTAATTTAGCTAAAGCGGAGATTGATTTGCTTCCCCCTGGCAACGCTTGGGTAGTTGTGGAGTTCGGAGATGACACTATCGAAGGTGCTATTGCTCAGGCTCAAAAAGCGGAAGAATATTTCAAGACAAGAACGAAGGGTCCAAAGCCATCTACATGGTTAGAGCCTGACCCGCTAGTGCAGAAACGTATTTGGTCAATTCGGGAAAATGGTGCCTCAGCTACTCACTTATCGATCGACCCAAATTCTCCTGATCCAGTTGTTGGCTGGGAAGATGCCGCAGTTGATCCAGCGCGTTTGGGTGAGTACCTTCGCGCTTTCCAGAAACTAGTAGATTCTTATGAATATCAGACTTCGCTCTATGGTCACTTTGGCGACGGATGTATTCATGCGCGCATTACTTTTAACTTACGCTCTGCAGAGGGCGTTGCTAAATTTAGATCCTTCATTCGGGATGCGGCGACCTTAGTTGTTGAGTTTGGTGGCTCACTCACTGGCGAGCATGGTGATGGCCAAGCCAGAGCAGAATTCCTCCCCATCATGTTTGGCGAAGAATTAATGGGTGCGATGCATGAGTTCAAACGCATCTGGGATCCGCAGAACAAACTCAATCCGGGGAAAGTGGTTCATCCCTATCGCGTAGATGAAAACCTGCGTATGGGCCCAGAGTACAAGGTAGTCAATATCAAAACGCGTTTAAATTTCTTGAGCCAAGAGGGCAATGGATTCCAGAGAGCAGTTGAGCGTTGTGTTGGTATGGGTAAATGTCGTAGCGAAAAAATCGGCACGATGTGTCCAAGCTATCGCGCTACTAAGGAAGAACGCTTTTCTACTCGTGGACGCTCACGCTTATTCTGGGAAATGCTCCAGGGTGAAGTGATTAAAGATGGCTGGAAGAGCGAAGAGCTCAAAGAAGCTTTGGATACTTGCCTCTCATGCAAGGGTTGCAAGAGCGATTGCCCAGCACACGTTGATATGGCCTCATACAAAGCGGAGTTCTTATCCCATTATCACGAGACCAATAGCAGACCTCGTCAGGCTTTGACCATGGGTCGTATTGGTGATTGGGCGCCCCTTGCCAGCAAGTTCTCCTGGTTGATGAATGGTGTTATGCAGACGCCAGTGCTTTCTAGTATTGCTAAGTGGGTTGGTGGCGTAGCGCAAGAGCGTAGCCTGCCGAAGTTTGCAAATCAATCTTTCAGAAAGCAATTCAAGTCAACAAGGCATGCAGGTGTAGGTCAGAAGAAAGTCATTCTCTGGGTAGATACTTTCTGCGAGCACTTTCATCCTGAGGTTGCAAATGCAGCGGTTGAGGTGCTGGCACATGCGGGCTTTGAGGCAACACTGCCAAAGACGCCTCTATGCTGCGGCCGACCTTTGTATGACTTTGGTTATCTAGATCTAGCTAAGCAAAAGCTCGATAAGATTTTGGATGCGATCGGTAGTGAAATTCAATCAAATCCAAGTGCGCCGATTGCAGTGGTAGGTCTTGAGCCGGGCTGTATGTCGGTATTTAAGGATGAGCTATTAAAGTTCTTTCCGAACGATCCAAGGGCGAAACTCTTGGCATCGAGTACCTACCTACTGGGAGATTTTCTGCACGAGCAGGGCTACACGCCACCACCCTTAGATTGCAACATCTTGGTTCACTCGCATTGTCATCAGAAGTCTTTATTTGGCACCAAAGGTGATGTAGCTCTATTGGCCGCCTTGGGTGCCAAGGCTAATTACATTGATAGCGGTTGCTGCGGCATGGCGGGTTCATTTGGATTTAATCCAGAGCATGTTGAAATATCCAAAGCAGTGGGTGAGTTAGTATTGCTGCCCGCCATTCGAGCTACTGATCTAGAAACTATCATTCTGACCAATGGCTTTAGTTGCCGAGAGCAGATTGAACAAGAAACCGGTCGCAAGGTAAAGCATCTAGCTGAGTTACTGCAAATGGCGCACCAAGCTCAAGTAGAAAGCGTGTAATACAAATTCCCTTGCAGTAAGAAAGGTTCATAATGTGATTAAAGCCCTCTTTAGATTGCGAGTAATCAATTGGATAAGTTAAATCTGCAAGCCTCTTATTTAAGTAGCTCTACCCATAGAGGGGATGCTACTTTGCATGATCGAAAAATAGCCCCTAGTACTGCCTCTACTCGAGCCCATCCAATTCCCTCTGCGTTAAAAGTTGAGCAGTCTGGACCAGCAGTTACTATTGAAATTAGCGGTAATACCCCCGATCCCCTTAAATTGATCCCAATGAGCGCTGATCGACAAATCGGTGCATATATTCGAAATACAAAGTTGCTATAAGCCTCCTCAAGTTGATAGCGGCACTCTCTAATTTGGTTTGAACATCGCTCAGAGCTCGTAGATCCATGATAAATAAGTTAGCCTTAACTAACTTATTTATCGACCCTCGCTACAAATGAGGGCGTCCGAATAGGATCTTTCTAAATAAAGCTAGAATAGATCCCCGCCCAAACAGATGAGGGGGATAAAGCACTACGGTGTGGATGCCCAAAGGAAACCCAATGAGTTTGTTCAAGAAAAGTTCACAGTCCATTAAGTTCTTACAGCCAACAATGGAGTCCTTTGAGACCATCATTGGGCCGGCTACCGAGGTTCATGGCAGGCTAGTCGCTAATGAGAGTCTACGAATTGATGGTCGGGTTATCGGCAATATCGAAGCGCGCCAAGGTAAGAGTGTCAGTATTGCCTTGGGTCGTACGGGTGTTGTGCAGGGTGATATTTTTGCATTTAGGGTTCTCGTTGCCGGCAAGGTAGAAGGAAATATCTATGCTACTGAGCGCGTTGAGTTGCATGAAGGTGCGGAAGTTCGGGGCGATATTACATATGGTCAACTCGGAATTGAGCATGGTGCAAAATTAAATGGTCTGATGATCTCCAGAAATGGTGAGGAACCAGAGGGTGCCACTGATTCTGCTGCAATTTTTCAAGCCAATTGGAGCAAAATTAAAAGCCAATAATTTTTGGCGCGTATGATTTTCACCTATTAACGCATTAACAAGGATAGTAGCTCATGGGATTATTTGACTTGATTAAAGGCGGGTCTTTGCAGATGAGTCAAAGGCAGTTCGACCAGTGCGTTTTTGATCACTATCGGGAGCGATTTAAATATGATAGTTTTCAAAGTTTCTGGCATGCAACTGTTTCAAATCCGGACGGTAGCGTTGGGCGCTTAGTTGATCGCCTGTATGCATGTGAGGATGGCTTTCCAAAAGATAGTCTTTTGCATGCGCAGTTAGCAGAAGCCTCTTTAATCATTGAAAAACATTGGTTCAATACCTACGGTATTAGTCCAGAGTCCTTAAGTATTTTTTCAAACATCTGCACCCAGGCGCAACAGGCCCTTGAGGAGCAATTAAGTTCTGAGGCAGTTCAGCCTATTGAGATCGATCCTGAGTTGAGGGTTGATGGCTGTCAAAAATCTCTGAACACGTATGAGCAAAATCTGGCTCAAATGGGTCTGCCAAAGTTTGATGATTTAACCAAGATCCACTACTTTATGGTGGATATGAATGAAACCCTATCGGCCCCATTTAAATACAGCGGTAGTGTTTTAAAGGTTTTAGAGCAGGATTCCTATATGCAAAATGACGATGTTAGCTGGGGGCGATGGACTCTGTTTCGTGACGCCACTGGCTATACCGATATTTGGATTGTGCGCATAGAATCTGGAAAAGCTGAGGTAGTAAAAATGATTTCTAAGGTAGATGCAGATGCCTACAGCTTAGATGAATCTCCTCGGGGAATTCAATATGACCTAGAAATTTTTAAGGCAATAGATAAGACACGTATTACCGCTTTTGATAATTCTGAATTTAATGATCCGCCGCCGCCGTATTTCCAAATGCTGTCGATGATGGATGTCATGGGCGATAAACCCGGCAGCAATATCTAGATAAAAAAATACCCCAATTAAGAGGTATTTTTTTAAGCGTCTAAGACTTACTCATCATCACTCGAGTTTGAGCTTGAATAGTCTTGAGTAGAAGAGCTTGAGTAGCTTGTAGAGGGTGGAGTCGCATCAATTACTCTCAATTCACCACTGAGCTTGGCGCCTTTTTCTACGCTCATTTCAGCGTATTGGGTGAGTCCAGTAATTTTTGCGCTAGAGCGAACATTCAGGTGATTGGTCACATGGAGACCTTGAGTCACTTCACCGCGAATTTCAACCACTTCAGCATTGATGCGACCATTAACAATTCCGGAAGTATCAACAAGTACTTCTTTGGTATTGAGTTCGCCTTCAACTAGACCTGCAACAACTGCCATTTCTGGTACTTCAAAGGTGCCCTTGACAATAACGCCCTCACCAACAAAAAGGGAGCCTTTTGGATTGTTATCGGTCATAGTAAGTTTCCTGAGGTAATAAATATGGATTCATCATATAGCAATTAATGAAGTTTTTGGGCTTCAGCGCTACTGGCTTGCCCTACATTGGGGCCGGTTTTTTCCCGGTGGTAGGGGTGGATAGCTCTGAAAACTGCTCTTTCAACTCTTTCAGCGAGTTAATTTTGCTTTCAATATGGGGGAGTTGTTTTTGAAGAGCCTGCAGATTCTCACGATAGTGAGCCTCAATCTCATCCATTTCCTTGCGCGTAATGACGCCCCCCATTTCCTTGGTCATTTCAGGGCTAAATCGAATAGCCACCCTAAACCCGAGGAAGTGAATGCCAATGCCAAAAAGGATGAATGCGCTAAAGGATAAAAAGGCGATTTTGATCACCGTTCTACCGGTTATCTTGATTTGCTTCATGGTCGATGTCGACCCGGAAATCCAGATGAGCTGCATTTTTTGCTATTAATCCTCTATTTTCTTGGGGTATTACCCTTAATTGAGGGTGATTTTAACATTTTGGATCAATTTTGAAGGGTTTTTTGAGGCTAAATTGCTTACTATCAATTGACCAATTTGCTAATATCTAAACATAAATAAAACAATATGGAGATAGGATCACCCAATCTTTACTCCTGCTTGTATTTTTGCGGCGAAGTAAATTGAGGAAAATGGCATGTCGCCAGTAAAAAATAACCCCCTGCCAGATGTCATTGGATCTCAGCTAAAAGCAGCTAGGGAGGCTCGAAAACTCGAGCGCGTGGAGTTGGCGAACCTATGTTGTCTTTCTGCCAAAATGATTTTGGAGTTGGAGGAAGGCGGCATGAGTTCCTTCTACAGCTTCCCCTTGAAGATCAATGCAGCAAAACGGGTGGGTAGTTTTCTGAATCTCACTGAGTCTGATTATTTGTCATTTCCGCAGCCCATTGCAGAGGCTGTTGAGAGTCTTGAGGGTGTAGCGCCTGAAGCGGAGCGCTTGGATAGTACTGAAGTAGCTCCCGCAGAGATAAGTCCTACATCTGCGCAAGACGAGGTTCTTGCTGGATCACGCGATCCAGCCATCACCGAGCGATTAGAGTGGCAGGAGCTGTTAACGGAAAAAGTGGGTGGAGATGTTTCTGGTCCAGAGGCTGGCGGTCGCTTTAAGCTTTCCTTTAAGCCGGTACTTTTTCTTTCCCTGGGCTTAGCTATTGCTGGGCTATTGTTTGGCTTAAACACCAAATATGACTTGGTATATCAAGTTGCAGCTCTCATGGAGACTAAACCTACGCCCCCTCCAGCCGTTCCCGTAGAGGAAGCGCCTAAAGAAGCTGCTGAAGAAAGTAAAGCTCAAGTTCAGCCTGACCCAGCATTGAACCAGGAAGTGAAGCCCGCCGAGGCGGTGGTAGCAACAGGCCAGTGCCCATATAAGCAAAATGGGCAATTATTGAGCTATCAATCGCCCAATCCGTCAAAGGCTGGCGATACCGTGAATCTCAAAACCTTAATTAAGCAGACTGTTTGCTTTGTTGATGGGGCGGGCAAGCAGTTAGTGATGGCAATGGAGGCAAATACTGCCCTTGCCTTTAAAGGTGTTGCGCCATTCACCGTTTTGGCTCAAGATTTGGATGATGTTGAAATGTATTTTCAGGGGTGGAGGGTTCGCTTACCTGCCGCTGGGACTAAGCAAGTGCAGTTGCTCGAAGTGAACTAATGGCCCACTATCCTGTGCGCTAATTTTTTGAGGTATTGAGAAATGTTCGAATTTTCAAAAAAAGGCCCGATGGCCGATACACAGTTGACTTATGCCAGCATGGTTGGCAGTGGATCTACTGTAAAGGGTAATTTCACACACCGTGGAAATATGTTGCTCTCTGGACATCTTGTTGGAGACATCCATCAGGATGAGGAGTCCTCAGGATCCACGGATGGGTACACCGCTGTAGTTGGTAAATCGGGGTTTCTAGAGGGCAATATCCACAGTGCCCACGCGATTATTATCGGCCGCATTGAGGGTTCAGTTTACGCAAAGGGTCGTGTTGAAATTTATCCTGGTGCAATCGTCAATGGTGATGTGACTTACTCGCAAATTAACGTTCATCCAGACGCTAAAGTGAATGGCAATTTAAAGTGCCTATTGTCAGATCTGACAGATCACTTGATCGATGAGCAGGGTAGTGATGAGTCTCTCAATAATGTGTTGCCAATGACTAAGGCAGATGGCTACTAAGTAGTCATGATTTAAATGACAGAGTTTAGAAATAAAGCCCCTTGGTACGGATTGCTAATTTTTATCGTACTGGTGGTTGTCAGTGCCATAGTTCACACCTACTACTTTAGAGACCTGCCTAAGTGCCGTGATGAGAATATCCAAATCTTGCTTAATAAAGAGTTGCGAAATAACGAGCAACTTCTGAATAATTCACAAACCTTAGCATTTGGGCAATTCCAAGAAAAATCTCACAATGCAGTTCAAAGGGATTGCAGTGCAGAGCTTCTGACAAATGCTGGGACTTATTTGATTTTGTACAGAGTCATTAATAACTCTGGCGAACAATCCTTCTTTCAGCGCCTCTTTGCTCCAGTCGATTACTCAATATCGCTTGAGTCTGTGATGGCAATAAAACAGTAATTGCTGAATTCAGAGTAAAAATTTGCCAACAATGTAAAGCATCAGTCCGGAAATCAATAGATATCCGAAACCTTTTGCGAGGGCCTTTTCTACACCCTTTTGAACAATGCGATTCTGAATACCTTCGTCTGCCACAATATTTTTGATGTTCCAAAGATCTTTTCTGATGACATTGAGGCTTTCATCGGACTTGCGATCTCTTTGCTGAAGATTGGCGCTAATCTCGGCTAAGTGAGTATTGATTGCCTGCAGCTCTTTAATTGCGTCATCTAAATTGCCCATAGATACCCCGAAATAATGTTTTAGCTAATAGCTCGATCTGTAAATCTCAGAGATATTTAGCTGATAAACATAGATTATTGCAAATCTTGACTGGGTCTTGCCATTTGGTGGAAATCCCAGGGATTTGCTTTATAGTGATGCTAGGTCGACATTGCAGATTAAATCGAACGCTTTGCCACTTCAATATGACACGCAGTATGGATATCAAACCGCAAATGATCGTAAATCAAATTGGGCTATTAGCCAAAAAAATTGCCAAAGTTTTGATTTATGCATTTATTGCTTTAGTACTGCTTTATATTGCCTTTAAGGCTTGGGAATACCAGGCTGAGTCTGATCAGCAGCAGGCCGTTAAAGTGTCGCAAACTCAACAAAGCGAAAAGTTTGCTAACGGCAGTCAATATGTCGCAACCTACTCCCCTTTGCTTGTGGGTAGCTCATCACTGAGTTTTGTTCAGCGCCCCAACAATGAGCCCCTTTTTAAGTATTTGTTAGGGGCTAGTTATCCAAATTTTATTACCGCGCTTGAAGATAGCGCATCCCTAGTTTATGTGGGACCACAAATCCTGGGTACAGGATGTCAAAAATTGGGCTGCGCTGTAGCGCAAGCAGCATTAGTGATTGATCCAAGCAAGGGCCGTATTTATGCTGCCCTGATTGAAGGTGGCAAAGTAAGCTACTTTGGTTTAACTGAGGGACAGGCGGTGCCACCTGCATTTGAGAAATGGGCCAGCACTCAGATCGTGGAGCTTGCAAAGTGAACCAATTCTTCTGCCGTATGAAGCCACTCACCTATCTTGCACTTGCCTGCACATTGATTTCTTTTGTTGGCGGAGCATCAGCAAAAGCGCCTGCAGATACTGGTCATGCCAAAACTTCAGAGTCTAAGGGGGCAAGTAAATCTGCCAACGATAAAGATATCGTCCTGGGAAAGAATTCTGAGAGCACGCTGTATTTACTAGCAGGTTGGGGTAAAGCAGAGGGCCCTTATATTTGGTACACAGTCTCTGCACACTTTAATAAAGATCAACTTGCTCCTGACGGGAAAGCGTTTAATTTATTCAGCGCTAGCGGCGCCCTAGATTGCAAGGAAAATAATTCCTTTTATTACCGCACTTCTTACATGTTCTTTGATGCTAAGTCGGGGGCGCTCAATGAAGTATTTTTTGAGAAAAGTAAATCAAATCCAATACGAATTGATTCAGGGAGTATTGAAGCTGATGTTAAAAACATTGTCTGTAAATAATTTCTCGACTTAGAGAAGTTTGAGATGGCTTTCTTCAAAACTACCGCAGCATCGATGCCTAAGGGCCCAGAAAAATCGCCTCACCTAAATTTGGATTTAAGGCTAGATCTTATCGCTTCTAACCCACAATTCGCTGCCGAGCAACTCAAGAGTACCTTGGCAAACTTACAACAAGTTTTGCAGGCGACAAATCGAGAGGCGGTGACCGCTTACCTTGCTCAGGATTCCAGCTTATCTCCTTTTCAGCGCCGCCTACTTTCTGACTTACTAGGTGAGGGTGGGAAAGCTATCTCTGGTAATCGGGATGAGTTAACTGGCTTATTGACTCGATCAAGTCTATTGGATTTATTCTCCCCAGAATCCCATGGAGTTAGTGCTAGGTCGAGCTTAGCCATCTGCTTTATTGATCTAGATGGCTTTAAGGTAATCAATGATCAGCACGGTCATGTGATCGGAGATCAAGTATTGCTAGCGATCAGCCAACGCATCCAGGCAGCGATCCGACCGACTGACATGGCCGTTCGCTGGGGTGGGGATGAATTTATTGTTGTATTTGAGGGTGTGAGCACGCCTGATGTGGTGATGCAACTGGCGACCCGACTGCTGGGAATTATTAGCGAGCCACTGCAATTAAATCTGGATAATCCGATGCGATTATTTTTAGGTGCCAGTATCGGCGTTGCGATCCGGACTGATGAAAAACTATCAATGAGCGACTTAGTGAACCAGGCTGATCAGGCAATGTATCAAGCGAAAAAGTCTGGGCAAAACAGTATTCAGATTTTTTCTTGAGTACTAAGCTTTGCGAAGGTGCACTGCCGGTATGCGAAGAGCTTCACGGTATTTCGCAACAGTTCTTCTGGCAATAACGTAGCCCTGATCACTCAGTAACTTGGCGATGTTGGTATCAGAGATCGGTTTAGTTGAGGGCTCATTTTCTACAATTTGCTTGATCAAAGCTTGAACTGCTGTTGAAGAAATTGCGCCACCTTTTTCTGAGCTGAGCTGACTGCTGAAAAAGTATTTGAATTCATAAATTCCGAGTGGACATGAAAGATACTTTTGAGTCGTCACGCGCGAGATGGTGGACTCATGCATATTGAGGCTTTCAGCAATTTCTCGCAGCACGAGTGGACGCATACCAACTGCACCCATGGAAAAGAATTTTTGCTGGCGCGCAACGATCTCTTGAGCAACCTTCAGAATTGTTTCCTCGCGCTGCGCAATGTTTTTTACCATCCAGCTAGCCTCGAGCATCTTTTGCTTTAAAGCACCGTCGGCTTTCTTCTGACCATTTTCTTTCAGGATTCTGGCGTATTCACTATTGAGTGAAATGCGAGGTTTCGCATTAGGATTCGATTCGACTACCCATTGACCATTCTTTGCTTTGACAGCGACATCAGGCAAAACCCATTGATCATGTTCACGCTCAAATTGGGCACCAGGATTATGTTGCAAGCTACGAATACACTCAACTGCTTTGAGGACTTCTGCTTGGGACTTGCCGCAAGCCTGTTTTATTTTGAGCCAGTCTTTAGACCCCACTTTATTTAAATGGGTGTTGACAATCAGTTTGGCAAGTTGCCAGTCATCCGCATTGCCCTGTTGCTCATCTAGAATGCGATCAATTTGTAAAGAAAGGCACTCTGCAAGATTGCGCGCACCAACTCCTGGGGGGTCAAGGAGCTTGAGTTGATTGAGTCCACGCTCCAAAAGTTCTGCAGAGTTCAGGTCTTGCTCTTGGAGTAGAGCTCCAATCTCTGCGTTGATGGTCTCTATATCGTCTATCAAATAACCCCTCTCATCAAGACATCCGGCTAAGTACGTCAGAATCGACTGTTCTTGAGGGGGAATATGAAGTAAATGAATTTGCTCTTCTAAGTGTTCAAGAAGGGTTTGTTGATGGGCAACTCTTTCATAGCGTTCCACCCAGTCTTCATCATCTTGGCTTGACTGGCTGGTATTGGACCAATTGTTCTGTGGAGCTTCGATTCGTTCGTTTGATTGACTGAGATTGGACTCAATTTCAGGATTGGGCTCAAACTCCAAGAGGGGGTTGTCTTCTGCAGCCTTGGCTAATTCTTGCTCCAGCTCATTATTGGAAAGTTGGAGTAATTTGATGGCCTGCTGTAGTTGCGGGGTGAGGCTAACCTGAGTATTCAGGCGGTTATTCAGTGAAATGGCCATATTGCTATCTACTGAAGTCCATTGGGTAAGGTAATGCGGACGCGCCCTTGGGATTGGGTAGTGCTAATCCTCAATTGCAGTGAATACAGTTCCGAGTACATAATGCCATTCTAACCATAAATT
The DNA here is from genome assembly GCF_018688455.1 of Polynucleobacter sp. AM-7D1. Lineage (NCBI taxonomy): Bacteria > Pseudomonadati > Pseudomonadota > Betaproteobacteria > Burkholderiales > Burkholderiaceae > Polynucleobacter > Polynucleobacter sp. AM-7D1. Next base: position 381,108 of record NZ_CP061319.1, read on the forward strand.
TTGTATAAATATCTATATAAATTAAAGGCTTAAGCGTCATATATTGGCGCATTTCAAATGGTGGGATGAAAATTGTCTAATCGAAGCGGTCTATTTAGCCGTATTAAAATCACCAGAGAATAAAAGAGACATTTCACATTATGGAAAATCCAGTCATTACCGAGCATCGCATTCGTGGCGAGCGTTTCTATACGATTGAAAAGAGTAGCAAAATTGCGTTTTATACGACCAATATTGCTGCTGCACGCTATTGGGTAAAGCATGTCATTGATGGAGAGTCTATCCCTTTGCCAGCTGAAGAGGGTGGTCTGGAGACTTCTCGATCCTAATTAGGGTTTTAGTATTGACAGAGTTGGCCTTGCCCAATAACTGATCACTGCAACTTGTTCTAAGTTGGGGTGCTTTTACCCCTTAGATATCCGTATAATTGCCAATTTAGATGGTTTTCACCATGGGCAAGCCTTTTTCGATCAATCTCGCCGTACTAGTTCTCTCCAGTTTTTTTGGGGTGAGCTTGGCGTACGCGCAGGCAAATGACGATTTGGTTACGGTGCTTGATGGTAAGCATTACACCATTGCTTACTACAAAAGTTCTATCAAGTTATTGCCGCCTGACTGGAAAAAAGTTTGGATCATTACAAATCGAAAATCGAGTGATGGACAGTCGCGAGTGGCGTCAGTTCGTCGCAACATCCTTTTTAACTGCGTGCGCAATACCTACTCCACCCTGGCAACTGTCAATTACGCAGAGCCCATGGCAGGAGGCAAGCCAATGCTACAAACTGGTTCTGGTTTCGAGTTAAATGATGAGCCAGTTCCCGAGGAAAGTCCTTTAGCAATTGTGCAGAGTCAAGTTTGTGCGCCTTAATTTAATCTCATGAAATTTAATATATTCCCTCCTGAAGCGCTGAAAAGCATTGAACCTAAGTTTCATGTTGAGCCACGTGCTATTGCTAAAACAATTGAGCGCGAGCTTCAAAAAAAGCCACTGGCTGGCTTATATACGCTTGATGGATCGGCAAGGGAGTTGCCTGTTTCATTGTTGGATATTGCGCAAGGCTTATTGGTGATGAAGCCTGAGATCAAGCCTGAAGGTGGTTTGACCAGTTTAGTTGGCGGTCAAAGGCTGGTTGTGCTGTGTGGTGACACAGGCAAGATGCAATTTTTAGCAAACAATCTCAAGCTAACTGAAGACGGCAATCTCACATGCCCTTTGCCGACTGATTTAATTTTGATTCAGCGTAGAAAAGAATTCCGCACCTTAGGTCCCGGTGATGAAGACTTAAGCTTTGTTCTTTGCTTAGGTGCCGGTCAAGAATTACTAACGAAGGTAATTGATATTTCTGATCATGGAATATTGTTAGATATTCGTTTGGGCGCAACTGAAGTAGAGGTTGGCCGATATTGGCACTCTGGTTATTTTGAGCGCTTGAAATCACGCTCTACTACGATTGATCTTGTGATCAAGAATGTGCGTCCGGGAGCGGCAATGGATCGTATTCGTGCGGGCTGCGAACTATATGAACCCAATAGGATGGTTCTGAAGGAGTTTGAAAGTACGCGCAGTGCTATCGAGAATGCTAGGGTCCAAGGCCGCCTCAATCGATGGTATCTAGGAGCATCCTGGCATGAATAATTTCGCTCTATGTGATCACCTAATATCCGAATGAATTGACTATGAGCCTATTTGCCAACTTCACTACCGGAAAACTCATCATGATCATCAGTGCGCTGATGTTCATTGTGTTGCTGTATTTCTTTATTAGAGATTTTTATGGCAAGGTTGTTGAGGATGTAAAGACCAATGGAATTGGTCCTGAGCCAATTGAGCCAGTCATGGTCGCAAGCCTTCAAAAAACGCATCAGCTTGAAGAGGTCATTAATCAAAAAATTGCCAATATGAAGCTGGACCTCATGGCAGAACGTTTGCGTATTACTTCAACCGCTGAAGTCTTAAAAAACCTGGCTGTTGAGCGACACCTTCCAGAGACCTTGTATCAGATTTATTTTGAGACTCGTGCGTTTCCTAAAAAGAGTCTTGAGGCCCAACAAACAGATCTAGAGTGGCATGCACAGGCTGGCATTACCGATCTCAAAGTGGATCCTTTGCCTTTAGATGATGGCACTGTCATTCATTTCACCTTACATAACTACCCTTATACGCTGACCGCGATTAATCATCGGTTTGCCAGAACTTACTACGTGGAGTTGACACTGCGTGATGTAGATGATGTCAGATTGTTTGTAGTGCGCGTGAAGGCAAATGAAACAACAGGGCGCGATATTTTGGAGACTGCCATCATTGAGATGAAGTCAGGTGATTGGATTGATGATATTGCTAGTTGCCGCCTGTTGATGGATAAGCGTAAGACTGAGGTTCAGTTAATGGCTGAGCATCGCGAAGTGGAGATGCTAAAACAACGTTTTGTTTTAAATCATTCGGGTAATAAATTCAGCGCAAGCAAAACTGACTCTGGTCGTAAGAAAGGCTAGAGATCATCTTGTTTTCACTCCGACTCCCTCGCTCGCAGCGCAATATTTATTTTTGGTTCTTAGCTTTCTCAGGCTTTTTAGTTGCCGTCTCTTTAATGACGCTATTAGGTGCTGCCAGTGAATTATCAAGTGCTTCGATTGAGCTAAAAAACCTGAAGGTAGCGGGTCCAAATCTTGAGGATTTTGTTAATACGCAAAATATTGACTTTAGATTAAATGCCAAAAATACCCAACGTAGATTGAAGCCTACTGATATCCCAAAGCTCGTAGATGATGCGATCATACCCGTGGGCTTGGATGAGGCCGTTACAAGGGCCTTCCAATTCTTTGCTGAGTTTGAAAATAAGCGTTTCCAACCGATTTTGACAGTCACCCTGCCAGTGATTGAATCAGTTGAACCTGGCTCGCCCGCTGATTTGGCTGGAATTAAAGCTGGGGACCTTGTATTGAATGTGAACTCAGTCAAAGTGGAATCGGTCATGGGTTTTTATCTGGCCTTAAATGAGAAGCCATCCACGGAGATGGCACTCAAGCTGTTAAGGCACAAAAAAGACAATGTATCGGTGGTTTTACGTCTGATTGGTAAAGGTCCAATTAATGATAGTAATTGTGGACTCAAATTTTCAACACCACCTGATGCTGTGTATATAACTGAGCAAGAAACCAAGCGTCAAGCTGAGCAATATCGTCGCGATATGCTTCCTAGCATTCCGGTAGATTGGCGTCCTGAAGCTGCAAATAATCTCATGCAAACGGCTAAGCGCCTCAATCTCATTGCTAAAAGCGTGATTGACCCCTCTGGCGCTAATCCTGCAAAAATTCAGTCTAAGGATGTACTGGTTTGGCAGCACAAAAAGTTCCTAGAAAATGTGGATACGTATTTTTCTCTCAGAAGAAAAATTGAGAGCAGAAGTAGCTCCCATTTAATGGGTATGGGCGATGCAGTCGTTGGCTTTGTATCTAGCTTGTTTATTTTTGCGATCGCATTAGGATTATTCTGGTATCAGCGTCGAGTAACTGGTAAAAAATCATGACCAATCTTGAAAATCCAGAATATTGGCTTGGAATGCGCATCAATGGCGAACGATATGTGTTGCCAGCAAGCTCAGTACTGTCAGTTTTTTTACACCCCGAGGCCGAGCAATCCTTAAAGGATTTAAGAATCAGTGGCGTAGTGGTTCATGAGGGTGCGCCAGTTTATTTGCGCAATCATTTTCAGGTGCTACGGTTTAATCGTCGATCAGAAAATATTGCCGATTGGCAGCAGGTGCTCAAGCCGGGATCTGCACCTTGGATCGTTGTATTAAAGGATGGTCTTAATAAGGGTCTTGGCTTTAGGGTGAATAATATTTCCGGACCTTTTCATGCATCAGTTTTAAGTGATTCATTATTTGTGCATCACAATGGGATCGATCACCTTTTGGTGGAGGCTTCCTAGAGCCGGGTGACTGGTCTCATTCATTAGCTAGAAAAAATATATGAGCAAAAAATATAAAAACCATATCTTTCAGCGAGCGACGATGCCTTGGCGTTGGTTAGCAATTGTCTCGTTTGTGATTGCGCTAGTCACTAGCGTTAGTGCATTTATTACGGCGCGTGATTGGGTTTCTGATGGGAAGTATTTGCAGTCAATTGATATTGAGCAGATTGAGGTTCTCCGTCTTATCCCGGCATTAAAAGTGCTGCAATCTCAGATGAGCAGTGCTGTTGGTCTAGAGCCCAGCTTTTTTAATAATCTTAAAAAATCAGATGGCCTCTTTAAATCCATTACAGACGATGTCAAGCTGCCTGTAGATGCTCCAGCAACTGATTCTGGATCGGCCAAAAGTTCTGCTATGAATTCGGCAAGTCCAGCGCAGAGTGCGGACACTTCTAAGTTGGCTACCCTCTCTGATAATCCTGCACTGGCCTTTTTCCAAAAGTTAGATGCCAAAATTATGAAGGTGATCTTCGGTAAGCCTGATAAATACGCTCATCTTGCTGAAGAAAAGCTTGATACATCCGAAGCTCAAGCAGCTGATGCAAAGTCATCTAAAGTTGCCAGCGTGCAAGACGTGCTACTGGGGGCAAAAAAGACTGAGCAAGCAATTGGCGCGGTTTTAGCGCAAGAAAAAAGTCTGGCTGGATTGGGGATTCTTGCAAAATCAGCAGAAGCCTTGTTGTCGCCAAAAGGCGTTTTAGACCTGGATAAGATCTCTAGCGATTCTCCAGCAAAAAAATATGCAGAAAGTCTGAATGCCTTCCTTAAGGCGAATGATGCTTGGCAGAAAAATATCACTGATGCGGCTAGTACCTCCGAGCTTCAAAAAGCTTTAGGCACGGTAATCGATCAAAAAGTATTACTTGAAATTGAGTTGGGTAAAAAAGTCTCTGGAAAATCACCTCCTAAGTTGAGTGAGGTGATGACCAAGGTTCATCAAACTCCTTGGCACACAAAGTTGCCTCAAGAAAGTGCTTTAGCGATCAAGCTTTATGCAACGGGCATGACAACGATTCGTGATTTTGCTTCGAGTCATGAAGCATTGAGAGTGGTAGCTCAGCAAAATTCTCATGATTTAGGATTCTTCGACTTTAAAACTGCCGGCGGATTTTTGGGGCTGACTATTGTGTCCGTTGCTGGCATATTGGGTTTTGCTATTGGTGGCTTCATGTTCTTCCGAAATACCAACTTAAATGCCCTTGATTTACAGCGCACTTCAAAAGTGGCTTCTGCCGCCGATCAGCTCTTAAGTTCAATCGACTTGGGCTTTGCTAATGCTCCAAGTATGAAGGCGATGGACCCTCCTAAGAATGAGCCGCAGCCCGTTGCTCCTCAGCGCACACCACAGCCAGCTGCAGACGCGACCTCACCTGAATTGAAAACAGTGGTGAATGTCATTTCTGAACTGAGTGGGGATTTGAAGCAGAAGATTAGTGATATTGAGCGTCGCTTCAAGTTACTCACTCAATTAAGCAATAAGCTACGACATTCCGTGAACACCTTGCAAGACAAGGCTGCGCAAATACGTCCTGCCGCCTCTGGTGAGGATGAGCAAGCCTATTCAGGCTCTACTGAGAGAGCAAGCAGAGTTGGGCCTCTAGATCAGTTACAAGATGCATTCTTTGCCTTGAAACAGCAGGGCGTCCGATTGTATTTGGCCATCTTAGATAACCACTCCAGTAAACAACTGGCTGTAGAGACTGAGCAACTCAATTTATTGGTTGATCGTGTTGAGGCAACTGTTTCAAAAATGAGAGGTTCTCTTGCTATAGCTTTAGAACAGGCGGCTGCTACTGAGCAATTCGCACCAGAAATTTCTCTAGAGGCAATTGAGCTTTTGGGCATGGACGCCAAACAAGTGATACGTGATCTCGATAGTTGGGAAGAAGAGTTTGATGGCTTAGGTCAAGAGTTCTCAGATTTGAAGCGTCAAGCGAAAACTTAATACGGTTAACTAGAGATAAAGCACACATCCCATGTCTGAAGAAAAACCGCTATTTTTAATTGACGTTGATCGGGCAATTGAGGGCTTAGTATCCTCGGTGCCTGCCAATGGCGGTGCTGGTTCAGCTAGGCTTGAGTCTTCTGTAATGTATTGCGTTGATTTGGCCAATGCCCTTGATGGCGCTGGTCTAGATGCATTAAGTGCATTTGCAAGTGAGTTATCTGAGAGTTTTACAGCCAATAGCTCCCAAGCATTTTTATTGATCCCAGATTTAGTTGCGCTGGTCAACGCAGAAGCCTCGCATATTCACAGTTCTAGTGAGTCTGGCGCCTTGGTGAGCGTTGAGCAACTAAACCAGGCTAAGACTGTATTCGAGCAGAAGTTGGCTCAACTAAAAGCGGGCACTCCAGTCTCTAAAGAACCTATCTCGCTACTAGTGTCTGTCGCCGAAACTATTGAACCAGTGATTGAGTTGGAAGCTCAGCCGATAGCTCAGCCAATGGCACCCATTCTCGAAGATGAGTATGTGGATGAATTTCCAAATCAAGAGTTTGCTTCCGATCTTAAAGAGGGTTTGCGCGCTCCTGAAAAAAGTCCTGAGCCTCAAGTTCAAACTCATAGCCCGCAAGCTCGAGTTGAGTCTGATGCACCTAGTGATCGAGAGATTGAATTAAATCGTACGCTTGATCGCACGATTAGTGAATTGAAGAATCTTTTTGCACCTCGGCAAGAGTCCCCGCCAGTGCTGATACCAGAGCCAAAGCCCAAAGCGTTTTCGATCCCTGAAGGCTTATCTCAGCCAATCGATCGTGCAAGTGCTTTTGAGTATTCCAGTAATTCACGTTCTTTGGATAAGCACTATGTTTTGGATCGATCAACGAATTTAAATCGATTACAAAAAGCCCGCAGCTTAGCTGGTAAAGGGAATGGTTGGAGTGGAGTCGAGCTCGACTTTGTATTAAGCAAAGAGCAGGATGAATTGATTCGTGTAGGACAACAATCTTTGCGACATATTTTTGACAACTTAACTGATGAGTTGTTGATTGATGAAGTCTATGCAGACGCAGATGTTGCGCAGCAGTTATTAACTATCCTGAGTATTTTGCCGCCATGCCCAAGCATTTTTGCTGTTCAGCAAGAGCTCATGATTTTTATCGATTTAGACCACATTTCTTTATCTCAAGAGCATTTGTTGGCGGTTGGCAGCATGATGGCTGAAATCGGCGGCTCTTTGGAGGTTCATCACGAGGGTGTTCGTCTCTCCTGCCCATCCAGTCTATTAAGAATGCCGATGGCCTATTTTTCACGTCATGGAGAGTATTTTGCGGTATCCGCGATCCAGTATTTGGGCGAAGAGCAGTTAGATAAGCTTGCTAGTTCAAAAGTAGACTCTTTGGGCGAAATCATTCATCCTGCTAGGAAGATTGCCGTACGGGCAGGTTTGGAAACGTATTGGATCTATGTTCACGAGTTTATGGGTGTTGAGAATATGAATATCCACCAAAACATTCCTGCGGCATTAGAGCGGCCTCATTGGTTGGCTGGTGTAGCTTTGGACGGTGCAAATACTGTCTATTCTTGGGTTGCCTTGGATCGGTACGTCAGATAATGCGCTTGCTCGGCTTTGCTCTATTCGCCTACCTAGTTCAATTTCTTGTGGCTTTTAGCGTTCAGGCTGCCTTGCCTCCCGATGTAGAGGCGTCCATGAAGCGCTTCATTCAAAAAAGTCCTAGTGTGAACGGTCTCCGTGTTGAGGTGCAACTGATGGAGCCAAACCAGGTGATTCCGGCCTGTTTAGGGGGTTCTATTGAGATATTGACCCCTCCTGGCGTTCGGCTCTGGGGTAGAAGTACCTTGCAATTACGTTGTGCCAAGGCCTCTTGGATGGTCAATGTGCCTGTCAATATCCATGCTTATGGGGATTACGTTGTGGCTAGCCGCTACCTTGGTTTTGGCCAAAAGATCGAAAATGGTGATATTCGGGTGATTGAAGGGGATTTAACCACCTTGCCTGATGATGTCTTGAGGACTCCCCGAGCTGCCTACGAAAAGGTATTAAGTCGCTCGCTACAAATGGGGTCACCAATTGGGCTAAACGATTTAAAGGAATCATCCGTAATAAAGGTAGGAGATCCTGTTTTGATCCAATTGGTGGGTAAGGGATTTCAGGTATCGGGAGAAGGAACTGCCCAAACCGCCGGAATGATAGGTGATATGGTGCGTGTGCGCCTGATGGACGGTCAGGTCTTGCAAGGTAAGGTTTTAAGGCCAGGCGTGATCGGGGTTAATGTAGAGTGAGCGTTGCTTCACTTTATGCGGTAAAGTTGTGAAACAAGGCGGTATTTAGTAGTAATTAGCAGTAAAATTTCGCTGTAACGCAGTACTTAGGAGAATGAGATGAAGATTAATGAGAATGCACCACTGATTCCACCAAATTCAGGAGTGGCTAAACCCACGCCAGGCTCAAACTCGGCTGCTGTAAATAACACTGCTGCTAAAGCTAATGCTGATGTAGTTTCTGGCCCAGCTGTTAATTTAGATATCAGCCTGACTGCAAAGTTGGCTGAAGTTCAAAATGATTCCAAGGCAAGTAAAGCAAGCGACGAAGCTTTGATTGAAAAGTTGCGCGCTAAAGTTGCTGCTGGTGAATTTGAGATTGATTACAAGAAAATCTCTCAAGCGATGCTCAAAGATGTCGTTGCCGCAATTGGTCAAAAGCCCAATCGCGCATAACTGACTTCTAGCTAGTTTTCGTAACACCCCCAAAAAACCATGTCCGTTACAGCTCCATCAATGTCATTTGATGGGCTGCATTCTTTTCTTCAGAAGATTGATGTAGCTGTAAGAGATCTGCGAACTGCCCTAGAGGCAAACGATATGGATCGACTGCCCAATGCTCTTGAGTTGACTAATGCAGCCTTAGAGTCCATTAATGGCTATCCTGGTGGAGTAGAAAAGCTCCGCGGGGATATCAATGAGTTCCCTGAGGGGCAAAAAGAGCGTTTATTAAGCTTACTCAATGAAACCTCTACCAATCATCAAATTAATGGCGATTTAATACGCCTCGCAATGCAGCGTAGTGCGGCAATGCAATCTTTTATTGCTCAACAAGCCCCAGGTGCCACCTATGGCAGCGATGGCGGTGTACCTGGATCAGTGGGTGGAGTTCTATCCCGTAAGGTTTAGGCCTTTCTGCTCCCATTTAGCCCCTCTGGGTGAATATCAGGACTACAGATATTTGTATAATTGAAGCTTACCCAAGCTTCAAGTTTGAGTCAGCTTTTCTCATTTTTAAATTGAAGAATGCACTCATGGCGGGAACGGGCAATTACAAATTCCAGCGATGCCATTCAACATTTACCAACCCGATGCCGGTCAGATTGATCCTAAATATAATTTGGACAGTCGATTTTTGTATAAAAATCTCGAGAAATTTTTCTCTCCGGGGCCGGTTTCTGCGATCTTCAATACCAAGTCATCACAATTGCTGCCTGTCAGTGTAGATAGTCTAGAAGCCAAAACGGGTTTCAAATTCAAGGTAGAGGAGGCGCCCAAAAATGGGGTGCATTCCTTCCTGATGGATCCATGCATTTTTGTTGCTGGCTTAGATGTTGGTAAGTTGCAATTTTCAATGCAGGGGCTGCGATCCTTAGATAGCGGATTGCTAGCATGTGACATTCCCAGGGAAGTAGCTCTAATTCAGCGTCGAGAAGATTTTAGGGTTCCGGCCCCACCTGATAGAGCATTTAAGGCCTTAATTTATTTCAGTGTTGGCAAGGAGATGATCGCAGATATTGTGGATATTTCCGATAAGGGTATTCAGTTTGATATTCGTCTTGGGGCTACGGAACTAGAGGTCGGAAAAGTTTGGAGTGGTTGCACCTTGGAGAGATTGCAAGCTCGCACCGCTAAGTTCGATCTCATTATTCGGAGCATTAGACCAAGTTTGCTGGAGGAGTCACGAGTCCGAGTGGGTTGTGAGCTTTACGAGCCAACCCGCTTAAATGAAAATGAATTTGTGAGCACCAGGACGGCCATTCAGAGCTCTAGGGTAAACAGACGCATTAATTACTGGTATCAGGAAGCTTCCTGGTGCTAATGTTGATGCCCCAATGTGGCGCAAGAAGAATTCATCGATAATTACTTATTCAATAAAATTAATGCCTTACTAGGAGTTAGAAATCATGGGTTACGGAGCAATTGAACTAGGTCAATTGAATATGCAAAAAGGCAAGTTTGATGTTGCCTTTGATATTTTGTACGACTGTGCGGTCAATGATCAGAACGATGACGCTGTTTTCTTAATGACCAAAATGGTGTTTGATGGCAATCTCTCGCCGGAGCATATTGAGAAATTCTACGAACTCCAAAATGGTCACACCAGTCTAGGTAATGGTTATGCCCTGTTTAATGTGGGGCTGATGCACGAACGTGGTCTTGGAAAAGTTGCTCAGAACTATAAAATTGCAGTTGATTACTATCAAAAAGCCATCAAAGAGGATGTTAAGGATGCTTACTGTAATTTGGGCAATATCCTGGCGCTGGGCCTGGGAATGGATCAAGGTGTGCCGCGAGATATAAATAATGGAATCAAGTTTTTAGCAAGGGGCGCTGAAGAGGGTAGTCGTCAATGTGCTTATACCTTGGGCTCGCTCTATGGCAAAGGTGAATTTATTCCGCAGGATCTTAAAAAAGCCTTTTACTACCTCTCCTTAGCAGCGCTTCAAGGTCATGATCAAGCAAAGCGGGTGCTGCATATTTTTGTTCATAGCCACAAGGAAGACTACGATGCAGAGATGTCGGCTGCTGAGTTACAGTTCGGTAAGATTGAGAATATGCGGCAGCTATATAAATGCCTATAAGCTAATTTAGCTTTGAAAATAAAACCTCAAATGCCTACAGCTTTTGAGGCTTTTTCTTTTTGTGCTCAAACTGAAATCAAGCTTCATGTTCTAAAATAGAGCCATCACTTAATCGATTGGTGTTTTATGCAGTTTGATAATTCTCGTTTAGATATCGCTACCTTAAATCTGAGGAAGGGTAGGTATGATGCTGCGTTCGAGATTTTTTATGACCTAGCGACAATCGATTTAGATCAAGAAGCGCAGTTTGCCTTAACCAAGATGTGTTTTGATGGCCATCTTGATCCAGAGCAGATTAATAAACTATTTACTTGGGTAAATTCCAATAGCAGTTTAGGTAATGGCTATGCCCACTTCAATGTGGGTCTCATGCATGAGCGCGGTATGGGAGAAATCAAGCAAGACTATAAGACTGCCATTGAGTATTACGAGAAGGCTATCAAGGAAGAGGTGCATGATGCCTACTGCAATCTTGGAAATATCTATGCTTTAGGTCTAGGTGAAGAGCAAGGTGTTCCTAGGGATGTTCGCAAGGGTATTGCATATTTGGCCAAAGGCGCTGAAGAGGGGAGTCGTCAGTCTGCCTATACCTTGGGCTGTTTATATGAAAAAGGGGAATACATTCCCCAAGATCATAAAAAGGCTTGCTATTACTTGGTGCTAGCAACTCTCCAAAAACATGATCAAGCCCATCGAGTGCTCATTATGTTTCAACATGCCAACAAAGGTAATTACGATAAAGAATTTGATGCTGCGGAAGCGCAGTTTGGAAAAATTCAGAACATGCGCACGCTATATAGGTCTCTGTAACTGAGACCGAGGTTATGCGGTGCTAGTGATTAGACTTTCAGTTTGGCTCTAATCCGAATCATTCCCTGGGTATGGATTTGGCTAATACGGCCAGGGGTGATATTCATGACTTGGGCAATTTCTCGATAAGACAAGTCTTCCTGGTAATGCAGTGCAAATACCAGTTTTTCATTTTCAGGCAATCCTTCAAGAATAGTTGCTATGCGATCTGCCAATTGGCTCATCGCAACTGCTCTCATCGGGTCCGAATCATCGGCATCAGAAGGTAGTAAATCATCTGATAAATCATCGAGTGGCATCAAGTGCACCATATTAGCCATGATGGCATGGTAGGCCTCAATGGTGATTTCTGCGCTACTGGCAATTTCTTTTTCAGATGGGTGGCGGCCTAAGTTTTGCTCAAGCTTGCGGGTGACTTTTTCAAGCCCTACGAGTTCATCCCGCTGATTACGCGGAAGAATGTCATTTTTACGGCAGGAGTCATAGATAGCCCCACGAATACGAGTTCTCGCATAAGCTTCAAAAGCTAAGTTAGCCTGAGGCTCGTAGCGGGTTAGGGCATCGAGGAGGCCAGTTAGACCTTCTTGGATAAGATCATCTACTTCCACATTAGGCGGCAGTCTTGAGCAAATTTGATGAGCAATCCGCTTGACTAGCGGTAAGTGCTCTTCAATGGCTTGATTGATATCAATTGACTGGGAATAAGTGGATGGCTTCAATCACAACTCGTTTATTGGGAATGCTTAATTTTATGCGACTTAGCTCGTAATCTTTGCGGAAATCGCCTTAAAGAATCCCATGGGCATCACAAATTCATGTGTCTCGCCTTTGCTGACTGGGTTCCAAGTCAAATCATCAGGGTCTAGCTCAACGCGTTCGGCAGTTAAAGCTTTGATCCATCCAATGAAATCTAAGGGCTGCTCCAGTGCAGAAACGGATGCGTTGTGGAGTTTTTCAAAGGCCTGGGCACCAGCAGCTTCATCTTCACCGCCCACAATCAATACTGAGAGCGGCTCATCAATTTGCAAAATTGCCATTTGACGAATCATCACCATGGCTTTTTTGAGGGAATCTTGATCGCTTGCGGTTACTAATATACGTTTGATATTACTACCGTAGTAGGCAACGATATTTGCTTGAGGATCAATCGTCGGAAAAACGATGTAGTCGATATCAATTTCATGATTAACTAAGCGTTGATCCAGCTGAGGATATTTAGCAAAACGGTGGGCGATCTCTGGGCGCAATTTAACGCTCGTGGCATACCAAAAATTCTCTTCAATGGCTTTAATGCTTCTTGCCAAATTGATGGAGCTGGTAAACACTTGTCCTAAGTCATAGCGGACTGGGTATAGAAACCCTGACATTGTTTTGCGATCTGATAAAGCAATCTCATCAATCAGAAGTACCCTGTGACCTAATTGCTTAATGCTATGCGCTGTGCCATGACCCAAATGAATAGTGGAGTCTGGATCGAGCGTACTGGCAATACAAATGACTCTCGATAACTCAGCGCCAAAAATATTGCGTAAACCCGCAGCTTGATCCACGCTGCCTGTAGTTGTTGTACTCATTGATTGACTTTGCGAATCCAGTCACCCAGGTGGTCTGAAAGAAGAGCGGGTACTTGTTCATCAGTAATCGAGAAGGTTTCTGAGAAAGCACGCATCGCCATCGCACGATGACTCAAGTAATTAATATCGGGCTGACTGAGATCTTCGGGAACACGTTGACCATTGGAGACAAACATGACTGATAAATCATGACGAATCACACTATCAATCACTGGTGCAAGATGGGCTGCCTCATCAATCTTGGTGATAATGACAGAATCCAGTTTTTCACCATTGGCATTTTGCATAGCCTGGTTGTGCAAGCTAATCACTTCTTCTTGAGTACGCAGATCGGTAGTAGAGCTCATAACTAAAATGCGACGTGCCTTGTTGGAGCCATGCTCTAGTAATTGAGATTGCTCAACCATCAGCGTATCGCGTTGGCTCACACCGGCGGTATCTAGCAGGACAATCTTGCGATTAGAGAAGTCCTTAATCTTTGCAGCTAAATCTTCGCTATCTCGTACAGCAGTGACTGAAAGCCCCAAGATTTTTGCAAATGTTTTGAGTTGCTCTTGGGCGCCAATACGATAGGTATCGGTTGTGAGAAGGGCGACTTGATTGCGGCCATAGCGCAATACACAACGCGCAGCAATTTTGGCAACAGTGGTTGTTTTGCCTACCCCGGTAGGTCCAATAAAGGCAAAGACGCCGCCGCGATCAAAGATGTCAAAGGCATGCGATGTCTTGATCATGCATTTCACTTGTTCACGAGCATTTTTTAGCAATGCAGGCAAGCTCAAGTCCTGAGGCAGGTTGCGTGCAATCTCGGCGCATAGCTTGGGAGAGAATCCACTATTGAGAAGGTGTTTCACGATCTCGGTAACGTGGGTATTTTCCTGTTGGATATTTCCCCAGAAATTACCGGCAACATGCGATTGCAGTAAATACTTAACTTCACTGATCTCAGAAAGCAACTTTTCTACTTTAGGCGAACTGCCTGATTCGAATATATTGGAGACTGCTGGGGCGGCAGGCACTGCAGGTGCAGCGGCCGCAGCAGGCGTATTTGCTTTTTGTAATCCAGCTTCTGAGATGCGATGCGCCTGAGCCGCATTGAGAGCTGAAACTCTAGCCGCATTGAGGGCGGCAACATCTTGCGCTGCTTTTGCATTGGCAGCAGCAGAGGCATTAAATATCGCGTCATTATTAGACGGGTTGATCACGCTGCTATCACTGCGCTGAATACGTTCAGCATTATTAAAGGAAGTTGGTAAAAATGCTTCTGCACCAGGAGCTCTGACAGAGCGACCCGCTCTAGCTGGGTTGCGTCTTAAGCTGCCCGCCGGGATTTCGCCATACGGTTTTGGCGCGGGGGCTTGGGCGCGACGCGCAATGGCGTTCTCAAACTTGTCTGACAGACCAGATTGAGCCATCGATCTTTCTGAAAAAGGGCTGGCTTCACTGCTGAGAGTATCGAGCGATTCAGAACGTGTGGATAGATTGGCTAAATCTTGTGAAGTAATGGCAATGATTTCTACGCCTTGGTCGGTGTCTTTAGTGGAGAGCACCATAGCGTCAGAACCCAATTCTGTACGAATCAGCTTTAACGCATCAGCGGTATTGGCTGCAATAAATTTTTGGGGGCCCATGCTTAAACTCCGGAGTAGATCTCTTTAATAGTGATTTTAGGGGTTTTTGCCCGTTTGGGAACAAAGAACCTTGAAGAAAGCCAGATTGGAGGTTGGTGGTAGCTCACTTAATGCCAATACCACCGCCTGAGGGCAGACCCTGCGAGCAATTCTGGAGATGGTGGTTCTGGTCCGTGTGCCACTGACAATGACTGGCGGCAGGTTTTGGTTCTCCATCTCTTGAACACCCCTGATAACCTCTTCCCCAAACATACGGGCTAAAGAGGGTTCAATCAGTCCATCCGGAGCAATGGCCCCAGCACCAATCGACTGCTCAATGAGGCGCTCAAACTCTGGCTGAATTCCCAATACTTGATAGTTATTGCCATCACCTAAGACATCTTGAACGATCGTGCGACGCAGTGCATAACGAATATGCGGCAGGATCTCTAAAGGATCATTGAGTTTGCCTGCGTATTCACTGGAGATTTCCAAAATGGTGCGCAGATCTTTGATAGGAACATTTTCTTCAAGCAGTAATTGCAAGATGCGCTGCAGCTGCGCCACAGTAACAATTTTTGGTATGACATCCTCAACCAATTTGGGGTAACTCATTTTGAAGTGATCAAGTAGGTCTTGGGTTTCTTGGCGACCTAATAGCTCGGCAGCATGCTGATGAATGAGGTGATCTAAATGCGTAGTGATGACAACTGCAGGTTCAACGACGGTATAGCCTTTAGCAATAGCTTCATCGCGCATGGAGCGCTCAATCCAAACGGCAGGCATACCAAAGGTTGGATCTTTCACTTCGATGCCCGGAATTTTATCGGTACCACTTTGTTGAATCGCTAGTAGACGATCTGGCAAGCACTGTCCTCGTCCAATCTCAGCACCGTAAAGTAAAATGCGATAGGTCTCAGCACTCAGTTGCAAGTTGTCTCTAATATGTACAGATGGAATTAAAAATCCTACTTGAGTAACGAATTTGCGACGAATGGCTTTAATGCGTTTAATGAGATCACTCTCATCACCTTTGTCTACTAATGGAATGAGGCGATACGCTAATTCAAGGCAGAGTGGCTCAACGATCGGAACGTCTTTCCACTCTAGTTCCTCGTTAACAACTGGCTGAGCCAAGGCTACTTTGGCTGCTGCAGCCTCTCTCTTAATGCGTTGGTGGGTTAAGTAAGCAAGACCACCAAAGAGAGCAGCAAAGCCTAAGAAGATGACATGGGGCATGCCAGGCAGGATGCCCAAGATGCCGAGTACTCCAGCCACAACGCCCAGTGCATTACTGTTCGCTTCAAACTGCTTGGAGACCTGACCGGAAAAATCATCCTCGGTGGCAACGCGAGTAACCAAGATACCGGCCGCAGTAGAAATCACCAATGCTGGAATTTGCGCTACCAGTCCATCACCAATTGTCAGTGATGCAAAAGTGGACAGTGCCTTGCCAAAGTCCATGCCATGTTGCAGGACGCCAATCATCACACCACCGATGAGATTGATCACCAAAATCATGATGCCGGCCATCGCATCGCCACGCACGAACTTAGAGGCACCGTCCATGGAACCAAAGAAGTCTGCTTCTTGCGCTACATCCGCGCGTCGCGATTTTGCTTCTTCTTGCTGAATAAGACCAGCATTGAGATCAGCGTCAATCGCCATCTGTTTACCAGGCATGGAGTCCAAAGCAAAGCGAGCAGAAACTTCTGCTACACGGCCGGAACCTTTGGTGATCACCACAAAGTTAATGATCGTGATCACAATAAAGATCACAATACCCACTGCAAAGTTGCCGCCAATCAAGAAAACACCAAAGGCCTCAATTACCTTACCGGCAGCATCCGTTCCTTTGTAACCGTCCATCAACACAATACGAGTCGAAGCGACGTTAAGGGATAAACGTAGCAGGGTGGTTAAAAGCAGAACTGTTGGGAAGGCAACGAAATCTTTAAAACTCTTGATATTGATCGCTGTAAATAGAACGATGATGGACAGCGCAATATTGAAGGTAAAAAGCACATCGAGAATAATGGCTGGCAAGGGCACCAGCATCATGATCAGTACTAAAAGTACCAAAATCGGGATGGCGCCTTGTGCCGATGGGCTCGGCAACTTTGAGGTGTCAAAACCCAAGATTTTCATGCGATAGGTCTATTGCCTGATAAATGATTAAAAATTGCCAAAAACTGCACTAAATCAGTAGGCGCTAACCTATATATAGTGTTTAGCACCCCAATAGACCCTAAATATACTGTATTTCAGGGGAAAAAACATCAAAAATGGCAATAATTGCCGCACTTTTAGACAAAAATTGCCACCAGTAACAAAAGTGGGATTAAGGGCTCAATTTAACGGTTTTTACACCCCTATCCTCGTCAATCAAACCCGATTTTTTGCCTGAAATCTAAAGTAATTTAGTTTTTTAGCCGTTTAGTCCGAAGAGAAACCTTTTTTGGGAAGGTTTTGTCCAAATTAAAGGCTTTTCAGTGGCGATATCTTCAACCAGTTCAGCAACGAATGCATCGATTGATGTAGCGAGCATCGTCTCGCAGTTGATGTCTGCTGAAAGCAAGCCGATAGACAGAATTGACGCCAAAATTGCTACTCAAAAAGTAGTAATTAGCGACTTAGGAGTCATTAAAAGTAAGGTTGCCGCTCTTCAAGATGCATTGACAGTATTTGAAGATATCAATACCTACGGAAACATGTCTGCCAGCTCAGACAATACCGCGATCGTTACTGCCACCGCTGGTACTGGTGCAGCAGCAGGGACATATGCCGTGACTGTTGCGCAGGTAGCTCAAAAAAGTACTTACAACATTACTGGTCTTGCCAGTGCTACTGATGCAGTCAATTTCACCACCAGTTCAGGCTTTCAGATCACCGTGGGTACAACGGTGTACAGCAGTGATGGTAGTAAGACTGTTGCTGGGGTGACGACTGCTAATGCAATTGCAATATTGGCGGCAAACCCAACGGCAACAACGCTCAAAGATTGGATCAATAGCGTAAGTGGCTCAACCAATGTCACTGCATCTCTATCGCAGATGACTGCTGGTCATTGGAGCCTGGTGCTCAATGGAACTCAAGAAGGTTTGAGTAATGATTTTTCGATCTCTGGATTGCAGACTGGAGCTAGTATCCGGGGTTTTACGGCGTCTACAGATTTAGTGCTGCTAGATCAGGCTAATGGTTTTCAGTTAACTGCCGATGGCGTAACTTACAAAACTGGTGGGGCCGGCAGTAATGTCACAGCGATAGTTGGAACCGGCATGGCTGGCGCCGTTACTTTGGGCGACTTAGTGACCTGGATTAATGCA
This sequence comes from Polynucleobacter sp. AM-7D1, assembly GCF_018688455.1. Taxonomy (NCBI): domain Bacteria; kingdom Pseudomonadati; phylum Pseudomonadota; class Betaproteobacteria; order Burkholderiales; family Burkholderiaceae; genus Polynucleobacter; species Polynucleobacter sp. AM-7D1. Next base: position 399,208 of record NZ_CP061319.1, read on the forward strand.
CGTTCTACTGCAAACACGCTAGGCCTTACAGCCGCAATTGTGACGGATGCTACTGGCGCAAGTTTAGAGATTACACAGGCAGGCAATGGTGCAAAGACCTTAAGTATTGCAGGTGTTACTGCAAGCTCAACTTACCCCACTGTAGTTTCCAGAACTCAGGGTATTAGTGATGAGACTGCAACGTTTACATTTCCAGCAATGCGGGCTGGTGACTCTATCACCATAGCTGGCTTGACCATGACCGCTAAGATGGATTTAACGGCTGCTCAGTCAGCTGCCTCGTTTAATGCCTTGCAGGCAGGGGCAACTGCGCCATTGCAAACCAGCATATTGAACGGTAAGACTTCAGATCCCGTAAGTGGTGGATCTACAGTGAGCTTAAGTAATGTTGCATTGCCAACTGATTCAGGCGTTTATCGCTTAACCAGCGTAGGTGCAGTACTAACGATGACAAAATATGTCAGTGGCAGTGCTGTTGCATCCTCCTCTATCGAACTAGTGACATCGGGATCTGGCGATTCAACTGCAACACCTCCAAAAGCACTCTTTGCTGGTGCGCTCAATGGTGTGACGACATTAAGCTTTGGATCTCTTGGGTCATTTAACGTCAACACCTCATTGGCTGCAACGAATGTTGAAACTGCATCAGAAATTGCGGCAAAGATTGTTAACGCCAGTGCTGCAGATCCTGTGGCTATCGCCAACGCCTGGATCTCTGTTCCGGGGGCTGACTGGGCTGAAACCGCTAGAACCAATTTAAGTCTTGGTGCCAGCGATTTAATGAAGGCAGTTATTACAACAACCGGTAGTACAAAGCTACGCATTGGGGCTGCAACAACAACTGCCTTGACAGAGGTCTATGGCTACGCCAATAAAGCTGCAATGGATGATGGTTTGGTGACTGAGCTTGCATTTGTGGGTACTGCAGCTCAACTCAATTCTGCATTGGCCACTTTAGAGGCAAATAGCCCAGACGGTCTTGGAAAAATATCTATCAATATTGTTCCATCAGACATTATTTCTAGATCGGACTCCGTTACTGGTGATGCCTCTTACTACAAGGTAGTTTCCGGTTCAATTGGAATTGCTGATGCAACAACAGCGGCTTCAAGCAGCACATTTATGGGTCTCACAGGTTTCCTGACAAACATTACCAGTCAAGAAGAAAATGACTTTATTCGTGGCAAAGTAAACACCACATCTTGGATTGGGGCAAATGATGCAGCCAACGAGGGTAAATGGGTTTGGGGCGCGGGACCTGAAGCTGGCGTAGAGTTTTATGCCACAACAAATCCAACGAATAAGCGTGCTATTCCATCTGTCACTTTGGGTACACCTAGTTCAAAAGAAATTCGCACATGGGATTTTGAGAGTACAAACTCAAGCACGCTCTTTTTGGCAAATGCAAGATCGATTAGCTTTCAGTTGGTTAATCCTGCGGATGATCTTATAGATACAGTTGTTTACAACAATTCTTCTGGCACTACACAAAGTATTACAACAGTCTTAACGAATCTGAAAGCCTACTTTGACGCAGGTTCAGATATTGATGCAACCGGCGTCGGTTACTCAATAAATGGTACCAAAGCATCTGGAGCTGCAGGCACATTAGGGTTATTTTCAGAATATGATTTTTCTTATTCTGTTGCTGCAGACTCTCTGAGCGCTAGCCTCAGTTTTACTGGAAAAGTAAATGGCGTAGTGACAGATGGCGCACTTTCTGATTTCCAAATCCGCGGCATTAACCTCTATAGCAACTGGGCCACCGGTGAACCAAATGACTCTGGGGGTAACGAGGATTATGCAAATTTCTCGCAGCCACAGGGTTTTCAGTGGAATGATTTAAATGCTAATCCGATTGGTGCTTATGTTGTGGAATACAACGCCAGCTCAGGCTCTGCCGTCTTAAATAGTCTTAAGCGCGAATTTAGTCTACCCATTCCTGGGGTTATTGAAGTGGGTAATCCCGCTTCGGTCGCAGTTGGTAATGCGCTTAATTACGCAAACTTTTCTGGTGCACTGACTGGTTTTAGTTCAGTCGTTAATGGTAATGATGTGATTTTGACTTCAAGTACCGCCGGATCGGATGTATCAAATATCAGCTCCTCTTTTGTTAATCGGGCAGCATCAAGCAGTAGTACTCTGACAATAGAGTCATCTACTGCTGGATCAGATGGGGTCAATGAGCTATGGACTTTCAACTTTAGCGCATTAAAGGCTGGGGATGCTGTAACCCTGACTGAAGCTAGCGATGGCGGATCGATAACTTTTACCGCCAATCAAGACCTCACTGCAGAAAAAGTAGCCCAAGCATTTGCAGGCATCGCTGCAGGTACGACGAAGACGTCTAATCTCTTGGGTACGTTTAGTGGGACCAATATTGCTAGCTATGCATCAGGATTAGCCGATGGAAGTAAGGTGACCTTTACTGCATCTGTTGATGGTGATGCTGCCAATTTATCGGGAGCGATTGTTGGTCGTAGCGTTTCGACTACAACGTTTAGTGCACCCACAATTTCTGATGGTGGCGCCGCTGCTCAAGAAAGTGTGCAGTTTAAATTTGCACCTGCTGGTATAAAGTCAGGAGACTCCATCACCATTGGTGGACTAACTTTTACAGCGGGAAGGGCGTTGACTACTGCTGAGTTATCCGGAGCATTTGCTAGCCTTGCAAATAATGCAACAACGGGCGCAGGGTCTAGCTATGGTAGTTATTCCGGATCACTTTCAGGTTATTCCTCCGGGGCGGTTATTAGCGGTGATCAGGTTTTATTTACCTCAACTGCAGCAGCTGGAACAAACGTAACTGATCTAACAGCAAGTTCAGTTATCAGAACAATTTCTGGCACAGGCCTCACTGTGAATCAATATACAACTGCACGCAATGCTCAACTGAGCATCGGTGGTATTGCTTATGAGCGGTCAAGTAACTCCATAAGTGATATCTATTCAGGGGTCACTTTCAACTTAATGGGCACTGCCGGAACCACTAATGTGAAGGTGATATTAGGTGCTGATAACACTGAAAAAAGTATTACAGACTTAAAGGATGCTTATAACGATCTTATTAAGACTTACAGCAGCATGACTGCTAATAGCGCTAATTCCAGCACCCCAGGAACCTTTGCCAATAATCCAACAACACTCTCTTTCATAGAGGGTATTAAGCGCCGCTTTGCTACTGGACTCACTTACAACATCGGGACCAATAACTCTGAGGGTGATCCATACACATTGAGTCTTGCAAGTCTTGGTTTGGATTACCAGCTGGATGGCACCTTGAAATACAACGCAGTTTCATATTTGATGTCTCAGTCCGCGGGATTAAGAGAGAAGTTCCTCAAAGGTATCAAGATTGGTTACACCAGCGCAACAGATACTTTGGCAACTTTTGTTAAAGCCCAGTCTAGTAGTTTGGGCGCACTTTCTCAGCAGATTCAAAATGAAAGCAACCAAGTCAATAGCTTGACTAAAGAAAAAGAGAATATTCAAAATCGCCTGAATAAAGTCCAGGAAAGCTATATCGCCCAGTACTCAGGACTCAACGCGCTCCTATTCCAGCTTAATTCCACCAGCACCAGCCTTGGAAATGCCCTGGACAGTCTTACAAATATGAACTCGAATAAGTAGATATTCAAAGACACCTTCTTGCCTCTGCTTAGCCTTCAAAACCGCCAAACCTGAAACTAAGTACTAGTTTCTGTTCTAGGGGCTCCTAAATCATTGATTTTTATAGGAATTAGTAAATATTAAATAAATTATTAAATAAAGCTAAACACTTTCTTTTTTATTGCCGTAGGTAACGATATGGGCAGTCTCCGTTAGGGTTTTGGTATTTACATCTAATTTGGAGACTTTAAACAAGGGTTTTACGTGCTTATCGGGTAAGAGAGTGTTTTATGGCTATTTCAGTAGTTGCAAATTCAGGTCCTCAGCCACCTTCATTGGCTAGCCTGTTGCAAATTAATCGGATCAATCCGATTACCGGTAAAGATGCCGATGATGCCAAGGGCGTGTCAGGCGCAGCTTTGCCTAAGGCCGGCGCAAAACCATCTGTTATTCCAAGACTGGTTCAGGACGTTCTCAAAACTTTGAGTCAGCTAGGCGCAAATCCCTCGGCTACTCAGGCTGATAGCTCAGGAGCTCAGGCTCAAGAAATTAAAAAAACTGCTGTAGATTTTTTGACATCAGTAATCTCGGCACTTAAACCTCAGCCAGACAATTCATCTGCCAAAGCGGCTAACCCCTTGGAGCAATTAAGTGCTGGCATTTCTCAAATGATTAGTGCAGTGGGTAATGGCTCATCTATAGATGGGGCTGTTGCTCAAAGCGCTGATAAATTACTCAAGTCTGCCGGCGTACCAAGTAATTCAAATACCTTGGGTGGCTTACTGGAGGGCTTGCAAAGATCATTATTAGATGATTCTGGGGCTGGAAGTTTGATCAACGTGACGGCATAATTTATCTAGGGATAGCTTTGAAATGAGCAATACGATCAACAGTGCGAATGGAGCAGCAGCGCAATACGCCAATAGCGTATTGCCGGCCCCAACTCCGCCTGTTGCTTCTAGTGCTCCCAAGGTAAATATCCCAAGTGATGCTGAGGTTGTATCCAAAGTCATGAGTACACAAATTAAGCCATCAGGCGTTAATGAGATGGCTCAATCGACCAGAGCAACTATTGAAAAAGCCGCTCAAGAGCTTGAGAGCTTTATCCACTCCATGGGAAGAAATATCAATATCTCTGTAGACGGCAATACTGGATACCATGTGGTGACAGTAACTAATCCAGAGACTGGAGAGGTGATCCGTCAAATGCCATCCCCTGAGCTTCTCAAGATTGCTCAGAGCCTGCCTAACTTTGGCGGCTTACTTGTAAACCGTAAGGCTTAGCACCCCACTTAAGTTTTAACTAGTTTGGCTATTGATTTAGCCATTAGCTGCCTTATTACCAGCCCTACACACCGCTGCTCCAGCGAAGCCCAAAACACAATCCTTGAGGTCAAATGACCTCAAAATCAACCTTTTTACCAGTGAACAGTTAGAAAGAGTGCTGAGCTAACCAGTATTTAGGTGGGGCGGCTGGAAGCAAGCGCAGCTGAATAATATCCAATAAAAACAACGAGTTATCGATTATATAAGCGTCTCTTAAACAACAGAGTCAAATTGTCCTAAACGCTTGGGTCAACAGTGCCGTTAATAAAAGTACAGGGAAGCAAATCCATCTTGGGTGGCCCCAAAACGTATTTATTAAGGAGATTTAAATGCCTACAGTAATTAACACCAATTTGGCTTCTTTGTTTGCCCAAAACAGCCTATCCAATGCTCAAAACAGCTTGGCGACTTCAGTTCAGCGCCTGTCTTCTGGCTTGCGTATCAACAGCGCCAAGGACGATGCTGCTGGTTTGTCAATTTCACAAAACATGCAGAGCCAGATCAACGGCACAAACCAATCTATTCGCAACTTGAGCGATGCAACTAACTTGCTGCAAACAGCAGATTCTTCATTGTCAACAGTGCAAGACATGATGTTGCGCCTCAAGCAATTGGCAACACAAGGTTACGACGGATCACTGTCAACCAGCCAAAAATTAAATATCGTTCAAGAAATGAAAGACTTGAACGCTGAGATCAATGCAACAGCTGCACGTACTGCTTTTAACGGCATCAACTTACTGTCAAGTGGTTCTAGCGTTGACTTAAATAACTCAGATATTAAAACTGGCACACGTATTCAGAATACTGCTGTTACTGTATTAGGCACTGACAATACTAAGGGTCTTGGCTATTACTCAAGAACTGGTACAGGTACATCTACAGGTCTAAATGATTTGTCGCTTGGTGCTTTGGGAGGCATTGGTTCAGCCGCAGCCGGTACTGTTGCAACAACTTATGATGTGGAGTTAAGCTCTGAGATGTTAAAGCAGATTCCAGGTTCATATGTATTAACTAGCAATGGCGCTAACTTGACTTTGACTGGCACTTTCAATGGTTTGGCTCAGTCACAAACTGTTGCAGTTAAGGATGCAATTGCAAGCAACGTTAGTGGTCAGGCAACTACAACCGACCAGATCCTAGATTTCAGCAACTTCGGTATCTCTATCAACATGCGCTCTGTGCGTGGCACTGGTGATAAGGTAACTGGTGAAGCTCTTGCCTCACAGTTAGCTTCAAGCACATACAAGAATTTACAGGTTAACGGTACTGGCGGCGAAATTACAGGCATGAATTTGTCTGGAGTTGCTCCTGGAACCTATACCATGACTTATAACCGCACTGGTGGAGTTGGATCACTTGTTGCAGGCTTAGGGCAAAGCATTAATGCTTCAGGTAGCGCGCTGACTGGACAGGCGATTACTTTAAGTGGTGGATCTGGCTCTGGCGCAACTGCAACAGTTGATTTTGATGTAAGTGGAAACATTACAGGTTTAACAGTTACTGCTGCGGGCTCTGGATATAAAGCGGGGGACTTGTTGACTGGTACTGCAACTACAAGTATCACTGCCACTGTTGATGGTGCATCAACAGTTAGCTCAATTAAGGCAAGCGTTGGTGTTCAAACCAATGTATTGAAGGATGTGAAGGCTGGTGACTCTGTTTATGTTGGCGGTAAAACATTTGTTGCCTCACAAGCTATAACTGCTGCTCAACTTGCTACTGCAATGGCCGGGGCTAATGGAGATGTTTCTATTTCTAATAGGGGGGTCGTTGGAACGCTATCTGGTAGCTTTACTACAGGATTGACAGCCACTGCATCATCATCATCCCTTCTTTTGAGCAACGCTACTGGGGCTGATATTGCTGTTGCTGTTGCAGACAGGACCGCAGTAATTACTAAGGTGGCAACCAACATCATGGTTGGGCAAAACCTAACTTCAATTACTGGTAGCTCATCAACCTTGACTATGTCTGGTACTGTTAATGGTATTGCTACTACACAAAGTTTGGCTGTGAGTGATAATGCGGCTCTAGCAACACAAAAATTCAACTTTGATAGCTTTGGTATTGCCTTTGATGCTAAGAGTTACCAGGCTCAAACAGCTGATCAAATCGGCACTTCACTTGCAACATTGAACGCAGGCGTTGGCCAATCTGTTTCTGGTGGTCCTGGACAAGTAGTTGTTGCTAGCGGTAACAACAGTGCATTGAAATTCCAAAGCGGTCCTAATTCTGATGCTTACATCCAGATCGACACTTTAAATATTCAAACTGCAAGTACTGGCCAGTTTGCTGGTGACCAGTTGGAAATGGTTACTTTAGGTTCAGTTATTTCCGAAAGTGGTGCTGGCAAGTTGGGCACATTAGGTTTGACTGACACAATTGATACATGGCAGACAGCATTTAAGAACGCAGCTGCAGCAGTAGATAATGCACTTGAGTTTATTTCTACTAAACGTGCAACTTACGGCTCACAAATGAATCGCTTAAGTTTTGTTTCTACAAACTTGCAAGCTCAGAGCACTAATTTGCAGAATTCACGTTCCGCAATTATTGATACTGACTTTGCTGCAGAAACTGCAAAGTTGACTAAGGGTCAGATCATGCAACAGGCTGCAACAGCAATGTTGGCCCAAGCAAATCAAATGCCTAATGTAATCTTGTCATTGTTGAAGTAATTTAGAAGTTATGGCAAAAACCTAAGGTGGGAAACCACTTTGGGTTTTAGTCGATAGTAATAGGAGAGTTATGTATGAGCACAATTAATATTAATTCGGCTGCTAGCTCTGGTGCAATGCAATCCAGCGGAATGCCACAGGTGGTTGCCCAGCCTACTAGGTCTGATGCCGAGGTAGTTTCTAAGGCAGTTAGCACAGTCATCAAACCATCTAATATTGACGCTACAACTCAGCCAACACGTGAAGTTGTTGCAAAAGCAGCTGCAGACATTCAGCAGTTTGTTCAGTCAATGGGTCGTAATTTGAGTTTTTCAGTGGATGAAGCCACTGGATATCATGTGGTTCGGGTTGTTAATCCAAGTACTGGTGAGTTGGTTCGCCAATTACCCTCAGAGGAATTATTAAAGATTTCTAGGGATTTTCAGCGCCTGAACAATGTTTTGGTGAGTCAAAAGGCCTAAGTTCTATATGCCAACTGTAAAGATTGGCATAAATTTTGCATAAGATAAATGCCAATGCTTCGTTGTGTTGGCATTCATCTTTTTAATTAGAGAACAATAAAATGGCAGTTTCTTCAAGCAATTCAAGCACTTCCACCGCATCCATTGATGTGTCTGGAATCGTGCAGCAGTTAATGACTGCTGAGAACCGCCCGCTTGAAACCCTCAAAACTAAAATCACCCAGCAACAGGTGGTTATTAGCGACCTAGGGGCGGTAAAGGCCAAGGTGGCCACATTTAAAGATGCCCTAGCTAGTTTTCAGGATCCTGCCTCATATAACAATATGCGAGCCAGCTCGAGTGACAGCTCGGTGATAACTGCTGCAGCGGCGAATGGCTCCGTTGCTGGCAGTTACTCAATTGAAGTGTCTCAAATTGCTTCAGCATCAAAACATGCTTTGAGCGGTTATTCCTCAGCAACTACCCCAATTACGGTTGATGCAACCGATGGATTTGTGCTCACGGTGGGCAATACCCAATTTAGTTCAAAAGGTGTTGTTAAGGTCGATGGCGTTGTGAGCTCTCGAATCATCCCTTCATTAGCCACAAGCCCAACCGTAAGTGATCTGGCCAATTGGATCAATAGCTTGGATGGCAACGTCAAAGCCGGTGTTGTGCAAACCACTGCTAGCGATCAGTGGGCTCTCACAATTGAGGGTACGGAGACTGGTACTGCTAATGCAGTGACCTATACCGGATTAGAGACAGGCACAGTGAATGCTGCTGCCACTACCGTAGCTAAAAATGCAGAATTCTCGATTAATGGAATCGCTTTTGAGCGCCCAAATAATACTGTGAGTGATGCGGTAGATGGACTTACGATTAATCTGCTTGGTACTACCGCAGTTGGATCAAGTAAAACCATCGCAGTTTCACAAGGCGCTGATAACTCTGAAAAGAAAATCACCGACCTCGTATCGGCTTATAACGACCTTATTAGCCTGTACAAAACACTAACTGCGAATAACGCCAATTCAGATACGCCGGGAACTTTTGCAACGAATCCAACAATGCTTGGTTTCATTGGTGATATTAAGACACGATTGGCAACGGGCTTTGCTTATGGTGTGGCAGATTCAGTCATAGGCAAGCGTCCAACTATGAGCCTAGCTTCCTTGGGCATGGATCTGCAGCTAGATGGCACAATTAAATTTAATTCAATAACTCATGCAATGGCAGCCGCCGATGGATTGCAGGCTAAGTTGAGTAAAGATGTTGATGTCGGCTACGTAAGTGATAGCAATACATTGCTGACTTTTGTAACCTCCACAGCAAGCTTTAATGGCGCGCTCAGCAAACAAATTGAAGCGCAGAGTAATTCAGTGATTGAGTTGCGCAATCGTCAAGATGAACTAGAGACTCGCTTAAATGTCATTCAGAATAATTACATTAGTCAGTATTCAGCATTAAACGCATTGTTGTTTCAGTTGAGCTCTACTAGTAACTCGTTAACGAGTGCCTTAGATGCCCTGACAAACAACAATAACAATAATTAACGGCAGCAGAAGCTAAGGACCAATCGGAGAATATATGGTTTCCAAATCAGCAAGAGCGTATGCCGCTACTGAGGCCTTTACTGGTGTCAATGCCTCGGATCCTGGACAGTTAATAGTGTTGGTATATCAGCGCGTTTTCGATCATCTCAATATGGGAAAGAAAGCGCTTGAGGATGGTGATTATGGAATTGAGTCCTTCACCAAAGCCCATGATTTGATTCAACAGGGATTGTTAGCTTGCTTAGATTATGAAACAGGCGGTGAAGTCGCCCAGAGTCTTGGCGCAGTTTATGAATGGTCATTGCGTGAGTTAATTGCTGCGCGCTCTGCAAAGTCAGCTGAGCGAATTCAGGAAATTATTGATGTACTCACACCTTTATACGAAGCGTGGTCAGCGCTCGCCCCAAAAGAATTTACACCCACGCTGAATGCCCCAGAGCAGCAATCTGAGTTATTGCAGCAGGTGGTCAACTATTAAATGAATGCCATTCAGACTGCTATTGGTATTTTGGCGGCTAAGCATTAAAGTTGTAGAAACATATATGAAGGAGGATTGAGTATGGCCATACCAATTCCCTCGAATTTACCCATCAATCCTGTGGTGGATTACCACCGCAATGATTTAATTACCCCTCCATCTGCACCTGCTGTAGTAGAAAGTCTTGGTGCAATCGATCCCCGGGTAGCATTAAAGATGCCCTTACCAGTTGGGGATTCATCCGCTAGCGCAGCAATGCACGATGCATTGCAGAATGCGGCTGCTAGAGCGGGAGCCGCTGTTGCATCTGAGCCCAATGTTGATCAGGCAGTCTTCCTAGAGCTTTCCTCTATGACGGGTGATCTTGCAGAGGCTGCGGGTAATCCGTCTCAAGCTCGAGTAACGAGTTTGTTATCCCAAAGTCTGGCGCGCATGGATACCTTGGGTGGTGCCGCACTTGGGCAGCTACTCTCGGATATCCTGGCGGTTGATGTGCCTGAGCTTGGCAAGTCTATTACTACAGATGCAAAGGCTGCTGTAGCTCAAAATGCTGTGGTTAATTGGCCTGGAGCTAGTACTCAAACCCCACTTGTTGATGTTGCTGATCCTAAATTGGCAATGGCAACTCTGTATCAAAATTTGCAGAGCTCAGGAATATTTGCGGCTGATCAGCTTAAGCGCTTATTGTTTCCTGCAAGTGAGGAAGACGGAGCACCATTAGCCACCAGTAACAGTGTTGAGACTGAAACCGCAAATTTAGTTAACCAGCTTTCAACAGACTCACCGGCAGTACGAGATTCAGTCAAATTACTTTTGCGCGGCGATATTCTCTGGCAGGGTCAACTGATGCCAAACGTCCAAGGGCGCTTATATCGCGAGGATGCTTGGGAGGCGGATCCGGAGCAGCCTGGTCAATTACAAAAAGGTAGCCGCATCACGATGGAAGTTAGTTTGCCAAACTTGGGCCCATTTAAAGTTGTCGGCACACAGTTTGGCGAAAGTGTGCACGTAGCAGTAGAAGGTACTCCTGAGGCGCAAAGCATCCTGACAAATGCTTTTTCAGATTTGCTAGAGCAAATACGCGCGCAAGTGGACCCCGATGCAAAAGTAAGCTTAAAGGGTGGGGGATCATCCAATGGATGAGAAAAAGATCCGTAAAGCAGTTGCGCTTGCCTATGAGGTCAATAGCGCTGCACCACGCATTACCGGACAAGGTGAGGGCTTTGTAGCGGACGCTATTTTGGCTAGAGCAAAAGAGTTTGGTATTCCAACCAAAACAGAGCCAGAGTTAGTCGAGTTTTTAATGCAACTCAAGCTAAATGAATTAGTGCCCCCTAAACTCTATGCGGCTGTAGCGGAAGTGCTGGCTTGGGCCTATGAGGTGGATGGCAAAACCGTACCCAATCCAAATAACATTCCGATAGATTCTCGATAAGAGGTCTTGGTAATAAAAAAGCCCAGTTCAACTGGGCTTTTGCTTATCTTGGGACTTGAGCTTCTTAAACTTGTAAGTTAGTCACTTCTTTGTAAGCATCGACTAATCTGTTGCGAACAGCAATCATGCCTTGCAAAGAAAGATTGGCTTTTTGGAGGGAGACGATCACGTCTTCCAATGAGGTATCTGATGCACCAGTTGCAAAAGACTGGGCTTTAGCTTGAGCACTATTTTGGGCAGTATTAACGTTTTCAATGGCGTTTTTGAGAACTGCAGAGAAATCAACACCATTGCCAGCTTGGTTATCAGTAGCTACAGGCTGACCACTGGCTGCAGCGGCTAATGCCTGCATCCGGGTAATCATCGAATCTACGCTGGTTGTTGTGCTCATGCGCCTAATTATCTAACAAAAACAATCAAAATACTCATTCATTTAGAAAGCCTGCTTCTTTATAGGCTTTCAGCTTGTAGCGTAATGCCCTTGCTGAGATACCTAATACTTCTACGGCTTTCGTTCTATTTCCATTTACTTCTGCCAAAACTTTGAGGATGTGCTCACGCTCAACCGACTCAATATCCTGACTTGCTTCGCCCTTAGATAATGCAATTTCTGTGCCATTTTGGGGCATTTTGCTCTCTGGAGCACGATTTATTACTGCTTTTGTCGGTTGATCGAGCGTAGTTATGTGGGTCAGTTGGGAGTCATCCAGTTCTAAGTCTTCCGCATAAATTTGATCCCCATCTGCCAATAAAACCGCTCTTTGGATAATGTTCTCGAGTTCGCGGACATTTCCAGGCCAGGGGTACTTTTGTAAAAGTGCTCTAGCAGCAACACTCAGGGTAAGTGAATCACGACCAATATTCACGCTATAGCGTTTGAGAAAGAACTCCGCCAAAGGAATAATGTCCAGTGGACGGTTACGCAATTCCAAAACATGAATCGGGAACACGTTTAGGCGGAAGTACAAATCTTCCCTGAACTTACCTGCTTTTACTTGCTCTTGAAGATTGAGATTGGTTGCTGCAATGATGCGCACATCTGCCTGAATCGAATCAGTAGATCCAATCCGTTCAATCATTTTGTCTTGCAATACGCGCAAGAGTTTGGCTTGTAGGGGCGCTGGCATTTCTCCAATTTCATCTAAGAAGAGGGTGCCTTTATGGGCTTGCTCAAACTTACCTGCTTGTGATTTAGTGGCGCCAGTAAATGAACCTTTTTCATGGCCAAACAAAATCGATTCCAGCAAAGTCTCCGGGATAGCTGCGCAGTTAATCGCTACGTAAGGACCTTTTGCGCGCTTAGATGTTTTGTGAATGTGATGCGCAATCACTTCTTTACCTGCACCAGATTCACCAGTAACTAAAACACTTGTATCAGTTGCAGCTACTCGTTCGCATCTGGTGAAGGTGGCAATACTTTGTGGGTCTACGGCAATCACGTTGTGTTCAGCAGGTCGAATCTGTGAGCCCACTTCTTTAGTTTTTGACGTGGCTTCTACTAGAGCAGATGCTTCAGGTGTGCTTGCAGAATTCGTTTCTGGTGGGTGATACCGAGAAATAATTTCAATGAGTTGCTGTGGCACAAAAGGCTTAATCAGAAAGTCTCTTGCGCCCGCTTTCAGTGCCTCGACTGCAAGCTTAGTATCAGCAAAGGCAGTCATGATGACCACTGGTAAATCAGGACATTCTGTTTGTGCAATCTTGAGCAGATCTAAGCCAGTCATGCCAGGCAGCTTGTAATCTGTAACCAATACAGTCTTGAGCCCTGGGCGCAAGAGGGGCACTACTGTCTCAGCTCTTTGGTGGGTCACAAAGTCAATATTTTTCATGCGCAGTGTGACTGCGATAGCCTCTCTGAGGTCTTCATCATCCTCAACCAGAATCACAGGGAAACGTTGATCAATAGCGTCATTCATTTCAATAGTTCGTTTCTCAGTATTTATTGTTGCGTAATGGGTAAGGTGATCTTGAAGACTGCACCGTGCTTGGTGTTGTGAACGGCAATCGTTCCACGGTGGGCATCTAAAGTATTTTTGGCGATCGATAGACCAAGACCAGTGCCATTAGCGCTGGTAGTAGAGAAGGGCTCAAACAAGGAATCAATGATGGTGCTCGCAATACCGGGGCCTTGATCTTCAATGGTAATGATCAATTTCTTTGAATCAATATTTGCAGTCAGTGAGACAGTATCTTGAGGATGTGAGACTGCTAGTGCGTTTTCAAGAATAGCCACTAATGCATTCGGAATAGATTTTGGTTCTACTAGCAACATGGCCGTCTCAGGAATATTGCATTGAACATTCAGTTTTACTTGCTTTGTTTCAAACAGTGCTTGAATACTAGCTTGCGCTTCATCAATCAGTTGTTTAGCAGAGCTAAGTACAGTTTTAGTGGGGCGATTAGAAATAAATCGCAACATGTCTTGTGAAAGTTTTTCTAGATCAAGTAATTGCTTGCGTAAGCGCAAGGCAAACTCTTTAGCCATCTCTGGCTGCACTTCATCATCACAAAGGTGGGACGAATACAGGAGGGCGGTAGCAAGTGGCGTGCGAAATTGGTGTGCAATACCAGCAGCCATCTTGCCCATGGCAGTGAGGCGATTCTCGCGCTGGGTTTCTTGGTGAAGAGCAATGTTGGCGGTAATATCTTGAATCTGCACAAAGCTACGTATGCCCTCGTCAATGCGAATGACCTGAACCATTTTTTGCGGGGCGTTGCGATCTTCTGCGTTACCAATGAGGTATTCACCAGGTGCAATAGAGGCTTGCCAATCATGTGGCAACTCAAAATGATTGCCTGTGCTTAAGCTAGGTAAGAACTGAAGGACTGCCGGGTTATGAAGCAGAACAATGTTGTTCTCGAGCAGTATTACTCCAGCTGGAATGGCATTTAATAGGATCCCCAAGCGCTGATTGGACTTTTGCAACTCGGAGCTGAGTTGATTGATCTTCTCTTGAAGAGCTGCTTGCTGAGTCTCGAGTTTTTGAGATTCCGCATAAAAAATGGCAAATGCTTCCTCTAGGTGCTTAGCAGCTAGGGCGGGATCTTTCTCAGCGGTTATATTGGGGGCTGACTTGGTCAATGTATTTATCTATGGCTAAATGCGTATTAAATGACTTTGGTTTTGTAATGACTGGGGCGGCAAATTTTGCCTCTTTATTCCCATAGAATATCAATATTTAGGGAAAAAAGGCAAAAAGGTTCTATATTTAGTGATATTATGTTTACAGAATTTTTACCTGATTTGACGGAATCGACCCATTGAGCGAAGAGGCAAAGCCCGGAATACAGGAAAGCGAAAAGGATGCAGCAGTAGTCAGCATTGGCTCTAAAGCCGCCTCCGCAGCTATTCCAGCGATGGCCCCATCTAAGGGCAAGGTCAAACTCCCCTCAAAATTAGGCGAACTCCAACAGCGTTTTGGTGCATTAGGTCTACAACAGCGCCTGATCGTACTTGCTGCACTCTTCCTCTTTATTGCAGTCTTGGTCTTTGTTTCGATCTCTGGCCGAAGTAGGGATGACTACCGCGTACTTTTCTCCAGCATTAACGAGCGCGACGGCGCTGCAATCGTAGCTGCCTTGCAGCAGATGAATGTGCCTTACAAGTTCACAGAAGGTGGTGCTGCTATTTTGGTGCCAGAGTCATCTGTTTATGAAACCCGTTTGCGCCTTGCTGGACAAGGACTTCCCAAGGCGGGCAATGTTGGTTTTGAGTTGCTTGAAAACCAAAAGATGGGCACCAGCCAGTTCGTAGAGCAGGTGAACTATCAGCGCGGTCTTGAGGGTGAGTTAGCTCGTAGCATTAGCTCATTGGCGCAGGTTAAATCTGCTCGTGTGATGTTAGCCATTCCTAAGCAAACCGCATTCATGCGCGAGCAAGAAAAACCCACAGCCTCTGTTGTTGTCACAATGCACCCTGGTCGATTCCTAGATGCCCAGCAAGTTGCTGCCATCACGAATTTAGTAGGTTCTTCAGTGCCTAATCTAGGTCCAGCCAATGTCACTATTGTTGACGCTGAAGGCAGTCTCCTAGCCCCCAATGCCCAGCGTTTAATGGGCTTGGATAGCAATCAGTTGAAGTATGTAGCGGAACTTGAAGGCGCTTTATCTAAGCGAGTTCAGGCCATCTTAGAGCCCGTCACTGGTAAAGAAAATGTACGTGCTCAAGTAACGGTTGATATGGATTTTGGTGAGCTTGAGCGAACCGAAGAAACGTTTGGTCGCAACTCACCACCAAATCAATCCTCCATTAGAAGCCAGCAAACAAACGAAGCGGCAACACCTGGATCTGCAGCGGCAGGTGTCCCTGGTGCGCTCACCAACCAACCGCCTGGTGGCGGTCAGGCGCCGATTAATGCAGCAGGCGGAGCTGCTGCTGGACCGCAGAATCTCAATGCACCACCATCAAGTTCAAGCTCTACAGCTAGCAACATCAAAAAAGACTCAACAATCAACTACGAGTTAGATCGCGCGATTCAGAGAATTAAATCTGAAAAAGGTCAAGTCAGAAGAGTGTCTGCTGGTGTAGTGGTGAACTATAAGCAGCCTACCGGAGTAGATAAGGATGGCAAGCCACTCAAGCCCGTGCCTTATAACGCCAAAGAGTTGGATCAGATTAATAACTTAGCTCGTGATGCGGTTGGTTTTAATGAGCGTCGTGGCGATAGCGTCAGTGTTGCCAATATTCCGTTTAAGGTTGAAGCTGACGTAGAGCCTCCGTTTTACAAGCAGGCGGGTGTAATTGAGCTCAGCAAAGAGTTCTTTAAGTTTGCGATTATTTTGGGATCTCTAGGTATTATTTTCTTTGGCGTTGTGAAGCCTTTACTGTTTCCTAAGAAGATGGATGAGGCCTTGGAAGAGCAGCGTATAGAAGAAGAGTTTGATGAGAAGATGAAGGCTGAGATGGCCCAAATGGATCCGAAAGCTCGCGACAAGCGTCGCATGGAAATGGAATTGCTCAAAGAGCGTCAGCGAATTGCTGAAGAAGAAGAGCGCGCACGTCTTGAGGAAGAGCGTGCCAAGCTTGAAGAAGATCGTAAACGTGCTGATGAAGAGAAGAAGCAGGAGTACGACGAGCTACTCAAGTATGCGCAAGAATTTGTGGAGGAGAATCCAAAAGTGGTTTCTTCTATCTTTAAAGAGTGGTTGGCGGATGATGCAGATAAAACGAATACCGCTAACGCAGCTGCCGCTGCTGCTGGTTGAGATAAAGAGTAGATAGACATGGCTGACGAAGAAACCGGCGCCCCCAAACAGCTCTCGATTGCTGAAGCTCTGAAAGAGGGCGTCAAGGGCGCAACTCAATCTGGAAGTTTGACTTTCGAGGAGCTGGATGGTGCTTCGCGCGCTGCTGTGGTGTTGTTAGCAGTGGGCGCTGAATCTGCTGCAAACGTCTTGCGTCAAATGACGCCATTTGAAGTGCAGCGCCTATCTGGAAAGATGGCGGTCGTTCGATCCTTAAGTCGCGATCTTGTATTGCAAGTGTTGCGTCAATTTAAGGATGTCACTGCGAATAACTCACAAGTGGCTTTCGATACCGATTCCTTCATGCAGAACATGCTGACTAAAGCGATGGGTGCTGAAGGTGCTTCTGATTTGCTCGGTCGTTTAGAGTCCACACTCGACATGTCGGGTATTGAAACTTTGAAGCGTATGGAATCGGATGTTCTGTACGAGATGATTAAGAATGAGCATCCGCAAATTATTGCTACAGTGATGGTGTTCTTGGAGCCATCGCAAGCAGCCTCTGTTCTTAAGTTGTTTGCTGATGATTTGCGTAATGAATTGATCTTGCGTATTGCCTTGCTAGAGAAAGTCCAACCAGCTGCTTTGAAGGAATTGAACGAAGTTATGTCACGCTCCGCAGGTCCAGATGCCGACTTCCGCAGAAGCACCGTCGGTGGTGTTGTGCCTACCGCGGAGATTCTCAACATGTTGTCCGGTGGCTTGGACAAAGAAGCGCTCAATACGATTCGTAACTTCAATGGCGAATTGGCTGATGCAATTCAAGAGAAGATGTTCGTGTTCGAGGATTTCAACGACATCGAAGATCGTTCACTACAGACCCTGTTGTTAGAGGTTCCGCAAGAAACTTTGATCGTCGCACTCAAAGGCGCAAGTCCAAAGTTGCGCGAGAAGCTCTTCAAGAATATGGCCAAGCGTGCCGCCGATGGCGTGCGCGAAGATCTCGAGACTCGCCCACCAGTCAAGGTGCAAGAAGTCGAAGAGATGCAAAAAGAAGTTATTCGTGTTGCACGTGTCTTGGCTGATGAAGGCCGCATGATCATGGAAAGGGGCAAGTCAGCCGATGCCTTCCTCTGATGAGGACTCCCTGCTGACGAGGTGGGAGCCTCCCTCCTTTGATCCTCCAAAGCCCCCTAAACCTCCTAAGGTTGCGCCTATTCAATACCCAACGGTTGAAGAGGTTGAGGCGATTCGCGACAACGCCTATAAAGAAGCTTATGAGTTAGGCTCAAATCAAGGATTTGTAGAAGGCAGGGATGCTGGTTACAAAGAAGGCAAAGAATCAGGCTATCGCGAGGGTTATAAGCAGGGCTATGTCGAGGCAGACGAAGAAGCTAAACGTTTGCAAGATGCTCTGGGTCAATTGCTTGAAGCGATGACTGGAATGCCTGAGGCTATTGCTGAGCCCCTCACACAACTGAGTTTTGAGATTGCTTCACGCCTGACTGCCAATGTCTCGATGGAGCGTGCTCCATTCGTTGCAGCTGTTCAAGAAGCCTTGATGCGTCTCCCACGTCCTGGTGAAAATCTTTATCTGCGTCTGCGAGCAGAAGAGGTTGAGACCTGGAAAAAAATTGTTGATGATCCTGGCCTGCCATTTGCGTGCACTATTTTGGTTGATGCGGATGTACGCCCAGGACATGCTTATGTTGAAGTAAGTGGTGCACGTATTGATGTGGGCCTTGAAGCACGCTTAGCTCTCGTCAGAAACGCCTTAGGTTTGGATGGCACTGCTGAAGAGCTCGCAACGGTGAACACAGAAGCCTTGATCGATAGCAGTATCAATATGCTTGAAGACGAATCTGGTGATGACTCTCACCTGGATGAAGTACAGCATCTTGATCCCCCTGACTCTGGTGAGGTGGAGAAAGAGTGAGTCACTTGCAGCCGGCTCAATTAGCGGATCAACTGGAGATGCGCAGGCAGCATCTGGCGCAAGCACCTCGCTCGATTCGTGAAGGTAAGCTCAAGCGGGTTTCTGGAATTGTGCTTGAGGTAGAAGGTTTGCCAATGAGCATTGGTACTGGCGCAACCATTCTGTCTGAGCTCGGTGGCAAAACCTATGATGCGGAATGCATTGGCTTTAACGGTGCCATTACCTATTTAATGCCGATCGACACGATGGAAGGTATTTCTCCTGGAGCTTTGGTTTATCCAGCTGACACCCCCTTTAATTCTGGATCGGGATACACCTCCAATAGTATTGGTGAGCCATTGCCTATTGGCGAGAGTCTGCTTGGTCGTGTGGTCGATGGCCTGGGTCGTCCGATTGATGGCAAAGGTTATGGAGAAAAGCAATTCTCTCCATTTATTCAAAGAACTTTGAATCCATTGGATCGCACTCCCATTCATGAGCCATTAGATGTTGGGATTCAAGCAGTCAATGGTTTGCTCACAGTAGGTCGAGGACAGCGGGTTGGAATCTTTGCTGGTTCAGGAGTTGGTAAAAGCGTTTTATTAGGTATGCTAGCGCGCAACTGTGTTGCTGATGTGATCGTGATTGGTTTAGTAGGTGAGCGCGGTCGTGAGGTGCGTGAGTTTTGTGAAGACACTCTCGGTCCTGAATCATTTAAGCGCGCTGTTGTAGTGGCTGCTCCAGCAGATGCTTCACCCTTAGCGCGCTCTAAGGGTGCATCGTATGCAACTGATGTAGCGATCTGGTTTAGAGATCAAGGTAAGCATGTTGTTCTCATTGTGGATTCTCTGACGCGTTATGCGATGGCATTGCGCGAGATTGGTTTGAGCTTAGGTGAAGCGCCAGTAGCACGTGGATATCCGCCTAGTGTGTTTGCTCGCATGCCTGAGTTAGTTGAGCGCGTTGGTAATGGCGCTAATCCCGATGGATCGATTACGGCGTTTTATACCGTGCTGCTAGAAGGTGACGATACGAATGACCCGGTTGCGGATACTGCCCGCGGAATTTTGGACGGTCACTTCTTCTTATCTAGAGAATTAGCAGATAGCGGTCACTACCCAGCTATTGATGTTGAGAAGTCGATTTCACGTGTGATGCCTAAAGTCGTCTCCAAAGAGCACCTCTTATCCGCGAGGCGCCTAAAACAACTTTATAGTCGCTATATGCGAGGGCGCGATTTGGTTTCTATGGGTGCCTATATTGCCGGTACCGACCCAGATTTAGATGCAGCGCTCCAGGCTTGGCCAAAAATACAGGCATTTTTACAGCAAGATGCCGAGCAAACCATTCCAATTGATCAAACCGAAAAACTCCTTTTCGAGATCGCTCCTCCGGTGGTTTAATTCTTTATGTCTGCAATTGAGCTACTTCTGCGCCTAGCTAAAATCCGTGAGGATCAAGCGATGGCTCGTGCAAAAAGGGCTGCCGGACAGGTTAATCAAACAAAAGCCTTTAAAAATCAAGTGCTTGATTATGCAAAGGAATATGAGGTGCAGATGATTGCCGGTGGTAATCAAAGCGTTTCAGTGGCCTTCATACAGGATGCCAATGCATTTAGGGAGAAGCTGATTCAGAGCTCTATTGAGATGGATGGGCAGATTCAGGGTCTGGCCAGAGCCTCAGAAGATACCCTCAAGACCGCCACAGAAGCCAGAATGCGCACCCGAGGATTGACTAAATTAGTCGATAAAAAGAGGCTGGAAGTCAGGAAGAAGAAGGCTAAGGCGGAAATGAACCTCTTTGAGGATAACTACGCGGCGAGGGCTAGTGCCAATTCTGGCACGAAAGATGCATAGTAAGTAGTGTTCCTTTTGGAGAGGCTATGCCAACAGTAGGTCAAATTCGAATGCAAGCAGCAGCCAGTGGCGTAAATGCCGCAGGTAGCAAGTCGGGCTCAATGCCCGGCGGCTCCGCTATGCCTGTCGGATTTGAGGCTTTCTTGTCAGCGCTAGACCGCTCTACAGCTTCTCGTCGTGATGCCCAGTTAAATTCTAGTCAAACTAGTACACAAGGCGCTTTTGCTATGCAAAATTTGCCTACTATGGGCGCCAAACAAGCTGGGGCTGCAAAAAATTCCGATCCAGTCGAACTGTTGATGGCAGAAATAGCTGCACAGGGCTTGCTCAATGTTGCCTTCCAAAACCCAAGCCAGATCAATCAGATAAATGGCGGGAGTAATACGGATGCCAGCACTAATATCCAGAGCTTGCTCAGCAGCCTGAGTGCACAACAAGATCAGTCCTTATTGGGCGCACAACAAAATCAATCCCTGTTGGGATTAGCCAATGGGCAGCAGCTCGACGCAAAACAAACGGCTCTAATTAGCCAGGCACTTTCCAAGGCAATGAAAGCTTCTGGTCAGGGCGCGGAAATGGCTATGCAAGGTCAGGCGGCTTCTTTGCTGCAGGCATTGCAGCAACAGTCCTTAGGTCAGCAAAATACCCAAACTCCAGCCCAAATTGCTAGCGCTATTCAGAGTCTTGCTCAGAAAAATGGCATTACCTTACCTCCTGAGATTCAGACTCAGTTAACGAATCTAATGAATAAGGGTTCGGAAACAGGTGCAATTAAGCTTTTGGGAATCGAGGGCGCTGGACAGCAAACAGCTGCAGTGGTGGTTGAACAGGCTGGTGTAGTTGATCCTAATAAAGCAACTACCATTCAAAATGTAATTGACCCTAAGACCCCTAACGTTTTAACCAGTGCTGGCGACAAATTGGCCAAATCCAAGACCTTGGATGTCGCCTTAACCCCTGGCAATGTCACCGATAAAGGTCAGCTCACAAAAGGTGGCGCACCACTAATGAGTGCGAGTGCTGTTGATGCTAAGGGCGCAGTAGAGGCACAAAACTTGTCCCATGCTGAAAAGCAAGAATTTAAAGATACTTTAAATTTAAGTGAAATTACTGCAAGTAACGCCAGTCTAGCTAGAGCTGATGCCCAAAATTTAGGCAATCAACAGAAGATCGAATTGAAAGCCTCGGAAGTTTCCTTAGCCTCAGGACCACTGCATGAGCAGGTCATGAGTGCCGCCAAGTCAGGTGGCGGTCGGATTATGTTGGAATTGACCCCTCCAGAGCAGGGAACCATCCGTATTGACCTTCGGATCGACCAAGCTGGACGTGCTCACCTCATTGTTGAAGGTGCTAGTGATGCCACCAAGTCCCGTCTCGATCAGGGCGGTCAAAACCTGAAAAATGAATTTGCTCAAATGGGCCTGAATTTATCCCTCGATTTAAGGCAGGGTGGTCAATCTCAGCAGGCTAGAGAGCAAGGTTTTGGCAGTTCTCGACAAGGCTTTTACAACAGCCAATCTACGATTTCTCAAAGCTCAAAAACAACATTAGCCATCGGTTCAGCCGGATCAGGTGATAATAGGGGAAATAGCGATACAGTCCACCTGTATGCTTGATATTATTGAGTAAAGAGGAATACAGCGATGGCTGAAGAAGAGCGTATTGAACCGACTTTAGATCCAAATGCAGCAGCGCCTGCTGCGGCTGCTTCTGGCCCTCCCGCACATGGTGATGGCGCTGATGTAGTTGAAAAGCCAAAAAGTAAAAAAACTCTATTCATCATTATTGGTTTAGTGGTGGTCATCGTCGCTGCAGTTGGTGGCTATATGTATATGCAACACTCAGCTGAAGCAAAGCGTTTGCAAGAGGCTGAAGCAAAGCGCCCAGAAAATATTCTGAAAAAGCAGTTGATGGAGCGCAAAGAAAATGCGCCTCCTATCTATATCCCTCTTGAAGAAATGATTGTCAATCTCCCTGGCCGAGGCGGTGAGCACTATCTACAGGCGAAGATTGTTTTAAGAACTAATGACTCAGCTACTGAAGGCAAAATTAAGAATTTCATGCCAGTCATTCGTGACAAGATCATTACTGTTTTGTCATCACGTCAAATGCAAGAGTTAGCTACGGTAGAAGGTAAGGTCATGATGGCGCGAGAAATCGCCCTAGTGATTAATTCCATCATCGCTCCACAGCTAACCGCGATCTATATTTTGCAACAACAGCCGGGCACCGCTGATATGCAAAATTTAGAGCGTATTGGTGCAGTGCCTAAAGAGACATCCTCCGGTCAAAAAATTACTGGTGAAGCAGCAAGAGCCGCTGCTGAATTCTGGAATGTCACTGAAATGGATTTGCCAGTGCAAGCTGTGTTGTTCAGTTCTTTTGTGATGCAGTAATCGACCACTTTAGAAAGTCCACTTAGGAAAACATGGCGGCAGAGGAAATCAATGTCGAGATGAACATTGACGCTGAAGATCAGCGTGCAATGTTTGATAAATCGAAGATCATTGCTCGGCGCCGCATGCCGACCTTGGAGTTGATTCACGAGCGCTTTAGTCGCGCAGTTCGACTCACACTCTTCAACATGATTCGTGCACCGATTGAAGTGCAAATGCATCTTCCGGTAGTGAAGAGTTATCAAAAATTCGTCGATGAGTTTCCTGAGCGTACCAACATCAACATTGTTGGTATTCGCCCATTGCGTGGTGTGGGTTGCTGGATTGTGGATCCAGGCGTGGTTTACATTGCGATTGATAATATGTTTGGTGGCGAAGGGCGTTTAGCTCCGCGCCTGAATTTGCGTGAATACACTGCAACAGAATTACGTATCATTCGCCGCTTAGTGGATGCATTCCTCAGCGAGTACGAAAAAGCGTGGAAATCTGTCTATGAAATTAAGTTTGACTTCATGAGACAGGAAACGAATTTCGGTTTTGCCAAGATCACCTCTCCTGGTGAAATGGTGTTGCACTCTAAATTCACTATTGAGATTAATGGCCGACCAGGCGATATCGATCTGTGCATTCCTTTTTGGGTGTTGGAGCCGGTTAAAAGTATTTTGTATAACAATATGCAAGGCTTTGCGACCGAGCCTGATCAGCATTGGACTGACCTGTTAAATGATCAAGTACATGAAGCCCCTGTTACTGCAGTAGCTGTTTTAGCTCGCAAGCAAATGCTGCTCCGTGAAATTACCTCACTTTCAGTTGGGGACATCATTCCTATTGAGATTAATGATCCTGTGACAGTGTATGTGGATGGTTTGCCGGTAATTAAGGGTCAATATGGCACGAAAGATGGCCGTTATTCTGTAAAAGTTGGCACGATTCAACACCCTGCAGAATTCCTGAAGAGTCCTCTTGAAAGTGCTCGTCTTGGCCCTAGCATGATGCGCAGCGCTGAAAAAGGCGAGCTTTATGAGCAACTTCCAGAAGTCGCCAAAAGTCATGTTGAAGTGCCTGAAAATCCAGACGCAAGCGATACAATTAGCGCAGTGACTGATGGCCTAGTGCCTGATGGTCAATGAAGCACAAAGAAAGTAGAGAATAGGGAATCACCATGGCTGAAAACGATAACGATTTAGCAAAATCAATGACTAGTGCTGATGTATCTGGTTCATTGAGAAAAGCCACCTTTAATAATCTAGAGGAAGGTGCTAGAACTAACCCAGACTTTAACGAAATTGATTTGGTGATGGATGTGCCAGTTCAAGTCACAGTTGAATTGGGTCGCGCCAAAATGCAAATTCGTAATCTACTGAACTTAACTTATGGTTCTGTGATTGAATTGGATATTCTGGCAGGCGAGCCACTCGAAGTGGTCGTTAATGGATGCTTGGTTGCTCAGGGTGAGGTAGTGATTGTGAATGACCGTTACGGTATTCGCTTGACTGATATCGTTACTCCAGCAGAGCGTCTGCGCAAAATTAATCGTTAATTGACATGGACTCCTCGGTCGGAGGTATGTTGCTATTCTCATTTTTTTGGCTTGCACTTGCAGCCGCTCTCATTTGGGTTGTTGCATTTCTAATAAAGCGTGACTCTGCCACCCGCGCCACCAACCCGCATGTGATGATCTTGGCTCAGCAAGCGTTAGGTCCACGTGAGCGAGTGATTGTCCTCAATGTCTTGAATCGTATTTTGGTTGTGGGTCATACCCCCAGTCAAATTACCCTGCTAACTGAGCTTGATCCCGAAGATGTTGCTAATTTGAAGCCGCAAGCAGCAAGCGCAGATTTTGCAAATAATTTGCGCCAGTTTGTGAAAAGAAAATTAGGATGAAACGAAAAATATTCTGGTGCTCATTTGGAATTACAGCCCTGATAGGGCTGTTTCCATTAGTTGCCTGGAGTCAATCTTTGCCTTTAGTGACCGCTAAGGCGGGTGGCGGTGGCACGATGTACGCAGTGCCGGTAGAAACCATCATTGCGCTTACAGCGCTCAGTTTTTTGCCGGCCGCTTTGGTTCTCATGACCAGCTTCACGCGTATTCTGATTGTCTTTTCATTGCTACGTCAGGCCCTGGGTTTGACAACCATGCCGCCAAATATTGTTTTGATCGGTCTTTCATTTTTCTTGACGCTATTCATCATGAATCCCGTCTTTGATTCGATCTACAAGAATGCTTATCAGCCTTACTCTACTGGCAAGATGGGCTTTCCGCAGGCAGTAGAGGTAGGCGCTAAACCTTTAAAAGAATTCATGCTTAAGCAAACCCGTCGAGACGATCTCAATCTCTTTGCAAAAATGTATGGCCAAGAAATCGCCACGCGTGAGGATGTTCCGTTTACTGTTTTAATTCCAGCTTTTGCTATCTCCGAAATCAAGACGGGCTTTCTGATTGGCTTCGTAATTTATTTACCATTCTTGGTGATTGACTTTGCAGTTGCCAGTATCTTGACTTCGCTTGGTATGGTGATGGTCTCGCCAATGATGTTTTCATTGCCACTAAAGTTAATTGTGTTTGCATTGGCTGATGGCTGGGCACTCCTGTCTACCTCACTTGTGCAAAGTTACATTAATTAGCGCCTATGGAAAGCGGAGTCATTATCGATTTGGTGTATCAAGCCTTAAGAATGGCTGCGCTATTGGCTGGCCCAATCTTGATGGCCTTGCTAGTAGTAGGCTTAGTAATTGGTATTTTGCAGGCGGCTACTTCTGTTAATGAGTCGACCGTTGCCTTTGTTCCCAAGCTTATTGTGTTTGGCGTAGTCATCATGCTGATTGGGCCTGTCACCTTAGTCTTATTTACCGATTACATTAAAGAGCTATTTGCTCGTATCCCTGGTTTGGTGAACTGATTTATGTTGACCATCTCAGGTCTTCAGATTGAGCAGTACATGGCAATCTTTATGTTTGCCTCAATGCGAGTGTTTGGACTTTTTCTCACTACACCGCTATTTGCGTTTCGCGCTCTCCCAATGCAATTTCGTTTATTGGTAGCCCTCTCATTTGCTGCCTACATGATGCCCGTGATTTCTTCTGAGTTAATTCCTAATCCGGGTAGCATTACTTTCTTTGCCTCAGTGATTGAGTTATGCATCGGGGCGTTTATGGGATTTGTGATTCGATTGGGTTTTATGGTGATTGATATTGCTGCAGAAATCTTATCGTTTCAGGCTGGTTTTAGCTTTGCCTCAACGGCATTTCGAGATCCAGCTTTAGATTCTGGTTTGGTAGGTCAATTCTTGGGTCTCACCGCGATTGCTCTGGCTTTTTCTCTCAATATTCATTTGGTATTAATCGAAATCATCTTGAGTAGCTTTAAAACAATCCCGGTTGGGGTGTGGCCAGATGCGTGGTCATCTAAAGGAGTAATGGAGTTAGTTGCCGCTTCATTTCGTTTGGGATTAATCTTATCCATGCCTGTACTACTCGTGTATATGATGTTTAATTTGACACAAGCATTTTTGGGTAGAACCAGTCCACAAATGAATTTATTTTCGGTCGGTTTTGCTGTCAGTATTCCTTTAGCATTTCTAGTTATATTTATGATTCTTCCTGATTTAAAAATTGTTTTGGAGCGCTCTCTTGAAAACCCACTGCAACTTATTCGCCAAGGCGTGGAGACACCCAATGCAAGATAAATTCTTCATCCGGTTTTTGCTGACATTGTCACTATTGGTTCTTGGGTCTACTGGCTTTGCTCAGCCCTGGCCTGTCGGTCCAACTGCATCAGATGGCGATACCAGTCAAGTTATGTCTGCTGAAGATAGGGCGACTATTTCTCAGAATTCCTTAGACCAAGCCCCTGTCGGCCCGGATGATTGTGAGTCAAAGTTTCCTTTCCCTTCCTCAACCAAGCGCGATCCTTATGCTGAAAATGGTCAGGAGGTCTGCAAGAAATTACAGATTCGTGGACAAAGAATGCAATGTGAGGTGGATTCACTTTTATTAGAAAAACCTGTTGGTTCAACTACTGGCTCAAAAATTGAAATGGCTGCTTGGGCTCGTTGCAACAGCAAGGTGGCAACACTGTTAATTGAAGGTTATTACTTGCCGGCTAGTGAAATTGAACGTCGCCTACAAATTTGTAGCGCTAATTTTTATGCTGACCCAGGCAAGATGCCTAAATTAGGTTGGTACCAACGCTTTCTCAGGTGGGCCACAAGTAATGATCTAACTCCACCTCCAACTGATGCCGCGATTGAAGTGGCGCTAAAACAATCTACACCTCTCGAGAATCACCAAGATGCTGCCGGCCTCATGAAATGTGAGTGGATGTTCTCGCGGAGCAGGGCCCCTGCAATTGACGTTTTACCTGGCGGAAGTCTTGCGGATGGCGATGGTGCCCAGTCAGTGGCGCCGACTAAGAAGCCAGCAACCAAACGTCCTGCCAAAAGTGCTACAAAGCCCTGATTTATAAAGGAATATAAACACCAAGATAAAAATAACCGTTAGAAAACTATGAATAAAAATATTAAACTTTCTATTTCCTTGCTCGCACTTGCGTTGTCGTATGCAGTGAGCTCAAGTGCGATTGCTAGCGATGCGCCGGCCCCTGCCGCAAGCACTGATAAGCCTAAGGCTGCAGTCACGGCTACAGCCGCAACATCAGCATCAGGTCCTACTGATGACGATATGAGTAAGGCGCTCTTAAATAAGATTAATAAGGGCTCTGGTGATATCGTCATTCGTACTGGTGATCTTCCAGCCGGTAACGCTACTGCGCCATCCAAGCCTGAGACTAAGCCCAAAGCGACCAAGGCAGCTGCTAAGGCGGCAGAAAAGGATCACCATGACGTGCATTGGTCCTATGTCGATGGTCCTGGCGGCCCAGAAAATTGGGGTAACTTAAGTAAAGATAATTTAGTCTGCTTAAAAGGCAAGACTCAATCGCCTATCAATATTAATGTTGATAGAGCGGTTAAAGCAGAGTTAACACCCTTAGAGTTTCTTTATAGACCTTCCCAACTTGCTATTGTCGATAACGGCCATACGATTCAGGTGAACTACGGTGAAGGCAGTAATTTGATTGCTGATGGTCGTCAGTACAGATTGGTTCAGTTCCACTTCCATAAGCCCAGTGAAGAGGCGATCAATGGCGAGCGTACTGACATGGTGACCCATTTAGTACATCAACATCATGATGGAGGCTTGGCTGTCGTTGCGGTGTTAATGACTACAAAACCGCCGGTTTCAAGTAAAAAGTACTGGTGGGGTAGTGATGAGGTTAAGGAAAATGGACTCATTCAGACTCTTTGGAATAACGTACCGCTAATTAAAGGTAAGTCAGAGGCGCCTGGAGTGGTGATCGATGTAAACCAGATTCTGCCAGCTGATAAGAGTTATTTCACCTATATGGGTTCGCTTACAACCCCGCCTTGCAGCGAGAATGTACTGTGGTTTGTGATGAAAAACCCAATTTATGTTAGCGAAGAGCAGGTCAAAAACTTTGACCGCATCTATCCTATGAATGCCCGTCCATTGCAGCCAAAGGGTGATCGTTTGGTGAAAGAAACTAAAGCTAACTAATTCTTGGCTTATTGGCAAAAGCTGCCAAGAGGATTAGCAAGTTGAGTGACAATGCGGCAATATTTGCCGCTTTTAAGAAAAAACCCCATATTTTGGGGTTTTCTTCTTTGTAGGGATGGGCTTAGCCGTAAAGTCAGCAATAGAGCAGTTGGCTCAAAAAGTTAGCGCTTACTAATTTAATTCTCCATATAAAACTGGCACGGTCCTTGCATATTCATATGTGAGGATTTTCCCCTCAGGATTTGTATTCCCTTAATGGGTGGAGAGTAAATGAACGCTGTACCGCAATACGACCCTTTAACTTTTGGCGAAAACGCACTAAAACTGCGTACGTATCGCCAGCAAGTGCTCGGGAACAATTTGGCAAACTCCGATACCCCTGGTTACAAAGCCAGAGATATTCGCTTTGCTGATGTATTGAAGGCGCAGTTAGATGGCAAAACATCCTCTAGCGCTATCGGCATGGCAACAACACATTCAGCTCATATTCCTGGCAAGGTGCCTCAAGAAGATCCTCGCTTGCTATACCGCATCCCGAATCAACCATCAATGGATGGCAATACCGTGGATGCTGATACAGAGCTCACTGAATTTACTAAGAACTCTGTTTTTACTGAGTCAGCTCTCAATATATTGGGTGGAACTATTCGTTCACGCATGTCTGCAATTACAGGTCAACCTTCATGAGTTTATTAGGCGCATTCAATATTGGCTCTACTGGCCTTACAGCTCAGGCAATGCGCTTGAATGTGACTGCATCCAATATCGCGAATGCTGAGAGCGTATCCGGTCCAGATGGACGTCCTTATCGCGCTAGACAGGTTGAATTTACAGCGATCACTAAGCCAGGATCTCCTGGATCTGGGGTTGAGGTAAGCAAGGTATTGGAGAGTGATGCGCCGTTAAGAATGGAATATCGCCCAGGCCATCCAAAAGCAAATGCTGCTGGCTATGTGGAGATGCCAAACGTCAATCCAGTAGAAGAAATGGTCAACATGATTTCTGCATCACGCTCATATCAAATGAATGTGGAAGCAATGAATGTATCTAGGCAGTTGATGTTGAAGACCCTTGATTTAGGTAAGTAATTAATAGAGAGCATGCGTAAAGCGTAAGAGGAAATTATGGCAATCACTAATCCAATGAGTGGCATTCGTACTTATGACCCAACTACAGCAAATAAGCCGGCTGAGGCATCATCCTCTATGGGTGGTACTGCTGCTGAGCAAACGCAAAATTTCTTAAAGCTCTTGATTGCCCAGATTCAGAATCAAGACCCGATGGCCCCTATGGATGCCTCCACCATGACTGCGCAAATGTCTCAGCTCAATATGGTGAGCAGTATGGGCAATATGAATACATCGATGACCGCCATGCTTGCACAAATGCAAAGCGTGAATTTCATGAATCAAGCTGCATTGATTGGCCATAGCCCAGCTGTTGCTGGTAACGGTATTGCATTTGACGGAACCAACCAGGTGATGTTGGGTGCCAATGCAGAGAACCCATTGAAGTCAGTCGTTGCAACTATTACTGATGCTGCCGGCAACGTGGTCAATAGCGTTGATTTAGGCAATATCAATGCTGGCATGAGTAACTTTATTTGGAGCGGTCAAGATGCTGATGGCAACACAGTCGAGGCTGGAATGTACTACCTCAGTCTTACTGGCACCAATTCAGCCGACGCAAGTGAAAACCCAACGGCTTATGTTGCATCAGCAGTTGCTTCAGTCACCAAAGGTAGTAATGGCGATGCCATTCTGAATTTATTAGATGGAAGAACTATAAATTCTTCTGAAGTACAGCAGTGGATCAGTTAAGAAAAACGTAAGAAAAAATAAATAGTAGACAACAAACAAAGCAAGCAAGATAAACAAAATAGAGTAGAGATAAAAGGAATAGAAAATGGGATACGGAATCGGATTATCAGGATTAAAGTCAGCTTCAGAGGCAATTGACGTTACCAGTAATAACATCTCCAATGCGCAGACAGTTGGCTACAAGTCCGGCGAATATGTGTTCTCGGATCAGTTCTTTAGAGCACAAGATCCACAGTCAGTAGACCGTGCCGGTATGGGCTCATATCGTATGGCGATTCGTCGTACTGGCAGTTACGGCACAGTTGTAAATTCGCAAAATCCTTTGGATATGGCGATTACTGGCCCAGGCATGTTTATGTTGGCAAAGACAATTGATGGAACTGTGCCTACCGAAAATCCAACAAAGTTTCAATTTACTCGCAATGGTCAGTTTGCAGTGGATAACGAAAATCGCATCGTTAATCAAAACGGTATGTATTTAGTTGGCTATCCAGCAGATGCGTCAGGTGCAATTATTTCTAGCGCGAAGTCAGTAATGATTCTGGATAGGACACCACTTGCTCAGCAAGCAACTAAAAATTCAGAAATTCATTTGAATTTGGACAATCGCGTTGATCCAATTACTGGAAATGCTTTTAATACAACCGAACCTACAAGCTATAGCCAATCGACATCACAAACTGTATACGACGATAAGGGAACCGCACATACTCTCTCCGTGTATTACAAAAAGATGCATTCAGCAGAGTTAGAGCTAACAGGAAATGGAACTGGAACGACATTTACGTTCTCACCAAAGCAAGAGCTATCAACAACATTATCTGGTGAACAAACAAACTTAATTGCTTCAAGTTCAAAAGCATTGGCTGCAGCTGGCGGTACTACAGAAACCATTTCTAATGCAGTGCTAACTTACGTAAGTGGCGGTTCAGAAAAACTAGATACTGTTATTGGCGGCTTAGGTGGAATTACTGCTGGCTCTGGCTATACAAATGGAACCTATAACGGGGTTGCATTATCTGGCGGCTCAGGATCAGGCGCGACAGCAAACATCACAGTTTCCGGCAATAAGGTCACAGCAGTAACGTTGGTAAATCAAGGTGTGGGTTATGCGGCCAATGATCTACTTGGAGTAACGCCAAACTTAGTGGGTGGCACAGGAACTGGATTCTCAATCCCTGTAACAACAATTCAGACAAACCGAATTGGAGTATTGGGTGCCATAGGTGGCTCCGGTGGCGCAAATTATGTCAATGGAGAGACCGTTACTTTAACTGGCGGCGCTGGTTCATCAGGTGCGACGGCAACAGTTGCTGTAAACGGTTCTGGTGCCGTAACAGGAGTAACTCTTACCAATCCTGGAACAGGCTATATTGCTGGAGAGGTGCTGACAATCGTTGGTGCAACAGGTACAGGTGCAACAATCGCAGTAAGCTCATTGCGTGCTGGAGTTAAAGCGCTTGGTGCAGTTACGAGTGGTTCTGGTTATACAGATGGTATCTATGAGGATGTTCCTTTAACAGGTTCATCAACGGGTACTGGTGCTAAGGCAACCATTGTGGTTTCTGCTGGTGCCATTGTGAAGACTACTTTGACTGATTCAGGAAGTGGCTATCTCAATACAGATACATTATCAGTTGCTGCGAATTCAATCGGTGGAACAGGTAGCGGATTCTCAGTACCAGTTTCTTCAGTGAATACGGCAATCGCAGGTGGTGAGGGCACAAGGGGTGCAACATATAACCTACGATTGAAAGATGGTACAAATTTATCAGTTACGCAAATTAGCGAAGCTGGAAATGGTACGCCTAAATATACTGTTAACGTAGATCGTTATGCAGTGTTTGCAACTTTAGACGGAAACCCTGTAGGCCAAGATGCTGCTGCAACTGGTTTATCTACTGTAAAAATCGGCGGTATTTTGACTAATGAACAAACTTCATTAGGTACCGTTGCGTTTGTGGGTGGTAAGAATATCGACTCACTATCAAGAGATGCATTTGGTACACCTCAGTTTGATACTCAATTTAAGATTGATGCTAGTGGTGGTACAGGTTCTGGCTGGGGTCAAACTACTAATGGTGGTGTAGTTCAATTCACATTGAAGAGTACTGACATGACCGCATACTCATCCGCAGGTCAGACATACGGTAATAGCCAAGATGGATCAGCTACCTCACAGCTAGCTTCATATAACGTAGATTCTAGCGGCCGCTTAACAGCTCAGTATGACAACGGCAGTTCAGTCGTTAAGGGTCAGTTGATATTGGCTTACTTCAATAATCTTGAAGGATTAATCCCGAACGGTAACAATACTTATGAGGCATCACAGTCATCCGGAGAGCCATTATTAAGCTTCCCCGGCGATGGTACTTTAGGCGCAATTCGTTCAAAAGCAGTTGAGCAATCAAACGTCGACCTTACAGAAGAATTGGTGAGATTGATGGTGTTGCAACGTCAATATTCTGCGGTATCACAAGCAACTAAAGTAATGGCAGCTACATTGATTGATGATGCTATCAACATTGGTCGTTAATAAAAGCTAATTGGCCAACTAAATGATCAATCGTTACGCATACACCTCTATGACCGGAGCAACTGCTTCTACACAGCAGTTGGCGGTGACCTCGAATAACTTGGCAAATTCATTAACGCCAGGTTTTCGTGAGGTGATCAGCGCATTTCGTGCGGTACCTCTAAAAGGTGATGGTGTGCCATTTACTGGTAACGGTGCTGATACGAGAGTATTTTCGGTTGAGACAACACCTGGTAGTAATTTCACACAAGGCCAATTGCAAACGACTGGAAATGCTTTGGATGTGGCAATTAAAGGTGACGGCATGTTTACTGTTCGTCGCCCAGATGGTCAAGAAGCCTACACCAGAGCTGGTAAGTTCATGGTCAATGAAACAGGTATGTTGATGATTGGCAAAGATATACCAGTGGTGGGTGCCGGTGGCACTATCACGATTCCGATTGGAGCTACAGTTCAAATTGCTGAAGATGGTGCTGTATATACCCAGTTACCTGGAACACAGTTCTTGAATCAAGCTGGAAAATTAAAATTGGTAAACCCAAATACCAATGATCTAGTGCGAGCAGCCGATGGACTATTCGACCTCCCTGGCCAACAGGCAGCAGCTGATCCATTGGTTAGGATTGTGCAAGGCGCATTCGAAATGAGTAATAACAATCCGACTTTGGCAATGGTGCAAATGATTGATCAGAGTCGGATGTTTGATTTAAATAGCCGTTCAATTACCTTTGCAGACCAAAACGCAAGATCAGCAACAACTTTGCTATCACTGTCACGAGCTTAATCAACATTAAATAACAAGAGAAAAAACAATGTTACGTTCCTTATGGATAGCAAAAACAGGTATGGACTCTCAGCAGTTCAACCTGGACGTTATTACTAATAACTTAGCGAACTCGTCGACTACCGCTTTTAAGCGTGTACAGCCGATGTTTCAAGATCTGCTCTACACCACATTACGTTCTGCAGGTTCTGCATCAAATGCACAGAACTTGTTGCCAACCGGCTTGCAAATTGGTGCAGGTGCCGCTGTCACATCTACAGAGAGAAATAATATTCAGGGTGGATTGATTCAAACAGGTAATCAATTGGATGTAGCGATTCAAGGAAATGGCTTCTTCCAGATTCAGCTGGCGGATGGAACATTAGCCTACACACGAAATGGTCAGTTCAGCAAGAGCGCAACTGGTCAAATTGTTACTCAGGCAGGTAACGTTGTGGCTGGTGGTGGAGTCATACCAGCAAATGCAACATCCATCACGATTAACCAAGCTGGTTTAGTTCAGTACACATTGCAGGGTAATACCAATGCAATTCAGGCCGGCCAGTTGACGATGGCTAACTTTATTAACCCAGCTGGTTTACAAGCTCTTGGCGGCGGAAACTTTATTCCTACGCCTGCATCAGGTACCGCACAAAATAACATCGCTGGATCAAATGGTATGGGTACAACAAACCAATACTACATTGAGCAGTCGAACGTAAACGTTGCCGAAGAATTAGTTAATTTGATTGCAGCGCAACGTGCATATGAAATTAATACCCGCGCAGTAACAGCATCTGATCAGATATTGCAGCGCGTAAGCAATATGGGTCAGTAATCATGAAATTATTTAAAGCTCATCGCAGACTTTCAGTTTCAGTACTGAGCGCCATTATTTTAGGTGGTTGTGCCAGCGCTGATCGTCCATCACTGCTGACAACACCATCATCTGCAAGGCCAAGACCAATTCAGGAAACCTCTGCAAATATGGGGAGCTTATATCCAGCAAATTCCGGCGGCCCCTATGTGAACGCGGTGAGCCATCGCCCTCTATTTGAAGATCGCCGTGCCCGCAATGTAGGGGACACACTAACTGTTGTATTGAATGAGACAACGAGTGCAGCAAAGAACTCGGGAATGTCTGCTGCACGAAAAGCAAATGCAGCAATGGATTTTACTAATTCTGGAACCCCTCCCTTTCAGCCATATTTAAACTTAGGCAAGATAGGTAACTTCACAGGCTCAGGTGATATTAAGTCTGAAGGCACTGGTGCCAGCGCAGCAAGTAATACATTCGCAGGCACGATTACAGTGACGGTTGTCGAGATTCTCTCCAACGGTAATTTGGTGGTTGCTGGCGAGAAGCAAGTTGCCGTGAGTAACGAAGAAGAGATTATTCGTTTTGGCGGTGTAGTCAACCCAAATACATTGGTCTTTAATCAAGTTTCTTCACAGCAAGTGGCTGATGCACGAATTGAATATCGTGGACGTGGTGCTACGGATGACACTCAAGGTACCGGTTGGTTTACAAGGTTGATGTTAAAGCTCGCACCATTCTGATGATGAAGAAAAAAATGTACCTAACCAATCTTAAAAAGCAAGCGCTTGCATTGCTGTGTATTGGTGCAATGTCTACCAACTGCTTTGCGGATCGCATTAAAGATTTTGCCGATATTGCTGGACAACGTTCCAACCAATTGGTGGGTTATGGTTTGGTGGTTGGTCTAGATGGTACCGGTGACCAAACAACACAAACTCCATTTACCTTACAAAGTGTTTTGCAGATGATTGGTGTGTTGGGTGTAACCATCCCTCAGGGCGGTGGTCAAACTCAATTACGTAATACTGCTGCCGTCATGGTCACTGCAGATTTTCCAGCGCTGGCACGTCCAGGTCAGCAAATTGATGTGACAGTGTCATCCCTAGGTAACGCAACCAGTCTTAAGGGCGGTACTTTGGTAATGACCCCGCTAAAAGCTGCAGACGGACAGGTTTACGCTCAAGGCCAGGGAAATATTGTGATTGGTGGTGCGAGAGCTGCAACCGGCGGAGCCGCAACATCAGTGAATCACTTGAATGCAGGCCGCATCCCATCTGGTGGTTTGATTGAAAAAGCGGTACCTTCGTTACTTGCAGATGAATTTTTACAAATTGACTTACATCGTGCTGATTTTGCTTTGATGCAAAAAACGACAGAGGCAATTGGTAGAAGATTTGGCCTTGGAACAGCATTACCAGTTGATGCGCGCTCCTTAAATGTTCGCGTTCCTGTGGAGCCATTACGTAGAACTGCATTTATGGCTGCCCTACAAGATTTGGAAGTGCAGATGGTGAGTGGTCCCGCTAGAGTGATTCTCAATTCACGATCTGGATCAGTTGTGATGAATCAAGCAGTGCAATTGTCACCATCCGCTGTAGCGCATGGCAACCTGACTGTAAAAGTGCAACAGAGCCCAACAATTAGTCAGCCGCTACCATTCAGTCGTGGGCAGACGGCAGTAGCCTCACAAGATACTGCAACGATTAGCGATAGTGGAAAAGAAAATAGCTTGATTTCTGTGCCACCAGGAGCATCCTTGGATCAGGTTGTAAAAGCACTTAATATGCTTGGGGCAACGCCTCAGGATCTGATTTCCATATTGCAGTCATTGAAGTCTGCAGGAGCTCTAAGGGCGGAGTTAGAGGTTATTTAATGAGTGCTATCAACGCCATTACTCCATCGATTGATCAAAGTAGTGCGAGGATTATTGCCAATAGCAATTCCACGCCTGCAATGGCTACCAATGAGGAAAAGCTCAAAAAGGCGGCCCAAGGCTTTGAGCGTACATTGATACGCCAAATGCTCAGCACTGTCCGTAATACGAATTTGCGTGGCACTGAAGAGCAGAGCAGCGCCTCCAAGTCCTATTTGGAGATCATGGATGATCACATGGCTGACATGCTGTCTAAGGGCCAGGGAATGGGTTTTGGTACCAAAATGGCTGAGCAACTCATACAGCAGGCTAATGCTGGAAAGCTAATCGGAAACGGTGAAATAGCCGTTAAACCATTGAATGCACCAAGAGAAACGCCAGTATCAGCAGAAACTCTCAAGTCACTCCAGAGGCCGGACGGCTTTCTTGGCGCACCTAAATAAGTAAAGGCTCAATATGGGAATCTATTCCTTAACCGATTCAGCAATGGCTGGCTTGAATATTGCTCAAGCGGGAATATTGACGACTTCACAAAACGTAGCGGGTACCAGCGTTGAGGGTTACTCACGCCGCAATGCCAATGCCATCATGGATTCATTGGCGCCAAATTCATTAATGCTCAATGGATCAAGCTTTGCGGTTGAGGGTTTTACACGTCATTACTCATCCCTCATTGGCTCACAACTCTTAATTCAGCAATCTAAATCAAGCTATTCAGATACATTAGTTCAGTACACGAATTCAGTCGACAGTTTGGTTGCCGATAAATCAACCGGCTTAAATACTGCTATTAGTAATTTCTTTAATGCGATGGGTGCTTACGCGGCAGACCCAACGAATAAAGCGATGGCTGGCGCCATTACAGGTACTGCAAAAGAGGTAGCTCAGCGCATGACTGGCATGAGCACGTTAGTGAACCAGATTCAGAGCGATGCGCGTACTGCGCTGACTGATACTGTTGCTCAAGTCAATACCATCTTGCCAGCATTGGCAGACATTAATCAAAAAATTGTTGATGGAAATAGTCCTGGCGTGAGTGCGCCTTCTGCCGACCTATTAGATGAGCGTGATCGCTTGTTAAGTAAGTTGCAGCAATTAGTTGGTGGTCAAAGTCTAATTAATTCTGATGGCACAGCAACGCAGTTGGTTGCCGGCATGCCGCTAGTTGAAAGATCAATAGCAAACAAGGTCACTATAAACGCCGATCAAGAACATGTTGCCTTAACTTTCAATTTACAAAATGGACCCACAAAAGGGGTGCTCACTACCGTTCAAACTTTGGATGGTGGTCAAGCTGGTGCCTTGCTCGAGTTAAGTAATAACTTTGTGCCTACAGTGCAAAAACGCCTCGATACGATTGCAATGGGGTTGGTTAAAGTGGCAAATAGTGCTGCTCAAAGCAGTTCGGGTGTAGCAACTAATTTAGCAATCTTTGGATTTAAGGTTGCAGACAAAACCTATTCAAGTTTGGCAACCAATGATTTATCGGGAAATTTGCCAACGATTGAAAATGAAAACGATCTCTTGGATTTATACAGCAGCTTGGGCAATGCAATATCTTCCAATAGCGCAGTAAAAGTTGGGAGCCTAGTTGGTACCTATACAAGCATTAGCTCTTTGACTGCAGGATCAAATACCTTGGCTGGTGATTACACATTAACCAAGGTAGGCACAAATCAGCTCAATATTTCCGATAGCTCTGGTAAGAATCAAACGGTCTCTTTGATCACCAGTGTCTCAGGTGGCCTTCAGACAGTTGACTTTAATCAATTGGGCATCACATTGCAGTTGGAAAATTTCAGTCCAGCATTAAGCGCAGTCAGCTCTAGCAGTGTCGTTAAAGATGGGGCTACAGTTGGAGCGCAGACAATTTCCAATATGGAAGTGGAAAATAATGTTCAGTCTGGAACTTACACATTTAGCTACAGTGGTAGTCAAGTTACGTTGACCAGTAGCAATGGCGGTAGTCAAACACTGACGCTGGTCGATGGTACTTCTGCTGGTCAAACTTTAAACTTCACTCAAATGGGAATCTCATTTTCCATGGCAGATACAGGTAGTCCTGTTGAAACAGCGGCAACTATTGCGGCAACACTGAATGCCAAAACAATTACTTTGGTAAATGCTGAGGACTCACAGGCAACCATTGCTACAGCTTTAGATGGCCTCAAAGTGAAGGTCAGCGGCATGGGAAATCCTTTGGTGAATTATGGTTTCAGTGCTGCCAACTTTATCTCACTAGCACCGACTAATTTTGCTAGTTACTACAATGGAAATACACCACTCATTAGTTCTGAGAAGGCGAATGCCACTCAGCAGATGAGCGCTGTTTTTGGCAGCTCGATCTCCAATCTGGTAAATGAAGTGGGCGTTCAAGTTGCAACCTGGAAGAACGGTCAAAAAGCCGATTCAGTTGTCCTTGCCAATCTAAAGGCTCAAAGAGATTCCGTATCGGGAGTGAACTTGGATGAAGAGGCTGCCAATTTATTGAAATACCAGCAGCTTTACACCGCCTCAACAAAAGTGCTGCAGGCAGGCAATCAAATGTTCTCAACCCTTTTATCCATCATGAACTAAGGAGATAAGTCATGACAGTCCGATTTAGTTCAAATCAAGTTTTAGATTCTGGTGTTCAGGGAATGGACAATGCTTTAGCTGATGCTATGACCTGGAATAGGAAGGTAACAACTGGCAAGCAGTATGCTCAGGCATCAGACAATGCTTATGCGGTATCTAGAGGTGTGCGCTTAGATTTTGATATTTCACGCCTAGATATGTTCAAGGCTAATCAAAACTTTGTAGCTAGCTCTCATGCCAATGCTCAAACGCAAATGGATAGCTTGGTGAATGAAATGAATAGCCTAAAGCAGCTATTTGTCCAGTCACAGAGCGGCGCTTTAAATCCAACTAATTACAAGGCCATAAAAGTCCAGGCTGAGCAGATTTTGATTGCTATGAAACAGCAAATGACAGCCAAAGACGGTACTGGCAACCCGATTTTTGGGAATACCGTGAATCAAGTCCAGATTGAGCCTAATGTCATGGTTGAGTCTGGGGTCAAATTTACAGATGCATTTGGATCTGGCGGGGATTTGACCTACCCAGAAAATAGTGAGATGTATCTCAATATTCAGAAATTTGTCACTTATTTGGACGAAAAAGGCCAAAATACGGGCTTAACGACCCAAACAGCAGATCAGGTATCCGCGGGTCTAAATACCTCTTTTGATCAGTTAACAATGGCCGAGCAGCGTAGCGGTGGGATAGCTGCCCAGGTCGATAATGCCAAATCAGCCATGTCGGCATTTGGGGTTCAAATGGCGGCCGCTCAGTCCGCACTTTTAGATACTGACATGGCGGCAGCCACAGCGTCTTATACTAGAGCCCAAACCTTGTTAAACGCTGCTCAGGCAATGTTTGCTAGACTGCAACAAAGTAACTTATTTTCAAAACTATAAAACTGAGTAAATAGAAGTATGAATATCCCAATTGGGTGGATTATTGCGATGGCTTGTGCCTTGGGGGGATATGCCCTCCATGGCGGTCATATTATGGTTCTGTGGCAACCAACAGAGGTTCTGACTATTGTTGGTGCAGCTGTAGGTACGATGATTGCTGCTAATACCCCAACCAATCTGAAGAAAATGTTTTCAGCTTTGGGCGGCGCTTTTAAGAATGCAAAGAATGTTAAGCAAAAGTCTTTAGATCTCTTGTGCTTAATGTTTGAGATTTTGCAAAAAATCAAACGTGATGGATTGATGTCGCTCGAGGGCGATATCGAGGAGCCAGAATCAAGCCCACTCTTTGAGAAATATCCTGAGATATTGAAGGATCATCATCTAGTTGATTTTATTACTGACTACTTACGTATGATGCTGGGCGGATCATTAGATGTGATCCAGATCGAAAGCTTGATGGAGCAAGAGCTTGAAGTGCATCATCATGAAGCTCACATACCAGTTAATGCAGTGACTAACGTAGGCGATGGCTTACCAGCGTTCGGTATTGTGGCGGCGGTTATGGGTGTTGTGCACACCATGGGCTCCATTGGTTTGCCTCCTGCTGAATTAGGAAAGCTGATTGGTGCAGCTCTTGTGGGAACCTTCCTAGGTATTTTGTTGGCATATGCCTTCGTTTCGCCTGTAGCAAAGGTCCTAGAGCAAAAAGCAGAAGCCGACGGCCGTGCCTATATGGCCATTAAGGCAATTCTGATTGCAAGTTTGAATAATTTCCCTCCTGCAGCAGCTGTGGAGTTTGGCCGTAAAGTACTCTTTAGCTACCAGCGTCCTTCGTTTGCTGAGCTTGATGAGGGTACCAAAGCAGTTAAAGGAAAATAAGCGGTATGGCTAAGAACGACGCGCCGATTATTGTCATCAAGCGCGTTAAGAAGGGTGGTCACGGACATCACGGTGGCGCTTGGAAAATTGCTTACGCTGACTTCGTAACGGCCATGATGGCCTTCTTCCTGTTGATGTGGGTCTTGGGTTCCACAACAGCAGGAGACCTCGCTGGTATTTCCTCTTATTTCCAAAATCCAATGAGGGTATCGCTATCCGGCGGCCAAGGCTCTGGTGATGCTACGCGGATCATCAAGGGTGGTGGTGACAATATTACGAAAACCGTCGGTGAAGAGTCACGTGCAGATGCTGATACTGAGCAGCGTCGTATTAGTGATTCCTCTGTTACAGATGTTGAAAATGCCCGTAAAGACAAGACTAAGAATGAGCTTGTCAAAGAAGATATCCAGAAGAAAATTGACGCTGATCCAGAGTTAAAGAACTCCAAAGGTCAGGTATTTATGGATATCAATGCCGAAGGCTTGCGTATCCAGGTGGTGGATGAAAAAGGTAAGCCCTTATTTAGCAGTGGCGGATCTGTTCCTAGCGTATCTGCAAGAAGGTTATTGCGCATTATTGGAAAATCCTTAAAAGAAACCCCTAATCCAATCCGTATTGAAGGCCATACTGACGCAGTTAAATACGGTAACGGTGAAACGGGTTACACAAACTGGGAGCTTTCTACAGAGCGTGCCAACGTTGCTCGTCGAGAGTTGATAGCTGGTGGTTTAGATTCAAATCAGGTTGTTCAAGTGATTGGCTTTGCCAATACGGTGCCACTGAATCCCGAAGATCTGACCGACCCATTGAATCGTCGTATTTCAATCACGGTTTTGAATAAGAAACCTAAGCAGGAAGACAAGCCAGTTGTAAGGCCGGTTGAAAAATTGCCTGAGAGCTTGCCAAAGGGAGCTCAAGAGATTCCGCCAA
Source organism: Polynucleobacter sp. AM-7D1 (assembly GCF_018688455.1). Classification (NCBI taxonomy): domain Bacteria; kingdom Pseudomonadati; phylum Pseudomonadota; class Betaproteobacteria; order Burkholderiales; family Burkholderiaceae; genus Polynucleobacter; species Polynucleobacter sp. AM-7D1. The sequence goes on from NZ_CP061319.1 coordinate 440,739, forward strand.
ATCTGCGTGCACCTGCCCAATTCCTGTCGAAAGACAATGCTCCAAAATCGCCTCCAATGGAGATACCTCCTAAGGTAACCCCGTCTTCGGATAAGACAGCGAGGTAAGGCCTTGTTTAGAGCCCTCGGTCTAGCCTTTCTCCTTGTGGCCTTGATAGGCAATGATGTACACGCATCAGATGCCAAGGCACCTGTTGTTGATGCACCCTCTAAACCTCAAAAGTCAGCACAAGCAAATGCAGGTTCTGAGCCTTTTGTGGGCCCTGCAAGTGAGGCTAGAAAGTTATACAGACGTTATAAACGCGCTCATGACAAAACGGTAGTCGCAATCGCTTGTGTCCGTGATCCAAAGTGCATTGAGCCCGAAGATGAAGTCCTTCGTCATAGCAAAGAGGCTTTAAATATTCTCAATAGGTTGGATGCTCTGGCTGCAGAGGGTGATGTACAGGCAAATTACTACCGAGGTTTAATTGCTTATGAACGCGGAAAATATTACGATGCCCAGGCAGAAATCATTACCCATCCAGACTTTATTTTGACGGCAACCGTATATCGCCGTTATTCCAGGGAACAGTTTCTGATTGCGGAAAAATACTTGAGTGTTCCAGCCAAGGCAATGAATCCTTTTGCCTGTCGCCTTATGGGGGATATTTATAGCTCCAATATTTTGGGATCGCCACGTAAAGATAAGGCAACCAACTACTATTACACTGCAGCAATCGGATTTTTGGATCAAGGCAATAAGGTAGAAGGTGCAAAAATGTATACCGCCATGAAAGAAAATGCAAACCCTGCAGACTCTCGTATTGTTCAAGTCTATGCCAAGTTGCATAATGAAGAGCCTGTAGCGAGTTGGAGAAAATTGCCCAATGACGTACTGCAAAAGCAGCCACTTAAAAAATCACAAGAACATTAAATTGGTATTTAACGGAGACCAACGGTCATGAAAGAAAAAATTGAGCTACTAGCGAGATTGCTTAAAAAAATGCTCTTATTGTTTATTTTTCCATTGGTTCTGCTGATCTTTTTCTTTGTCCTTGGAGAGCAGTTTGAGGTTGGTAGACTCTCAGCCGTTGCAAGTTGTGAGGGCAGCATCAACAATGCCGCATGTATTCGTAGCAAGGGATACTTAGCTACTTCGCCTTACTATCCAGATTTGACACGTCGTTACTTTGGTTCGTACGCTCGCATGATTGGTGGGGATTTGGGCGCAAGCTATCGAGTAGAACCTCAGTTACCTGCTTTAAATCTAAATAAGACTACCGATGGTAATCCTGATGAGGATCCAGAGGATGCTGAGGAGCCAAAAGCGGCTCCAACCAAAGATAAGCTCCCGCCTGCTAAAAAGTAGTTGACAGAGGAATTTAGGGCTTCAAGATGATTAATATTCAATGGCATTCGATCACTCGTTTGCCATTGTTGTTATTGGTCAGCGCTTTTCTGTTGGCTTGCTCCGATTACCAGCGGGCCCGTTCTGCTTATGAGGCTGGTGAATACACCAAAGCATTTCAGATTTTTGAGCGTTTATCGCAAGCAGGCGATAACCAAGCGCAATATGATTTATCTCAGATGTATCTGCAGGGTATTGGAACTCCTAAAAATATAGAGCAGGGCTGGGTCTGGCTCAACCGCGCTGCAGAACAAGGCAATATCCAAGCGATGCTGGAATTAGGGGTTCGTTATCAGGCTAGCGCCAGCCTGGAAAATGGTCAGGAAATGGCCTTTCTTTGGTTTCAAAAGGCGGCGATGGCAGGAAGCCCTGTGGGGCAGTACAACCTAGCTCATTTCTATGAATCTGGGAAGCAGGCCCCAGTGGATTTGGTGAAAGCCTATGTCTGGATGACGATCTCCAATAAAAGTGGAAACCCTGCTGCAGCCTCTGAAATGAAGGCTATCAAGGCCAGACTATCCCCGGATGAGCTAGCTAGCGCTGATCGAATGATTCAGGAAATCAAAAAGACCTTGCCATAAGCTTTCTAGACCCAGATCTAAATCGTTTATCCTCAAACTTCATTGAGTGCCTAGACGGAGTGTGTGGTGGCTGAATCTGGTGATAGTTCCCAGGAAAGAGAGTTAGAACCGAGTGAGCGGAGAATCATACGCGCTCGAGAACAGGGTCAACTACCGCAATCAAGGGATATCGCCACCTTTGCTTTGCTAACCGTTTTTATTATCTTTTTAATTGCTATTGGCCCTCTTTTGCTTCAGCAACTGGTGCTGATGACTAAATCCAGTTTTGTTTTTGCTGAGCCCATCAAGTTGCTCGACCACATTCAGGAATGGCTTAATGGCCCTTTGCTCGTTGTGCTCGGTTTACTATCTCTGGTTTTTTTGCCTGTGTGGTTGGTGGGCATATTAGCGCCACTTTCTCTGGTGAATTTCCGCGCCTATTTTGCCCCGAAGTTTGATATGGGCAGGCTGGACTTTATCGCCGGTCTTGGCAGAATGGTTTCACTAAATGCACTGACTGAGTTGATTAAAAATATCTTAAAGACTGCACTTGTTCTAGGTATTGGTATTACATATTTAGTGGGACTGTTTGTTTACATTCGCACAATTGTTAGTCAAGATTTTGATGCTGCGCTTTTGCATACAAGCTATTTCATTCTCAATGGTTTCTTACTGCTCATGGTTCCGCTACTATTAATTGCTGTAGGGGATGCGTGGATGCAGTGGTTTAATTTCCGTAAGCAAATCCGGATGAGTCCAGAAGAAATGAAGCAGGAGATGAAAGAGTCAGAAGGCTCTCCAGAGATTAAGCAGCGTTTACGTCAACGGCAAAGACAAATTGCTTCATCACGCATGATGGCCGCTATCGAGCGTGCTGATGTTGTTTTAGCCAACCCAGAGCATTACTCTGTCGCACTGCGTTACGATATCGAAAAAATGGCTGCACCGATTGTGATTGCAAAAGGGGCTGATCAAATTGCTTTACGAATTCAGGAAGTGGCGCGCGAGCATGATGTGCCAATTGCACAAATTCCACCACTAGCTCGTTACCTATACAGTCAGCTAGAAATTGGTGAAGCAATACCCATGTCCTTATTTGAGGCAATCGCCAAAATATTGGCGTGGGCCTATGAAGTCAAAGAGTCCGGAGGGGTAGAGGGCGAGATCCCTGAGGTCAGCTTTGTTCCCGAAGTACTTAAGCCAGGAAAAGCATTGCTTTAATTCATTACGCTTTTGGCAAATGTAGTTCCAACATCTTCTGGGAAGTAGTAAATCAACATGAGCTCATTGCGGTTATTTAAGCTGCGACCAATTTGAAAGGCGACTTGACCGCCACCAAAAATATAGGTTTTTGATTTACGAATACCGGCTGCAAAGGCGCTCTCTTGCCCTTCTGAGGGGGTGTAGTCAAGGCCGTATTTGATTGTGAAGCGCTCGATAATGGTATCGGCCACATCTTTATTGAAATAACCTAATTCTTTTTTCATCAACACTAGACGGCCAGCTTCGTTATAAATCAGCCAGATTGCTTCTTCCTTGCCATCTACTTTGATTTTGCAACTAAAGGATAGTTCATAGGCAGTGCAAGCAAATTTGTCCTTAGCCTCTTCCCGAGTCGTATTAAATGGGATGGTTGCGTACTCTTCCATAGGAAGTTTTACAACCTTAGTGTCAGGAAGCCAAATCTCAGTCTTCACTTGCTCTTCATTTTTTCCGCACGCAGATGCAAGAACTGCTAGGGCGCAAATTATCCATAATTTGAGTGAAGGTAAACGCATGGCTATAAGCTTTCTAAATGACGCGAAAATTAAACAGCTACCACTGGAATTACTATACCCGATCTTGATTCTTCGGCGTCAAGTGTTGGCGAGTTTGAATGCTTTACCAGTACGCACTTGGTGGTGCATACACTAAGATTTTTGCAGGGTTAAGGTAGTTCTTATTTTGATGAATCTCATAGTGCAAGTGAGGACCCGTTGAACGACCTGTAGATCCTGATTCGGCAATGAGCTGTCCACGAAGAATCTTCTGGCCAGGCTGAACGTGGAGTTTGCTGTTGTGAGCGTACTTTGAAACAAAGCCTTCGCCATGCGCTATCTCAATAAATTTTCCATATGCCGGGTCAACCCCAGCTTTGAGAACAACACCATCTCCAGCGGCAACAATAGGTGTGCCAGAAGGGGTTACGAAATCAATTCCGGAGTGCTGAGCCAATTGCTTGGTGAATGGATCTACCCGAACACCAAAATTACTAGTCATACCCAATCTAGCGTCTATCGGGGGCCCAATCGGAAGAGTGCGTAGCCATTGATACTGCTTTTCCCATTCAGGCTCTAGTTTGGTAAATATCTCGGCCATTTCAGTAGTTTTGCTAACTGACTCCTCTAAGTTTTCTGCTAGCGACTTAGCAGGCTCAAATTTAAAGCTCAAAGGCTTTAATGGGCCACCCAAATTTGATGGCTCGACAAATTTATTCTTTACGGTATAGGGTGTCGAAATAGCTAAGTAGCGGTCTTTAATCGACTTCAATTCATTAAAGTGCAGGGAGGCAGTGGCGAGTTGATCCTGAATATTTTTCAGTTGCTTTGTGTATCGTTGATCCAAAGCCATTCGCTCTTTGACAGTCACGACCCCGCTTACCTCTCTTGCAAAGTCGGGATTCACTTCTAATGCTATATGGATGCCGGTTGAAAAAATCAAAATCCCCAGCAGCAAAAATGAGCCGCAAACAATCATCGCCAAACGAACAAGACGTTCTTTAGTGATATTGATCTGCTTTATGGCTCCAGTAGAGCCTGATACCCAAAATAGTTGCATATACCAAGTATAAGTATTTGATTTATTTGGACTAAATGTCCAGCGTGTTTAATTTTTAGACTTATAATTCTCCAACTGCACCCAATTTTAACCGCAAAAACAGGCCTGTGATCACTTTAAAACGCTCCCCAAAGCAGATTCTTGCATTCAAATTTTGGATATTTTCTGCCCTTTGCGTGGTAACAGCACAAGGGAGCGCTGCAATTATTGGTCAAATGCCTGCTCACGGTGATGTTTTGTACATCACCTCAGAGCCTTGTACTGCTGAAAATGGGCGGGTAGAGCCCAATTGGTACTTCTCCTACTCCGTTAATTCTTTAGGATCCGTGACTCGCAGTTGTTATGTTCGGTACAACGACCAAATCTGGATTAAAGGCCCTTATGGCACTGAGTCCACGTTCCCAATGAGTTACTTTGGGAAGCCAGCAGTGGGCGATTCTGGTAAGACTGAGCAGGGATCGGAAGTGAAGCAGTAACTTGCAAGCCAAGCTCTAGCTTGCTTTTACGGGCTTGGGGGGACGCAAAAAAATTGATAGAGCAGATAGCTCATCGTGTCAGGAATGACCCTGTCCCATTGTGATCCTGAGGTATCTAGTTGCTCGACACTGACGCCGGATCCCCCGGTTCCAGAGTAATACCCTATATAAAACTGTTTATAGCTTTCGTAGCCAGTTTTACAAAAATACGATATATCTTGAATCACCGACTGGGTTAGGGCGCCATTGGGTGCAGTCAAAGCTTCGTTGTAGCTAATCAGCTGCCATGTGCTGACTTCACTGGAAGCGCTATCCCTGACGGTCTTGGTATCTTCGTAGTAATAGGAATTCCCAACGTTGTCATTTGAGATAAATACCCACTTTGCCCAGATCGGATTAAGTGGATTTATTAAAAAAACCGTTAAGCAAATAAATACTGATTTTTTGAGAATTACTGGCATTTATATACTCAAGTTAGAAATAACGAATTTATTAGCAAATAGTGCATTTTAAAGCCCAAAAGTAACGTTCAGCTGATAGAATTGCCTAAATCTTTATTAATGATAATGCGCGCTAAGGAGTGCTAAGTATGGCTGAAGTAAATCAACTAGGTTGTTTATTCGTTGGCGAGGGCGTGGTTCTCAAAGGAAATTTTGAGGTTCCCGATATTGCTTCCATTTCTGGAGTAGTAGAAGGTGAATTGACTGCCAAGCAAATCCTCATCGAGGCAACTGGTGTCGTGCATGGAAAACTCTCCGGAGAGTCTATTGATATCCGTGGCGAAGCGAATGAGTTTGTATCCTCAACACGTAGCCTTATTATTCGCTCCACTGGAAAAGTAACTGGATCTATTCATTACTCCGAAATTGAAATCGAAAAAGGTGGCCATTTACATGGCGACCTACATAATCTCAATCCACATTCCTAATCTTTTTGAGCTAAATCACGATGTCTATTTTTTCTAAAAATTCAACACCCGATAACAGTGAAGACAAAATTGCTGATGAGCAAGTTGAGACTTATTCTGAAGCCGCTGCAGTTGAAGAGTCAGTAGTCGTTTCAACATCAAGCTATGAGGCTGTGCGCAACGAGGCTTCAAGTCGTCCTGGTATTTCTAAGCCATCCATCATTAGCGAAGGTTTTACTTTTGAAGGCACGATTACTTCGGATGGTGTTTTGAATATTGCTGGTACTGTGCGTGGAAAAATTACCGCAAAGTCTGTGTTGATCGATGCTAGCGGTCAAGTTGATGGGGAATTAAATTCTGATCAGCTAGTGATTAAAGGGCAGCTGAAAGGCGAAGTTAATTGCGAAGATCTGAATGTTGGACCCCTTGCGCATGTTGATGGAACGATTAGTTACAAATACATTCATATTCAGCGCGGCGGTAAGGTGTCTGGAAAGTTCATCAAGAACTAGTAATGTGACATGGCCTTTAAACAAAGTCATGCAATTAGACTGCTGGATCCATCAAGGGAAACTTTTGGATCCATCATCGGCCCTGATTTAGAGATTTTCGGAAAGATTGTCGCTACTAAGAGTTTACGGATCGACGGCACCATTATTGGCGATGTTGAGACGAAATATGGTGCTGATGTCTGCATTGCGCTTGGTAAAACAGGTTTAGTACAGGGCAATATATTTGGTGTGCGCGTATTGGTTGCAGGGCGCGTGGAAGGTAATGTGCACGCCTCAGAGCGTGTTGAGTTACATAGTGGCGCTGACGTGCATGGCGATATCGTATATGCCCAAATTGGAATTGAGCATGGTGCTAGATTGAGTGGCAAGCTATCCAAGATTGCTGATGCCAATCTTTTACCCAGTGTTGATTTAGATAATTCTTAAATATTAAATAGCGTAAAAAATGAATATGCAAACTCATGAGGCTATTAAGATACTGGTGACCAACCAAAAAGGTGGGGTTGGTAAAAGCACAATTGCCGCCAACCTAGCTGCTTATCTTGCTATGCAGCAGGGTATTGAGGTTTCCTTAATCGACTTCGATAGACAGGCATCTTCTTCTCGTTGGACTAAAAAAGCCCCCGATGTTGGCATTCAGGTTCACTGTGCAGAAATTAATTACGAGAACTCGGGAATTGCATTGCTGAGCTCGCGCGCTGCGGTCAGAAAATATTCTGCTGGTGTGCAGGTAAGTATTTCCGATCTAACATGGCATCCCACTTTGTCTGATGAGTTCATGCTGGATTTTGATATTGTGATTGTGCCGAGCTCTAGCGCTAAATTTGAGATGGCTAGTACTGAAATTTTCATTTTGGAGTACGCGCAAAAACGTATGGCGCGCTTAGCTGCTAATAAGCAATTTATTTTGGTGGCTCCTAGCAAGGTTGTTCCTGGTTATGCCTCATCAGGCTCATTTACCAATTTAGAGTTCTTAATGAACTGCCATATCACGCCGCCGATTCATCAGACGCCAGATTTAGATGCCTATGTATATGAGGATTTTCTTTGTGTCTGCTCTGATCAGAAGGTTGCGGAAAACTTTTCAAATTTTGGAAAGTTCATGGCTAAAAAAATTGAAGAACGCCGAGTCATTAAGAAAACATTATCTTTATCAGGAACCTCGTTAAATCGCGAAATCGTTAAGAAGGTCAGCGTATTGGATGACTATCGTGTACGTGCACGTGAGTTGGGTATTTATGGTGGCTATGCGGCAAAGCCATCAACAGATGCCCCCCAAGAAGCTCCGCCTGAATCAAGTCCGGGGGTTGCGAGGGGCGGCCGTTTTATTCCAGCATTTTTGCGTCGCTCCGAATGAGTACTCTTAAACATAATTCTTAAAAGCAAAAAATTGTGATGACCGATCCGAAACGAAATGATATTTTTGAGGATGTAAATGGAGTAAGAGTTGCAGTGAAGCAACTTTATCCTCCAAACGCTTTGGGCGTTAGCTTTGTCGAATACAAAAATCTCAGCGACTCCAACCTTCGTTTCTTACCTCTGGATCAGTTTCATGAGCATTTTCGTTGGGTGGATAACTTTGGCTCTACAGATACCTTTGTTAAGGTAGTGTTGGAAAAAGAAGCTAAATCACTTGAAGAGGCAGCAGCTCCGGAATCTACCGAGGAGACAAGTTCTCCTGCTGAGACAGAGGAGCTTGCTGACAAGCCGGCTGACGATGGACTAAGAGCTGCTGCACCAACGCGCTCATCTTAATAGAGTAATTTAATTTTTCTACCTTCTTATTTCTAAAAGAGGGTGGAGGGGTTTCCAGAGATTCTGAAAGAATATAGATGTTAGATGTTTCACAAAAATCCCGATCGCTCGAAATGATTTTGAAGCTCATTGCACTCCTTGCTGGGGTGTTATTAATTGCCGCTTCTATCTTATCCGGAGATACTTTCCCTAGTGGATCTAGTCCAAGTCAAATTTTGCAAGACCAATTGCATCATTTGGACCAGTTGAAATGGTTGATTGGGGTCTTGTTGATCTTGTTTGGAGTCTTGTTTAGTCCGGGCAAGGCACCTATCAGACCAATATATTCTGGACCAAAGGATCTTGGTAGTGACTCATATAAGCTGTATTTGGTAGAAAAATATGGGATAGAGAAAAATACAGTTTTAGATCAGCTGACCTGTCAGAAAAGTTTGTTCGCCAATGTAGCGGATGCACTCTTTTTCGCGCATGAGCTTGAGACTGCAAATGGAAGAACTAATCGAGTTGATTCCTCAAAGGTAATTTACCAGCCGGAGAATGCACAACCTAACTTCAGCTCCATAAACCCAGTTGAAGTTGGCATTAATGATGTGAGTCCAATTAGCTCGTCACCATCTCAAGTAGAGTCCTCCGAAGTTGAGAGGCGTCGTCGATTCATTTTTCTTCTTGGTTTGATATTCATTGCGCTTGCATTGGGCAGTCTATATTACGCAAATACGCAGAGCGTAAAAGAAGAGGTGGTGGTTGTTAGCCCCACCCCTCCATCGAATACTGATCAAGTAGTGGCTAATAGTATTCCAACGAATCCCAGTCCTCCAGCTGAACAAGCTCCAGAGGCGACTACAAAATCTTCTGTCACCCCCATTAATGAGTTGTGGATTGGTACATGGAATGCGGTTGGTAATAAGCAAAAGCTAGTGATTTCCGCCTCGAACTTTAAATACGGTAACGATGACTTCACATGGGCAGGCGTCAGGCCCAAGGGAGTGATTCAGTGCTGCCCCGCTTTTTACGAGGGATCAAGCTCAAAAGCAGAATTATTAGCCCGCATTCAGGAGTCAGCAGCAAACTCTGCCGTAAAGGGTGACCAGCAAAAAACTATAGAGCTTGTGAATGGTCTCAGCGAGGGTAATTTTAAGAAAATTGTTTTAGCTGATCCTTTTTTGCGGAAATATTTTTTCATCTATGACCAAAATACGATTTACCGTATTAATAGAGACCTGGGTGATAACGCTGAATTGGTGCTTGAGCCATTTAGAAAGCAAGAATGAGTTCATCGTCTGACCTCAATGCTGCGCCTGTAGTCAAACTGCAGCCGTATGAGCAGTTGCGATTGCTGAGAGAGCAAACCCATGTTAAGACCATCACCAAAGAAATTGTAGGTCGACAGTGCATTTTCTTTTACAGCAAAAATTGGATTTTTGACTATTCTCTTGATAGCACTGATAAGCAGTGGGATATCACTAAACAAGTTTATTTTCGTAATGTCAGAAAACATAAGGCTTTGGCATTTGCCTTGCCTTACATCGTTGTTCAGCTTGCACTTGCTGACACTAGCAATTATTTAAGAGCAATCGTCACATACGGTGAGGACATCACCAAGATGATTGGCTCTATGGACCATTTCATTAAGCGAGAGCCGGGTATTCGGGCTTGGGTGGAGCAGCCAGACTTTAACTGGCAAGCATCCAGTATTGCTGAATTATCTAATCAAATTCTTGAGGACGATAACCGTTTTGGTGAAATTCAGTTTTATCAATATCATGAACCATTCCACGCCAAGTTAAATGGGGCCTGGGAGGCAATTCAGGTCTGACCAATAAAACTTAAAACTCTAGTTGTATCCACAAGGATAAAGTTCAATTAACTTTTTTAACAGAATTGGATCAATATCTAGAGATTGCCTCTCTATCTTGTTGGTAGATACATCCTTAATGCCTAGGGCGATAATTTCTTTGTAATTTGCTATGCTCAGCTTCAAAAAGGGCGGTAAGCAGAATAAAGGAGTGCTTTCAGTGGATACCAATGCATTATTTGCAGCATTGAGTCCGCTGGCAAGTCCTAGTACATAAGTGTCCACAGATTGAGTTTTCGATTTATTCTCAAAGCTTGAAACAGTCATGCTAGAAAAGGCGGTCTGGGATGCGAGAAGCATTAGCAAGCCAGAAAAAATATGGATGATTTTCATTTGATTGAATTTGCTAGTTTATATTTACTAAATGTAACAGAATCTTTTATAAACTAAGGATAATTCTTGCACGCTCAGTTAGGTGTATGTATATTTTTAAAGGCATCTATGGTCGATATTGATTGGGAATACTGGGTTTCTAGGCCCTATGTTTACACATGGCAGGCTGCCGCCCTAATTCAGGGAATTAATCCTAAGAAAATTAAATTTCCAGTGAGGGATGCTGCTGGAGAGTTGCACTTCGAGAGAGCTAATTTTGGCGATGCCTATCCTGAATTTAAGTTAAAGCTCGATCTCTTAACCGAGCACGCTTGGATCCAAAATTTTTCAGCTCAAAATATGCGCGTCGATTTCAAGCGTTTTTTGTACTGGGCATATCATGTTCAAAAGTGGCCATGTCCTGCTGAGCTCGCATCCTTTTCTCAGAGTTTGAGTTTGGATACATTGGTTGAGCTAGCAGACGAAGGTGATAATGCCATGCGGGAGAGCGAGAGAAACTCACTCCATTTAATTTGGGCTCTCAGGCAGTTGCTAAAAGAGCATCGATATGGAAAAACAGACCGAGAGTTAATTTATTTTTTATCGAAGACCTACTCCAGTCAACCGAGCTTCAAGCGACTCGCACTTGAGATGAAGTTTGCTGAAGCGCAGGCAGTTGTTGACGCAGTTGAGTCTTAGATTGATTTTAGTAAGCACCTAATTAAGAGTCTTTTCCACAGCGGGATTTGAGTAAAACCATGGTTTTGAATAAGAGTGCTATAAAAAAACTCAATTATCCAGCATACCTTTTTCATGCTGTGCATACCTTTATCCTGAGAAATAAAGGGCGGACTTTTCGTCAAAAAGTATATTCACTCCTCAATCCAACACCAAGCTCTGGAGAGCTCCATCACATCATTGATCATGTGATCGTGATATCTGTTTTGTTGTCGGTAGTGTCAATTATTTTAGAAACTGTATCCTGGATACATAACCCTTTTCGCTGGGAATTCTATTCAATTGAAATTGTTACCGTCATCATCTTTTCCCTTGAATACATTGGTCGAGTCTATTCTTGTTGTGAGCTAGAGAAATATCGTCAGCCCTTTGTTGGTAGATTGAAGTACATGTTTACGATTGGGGCCTTGATTGATTTGGTCGCAGTTCTGCCGTTCTATGTAGGGCTTGCATTTCATGAGGCTTTTGATTTGCGCTTCTTGCGAGTATTTAGGCTTTCGCGACTCCTGAAATTAACGCGCTATACGGGCACTCTCAATACGATGTACAAGGCAATTTATCGGGAGCGCCGCGTATTGTTTGCAGCAGCTTTCATGATGATATTGCTTGTCATCTTGACGGCAAGCTTGGGTTATGAGTTTGAGCATGCAGCTCAGCCAGATAAGTTCAATACCATTCCGGATGCGATGTATTGGGCCGTTATTACACTGGCAAGTGTTGGTTATGGTGATTTAACTCCAATTACTCCCATGGGCAAAGCAATGACCGTTGTCATCAGCCTCATTGGGATTGGAATTTTTGCTATTCCTGCCGGTTTAATGGCTTCAGCATTTACCGATCAACTTCGAATTGATCGTGAGGCATTTGAAAATGAGTTTAGAGATGCCATCGCCAAGGGCAGACTATCTCCGAGTGATCGTCTTGCTCTGGAGGCTGAGGCTGAAAGATTGCACTTGTCTCTAGAGGACGTAGATCGCATCACTGATAAGGTAAAAAGTGAGCTGATTAATGCTACTGGCGTACTTCCTGATGATATGGATCCAGAGATTGTGCTAGAAAAATATCGGCAGCAGGTTAGCCATCTGAAGGTATTTTCGCTGAGCAAGCAGTTTCAAGATATTGAGATGATGCTGAATGATCCAAATTGCTCAACTGAGCTAGAGCGTCAGATTTGGGTTTTGATAAAAAAATCTAACTAGATTGATTGACTCGTAAGAATTGATAGATGGCTTCATCAACCGGACTCGGTAAGTCTGGTTGACCAGATGCCGTCAACTCAATGCTGATTTTTCCTCTTAGAGTAATCAGACCCTTTAGTGTTTCGCGCTTATGAAAATGATCGTGCTCATGATCAATCTCTTGAATCAAAAATTGGTGCAGGTATGCATGATTCGAGAGATCAAGCTTTAGTGCAAATGCCAATCGATCAATTTCTTGGTTCAGTTGATGCACCACAGTTTCAAACTCATTATCCAGATAAGGCTTGTCCATTTGGCTCGTGTAATTTAAATAGTTAATTAATGCTTTTAACTAGAATTTTCCTTAAGTCGGTAATGATAGGGATTTAAGTCCTCATTATATCTAGAGACCCTGGGTGAGCTCAGATTTGAGCCTATTTGCAACTTATAATCCAATGACTGCGATACGAGTTTGGTTATAGGGTGCTTGAAGATGGGCTTTGGCTTCATGTTATGGTTAGGTATGCAGATTAAAGAATGAATCAAATGTTGAATTTAAGTGGAAAAAAAGGCCTCATTCTTGGGGTGGCAAACGATCAAAGTATCGCTTGGGGATGTGCGCTCATGGCTAAACAGATGGGCGCTGAGCTTATTGTTACCTGTCAAAATGAAAAGGCGCGGAAGTATGTTGAGCCTCTGACTAATGCTGAGAATATTCAGCTTGAAGCGTGTAACGTGGAGGATCCGGGTACACTAGAGATTCTGGTGAATAACGCTGTTAAAAAGTTGGGCCATTTTGATTTTGTAATTCACTCTATTGCATGGGCGCCGCTGGAAGATCTTCACGGACGTGTGATTGATAGTTCTAGTATTGGATTTTCTAGAGCAATGGAGGTTTCCTGTCATTCCTTTGCCACGCTTGCAAAGTTATGTGCCCCACATATGCCCTCTGGTGGTGCTCTTTTAACAATGAGTTACTTGGGTGCTGATGAAGCGGTACCCCATTATGGTCTGATGGGGCCAGTAAAGGCGGCGCTGGAATCATTAGTTAGATACATGGCTGTGGAATTGGGGGCGCAAAAAATTCGAGTGCATGCAGTTTCGCCCGGGCCCATAGCAACGCGCGCAGCTTCGGGTATTGATCATTTTGATGAGCTTATGCGCACCGCATCTCAGAAATCTCCACTGGGAAGGCCAGTTCGACTTGAGGAGATTGCCAGCTTATCTACATTTTTATGTTCTGATGGAGCTTCAGGCATGACTGGCCAAACTATCTACGTAGATGGTGGTTGCCATGCCGTCGCTTAAAGGAAATGTAATGAATTCCAAGACAGAAGAGAATGTGCTGATTGAGAACATTACCTATGACGAGCTTAGCATTGGCCAAAGTGCACGCTTATTACGTACTTTAACGCTTGAAGATATTCAGGCATTTGCTGCCGTCTCAGGGGATACGAACCCAGCGCATCTCGATAATGAGTATGCTAACGACACGATGTTTCATGGCGTTATTGCACATGGTATGTGGGGTGGGGCGTTAATATCTGCTTTACTGGGAACCAAGTTTCCCGGTCCTGGAACCATTTACCTGGAGCAGGACCTACATTTTTCACGACCAGTTCGCATTGGTGATACCTTGGTTGTGGTTGCTACCGTGAGCTCTAAAGATGACTTGAAAAAACGTGTTGAGCTCGATTGTGTGGTCCACAATCAAAATGGCGAAAAAGTTTTGTATGGTACGGCTCGCATTATTGCTCCGACACAAAAAATATCTCGTCCTAGATTAAGCGCTCCACAGATTCAGATTTTTGATCCCGAAGCTAGGTTTCATGCGCTATTAGAGAGAGCTTATCACCTTGAGCCAGTATTTTGTGCCGTTGTTCACCCATGCGACACAGAGTCCCTGATGGGCGCTGTTGATTCAGCGGCTGCGGGACTTATTAAACCTATTTTGATCGGTCCAGCCAAGAAAATTCAAGCGATCGCGCATGCCTCATCGATTGATATAACGCCATACGAGCTCATCGATGTTCCTCATAGCCATGCAGCCGCACAGAAAGCGGCAGAGATGGCTGTGGATCGTAAGGTGGAAATGATGATGAAGGGCAGCCTGCATACGGATGAGTTATTGCATGCCATATTGGCCTGCCCTCAGCTCAGAACAGGCAGAAGAATGTCGCATGTGTTTCGTTTTGATATTCCCATGTATACCAAACCATTATTAGTGACTGATGCTGCACTCAATATTCATCCGACACTGATGGAAAAAGTCGACATTATTCAAAATGCAATCGACTTTAGCGTCATCATGGGTGTGCCAAATCCGAAAGTGGCTATCTTGTCTGCGGTGGAGACGGTGAATCCTGACATTCCCTCTACGATTGAGGCCGCAGCACTTTGCAAGATGGCTCAACGCGGGCAAATTAAGGGCGGCATCTTAGATGGCCCATTGGCATTTGATAATGCAATCTCATTGCATGCAGCCCAAATCAAAGGAATCGATTCTCCTGTAGCGGGTGATGCAGATATTTTGAATGTCCCTGACTTGGAGTCTGGAAACATGTTGGCGAAACAGTTAGAGTATTTTGCTGGGGCTAGTGGTGCCGGTTTAGTTTTAGGTGCTCGAATTCCGGTGGCATTAACAAGTAGAGCTGATGGCCCTCGGACTAGGGTGGCATCTGCTTTACTGGGTTTATTGGTAGCTCATGCGCATCGCCAAATCGACTAATTTTTTCTAAGTACGATAAAGCGCTGAGATGGCAATTCTTTCTGTAAATGCAGGTTCATCAACCTTAAAGTTTGCTATTTATCCAGTTGAAAAGGGTGTCGTAAAGCCATCGATTTTAGTAGGTAATTTTGAGGGCTTGGAGCCGAATGGTTCACCAGTTCTAAATTATGGTTTTGGAGGTGAAGCCACATCATTGCCATTGTTGAGCACACTAGGGGATCCATTTACATCTGCATTGGAGAGCTTAAAGAACCTCATTATTTCTTTGCCCAATATTCCAAAGATTGATGCTATTGCGCATCGTATCGTGCATGGTGGCTTGTTATATACCCACAGCATCATTGCTACTGATGCAATTCTCAATGATTTATGCCAGCTCAATTCCCTCGCACCTTTGCATCAGCCCCATAACCTAGAGGGAGTGAGTGCGTTTGCAAGAGCATTTCCGGATATTCCTCAAGTACTGTGTTTTGATACTGCATACCATCAGACGATTTCTGAGACAGCATCTGCCTTTGCGTTGCCAACGGAAATTACTGCCTTAGGCGTGAAGAGGTATGGCTTTCATGGTCTCTCATACCAATACATCATGGGTTCCTTGTTAGATTATTCCAGTAGAGCAAAGGGGAGAGTATTGATGGCTCACCTAGGTAATGGTGCCAGTTTGTGTGCAGCTAAGACTGGTAAAAGCATAGCAACTACTATGGGATTTTCTGCTTTGGATGGCTTGATGATGGGAACAAGGGCAGGCTCATTAGATGCTGGTGTGCTTTTATATCTCATCGAGAAGGGTTACTCTCATGATCAGCTAGAGCAGTTGCTTTATAAGAAAAGTGGCTTACTTGGCGTGTCTGGTATCTCTGCTGATATGCGTAAGTTGAGATCCAGTCCAGAGCCATTGGCGAAAGCTGCGATTGAATTATTCACCTATAGAGTAGTTCGTGAAGCTGGTGCAATGATTGCTTGTCTAGGTGGTTTGGATGTTATCGGTTTTAGCGGTGGCATAGGGGAGCATGATTCACAGCTTCGCCAAGATGTAATTGATAAACTATCCTGGTTAGGGATCAAGCTAGATCATGCGCTTAACCAGAATGCAGTCAAGGATCAGATTATCAGAATCAGCGCAGATGACAGCTTAGTTGAGGTTTGGGTTGTGCCAACTGACGAAGGCATGGTTGCTGCCCGTGACGCGCAAACGCTACTTGAATTAGAGGCAAGTTAGCGGAAAGTATGACACATTGGTGTAGAGCTTTAGTTAGGTTGCTTTGGGTATGCGGTAGATTTTGCAACATCGTCAGCAGTCCAGGTTTTGCTGAGATCGCCAGTTGGCCCAAGAAAAACAAATGCCAAGCAAATTCCAATGACAAGTGCGGCTAATCCAAGGATTTTGAGAACCTTGTAGTCCCGTTCTTCCTTGATAACGAACTTAGGCGCAGGGTGACGCACTTCAAACACCTCGGGAAATGCGTCTTGAATAAGGTCTTTAGCAGATTTAATATGGCGATAACGCTCGTCTTCAGAGGCCCCAACTTCGATTACTTTAGCCGCTTTAAGGTAAAGTTCGCTAGCATTCCCCAAAATTTTGGCCCTGTGAATGCATTCTGTATAACGTTCTTTTTCAATTGGGGTCATAGTTTTATCCGATACTTATCAACTTAAATTCATTTTACTTTTTCCTGAATTAAAAGTCATCATTAACTGCGTGGACTAATACTTTAGAAAATGACTATCGTCCTGTATTCCTATCGAAGATGTCCCTATGCAATGAGGGCTCGCATGGCGTTGAGGTATTCAGGCGTTGAATACGAACATAGAGAAATTAGCCTAAGAAATAAACCTCAGTCTCTATTGTTGCTATCGCCCAAGGGAACTGTTCCGGTCTTGTGTGTTGACGGACGAGTACTTGAGCAGAGTCTAGACATCATGTATTGGGCGCTTGCGCAATCAGACCCAGATGGCTGGCTTCGATTTGATGAATCAATTGCCCATGCGTGGATTGAGAAAAATGATGGTCCGTTTAAGACTTTATTGGATCAATATAAATACCCTAATCGATATCCTGAATTGAAGCAGACAGAGGTGCTTAAGCAATTACAAGAAATGATGCTTAAGCCTATGGAGGCTGCCTTAGCAAAGGAAGCCTATTTAATGGGCGATCGTATCAGTTGGGTTGATATCGCCATTTTTCCATTTATCAGGCAGTTTTCTATGGTGGATGCGAAGGTTTTTGAAAACCTACCCGTCCCACACCTAAAGCAATGGCTGCTTCGCCTGCTTGAAACCCCTCTTTTTAATGCAGTGATGGATAAACATCCAACTTGGGTGGAATGATTTAATAAAAAAACCCCCGAACTTTCATTCGGGGGTTTCAAATAAATGACTACGCTATTAAGCGTTTGCCAAATGTGCTTCTAATGTTTTAGTAAATTTGTTAGCGTGACTACGCTCAGCTTTAGCTAAAGTTTCGAACCAGTCAGCGATTTCGTCAAAGCCTTCATCGCGTGCTGTTTTAGCCATACCTGGGTACATATCTGTGTACTCATGTGTTTCACCAGCAATAGCTGCTTGCAAAGCTTCTGCAACTGTCTTAGCTGGCATACCAGTACCTGGCTCGCCTGCGCCGCCTTCGATTAGGTATTCCATGTGACCATGGGCATGACCTGTTTCGCCTTCAGCTGTTGAGCGGAAAACTGCTGCAACATCGTTTGCACCAGCGATATCAGCTTGGTTCGCGAAATACAAATAACGACGATTTGCTTGTGATTCACCAGCAAACGCTTCCTTCAAAGACTCTTCAGTCTTTGTACCTTTTACGGATTTAGCCATGATTGACTCCTAAAAACGGTTAGTTGAAATTGGGTGATTCGCTAAATTACTAGCTCAATAAAGTTCACCTGGGAGTGATTATGACCAAATCTACGGATTTGAATAATCATATTTTTGTATTGACTTGATAGCTAAAAACAACTGATAAGCAAATATCAATTAATAAAATATAACAATAGATTGGTGCTTTGGGGCGTGCTGCACGAGTTCTACAGGCCAAGAAAGGGGTAAATATTTAATTAAGTTAGTAAACGCTATCGTTTTTTTACTATTGTAAGAATGTATTTATGACTTTTACCATCTAATTAGTTAATTACTATGAATATTGTTAATTAATACAATTTTACTATCGATTGGCCCCGCCCTAAACTGTGGAACATTCGATTTACACGCTACAACTGTAGAAACATTAGAGGACAGATATGACAACTCGCGAAGGTAGTTTAGAGGCCCCAACCAGACATCCTTTGGATTGGCAAAATCCAAAGTTTTACGACAAGGCTGATTTAGAAGCTGAGATGGAGCGCGTTTTTGATCTTTGTCATGGTTGCCGTCGTTGCGTCAGTCTCTGTGGATCGTTTCCAACTCTTTTTGATTTAGTTGATGCCACTGAAGATCTGGAGATGGAGCAGGTCGATAAGGCGGATTACCAAAAGGTAGTTGATCAATGCTACCTCTGTGATGTGTGCTACATGACTAAGTGTCCTTATGTCCCACCACATCCTTGGAATATTGACTTCCCTCATCTCATGCTGCGTGCAAAGGCTGTTAACTTTAAAGATGACAAGGCTACTTTCCGCGACAAACTTCTCTCCTCTACAGATAAGCTCGGACACTTTGCAGGCATTCCGATCGTGACTCAAGCTGTAAATGCAGTCAACAGCACCGGCCTTGCGCGCTTGGTGATGGAGGGTGCCTTAGGAGTAGATAAGAATGCTTGGATCCCTGAATACGCTCCGAAGACATTCCCGCAACTAGCTCAAAAATCTGAAGATCTGCCTGTTGTAGATGGCGCAAAGACACCTGGAAAAGTTGCTATCTATGCCACTTGCTATATCAATTACAACGAGCCAGGTATTGGGCAAGATCTCATTAAGATTCTGAAACACAATGCTATTCCTTATGAGTTGGTAGATAAGGAAGCCTGTTGTGGCATGCCAAAGCTAGAGCTAGGTGATTTGGAATCTGTTGCTGAAAACAAGGAAAAAAATATTCCTAAGTTGGCAAAGTTGGCGCGCGAAGGTTATGCCATCTTGACTCCAATCCCATCTTGCACTTTGATGTTCAAACAGGAATTGCCACTCATGTTCCCAGATTGCGCTGATACGCAATTGGTGAAAGATGCTATGTGGGATCCGTTTGAGTACTTCATGGCTCGTAACTCCGATGGACTCTTAAAGAAAGACTTCAGCAAAGAGTTAGGCCATGTCAGCTATCACATGGCTTGTCACTCACGCGTACAAAACGTGGGTCAAAAAACTGCAGAAACTCTTAAGCTAGTTCCTGGAACAGAGGTCAATGTGGTTGAGCGTTGCTCAGGACACTCGGGTACTTGGGGTGTAAAGAAAGAGTTTCATGAAACAGCTATGAAGATTGGTAAGCCTGTGTTTAGAAGAATGGCTGAAGAAGAGCCTAACTACATTAGCTCTGACTGCCAACTTGCTGGTCATCATATTGAGCAGGGCATGGAGGAGTTGGGATTGCCTAAATCAGAAATGGCTCACCCTTTAACCCTGCTTGCTAAGGCATACGGTCTTTAATTTATTAATAGGAACACAGCAGCATGAGAACGATTACTCGCGATAGTTTATTGAGCCTTGAGGCTTATCACAAAGAGCGCCCTGCTTTTCGTGAAAAGGCGATTAAAGAGCGCCGCCTAAGAACCGTTCATCTTGGAGATCACGTCACACTGATTTTCGAGAATGAGTTTTTAATGCGCTATCAAATTCAAGAGATGTTGCGCGTAGAAAAAACATTTGAGGAAGATGGCATTGAAGATGAGTTGAATGCCTATAACCCTCTAGTGCCAGGTGGATCAGATTTCAAAGCCACCATGATGATTGAATACCCTAATGAGGCGGATCGTAAAGTTGCGCTTGCGAAGTTGGTGGGTATTGAGCATCAAATGTTTATCGAAGTTGAAGGCCAGCCACGTGTTTATGCAATTGCTGACGAAGACTTAGAGCGCTCAACCGCTAATAAAACCTCTGCAGTGCACTTTATGCGCTTTGATCTTACAAACGATATGAAGATGGCATTAAAAGCGGGCGCTCAGATGATGGTAGGTTGTGACCATAAGGGTTACCCAATGCATGTTCAGACACTTCCTCCAGAAACTTTAGCCTCACTCGTTTCTGATTTGAGTTAATCCAAGGAGCAGGTCTTACAGGTATTGAACACCTGGTAGGGCGCATTGGCGAATCACTTCAGCTAGCTCATTCATTGCGGCTGCACGTGGAAAGTTCTTCCGCCAGACGAGGCAAACTCGTCTGGTTGGAATAGGATCCTCAAATGGGATGTAACGAATCAGCTGATCCGAAGAGGCAGTGTCAGAGGCTGATGTTCTCGGTAGCACTGAAATTCCGATGCCACTGGCTACCATCTGTCTAATGGTTTCCAATGATGAGCCTTCAAAGCTACGCTGCTCTCCAATGGTTGCGCCAGATCCAAGGCGATTTAATTCTGGGCAGACGCCAAGAACATGGTCTCTAAAACAGTGACCCGTGCCAAGTAATAAAGTATTTTGTTCTTTAAGCTCTCGATGCGGAATTGATGTTCGGTTTTCCCAGGGGTGACCCTTGGGTACCGCGACTAAAAATGGCTCGTCATACAGGTCAATCTGGTTTAGTCCAGTGCTGGCAAAGGGCTCGGCTATCACGACACAATCTAATGCCCCTTGACGCAAGACTTCTAATAGACGAACAGTGAAGTTCTCCTCTAAGAATAAGGGGGCATGGGGTAGTCGCTCTCGTGCAACTCGTACTAGGCTAGGTAATAAGTAAGGCGCAATTGTGTAGATGGCGCCAAGTCTCAGTGGACCTGACAGAGGGTCTTGACCATGCTTTGCCAAGTGCTTTAAGGAGTTGGCCTCCTCGAGTACTCTTTGGGCTTGATCGACAATCAATGCGCCAAGACTAGTCATTGCAACTTCAGTATTAGTACGCTCAAAAATTTGCGTGTTGAGCTCTTCCTCTAATTTTCTGATAGCTACTGATAGGGTAGGTTGAGATACAAAGCAAGCATCAGCGGCCCTGCCAAAGTGGCGTTCTCGAGCAACTGCGACGATATAGCGAAGTTCTGTCAGGGTCATGCTTGTTCGGTCTGAATTAATTGTTCAAATGCGTTGATAAAAGACTCAGGGGCTTGAGCCCCTTGGACGAGATATTGGTCATTCAGAATTACTGAGGGTACAGAGTGAATTCCTGCACCAGTATATTGAGCCTCTTCTTCACGTACTTCATTTGCGTATAGCCCGCTATCAAGAATCTGCTTTGCTTTATCTGGATCCAAGCCGGCCGTAATGACTGCATTGAGAAGGTTTTGTTGATCATCTAAATTGACTGCCAGGCAGAAATACGTCTTCAGTAATTCTGTTTTTAAACTTGCTTGCTTCTCAAGGCCATACTCTTTACCGGCCCAATGCAAAAGACGATGTGCATCGAAGGTGTTATAGACTCGCTTGCGACCATCTGGATGGAACTTAAAGCCAGCCTCAAGGGCGCGCTCTCTAATCTGAGCTTGGTTAGCCTGTACTTGCTCTACGGTAAGACCATACTTTTCAGTAAGATGCTCAATAGCATCCTGGCCGCCCAAGGACATATTCGGATTAAGTTCGAAAGGTCGAAAGCGAACTTCAAAGTTTGCTTTATCACTGAATGCGGTGATAGCCTTATTGAGGTTGCCTAAGCCTACAGCACACCATGGGCAGGCTATGTCCGATACAAAGTCAATTTTGATGGTGGGTTTCATAGAAACTATTCTACAGAGGCTTATGAATCAATGCTCACCAAGTAAGTGTGATAACTGTTTTGGGTGGTTTTTAGCGGGTATATGTGCGCCAGAAAGTGTTGAAATGCTTTCATGTCAGATGGTAATTATTAAAGAATTTGTCTGAGATTGTTCCTGGGTAAGTTATTCATGAGTCGGGCGAGCCCGAGCTCGCGACCAACGGACAGAAAAGAGCTTACAGGTCTAAAAACCTAAATTAGCAATTAATAGATGCACAAATCAGCCGTTCGGTTAAGTGTGCTCAGCCTAATTAGCCACCTCAATGCTCACGAGATAAAAGTCATTAATTAAGCCCTAGGCCTTCGCTTTATATTTTTTCCAAGATATTGAGAAACTCTATGTAGGTAAGCAGAGTATTGAGAGTTCTGTTACTGTATTTGGGTATATTTTGGAGAGCATTCATGAAAAAATTTATCAGCGCCAATCATATTCAGATGGCTTATCAAATCGATGGACCAGAGGATGGACCGCCAGTTTTCCTTAGCAATAGCCTGATGTCTAGTTTAGAAATGTGGGATGACAATATTGATGCTCTGATAGATCGCTACCGTGTTATTCGTTACGATACTCGTGGCCATGGTCAATCCCAGGTAACAGATGGTCCATATAACATTGGATTGCTGGGTCAAGATCTAGTTGGCCTAATGGATGCGCTCCATATTCAGCAGGCGCATCTGGTTGGGTTGTCTATGGGTGGCATGATTTGCCAATATGTTGGCGCTAATTTTCCAGACAGGGTACTGTCCTTAAGTCTTTGTGATACCGCCAGTGAAATGCCACCTCGTAGCTTATGGGAAGAGCGTTTTTCTATCGCTCAAACTTCAGGGATTGCTGGTTTAGTTGATGGGACTATTAAGCGCTGGTTCCTGGAGGGTTTTATCAATCGCGAACCTCAGAAAATTGATGTGGTCAGGAAGATGATTCTTGCGACACCTGTGGATGGTTATCTAGCTTGCGGTAGCGCGGTTCGGGATATGGCGCAATCCACTATGCTGCTTAAGATTAAGGCGCCGACTATGGTGCTAGTGGGCAAACAGGATCCAGCCTGCACCCTTGATCAGGCGACTGTTTTACATCGTTTAATCCCTCAGTCGTCTCTTAAGGTGATTGATCAGGCAGCGCATCTATCAAATATTGAAAAACCCCAAGAATTTAATTTTCATCTCAGGGAATTCCTAGATTCTGTGGCATAGTCATATTTAGTTGAGCGCCAAAAATAATAATTAACTACTAGGAGATATTGATGAATTCATTTTCATTTACTCAGCTTATGAAGCCAATAACGCTTTCGATGGCTGTGTTTTTTAGTTTACAAGTGCAGGTGACTAATGCGCAGAATGCTGCAGCCAGTTATCCAGATAAAACTGTCAAAGTTATTGTCCCTCTGACACCAGGCTCAGGTGCAGATATTGCTGGTCGTATTGCATTTAAGACTGTTGCTGAAATGTGGAAACAGCCTGTGATTATTGAAAATCGCCCAGGTGCAGGTGGCTTAGTTGGAACTGGCGTAGTTGTAAATTCTGATCCGAACGGCTATACCTTGTTAGTTCAATCAGCTTCTTATGCAGCTAACCCAGCAATTTATAAAAAATTACCCTATGACTTAAAAAGTCTTACCGATGTCAATATTTTAGGTACCAGCCCTTACGCATTGGTTGTCTCTGCAGATAGCCCATATAAAACTCTAAGCGATCTTGTTAATGCAGCAAAAGCGCAGCCAGGAGCAATTCCTTTTGCAAGCGCTGGCGTGGGAAGTTCAACGCATCTTGCTGCCGAGTACTTTAATCAAACCATGGGAATTAAAATGTTGCATGTTCCCTATAAAGGTTCGCCAGAGGCAATATCTGAAACTATTTCACAACGTACCGCCTATTACATGGCGCCGTTGCAAACCGCGATTGCTCAAATTCAAGGCGGTAAAGTACGAGCTCTTGGGGTTACAAGTGCCACCCGTGCTGAAGCAGCACCAGAGATTCCTACTATTGCCTCACAAGGTTTTCCAGGTTTTGAAATTGGTTTATGGGTAGGTCTCTGGGCGCCATCAGCAACGCCAAAAGCTATTTTGCAGAAGATCAATACTGACGTTAATGCCGCACTTCAGGATCCTCAAGTGGTCTCCGCCTATACAAAGGCTGGTATTACTATTAAGTTGATGAATTTGGCAGAAACTGAAAAATTCGTTCAATCTGAAATTAATAAGTATCAGAAAATTGCCAAACAAGCAGGAATCGAACCGCAGTAACATTCCCATATGCCAAGCACCAGATCCGCTTCTTAAAAAACCGGATCTGCGTGTTTGTTGGGGTGCTACAGATTGTCATGCGCATATCTGTGGGCCTCACTCTATCTATCCTTACTCGCCGCAGAGGATATACACACCACCAGATGCGCTACTTCCGCAATATCAAAGTCTTTTAGAGACATTGGGTATTGAGCGTGCTGTACTAGTTCAGCCGAGCATTTATGCTGATGACAATCGAGCCCTACTCAATGCACTAGGCACCAATCCTAAGCATCTCCGTGGTGTGGCGGTGGTCAATACTAACATTACAGATTCCTATCTTGAGGAGCTGCATCATGCGGGTGTTAGGGGTGTCAGATGCAATATTGTTGATTTGGCGGACGCGAAGGGCATTTTGCCCATGGATAATCTACGTTATCTTGCAGATAAGATCGCGCCTTTTGGTTGGCATATGGAATTCTTAATGCATGCCAATGAGTTTCCTGACCTCAATCAGATTTTGAAAGAATTTCCAGTGCCTGTTGTGTTGGGTCATTTGGGCTACATTAAAACGAGCCATGGAATTCATGATCGTGGTTTTCAAAATCTTTTAGCTTTAATGCGTGAGGGGCGTGCATGGGTCAAGCTAACAGGACCTTATCGCATTTCTTCTTTTGCTCAACCGCCTTATTCCGATACAAATGCATTCGCTCAGGCCTTACTTGAAGCGAATTCCAATCAATTGGTATGGGGGAGCGATTGGCCGCATGTGATGGTAAAAGGTTTTATGCCAAATGATGCCGACTTGTTGGATTTATTAATAAACTGGGTCCCAGATTCACTATTAAGGGAAAAAATTCTTCGCGAGAATCCAGCAAGGCTATATCAATTTAATTGAAAGTCGCCATTCAATATGCGGGAAATTTTAAGGGATAGTTCTTTGAGAATTTTCTCGATCCCAGCGATTAGTCTCCAGCATACTCTGGCACTTGAGGCTAGGTAGTGCTGGTAGGTCAGGTAGAATTGACTTAGTTAGAACTTCGTTGTCGAATTCGCCACGAGCGGAATCAATTATTTAAAATTGTTGAGTCAAGAGATTTAAGTCAATGATTTTGGAGTTGGCGTAAGAAGATGTTGGCTAAGCAATGTTGCAGCAGGCAACTGATTGATTTTTGCCTTCATTGCTAAGAGAAGATTTCTATGAGCCCAAGAATCCTCAAGTTGAATAGTCTTGAGATCCAATGCCTTGATTTGAGCTGCGCAGGCCTGAAGTGGTAAGACGCCTATTCCCAAGTTCACTGCGATCATCTGGCACATGGCATCGTAGCTTCTAACCTGAATTCTCAGTTTCATATGTTTTCCCAACTTCTCAGCGCTTCGAGAAGTGAGTTCAAGTAATGAGCTGCCTCTGTTAAGTCCTACAAAATCATATTCAAGACATTCTTCAAATGAGATGTGCTTCCTTTTGCCTAACTGATGCCCCTTGCTGCACACAATGACCAACTGATCTCTACCAATGATTTGAGTATCCAATCCAGATGTAGCTGGTCCTTCAGCAAAGACACCAATATCAGCTATTCCATCCATTAATGCTCTTACGATATCGCCACTCAATTGCTCCTCCACTTCAACCTGTATTTCAGGGTGAATTTTTAGGAAGCTAGCCAGTGAAGCTGGTAGAAACTCAGTTAAGGCAGACATGTTTGCCCAGAGCCTGACGTGGCCTTTTACCCCTTTAGAGTATTCACCTAATTCATTACTTAATTGTTCGAAGCCTTGAAATAGTCTTAATGCATGCTGCATCACTGCATGGCCTGCAGGTGTAAGGGATACGCCTCTAACAGAGCGCTCTAGTAAGGGGATTCCTACTGTTTCTTCAAACTCGGAAATTCGTCTGCTAGCAGCTGATAGAGCTAGATTACATGCGCTGGCCCCCTTGGTAATGCTTCCGGATTGCACTATGGAGCAGAAGAGCTTGAGAGTAACAAAGTCCACTCTGGCGGGGTTGAGCGGGTTTTTCATGGAGTAATTCTAACCATACCTTCGCAAAATGAGAAGGAGTCGACCTGAAATAGCAATTTTCAAGATTGATGAAGGGGAGTACCTTTGCTAAAAAGATATATCAGAGGGTCGTATGGAGCCATTAGCAAAGTTAAAAGTAATTGAGATGGGTCAGTTGATTGCCGGCCCATTTGCGGCCAAAACTTTGGCTGACTTCGGTGCCGATGTCATCAAAATAGAGCCGCCAAATGTGGGTGATGCGCTACGTAAATGGCGATTGCTGAAGAATGGAACCTCTGTTTGGTGGCAGGTTCAGTCACGCAATAAGCGATCCCTCTCATTAGATCTAAAGCTAGTAGAGGCTCAAGAAATTGTCAGGACGCTCGTAAAAGAAGCGGATGTATTAATTGAAAACTTCCGTCCCGGAACGCTAGAGGGGTGGGGTCTTGATCCACAAAAATTACTGGAACTTAATCCACACCTCATTGTTCTTCGTATCAGTGGTTATGGTCAAACAGGTCCCTATCGTGATAAGCCGGGATTTGGTGTAGTAGCAGAAGCCATGGGAGGCTTACGTCATCTTACTGCTGAGCCTGGAAGGGTGCCGGTTCGGGTGGGCATCAGCATTGGGGACACCTTAGCGTCCTTACATGGTGTTATTGGAATATTACTGGCTCTGCAAGAGCGACATCACAGTGGCCAAGGGCAAATTATTGATATCGCACTGTATGAGGCAGTATTTAATTGCATGGAAAGTTTATTGCCTGAATACAGTGCATTTGGCGAAGTAAGGCAGGCAGCTGGAAGTGCTTTGCCGGGTATTGCTCCCACCAATGCCTATCTGTGTGCAGATGGAGGGTATGTTCTTGTAGCTGGCAATGGCGATAGTATATTTAAGCGTCTTATGGCGGTCATCGGGCGTGATGATCTGGGTAGCGATCCTCAGCTAGAGAATAACGATGGCCGTGTGAAGCGTGTTGCTGAGCTTGATGGGGCTATTGGTGAATGGGCTAAAACAGTTAGCACTGATCAGGCTTTGGAGATTCTGGACTCTGTTTCTGTTCCTGCCGGTCGAATTTATACCATTGCTGATATTGCTAGCGATCCTCATTACAAGGCACGGGGCAATATTGAAACGATTCAAATGCAAGATGGATCTAAATTAGATGTGCCTGGTGTGATTCCAAAACTTTCCCGTACGCCTGGATCCATTAAGACTCTTGCTCCTGATATTGGAGAGAATACTGATGAGATATTACGTGGTCTTGGCTTGAATGAATTTCAAGTTACGTCCTTAAAAGAACGCGGTGTTGCGTTTACTAAAAGCTAATGAACAAAAGATTATGACAAGAATATATTTTAACGATGTAGTTACAA
This sequence comes from Polynucleobacter sp. AM-7D1, assembly GCF_018688455.1. NCBI lineage: Bacteria > Pseudomonadati > Pseudomonadota > Betaproteobacteria > Burkholderiales > Burkholderiaceae > Polynucleobacter > Polynucleobacter sp. AM-7D1. Next base: position 468,399 of record NZ_CP061319.1, read on the forward strand.
GAGATGGGTTTCAAATTGAGTCCAACTTTATTCCTACCGATGACAAAGTAAAGTTGGTAGATGAGCTGAGCGGATGTGGTTTCGCAAAAATCGAGGTGACATCATTTACTTCCCCAAAGTCTATCCCTATGCTCAGAGATGCGGAAGAGGTTATGGGCCGCATTAAACGATTGCCTGGTGTGGAATACACCGTTTTGGTACCAAATCTTCGAGGTGCAGAGCGAGCCTTTGAATCTAAGGCTGATGAATTTAATTTGGTGATGTCCACATCTGAAACGCACAATCTAGCGAATCTTCGAATGGGAAGAGAAAAAAGCTTTTCTGGATTAGCGGAGGTAATTAAATACGTTGATGGCAGAACACCCATCAATGTTTCACTCTCCACCTGCTTTGGTTGCCCTATGGAGGGTGAGGTTCCTCAAGATGTTGTGGAGGGATTTGCACAGCGCTTTGCAGATCTAGGTGTAAGGGGTATTACGATTTGCGATACAACGGGGATGGCCAATCCAGATCAGGTAAAGAGGATGTGTGATTCACTTCAAAAACGCTTTCCTAATCTTCAGTTAACTTTGCACTTCCACAATACACGAGGCATGGGTTTAGCCAATATTTTGGCGGCGGTTCAGTCTGGCATTGTGCAATTTGATGGATCACTCGGTGGCTTAGGAGGGTGCCCTTACGCGCCTGGAGCAAGCGGAAATGTTTCTAGCGAAGATGCCATCCATATGCTTGATGCCATGGGGTATGACACAGGTATCAACATACCTAAGTTATTGCAGCTTGCTAAGGAGTTGCCACAGATCGTCGGTCATGAGGTTCCAGGTCAGGTTGCCAAGGCTGGTAGCACTTACACACTGCATCCCGAGCCAAGTTATGTTGAAGAGTTACGCCGCGCGCAATAAATTCTAAAGAAACTTTGATTGCGAAACCCCTATTTCCGGGTGCATTACCTAAACTGGAAGAACTTTATATGAGGAGAAAATGATGATTAATCACTTAGATCATCTGGTGCTTACGACAGCTAAGGAAGCTGAGTGCGTGGATTTTTATACCCGTGTTCTTGGAATGAAGCTCGAATCTTTTATTGGCGGCACTCCGCCAGTTGAGAGAAAAGCATTTAAGTTTGGTAATCAAAAAATTAACCTGCATATTAAAGGCAAAGAGTTCGAGCCAAAAGCAGACATTCCTACTCCAGGATCACTAGATCTTTGTTTTATTGCTGATCGACCGCTGGAGAAGGTCATTGAAAAATTGATGGTAGAGGGTTGGCCTATTATTGAAGGCCCAATTCTTCGTACTGGCGCTACGCAAAAAATAAATTCAGTTTATGTGCGCGATCCAGATCAAAATTTAATTGAAGTATCTGAGTTAATTTAAATAAATAATTAAGGAGACAAAAATGAAGATGAATGCATTTATAAAAACACTAGCGGCCCTTTCACTCGGAACTTTGGCCTTATCTGGGCTTGCCCAAGAAACTTATCCAAATAGGCCGATAACACTAGTTGTTCCCACCTCGCCCGGAGGAACTACAGACTTTACTGCCCGTTTAATTTCTGAGTCGCTATCTAAAGCGCTTGGACAGCCTGTCGTGGTGGAGAATAAGGGGGGTGCATCAGGCAATATTGGCGGACAAGCAGTGGCAACTGCTAAGCCTGATGGATATACCTTATTGGTAGCGTATAGCGGCTATCAAGTAGGCAATCCCCATTTGTTTAAAAAGGCCCCATGGGATCCAATTAAAGACTTCACACCAGTAGCCTTTTTAACTAAAGCTCCACAAGTAGTTGTTGCTACTCCTAGCTTACCAGTGAGTGACTTGAAGGAGCTAACAGCTTACGCCAAAGCCAATCCTGGTAAGTTAAATTACGCCTCTTCAGGAAATGGTTCGATTCAACATATTGCAGGTGAATTATTGAAACAAATTACTGGAACTCGCATGGCGCATATACCCTATAAAGGAGCGGGCCCAGCAGTGCAAGATTTAATGGCAGGTCAAGTAGATTTGATTATTACTACGCCAGCTTCAGTTGTTGGACAAATTAAAGGGGATAAATTAAAAGCCTTGGGAGTTACTAGTCAAACACGGCTAAGTGCTTTGCCTAATGTGCCAACAACAAGCGAGCAAGGTATTAAGAACTTCAATCTTGACTCTTGGTTTGCCTTATACGCTCCAGCAGGAACTCCTCCAGATGTAGTTAAGAAATTAAATACAGAGATCAATAAGATACTTGCTCGCCCTGAGATCCAAAAGAAGGCAGAAGACTCGGGAACTTTTGTTGAGCAAATGACCCCAGCCCAATTGGCAAGCTTTACAAAGAAGGAATACGATTACTGGGGAAATGTGATCAAGAATGCGAGTATTACTGCGGAATAAGTTGCTTATCGACTAGAGGTAGCCCTAAACATTCTGAGCGATAAAAAGAAAGGGGGTCGCATTCTTGTGACCCCTTTGTATTACTCATGGATTAGGTTAGATTGACTTCATCGAAACTTCGTTTTCGAACTCGCGGCAAGATTTTTTGGAAAATGACCCGCTGATGCTACGATAGAATTGCTGAATTGCCAACACAAAGGACCAGACCATGAAAATTATTAATTCCACATTGATTGCTCTGGCAGCGGGCCTTGTATTAACAGCTTGCGCTCAGCAGACAGAATTAATCCCCACCAAAGGCCAATCAGCTGAGCGCTACAACCAAGACCGTGCAGCTTGTATAAAAGAGTCCAATACATACTACGGCAACAGCGGCGGTGCTCCATCCGAGTCTGATGTATTTTTGGGGTGCATGAAGTCAAAGGGGTATCAAGTTAAACAAAAGTTCTAATGCTGATAGATCTGAGTGCTAAGTACTTGGACCGTATTAAAGAATGCAAATTGTCCTAAGGGCAGGAGATACACGTCAGCCACCCCCTTGGTTAGCGACTACAAGACCATACTTACTACCAACTGCCTCTCATTCCATCCAGTCTAAAAAGAAAAAGCCCCTAGATTTCTCTAGAGGCTTTTGTATTACTGGGATGTCAGTTGAAATTCGAACTTGCGAGCACTAGATTAAAAGAAATCAAACTTCTTCAAAAATACAGCGTAATCAATTCTTTTAAGCGCAGAATGCCATGTGCGATTTTGTGCACAAAAAATTTAGAAATTGTCAGTAGCGCAGGGGACTTTACCGGATTTAATTGCTTTTAAAAATGTAGCATAGTCAGCCTCATTTTGTTTGCTGTAAGCAATCGAGAACTTGACGAGAGCATCATCTAGGGCTTCACTTTTTCCGCAGTAGCCGGCAAGAACGGCAGGGTCTCCTGAACGGGCATGGGCGTTGGCCAATGCCCATCCAAATAGTTTTGCAAAATCTGGAAATACTTTAGTGTTGATGCCGTCTCCCCCAACTGAAATTCCGCCCTTCATGTCACGTAGCTGCCTGACATAAAAATCTACTTCTGATGTTTTTCCAAAACCTAGAAAGAGATCTGGAGCCCCTTGTATTAAGCATTGCCCATGAACGACGCGTTCCCCTTCGGACTTAAATTGCGTATCTGGAAAAAAGGAAGCGAGAACTGATTTTTGGGCCTGCTTTGTCTGGAGGAAAAGCGGATCATTGTTATCGAGTCCTTCAAAATACATTACCCAGCAACCGGTCCCCACACTGCCAACCCCAACAACTTTTCTGGCCCAATCAATCCATTTGTAGCGTAGTAATAAGTGCTTGCGATCTGGTGCTAGAGACTGAATGTAGGAATTTAGACCTTCGTCATTGAGCTCGGCAATACTTTTTCCATGAGGCGAGAATTGGGGATGCTCTATCAGTGGGGGATTATTAATGAGTCGAGTCCCCTCATCACTAAATTCTGTCAGCTTTCCAAGCATGCCGTGGCTACTATTTTTTCTAGCCTTATTCAATAAATGCTCTAAATACTCTTGGCTTGCAGCGTTTGCCTTTTTCGCCGCAATACTTGCCAGTGATTTCTCATCTATATAAGTATGTTTGAGATCTATATAGGGCATAGAAGCATATTGATGAAGATTATTTCTATATGCTGTCGTGATATTTCGAACAATATCTTCTCCATAAGCCTGATCTTGACCAAGTAACTTCGATGCAATCATGGCGCTTGCTGTCAGTCGCTTTAAATCCCAGTCAAAATTTCCGGGAAGAGTTTCATCAAAATCATTAATTCCAAAAACCAACTGATGTTCGGTTGTGGAAAAGAACCCAAAGTTACTAACGTGCATATCTCCGCATAATTGAACTTGAATGGAAGGGCTCGGGAGTTTGGCTAAGTCATGCGCCATAGTTGCAGCACCACCTCTAAAAAATGCAAAGGGGTCGGCTGCCATTCGAGCATGGCGAATTGGGATGTATTCAGGAATTCTGGTTTTAGCTTGAGCAAGCAGAATCTCAATTGGGTCTTGGCGCTTGCTGACTTCAGTAAATTGCCCAAGCGAGGATCTATCAACCTCTTTGCGAATCGATTTTCCTAAGCTAAGTCGTTCTTGAGGATTTGGATTCTTTTTAAGAAATGATTTGTACAGTTTGCTGGACATGGTTCTATGATCTCATAGACTTTGGGCGGTAAAAGCCCCAAAAGAAAAAGCCACCCGAAGGTGGCTTTTGGTATTACTGGTGGGTCGGGCGAGATTCGAACTCGCGACCAACGGATTAAAAGTCCGCTGCTCTACCGACTGAGCTACCGACCCAGTAAGACAGAAATTATAGCAAGAACTTGGTTTGGCTTCCCCGGTTTTCGGGTGTTGCCCTGTATGCCTTGTACTTACAAGTGCGCTAGGCGTTAGCGCGTCTGGCAACAGGTGGATTTTTGGAGAAATAGTCCTTAATTCCTCTCAGAATGGCTTCTGCAATGCGGTCTTGATAAGCATCATCATTCAGACGAGCCTCTTCTTGAGGATTGCTGATAAACGCTGTCTCAACGAGGATTGAGGGGATGTCAGGAGCCCTGAGAACAGCAAAGCTAGCTTGCTCCACCTTATTTTTATGTAGCGGAGCAAATCCACCAATTTGCTTCAAGATCGACTGCCCTACTTGTACAGAATCTTTAATTTGTGCGGTTGTAGACATATCCAATAGAAGATTAGCAACCTGCTTGTCCTGCGTCTTGATATTGATACCACCAATTAAATCGGAAGCATTTTCTTTATTGGCCATCCAGCGTGCAGTAGTACTGCTGGCACCCATTTGGGATAGGGCAAAAACGGATGCGCCTTTGGCTCTAGGTTCGATAAATGCATCTGCATGAATCGATACAAATAAATCCGCCTCCACTCGACGTGCTTTTTGCACTCTAGTATGGAGTGGTACAAAGTAGTCGCCATCCCTAGTCAAAAATGGACGCATATACGCATCATTGTCAATTTTGTCGCGTAAGCGTTTCGCAATAGAAAGAACAACATTCTTCTCTTTAGAGCCCATCGCGCCAATAGCGCCTGGATCCTCTCCACCATGACCCGCATCGATTGCAATGGTGATGAGGCGCTTTTGTTTTGCTGGAGCAGCTGGTTGTTTTACATCTGGAATGGCTTGAGCTACTGGAGCCCTTGGAGCTTCCTTTTCTTTCTTGGTTGCGAACTGTGCAATCAAATCGATTTCTTCATTGGCCTTTTCTAGTGCATTCTCTTTGCGGGCACTACTCTTAACTAATTCCATCAAAGGATCTGGCGGAGTCGCTGGGTAGAGATCAAGCACCATGCGATACTGATATTCCGCAATGGGGTCTAGTGTGAAGAGTTGAGGTTTAACAGGCTCTTTAAGGTCAAAAACGATACGCACCATACCAGGTTGAAATTGCCCCACACGAATTTGTGAGACATAGGGATCGTTGGGCTTAACCTTAGCTACCAAGTCTTTCAGGGTGGAATTCAATTCCATGCCTTGAACATCGACCACCAAGCGATCGGGATTGCTCAGTAATTGTTGTGTAATGGGTAGCGCTTTATCGGATTCCATCGTGATCCGTGTGTAATCTTCTGCGGGCCAAATACGTACACCCAAGATCTTTGCACCCCAAGCAATCTCTGCCTCGCCAAGGAAGAGGATGAAACCCAGCATCTTTGCTGAAGTTTTAAGATGTTTTCTTCTAGAGGAATTGATGGGTGACTTGCTCATCTCTATTGTGGCAATAGTTCTTCTATAACCGCTATTCCATGACGGGTGTTGGCTTGCAGGCTAATATTTCTTGCGCCTTCATCTTCACCGGCGCGGAGATGAATTTCAATATCAAAAGCTGGTAGCGTGCCCTCAGCTTTACCCGGCCACTCTACCAAGCAGAATCCAGGTTCATCAAAATGCTCTGCAAAGCCAGCTTCTTGCCACTCTAGTGGATCTCTCATGCGGTAGAGATCAAAGTGGTGGGCTGTAATGCGTACTGCTGACGATGGGTTGCCACTGTTGATTTCAATAGGGTAGGGCTCACACAAGGTATAGGTTGGGCTTTTGACTCGCCCTGCATATCCTAGGGCTTGTATCAGGTGGCGGGCAAAAGTGGTCTTACCCGCCCCAAGATCGCCTTCTAGGGAAATATTGAGGTGAATGCTTTGGTCTGCTTGAAAAAGATGGCTGAGGTAGATGGCAAGCTTTTGTGCCAATACGGTCGTATCTACTTCTTGCCTACAATATTGATTAAATGAATTCTGTGCCATTTGCCTAGTTTATTCAATTATTAAGCTACATTCTGTATTACACATGACTTCTTCCCAAATACCGATCGCTGTTGATCAGACCCATCTTCTTGAATGGCTTAATGAGCAGTCTCGTCAATTGGGTTTTGATGGCTTGCGCATCACCGATACCCATCTTGGATCGGCCACAGAGAGGCTGCGTGAGTGGTTAGATCAAGGTCGTCACGGGCGGATGGAGTACATGGCTAAACATGCTGATTTACGCTCTGATCCCGGCATGCTGGTTCCCGGTGCTGTGAGGGTCATTTGCGTAACGATGAATTATTTATCCCCAACAGTTGATTTTGACCATGAGTGGCAGCGTTTAGCTGAGCCAACTCAGGCGGTTGTATCCATGTATGCGCGTGGGCGCGACTATCACAAGGTGATGCGCAATCGTTTACAAGAGTTTGCACAACGAATTGAAAAACAAATTGGCGCATTTGGTTATCGTGTATTTACCGACTCAGCACCATTAATGGAGGTGGAGTTGGCTCGTAAGGCGGGCCTAGGTTGGCGGGGCAAGCACACGCTCTTGCTTAATCGTGAATCTGGGTCTACATTCTTTTTGGGCGAGATATTGGTTGATGTCCCGCTACCGATTGATCAAGAGGAAGATTCCCATTGTGGTACTTGTCAATCTTGTATCGAGATTTGCCCAACTCAAGCTATTACCGCTCCTTATCAATTAGATGCACGACGCTGTATTTCTTATTTAACAATTGAAAATCCAGATGTCATTCCGGTGGAATTTCGTAGAGCAATGGGTAATCGTATTTATGGATGTGACGACTGTCAGCTGATTTGTCCTTGGAATAAATTTGCGCAACGTACGGCCTTACCCGACTTTGCTGAACGACATGGTCTTGGAAGGGCTAGTCTCTTGCAGCTTTGGTCTTGGACTGAGGAGGAATTCGAGAAGCGTCACGAAGGTAGTGCAATTCGTCGTATTGGGTATACCCGCTGGCGCAGAAACTTAGCTGTTGCGATGGGGAATGCCTTGGCTGATAGCGATGTATTAGAGATTGATAAATGCGCTCTGCGGGAAGCATTGTCTGTCTGCTTGCCAAGCTCGGATAGTTTAGTGGCTGAGCATATTCAGTGGGCCCTAGATGCCTAGATAAATTGGAAGATTAAGCCTTAACTCACTTACAATCATTTCATGTCATTAGCCGATAAACCTTATATAGACCCTAGCGAAATTGCTCTTGAGGGTTCGGCTGCACAACGCTTTAAAGATTCCAGTCATGCTTTTTGGTCTGGCATTCGTGATGCAGCAGGAGCCCCAGCTATGGTCTTGTTTGCAGGTATGGTGGGTTTTGGTGCGATGGGCAAAACGAATGGTATGGATGTCTGGTTTACCGGCGCCACCAGTTTCTTGATGTTTGCATTGCCTGGTCAGGTGGTATTGCTAGAGATGGCTATAACAGGATCTTCACTGCTAGCTATTGCATTGGCAGTGACTTTGACGTCTACGCGCTTTATCACGATGACTGTGACGCTCTTTCCTCAGTTTCATGAAAAAGATCGAAATCACGGTCTATATGCTTCGGTTCATCTGCTAGCAATGACAGCATGGGCAATTTCGATGCGAGAGTTTCAGACTATTGAGGCAAAGCATCGATTGAGTTATTTCATGGGTCTTGGCCTCTTGTGTTGGCTGATCTCAGTGCCCGGTACTATTTTGGGTTACTACTTGGCCGGTATGGTGCCTCCAGCCATTACGCTTGGTTTAGTTTTTATTAATCCTTTATTCTTTTTGCTCACCTTTACTGAAGTAAAGGTCTGGATTAATCGAATTGCTATTGGTCTGGGATTTGTACTGGGTCCATTTTTCTTTATTTTGGATCGCGATACGAGCTTGCTGACCACTGGTTTAGTCGCTGGAACTGTTGCCTATTTATTTGATCGCAAAGTGTTGCGTAAGAAAGCAGGGGTAATAGGCTAATGAATACCGCTCTTCAAGGCTGGGGTTTATGGATTGCCTTAGCTGGCGCTACCCTTGGAACTTATTTTTGCCGTGCCATTGGTGTTTTGCTCGCAAAAAAAATTAACCAAGACAGTGAAATCTTTCGTTGGCTTGCCGCAGTAACCTATGCCATGGTTGCAGCTTTAGTAGTCAGAATGGTCTTGATGCCAATTGGCCTATTAGCAACTGTTCCTGTATGGATTCGAATTCTGATTTGCCTTCTCAGTTTGGGTGTAATGGTTTCTAAGCCAACCCACCGCCTCGTTCCAGCCCTATTGACTGGAACGCTTCTGATGTTAGCTTACGGCGTTATACGCTAAGCAAATCTTAAGTAGTTTGATTCAAAGATGGGCAGCCAAAATTTTAGCAATGTGTACTGCATCTCTTTGTGTGCCATCGGCAATCTGGTGGCGACAGCTTGTCCCATCTGCAACAACCCAACTATCCGGTGCTTTCCGTATCGCTGGTAATAGGCTTGCTTCAGCCATTTGTTTGGATACTTCAATGTGCTCAGCTTCATAACCAAAGCTACCTGCCATGCCGCAGCAGGATGACTCAATCAGCTTGGGTTCAGCATTCGGGATTAACTTCAAGAGCTCCATCGCCGGTGTTACAGCAGCAAATGATTTTTGATGGCAATGACCATGAAATAAGACTGGACGGGATGCTGGCTTTAATTGAAGTTGAAGTTTTCCACTCTTTGCTTCTTGAGCTAAAAATTCTTCTAAGAGTTGCACATACTTGCTTACTGTCACTGCACGCTCACCAAAGCCCATGACTAAAGCCTCATCTTTTAAGGTGAATAGGCAAGAAGGCTCTAGACCAATGATGGGAATATTTTTTTCTGCAAATGGCGCAAGATGATTTACCAATTCATCTAAGCTAGCTTTGGCTTTGTCGACCATGCCGGCGGCTAAATAGGTACGGCCACAGCAAAATTCCTTGGAACACGTATTTGGTGTGGAGTCTGCCTTTTCCTTGGCCAAGCTCTTCTGTGGAATATGAACACGATATCCGGCAGCCTTCAGTACCGCAAGTGCGGCTTGTAAATTCTCATCCTCAAAGTAGGCATTGAAGGTATCTGCCAACAGTACAACGCCTTTATTGCCCTTATCATCATCTTGACTGAGTTCAGCCGGGGTAAATTGATAAGGTGCAATTGCATTCTGATTACTCCAGAATGTTTTTGCTTTCCAGATCGGCAAACTTCTTTGTGCAGAGATGCCCATGATCCATTCTTGTAATTTAGCAATCGGGGCAATGTGATTTCGTAGATTGAGTAGCGCAGGCAAACCAGGAATGCTGCTAATAATGGGCGCATATTTCGGTAGATAGGCAACAGCTAGATCTCGTAATGAGTGCCCAACCCGTTTTTTGTAGGCTGACAAAAACTCAATCTTCATCTTCGCCATATCGACGCCAGTAGGGCATTCACGGCGGCAGGCCTTGCAGCTCACACAGAGCTCCATCACTTCCTTAATAGCATCACTTCCAAGGGGTGAACTTTCATCTTTGATATCCAATTGATTGGAGAGTGCGAGACGTAAGGTATTAGCGCGACCACGGGTGAGGTGTTTTTCATCGCGAGTCACGCGGTAACTTGGGCACATTACTTCCGCATCAAATTTACGGCAGTGACCATTGTTGTTGCACATCTCCACTGCTTTGGCTAAGCCCATTGCTGGGTCGCCGCCAGTACCCGGCGCACTGGTCTCTTCAGTGACTGGATTATTTTGTACGTTCCAAGCAGACCAATCTAAAGCGGGTTGAAGCGGAATGACCTTATAGCTTGGTGGGAAGCGGAAGTTGCTTGCATCATCCATCTTGGGTGGATTAACAATCTTGCCGGGATTAAATAAGCCACTCGGATCAAACTCATGCTTAATCTCTGCAAGTGCTTCAGTAATCTTGGGGCCAAATTGCCAAGAGATCCATTCGCCACGGCAGAGTCCATCGCCGTGCTCACCACTATAGGCACCTTTATATTTGCGCACCAATGCAGATGCCTCTTCAGCAACGGCACGCATTTTTTGTGCGCCATCACGGCGCATGTCCAATATAGGGCGTACGTGGAGCGTACCTACTGAAGCATGTGCATACCAAGTGCCTCGTGAACCATATTTAGAAAATACATCTGTGAGTGCTTGGGTGTATTCAGCAAGGCTCTCGAGTGGGACTGCGCAGTCTTCGATAAAGCTCACTGGCTTGCCATCACCTTTAAGGCTCATCATGATATTTAAGCCGGCCTTACGCACTTCCCATAAATTCTTTTGCAAGCCGGCATCAGGCATCGCAACTACAGAACCGGGCAGACCTAGATCACCCATCAGGCTCTGCAAAGACTTTAGTTTCTCGAGCAAGGGCGCGTGCGCTTCACCAGAGAACTCCACCAATAAGATTGCTTCAGGAGTGGGGCCGCTAGCATCAATGAGAGCAGTCTCAATGGTTTTCTTAAAGCTGGGGTTGTGACGCGCTAAATCAATCATGGTGCGATCGACTAATTCAACTGCAGTGGGCCCAAGTTTGACGATATGCTGCGCGCTATCCATTGCCTTGAAGAAGCTTGCAAAGTTCACTACTCCAAGCACTTTATGTTGTGGCAAGGGTGCCAACTTCAACTCAAGTGATTTGAAATATGCCAAAGTGCCTTCGCTACCCACCAACAGGTGTGCTAAATTCACGCTGCCATCTTGAGTGTAGGGGCGTTCGCTTTGTGGATGAAAGACATCCAGGTTGTATCCAGCAACACGACGCAGCACTTTAGGGAAGTGCGCTTCGATTTCGGGTTGAAGGCTATTCGCCAAACCTTTTACAAAGTCACCGAGTTGTTTTGCTGCGCCAGAGCTATTGGCGTAATTTCCAAAGCTTGCTACTTGCCCGTTGGCTAACCAAGTATCAATACCCAAAACGTTGTGCACCATGTTTCCATAGGCGATAGAGCGACTGCCGCAAGAGTTATTGCCTGCCATGCCGCCGATGGTTGCTTGACCAGCAGTAGAGACGTCTACCGGATACCAGAGTCCATGAGGCTTGAGTGCAGCATTGAGGTGATCTAAAACAATGCCAGGCTCCACTACTGCAGTTGCTTTTTCTGGATCCGCATGTAGAAGCTTGCGAAAATATTTTGTGTTGTCGATGACGAGTGCAGTACCGGTGGTTTGACCGCACTGACTGGTGCCACCTCCGCGAGGCAAAACTGGCACACCCAAATCAGCTGCAATCTGAATAGCTGTCGCAATATCTTCAGCAGTTTTGGGAACAAAGACAGCAACTGGCATGGCTTGATAAATTGAAGCATCTGTTGCATAACGTCCGCGACTAGCCATATCGGTCATAACTTCACCAGAGGTTTCTTGCCTGAGGCGCTTAGCTAACTCTGCCTTGTTGGCAACGAATTCTGGAAGAGGGAAATCGAGTGGCTTGTTCATGCTGCAACTTTCTGTTTGGATTCTGAGTCAACTAATTGGATCACTACATCACGTTTATTCATCACGTGCTGCATCATGACTTTGCGCATGCGTGTGCTATCGCGAGCCTTTAATGCGTCTAACATTTCTTGATGTTCGCCCACTGCCTTCTCCCACTTCACGCCATCTTGGTTGGAGCGAAAGCGCAGTGCCTCAATTCGGGCATTGACTTGGGTAAAAAGCTGACTCAAGACGGGATTGTTTGCCGCTTTATTAATGGCCTGGTGAATCTTGAGATTGAGTTGGTAGTAGCTCGAGAGATCTCTGCGAGCATACGAGGCCATCATTTCATATTGGAGTGCTTCCAGTTCAATAAGAGCTTGATTGCTAATGTTTTGCGCTGCTAGTTCTCCGGAGTAGCCCTCTAAGTTCGCAATCACATCAAAGGTGTGAAGGATGTCATCCCGCGTGAGTTGTACTGCAATCGCTCCGCGGTTGGCAATCAGCTCTACCAGCCCATCCGCTGCCAAACGTCGAATTGCCTCACGAATAGGGGTGCGTGACACGTTGAGCTGTTCTGCTAATTCACGTTCATTCAATTTGCTCCCCGGCGTAATGGCGCCCTCTACCAATAAAGCTCGCAGCTTTTGGAAGGTGACCTCGTGCAGGTTTTGGGTATTTGGGGGTGCAGTGAGCATCATTTGGAATGCCTTAATTTTGTATACATATTTACTATAACCTATCAATAGCTTTAAATAACGCTATAAATTGCTTATTTTTCACTTATTTGAAAATTATTTTGCATACAAAATTGTAAATTACCAAAAAGTACCTTACACTGGCCAGCAAGATTAACAACAAAAACCAAGCGAGACTCAGCATGCTAAAACTAGATAACCACCTCTCAGGGCGTCATTTTTTACATATTCCTGGCCCAAGCCCAGTGCCATCCCGCATCCTGCGGGCAATCAGCTATCAAACGATTGATCACCGTGGACCTGAATTTGGTCAGTTTGGTCTCAAGGTTTTGGATGGTATTAAAAAGATTTTTAAAACTGAGCAACCAGTCATTGTTTACTCAGCCTCTGGAACGGGTTCATGGGAGGGGGCTTTGGTTAACGTCCTCAATCCTGGCGACAAGGTGCTCTTTTATGAAACCGGTCAGTTTGCTAATTTGTGGCGCGCTTTGGGTAAGCGTCTTGGTTTGGATGTTGAGGTGGTGACTAAGCCTGGTCAAGATACTTGGCGCTGGGGTGTTGATGCATCAGTCATTGAAGAGCGCTTACGTAAAGACACTGGCCATGAAATCAAGGCGGTTTGTGTAGTTCATAACGAAACCTCCACGGGTGTAACTTCGAACATTGCCGCAGTTCGCAAGGCAATTGATTCTCTCAAACACCCAGCGCTATTGTTGGTTGATAGCGTTTCTGGTTTGGGTTCTGCAGACTACGAGCACGACAAATGGGGTGCGGACGTTACCGTGTCTGGCTCACAAAAAGGATTAATGCTGCCTCCAGGCATTGGCTTTAATGCCTTGTCAGCACGCGCAATTGAAGTTAGTAAAACAAACAAGATGTCTAAGGCCTATTGGGCTTGGGATGAGATCTTGGAGTCGAACAAAACAGGTTATTGGCCAACCACTCCGAGCACGAATTTGATGTATGGCTTACATGAGGCTTTGGACATGATGATGGCTGAAGGATTAGACAATATCTTTGCTCGCCACCAGCGTCTTGCGGCTGCTTGCCGTGAAGCGGTAAATGCTTGGGGCCTAGAAGTCCAGTGCCAAGATAAAGATTGCTACTCGCCAGTACTCACTTGTATTGCTACACCAGAAGGTATGGATGCGGATGTTCTGCGTAAGCATGCTCTGGAGAAGTTCAATTTATCCCTGGGTACAGGTCTTGGAAAAATTAAAGGTAAGGCCTTCCGTATTGGCCATTTGGGTGATTGCAATGAGCTTAGTCTGATGGCTGCACTCAGTGGGGTGGAGATGAGTTTGGGCGCGATGGGCTATAAGCCTAAGGCAAGCGGTGTTGTTGCCGCCCAAGAATTTCTAAAATAATCAGTAAGTTGGGTGTAAATGGGGTGTCGGCTGGAGAATCTATCGGCCAACACCCCTTATAATTCAAGTACTTATATAGATAGTACTTTCATCAAATAAAACATATTCGAGACAGAAAGATTTCACATGTTGGCAACTAAACCATATTTAACCCAGGCTGATGTTCAAAAGATTTTGGATGCAGCAGATAAGCATGCTGCAGCAAATAACTGGGCAGTGACTATCTGTGTCTGTGATGATGGCGGGCATGTATTGGGATTAACGCGTCGTGATGGTTGTGCCCCTGTCTCTGCTTACATCGCTCAAGAAAAAGCGCGTACTGCTGCGATGGGTAAACGCGAGAGCCGTGTTTACGAAGAAATTATTAATAACGGACGCTTTTCCTTTTTATCTGCCCCACATATTTCGGGCATGTTGGAAGGTGGTGTCAATATCGAGGTAAATGGGTTTACCATCGGCGCAGTCGGCGTTTCCGGCGTTAAATCGACTGAGGATGCCGAAACCGCGAAGGCCGGCATTGCAGCCATTCTGTAAGTTACCTTGACAAATACTGTTCCTGAAATAAATTCCCCTACCGGCGCTACTGAGAGTAGCGCCACCCCAGCAACAATTACCTTTGCTGACTTTGGCTTAGATCCAAAGATTCAAAAAGCGGTATCTGAGCAGGGTTACAACACCCCAACTCCGATTCAAGCGCAATCTATTCCGCACGTTTTGGCGGGAAGTGATTTGATGGGCGCAGCCCAAACCGGCACCGGTAAGACGGCCGCTTTTGTGTTGCCGATCATTCAAAAGATTTTGCGTCATGCAAGTAGTAGTGCTTCGCCAGCTCGTCACCCAATTCGTGCATTGGTACTAACGCCGACACGTGAGTTAGCTGTGCAGGTTGCCGAGAATGCAGCAAGCTATTCCAAGCACACTGATTTGCGTGCTGCCGTGGTGTACGGTGGCGTGGATATGAAAGAGCAAGTTGCTACATTGCGTAGTGGTGTAGAGATTTTGATTGCCACCCCAGGACGCTTGCTAGATCACATTGGCTCTAAAGTTGCCAATCTCTCCCAAGTAGAAATTTTGGTTTTAGATGAAGCAGATCGCATGTTAGATATGGGCTTCTTGCCCGACTTGCAGCGCATCATTGATTTGATTCCCGCGCAGCGCCAAACACTCTTGTTCTCAGCAACATTCTCGCCAGAGATTAAAAAATTAGCGCAAAGTTATTTGCGCACACCGGTTACTGTTGAAGTGGCACGCCAAAATGCCGCAGCCGATACCGTCAAGCAAGTAGTCCATATGGTAGCCAGTGAAGACAAGCAACGCGCGATTGTGAAAGTCCTTGAGGCGCGCACTCGTCAAGGTTTATCTCGCCAATGCATCATTTTTACAAACAGCCGTTTAGGTTGTGCTCGATTAGCTCGTTCTTTGGAGCGCGATGGTATTAAAGCGGGCGCGATTCATGGTGATAAGAGTCAAGGTGAACGTACTCTCACTTTAGATGCATTTAAATCTGGCGCGATTGAAGCTCTGGTAGCAACTGACGTAGCTGCACGTGGTTTAGATATTCCGTCGATGCCTTGCGTTATTAATCATGAGCTGCCATTTAATGCGGAAGACTTTATTCACCGTATTGGTCGTACGGGTCGAGCAGGTAGCAAGGGTGATGCGATTGCATTGGTCGATGCCAGTGAAAAACGTTTACTCGACGATATTGAAAAGTTGATGAAACGCAAGTTGGATATCCAGCCTCTACCCGAAGGTAATCCTAGCTACGTTACTAGCAGAAGCTCATCTAGATCAGATGCGCCAGCAAAAATGTCGGACCCATTTTTCTATAAGCCTTATGAGCCTAGCGCTGTCAATAAGTCATCATCAGGGGCTGGCAATCCTGAAGAGAAAAAAGTGGGTATTACGCCTGCAAGACCGGCTGTTGGTGCTTTGCTCGGTGGCTTTAAGAAGAAGTAATTTTTCTATTCCAAGCTTGGGTGGCAGCTAAAAGCCACTCAGCAATCGAAGTATCTTTTCCATTCGGAAGATCCCTCAATCCTAAATGCTCTCCAGCTTTGCGTAATTCTTGTAAAGCCTGTTGAGTATTCTCGGTATGAATGGCGCTTGCCAAAGTTTGCTTACTGAGTTTTTCACCATGCTCATCTAGCACTAGTGGTAGGTGCAAGTAGCTTGGTGCTGGATATCCCAAAATACTTTGTAGATGTATTTGTCGTCCCGTGTTGTTGAGTAAATCTGCGCCACGCACAATATGAGTGATGCCTTGTTCAGCATCATCTACCACCACGGCAAGTTGATAGGTGAATACGCCGTCCCGACGACGCAATACAAAATCCCCCACTTCTTGATTCAGGTTTTGACTTTGCTTCCCTAGGGCTAGATCTTCAAAATGAATACTGAGATCTGGGGGAAGGGCGAGCCTCCAGGCTGCTTCAACCGTAAAGATGTTTTCATCCTCATACAGGGGTATTTGTTGAGGGCGGCAGCTACCTGGGTAGACTATTTCTTGATTGCGAGGTGTGACTACACCACGAGCCTCTAGAGCGCTTGCAATGCTTTGCCTGGAACAGGTGCAGGGATAGATGGTTTGGAGCTCATTTAAGCGCTTTAGAGCCTTTTTATAGCGATCTTGGTGCTTGGATTGCCAGGTTGGCGCCTCGTCCCAGTTAAGGCCACAGGCAAGCAATTGGCGTAGGATTTCTTGATCCGCCCCCGGAATGCAGCGGGGGGTATCTAAATCCTCGATTCTGATTAGCCATTTCCCTTGATTTTGTCGGGCATCCAACCAGCTTCCTAGGGCGGCAACCAAGGATCCCGCATGAAGCGGGCCAGTAGGCGAGGGGGCAAAGCGCCCGCGATAGCCGTCAGCTGGGGGTGAGGGGTTTTTGAGGTTCGGCACAGCTAAAATGATCTCATGGCTTCACCCCGTTTTGTTCATCTGCGCGTCCATTCCGAGTTTTCAATTACGGATGGTGTCGTTCGTATTGATGATGCGGTAGCTGCAGCCGAAAAAGACGGCATGGGAGCCTTGGCGCTCACTGATTTGAGTAATTTATTTGGCTTAGTCCGTTTTTATAGCGCTGCACGCTCGAGCGGAGTTAAGCCAATTGCAGGTGCGGATGTTTGGATTAGCAACCCCCAAGACCCAGATCAACCCCATCGTTTATTACTCCTGGTACAAAACCACTCTGGCTATCTCAATTTATGTCAGCTATTAAGCAAAGCCTCCCTGGAGAATCAATCTCGTGGTCGGGCAGAGGTAGACCCCAAGTGGTTTAGTGAGCCCGCTTCTAAAGCTGAAGATAAAGCTAGAAAAAGAACACTGGCATATGGACTGATTGCGCTTTCGAGTGGACGCTGGGGTGATGTGGGTAGCGCGCTCTTAGCCGGCCAAGAAGATCAAGCTAAAGATGCTGCTAAACATTGGGCAAAGTTATTCCCAAATACTTTTTACATTGAAGTGCAGCGTGGCGGTCATCCTCAAGATGAAAAGCAACTTCAGCTAGCCTGCCATCTCGCAAGTGAATTGGATCTACCCATCGTTGCTACGCACCCAGTGCAATTTATGCAAAGAAGTGATTTCACGGCCCATGAGGCGCGGGTTTGTATCGCTGAGGGTGAGCTTTTAGGCAACCCCCGTCGCACCAAGAAATTTAATGAAGAGCAGTATTTCTTATCTCAAGAGGAGATGGAAAAGCGGTTTGCAGATTTGCCTGTCGCATTGGCTAATTCAGTGGAGATTGCCAAACGTTGCAATCTTTCCCTAACGCTAGGTCAGCCGCGTTTGCCGGATTTCCCAACGCCTCCTGGTATTACGCTCGACGATTATCTATTGCAGCAATCGGAGATTGGTTTGAAGCGCCATATGGAGCGCAATTTCCCAGATCCAGAAGAGCATGCAAAGGAAGAGGCTCGTTATCACGAGCGCCTAGTCTTCGAGGTGAAGACCATTTCTCAAATGGGTTTCCCGGGCTACTTCCTGATTGTTGCGGACTTTATCAATTGGGCAAAAAACAATGGTGTACCAGTCGGCCCAGGTCGTGGATCTGGTGCCGGCTCTTTAGTTGCTTATTCACTCGGTATTACGGATCTTGATCCACTGCGTTACAACCTCCTCTTTGAGCGCTTCTTAAATCCTGAGCGGGTATCGATGCCCGACTTTGATATTGATTTCTGCCAGCATGGGCGGGATCGCGTTATTCAGTACGTAAAAGATAAGTACGGCAAAGATGCGGTCAGTCAAATTGCTACCTTTGGAACCATGGCTGCTAGAGCGGCAATTCGTGACGTTGGTCGTGTGCTAGAGCAAGGTTATAACTTCGTTGATGGTATTGCCAAGTTGATTCCGAATAAGCCAGGTCAGTACATGACTATCGAAATGGCTAAGAAGGAAGAGAAGCAATTAGGCGAGCGCGAAAAGAATGAGGATGAAGTTCGCCAGCTCTTATCTCTCGCTCAACAGCTTGAAGGTATGACCCGTAACGTGGGTATGCATGCAGGTGGCGTATTAATTGCTCCTGGCCGTTTAACCGATTTTTGCCCGCTTTATACACAAGAGGCAAAAGATTCTAAAGATCAAGAGAGCGGCTCTGTCATTAGTCAGTTTGATAAAGATGACGTCGAAGCTATCGGCTTAGTGAAGTTTGACTTCTTGGGATTGACGACGCTGACTATTTTGGCGGCTGCTGAGAAGTGGATTAAGACACTGCATTCTGATCGTAAAGATTGGAATATTGGAGAAATTCCACTCGATGATGAAAAAGCGTTTGAAGTCTTAAAGAATGCCAATACGGTCGCAGTCTTCCAGCTAGAAAGTCGTGGCATGCAAGGCATGCTTCGTGAGGCTAAGCCTGACCGCTTTGAAGACATTATTGCGCTCGTCGCACTCTATCGCCCAGGTCCAATGGATTTGATTCCGGACTTTATTGAGCGTAAGCATGGACGTCAAAAAGTAGAGTACCCAGATCCGCGTATTGAGCCCGTTCTGCAAGAAACCTACGGCATCATGGTCTATCAAGAGCAGGTTATGCAGATGGCCCAGATGATTGGTGGCTACTCACTTGGTGGTGCCGATATGTTGCGTCGTGCCATGGGTAAAAAGAAGCCTGAAGAGATGGCACAGCATCGCAAGATCTTTAGTGATGGTGCAAAAGCCGGCGGTATTACTGAAGGCAAGGCCAACGAGATTTATGACTTGATGGAGCGCTTTGCAGGGTATGGATTTAATAAGTCTCATGCCGCTGCCTATGCGCTCCTGGCATATCAAACTGCCTGGCTTAAGGCTTACTACCCTGCTGAATTTATGGCAGCCAACTTATCACTCGCGATGGATGACACCGATAAGGTGAAGATTCTGTACGACGATTGTTTGGCAAATAATATTCGGGTGTTCTCACCAGACATTAATACTGGTGTTTATGTGTTCACACCATTACGTGCGCCAGACGCTGCTCCAGATTCCCCAATTAGTCATATTCGCTATGGTTTGGGTGCTGTTAGAGGTACTGGTGAGGCGGCAATTGAAGTGATTGTGAAGGCGCGTGAGGCTGGTGGTCCGTTCAAGGATTTATTTGATTTCTGCGCACGCGTTGATCGTAGGCAAGTCAACCGTCGAGCAATTGAGGCTTTGATGCGTGCTGGCGCTTTTGATAGCTTGTATAAAGACTCTATTCCTGCTGGTGGTAATCCATACGATATTCGATCCACCTTATTGGCCTCTCTTGCACGCGCAATTGAGGCGGCCGAACAAGCTGAAGCTTCAATCAATCAAGTTAGTTTGTTTGAGGTGGCGGGGGAGGAGGATCGCCACCTACCTGAGTTGGTGCGCGAACCAGTCTGGTCTGAAAAGAAACGCCTTCAAGATGAGAAGAGTGCCCTCGGACTCTGTTTGACTGGTCATATGTTTGATGCCTATCGTGATGAGACGGCACATTTCATTCGTCAACCATTGGCTAAGGTGACCGAGGGTAAGGATCAGTTGATCGCCGGCATTATTACTTCTGCTCGAATGCTGACTGGTCAGCGTGGCCGCATGATGATTGCAACCATTGATGATGGCACCGCTGCTATTGAAGTGACTCTCTATAGCGAAGTGTATGAACCGAATCGCTCTTGGCTTAAAGAAGATGAGTTATTAGTGGCGAAAGTAAACGTTACTCCCGACAAGTTTTCTGGCGGAATGCGGATCGTATCTGAGGCGGTGATGGATATTACGGGAGCTCGTATGCGTTTTGCTCGCAACATCCATTTATCGATTGATTCAGCGATCGACCTTAAATCCTTGCGTAGCCAAATTGGACCTTACTTGATGAGTAATCGAGTGCGAGATCCGAAGTTAGGGTCTGCAGCAGCCTCTATGCCAAGTGCTAGCGAAGGCTTAAAGGGTTTAATGCTCACAGCTGCAGTCACTACTAGTGGTGGAGCTTGCTTGATGCAATTCCCAGAAGAGTTACGCATCTATCCTGATGATGCTTGCTTGCATAGTCTGAATCAAATATTGGCGGCCAAGCAATCCAATACTGTTCAAGTTCAGTACCTCTAAATCAGCAGCTCCAAAACAACTCAGTGTGATTTATTGATTTGTAGCGTCTTGAAGTGCTGCAATCACTTGATTGGGTTCTAAGAGATCCAAGCATTCGCTACGACTATTTGCGCGATCTTCACAGCCTGCTTTGCGACAGGGGACGCATTCACCGGGCCCTTGCAAAATCGTGACATTGCCAACTGTCTGCGAACGAGTTCTTAATTGGTAGGGCTGTTTACCAATAAAACCATTAGGCCATGGCCCAAAGTTGGTGGGTGGCGTTGGACCAAATAAGGCAATGGTCGTTGTATTACATGCTGCCGCTAGGTGTGTGATGGATGTATCTACCCCGACATAGGCAATTGCACCGCGAATCAGTGTTCCCGCTTGCGGGATAGTAAGTAGGCCTGCTGTATCAACAACATGACTGCGAGTGTCTTCATCAAGTAATGACAGAATATCTTTGTTCAGCTGAAGATCTTGCTTGGCGGGTGATGCACTCAATACAACTTGCCAACCTTGTTTTGCAATCCATGTCAGCAATGTTTGCCAATAGGCAAGCGGCCAACGCTTGTAGGCGGTCAAGGGTCCTGGATGCACTACAAGGTAAGGTGCGTGAAGTTGACCAGCAATGCTAGGGGTAATTGGGTCGCCAGCAGGTGGAGTGACTGAAATAGGTTTGCTAAATAAATCTCCCTGCTTTTTGTAAAAGATCTCAAGTAGGCGAAGCTTTTCAGTAATGACATGCTGGGCAAAATAATCCACATCAACTGTATGTAGGCTGATAGCCTTTTTCCAGACGTTTTGCTTATCGCTTTTACTTTTCTTGGCTTTATCTTGATCTGTGAGACCTTGAGGGTGGCCGCCTAGTACGCCAACGCGGTGATGGGCAGCTACTAGACCATAAAAATAGGCGCGATCACTAGGTTGCGTAACCACAGCCAAGTCGTAACGCTGAAATAGTTTAAAAAATAAAGAGAGATACTCTTTGAATTTGGGACGATCGGAAGTTTCGATGATCTGGACAATATCGGGATTACCTTTGAGCATCTCGAGCTTGCCGCGGTAACCTAAAAAATGAAACTCAGCATCAGGCCAGAGTTCACGTGCTTGAGAGATAAGCGGCGTAGTGACAAGGACATCTCCAATCTGACGAGTCGCAATAAATAAAACTTTTTTAGGCTTTAGTGCTGAGAATGCAGTCATAGGGCTAATTTAACTGAATCCTACTGAGCTTTAGCCAGAATTTTTTCACGGACGCGACGTGCATTTTCTGCGGCATTGGATTGATCGTTGATACGGTGATAGAGATGAAGTACTTCAGTCGACCAGGATCCGGATTTACGAATCAAACCCCTGTTTTGTAGTCTGAAAACAAAATCCGCATCCTCGTGCCCCCAGCCTGTCATGGTTTCATCAAAGCCGCCAATGACTTTGGCGTCGGCTTTCCAACAGGCCATATTGCAACCCTTAATACGACGCCATACGAATTTCTTATAGTTGCGCCAGGCACCATCCCCTAGCTTCATTTTGAGGGGCCAGTATTTGTTGACGCCACCAGAGAGTCGATAGCTCAACAGCTTGTCGATAAATTTTTTGAAATCCCACTGCTGCCATGACAGTAATTGTTTGCTGAGTTCGGCATTTAGCAAGACGCGACTGCCTGTAACTAGGTGGTTGGTCTGAGATAGGATTCGATGCTGGGCAATAAAGTCTGGTTGTACAAGGCAGTCGCCATCTAAAAATACGAGATAGTCGCCACGCGCTGCCTCGATTGCTTGATTAAGAATGCGGGTCTTGCGAAAGCCGTGATCTTCCTGCCAAAGATGGGTAATTTTTACTGGGAAATTTTTCTGGATGACTTCTATCAAGCTCTTAGTTTCTCCTGTAGAGCCGTCATCAGCAATGATGATTTCAAAATCTAAATCAGTTTGAGTGCCAAGCGACTCAAGACAGAGTTTGAGGGCTTGAGGCCAGTTATAAGTTGCCAACAGTACGGAGATCATTTGCGGTGATATGAATTATTTTCAGCTTCTTGATGCAATTGCCATAACTTCATGTAGCGATAGTAGGTTCCTTGCCCGTTGGAGATCGCTAAGGCAAAGCCCTGAGTGCCATCTAAGAAACCAAGGCGGATAAAGTAGGTTCGAGTAAAGGCCCAGATGCCATGAAGCACGGCCTTTAATGGACTACTCTTTTTCCCTTTGGCAAATGCCTGCTCTGCAGAAGCTGTTGAATAGCGATCTAACTTTTGAAGCACTTGTGAATAGTTCATGAAGCTGTAGTGCAGCATGGGATTCTCAAGCTTTGCTACTTGCCCATTCGGAATGAGTCGTTCATGAACCAAATCATTTGAAAAGCGGGCAGTACCTCGTTTAAATAACCGATCCACATAATCGGGACTCCAGCCAGAGTGGCGAATAAATCGACCGCAATACCAAGAAAGGCGTGGAATGGCAAAACAGTCGACATGCGCCGAGTGATGAATGGCTGTGAGAATTTCACTTCTGAGGGCAGGAGTGAGGCGCTCATCAGCGTCCAGAGACAGAACCCATTCGCCTGTTGCGAGCTCTAGAGCACGGTTCTTTTGGGGTCCAAATCCTGGCCAATCCGCTGGCCGGCTAATGAGGGCCCCATGGCCTCTGGCGATTTCTAGGGTGCTATCGATGCTATTGGTGTCGACCACCACGATTTGCTGGGCAATCCCCTCTAGGGAGGCCAAGCAATCGGCCAAATTGGCCTCTTCATTGCGAGTGATGAGTATGACTGATAAGGTGGGCATAATTCATTATATGAATGCTCAAGACCGCACCTCCCTAAATCGCTTAATTCAGTACCTGAAGCCCCATATCTGGACGATTATTGGGTCCTTATTAGCCATGGCGCTGGTCGCTGGGGCTGAAACTTCCATCCCAGCCTTAATGAAGCCTTTGCTTGACCGGGGATTCACTGGTCAGATGGATAACAAGCTGTGGCAGGTGCCGGTTTTCTTGGTGGGTTTAGCTTTTGTGCGGGGAATGTCGCAGTTTCTATCTAGTTACCTTTTAAATCGCGTTATCAATGCTGTTTTGCTCAAGATGCGTATGCAGATGTTTAAGGCATTGCTGCATTCAAGCACTACCTTCTTCCAAAAGAATTCTGCATCCAACTTAATTAATGCGGTAGTTTTTGAAGTGAATAATGCCCTTTCGATTATGGGTGGAATGTTGATTAGTTTGGTGCGAGACTCCCTTACGGTGATTGGATTAATTGGCTACCTGATTTACCTAAACTGGCAACTTACATTGGTGGTGCTTATGATTTTCCCAATCATTGCACTAATCATCGGCAGAATTAATAAACGCTTACGCTCACTCAATCGTGAGCAGCAGACGATGACAAGCGATCTCGCTTACATCGTTGAGGAATCTGCTGCTGGGTACAAGATCGTGAAAGTACATGGTGCTGAAGAGTATGAGATGAGTCGCTTTATGGAAAAAGCTGACCGCCTCCGCAAATTCGCCATGAAGTCAGCGGTAGCTGGAGGTCTGAATCAGCCGATTACTCAACTGATTGCCTCCATGGCGCTATCGATTGTGCTGGTGATTGCTTTAATGCAGTCATCCTCCGAAGGTGTTACGGTAGGTGGCTTTGCATCTTTTATTACTGCGATGATGTTGGTGATCTCGCCGATCAAGCATCTGGCCGATATTAATCAACCCTTGCAACGCGGCTTAACTGCAGCGGAAATGATCTTCTCCCTCATGGATCAACCTTTTGAAGAGGATGAGTCCCGAAAAGAAAATATGAAATCCTTGGGTAAGACTAAGGGTGGAATTCGTTTTGAGAATGTAGGC
This sequence comes from Polynucleobacter sp. AM-7D1, assembly GCF_018688455.1. Lineage (NCBI taxonomy): Bacteria > Pseudomonadati > Pseudomonadota > Betaproteobacteria > Burkholderiales > Burkholderiaceae > Polynucleobacter > Polynucleobacter sp. AM-7D1. The sequence continues at coordinate 492,875 of NZ_CP061319.1, forward strand.
TTCTCTTATCAGCAAGAAGCCGGGCGTAAAGATGCTCTCACTGGTGTGAATTTAAATATCAAGCCTGGCAAAGTCGTTGCCTTTGTGGGGCCATCTGGTGGTGGCAAATCTACCTTAGTTAATTTATTGCCCCGATTCTTTAAGCCAACAAGTGGGCAAATTTTCTTAGACGATATTCCGCTCGAAGATATTGTTCTTGCAGATGTTCGTAAGCAAATTGCTTTTGTGAGTCAGGATGTCATTTTATTTAATGACAGCATTGCGGCAAACGTAGCCTATGGTGCTGTTGGTCCAGAAGGCATTGATCGTGGGCGCGTGATGGAGGCGCTGGAGGCAGCTAACTTATCTGCACTCATGAAAGAAATGCCTGAAGGAATCGATACTCAAATTGGGGATAACGGCAATCGCTTATCTGGTGGTCAGCGTCAGCGTCTAGCTATTGCGAGAGCCATTTATAAAGATGCGCCCATCCTCATCCTGGATGAGGCAACCTCAGCGCTCGATTCTGAATCCGAGCGTCAGGTGCAGGATGCTTTGGAGCGTTTGATGGCGGGTAGGACCACTCTGGTAATTGCGCATCGCCTATCGACTATTGAGCATGCCGATCGGATTGTGGTCCTAGAGCATGGTCATGTGATTGAGAATGGCTCACACGAAGAGTTGATTGCTAAGGATGGCATGTATGCCAACTTACACCGTATCCAGTTTTCAAATGCTTAATTAATGATTAACTGAGAACGATATCGTACTGCTCTTGGCGGAAGCTACCTTCTGCCTGAAGTTTGATGGGCTTACTGATGAAGTCGCCAAGCTGCGCCAAGAATTGATTTTCTTCTTCAAGGAAGAGATCAATCACATCGGGCGCCGCAACAATTCTAAATTCTCGAGGATTAAATTGGCGATGCTCACGCACAATCTCGCGCAAAATCTCGTAACAAATAGTTTGTGCTGTTTTGACTTCACCCTTGCCTTGGCAGGTAGCGCAGGGCTCGCATGTAATGTGGGCAAGGGATTCTCGAGTGCGTTTGCGTGTCATTTCTACCAGGCCTAGCGAGGAAAAGTCGCTCACCGAAGTACGAGCGTGATCACGATCTAAATTCCGATTGAGTTCATGTAACACTGACTCTTGATGGTCTTTGCTCAACATATCAATAAAGTCAATAATGATGATGCCGCCAAGATTGCGTAAACGGAGTTGACGAGCGATAGCCTGAGCAGCTTCAAGATTGGTTTTAAAGACGGTGTCATCTAGATTGCGTGCGCCAACATAACTACCAGTGTTGACATCAATCGTAGTCATTGACTCTGTTTGATCAATCATCAAGTAGCCACCTGACTTGAGATCAACTCTTCTGCCTAAGGCCTTATTGATTTCAGCATCTACATCAAACAAATCAAAGAGGGCGCGCTCGCCGCGATGCAGGGTAAGCTTATCCAAGAGGTTAGGCATGTATAAGGTAGCGAATCCTTTGAGCTTTTCAAAGTTCTCTGCAGAGTCAACCCGAATTTTTGTAGTTTCTTCGCCAGCAACATCGCGTAATACGCGTTCGGCTAAGCTAAGGTCCTGATAAAGCAGGCTGGGGGCAGCCTTATGGTTCACGGCTTCTCGGATCCTCTCCCAGGTCGTGCGTAGGTAATGCATGTCGTGCTCAAGCTCGGTATCGCTGGCATCTTGTGCGCTGGTGCGCACGATAATTCCACCTTTTTCATCTGCAGGCATGAGTCCTGCAAGGCGTGCCTTGATAGCCTCGCGTTCCTCGGGTTGATCAATTCGTTGGGATACGCCAATATATTTTTCTGTAGCTGCATCAGTTCCAGCTGGGGGTAGATAAACCAAATTACGCCCAGCAATACTGAGCTGGGTGGTGAGGCGTGCACCTTTAGTACCCAAGGGATCTTTTAGAACTTGCACTAAAACATTTTGACCCTCAAAGAGCAACTTTTCAATTTGTGCTTGGGGGTTATTTTGCGTGATATCAGCGACGTGCATAAATGCAGTGCGCTCTAAACCAATTTCAATAAAAGCAGATTGCATACCCGGTAGCACACGTACTACTTTGGCTAGATAGATGTTGCCAACGATGCCGCGTTGACGGGTACGCTCAATTTGCAGTTCTTGAACAGCACCTTGCTGAATTAATGCCACCCGTGTTTCCTGTGGGGTGATGTTGATCAGAATTTCTTCATTCATATGCGGGCAACTTTAGCGAAATCCAATAATTGGTTAACTTCAAAAATAGGTAATCCCATGATACCGCTATAGCTGCCTTTAATTGAGGGAATAAAAGCCCCTCCCAAACCTTGAATGCCATACGCTCCGGCCTTACCAAAGGGCTCCCCGCTTTCAATATAGCTGTCAATTTGTCCTTGAGTTAAATGGGCAAACTCCACTTCGGAGACTTGTACTAAACAAAGTGGGTTTGTTTTAGGGTCAATTGTGAGCACAACTGCAGTGAGTACTTCATGTACTTTGCCGCTGAGCATTTTTAGAATGCGTTCAGCATCGGCGGCATCACTCGGTTTTCCTAGAATCTCGCCGGCAGGATTGCCAGGCAAGCTGACAGTGGTATCTGCACACAGAATGGGTGCCCAAGGTCTTCCGTTGTTTTGCCACCTCGCTAATGCAATAGCACTTTTGGCGAAGGTGACTCGCTCAACATAATCACGCGCCTTTTCATTGGGGAGAGGAACTTCAAGAGTCTCCGTATCTTCACCCGGTCCTGCAACCAGCATTTCGAATTGGACACCAATCTGTTTGAGTAACTCTTGGCGACGTGGACTTTGTGAGGCAAGGTAAATATAAGAAAACATGAATGACTTACTCGCGGTGATAGGGGTGACCCTGCAAAATAGTCCAAGCTCGATAGAGCTGCTCAACTAATAAGACTCTTGCCATTGCGTGAGGCAATGTCAGGCTTGAGAGGCGCCACATTGCTTGAGCACCCTCCTTGAGACTGGGATCGAGTCCATCGGCACCACCAATCAAGAAGGTGATGTCAAAACCTTCTTGCCGCCAGTTTGCCAGCTGCGTAGCTAGATTTTGAGTGGTCTGATCTTTGCCGCGTTCATCCAGCGCAATGACGCGAGAACCTTTTGGAATAGCTGCTGCAATTTTGATAGCCTCTTTAGCTGGGGTGAGATCGGGCTTAATCTCTTTGATTTCGATGCTGCAGTCTGCGGGCATGCGCTTAATGTAATCATGGGTTGCAGTTGCAACCCATTCTGGCATTTTGTGACCAACAGAAACAATCGTTAAACGCATTGCTAAGACATTAATCTTCGTCGTCGGGTTCGCTTGCTTTCACAAGACCTTTGTCTGCTGCCAATTTGACGCGCACCGGCTTGGCGCCCCACATACCTTCAAGTTGGTAGTAAGCGCGCAATGCGGGTTGCAAAATGTGAACCACGATGTCGCCACAGTCGACGAGCACCCATTCACCAGTTTCTAAGCCTTCGACGGAAATGACTTCGCCGCCCTTTGCATTAACCGCTTCTTTAACTGACATGGCTAATGATCTAGTCTGGCGATTAGATGTACCGGTGGCGATGATGACGCGATCAAACAGTTCGCTGAGTTTAGTGGTGTCGTAAACGCGAATATCTTGAGCCTTGACATCTTCAAGGGCATCGATCACGACACGTTGTAATTTAGTTAAGTCCATAGTTTCTTTAATATTTTTCTGAGATTTTTGTATATAAGGGTGATCTTAGCCTGATTACTTATACAGACACAGATTTGTGATGATTTCTAAAGCGTGTGATGGAATGTGCTCGGAGGCAATAGCACTACGAGAAGTGCTTTTAAGCTGATTCCGCAATTCGGTTGATGAAAGGTCTACTGAAAGACTGTTATCTAGGTAGATGCGGCCAAATGGGCTTTTTTCAAGGGTATCTGGGTCATTACATTGATGATTTGCCAATAAAGCCTTAATTTCAGGGCTCATCTCTGCGGAAAACTCGTAATGAGGCCTGCTGGCTACTGCGAAATTCACAAAACCCAACAATTGATCCCAGGAGTTCCAGGAGGGGAGGTTTAGAAGGGAGTCAGCCCCCATTAACCAAGTCAGGCTAACTTGAGGTCCAAAACGCTCTCTGAGAGCTTCTGCGGTATCAATGGCATAGCTTGGGCCTGCACGATCAATTTCAATGCGATCAACGCCAATTTGAGTCGGTATTTTTAAATATAGAAATGCACGAGCCAGATCAATGCCTGCTGCTTCAGTTAGTTTCAGACGTAACTCAGCAGGCGTGATGTCAGAGTCTTTTTGCCAAGGTTCGCCACTAGGGATGAGTAGCAAGACATCAAGATGCAAAACCTTTGCAAAATGGGTAGCTAATTTAAGGTGGCCAAGATGTGGTGGGTCAAACGTACCACCCAGAATGCCAATTTTTTTTGGGGTATCCAAATGCGCTGAGCTCAACTTAGGCTAGCCAGTCGCGTGGCTTAAGGTAGTAGTCGTAAAGCTTGGCTTCTGGCGTGCCAGGTTTTGGCTGCCAGTTGTACCACCACTGTACTACCGGGGGCATAGACATCAAAATAGACTCTGTACGTCCACCAGAGTGCAGACCAAAAATAGTGCCACGGTCAAATATCAAGTTGTATTCCACATAACGACCGCGACGGTATTCTTGAAACGCTTTTTCTTCGGCGGTAAAGCCGTCTTTATAGCGACGCTCGACAATCGGCAGATAAGCATCAATAAAAGCATCCCCAACAGCGCGCGTCATGGCAAAGCTCTTCTCAAAACCAAGCTCGTTAAAGTCATCAAAGAAAACACCACCAATACCCCGTGGCTCTTCACGATGTTTTAAGTAAAAATATTCATCACACCATTTTTTGAAGCGTGGATACAGATCCTCGCCAAATGGATCCAAAGCATCTTTTGCTGTTTGATGAAAGTGTTTGCAATCTTCATCAACGCCGTAATAGGGCGTGAGATCAAAGCCACCACCAAACCACCAGACCGGCTCCTTGTCGGGGGCTTGTGCAATAAAACAGCGCACATTCATATGGGTAGTGGGTGCCTTGGGATTGTTTGGGTGAAACACCAAAGAAACACCCATTGCCTCAAAGCTGCACCCTGCAACTTCTGGGCGATGGTGGGATGCTGAAGGCGGCATTTGATCGCCACGGACATGCGAGAAGCCAACACCACCTTTTTCTAAAATATTGCCACCATCCAGAATGCAGGTACGCCCATAGCCTTTTAATTTACTATCTTCCGGTTTTTGCCAGGCATCCGCCATGAAAGCTTTGCCATCGAGCTCACTCATTGCAGTCGTGATGCGATCTTGCAGTCCTAAAAAGTAATTTTTTAATTCTGCAATATTGATTTGAGTTTGTTCGGCTGATGACAAGGTTTAAAGGTCGCTATATTGAGATGGATAAATGGATTGAATTACTTCACAGCGCGATAGCCAATATCTTTGCGATATTGCATGCCATCAAATTGAATTTTAGAAATGGCCTCATACGCTTTTTGCTGAGCGCCACGAACGGTATCTGATAGACCCACTACGCACATCACTCGACCACCTGAGGTGAGAAGTTTGCCATCCTGTAGCTTAGTACCAGCATGAAAGGTCAATTGATCTTCAGTATCAGCTGGTACCCCAGTGATGACATCGCCGTTGCGCGGTGTATCTGGATAGTTATGGGCTGCGAGCACTACACCTAATGCGGTGCGGCGATCCCAGTCTAATTCCACTTCGTTTAGAGTTCCGTCAACTGCATGATCTAAGGCATTCACTAAATCACTACGCAGGCGCGCCATGATGGGTTGTGTTTCTGGATCACCCATGCGGCAATTAAATTCCAATGTCTTGATCTTGCCATCAGGAGAAATCATCAGGCCTGCATAGAGAAAGCCGGTGTAAGGAATACCATCAGACTCCATACCTTTGACTGTAGGCATGATGACTTCTCGTAAGGCGCGTGCATGAATTTCTGGAGTAACAACTGGGGCTGGAGAGTACGCACCCATGCCGCCGGTATTGGGGCCCTGATCAGCATCGAGTAGACGTTTGTGATCTTGACTGGTAGCTAAGGCTAAAACATGCTTGCCATCCACGAGCACGATGAAGCTGGCTTCTTCGCCAGTTAAAAATTCTTCAATGACTACGCGTGCACCGGCATTGCCCAGTTTGTTATCGGCGAGCATCATATCGACAGCGGCATGAGCTTCTGTTAGATTCATTGCCACAACAACGCCTTTGCCCGCAGCTAGACCATCGGCTTTGATCACAATAGGCGCACCCTTAGCATCAATATAAGCATGCGCCTCTAATGCGTTCGAAAATGTTTGGTACTCAGCCGTTGGAATCCCATGGCGCTTCATGAAGGCTTTAGAGAAATCCTTTGAGGACTCTAATTGGGCGGCAAGTTGGGTTGGGCCAAAAATGCGCAAACCGTTATTGCGAAACACATCTACGATACCGGCAGCCAATGGGGCCTCTGGACCAACAACGGTTAGATGAATTTTTTCTCGCTTAGCAAAGTCTGCCAACTCTTGAAGGTCAGAGATAGGGAGGTTTTCAATTCCGGCTGCAGCTTGTTTTGCAGTTGCGGTACCACCATTACCTGGCGCTACATATACGGTTTGAACTTGTGGGGATTGGGCCAGCTTCCATGCCAATGCATGCTCACGACCGCCGGATCCAACTAAAAGAATTTTCATAAAGAGCTAAAAGAGATATTGATGAATAGTATTGAATGAATTGAACGAACAAATTAACTGGTTACAAAGAAGCATTCGTAAATACTTCTTGCACATCATCTAGGTTCTCAAGGGCATCTAATAGTTTTTGCATGCTTTCAGCTTGATCACCTTCGAACTCAGTCTCTGTTTCTGGGCGCATTGTTACGGTGGCTATTTCTGCTTTTAAGCCTGCCTGAGTGAGTGCATCCTGAACTCTCGGAAAATCGGGAACTGGTGTGAGCACTTCAAGTGATCCATCTTCATGGGTAATCACATCCTCAGCGCCTGCATCTAGTGCAATTTCCATGAGTTGATCTTCATTGGTGCCAGGAGCAAATAACATCTGACCGCAGTGTTTAAACATAAAGGCAACAGATCCCTCTGCACCCATATTCCCACCATTTTTTGCAAATGCATGGCGTACTTCGGCAACAGTACGAGTGCGGTTATCGGTTAGACAATCCACGATGATGGCTGCTCCATTAAGACCGTAACCTTCATAACGAATTTCTTCGTAGTTCACACCTTCTAGTGAGCCCGTACCACGCTGAATTGCACGCTGTACGTTGTCATTGGGCATATTGGCATCTTTGGCCTTATCAATAGCCAGGCGCAAACGGGGGTTCGTAGCAATATCGCCGCCGCCTAATTTAGCTGCAACCGTGATTTCTTTAATGAGTTTGGTCCAAATCTTGCCGCGCTTTTCGTCTTGACGTCCTTTGCGGTGCTGAATATTGGCCCATTTCGAATGGCCGGCCATACGGGTAAGTCCTTTTGAGTAATGTGGCTTGAAGTCGTTATTTTAAGGGCTTCTGAACCCGAGAATGGGGGTGATGCAACTTTTTTGTTACACTCTCACCTCTTAGTGAGCTTCAATGCAGTTTTTCCACTGCAAACACCTGCCCCGGTGATGGAATTGGTAGACGTGCCGGACTCAAAATCCGGTGCCGCAAGGCGTGGCGGTTCAAGTCCGCCCCGGGGCACCATCCCCCTTCTTATTTTTAGCCCTGATCAATTAGGTTCACGGGTAGCCTTTGCTATGATTATTAGCAATAAAAGCTTCTAGCAAGCATCAAAAAATAACCTAAACGAGACCAAATCATGAAAAAAGTAGGATTAATCGGGCTGGGCGCCATGGGCTCCGGTATGGCCTCATCTCTCCGAAGAGCGGGTTTTGATCTGTATGTATTTGATGTACGTTTAGATCATGCCCATCAATTTTGTGAGGCTGGTGGGACGGTCTGTAAGTCAATCGAAGAGTTAGGTTCAATCTGTGAGGTAGTTATCTCAGTCGTAGTGAATGCTGCACAGACCGAAGAGGTTTTGTTTGGCTCATCAAGTAGTCCTGGATTAGTAGACTCATTAAAGCCCCAGAGTGTTTTCGTGATGTGCTCCACTGTCGATCCTAATATTTCGATTTCATTTGAGTCACGTCTCGCTGAAAAAAATATTCTCTATGTAGACGCACCTATATCGGGTGGAGCTGCTAAAGCTGCCTCTGGTGAAATGACCATGATGACTTCAGCCTGCGCTGCTGCATATGAGAAGGTGAATCCCATTCTTGATGCGATGTCTGGAACTGTTTATCGCTTAGGCGATAAGGCGGGTATCGGCAGTAAAGTGAAGGTCATTAATCAGTTACTTGCTGGCGTGCACATTGCCGCTGCTGCAGAAGCAATGGCGCTCGGTTTGAGGGAGGGCGTAGATGCAAATGCACTCTACGAAGTGATTACTCATAGTGCTGGTAATAGCTGGATGTTTGAGAACCGCATGGCACATGTACTTGCAGCCAACTACGAGCCCTTATCTGCAGTAGATATATTCGTGAAGGACTTGGGAATAGTTCTAGATATGGCCCGTGCGAGTAAGTTTCCATTACCCCTCTCATCTACTGCACATCAAATGTTTATGCAGGCATCAACTGCTGGTTTTGCTAAGGAGGACGATAGTGCTGTTATTAAAATCTTCCCTGGTATCGAGTTACCGAAAGCTACAAAGTGAGCATCCTTTTAGGTTGCATTGCGGATGACTTTACGGGCGCTACTGATCTGGCGAATAACCTCGTGCGCAATGGCATGCGCGTTGCGCAAACAATTGGCATTCCACATCAAGACTTAAATCCTGAGTTAGATGCAGTAGTCGTGGCACTCAAGTCCAGAAATATTGAGCCTGAGGCTGCAATAGCGCAGTCATTAAAGGCTTTAGAGTATCTTCTCGCGCAAGGAGCGCAACAGATCTTCTTTAAATATTGCTCCACCTTTGACAGCACTCCTAAAGGGAATATTGGCCCGGTTACAGAGGCGCTGATGGCAGCCTTAGGGGCTGACTTTACTATTGCAACCCCCGCTTTTCCGGATAATGGGCGGAGTGTATTTAAGGGATATTTATTTGTCGGCGATCAATTGTTGAGCGAGTCTGGCATGCGTGATCACCCCTTAACTCCAATGACTGATGCAAATCTTGTGAGAGTAATGCAGGCTCAATGCCAAAATCAGGTGGGATTGATTGAGTACAAAACTGTTCTTGCCGGTGCTGATGCAATCTCTTCGAGAATTACCGACTTAAAAGCATCCAATACAAAAATTGCAATTATTGATGCGGTGACCAATGATGACTTGTATCGCATTGCACCTGCATTAAAAGGCCTCCCTTTAATTACGGGAGGCTCTGGCATTGCAATTGGACTACCTTCCAACTTTGGACTACAAGCTCATCTGGCATCTAGCAAGCTTCCACCTGCTAGCGGATATCGCGCTATTGTTTCAGGCAGTTGTTCTCAGGCCACTAACCTCCAGGTTGAGTGCTTTAAAAGTTTAGGTGGTGAAATGTATGCAGTAAATCCACTTGAATTAAATGAGAAATCTACAGGGCAAATGTTGCAGGAGATCTTAACTTGGGCAGAACCTCGACTCCCACATGGCTCAGTCTTGATTTACTCATCAGCAAGCCCTGATCAGGTGAAAGAAGTGCAATCACAGCTTGGTGTTCAGGCTGCTGGTAACGCAATTGAAAACCTTTTAGGCTCGGTTGCCAAAGGCCTTGTTGCTCTTGGAGTTGGGCAGTTATTGGTAGCTGGCGGAGAGACCTCCGGTGCATGCGTGAAAGCTTTGGGTATTGATCAAATGCAGATTGGTCAGCAAATTGACCCAGGCGTACCTTGGTGTTATGCAAAGGTTCAGAACAAGCCTCTACATCTTGCGTTAAAGTCTGGGAACTTTGGCGCAGCAGATTTTTTTACAAGTGCCTTCTCAAAACTGTGAGCAAAAAGATGAATGAGCAATTAGCAAGAGAAGAGATTTGCCGGATTGGAAAAAGTTTATTTGATCGATCCTATGTCCATGCAACTGCGGGCAATATTAGCGTTCGTATTGAGGATGGTTTTTTAATTTCACCCACAGATGCCTGTCTCGGATTCCTTGATCCTGATCGATTGGCTAAGATTGACATTCATGGGCGACAGCTTAGTGGTGACAAGGCCAGTAAGACAATGGCTCTACATGCCGCCATTTACAACAAAGCAAGACAATTTGATCAAGATACCTCTTGCGTTATTCATACTCACAGCACTCACTGCGTAGCCTTGACTCTGGAGTCCAATCCATTTACAGGCGATGGAGTTTTGCCTGAACTATTGCCTGCAATCACGCCGTATTTTGTGATGAAGGTGGGTCACGTGCCAACAATTCCCTATGCAAGCCCTGGCTCTGTAAAAACTATTGAATTTGTAGAGAAGGTAATCGAAGCTTATGGGGAGGTGGGAACCCCTTTGCGAGCTTGCATGCTGTCACGCCTCGGGCCATATGTTTGGAACAACTCATCCAGTTCAGCAATGGCCACCCTTGAGGAGTTGGAAGAAACGGCAAAACTGTTTCACCTCAAAAATGCGCCGATCAATCCGCTTACGGAAGCACAGTTAAATGAACTGCGGACTGCATTTGCAGTCCGCTGGTAGTTACTGGGCGTAAATTGAATTAATCTAATTCGATTTTGGCGTAATCAACTACCTTTTTCCATCTTTGTGCATCGGCCTTAATAAATTCGGCTGACTTGCTTGCATTCATAAAGTCTACAGTAGCACCAAGTTTAGTGAGTGAGTCAGCCACTTCCTTTTGAGATACTGTCTTTTGAATACTGTTTTGTAATTTCAAAGCAATATCTGCTGGCAAACCTTTTGGTGCAGCAATACCGAAATAAGCTGTAACCTGAAAGTTCGGAAAGCCTGCTTCTTGCATTGTTGGGACCTGGGGAAGCGCAGGATTTCTGGTGGTGCTGGTAACAGCAAGCGCTTTCAACTTGCCGCTTTTAATTAAGCCAAGCGCAGAGGGAAGGTTATCAAACATAAAATCGATATCTTTAGATACTAGAGCTACATTCGCTAAGGATGAACCTCTGTATGGAATGTGAACTACAAAAATGCCAGCTTGGCTTTTCAGCATCTCGGCGCTGAGGTTCAATGAGGTGCCATTGCCGTTGGAGCCGTAGTTCATCTTGCCTGGAGACTGTTTTGCGCGTTTTACTAATTCAGCTACTGAATTAATTCCGGAGTCAGGATTGACTAAAAGTACATTCGGCAACTGCCCAAAAATAGCAATCGGTTCAATGCTGCTGGGACTGTAAGGCAGTGTTTTATAAATTGCTGGGCTAATAGAGAGTGGCGGGGATGCCATGAGAAGTGTGTATCCGTCGGGACTTGCTTTTGCAACCTCTGCGGCACCCAGATTGCCGCCAGCACCAGGCTTGTTTTCTACAACAATAGCTTGCCCAAGATCTGTTGAAAGCGCTGGAGTAATGAGGCGGGCAACGTTATCGATCAGTCCGCCAGGAGGAAATGGCACTACCAGTTTGACGGGCTTATTTGGATAAGGGGTTTGTGCAAATGCAAGGCCAGAGCTGGCCAGCATTAGAAAAACTGCACATTGTTTAAATATGGATATCAGATGATTTTTCATAAAGGGTAAATTTTTTGTTGTAAGAAAATATAAAGTCTCATTGCAAAGATTAGCACGAAGTGGTGCACTCGGAATTTGGCTTAAATTTCATAGGTTTCTGACTCGCTATTCATCGCTTGCTCCACAATTTTCTTGGTGAGGGTTGGTGAGAATAGCTCAATGAAGGTATATACAAAAGAGCGCAGATAAGCCCCTTGCTTAACGCCTAAGTGCGTCACATTGTTTCCAAACAAGTGCCCAACTGGAATGACTCTGAGATTGCGATCTCGATCTGCGTCATAAGCTAAGCCAGCAACAATCCCGACACCCATTCCGGTTTCAACATAGGTTTTGATCACATCTGCATCAATTGCTTCCAAAATAATGTCTGGACTTAGATTACGTTGCGCAAATGCAGCATCAATCTTGCTACGCCCTGCAAATGCTCTGTCGTAAGTGATGAGCGGATACTTTGCAATTTCTTCCAGGGTGATGGTTGACTGATTGAGAAGGGGGTGGCTCAGCGGCACCATGACGACGTGTTGCCATTGGTAGCCGGGAAGCGCAAGGACACCAGGAGTATTGGCAATACCTTCGGTTGCTATTGCGATGTCAGCGCGATCATGAATGAGTAGCTCTGCAATTTGACCGGGGCTTCCCTGCTGAATGCTGACCCGAACCTTTGGAAAGCGTTTAGTAAATTCGGTAAGCACTTTAGGTAAGGCGTAGCGGGCTTGAGTATGTGTGGTGGCAATTACAAAGTTACCTTGATCTTGGCTGGCAAAATCTTTTCCAACTCTTCTTAATGTTTCCACCTCGTCCAAAATGCGCTCAATTGAGGCAAGAATTCTTTTGCCAGGCTCAGTCAGTGAGCGAATCCTCTTGCCGTGGCGTCGGAAGATTTCTACACCGAGCTCATCTTCTAACTCAATAATGGCCTTAGAGACTCCCGGTTGAGAGGTAAAAAGTGCTTTAGCTGCAGAGGTCAGATTGAAGTTCTGTCTTACAGCTTCACGTACAAAGCGAAATTGGTGCAAATTCATAAGGATCCCATTCTTTATATCAACTGAGATATAGGAATGAAATTCTATATGATTTTCAGGTATTAAGCTCTAGATACCCAACGTAAACCTGCAATTGCCAAAATGAAATACAGCAATGGAGGTGTGAGGGCGGTCAGCAGCGCAGGCCACGACCCCAAAAGACCAACATTCGAGAAGAGTGAGTTAAAAAGCTGAAAGCTCATTCCCAACATGATGCCGCCGAATACCTTGATGCCAACGCTACCAGCGCGTACCTTGAGATAGGCAAACGGTAGCGCCAATGTCAGCATGACAAAGATCGTAAATGGGTAGATTACTTTCTTCCAAAACGCTATGGCATGGCGGTGCACATCTTGTTTGTTATCTCTTAGATGAGAAATGAAGCGACCTAAACTAAAAATCGACATTTTTTCCGGACTAACCAAGAGCACGCTCAGAATTTGTGGCGTGACTTCAGATTCCAGGCTCACGATTGGATGGGCAAAAGTTTGCGCTGAATAGACTGGGTTGAGTGGGTCAGCCTGTTTAGTTTCTTTAAAGCGAGTTTCTATAACGTCATCCAGAATCCAGGTGCCTGTTTGGTCAAAGCGCCCTGAAGCCGCACTTCGAATGGAGAGCAAGCGGTACGCATCATCAAATTCATACATGCGAATATTTTTGATTTCGTTGTCATGTTCAATTTTGCCAACGTTGACATAGCGGACTCCAGGCCTAACAGGACCGCTGCCATCTTCATCACGTAAGCGATCTTTCACCCATATCCCAGTCTTAAATTGAGAACTGTAGGATGAGCCTAAAGCCTTCATTCGAATTTGATCTGATAGCTTTTCTGTGTAGGGCCCTAACCATTCACTCATCACAAGCGTGACGATCACCAGTGGTAACGAAATCTTGGCCAAGGTAGTTAAACCTCTGCGTATATCTAATCCAGCAATACGTAAGATCGTGAACTCTGACTGGCTGGCCAACATAGCAAAAACATAAATACTTCCGATGAGGCCTGCAATAGGAATGATCTCGGAAATCCGACTTGGCGCTTTCAAAATAACATGTAGCAGGGCTAATGGCAGGGTGTACTGACCTTTTACAGACCCAAGCTCACTCAGAATGTCAAAGAATAAAAACAAAGCCACTAAAGCAAACAGAATGAAACCAAAGGCAGCATATATCTGCTTGGCTAAGTAGCGTTCAAAAATATAAGGAAATAGATATTTCATCTACTAGCCAAGAAGGAGGGAAGTTGGCGGCGCCACCATTTCAAGGATGGGTTGATGCGGTTGCGGATCAGTAGGAAGGCAATACCAAACGCTAGGGCATGTATAGGCCAAGCTGCTACAAAAACATTTACTTTGCCTTGTGAAACAAAGTTTTGAGTGAGGTTCAACAGATTGCTATAAATTAGGTAAATTAGCACGGCATAAAACATCGCAGTGTAGTTGCCTAGTCTTGGGTTGACGTAGGCAAGCGGAATGGCAATGAGCACTAAACCAAGGGCCATGAATGGCAGGCCTAAGCGCCAGAGTAGCTCTGCATAATTTGGGTTAATGGCAGCTGGATTGGGATCGTTTAACAGTTCCATAACTGTTTTTTCACGATCGCGTGGCGCTGGATCAAGTGCACTTTTGCTATGAATATGAGTGCTGTACTCAGCGAATTCTAAAATCCTGAAATCCGGTTGCGTTGGGAGTCCTTCGTAACGACGGCCATTATTTAGCACAATCGATTTTCCGCCTCCCTCTGCATTCTCCATGAATCCAGTAGCTGCAACAGCAACACTGAGCCGCCCATTTTTGGTTTCTGCAGCAAAGATATTTTTCACTTCACTTTTATCGACATCCAACTCTTCAATAAAAAATACCCGATTCGCTTTGGCTGATTCTCTAAATTGACCTGCGGCAACCATGGAGACATCACTGCGTTGCTGAAAGCGTTGGCTGATGATGGTGGATTCACGATTGGCCCAAGGCCAAACAAAAAGGGCTAATAGGGCAATGATGACAATGAGTGGCGCCGCAAAGCGCAGAATGGGTCGAATAAGACTGGCAATACTCAGACCGCTAGCAAACCAAACAATCATTTCCGAATCTTTGTACCAGCGAACTAACACTATTAAGACGGCTACAAACAGGGAGACCGTGAGGAGAACGGCCATATAGCCTAGCGTGGCTAGCGCTATTAAAACTAGGGCATCTTCTGGATTTACAGCGCCATTAGCCGCAAAGCCCAAAATTCGAATGACTAGGGTGGTAATCATGATGGTGACCAAGACCAAGAAAACGCCACCAGTCGTAAAACTGAGTTCGCGGCGAAGGGCTTGGTGAAAAATCATGAATAGATAATGAGTTAGCTGTTATTGGCTCACTCAAGATGTGAACCTGCATCTCGGAGGATAATGGATAAACACCCATTTTTCCCCTTGAATTGACTTAAAAATACTTTTAGACATCATGACTATTCAATTTAGCACCAAGATTTTTGCGCAAGCCGATCTCAATAATCCCAAGCAACTCAAGGCAAGCCTAGCCACTTTATTGGCGCAGAGCTCTGATTGCTTAGTTTTAGCCTACTCAAAGGCAGATTTAAATGCCTTAGGGGGCGGTAAATCTAAGTCTGGGCTATTGCTCGAATTGGATCGATTGCTTGGGGGTTCTGTCACCCATGCCAATCTTGTTGGTGATTTGGATGCTCAGCAAGCATCTACTTGCGTCATTCGAGCTGAAAAATCTTGGGCAGGCTTGGGAGTCAAGGTTAAGCGCATTCTTTTGGTATCCCTGGGTGATATCACTCCTGCTAGCGCACGCAGTCTGAGTTCTTTCTCCAAAATTGCCCGAGCCGCATTAAAGCAATTAAGTGGCGGCTCCATCCAAAACGCTTTATGGTTTATTCCGAGCTTTGCCTTGGGACATCGCGCTGAGTTCATTGCTGAAGAAGTACGCTTGACCATTCAATATGCAGGCGATCAAGCATATCGTTTTGGCGTTCGTCAGCCAGCCATGAAATTTAAGGCTAAAGATAAGCCGGATACTTTTGCACATCTCATCTTTGCAGGTAATGACACTTGCGCCAAAGAGCTCAAGGCCTCAGTTCCAGAAGGTGCTGCGATGGTTGAGGGTATGAACTTGGCTAAAGACTTGGGTAATTTACCTCCGAATATTTGTACGCCAACTTACTTAGGTAAAGCGGCGCAGGGCTTAAGCAAGAAGACTGGCCTCAAGGTGGAGGTCTTGGGTCGCAAGCAAATTGAAGCTTTGGGCATGGGCTCTTTTTTATCGGTAGCCCAAGGTTCAGATACGCCGCCACAATTTATTGTGATGCGTCACCAAGGTGGTAAAGCAGGCGAGGCTCCGATTGTATTGGTGGGTAAAGGCATCACCTTTGATACCGGCGGTATTTCCTTGAAGCCTGGCGAAGCCATGGATGAGATGAAGTACGACATGTGCGGCGCTGCCTCTGTGATTGGCACGATGTATGCCACAGCTTTAATGAAGCTCAAAAAGAATGTTATCGGCGTGATTCCTACTTGTGAAAATATGCCTTCCGGTAATGCCACACGCCCCGGCGATATTGTGAAGAGCATGTCGGGTCAAACGATTGAGATTCTCAATACCGATGCAGAAGGTCGATTGATTTTGTGCGATGCCTTAACTTACGTTGAGCGCTTTAAACCTAAGGCTGTGATTGATGTAGCCACTTTAACTGGAGCCTGCATAATTGCATTGGGTCATGTACATAGTGGTGTGTTTTCAGATGATGAGGGTTTAGTGAACTCTCTCACTAAAGCGGGTCATGCCTCTTTGGATACCGTATGGCGTTTGCCTTTAGATGCGGCCTACCATGAGCAGCTCAAATCGAATTTTGCGGATGTTGCCAATATTGGCGGACGTCCAGCAGGCAGTGTGACTGCCGCTTGTTTCCTATCACGCTTCACTGAAAAATATAAATGGGCTCATTTAGATATTGCTGGAACGGCTTGGAAGAGTGGTGCTGCTAAAGGTGCAACTGGACGCCCAGTGCCTTTGCTTGTGAATTACTTGTTAGATCAGAAATAAGCGTAGAGAGTAATTCATGGCTCGTATTGATTTTCATAGTAACGTAAGCGATAAGCTGGAATACGCTTGTCGCTTAACGCGCAAAATCTGGAGCGCCACACCTACTGGTGAGTCTGTGCGCAATATTGTGATGGTGGGCGAGAAAGTTGACCTCAAAAAATTAGATGAACTGCTATGGACATTTAGTGCAACAGATTTCCTGCCACATTGCTTTATTGAAGATGAAGCAGCGATAGATACACCCATCTTGCTGACAGATCATTTTCTGTCTCCCGCTTTATCTCAGTTGCCTCATGCGGATGTACTCATTCACTTGGGTATGAAAATGCCATCAGATGTTCCAGCATTGCTTGCTCGCTTCCCTCGCATTGTTGAGGTTGTCACAATCAACGAAGCAGAACGTCTTGCAGGTCGCGAACGATAT
The DNA here is from genome assembly GCF_018688455.1 of Polynucleobacter sp. AM-7D1. Taxonomy (NCBI): domain Bacteria; kingdom Pseudomonadati; phylum Pseudomonadota; class Betaproteobacteria; order Burkholderiales; family Burkholderiaceae; genus Polynucleobacter; species Polynucleobacter sp. AM-7D1. Next base: position 510,017 of record NZ_CP061319.1, read on the forward strand.
AAGGCTTATCGTGACTTAGGTCATGAGTTGCACAATTTTGATCAATCCAAAGCGTGATTGCTAAACACTCAGTATGTTGATTCATCCAGAATTTGATCCTGCTGTTATTCGGATAGGCGCATTTGCCATTCATTGGTATGGGCTAATGTATCTATTGGCATTTGCGCAATTTTTATTATTAGGTCGTCTGCGCATCCGTACTCCGCGATATCAATCTTTGGGTTGGACATATAAAGACCTTGAGGATCTTTTATTTGCTGGCGTTTTAGGTGTGGTGCTGGGTGGGCGTTTGGGCTACACCTTGTTTTATATGCCTGGCTACTATCTTGCAAATCCTCTCAGTATCTTCAAGATATGGGAGGGTGGTATGTCTTTTCATGGCGGCCTGCTAGGCGTCTTATTGGCCTTGCTCTGGTTTGCTTATCGCCGCAAGGTTTCCTTCTTTGTTGTGAGTGATTTGGTTGCGCCACTTGTTCCATTTGGTTTGGCATTTGGTCGCTTAGGTAATTTCATTAATGGCGAGTTATGGGGGAGGCCAACAGACCTACCATGGGCTATGGTGTTCCCAATGGTGGACTCCATTCCACGTCATCCTTCCCAGATTTATCAATTCTTGGGTGAAGGCATTTGCCTGGGGATTGTGCTTTGGATATATTCCAGTAAACCGCGCAGGGTAGGGCAGATTTCTGGCTTATTTTTATTGGGTTATGGCATTTGCCGCTTCTTGGCGGAATTTGCTCGCGAGCCTGATGCCTTTTTGGGTCTCTTGGGCCTAGGTTTATCTATGGGGCAGTGGCTTTCTGTGCCCATGATTATTTTTGGAATTTACCTTATAGTGAGGGTAAATGCGAAAAACGGCAGTTATCAGTAGTTAAAAATCGAGTTTTCTAGGTCTTTTGTAGTCAATTCCCTGGATTTGACCGAATTACCTGGTAATGCATTGCCTTTTTACAAAAATTGCCTATTTTCTGAGCATATTTACTAAAACTGAAAGATATCCATGCTGGAGAAGTTAACTAAAGCGCGCAATTTATCCAAGGCAAATAACGCCATCAAGCGTTTGATATCGGAGCGAGGCGAATCTAACGCCCTCAGCATGGCTGATGATGTAGTTAACAACTATCGCAAATTAGCAAAAGATCAGCATGTCTCATTTTTTACTTTTCTGTTTGAGAAGCTCAATCCCGCAGCGGATGCGGTACTCAAGGCGGCGCAAAATTTTGTTGCTGATTCCAGTGCACGTAATTACATCCAACTCCAAAAGGTTTCAGAGTCTCCTCGCCAAGAATTCTTTAGACGCCTCAATCGTGCCAGCCACGGAACAGCGGCAGTGGTTCAGATGCGCCGAGATCTATTGCAGTTGTTAGATAAAAAACCAGAGTTGGCTGCGGTGGATTTCGATATGCGCCATTTGTTGTCATCTTGGTTTAACCCAGGCTTTCTAAAAATGCACCGGGTGGACTGGAAATCTCCAGCAGAGGTCCTTGAGAAGTTAATTCAACATGAAGCAGTTCATGCTATCGATGGTTGGGATGACTTGCGTCGTCGGCTTCAGCCAGATCGTCGCTGCTTTGCCTTCTTTCACCCGCAGTTGCCAAGCGAGCCCTTGATCTTTGTGGAAGTGGCGCTTTTGCCCGAGATCCCAACGGTGATCACACCATTAGTTGATAAAAAAGCAGAGACAGTCGATCAGGCATCTCAATATAAGGTCGCTGTTTTTTATTCCATCAGTAACTGCGAGCCTGGTCTACGTGGCGTATCCATGGGGAACTTCCTGATTAAGCGGGTGGCAGAGCAATTACATGCTGAATTCCCTGGAATCAAAACTTTTGTAACCTTATCACCCATTCCAGGATTTATGGATTGGGTCGCCGCCGGCGCTCATTTGGGTGAGGGCGTTCCAGGTGAGAGATTGAAGCCAAACCTCAAGTTAGCGCGCGATGCTGCACTAGCAGTCTTAAAGCTCGAGAGCCAGTCTTGGAGCGAGCGATTGGCGGGTGGTTGGCACCCAGATCTCGCCCCAGAGGAAGAGAAGGCTGCTTTATTAAGCTTGGCAAGTATGTATTTGGGGCTTGCCTCTACTGGGCGCGATGGCAATCCGGTGGCCAAATTTCATTTGGGTAATGGTGCAAAGTTGCATTTAGTGAATTGGGCAGGGGATTTATCGCGCAAAGGATTGCGCCAATCTGCTGGACTAATGGTGAACTACCTATATGACTTAGGAAGCGTAGAGGACAACCATGAGCGCTTTGCTAATGGAGAAATTGTCTACTCCAGGGCCGTAGGCCGCTTAATGGCGCCCTAGTGTTTTCCCTTGTATGGACTTTTGCAGTAAGTGTTAAGTGCCCTTAGAATGAATGCTGTATTTATAAAAACGAAGTCAATCACTAGATTGATACAAAAGGAGACAAAGATGTTTAATCAAAAAACCAAAGCGTCGCTTTTTTCTATAAGCACGTTAAAGAAATCACTATTTCTACTTTGCGCAGCACCGCTAGCAGTAATGGCACAAGAATGGCCAGCTAAGCCAGTTACCTTTTTAAACCCATTCCCTGCGGGTGGTGGAACTGATGCGTTCGCCAGACCTTTGGCAGCGCAACTAACCGAGCAGTTGGGCAAGCAATTCGTGATCGATAACCGTGGTGGCGCAGGCGGCACTGTTGGTGCTTCGCTCGCTGCAAAGGCTGCACCCGATGGCTACACTTGGTTCATTGGTGCAACTCACCACACTATCGCGCCATCAATGTACAAAAATCTTGATTACGATATTGAAAAGAGCTTCATTCCAGTAGCTATGTTGGCAAACGTTCCTCAGGTTTTGGTGGTCAATCCACAACGCGTGAGTGCACGTAATGCTAAAGAGTTCATTGAGCTCATGAAGAAGAATCCTGGTAAGTACAACTTTGCTAGCGCGGGTAGTGGCACTGTTCACCACTTAGCTGGTGAGCTGTTTAAGATTCAGACAGGCACCTTTATCACTCACATCCCATACCGTGGAGCTGGTCCAGCAATGAATGACTTATTGGCTGGTCAGATTGATCTAGAGTTTGATGGTCTAGCGACTTCTGCTCCACAGATTAACGCTGGAAAGTTGGTAGCAATTGCTGTGGCGTCTAGTAAGCGTTCAACCGCGATTCCAAGCGTGCCAACTTTTAAAGAAGCAGGTTTGCCAGACTATGAGGTATCTACTTGGTATTCCATGTTTGCTCCAGCGGGTACTCCAAAGCCAATCGTTGACAAGATGATTGTTGAAGTACAGAAGGCTCTAAATTCTCCGAAACTCAAATCAATTTGGGAGAAAAATGGCTCTGATACTCCAAATTTATACGGTGAAGCTTTTGGTAAGCAAGTGCGTGCTGACGTTGCCCGTTGGTCTGCGGTGGTTAAGAAGTCTGGTGCGCAACTCGATTAATTAGTAATAGTAAAAGTTAGAATGGTTTTGAGACTCGAATGAATTTATATTCTTTATTGGAAAAAGGTTTTCCAAAAGATAAGCAAGCTTGTGCATTGGAAACGCATGATGGTCTTTATTACTCCTGGAGTGATTTAGAGCGTGCCACTGCCAAGATGGCAAATTTTCTGAAGAGTCTCAAACTACCAGCTGGATCGAGGGTTGCTGTACAGGTGGAGAAATCTCCTGAAGCTCTCTTTCTGTACTTGGCTACTATTAAAGCGGGTTATGTTTATTTACCCCTGAACACGGCATATCAAGCTGCAGAAATTCAATACTTTATTGAAAATGCAGAGCCTGCAGTCGTAGTTTGCAGTAGTAAGAATTTCTCTTGGGTATCGAAGGTTGCCTTTAAGGCAGGCACTCAGCACGTGTTTACTTTGGATGAGGATCGTAAAGGCACTCTGCTTGATCGTGCTGCTAGCCAAAGCGATAAGTTCAAAACCGTTGCTGTCAAAGATGATGATTTAGCTGCCATCTTGTATACCTCCGGTACAACCGGTCGCAGTAAAGGTGCGATGCTGACCCACAAGAACTTGGGTAGTAATGCACAGGTGCTGCAGAAGTTTTGGGGCTGGAAAAAAGGCGATGTTCTATTGCATGCTTTGCCAATCTTTCATGTCCACGGTTTGTTTGTAGCTGCTCATGGTGCATTAATTAACGGTAGCAAAATGATTTGGTTGCCGCGTTTAGATACTGCGCAACTAATTCATCACATGCCCAATTCCACTGTAATGATGGGTGTTCCAACGTTCTATGTACGCTTGCTTGCAGATGAAAACTTTAATAAGAGCGTCACGCGCAATATGCGCTTATTTGTTTCTGGTTCAGCTCCTTTGCTCACGGAAACGTTTAATACTTTTAAAGAGGTGATTGGTCAACCGATTCTTGAGCGCTACGGTATGAGCGAAACCGTGATGTTGGTTTCCAATCCATATATTGGTAATCGCGTAGGTGGTTCGGTTGGATTGCCTTTGCCAGGCGTGAAGGTGCGCGTGGTTAATGAAAACAATCAAGCTTGCGGTATTGATGAAATCGGTAGTATCCAGGTTAAAGGCCCAAATATATTCAAGGGCTACTGGCGCATGCCAGAAAAAACTGCAGAAGAATTTACCAAAGACGGCTGGTTTAAAACCGGTGACGTTGGACGTTGGGGTGGCGATGCCAATGGTGGTAAAGCACCCAAGGATTACCTCTGTATTGTTGGACGTAGCAAGGACTTAATTATTTCTGGTGGCTATAACGTTTATCCAAAAGAAATCGAAAGTTTTATCGATGACATGGATGGCGTAGATGAGAGTGCTGTGATTGGTATTCCGCATCCAGATTTTGGTGAAGCGGTAATGGCAGTGGTCGTACCCAAAGCAGGTGCCAAGCTAGATGCACAAGCCATGATCGCCGCACTCAAAACGCAGATTGCAAATTTCAAGATTCCAAAGCGTTTAGAGATTGTTTCAGACTTGCCTCGCAATGCAATGGGCAAAGTCCAGAAGAATATTCTGCGTCAGCAATATACCAGCTAATAGCGGTAAATCAGTTTCTTAGAAACCAAATGCCTTGCGGCTTTCATTAAACATGAAAGCTGCGAGCATAAAGAGCATTACACCAAAGATGCGTTTGAGTTGAGCTACATTGAGCTTTCTAGCCATCTTGGCTCCCAGCGGGGCGGTGAATATACTAACCGCCACAATGCAAAGCACTGCGGGAATATAAACAAATCCAAGTGAGCCTGCAGGGAGGTTGGGGTTGCCCCAACTACCGTACATGTAGCCAATCGTTGCTGCAGCCGCAATCGGAAATCCTAAGCCTGAAGAACTTGCCATCGCAGTATGTGGTTTTACATTGCACCAAAGCATAAATGGCACGGTGATAAAAGCTCCACCTGCGCCAACAAGGCTGGCAATCACACCTGTAAATGCCCCAAATGAAAAAAGACCGAGGGGGCCTGGCAATTCTCGCCCAGCCGTAGGTTTTTTATTAATAATCATTTGGATCGAGGTATACACAATAAAAATGGCGAAAAATAGAGATAGCCAAGAGGTGTCAATTGCCTCAAAGATTTCACTACCGCCAACAAGGCTGCCAATAACCAGTCCAGGGCTCAGTCCTGCCACTAGTTTCCAGTCAATAGAGTTGTGTTTGTGGTGAGCCCAAATGGCTGAGGTGGTTGTAAAAAGAATGGTTGCCATTCCAGTAGCAATTGCCATATGCACAATGACATTTTGACCAAACCCTAAATGATTGAAGACTACGATCATGAAGGGAACCAAAATCATTCCGCCACCAATGCCAAGAAGCCCAGCAAGAAAGCCGGATATGCTGCCGCACAACATCAGCATGAGGATATCGGCTATCGACATGAATTCCCCGCCTTGGCCGCTAGGCCGTCATCCTGAACCCTAAGGTTCAAGGTGGAACGGCTACTCTGTTTCGGGTGCATTAAGAACTCCAGGGAGTGAACAGCTCGAGGCTGCCACTGTGAAGATTCGAAACGCTCACGCCCACAGTGTAAAGATCGTTCCGGATGCTTGCGCATCGGTTCAAGGAGCTATTGGCCTTGGCGAACCAGGCAGGGAAAGGGTTTGCATTAGAGCATCTACTTGATCTTCCAGAGAGTGGATTTCTTTCTGGAGGCGAGCAATTTCATCTGAGTCGGAGTTTGATGAAGTGCTCTGCACAGGCGCATTTTGGGATGCAGTTTGCAATTTAATGAGATCACCTGCGATCTTCAGCGCGGCCATCATGCTGGCACGTTCGATGCTGCGATTGCCGCCATTGATTGCCAGCTGAATTTGCTCATCCACTAATGTGCAGGCTGCACGCAGCAAAGGCTCATGTTCAGCGCTCGTGGCTAAGGTGATTTTTTGACCTGCGAGGGTTACTTCAATGCGTTGTTGGCTCATTGTCATCCTCTGGGTTAGGTGGTGTGACGGGTTCGCCAAGCAAGTTCAACTGACGCCCATCACTCTGTTCCGGTAAGCGGCTCAAAATGTGCTGAATTCGCTTTTGTGCATCTTCAATTTTGGCCTCAAGCTGATTGCGATCTTGATGTAAGGCTTTGACGGCGTCCGAGACCAACTGAATTTTGTGCGATAGCCTTTGCAATGATTCGGCTATTGAATCAGATTCGGTGGAGTCGCTTGGGACATGAGGGGTGTACTCGGTCATATGGGCATTGTAGCCTTAGCAAAACGCTTTGTGAAACTCCTGGTTTTGGGCTTACTTAGGTAAAGCCACCCAATCATCCCCCAGCTTTTCCAGGCGAATGCGACCATCAAATAGCTCGATAAGGGCTTGATGGGTTCTAGGGTCTTGGTTTGACCCCTGAAAATGTAGTTTGCCTTTACTTAGCATCACCAAATGGTCGGCACGGAGAGCAAAATGAATCTCATGTAAAACCGTCACTAAGGTCTTGCCTTGAGTCAGCAAGTCGTCTTGCCATTTCAGAAAATCGGATTGATGAGGTGGGTCTAAATTGGCTAGGGGCTCATCCATGAGAAGGATGTCGGAGTCCACTGCAAGCAGACGCGCCAATAGAACTCGCTGACGCTCTCCCCCAGATAGTTGCTGTAAGGGGCGATGGCGTAAATGTAATGCATCGGTCTGTTGCAAAGCCCTTTCGACCGAAATATGATCGGCATCAGAAGGGAGGTGCAGCCATCCCTGATGCGGAATACGCCCTAGCATAACGGTGTCATAAACACTTAAGGAATCATCAAATTCTTCTGAATTACTCGAGCCTTGATCGAGCCAAGCAATTTTCTTTGCAAGATCTTTTGGGGTAAATGTAGATAAAGGAACTTCGTCGATAGTGATGGAGCCATCCCACTTCAGTAGCCCAGCCATTGCCTGTAAGAGGGAAGATTTTCCTGCGCCATTGGGTCCAATAACGCTAGTCCATTTTCCCTGTGGAATATCAATATTGAGGTCGGAGAGAATGGCGCTAGGACCTCTGTACACATTGAGTTGGCGGGCTTTCATGAGCGCGCTCCAAGAGAGGTTCGTCTTAGCAGAATCAACAAATAGAGACCACCTAAGACTGCTGTCACTATGCCAACTGGAATTTCAGTTGGTGCAAAGAGAGTGCGCGCAATCAGATCGGAACTCAGCAATAAGATTCCACCGCCAAGACTGGAGAATAGAAGTTGTACACGTTGTCGTCCGCCAGAAAACTTCCTGACTAGATGAGGTGCTGCTAGCCCAACAAAAGCAACCAAGCCAGTCTGCGCAACAGCGCATCCAGTTGCAAGAGCAAGAATGCCAATCAATATCAGACGTAGTTGATCTAATGGCAACCCTAAAGTGCGAGCGGTATTTTCACCAAGTGATAAAGCATCCAGAACGGGGCTAATGATCAGAGTGATGAGTAAGCAAATCAGCAAAGCGATTGCCATGATCTCAACGCCAGACCAATTGAGAAGAGTTGTGTTGCCCAGCATAAACGATTGAATACTTTGAAATAGATCAGGGCGGATAAATGTAAATAATGAGTTCGCTGCACCCAGGATCACGCTGATCACTACCCCAGACAATAAGAGCCGTAAAGAGCTGCGATAACCACCCGCCAATAGAAGAGAGGCCGTCACTCCAAACAGCGCCCCCAGAAAGGCACCGCCATTAAGGCCAATAATTTCTAACCAAGAATTGCCAAGATAGGCAAAGCAGAGAATGCTGCCAACCCCAAGCAGGGCGCCCGATGCGCTTCCGAGTAGGTAGGGGTCAGCTAAGGGGTTGCGAAATAGGCTCTGTGCAATCCCACCAGCCAGCCCTAATAATGCACCAGCAAAGTAGGCCCCTAATGATCGTGGTAGCCGAATATCAAACAAGACGGTTTGATCAGTTTCTGACATATTCCAACTGGCACCCATGCTTCCGAGCAGGGTGCCCATTAGCACTAAGGCTGCACTAAGAATGAGTAGGGCGAATAGCTTGCCTAGAAAATGGTTAGTCTGCATTACCGAGATGATGACATCTTCTCTTGGATGCATTGAGAAATAATCAGCGCCGCTTCTCCCATGCGGGGTCCGGGACGAACCAAAACATCATTTTGTTCGCCAGTAAATACACAAATTCGATTATTGGAAACTGCAGGAATGGAGCTCCACCCTGGACGTTTCTGAATATCAGCAGCAGTTGATTCAGTAAGAAGGATGACGGCTGGTTTAGCCTGGACCACAAACTCAGGATTGATCTTCGGAAAAGGTCCAAGTGATTTTGGAATGATATTTACTAAATTCAACTGAGTCAGAATTTCACCGATAAAAGAAGTACTACCAGCGGCAAAGGGCGCGGGATTCACTTCAAAGTACACGCGAATATTGCCCATTCCGTCTGAAAGTTGCTTGCGAGCGCGCAAGATTTCTTGTTGCATCTGATTCCAAACACGAGGGCTTTCGGAGGTGCCTAGTACAAGATCTAGCTTTTGAAGAGCGCGCTCTTCATCTTCCATTGACTTGATATCCAACGCAAATGTTTTGATGCCTAAGCCATTTAACCGAGCAATAACGGGAGATGCCTTCTCAAGCAAAACAACATCCGGTTTGAGTTGCACAATGCGCTCAATATTAATATCTCCAATCCCACCAAGCTTAGGCAAGCCTTGAATCGATTTAGGCCAATTGGAAAAGCGATCAATACCAACCAATGTTGAACACTTTCCTAATGCACAAACAGACTCAGTGAGTGATGGTAGAAGACTGATAACACGTTGTGGAGGCTTATCAAATACCACTGAAACTCCTCGGTCATCCGTTACTGAAACGGGCGCAGCAAAAATAGCTAACGAGAAGCCCAGTAAAAAAAATGCAACGCCGATTGTCAGGTAGCGAGAGCGCGTTGATGACCATATAAGCTTATCCATATTTATTTACTGGATTAGAAGTTGTATTTAGCGCTAAGAAAAATTGATCTAGGATCATTTGCGTAATAGTAGTAACTATTTCCGCTACTATTATTTGGGAACTGAACGTAACCGTAACCCCCATAAGTTGAGTACTGTGCATTACCAACATTCTTCACGGTTAAACGAGTTTCCCAATTCCCCATTCTATAGTTCGCATAAATGTCACCTACCGCGTATGACGGCATGACATTAAGACTGCTGTAGTAGGATGGGGCGGCATCATAACGCTGATTACTAACGTAATTCACTACACCACCAAGAGACCAATTATTGTTCAGTACGTAAATAGCTCTAGCATTTAGTAATAAGTTTGGTACCTGTGCAATAGCTTGATTTTGATAGGGCCCGTTAGCATAAAAAGCATTTTGTACTGTACCGCCACCACCGATAGAAAGTTGAGAAGTCACGGGAGAGAGGAAATTTAGATTCGCACCAGTTCTATTGATGTTGTAGGGCGAATTAGAATTATTGTAGGTTGCAGGGTTGTACAAAATTTCATTTTGAGAAACTGAGCTAAAAACTGCTGCAGTCAAATTTGTTTTGAGTATCTGCCAATTGCCACCAAGTTCATAGGTTTGAGCAGTTTGCGGTTTTAGAATGCCACCAAATGATGGGCTTCCTCCAGCGCTAGACCAAGTCCAAAATTCATCTACATTTGGAAAGCGATAGGATTGATTCCACTTGATGTAAATCCGTTGACCCTCAAGATATTTGAAATTAAATGCGATATCTCCAGCGTTTGCTGAGTAAGTTTGATTGGGGTTGGGATTGGCTGAGCCACTCCAGATACTTAAGCCATTAGCACTCGCGCTCTGTGTTTGATATCTATAGCCTCCAGCAAAATCTATGACTCTAGTTAGCGGATTTCTTTGAATTAAATACACGGATTGGTTGTAAAGGCTTGCGTTAGCGGAGCTGGATATTGGGTTGATTACTGCGCCTTGTGCTTGGGCGGCTTGATTCATGATGCTGCTATAGCTAGCAGCAGATGATTGACTTGCTTTGTTGAACTCATAGCCAACAATGCTCGTTCCAAATTTACCAAAGTCACCTTTTATTCGAGGGCTGAAGTTGGCTTGCCACCCCTCATATTTTGTAAAGGATGGACTTATAGTTGGAAAGGCTCCAACACCCGAAGCGGTAGTGGAGTAATAGGGCTGAGTAAAAAAGGTAGTTTTGGCGCTGTAGAAACTATCAATTTCTAAATTAAAAGTATCGCTTAATGCTTTAGCCAGACCCATTCTGATCCCAGAATTGTCGACAGTAGTGCCCGATCCAATATTATTAAATTTTGCAAGTTGTGGATTGCCTTGCCCTACTTGTCCAAGCGTACCTCCTGGCATTTGCTGATTGGAGTAGCTATAAAACAGATCAGCATATACATTATCCTTACCCCCCAATGATTGCGTTACTTTGCCATCAAATGAATAAGCATTAGCAGCAGAGTTTTGACGCCAGCCATTTGTATTGGAGGTATTGGCACTTAATTGGACAGTTGTTTGATCTATGGTGTTTCTAAAGATGGCGTTATTTACTAGGGTGTTGAAGCTGCCATAGCTGGTTGATGCTTGATTAAGGGTTTTGCTTCCACCATTTGTGATGATGTTAATGACACCTCCTAAAGCACCATTACCATATTGAACGCTGGCCCCTCCCCGCAATATTTCAATACGGTTAATTGAGTCGAGTGGAATTGATTCCCAAGATATGCCCGATGAATCAATGGGATTGATGCGTTGCCCATCAACTAGGATAAGAGTTGTATCCTTAGCTGTGGGACCATATCCACCCATATCCACGGTTGCGCCAAGGTTTAGCTGCCCGCCTGCAGTACTTCTTATATTCAAGCCGCCAATCTGCGACAAAATATCTGGAATGTTAGTCGACGTAGATTCCGCAATTTCTTCGCGGGTCATCACTTGAACATTCGCAGGTACTTCGTTTAAGTTTTCTTCAAAGCGTGAGCCTGAAACAATGACTGTTGATTGAGAATTTTGAGCTGCTGCGTTAAATGTTGCTGCTGCGCCGCAAAGTAGGGCGATCAGCGTTTTGCTACCGAACTGCTGTTTCATGATGAACCTTCTGCCTTCGAATCACCTAGCTAACTTCCCCGTAAGCTGGGTCGAACAGAATTTCACTTTGTGAGAGTGTTCAGGCGTCAATTGGACATCCCGCCTCTATGGCTTAGGATGCTTCATCGGCGCGCGAAGGATCCCCGTCCGCAAAATTCCACCTGTCTTGGCCGGTATCCGGGCTAGTAAATCTCAGAATCTGGCCTTCCCATGCAATTGACGCGCACAGTGGCTTACTCAGACTCCTGACACCTTTTCCTTGAAGTTGGAGGTGTATTTACTTACCGTTGCGGGGGCAGCACACGTTTAGTGTTTCCCGTTTAACTTTATTGCACTGCAATAAAGCACCACGACCCCGTAATTTTAGCCCAAGCTCGATCCAGATCGGCTTAAAAAGCCAAAAAAGCCTACAATATAGGCTCTAGGATTAAGGATTCATGACAGCATTAGATAAGCACCCCGAAAAAAATCTGATTCGATTGCAGTTGAGCCAAAACTCAGTCTTAAAAAGCTTGGATCCTTCAGCAATGGCCGATTTAGAGCGCCATTTAGTGATTTCAGACCTCAAAAAATCAGAAATCTTGCTTCATCAAGGTGATCACCAGATGGAGCAGTACTTCGTGCTGGATGGAATCTTGAAGCGCATTGTTTCTAGCGCGGATGCAAAAGAAATGATTCTGCGTTTTGCCATTGAAAAAGATATTGAGACTAGCTATGCGGCTTGGCGCCTCAAAACGGCAGCCCCTTACAGCATTGCTTCAGTTACGAAAGCACGCGTAGCCCGTATGCCTCTGAAGAAATGGGCTGAATTTTTGGATGCACACAAGCCTCTGAAGGAAAGCTTTGAGTTCGAAGTCATGCGCCTGATGAGTGAGATCATGGCTCATACGATTACCCTCCATATGCTCGATGCCCCGGGCCGTGTAGAGCGGTTTTTACGTAAATACGAAGACCTATTTGAGCTTCTCCCTAAAAAAGAGCTGGCTGCTTACCTTAACCTCTCTCCAGAGACTTTAAGTCGCCTCAAAACAAAGCATAAAGAGCTCTTTGTTTAGTCAGAAATCCTAATTGTTTCTAGATTTCAGGGGAAATTGACCGAAGTCAATGATGATCCCTATCCCCAAGCCTAAGATTCATCTCAGCCTCAACGGGAATGCATTTGATTACCCGTGGCACTACTAATAACTAATTTGGAGACAGTTGGCGAAAGCTAAATTGCACTGAACAGGCGATATGTTCGGGCGGTGTAATTAACTATAAATTTCTATGACAACAGATAATCAAAATACCCAAGTCACTGATGGCTTTCATCTCGTCATTGATGCTTTAAAAGCAAATGACCTAGATACTATTTTTGGTCTCGTTGGTATTCCAATTACCGACTTGTGCCGTTTAGCTCAAGCTGAAGGAATGCGTTTCATTGGCTTCCGTCATGAGCAGCACGCAGGTAACGCTGCGGCGATTGCAGGTTACATGACACAAAAGCCTGGCATCTGTATGACTGTGTCAGCACCAGGTTTCTTGAACGGTTTAACAGCCTTGGCCAATGCCACGGTGAACTGTTTCCCAATGATTTTGATTTCTGGTTCAAGCGAGCGTGAGATCGTTGACTTGCAGCAGGGCGATTACGAAGAGATGGATCAGCTCAATGCTGCTAAGCCATATTGCAAAGCTGCATATCGTATTAACCACATCGAAGATATCGGCATTGGTTTTGCTCGTGCAATTCGTGCAGCTGTTTCTGGTCGTCCAGGCGGTGTTTATTTGGACTTGCCTGCACAACTATTGGCTCAAACAATGCCAGTGGAAGAAGCTAAGAAATCAATCTTCAAAGTAATCGATCCAATTCCACGTCAAATCCCTGCAGCCGATGCGGTAGAGCGTGCATTGAATGTATTGAAAGGCGCTAAGCGTCCATTGATTCTCTTGGGTAAAGGCGCTGCTTATGCTCAAGCTGATGCTGATATTCGTGCATTGATTGAGAAGTCTGGTATCCCTTACTTGCCAATGTCGATGGCTAAAGGCTTATTGCCAGACAATCACCCACAATCTGCTTCTGCAGCACGTTCATTTGTATTGGCTGAGGCTGATGCAGTGATGTTGGTTGGCGCTCGCTTGAACTGGTTGCTTGCCCACGGTAAAGGCAAGACATGGGGCAAAGATCCTAAGAAATTTATTCAAATCGATATTCAAGCAAATGAAGTGGATAGCAACGTGCAAATCGATGCTCCGTTGATTGGTGACATTGGTTCTGTTGTTGGTGAACTTCTCAAAGGAATTGCCTCAGTTCCAAAACCGCCTGCCGAGTGGATCAGCGCGATCAACGAGAAAAAAGATAAGAACATGGCGAAGATGGCTGAAACATTAGCCAAAGAAGTTTCACCAATGAACTTCCATGGTGCTTTGCGTGCAATTCGTGATGTGATCAAGCAAAACCCAGATGTGAACTTGGTTAACGAAGGTGCAAACACACTCGACTACTGTCGTGCGATTGTGGATATGTACAAGCCACGTAAGCGTTTTGACTCTGGTACTTGGGGAATCATGGGTATTGGTATGGGTTATGCCATTGGTGCTGCTGTAACAAGTGGTTTACCTACAGTTGCAGTTGAGGGTGATAGCGCATTTGGTTTTAGTGGCATGGAGTTAGAAACCATTTGCCGTTACAACCTGCCAATCACTACAGTGGTTTTCAACAACAATGGCGTTTACCGTGGTACTGACGTAAATCCAACTGGTGGCGCTGATGTTGCTCCAACAGTATTCGTGAAAGATGCGCGTTACGACAAGATGATTGAGGCGTTTGGTGGTGTTGGTTATTACGTAACTACCCCTGCCGAATTAGAAGCAGCTTTAACTAAGGCTATTGCCGAAGGTAAACCGGCCTTAATTAATGCAGTGATTGACGAGACGGCTGGTACAGAGAGTGGACGTTTAACAAACTTGAATCCATCCACTGCTGCTGGTAAGAAGTAATACGTAATAAACACGCAATTTTTTTTAAGAACGAACTTAGCAACAAATAAGAAACACTTTAAGGAGAATCAAACATGACTAAACCATTAGACGGTATTCGTATTATTGACTTCACACACGTACAGGCAGGTCCTGCATGTACTCAGCTATTGGCTTGGTACGGTGCGGATGTGATCAAAGTAGAGCGCCCAGGTTCTGGTGACGTAACTCGTAGCCAGTTGCGTGATATCCCAGGTGCGGATGCCTTGTATTTCACGATGTTGAACGGCAACAAGCGTTCATTGACATTGGACACTAAGACACAAGAAGGTAAAGAAGTTTTAGAGAAGATGATCAAAACATCTGACGTGATGGTTGAGAACTTCGGTCCAGGCGCTTTGGATCGTATGGGTTTCAGCTGGGCACGTATTCAAGAATTGAATCCAAAAATGATCATGGCTTCTGTTAAAGGCTTTAGCGATGGCCATTCATACGAAGACTTAAAGGTATATGAGAACGTTGCTCAGTGTGCTGGTGGTGCAGCATCGACAACTGGTTTCTGGGATGGTCCTCCAACAGTTTCTGCTGCTGCTTTGGGCGATAGCAATACTGGTATGCATTTGGCAATTGGTATTTTGACTGCATTGATGCAGCGTCAAAAAACTGGCAAAGGTCAAAAAGTATCTTGCTCAATGCAAGACGCTGTATTGAACTTGTGCCGTGTGAAGTTGCGCGATCAACAACGTTTGGACAAGGTTGGCTACCTCGAAGAGTACCCACAGTACCCACACGGAACATTCTCCGACGTAGTTCCACGCGGCGGTAATGCTGGTGGTGGTGGTCAGCCAGGCTGGGTATTAAAGTGTAAGGGTTGGGAAACAGATCCAAACGCATACATCTATTTCACTATTCAAGGTCACGCTTGGGAGCCAATTACTAAAGCTTTGGGCAAACCAGAGTGGGCAACTGATCCAGCGTATATGACTGCAGAAGCGCGTCAAGATAAGATTTTTGATATCTTCGCAACGATTGAAGAGTGGCTCAAGGACAAGACTAAGTACGAAGCTGTGGACATCCTCCGCAAGTTCGATATTCCTTGCGCACCAGTTCTCTCAATGAAAGAATTGGCAGCATCACCTGACTTGCGTAAGAGCGGCTCTATTGTTGAAGTTGACCACAAGGTTCGTGGTAAGTACTTAACAATCGGTAGCCCAATCAAGTTCTCTGATTTGAAGATCGACGTTGGTCCATCACCAGTATTGGGTGAGCACACCGATGAAGTATTGAAAGACCTTGGCTATAACGCTGATGATATTGCTAAGTTGCATGCAGCTAAAGCGGTTTAATAACAATAAGTAATTTTGTTTTGATCTTAAAGGCGCTCTTGTGAGCGCCTTTTTTTATTCACCCGAATAGAGTAAAAGTCTTTAGATAGGCATTATGAAAACAAATGTAGATTTAAACCAATTGATCGACTGCATTGGCGATGCAGTGATTGTTGCTGATGCTCATGAAAAAATTGTTCTTTGGAACGCAGCTGCAAGCAGAATTTTTGGTTACTCTGAAGAAGAAGCGCTTGGAAACACTTTAGATTTGATTGTTCCTGAGCGTCAGCGCCAGCGACACAACGAGGGCTACAGCAAATCCATGGAGACGGGTGCTACCCGTTATGGCACTTCATTGCTAAAGGTGCCGGCAAAGCACAAAGATGGCCATACTTTATCAATCGCTTTTACCGTGGGCATGTTGTTTGATGCAAATAATCAAGCTTATGGCGTAGCCGCAGTAATTCGGGATGAGACCCAAGGTTTTGCAGAAGAAAGGGCGCTCAAAAAGCGACTTTCGGATCTTGAAAGCTGAAGATTTCACAGTGAAATCCCCTAATAAGGCCCATCTGGGCTGGGATGTGCCTAATAAATAGGCATGCCATGTTGCACCGCAATCCGTCGCTGGTAAAATTGGCTTAATTCAAAATTTCAATCTTATTAGGACTTTAATCATGGCAAAAGCATTAGAAGGGGTCAAAATTCTTGACTTCACACACGTTCAATCTGGCCCAACATGTACTCAGTTGCTCGCTTGGTTTGGTGCAGACGTAATTAAAGTAGAAAAATCAGGTGAAGGCGATGCCACTCGTGGTCAATTGCGCGATATCCCTGATGCAGATAGTTTGTATTTCACCATGTTGAACCACAACAAGCGTTCAATCACTGTTAATACGAAGACTCCAAAGGGCAAAGAAATCCTGGAGCGTTTGATTAAGGAGTGCGACGTTCTTGTTGAGAACTTTGCTCCTGGTGCATTAGATCGTATGGGTTTTTCTTGGGAGCGTATTCAAGAGCTCAATCCTATGATGATCATGGCTTCAGTAAAAGGTTTTGGTCCTGGCCCTTACGAGGATTGCAAAGTTTATGAAAACGTTGCTCAATGTGCTGGCGGTTCAGCATCTACAACTGGTTTTGATGATGGACCTCCGATGGTGACTGGTGCGCAAATTGGTGACAGTGGTACTGGTCTGCATTTAGCATTGGGAATTGTGACTGCGCTCTATCAACGCACACATTCTGGTCGTGGTCAAAAAGTATTGGCAGCAATGCAAGATGCGGTATTGAATTTGTGCCGCGTGAAGTTGCGCGATCAACAGCGCTTAGAGCGCGTTGGTTTGATGCAAGAGTACCCACAGTTCCCTAATGGAGAGTTCGGTGACTCTGTACCCCGCGCTGGTAATGCCTCTGGTGGCGGTCAGCCTGGTTGGATTGTGAAATGCAAAGGCTGGGAAACAGATCCAAATTCTTATATGTATGTGATTGTGCAGGCTCCAGTTTGGGAGGCAATCTGCAAGGTAATCGCTCGCGAAGATTGGATTACAGATGTGCGTTTTGCATCACCAATGGCACGCTTGCCACACCTTATGGAAATTTTCGGTGAAATTGAGAAGTGGACGATGACTAAGACAAAGTTTGAAGTCATGGATATCTTGAACAAATACGATATTCCTTGTGGTCCAATTTTGTCGATGAAAGAGATCGCAGAAGAGCCAGCATTGCGTGCTACAGGAACTGTTGTTGAAGTGGATCATCCAATTCGTGGCAAATATCTCACTGTTGGTAACCCAATTAAGATGTCTGATAGTCCAACGGAGGTAACTCGTTCACCCTTACTGGGCGAGCATACCGATGAGATCCTTCACGAACTGGGCTATTCAACTGATGAGTTGATTAGTCTTCGTCACGATAAGGTGATCTAAGATGCGTGTTGCGCTGATTGGAAGTGCGGATTTTGGTAAGGCGGCATTAGAGGCTTTTTTAGATCGTGGTGACGAAGTTGTTGCCGTTTTTTGTCCGCCAGATAATCCAAAATCTAGCAAACCTGAGGTGCTGAAAGAAGCGGCTATTGCAAGAGGCTTAAGCCCCTTGCAATTTGCCTCTCTCAAGGGCCCTGAAGCAGCGCAAGCAATGATTGATAGTCAGGCGGATATCTGTGTGATGGCCTATGTGCTTCAGTTTGTGCCGCAAGAGCTTTGCAAAATTCCTAAACATGGAACTATTCAATATCACCCTTCCTTATTGCCGAAGTACCGTGGCCCTAGCGCCATTAATTGGGCAATTGCATTGGGTGAAGAAAAAACAGGTCTGACAATCTTTCGCCCATCCGATGGTTTGGATGAGGGTGAAATCATTTTGCAAAAAGAAGTTGCTATTGGACCTGACGATACCTTGGGTAAAGTCTACTTTGATCACTTATTTCCGGTTGGAGTGAAAGCGCTTCTTGAGGCTGCTGATTTAGTGGTTGCCAATCAACATCAAGAAGTTGTTCAAGACGAATCGCAGGCGAATTACGAAGGCTGGTTTGATGCAAATGCTGCTCAAATTCACTGGGCTACTCACATTACTCAAATTTATAACTTAATACGTGCATGCAATCCTGCACCGGGTGCTTGGACTAAGCTTGGTGAGCAAAAAGTACAGATCTACGATTGCCACAAGCATGTAGCAGCTACCTTTGGATCCGTTAAAGGCAAGCCTGGTGAAATCACTCAAATTACGTTGGATTCATTCTTTGTCGCCTGCCATGGTGGGCAGATCGAAGTCCTTAAGGCAAAAGGCGCTGCTGGAAAAGTAACAGGCGCTGAATTAGCTAAAGAGTTGAGTTTAGAGATCGGCCACTTCTTCGCAC
Source organism: Polynucleobacter sp. AM-7D1 (assembly GCF_018688455.1). Lineage (NCBI taxonomy): Bacteria > Pseudomonadati > Pseudomonadota > Betaproteobacteria > Burkholderiales > Burkholderiaceae > Polynucleobacter > Polynucleobacter sp. AM-7D1. The sequence continues at coordinate 528,573 of NZ_CP061319.1, forward strand.
TATAAGCGACAACAAGCTAGAAATTAAATTTCTAGGTTATCAATCAAACGTGTTTTACCAAGCTTGGCAGCTGTCAGAATCACTAGCGGCTCGCCAGCTTGCAAGCTTTCATCCGAGGCTGGTGCTAAATCGCTTTGCTGGCGAATCGCAATGTAATCGGGTTGCCAGCCGCGGCTAGTCAGAAGATTTACCGCATTCTTCTCAATCTCAATTAGTGAATGAGCATTGCGCTCGCTTAAGTCCATTACGCGTGCCCGGACTTCCTTTAAAGCCTTCTGCAGCTCAGGCGCTTCTACGCGCTCTTCAACTGAGAGATAGCCATTGCGAGAGGAGAGGGCAAGGCCATCTTCAGCCCGAATCGTTTCACCAGGAATGATTTCGACTGGGAGGGCAAACTGTTTTGCCATCTGGCGAATAATCATCAACTGTTGGTAATCTTTTTTCCCGAATACGGCAACTTTGGGTTGGACGCAAGACAAAAGCTTGAGTACAACAGTGCACACACCTTTAAAGAAGCCGGGGCGGAACTCACCTTCTAGGATGTCGCCTAGCTGCTGTGGCGGATCTACACGGTACTCTTGGGGCTGTGGGTAGAGGTCTCTTTCAGTGGGTGCAAATAAGATATACACACCTTCTTTTTCCAGTTTATCGATATCTGCCTGCATCGTGCGCGGATAGCTATCAAAATCTTCATTTGGTCCAAACTGGAGACGGTTAACAAAGATGCTAGCAACAACTGGATCGCCATGTTGTCTGGCAAGGCGCATGAGAGATAAGTGGCCCTCATGGAGGTTGCCCATGGTCGGCACAAAGGAAGCGCGATTTTGTCCACGTAAGTGGTCACGCAACTCTTGTATATCGCTAATTATTTTCATGCAACAGGGGTATAGGCGAGACGCACATAAATTGGCGCATATGGCTCAGCCTGAGTAATTTCAACTAAGGCTTCGCGAGAGAGCTCTAGCATCGCAATAAAGTTGACGATTACTATCGGAATGCCTTTGCCAGACTTAATGGCTTCTTCGAATAGCTCGCCGAACTCGACGAATTTAGTACTTTGTAAGCGACGCAGAATGCGTGTCATGAAATCGCGTACGGATAGTTCTTCACGAGTAATCGTGTGGTGCTGATTGAGTTTTGCACGATGCAACACATCACGCCAAGCCATTTGTAGATCATCTTGATTGACCTCAGGCCAGGTGACGGCAACAGTAGTGTCAACATACCCATGAGCGATTTGGAAGTCACGCCCATGCTGCGGAATTTGATCCAGCTCTTGCGCAGCGAGCTTCATACGCTCATATTCCAAGAGGCGGCGAACCAGTTCAGCACGTGGATCTTCAACCTCTTCATCGCTATCAGCCTTCTTCATTGGCAATAGCATGCGCGATTTAATCTCGATCAACATAGCGGCCATCAATAAGTACTCGGCAGCGAGTTCTAGGTTGTGATGACGGATTTGATCGATGTAACTCAGGTATTGTTGGGTCACCTGTGCCATCGGAATATCAAGTACGTTGAAATTCTGTTTACGAATCAGGTAAAGAAGGAGATCGAGCGGACCTTCAAATGCCTCCAGAAAAACCTCTAAGGCATCAGGTGGAATGTAGAGATCTGTTGGGAGCTTGAATAAGGGCTCACCATATAACTTGGCGAATGCCGCAGACATTCCATCGGTAACCGAGGGAGTGCTATCGAGCAACTCAGATTGAACGCTTGGCTCAGATCCCAAGGAACTACCTGAGTTAGTCATTCGAGTAGACGTAAGCGCGCTGCTTTAATTTGGCTGCTTTAGCGCGACGTTGATCTTCAGTGGTTAAAGGTTCCTTATCCCAGAGGAGGGCGCGACCAGCTTGTTGACCTGCCTCGAGGTGCGGTTTCTCGGATTTAAGTTCATTTAAGAACTGGGTGAATTCGGATGTATATCTAGCCATCATATTTCCTAAAATTCTTAATTAATTCAATAACTTGCAAAAATTACCCTGCAGCAACTAACTGCTTAGCCCATCATTATTAACGATTTTCCCTACAAACCTGCCGACTTTTTGGCTAATTCCTAGAAATTCGCCATTTTGAGGCTGTTTTTATAGGTTTGCGGCCAATAAAGCTTCGATTTGAGGCGCCTCAACACGGCTCATGAGGTGTTTGTAGGCTTTGATTGGGTTTTGGCTGGAGAGCGGCGTTTTAAGGTCATTCCAGGTCATGGCGGGGACTGAGAGGAACTCCTCAACTCCCGCTGTGACTTGAGGCAAGATCGGCTTGAGATAGAGACTTAATAGGCGGAATGCCTCCAAGGTCACACTGCAGACTCCTTGCAAGTCAGATTCTCGGCCTGGATCTTTGGCGATTTCCCAAGGCTTGTTCTCATCAACGAAGGCGTTGACCTTATCTGCCAGCTCCATGATGGTACGCAGTGCCTTGGCATATTCACGAGCTTCATACAGCTCAGCAATTTTTTCACTGGCGGATCTAATATCAGCAAGCAATGCATTCTCCATTGCTGCATCAGAAACTACTCCACCAAAACGCTTTACCAAGAAGCCAGCACTACGACTGGCGATGTTGATGTACTTGCCCAATAGATCGCTGTTGACTCGCGCAACAAAGTCTTGGAGGTTTAAATCCAAATCTTCCATACTGTCATTCAGTTTGGTCGCAAAGTAATAGCGGAACCACTCAGGATTAAAACCAGATTCAATTACGCTATGCGCAGAAATTAATGTGCCACGCGACTTACTCATTTTCTCGCCATCGACAGTGAGGAAGCCATGAGCAAATACATTGGTTGGTGTGCGGTAGCCTGCGAAGTGCAGAGTTGCTGGCCAAAAGAGTGTGTGGAAATACAGAATGTCTTTGCCAATAAAGTGGTACTGCTCGGTTGTTGTATCGGGCTTAACCCATTCCTCAAAGTTCAAGCCTTTGCTCTGGCAGTAGTTGAGGAAGCTAGCGTAGTAGCCGATCGGCGCATCAAGCCAAACATAGAAATACTTGCCAGGTGCGTCGGGGATTTCAAAGCCAAAGTAGGGGGCATCACGGGAGATATCCCAGTCACCAAGCTTGCTATCTCCTGGCTGTCCAACCCATTCCTTCATTTTGTTACGAGCTTCAGGTTGTAAGGGAGTTTTTACTTGGGTCCACTCACGCAAGAAAGTTTCACAGCGAGGATCGGATAGTTTGAAGAAGTAATGATCGGAAACCTTTTTAATCGGTGTTGCACCACTCACTACAGAGAACGGGTTTTTTAAATCTGTTGGGGAGTAGGTTGCTCCGCACTTTTCACAAGAATCTCCATACTGATCTTTAGCGCCACACTTGGGACATTCACCTTTAATAAAGCGATCCGGCAAGAACATTTCTTTAACAGGGTCATACGCTTGCTCAATCGAGCGCATTTCGATTAGGCCAGCATCACGTAACTTGAGGTAAATGCTTTGAGATAGCTTTTCATTCTCGGGGCTATCTGTCGTGTAATAGTTATCGAAAGAGATTAAGAAATCATCAAAGTCACGCTTGTGCTCTTTCCAAACATTGGCGATAAGTTCTTTAGGGGTAAGACCCTCTTTTTCGGCACGCAACATGATTGGAGTGCCGTGCGTATCATCAGCGCCAACATAGTGGACTTCGTGACCACGCATTCTCTGAAAGCGCACCCAAATATCTGTCTGGATATATTCCACCAAATGCCCAATGTGAATCTGGCCATTAGCGTAAGGCAAGGCGGAGGTAACTAGCAGGCGACGTTTGGGGCTACTCATGCGGACTTAAAAGAAATAAATTCAACAATTGGGAATACAAGATTATGGGGCTTGAGCCCTCACTTCAGCACTAATTTTAGTCTGCGGTTAAAGTTAATACCGATTTGAACCTATTTAAGAGGCGTTTTATGGCTTTGCCCCACAACATTCAGATGTCTAACGCTTCCGTGCCCTTGGTGCACGAGGTGCAGATCATGGATGAAGCAGGCCGCATTAAGACCACCCATATTCCTGGAGAGCGCCCTTTAACCATTTACTTGGATAAGCGAGAGGTCGTCACCTTGATGACCTTAGGGAGCGCCCCTGAAGCCCTCGTATTGGGATATTTGCGTAATCAGCGCCTAGTAGAGTCCCCAGACGATATTGCTAGCATTCAGGTCGACTGGGAGACGGATTCAGCTGCCGTCAAAACTCACCGCAGCACAGTGGACATCGATGCCCTTACCAGTAAGCGCGTGGTGACTACGGGTTGCGGGCAGGGTACGATGTTTGGCGGCTTGATTGAGGAGATGGCAGAAATTAGATTGCCAGACGGCCCTCAATTAACCCAAGAGGCAATCGTAGCCCTCATCGATAGCATTCGAGTTCATGACACCATCTATAAGAAATCTGGCTCGGTTCATGCCTGCGCTGTGTTTGAGCGCGATGGCAATAATAATGTCCGCCTTCTGCATTTCATCGAAGACGTTGGGCGGCATAACGCCGTAGACTCAATCTCGGGCCTGATGTGGCTGGCAGATAAGCAGGGCAAAGACCTAATCTTTTTCACTACCGGGCGCCTCACCTCGGAGATGGTCATTAAAGGGGCTCAGATGGGTATTCCTTTCTTGTTGACCCGCTCCGGCGTGACTCTAATGGGTTTGGAGCTCGCCCGCAAAACCAATCTCACACTTCTATCCCGCTGCTCGGGCAAGCATTTTGAGATCTTCAACGCCCCTGAGAGGGTGATTTTTACCTCCCTGCCTATTACCTCGTAAATTCGTGGTCATAGGCCCTGCGATGGTTTTACAATTCGGCCATGACTATTAAATCTGACCACTGGATCCGCCGCATGGGCGAGCAAGGCATGATCAGCCCATTTGAACCTGGGCAAGTCCGCCAAGATGCCGCCGGGCAAAAAATTGTGAGCTATGGCACTTCAAGCTATGGCTATGACATTCGTTGCGCTGATGAGTTCAAGATTTTCACGAACATCAATAGCACTATCGTTGACCCAAAGAATTTCGACGAGCAATCCTTTGTAGATTTCAAGGGCCCAGTTTGTATCATCCCTCCCAACTCTTTTGCTTTGGCGAGAACAGTTGAGTACTTCAAGATACCGCGCAGTGTATTAACAGTGTGCGTTGGTAAGAGTACTTATGCGCGTTGCGGAATTATTGTGAACGTCACTCCATTTGAGCCGGAGTGGGAAGGTTACGTCACACTCGAGTTTTCTAATACGACTCCATTACCTGCAAAAATTTATGCCGGTGAGGGATGTGCACAAGTTTTGTTCTTTGAAAGCGATGAAGTGTGCGGCACATCGTACAAAGATCGTGGCGGTAAGTATCAAGGCCAAGTCGGCGTAACTTTGCCGAAGACTTAATCTATTTAATCGCCGTATTGGCGAGTTTAAAGGCTACTCATGAAATTTCGTTTTCCAATCATCATTATTGATGAGGACTTTCGCTCTGAAAATATTTCAGGTTCGGGTATTCGCGACTTAGCGGAAGCCATTGAAAACGAGGGCATGGAAGTCATTGGCTTGACTAGCTATGGAGACCTCACATCCTTTGCACAGCAGGCCTCCCGCGCCTCTAGCTTTATTGTGTCTATTGATGATGAAGAGTTTGTTTCTGACTCTGAAGACCATGACTTGCCAGCATTAAATAACTTGCGCGCCTTTATTACTGAAGTGCGTAAGCGAAATGAAGATATTCCAATCTTCTTATATGGTGAGACTCGTACTTCACGTCATATGCCAAATGACATCTTGCGTGAGTTACATGGTTTCATTCATATGAATGAAGATACGCCAGAGTTTGTGGCGCGTCACATTATTCGTGAGGCGAAGGTGTACTTAGATTCATTAGCGCCGCCATTCTTCCGCGCGCTGACTAATTACGCGTCTGAAGGTTCTTACTCTTGGCATTGCCCGGGCCACTCTGGTGGTGTTGCTTTCTTGAAGAGCCCAGTGGGTCGTATGTTCCATCAATTCTTTGGCGAGAACATGCTCCGTGCTGACGTTTGTAATGCGGTGGAAGAACTGGGTCAGTTGTTGGATCACACTGGTCCTGTATTGCAAAGTGAGCGCAACGCTGCGCGTATCTTTAATACTGATCATTTGTTCTTTGTAACCAATGGCACATCCACATCAAACAAAATTGTTTGGCACTCTACTGTTGCCCCTGGCGATGTGGTGCTGGTGGACCGCAATTGTCACAAGTCGGTGATTCATTCGATTACGATGATGGGCGCGATCCCCATCTTCTTGATGCCAACCCGTAATCATCTGGGCATTATTGGTCCGATTCCAAAAGAAGAGTTTGAATGGAAGAACATCAAGAAGAAAATTGATGCCAACCCATTCATTAAAGATAAGAACGTAGTGCCACGCGTCATGACGCTCACTCAAAGTACTTATGACGGTATTGTCTATAACGTCGAGATGATTAAAGAGATGCTTGATGGAAAAGTAGACTCATTGCATTTTGATGAAGCTTGGTTGCCGCACGCTGCATTCCACCCTTTTTACAAGGACATGCACGCGATCGGCGCAGATCGCAAGCGCACCAAAAAGAGTTTGATGTTTGCTACCCAATCAACTCATAAGTTATTGGCCGGCCTCTCTCAAGCTTCACAAGTATTGGTGCAGGATGCAGAAGAGCACAAGCTCGATCGCGACTGCTTCAATGAAGCCTACTTAATGCACACATCGACCAGCCCACAGTACGCCATCATTGCTTCCTGCGATGTGTCTGCTGCCATGATGGAATCTCCGGGTGGCACAACCTTGGTTGAAGAATCTATCGCAGAGGCAATGGATTTTCGTCGTGCAATGCGTGAAGTGGATGATAAGTTTGGTGCAGACTGGTGGTTTAAGGTCTGGGGCCCAGATCATTTAACTGAAGAAGGCATTGGCGAGCGTTCAGATTGGATTCTGGAGCCCAATGCAAGCTGGCATGATTTTGGTAATGTTGCCAAAGATTTCAATATGCTTGACCCCATCAAGGCGACTGTAGTGACGCCTGGTTTGGATGTTGAGGGCAACTTCGGTTCTATGGGTATCCCAGCAAGTATTGTTACTAAGTACTTGGCTGAGCACGGCGTGATCGTAGAGAAGTGTGGTTTGTACTCCTTCTTCATCATGTTCACCATTGGTATTACTAAAGGCCGTTGGAATACTTTGGTGACCGAACTACAGCAATTTAAAGATCACTTTGATAAGAATGCCCCGCTGTGGAAAGTGCTTCCAGAGTTTGTGGCTAAACATCCTCGCTATGAGCGGGTTGGCCTCAAAGATATCTGCCAACAGATTCATGAGTTCTATAAGAGTCGCAATGTAGCTCGCATGACGACTGAGATGTACACCTCAGACATGGTGCCCGCAATGATGCCTTCGGAAGCTTGGGCCAAGATGGCGCATAAAAAAGTAGATCGTGTTCCCTTGGATCAATTAGAAGATCGGATTACCGCAATGCTGGTAACTCCATATCCTCCAGGTATTCCGCTCCTCATCCCGGGCGAGCGCTTCAATAAACGCATCATTGACTATCTCTACTTTGCTCGTGACTTCAATGAGCGCTTCCCAGGCTTTGAGACCGATATTCACGGTCTGGTTAAAGGAGATATCGATGGACGAAGTGAGTACTACGTTGATTGTGTAAGGCAGGAGCCGGATATTACTTTGTAAAGTACGTCTGCATGCCTGCTAAATAAAAACCACCTGTAGGTGGTTTTTATTTGCCTTGCTTATCCAGTTGAAATAATACTGGCGCATCTTCATCTGCCTTGTTTGGTGATGTATCTGATTCAGCCTCACCACTTCCAGTGAAGTTAAATTCTTGACTCTGGACCACTGCTGCAGGCTTATCCAAGAAGGTGGTGACTAGTGCTGGGAATGCCGCTACAACAATCACCATGATCAGTTGTAGGGCAACCCAAGGCAATGCGCCCCAATAGATGTCACTACTCTTCACTTCTTTCGGTGCTACCCCACGAAGATAGAACAGTGCAAATCCAAAAGGTGGATGCATAAATGAGGTTTGCATGTTCACGCACAGCATCACGCCAAACCACACTAGTGCAGCGCTTGCAGCGGCTTGGGGGTTGCCATTCATGGAGGCAAGTAAAACTGGTGCAAGTAGTTTGACTGCCACAGGTGCTAACAAAGGCACAACGATGAAGGCGATTTCAAAGAAGTCCAAGAAGAAAGCCAAAAAGAATACAAATAGATTCACAAGCACTAAGAAGCCAACCCAGCCGCCTGGCAGATTGGAAAACAATTCTTCAACCCAGTGACCTCCATCAACACCCTGGAAGACAACCGAGAAGCAAGTCGATCCAATCAAGATGAAGACCACCATGGCAGTAATGCGCATCGTGTTTTGATAAGCCTCTTGAATCAATCCTTTGAGATTGGGGATACTGGCTCTGCGTATCCAGGCTAATAGCAATGCACCCATCGCACCCATCGCGCCTGACTCGGTTGGAGTGGCAATGCCAGTCATGATGGTTCCCAGTACCAAGAAAATCAGTATTGCCGAGGGAATGATCCCTAGGAGACATTTTTTCCAGAGCGCCCAGCCTCTAAGGGTGAGCTCATTTTCCGGCGCGGGGGGTAGGTAATCTGGTCTAAGGCGGGAGAGGAAGAATGTGTAGACAGCAAAAAGACCAATTTGCAGAAGAGATGGGCCCCAAGCACCAAGATACATGCTCCCCACATCAGCACTACCACTCTGGGTTTTGAGTTGGTCAGCCAGAACAATCAGGACTAAAGAGGGAGGTACTAGCTGGGTAATGGTTCCAGAGGCCGCTAAAACGCCCGTAGCGTAGCGCATGTTATATCCATAGCGCATCATGACGGGCAGGGAGATCATCGCCATAGCGATCACCTGAGCAGCCACAGTGCCAGTTATCGCCCCGAGAATGAATCCGACAATAATCACCGAGTAACCCAGACCCCCGCGAATGCGCCCAAAGAGCTGACCCATGGAGTCCAGCATTTCTTCTGCAAGGCCGCAGCGCTCTAGTATGGCGCCCATGAACGTAAAGAAAGGAATGGCTAGCAGGAGATCGTTTGCGAGGACGCTGCCAAAGATGCGCTGGGGAATGGCTTGTAAAAACGGCATGCCAAAGAAATTCTCAGCGATCGCAATGCCAGCAAAAAATAATCCTGCAGCCATCAAAGAAAAGGCCACCGGAAAGCCGATCAACATAAACACAATGAGTCCGCCAAACATGAGCGGTGGCATCCATTCAAGTGGAATCATTGCATGGGCTTTTCATAATGGAGATCGGCTACAGGTAATGTTTCTTTACCTTTGATTACGCCAATGCGTTTAATGATTTCCGATAAGCCTTGCAGACTCAACATAAAAAAACCAAAAGGCACAATAAATTTAATGGGGTAGCGTGACAAACCGCCTGCATTGAGCGAATGCTCTGAGACTAACCATGAGGGATAAAACAAAGTAGTCCAAGATAGCCAGGTAAAAAGAATGCAGGCTGGCATTAAAAAGCAAATCAAACCAAAGAGGTCAATATAAATACGTCCGCGATCAGAAAGCTGCGAGTAAATTAAATCGACGCGAACATGTTCATTGCGTTTTAGTGTGTAAGAGGCGCCCAACATGACGGCAGCAGCAAAGAGGTACCACTGCAATTCTAGTGGCCAGTTGTTACTGATATCTAGGCTATAGCGGAGTAGTGCATTGAGAGCTGATACAACGCAAGACAGCAAGATCATGATGCTGGCTGCCTTGCCCAAGAATTGATTTAGACGGTCAATTCCTGTTGAGAGCGTTCCCCAAAAGCCCATGCAGTTTAGAGATCTGCACGACCCCGTTTAATGGCAGCAAGCACTTGCGCTGGAGCAGTACCGCCAGCATGTTGACGAGAATTTACCGAGCCATCTACCGTTAAGAGGGTAAAGACATCATCACCCATGAGTTCAGGGCGATTATCTAAGCCACAGGCAAAGCGTAATTCCGATAGGGTGAGATCGGTAAGCATGCAGTTACGACCAACGCAGGCTTTAACAGCGTGAGCTACGGCCTCATGAGCATCACGGAAAGCCAAACCTTTTTTGACCAAGTAATCAGCTAAGTCAGTTGCAGTGGCGAAACCTTCTTCAGCGGCAGCCTTCATTACATCTGCTTTCACCTGAATATGTGGGACCATATCAGCGAAGATACGCAATGTATCTTGCACGGTATCAACAGCATCAAACAATGGCTCTTTATCTTCCTGGTTATCTTTGTTGTATGCCAGTGGCTGACTCTTCATTAAGGTCAATAAAGAGATTAAGTCGCCGTATACGCGACCTGTTTTACCGCGCGCCAATTCTGGTACATCTGGATTCTTTTTCTGCGGCATGATGGAGCTTCCAGTGCAGAAACGATCTGGTAAATCAATAAAGCCAAAGCGTGGGCTGAGCCAAAGCACAAGCTCTTCAGATAAGCGAGATACGTGCATCATTAAGATGGAAGCAAAGGCACAGAACTCAATCGCAAAGTCACGATCAGATACTGCGTCAAGCGAGTTATTGCAGATGCCATCAAAACCAAGGGTCTTGGCAACTTGCTCACGATCAATTGGGTAGGTAGTTCCGGCTAATGCAGCAGCACCAAGCGGTAGACGATTAAAGCGAGCACGAAGATCAGTCAAGCGGCTAGCATCACGGCTAAACATTTCGTAATAAGCCATTAAGTGATGGCCAAAAGTAATGGGTTGCGCTACTTGCAGGTGAGTGTGGCCAGGCATGATCGTGGCAGAGTGGGTCTCCGCAAGATCCAGCAAAGCAATACGCAAGGTTTTGAGGGTGGCTGCAATTTGATCCACGCTACCACGCAACCACAGACGTAAATCCGTGGCGACTTGGTCATTACGTGAACGACCAGTGTGAAGACGCTTTCCGGCATCGCCGACTAATTCCGTGAGGCGAGCTTCAATATTCAGATGGACATCTTCCAGAGCGAGTTGCCAGTTAAATTCACCAGCCTCAATTTCACCCTTAATCTGAGCCATACCCTTTTGAATATCCGCTAAATCTTGCGCGCTAATAATCTTTTGGGTGGCCAGCATTTCAGCGTGAGCCAAAGATCCAGCAATGTCGACTAAGGCAAAACGTTGATCAAAGCCAATGGAGGCGGTATAACGCTGAACTAGTTCGTCAACGGGTTCGTTAAAACGGGCCGACCAAGCTTGGGCTTTGTTGGCAAGGGAATTTTTTGATGAGCTCATAAACGCAGTATATTGGTGTAGGTCTTTGCTTATTTTAAATGTTATGTCCCAAACCCCTATTTCTAGCTCCACTTCCCCTGTATCTGCCACCCCTCAGCGCCTGGTAATTGCCTCCCGTGAGAGTCGCCTTGCCATGTGGCAGGCGGAACACGTCCGAGATTGCCTTAAAAAGCTCTATCCAGCATGCGACGTGCAGATTCTGGGTATGACTACCCGGGGAGACCAAATACTGGATAAGGCCCTCTCTAAAGTGGGTGGTAAGGGCTTATTTGTGAAAGAGCTCGAAACTGCCTTGGAAGACGGCCGGGCTGATTTGGCTGTGCACTCCCTTAAAGATGTGCCTATGGTCATGCCTAAGGGTTTTGATTTGTCCTGCGTGATGGCTCGGGAAGATGCGCATGATGCATTTGTCTCTAATGATTACGCCAGCCTGGAGGATTTACCAAATGGCGCAGTGGTAGGCACTTCTAGCTTGCGCCGTGAGTCGGTCCTGAGATCCAAGTTCCCATACTTAGTGATTCAACCTTTGCGTGGCAATTTAGATACTCGTATGGGCAAACTCGATCGTGGTGAGTATCAAGCCATTATTTTGGCCGCTGCAGGTCTCAAGCGACTTGGTTTGGAAAGTCGTATTCGTGCGCTGTTACCGATTGATCCCTATACGCCAGCTGCAGGGCAGGGTGCACTCGGTATCGAAACTTTGAGCAAGCATCCCAATATTCAAGAGTGGTTAGCCCCCCTCAATGATTTGCCAACTCTCTATGCGGTCACTGCTGAGCGTATGGTGTCGCGTCAACTCGGTGGTTCTTGTGAGGTACCTTTAGCGGCTTATGCCACATGGGATCAAGATCATATGAATATCCGTTCTTTTGTCGCTAGTGTCGATGGCACTGCAAGTTGCTTGGCTAGTGCTCAAGGTGCTGTAAAAAGTGTAGAAGATGCGGAAGCGCTTGGACTCTCAGTTGCGCGAGATCTGATTGCTCAGGGTGCAGAGCATTTATTGCCAAACGGTCTACCTAAGTAAAACCCAATGAGCAACAAGACTATTGTCATTACCCGTCCCAGCGGACAGGCACGTCAATTGTCGGAGGCCTTACAGGCAAGTTTAGTAGATAGCGGGTTTACGAAAGACACAGTCCCCAAGATCATTTCTTTGCCACTACTGACAATTGTCCCGAAGGGTGATGATGTTTTAGTAGAGCGGATCACTGCAGCACTCAAGTCTGCAGACCTAGCAATTTTTGTTAGCCCCAATGCAATTGAATGCACGATGCGTTTGCTGGAAAGATCTTGGCAAGAGGTATCTGATCGGCCATTACCAATAGGTGTGATGGGAGGAAGTAGTTTGGCAGCCCTCAACAATCACGGTATTGGTCTTGAGGGCAATGCTACAAAAATTATTCTTCCTCAAAGTAATGTGCAGTGGGATTCCGAGGGCCTTTGGTCTGAATTGCAGGCCCTGAACTGGGATTGGTCGAGCAAGAAAGTCATCATCTTTAAAGGTGAGGGTGGGCGCGACTGGTTAGCTGAAACTTTAAAACAGGCTGGGGCGCAAGTTGAGGCTTTCTCTGTTTATACCCGGGTACCATTAGATCTCAATAGTTCCGCCTGGAATGATGTCCATGAGATGGATTTTGCAAAATCACTTTGGTTACTAACCTCATCTGAGGCAGTGCGTTATTTGGGTCAAGCAACATTGCCCTTAGATCTGGCAACAGCCATTTGTCCACATCACAATATTGCGGATGCCGCTGAGCAAATTGGCTTTGGTGAGGTGCTTACTTGCGAGCCTGGTGATGAGGCTTTAATTGCCGCATCGCAAGCTTGGCTATCCATCTAATTACTGGGGTAGTTGAGCAGGGCAGGCAGAAATACTTCACTCACCAGGAGTGGACGTCCCTTCAGTTGATAGAGCGTACGTCTTGCCCAACTCACAGAGGGAAGCTCTGGGTATTGCTGGAAACACTTTTTCCATAAGGCACTTCGTTTATCCAGTCGAGTAATTTCACGTAAAGGTTTTTTCTTGGAGTGCATGCGTGTTTTAGCAAACAACACCGCTCCTAAAGGTTTCTTTCCTAAACGTAAAATCTCGTGATTACTGCCACTAGAGCTACTGATGGGAATAATGCTGTGAGCCATGACTAGTGGAACACCGTTTACACAAAGCAGCACTTCACGGATACGACAACGTTTGATCTTGAAATGAAAATAGCGACTCTCGTCGCTATTTAGGTTTTGCCGGCAATCTCGCAGAACTACTACCTCTAGTTTTTGTCCAATTGCACGTTCAATTTTTTGGGTTAAAGAACCGGTATCACTTAGCCAGGCCTGCCACTTGCGTGGCGCCTGATGCAATTCACCGGAATCGACTCGATTCCATGCAGAACGGAGACGACGACGGTGAACCATTTTTAGCTACCGCTAAAGTTTCTGCGTTGACCGCCAGATTTTGGTTTAGCAAAACGTGGACCAGCGGATGGACGTGAATCACCAGAGCGGTTACCACCAGCAGGACGTGAGTCAGCAGAACGTGCAGGGCGTGAATCAGCAAAACGATTGCCACCAGCAGGGCGTGAATCACCAGATGGACGGGAATCGCCAGAGCGAGATTCGAAATGATTGCCTGAGCGATTACCACCGCCTCCGCCACCAGAACGAGACTCTGAGCGAGCACCAGAACCATAACGGCCACCACCGCCACCAGAACGACCACCACCGCCGAAGCCGCCGCCAGAGCGACCGCCACCTGGGCGACCACCGCCACCACCAAAGCTAGGCTTAGCTTGCGGCTCAAGGCCGGCAATGACTGAGGCAACGATGTCTTGCTGTGTAAAGCGTTCGATATTGCGAATCTTGGCGCGATCACGATGCTCAACTAAAGTGATAGCAACACCATTGCGACCAGCGCGACCAGTACGACCGATACGGTGCGTGTAGTCTTCAGGTTTCATTGGCAAGCCAAAGTTAATCACGTGACTAATGCGTGGTACATCAATACCGCGAGCCGCTACGTCAGTCGCAACCAAAATCTTGGTGTGACCTTTACGCAAAGATTCAAGGCGGCGCATACGAACAGCTTGAGGCATTGCACCGTGTAAGGCGCTAGCTTCATAACCATTTGCACGTAAGGTGTCAGCAATTTTTTCACTTTCAACTTGAGTGCTTGCAAACACAACTGCTTGATCCAAAGAGGCATCAGCCAAAATGTGCTCGAGCAATTTATGCTTGTGTGACATGCTGTCAGCCCAGTGCAGCTTCTGTTCAATGTTCGCGTGCTTTTCGCCAGCATGTGCAAGCTCAATACGCTTAGCGTTAGTGGTTAACTCATTAGCCAAAGACATAATCTTTGGTGCAAAAGTTGCAGAGAACATCAAAGTTTGGGTGCGACCAGCGCAACGCTTATCAATAGCTTCGAGATCATCAGCAAATCCCATGTCGAGCATGCGATCGGCTTCATCGATAACGAGTTGCTTAACGTCATCTAAGCGAATTGCTTTGCTGTCGGTCAGGTCGAGCAAGCGACCAGGGGTTGCGACAACTAACAATGCGCCTTTCAGGGCTTGGATTTGCTTGCCATAAGGCATGCCGCCCATGACGGTTGCAATACGGATGCCTTTCATGCCACGAACTAAGTTCACTGCATCTGCGGCAACCTGTTGAGCTAATTCACGAGTAGGACAGAGCACCAACACTTTAGGTTGTGCGCGACCTGGTACAGGTGAGCCGTTTGGGTTGTCCTCGATCAGTTGATTAATCAAGGGTAATAAAAAGGCTGCGGTTTTACCGCTACCAGTTTGACTGCTGACTAATAAGTCACCGCCAGCGAGAGCCACAGGAATAACCTGAGCTTGCACTTCAGTGGCTTGGGTGTAACCCAGTTCAGCAACGTTTTTAAGGAGTGGCGCCGCGAGGGCGAAATTCTGGAAATCATTTCCAGAGGGATTGGTTTCTTTAGAAAAAGTCATGCTATTACACATCCCTTTCAAGGGATGTCTCCGTGTATACACTCTCTGTTTTTTACTGAGTGTGATGGTCAAAGGCATCGACCATCAGACAGGCGGCAGCGCGATTTTTAACTTCGGTGTTTATGACTTCTAAACGATGCGCTGAAATATAGCTGGGGGGCGATGAATCAAATTGCTTTAAAAAGCCTCCTATTATGGCATTTTGAGGAGCCAATTACAAGGGTTTTCCCGAATTTAATTATGATGGGCTGATGAATTGGTTTATTTCACCTTCAAGTGTTGGCATCGTCGACTTCCCTACCTATTTGCTGGGCGTGATTTTTACCATCTTATTTCCCGGTCCAAATTCTCTGTATGTATTAACGATTGCTTCACTGAAAGGTTGGCGCGCGGGAGCGTGGGCATCGCTCGGGATTTTTATTGGGGATGCCATTCTGATGATGGGTGTTGCCCTAGGAGCCGCTACCTTACTCAACTCATCGCCATCCACATTTAACTTCATACGTTTGCTAGGTGCCGCATATTTGGCATGGATGGGTTATGGGTTCATACGAGATGGAATGCGGCGTTGGCGTGGAGATCAATCAGTTGTTACTGAAGATGTCGGAGCGCATTATTTGAGCTCAGTGCACCCCTTAATTGCTTCATTGACATTGTCCTTAACCAATCCCAAGGCGATCTTTTTCTTTGTTTCATTTTTTGCGCAGTTCATTCAACCGGGCTACACGCATCCTGTTGATACCTTTTTGTATCTTGCTGTTGTGCTACAGCTGGTCAGCATGACTTACTTGGCTGGTTTGATATTTTTAGGGCAATATTTTTTGGGCTTCTTTAAAAAGCACTCTCGCTATGCTGCGATTCTTTGGATTGTCGTTGGGATACTTTTAGTTGGATTTGCTACAAAGCTATTGCTCTAGTCCTAAACCCAGCGATAGTATTTATTTGAGCCAGCGTAATAAGCGCTCAACACCCTTGCGATAAGGTGGCCTTGCCAATTTGGTTCCACCTAAGAACTTGAGACCCAAGAAACCGCCAACCTCTAAGACGGATTTGCGATGACTGAATGCATCAAAACCTGCTCTGCCATGATAGGCACCCATACCGCTTCTGCCGATGCCACCAAAAGGTAAATCCTCTATTGCTGCATGCAAGAGGGTGTCATTGATTGTTACACCACCAGAACGAGTTTCATTGAGAATTCGCTGCATTACCTTTTTCTCTTTACCAAACCAGTACAGGGCTAATGGCTTAGGCCGTTCATTGATATAGCGAATGATGGAATCAAGATCATTAATAGTTACGATTGGCAGAATGGGTCCAAACACCTCTTCTTGCATGACGAGCGCATCTTCAGAAACATTCAGGAGTGCTACAGGCATGAATGCCAGCCCAAGATTTTTAGGAGTAGAGAGCAAGGGAATTGCTTTTGCCCCACGATTCACTGCGTCTTTAACCAGTTGATGCCAATGTGCTAACTGATTTTCATCAATTGCACCTGTGAATTCTTCTGGATTGGAAAATTGTTCTTGAGCAGCATTTTGCAATTCCTGAATAAAGGTTTCGCTAACACTTGAGTGAACTATGGCGTAATCCGGGGCAATACAGGTTTGACCACCATTCACTAATTTGCCGTAAATAATACTTGCGGCTGCATCTTTCATTTTGGCAGATGGGTCAACAATCGCTGGCGATTTGCCGCCTAGCTCAAGAGTGATTGGCGTTAGATGGTCTGCAGCAGCACGCATCACTTTCTTGCCAATGTTGCTAGAGCCAGTAAAGAAGAGATGATCGAATGGAAGTGCTGCAAAAGATTCTGCAACTTCAGTGCCGCCAACGGTGACACAAAATTCGATCGGGTGAAAATACTCTTGAATTAATGTTGCCAAAAATCCAGAAGTGCGTGAACTTCTTTCTGAAGGTTTGAGCCAAACTCGATTACCCGCCGCAAAAGCCGCAATAGCAGGAACTAATGCTAGTTGGACCGGGTAATTCCAGGGGCTCATGATGCCCACCACACCCATGGACTGCATTTGTGTCCAAGCATGAGAGGAGGCCAAGAATGCTGGTGTTGAGACTAGTTGCGGCTTCATCCACTCTTTGAGATGCTTACGGACATGTTTACATGCCTGATAGACCATCTGAAATTCTAGGAGTCGACTCTCAATCGAATGACGAGTACCAAAATCTGCGGCTAAGACTTTGCAGATCTTTTCTTCATTAGCGGCGAGCATTTTTTCAATGCGACCAATTCGTTCAAGGCGAACCGCTAATGTGGGGTTTGGTTCTGCGGCATAGGCTGCCTTGATTTCGTCTAATTGGAGTGTGAAACGATTTATCGACATGGGGTTTTATGTGAAGCAAGCAAATGATTGAATAAGGTATTAGGATAAAGGTATGAACAACACTATCCTTAAAAATGACCTCATTCTTGAGCGCGCCACCTTAGGTGGCGGCTGTTTCTGGTGCCTGGAAGCGGTTTACCAGCAAATCTTAGGTGTCAGCGCTGTAGTTTCGGGGTACGCGGGAGGGGCGTTAGCTAATCCTGATTATGAATCCGTTTGCTCAGGTCAAACTGGCCATGCTGAAATCGTTGATGTCTATTTCGATCCGACGATAGTGTCTTATCGTGATTTATTGGAAATCTTTTTTGTTATTCATGATCCAACTACCTTGAACTATCAGGGCAATGATCATGGTACTCAATACCGATCAGTGATTTTTACTCACAGTGAAAGTCAAAATGTCACGGCCCATGAGGTGGTCAAAGAGTTGGAGAATGCAAAGATCTACTCCAATCCAGTAGTGACCCAAATTGATGTTGCGCCCGTTATTTATCCAGCCGAGGATTATCACCAAGATTATTTCCGCCAGCATCCTGGGCAGGGTTACTGCAGGGCAGTTGTTGCTCCTAAGTTAGCTAAATTTAGAGCCAAGTTTCAATCTCTGATTGCGCCAGAGTTTCGCTAGAGCAATCAGGTCAAGTGCAGTCGAATCAGTTAGGGTGCTAGGCGAGTAATACGCCATTGAGCCCCATCGAGTTGATAGTGAATGCGGTCATGTAAGCGCGATGGTCGCCCTTGCCAGAATTCAATTTCAGTAGGGCGTAAGCGATAGCCTCCCCAATGATCGGGTCTAGGTGGTTTATCTCCAAAGTCGGCCGCGAAGCGCTTTTCAGCTTCTTCAAGAAATTCTCGATTCGGAATTTCAGCGCTTTGAGGTGATGCCCAAGCACCAATTCTGGAGGCTGCTGGGCGAGACTGGAAATATTCATCGCTCTCGGCAGGGCTGACCCGCTCAACCACCCCTTTAATACGAACCTGACGCTCTAGTTCATGCCAATGAAACAGTAAGGCAGCCTGTGGTCGAACGGCTAACTCTTTCCCTTTTTGACTGTCGTAATTAGTAAAGAAGGTAAAGCCAGTCTCATCCGCCCCTTTTAGTAAGACAATACGAGCTGATGGATTGCCTGCTGCATCTGCAGTGGCCAAAGTCATTGAGTTGGGTTCTGGACACTCCGCTTTAATAGCTTGATCAAACCAAAGCTGAAATAAGCTCAGTGGATTGGGTGGAACCTCAGTCTCTGAAAGTTGACCGAAGGTATAGTTTTTGCGAAGTTGAGCGATGGAGTCCATTTTTTCAGTATAAAGAGAAGCTATGGCAGAAGACAAGATTGAAGAGAGCGCAGAAGATCGTCGTTTTGGAGGTGTAGCCCGGCTATACGGCCCAGAGTTGCGTGAACGTTTTCGTCTTGCCACGGTTGTTGTGGCTGGATTAGGTGGGGTAGGTTCGTGGGCTGCTGAGGCTTTGGCGCGCACGGCTATTGGACATCTGGTCTTGATTGATTTTGATCACATTGCCGAAAGCAATACTAATCGTCAGCTACATGCTCTTGAAGGTGAGTATGGTAAAGCTAAGGTACAGGCGATGACTGATCGCATTCGCCAAATTAATCCTGATATCAAGCTTACTAGTCATGATGCATTTTTGGAGCCAGAAAATCTGGATACCCTGATTCCAGAAGGCGCAATTGTTTTAGATGCAACCGATTCGGTGCAAACCAAAATTGCCTTAGCAGTTTGGGCTAATAAAAATCAGCGTGCTCTAGTCATGTGCGGTGCAGCTGGCGGAAAATCAGATCCCACTTCCGTGCGATGTGATGACCTGTCTAGAACTGAGCAAGATGCTTTATTGGCAAAGGTGCGTCAGGGCCTCAGACAGGATCATGGATTTTCTAGAAACCTGAAAAGAAAAATTGGTATTCGTGCGATCTACTCCCATCAGCCTCGTGCAGGTGTTGCTAGTGGAGGCCTTGCATGTTCTGGTTATGGGTCAACAGTGATGGTGACTGCAGCTTGTGGTTTAGCTGCTGCTGCTGAAGTCTTAAATCTCATTGCTATTCAGTAAGATTTCTGAAGCTGAGCAATAAATCCTTAAGGGGAATCCCTGTAGGAAATTACGGATTCTGATGTCATCCAAAATTTATTATTTCCCCATCAAGCCTGTATCTTCTTTGCCCAAAGATTTCTCTTGCACCATATTTAATTGTTTAAGCACTTTACGCATTTTTATCCCCTAGTGTAGAAGCTCAGTCCTCCCTAGACTTTGCCTCGTTGGTGATTTACCAACGACAAATCGAAAGGAGGTCTCTTTTGCAGACTGAACAAACTGGTTTACAGCGCCACCTCAAAGTAAGGCACATTCGCCTGATGGCTTTGGGTTCCACTATTGGTGTTGGATTATTTCTGGGCTCGGCAAGCGCGATTCAGATCGCAGGACCTTCCATCTTGCTGGGATATTTACTAGCCGGTATCGTTGCATTCATTGTGCTTCGCGCCTTGGGTGAGATGGCAGTGCATGAACCGGTTGCTGGTTCATTTGCTGCATATGCCAATACCTATGTAGGACCGCTAGCGGGTTATATGGTCGGGTGGGGCTATTGGACTTACTGGATCGTTGTTGGAATAGCTGAAGTCACTGCTGTTGGTATTTATATGGGGATTTGGTTTCCTGATGTACCTCAGTGGATCTGGGCTTTGTCTTCCATCTTGATGATGGGCTTAATCAATCTCATTGCTGTAAAAGTTTTTGGTGAGTTTGAATTTTGGTTTGCTCTCATCAAAGTCGTTGCTATTGTGGCCATGATTGCCTTGGGAAGCTCAGTCATCTTCTTTGGTTTTACCAATGACTGGAATCCGATTGGTTTCAGTAACCTTTGGCAGCACGACGGCTTCTTCCCTAACGGTGTTGGCGGTATGTTGCTTTCCCTGCAGATGGTCTTATTTGCATACGTTGGTATTGAGATGATTGGGTTATCTGCTGGTGAGGCAGAGAATCCACGCAAAACCATTCCGATGGCAATTGATTCATTGGCATGGCGCATCTTGATTTTTTATATGGGTGCGATTCTTGTCATCTTGGCTATCTTCCCTTGGAATGAAGTTGGGCAACAAGGAAGTCCATTTGTAGTGATGTTTGAGCGGATTGGTTTGCGCGAGGCCGCTGGCATCATTAACTTCGTAGTGATCACTGCCGCTTTGTCATCTTGTAATGCCGGGATCTTTAGTGGTGGGCGACTCTTATATGCGCTCTCAGTGAATGGCTATGCACCTTCCCCGTTTGCCAAGCTATCCAAGTATGGTGTTCCACATCGAGCAGTGATGGCGACGGTAGCAGTATGTATGACCGGAGTGGTCTTGAACTACTTCGTTCCAGATAAAGCATTTCAGTACGTTATGGCTGCAGTTACCTTTGTTGGATTAATGGTGTGGATTGCAATCTTGCTCACCCAAATTCAATTTCGTCGCTCACTGACTAAATCCCAGATTGCCGAGTTGGCCTATCGCACGCCTTGGTGGCCCTATTCCTCGTGGTTTGCATTGGCATTTATTACCTTGGTCGTGGTGTTGATGGGCTTTCATGAGGATGCACGGATTGCCTTGGTATTGGGTCCGTGTCTATTAGGTGTGTATCTCGCCATGTTCTACATCGTTGGCTTACATCGCAAAACAAAACTGAGTCGTGAATTCAAATAAGGAGATTGAAATGATTGTTGGCGTACCTCAAGAAGTAAAAAATAATGAATTTCGTATTGGCTTAACCCCGGGTAATGTCAGGGGCTTATGTAAGCAGGGACATTCTGTCCTAGTACAGCGTGGAGCTGGTGAACAAATTGGCTTGAGCGATGAGTCTTATCGTCTATCTGGTGCCACCTTGATCAACAGTGCTGCTGAGGTCTTTGCAAAGGCAGAGATGATCGTCAAGGTTAAGGAGCCTCAGCCCCAAGAATGCGCCATGTTGCGTGAAGATCAAATCCTCTTTACCTATTTACATCTCGCTCCAGACCCACAGCAGACCAAAGCATTACTAGCCTCAGGTGCAAGCTGTATTGCTTATGAAACAGTTACCTCATGTAATGGCGCTCTGCCTCTTTTGGCTCCGATGAGTGAAGTTGCGGGCAGGATGTCTATCCAAGCAGCAGCCATCCATCTTGAGAAAACAAATGGAGGCTTGGGTATCTTGATGGCGGGTGTGCCAGGTGTAGCGCCTGCAAAGGTCGTTATATTGGGAGCGGGTGTAGTGGGGCGTAATGCCTTGCAGATGGCTGTAGGTATGGGTGCTGATGTTTGTATTTTCGATCGCAATATCGATTGCTTAAGACAGATTGACATGCTCTACGGCAATCGCGTCAGAACCTTCTACGCTGACCCACTTTTGGTTGAATTGGAGGTTTGTGAGGCGGATGTTGTGATCGGCGCTGTCTTGCTACCTGGGGCTGCAGCACCAAAGCTAGTGACAAGAGAAATGGTTCGAAAAATGAAGGCGGGTGCAGTAGTGGTGGATGTCGCAATCGATCAAGGCGGTTGCTTTGAAACATCCAAGCCCACTTCGCATGCTGATCCTACCTTTATCGTAGATGGTGTTCTGCATTACTGCGTAGCAAATATGCCTGGAGCAGTTGCGAGAACCTCTACCTTTGCATTGACGAATGCGACTTATCCATTTGTTGAGGCTTTGGCAAATCGAGGAATGGGGAGAGCACTCTCGCATGATCATCATTTGCGAAATGGCTTAAGTGTGCATCGAGGAAATCTCACTTCTGAGCCCGTTGCTAAAGCGCAGAAAGTAGATTTTGTATCAGCAGAAGAGTTATTGGCTGCATAGTACTTTCATCGAAGTCGCAAGAGGGAATGACTTGGAGGTTTTAGCTCCAAGCTTTCCTCTATCATTCAATGCATGGACTTATCTGCATTAGCTCTTTCTACTGGCGTAGTCGCTCTGGCTGAGATGGGCGACAAAACCCAACTGCTTTCCTTGATGTTGGCTGCCCGCTACCCAAAACAAGCTCTCGCCATTATTGGTGGGATATTGATTGCGACAATTGCCAACCATGCTTGCGCGGCTTTGCTGGGGCATTGGCTCACTACCTTTATGAGTCCAGACATTCTTAAATGGATTTTAGGTTTGAGCTTTTTAGGAATAGGTCTTTGGCTCTTGGTGCCTGATCACATTGATGATGCAGCTGGATCTAAAGTAGCTGATAGAGCCCTTCAGGTATTCATGCTCACGGTTGGACTTTTTTTCTTGGCCGAGATGGGAGATAAGACCCAAATTGCCACTATCGCTCTAGGAGCTAAGTATTCCGATGTTGTCTCGGTCACCATTGGCACCACTTTGGGGATGATGTTGGCCAACGCTCCAGCTGTTTGGATTGGTCAGAAGTTCACTAAACGCATGCCGATTAAATGGGTGCATGCGGTAGCTGCTGTGACCTTCATCGCCATTGGTGTCGCCACCCTCATCTGGGGTTAGGGCGAAATTGGTCTACGGGGCTTAAAATTACCCCATGAAAACTGATCTGCCACAGAGCTTCCGTAGGCTCGAATACTGCGCTCCCAATTACACCTTTTCACAGGTTGAGTTAGACATTGCTCTGGATCCCGCCAGGACAATTGTGAAGAGTCGCCTAGAGGTCTTGCCAGGTTCTGCTCATGAGGCTGGCACGCCTTTGCTACTGCAGGGCCATGAGCTGGAGTTTGTGAGTTTGCGTATTAATGGTGAAGCTCATCGTCAATTTGAACTGACACCAGAAACATTAACTATTCATGCATTGCCCAATGAAGGTAAGCAAGCTTTCATTGTTGAAATCATTTGTGTCTGCGTGCCTGAGAAAAATACCTCGCTGATGGGTCTGTATGTCTCTAATGGCAATTTCTTTACCCAGTGCGAAGCAGAGGGATTCAGAAAGATTACATATTTTCTTGATAGACCAGACGTCATGGCGCGCTATCGCGTCACACTGCGTGCACGTGAAGCGGAGTGCCCGGTACTGTTATCAAACGGTAATCTCATTAGTACGGAAAAATTGACGAATGGATGGCATAGCGCTGTTTGGGAGGACCCATTTCCAAAACCGTCTTACTTGTTTGCCTTAGTTGCTGGCAAGTTGGAATGCATTGAGGAAACTATCACCACCAGCAGTGGCGCTCAGAAGTTACTGCAAATTTGGGTTGAGCCACATGACCTGAAAAAGACTCGTCATGCAATGGATTCTTTAATTGCTTCGATTCATTGGGATGAAAAACGTTACGGCCTTGAGCTCGATCTTGAGCGCTTTATGATTGTGGCGGTAAGCGATTTCAATATGGGTGCAATGGAGAACAAGGGTCTCAATGTTTTCAATACCAAATTTGTACTCGCTCAGCCAGAGACAGCAACAGATGCCGACTTTGCCAATATTGAAAGCGTAGTAGCTCATGAGTACTTCCATAACTGGACTGGTAATCGAGTTACTTGTCGAGATTGGTTTCAACTTTCTCTTAAAGAAGGTTTGACCGTATTCCGTGATCAGGAGTTCTCCGCTGATCAAATGGGTAGTGAGTCCGGTAGGGCGGTTAAGCGTATTGAAGACGTGCGCTTGTTGCGTCAACTTCAATTCCCGGAGGATGCGGGTCCGATGGCGCACCCCATTCGTCCAGATGAATATCAAGAGATTAATAACTTCTATACCGTGACTGTGTATGAGAAGGGCGCTGAAGTAGTGCGCATGTACCAAACCTTGCTAGGTCTTGAGGGTTTCCGTAAAGGTATGGATCTTTACTTTAAGCGTCATGATGGACAAGCGGTGACATGCGATGATTTCTTGGCTGCTATGGCAGATGCTAATGGGCGAGACCTCTCCCAGTTTAAAAACTGGTACAGCCAAGCAGGCACCCCTAGAGTCAAAGTAGAGGAATCCTACGATGCTGATAAAAAGCAATATCAAATTACCTTGACGCAAAGCCCTTCAGCCAATATTGAACGCAAAGATAGCAAACCATTTCATATTCCATTGAAGATGCGCTTACTCACGCCTGCAGATGATCAGGTAGAGACTTTGTTAGAGCTGACTCAAGAGCAGCAAACTTGGACTTTTGACCAAATAGCAGGTCATCCAGTGCTATCAATCAATCGTAATTTCTCAGCGCCGATTCAATTAGATTTTGATCAGAGTGAAGCTGATTTACTGACGATGTTCTCAAGTGATGACGATGCCTTTAATCGTTGGGAGGCTGGCCAGAAGCTCGCCATGCAGATGATCTTAGGCAATCGCTTGCCTGATAAAGCTCTGATTGAGGCTTATCGTACCCTCTTGACTGATCCGGACTTAGATCCTGCATTCAAAGAGTTGGCTCTGACTTTACCTGCTGAGACCTATTTGTATGAGCAGTGTGCAAGCGTTGATCCTCAGCAGATTTATGCTGCCCGTCGTGCTTTCCGCCATGCCATTGCCAGTGAGCTGAGAATTGAGTGGGCCGCCCTCTACCAGCAGATGCAGACTCCAGGACCATTTAACCCTGATGCAGCAAGTGCTGGTAAGCGTGCATTAAAGAATCTTGCGCTCAGCATGTTGCTCGAAGCGGATCCACTAATCTGGTCACCCATGGCAGTCAATCAGTATCAGAATGCTGACAACATGACTGACCGATATGCAGCTCTAGCTGGTTTGGTGATTCATGGAAGTAAATCTGCAGCAGCTTGCCTAGAAGATTTTTATAGCCGCTTTGCTGATGATGCTTTAGTGATTGATAAGTGGTTTGCACTGCAATCCAGCAGACCCCCAGTCGTTAATAATGAATCTACCTTGGATGTGGTTAAGCGTTTACGTGAGCACGAAGCTTTCAAGATGAATAACCCCAATCGAGTGCGCAGCGTTATTCATGCATTTTGTATGAATAACCCCGCCAGCTTTCATCAAACCGATGGTAGTGGATATGCATTTTGGGCGGAATCTGTTCTTGCTCTGGATCCAATTAACCCGCAGGTTGCCGCTCGTTTAGCAAGGGGTCTAGATCGTTGGCGCCATTTTGCCAAGTCTTACCAAGACCATATGCTGACAGCCTTGAAGAAGGTTGATGCTTGCGAAACCCTCTCTCCAGATGTGAAAGAGGTGGTTTCTAAGGCTTTAGGAAATTAATCTTCCCTAGATTTAATATTTTTTGTTTCAGTGAAAATTTTCTTTGAAAGCAACATCGAGTTGGGTGGCTAAGGCTTCTAGATTTTTATCGAATGTCCAGAGTAGTGCATTTTTCGATAATAGGGTGGAGGCAAGTAGTGAAATATCAACAGCCCCGCAACCTAAATCGTAGAACTTATTTTTTTCAATAAAATCTATCGTCTCCTCTGTTGTTGCTATCGTCGCTTGTCGCAAACTTTTTAGTTGGCTCAAAGTTGTTAGTTTTGGGGCTGGGGGGGATCCGCAACTAAGCTCTAAGAGGACTAATGGGTGACAAAGGATTTGGTCATTAACTAGTAGGGACTGTAGTGATGGATTACTTTTCCTGAAGTGTGAGATCCAAACTGAGGTATCGGCTAGAACCATTGTCATGATTGCTGACTGTCCTTTGGTTTGCGTCGGGGGATGTTCTTCATTTCAGGTGCCTTTCCGCCCAGTGCGGCCAACCGTTTACCGATTTGAACTCTGACAAATACATTCATTGCTTCGCGGAAAAGGTCAGCCTTATCCATTTCTGGATCTGCAAGCTCTAAGCCTCGCTGGTAAAGCGCATCATCAATTGTTACGGTTGTTCTCATGGTTTTCCTCATCATTTTTGATGCATATTAACATCAAAATAATCATCAATATAGAGGAAATAACTGTTTTTTTGGGATAAATCATCTGTAGAGGTGCGCCCTGAAGAGCGCATTTGAGAATGTGGCGACTGAACAGGGCAAAATAGACCCTATGTGAAAAATGTCGTTTAGACAGTATCTACGGAGAAATTCCTTTTGAGCACTTCAAGTACTTTTAATATCAATTTCAAGCAATATCTATCGTCCGCCAAGGTTAAGGGTGTAGACATTCCCGCGGGCCTACAAGAGTTGTTATTGGCCGTTGCCGATACTTGCTCAACCTTGAGTCATGAAGTAGCACAAGGCGCTTTAATTGGCTTATTGGGATCTGCTGGTACTGGTAATGTTCAGGGTGAAGTTCAGCAAAAGTTGGATGTCATTGCCAATGACTTATTGATCGACGGCGTACAGGGTTGCAAATCTTTAGCCGGTCTCGCTTCTGAGGAGATGGAGTTGCCGCTTCCAGTTCAAGGAACTGGCGACTACTTATTGTTGTTTGATCCGCTAGATGGCTCCTCTAATATTGATGTCAATGTCTCTATCGGAACCATTTTCTCGGTGCTGAAAAAGCAAGATCCTGCATCGCCATTGCAGACGGAGGATTTTTTATTGTCAGGTCGTCACCAAGTGGCTGCGGGTTACGTTGTCTACGGACCGCAAACTACTATGGCATTAACTCTGGGCGATGGCGTAGTGATGTTTACCTTGAATAAGGTGACCGGAGAATTTGTCTTAATTAAACATGCGGTGGAGATTGCGCATTCCACTAAAGAGTTTGCAATCAATATGTCTAATATGCGCCACTGGGCTGAGCCTGTGCGTCGCTACGTTGATGAGTGCTTGGCTGGTGTTAGTGGTGAGCGTGATAAAGATTTCAATATGCGCTGGATTGCATCCATGGTTGCCGATGTGCATCGTGTTTTATCGCGTGGTGGCATCTTTATGTACCCATGGGACCAACGTGAACCCCACAAGCCAGGCAAGTTACGCCTGATGTATGAAGCAAATCCGATGAGCTTCTTAGTGGAACAGGCTGGTGGTGCATCGACTAATGGCGAGCAACTCATCATGGATATGGTGCCCACTGAACTGCATGAGCGCGTTTCTGTTATGTTGGGTTCTAAGGAAGAAATTGAGCGTCTCCAGCACTATCACTCTCAGGCATAAGCAACTACCAAAACCCTGAAGTTGATCTATTAGGTGATCAATTAAAAAGCCCAATCGCTGATTGGGCTTTTTGTTAGGGCTACAAAAGGAAGTCTTGATTAAGGCTGAACTTTCTCTTTAAGGTAGGCTAGAGATTCTTCTACTTGATCAATGAGGATCAGGCAGATATCACCAGCAGATAAATCATTGAGTGCGGTATCAATGGCGAGGAATTCACCGGTAATCTCTTTAACTTGTTTAGCTTTCTTGGTGCCTACTAAACCTTCTTGCAAAAGCTTTAAGACTTCACCATCTTCGCGACCACGTTGACACTGATCTTGATAAAGAATGACATTGTCAAAGCTATTACCAAGAATGCGAGTCAGGTCACGAATATCTTCATCCCGACGATCGCCGGCACCACTGATCACCACATGACTCTTTTTGGGTTTCATGGCCTCGATAGCGCTGGCTAGTGCACGCATGGCATCTGGATTATGACCATAGTCAGCAATCACAGTGGCGCCCTTATGCTGGAATTGATTAAAGCGTCCAGGTACTGCATTAGCTGAACTCTCAAAGGAATGGAGGCCGCAAGCCACTTTTTCTGCGTCTAAACCTAGGGCCCAGGCTGCACCAATAGATGCCATCGCATTTTCAATCTGGAAGCCCAGTACACCATTTTGTGTGAATGGAATCTCACTGACTGGGTAGCGGAAAAGTACGCGTTCTCCTTTAGAGCAGATGATGTGAGTGCCATCAAAATAAATTACTTTTTTATTCTTCGCTCGATGGGCTGCAATGACGGGATGATGTGGATTTTGAGAAAAGAAGATCACTCGACCAGTGCAGAAATCACCCATTCTGGCTACGATGGGATCTGTTGCATTGAGCACTGCGGCGCCAGTAGGGGCAACGTTCTGAACAATGACCCGCTTCAGGATCGCTAAATCCTCTACGCTAGTGATGTAGTTCAGTCCTAGGTGATCACCTTCACCAATATTGGTCACAACAGCTACTTCACAACGGTCAAAGCCAAGACCCTCGCGCAGCAAACCACCTCGGGCAGTTTCGAGCACGGCAGCATCAACATCAGGATGCATCAGGACATTGCGAGCGCTCTTAGGGCCGCTGCAATCACCAGAATCAATTAAGCGATGGTTAATGTATACGCCATCCGTGGTGGTCATACCCACTCGCAAACCGGTCTCATTGAGCAAATGAGATATGAGGCGTACGGTGGTGGTTTTCCCATTGGTACCTGTAACGGCTACCACTGGAATGCGTCCATCCTCACCTAGTGGGTACATCATGTTGATAATGTCTTCGCCAACAGCGCGACCCTTGCCATAAGAAGGCTTGAGGTGCATACGTAAGCCGGGTGCTGCGTTGACTTCAACGATTCCACCACCCTGAGGCTCTAGAGGTTTGTAAATCGCCTCACACAAAATATCAACACCCGCAATATCTAAGCCAATCATTTGAGCTGCTGCAATTGCACTCGCCGCTACATCAGGGTGCACATCATCAGTCACATCAGTGGCAGTGCCGCCGGTGCTGAGGTTAGCGTTATTGCGCAGTAAAACGCGCTCACCCGTCTTGGGGATGTATTGCGGGCTTAGGCCATTGCTGGCTAGATGCGCAAGCGCGATGTCATCAAAACGAATCTTGGTTAATGCAGTTGCATGACCATCACCACGCAATGGATTTTTGTTCTCTAGATCAACTAACTCAGAGACGGTATGTTTGCCGTCACCAACCACTTGAGCTGGCTCTCGGCGCGCTGCAGCAGAGAGGCGATTACCCACCACCAGCAAGCGGTAGTCAGCTCCAGGGAGATAACGCTCGACAATGGTTTGACGTCCAAAAGCTTGGGTGACTATAAAGCCAGCACGTACCTCTGCTTCAGTTTGGATATTGGCAACAACACCTTTGCCTTGATTGCCATCTTTAGGTTTCAGAACAATGGGGCCACCAATTTTTTGAGCAGCGCGCCATGCATCATCCGCAGTAGTAACGACTTCACCAGTAGGAACAGAAACCCCTGCAGCTGCCAATAAGTTTTTGGTGAGCTCTTTATCTTGTGCAATCGCTTCTGCAATCGCACTGGTATCACTAGTCTCTGCTGCCTGAATGCGTTTTTGTTTACTACCCCAGCCAAACTGCACCATGCTGCCCTCAGTCATGCGGCGGTAGGGAATATTTCTTTGTACGGCAGCATCGACGATAGAGCCAGTGCTAGGTCCTA
The DNA here is from genome assembly GCF_018688455.1 of Polynucleobacter sp. AM-7D1. NCBI lineage: Bacteria > Pseudomonadati > Pseudomonadota > Betaproteobacteria > Burkholderiales > Burkholderiaceae > Polynucleobacter > Polynucleobacter sp. AM-7D1. Next base: position 558,239 of record NZ_CP061319.1, read on the forward strand.
GGCGAACATCTTCATACAAAGCTTCTAATTCTGAGAGGGCCGCAGCTAGATCAAAAGGTACATCACTCAAGGTTGCTTGAATAAGCCCAAAAGCAAAGTCAAAAGCCATGCGTCCAACAACTTCTTCTGTGTATTCCACGACGACTTGATAGACGCCGACATCAACTGTTTGTACTGTGCGGCTAAAAGTGACTGGGCAACCCGCTTGAGATTGAAGTCCTAAAGCAGCATGCTCTAAGGCATGTGCCAGAGAGAGAATTTCATTGTGGCCGCCACGACGCATATTGCCCAATTGGGGAAAGCGTTCGCGAATCTTGATTTCAAAATGGGGAATAGAATCGATTGAGCGCTCTGTTTCATCGCAAGAGACAATAGCCTCTAGGGCGGTATGGCGGCTCCATAAATTTGGGCCGCGTAACATGCGAATACGGGTGATTTCCAATTAAACCCCTGCTGGAATATTGGAGCTAGAAACAAATGTTTCAACTCCAGCTTCGATAACGTTGAAAGGAATATCCAAAGCCCAGGCCGCACCAATAGCAGCTGCAAGGCTTAAGTGTGGCGCCCATTCAAGGGATGACTCCTTCACTGCTGGAGGAATTGGAATCACCAACTTGTCTAGCTTGCCTTGCTTGAGTGTAATTACAGACGGGCTCACAATAATTGAGCGACCATCTTTTTCTTGGTGAGCAGTGACTACAGGAGAGTTTGGCTCTTGAGAGAAGTACATGACTTCACCTTTACTGAGCTCAGCCATTTTGACAATCATTGGATCATCTGCATTTAATACGCTGGTGCCAGCGGGTAATACGACATCAACCTGGGTACGCACTACATTAAATAATTGATCTTCTTCGCTGATGTTATGTTCAGGAAAGAGTTTGAGTGGATCAATATTGAGGACGACCCCAACCTGGCATTGATCATATGCGAGACCCTCTAGCAATAAGGATGCATTGTCATTCTCAAGGACGGCAACTTCAATCGCTCTATTTTGAAGAGTGCGTCGTGCATTTTCCCAATGGGAAGAAGAGGTTTTTTTAATCAATCGGTTGCCAAAATACAGGCCAAGATTGGTAGAGAGCCCGACATGCACATTAGTCAATCTAATAAAGTGGGCAACCATTTCAGCGACGATAGTTCTTCCGGAATTACCGCTAATACCAACGATTGGAATTCTGAAATCGTATCCTGGAGGAAAGAGATGATTTGCAATTTCTTCGCCAACAGGTTGTGGAGTGCCACTGGCAGGTTTTAAGTGCATCAATAAGCCTGGACCTGCATTCACTTCAACAATAGCCGCGTTCTGCGACTCTAGTGGCTTACTAATATCTTGTGCAACGAGGTCAATTCCCGCAATTTCAAGTCCTACAACGCGTGCAGCCAAAGCTACTTGGTGGGCTACTTCAGGGTGAACTAAATCAGTCACATCAAATGCCACATTGCCATTACTTTGAATCAATACTTTTTGATCAACCGCCGGAATACTGTCACCAGTTAGTTTTTGGCGAGCCAGCTCTAGCTCAACTGCAGAATCGATCCGAACTGGGTTGAGAGGGCACTCTTCGGTCGTGCCACGTCGTGGATCAGAATTAATCTGAATTTGAATAAGTTCAAGCACAGTATGCTTGCCATCACCGGTGATCCAAACTGTTTCACCTTTCGCGGCTGCCACTACTTTATTGCCGACTACTAACAAGCGATGTTCATCGCCAATGATGTGGCGCTCAACTAAAACCTCGCTACCTTCATTGATTGCTACAGCGTAGGCTGCTTCAATTTCTTGTTGGGTATAGAGGTTGATAAATACGCCACGGCCATGGTTGCCATCAATTGGCTTCACCACTACTGGTAAGCCAATATCTTGTGCGGCTTCCCAAGCATCATCAGGACTTGTGACAACTCTACCTTCAGGGATTGGAACCCCCGCGCTTGCGAGCAAGCTCTTAGTCAGATCTTTATCGCGCGAAATAGTTTCTGCGATGGCGCTAGTTTGATCAGTTTCTGCTGTCCAAATACGTCGTTGCTTGGAGCCATATCCGAGTTGAACTAAGTTGCCGCTAGATAGTCTGATGTAGGGAATTTCTCGGACAGTAGCAGCGTTGACAATGCAAGCTGTACTAGGACCAAGACAAAGATCGTCACTTAAATCACGAAGCTCTTCAATGATCTGCTCTCGTTGGGCAATGGCATCACCATTATCTTGAATGAGGGTGAGGAGGAGGTCACGCGCAAACTTAAATGCTTGCAATGTCACCGCTTCTTCAGTGGCACTCACAATGACTTTGTAAACGCCTCGGCGACCACCATCACGCGCTCTACCAAAACCACCAGCTATTCCAGCTAGGTTTTGAAGCTCGATAGTGAGATGCTCGAGAATGTGCCCAGGCCAAGTGCCCTCTTCAACACGTTTTAAGAAACCACCGGGTTCCCCATAACTGCAGCGATGCTCATGTAAGCTTGGAAGACACTTAGAGAGACGATCGTAGAAGCCGGGAATTAAGTCAGACGGATAGTCTTCCAGGTCACCAATGTCGATCAAAACCTCAAGCGCAGGGTTGTAGCTCCACATATTGGGGCCACGCAGATGTCGGTGGCTCAGGATTTCAATGGTTTTATCTAGTAATTGGGGCATGTGTGGAATGGGGAAACTCAGCGCCGCATCAGAAGGTGAGGGCGGGGATGTCTCAGACTATCTCTCTGGTTTTAGTAATTGTTCAAAATCCACAAAATTAGCAAAAATACATAAAAAAGACTATTTCGATAATTTAACGGCTTTCTACCTTTGAAAGTTGACAGCATCATTAAATCTTAGAAACCTAGCTCCACTATACTTTTAGGACTAATGAAGCCAGACATTTCCCCATCCGTACCCTCTGTGCCCATTCAATGGGTTGCTGCATTAGAGGCCGATCAGTCCCCGGTAAAAGGGCTGGATTCCATACTGGCGTGGGTTGAGCTGGATCTTGACGATGCTATGCGCTTTGAAAAAAGCCTACTTTGCTTGATCCCGTCAGGGCTATTTTGGACGGATGGCACTCACTCAGAATTTTGGCCGATTAGCTCTGGAGCCCATCTTCACCAGGGTGATCATGCTGGAGTGGGTTATCTGAAATTAGAGTCTGAGGTCTCTTTACAGAAGCTTTGGCGCTTTACTTTGGCTGTTAATCCGCAAATATTGCGTCTTCAGAGTGCCTATAAGCAGTGCATGGGAGGCGCCCAGGTCGGCAAAGAGTCTGAGGCTTCTGAATACGATAAACAGGTTTGCCCAGTTTGTTTGAGTCCGAAGCCTGCCAATTCAGAAGCTTGCCCCACCTGTGATCCAGAAGAGGATGCTCCGCCATCTACCTTGACCCTGTTTAAGCTGTGGCGTTTTGCTCGCCCCTATAAAAAAGAGCTTTTATTGGGCTTTGTTCTGACTTTGCTCTCAACCGGCGCTACTTTGATCCCGCCTTATTTGACGATGCCTTTAATGGATCACGTATTGATTCCATATGAAAAAGGTAACCCGATTGACTTCAATTTAGCCAGCAAATATCTCATTGCTTTATTTGTTGCCGCGATCGTCGCCTGGGGTTTGGGTTGGTGGAAAACATACTTACTTGCATTGGTGAGTGAACGTATCGGGGCAGATTTGCGCAATACCACTTTTGAGCATTTGCTGAAATTGTCTTTAGAGTATTTTGGCGGCAAAAGAACTGGTGACTTGATTGCGCGTATTGGCGCAGAGACAGATCGCATTTGCGTATTTTTATCTTTGTACGCTTTGGACTTTGCGACCGATGTGATCATGATCACCATGACGGCGGCAATTTTAGTTTCGATTGATCCCTTGCTGGCATTAGTAACTCTCGCACCATTGCCATTTATCGTGTGGATGATTCATGTGGTTCGAGACAAGCTGCGTTTTGGTTTTGAAAAGATTGATCGCATTTGGTCTGAAGTGACTAATATTTTGGCGGATACGATTCCAGGCATTCGGGTTGTCAAGGCTTTTGCTCAAGAAGAACGCGAGCTCAAACGTTTTGTAGATTCGAATAAACACAACTTGCAAATTAATGATCGCGTTAATCGAGTATGGGGTTTGTTCTCGCCAACAGTTACGCTATTAACTGAAACTGGCCTCTTGGTGGTCTGGGGTTTTGGTATTTGGCAGGTGGCTCATCAAAAAGTGACGGTAGGTGTGTTGATTGCTTTCTTGGCCTATATCGGACGCTTTTACATTCGATTAGATTCCATGAGCCGTATTGTTTCGCATACCCAAAAAGCTGCTGCTGGTGCCAAACGTATTTTTGATATCTTGGATCATATTTCTAGTGTTCCCGAGCCAATCAATCCAGCGCCATTGGGGCAAGTGAAGGGTCAAATCTCCTTACGGGGCGTGGGTTTCCGCTACGGTAACCGAGCCGTTTCTAAAGGGATTGATTTGGATATTGCCCCTGGAGAAATGATCGGTTTAGTGGGGCATAGCGGCTCAGGTAAGAGTACGCTAGTGAATTTGATTTGCCGCTTTTATGATGTGAGTTCAGGCGCCATCACATTAGACGGGCGCGACATCCGTAGCATCGGAATTGCAGACTATCGCAAGCGCATTGGTTTGGTTCTGCAAGAGCCATTCTTATTCTTTGGCACGATTGCGGAAAATATTGCGTACGGAAAGCCGGATGCAACACGCGAAGAAATTATTGAAGCAGCGCGCGCTGCACATGCGCATGAATTTATTTTGCGCTTACCGTTGGGTTACGACTCCTTGGTGGGTGAGCGCGGCCAATCTCTTTCTGGTGGAGAGCGTCAACGTATCTCCATTGCACGTGCGCTCTTAATTAATCCAAGTATTTTGATCTTGGATGAAGCAACTTCATCGGTAGACACCACAACTGAAAAAGAAATTCAGCGCGCCTTGGATAATCTGGTGAAAGGTCGCACGACGATTGCGATTGCCCACCGCCTTTCTACTCTTCGAAAAGCAGACCGCTTGGTTGTGCTGGATAAGGGGGAGATTGTGGAGATTGGCTCACACGAACAATTGATGGATGCACAGGGAGCGTATTACGCCTTGTATCAGGCGCAACTCCGGCACGCTGCAGAATTGGTTGAGGGTGGTGCTATTGGTGAGAGCATTGACGAGAGTCAAAACACAAGAGATGAAGAGCGTCTTCAAGTTATTGCCAAGGAAACTGGGGGAGGTGTATGAGTCATCATCAAAAATCACACACCCTAGATCGCGATGCCCTTGGGCGCCTGGTATTTACCGATGCTGATGGTATCGAGCATATTGGCGTCTTTCCAGTAAGGGCATTTCCGATTACACAGCCAGAGGCCGGAATCTCCATCATGGACCAGTCCGGCAAAGAGTTGTGCTGGTTTGATGATGCTAAGAGCATTCCAAAAGGTGAGTTAGCCCTGATTCAGGAAGAATTGGCAGCTCGCGAATTTATGCCCGTGATTAAAAAGATCACCAAGGTATCCACTTTTGCCACTCCAAGTCTTTGGGATATCGAAACTGACCGAGGCCCCACCAGAATTCGTCTGAAGGGCGAGGAAGACATTCGCCGTATTGCCGGAAATACACTGCTAATAGCTGACTCTAATGGCCTGCAGTTCTTGATCCCAGACTCCACTCAGCTCGATAAAGTCAGCAAGAAGCTTTTAGATCGGTTCAGATAGGTTTTTTGCTGAGAAATCCATACTAGGGTTACTACTAATTCAATTAGTGAAAGCCCTAGGTATCGATTTAAATATTGTTGATGCCAATCAAGAGATCTGCGTCCAGATCAATCAAAAATGATCACACAACAAAGAGAAGCCAAAGTAATATTGGTATTCAAAAATTTTTTGGAGGAGCGTTCATGAAGATGAAGTTGAAAGGGGCATTGATTTCCACCGCATTAGCCCTCGGTGCTGCTGGTGTTTCACCTGCTTTTGCTGCTTGGGAACCAACCAAGCCAGTTGAGTTCATTATTCCTGCCGGTCCTGGCGGTGGTGCTGACCAAATGGCTCGTATGATCCAAGGCATCATTACTAAAAATAACTTGATGAAGCAGGCAGTGATTCCTGTAAACAAGGGTGCTGGTGCAGGAGCTGAAGGCTTCTTGGCAATGAAAGAGGCAAAAGGCGATCCAAATAAGATCGTTATTACTTTGTCTAACTTGTTTACAACTCCATTAGCAACTGGCGTTCCATTTAACTGGAAAGACATCACTCCGGTAGCGATGTTGGCCCTAGACCAATTCGTTCTGTGGACCAACACTGATAAGCCTTACAAAACACCAAAAGAATATATTGATGCCGCTAAAGCAGCTGGCCCAGGTAAATTCAAGATGGGTGGTACAGGCTCTAAGTCAGAAGACCAAATCATTACCGTAGCTCTTGAGAAGGCAACTGGTACTAAGTTCACCTATATCCCTTTCAAGGGGGGTGGTGACGTTGCTGTTCAGTTAGTTGGAAATCACATTGATTCTTCTGTGAACAACCCAATTGAAGCTGTAGCTCAATGGCGTGCCGGCAAGTTACGTGCTCAGTGCGTATTTGATGACACACGTATGCCATACAAAGAGAAGATCACTCCAACTCAGTCTTGGAACGACGTTCCAACCTGTAAAGAAGTGGGCGTGCCTACAGATTACGTGATGTTGCGCGGTATCTTTATGGCCCCAGGCGTAACTCAAGAGCAAGTTGATTACTATATCAATGTGTTCAAAAAAGTACGCGAGACACCCGAGTGGAAGAAGTTCATGGCTGACGGTGCATTCAATCAAACATTCATGACTGGTAAAGAATTTAACAACTGGTTAACTTTGAATGAAGCATTGCACAAGCAGTTAATGGCTGAGGCTGGTTTCTTGGCCAAGTAATTGCAATAAATTAATAGGGCCTCTGTGAGGAGGCCCTATTTTTTTGAATGCATACGCAAAAAATAATTATTAAAAAGCGAAGCAGTAATAAATCAACCATTATTTAGTGAACGAAGCAAATGTCTGAACATACAAATAATTCAAATGAAGATTCAGTAATCAGTGTCCGTGCGATGGACATCATCACGGCTTTAGGGTTTATTGCAGTAGGCCTGGTAGTGATGATTGGTAGCATCAAATTGGGTGCTAGTTGGGGTAGTGATGGCCCGGAGGCAGGCTATTTCCCTTTTTACATCAGCTTGATCATCCTTCTTTCTAGCTCAGTAACTCTCTATCAAGCAGCTATTGTTGATAGAAAAAAGGAAACAGAATCCTTTGTTGAAAAAGAGCCTTTCAAGCAAGTGTTAGCAGTTTTGTTGCCGGCCCTGGTATTTATTTTGGGTGTGCAGTTGATCGGTATTTATGTTTCTGCTTTCGCCTATATCGCAGTCTTCATGATCTGGCTTGGCAAGTATGCAGCGTGGAAGGCAGTAGCAGTTGCCTTAGGTGTGAGCATAGCGCTTTACCTGATGTTCGAGTACTGGTTCCAAGTGCCACTACCACATGGCTCATTGATCAACCCACTCGAGTTTTTGGGTCTGAATTAAAAAATAATAACTATTAAAAAAGATTAGAAAAAAAGGAGTACAAGTTGGAAGAAATTAGCGCTCTATTCAACGGCTTTGCCGTTGCAATGACACCCTTTAACCTGCTATTAATGCTGGTTGGTGTAACTCTCGGTGTGATTATTGGTGTGCTACCAGGTTTGGGCGGTGCCAACGGAATTGCAATTCTGTTGCCATTGACTTTCACAATGCCGCCAACATCCGCAATCATCATGCTCTCCTGTATTTACTGGGGTGCATTGTTTGGTGGTGCGATTACATCTATTCTGTTTAATATTCCCGGTGAACCTTGGTCTGTTGCGACAACCTTTGATGGTTATCCAATGGCTCGTGAAGGTAAAGCTGGTGAGGCCTTAACAGCAGCGTTCACATCATCATTCGTTGGTGCGTTCTTTGCGATTGTGATGATTACCTTCTTGGCGCCTTTGGTTGCTAAGTTTGCACTGCAATTCGGCCCGCCGGAATTCTTCTCGGTATACCTGCTTACCTTCTGTAGTTTCGTGGGTATGAACAAGGGATCACCATTTAAGACTATCTCTGCAATGATGTTGGGCTTTGCCTTAGCTGCTGTAGGTATGGATACTGTTACAGGTCAGTTACGTCTGACATTCGGTAATCATGAGCTGATGCGTGGCTTTGACTTCTTGATCGCTGTGATCGGTTTGTTTGGTATCGGTGAGATTCTTCAGTCAATGGAAGAGGGTCTCAAGTTCCAAGGTGCTGCTGCGAAGATTCGTCGCCAGGTGGTATTCGAAACTTGGGCGAAGTTACCAAAATACTGGGCTACCACGATCCGCAGCTGCTTAATTGGTTGCTGGATGGGTATCACTCCAGGTGGCGCAACTCCAGCATCATTCATGGCTTACGGTGTTGCTAAGCGTGTATCTAAAGATGGTGATAGATTCGGCAAAGGTGCAATGGAGGGTATTGTTGCTCCTGAAACAGCTGCGCATGCTGCTGGTACAGCTGCCTTGTTGCCAATGTTGTCATTAGGTATCCCAGGATCACCAACAGCTGCTGTATTGCTTGGCGGTTTATTGATCTGGGGCTTACAACCAGGCCCATTACTCTTCGTTGAGAAGCCAGACTTTGTTTGGGGTTTGATCGCTAGTATGTACTTGGGTAACTTGGCAGGCTTGTTTGTAGTGTTGACTTGCGTTCCATTGTTTGCCTCAATCTTGAGAATTCCATTCTCAATCATTGCTCCAGTCATTATTGTGATTTGTGCAGTTGGTGCATACACCGTCCATAACGCAACGTTTGACGTTTGGTTGATGATGGGCTTCGGTGTTCTGGGTTACATCTTCAAGAAACTCGACTACCCAATGGCACCAATGGTCTTGGCCTTGGTATTGGGTGACCGTGCGGAAGATTCATTCCGTCAGTCGATGTTGATTTCACAAGGTAGCTTGGAGGTATTCTTCTCCAACTACTTGGTAGGTGCGATCAGCACATTAGCTTTGGTATTGCTGTTCTGGCCATTAATTGGCAAGTTCATCGGCAAGAAGAAAGCTGCTGCAGCGTAAGCTAAAGAGTTAAATGAGTAAAGAAAAGGGGGCGCAAGCCCCTTTTCCTATTGGAAAAACAAGGTTCAGACTCCGCCTAGCTAATACACCTATACGGGAGGCAACTTATCTTGAAAAACTCCGATAAAATCTCACCATCATGAATTTCCGCAAAAACCGCCTCATTCACTGGATTGCTGCTCTAGCAATAGCAATGAGTGCGCTTGCGCCAGCAGTTTCTCAAGCGGTATCGCTAGCTAAGCATGGTCAAGGTTTTGCTATGGAGATTTGTGCTGCAGATGGCACTAAATCCCAGATCAATATTCAAAGTGAAGATCAAGCGGATCTCGCAGAAGCTCAGCCTTGCCCATATTGCATCGCTCACACAGCTATCACTCCAGCATTCAATACCAATCTCACATTCCAGGCGCCGCAAACACTTGCTTTGCTGCCACAGCTTTTCTATCAATCACCCAAGCCACTCGCTGTTTGGGTAACCCCTCCCTCAGCAGCACCTCCTACACAAGCCTAATTCTTTTTAGGGCATAGCCTTGCTATGTAGTTGGCAATCAAGCATTAGGTTGTCGTCATATCGTGTGGAGTAGTCATGTTTTCAATTCAAATGAATTGGCCTTCTTTTAGGCAGATCTCATTATTCATATTTGCAGTCATATGCATTGTTTCAAATGCTATTGCTCATCCCCAGACCGAGGCAGAATCTCAGGAGAAGATCAAAGCATTGATCTCTAAGACGTTTGACCAACCTGATCTGAAGGTCCAAACCACCCCGATCGTTATTGAGGGCAAGGTTGCGATTGCAGATTGGACTCAAGGTCAAAAAGGTGGTCGGGCTCTTCTCAGAAGAAAGCATGCTGATTGGGAAATCATTGCTTGTGGTGGTGCTGGATTCAAAGATTCAAGTGCTATTGCAGCGGCCGGCATTTCCAAAGGGATTGCCAACAACATTACAGCAAAACTTAAGACCGCAGAATCATCGCTATCCCCACAAAAAATTAAACAACTAGATTCGTTTGATGGTGTCGTGACTATGCGTCACGGCATGCAGCATGGATCTGATTCAAAACATTAATTCGAGGTTAAAAAATGAAACCATATAAAACAAAATTAGCACTTGCCGCTTCACTCATCGTGGCTGGAAATGTTTATGCGCAAAGCTTGCCAAATGTAATTGTTACAGCTAAACCAGATATCGCTGAAGTTGAAATTGACAAATTCTCAAGCACCTCTGCCGTTATCACTGACGAAACGATTCGCGACTTGCATGCTGCAGATTTATCTTCAGCTTTGCGTAATACGCCAGGAACTCAAATTACTCGTTACAACCCGGTGGGATCTTTTGGCGGTGATCAGGGGGGATCAGTATTTATTCGCGGCATGGGTTTAAGTCGCCCGGGTAGCGAGATTAAGACTTACATTGATAACGTACCAATGTACATGCCAATTTGGGGGCATGCACTATTGGATTTGTTGCCAGTTAATGGCATGAAAGATATCACCATTTACAAGAGCCCACAGCCTCAAATTAATGGAAATAACTTTGCTTCTATTAACCTAAATACAAAGACTGCTGGGCCGAGCAACGGCGTATCCGGTAATGCACGAGTTTCCTATGGTTCTTACAACACTGTCATTGAGCAGGTGGATTTGGCCGGTCGCAGTAATGACGTTGATTTCTCACTAGCACAAGGATTTTCTAAATCCAATGGCGCAAGGGCAAATGGTAGTGGGCAGTTGGCCAACATTATGGGTTCTGCTGGATTTAAGATCGATCAAAACTGGAAGGTCGGCATCAGCGGAATGGCTATCAACAACACCGCTAAGGATCCTGGAAACAATACTCTAGCTGCCCCAGCCATTGCACCGACATATGATAGTGGCGCCCAAATGGTGACGGCTTTTGCAAAACACAATTACGATGCAGTTGAAGGTGAGTTTCGTATTTATTCAAACACTGGAAATGGAAATTTGAATAATGATATGCAAACAGGCGGTTGGGGTAATAATTACAACAATTTCTCAATGCAGGGCTTGCGCTGGAAGGAGTCAATTACAACTTGGCAAGGAGGAAATTTATTACTTGGTCTCGACTATGATTCCTCGTCAGGTAGCGTAACTAGTACGCCATTGGCTTGGGGCGGTGGTCTGGGTACAACTACCAAAACAACTTTGCCGACATATAAATTAACTTCCCCATATATGGGCTTAAGTCAAAATATTATGCTTAACGAAAAGTGGTCATTAATTCCGTCTGCAGGTGTGCGTAACTACCAAAACAATCAATACGCTTCAAAAACTGCTCCTTATGGAGGAATTTCCCTAGTTTCTGATGTCGCAACAATTTTCTTTAACGCCTCACAGGGTATTAACTATCCCGGGATGGAAGGCCCAGCATTACAAGCATCTATGGCTGCAAACTTTAACCAGTCCTGGAAAAGTTTATCCGCCGAAGAAATGAGTCATATGGAAGTTGGTGGGAAATTCATGATCGATAAGAAAACTAGGGTTGATACAAGCCTCTTCCAAGACACGGTTAAAAATCGGTATACCTTTACTGAAAATTACCCAAATGCATCTTGGGTTAGTTATGGCCAATACACCATGCAGGGTGTTGAGCTCTCAGCCCAAAGAGAAATCATTCCAGAGTTGACTATCTTCGGTGGATGGACATATTTAAATAACAACAGCGTTATGAATTTGCCGTATGTACCGCAAAATGCATTCAATGCCGCAGTTACTGGTTATCTTGGACAATTCCGGTTGTCTGTTGATGCGCAGTATCAATCTTCCTTTTATTCGCAGAGTTTAAGCAGAAATACTGGATCAACTAACACAACTCAGGTTAATGGTTTCACCGTTGCAAACGCCCGCGTTTCATACCCAATCCCAGAGCTAGGTAAAAAGGGTGAAGTTTTTGTAATGGTTGAAAACATCTTTAACCAACAGTACAGCTATCGCCAAGGATACCCAATGCCAGGCACATGGGGTTCGATTGGATTGTCTGCAAGCTTTAACTAATTTAGTGATTTTGTGGTGGCGATATTATTTGATTTAGATCAAGCTGCCACTTGTATTTATTGGCAAAATTAGCCGTTGAATTTAAATAGGAATGTGAAATGTTTATTAAGACTTTGAAATCTGCAGTACTCGCAGTATTAGCCACTTTGTCGTTATCAGTTTTTGCTGGTGCAAATGATCCCTTGTTTGTCAGCCTAACAAGTGATGAGCCGCATCGTGCAACGATGGCATTTAACTTTGGCTCGCATATGAATGCAGTGGGTCATCCATTAAGCGTTTTCTTAAGCGATAAAGGTGTATACCTTGGCGTGAAATCTGGTGCAGCCAAGTATCCAGATCAGCAGAAGATGTTGGCTGAGATTATTGCTAAAGGTGGAGTGGTTATTATGTGCCCATTGTGCTTAAAGCACTACGGTTTTACTGAAGCAGATTTATTGCCCGGCATCAAAATGGGTGGCGCTAAAGTAACTGGTGAGGCTTTATTTAAAGACAACACCAAGACAATGACTTGGTAATCCAGTATTTTTAGTACTATTAGTGATGCATTTTATTAAGCACCGCAAGTTCGTTCACTGGATAGCCGCTTTGGCTATCTTGCTGAGTGCGCTTGCGCCTGCTGTTTCACAGGCTTTATCTTTGGCTAATAGTGGCCAAGGATTTGTAGTTGAGATTTGTTCTAGCAATGGCAACAAGATGACTCAGGTCATCGGTGATGATGAGACTTCTTCATCACCTGCTATGGGTAGTCACTGCCCATACTGCGTAGTCCAGCCAATCTATTTATTACCTAGCATCATTGCATTTGAGTTTGTAGCCCCACAAGGCTATATAGCTCAATCATTAAGCTCTTATCAAGCCCCTCAGATCCTCTCTGCATGGGTCAAACTTCCCTCTAGAGCACCTCCTACCGAGCTTTAAATCACTTTGTTGGCATGACTTTGTCATGTCGTTTGGCAAGAATGTTTGCCCTTGATTTAAGAAAGAATGTGGAGGTTTAGATGTACGCCATTATTGAGCGCCCTGAAAGCGGGGCCACAGCAAAACAGATTATTTCTAAAGTATCGCAAGAGATCTTGCTGCCGAGTAATTTGCTCGAGGGGCATTATTGCGACAATCATTTTCCATCCCGTAAGCCTATCGATCGCTACTCCTGTGTAGAGCTGATCCGATACATTTGGATTAATCATTCTTCTAGAAGGGCATTTCTGGTTAAGCTTCCTAAAGACTTATCTTCAGATGACGCCTTGATTCAGGGTTTTGACGATCGCTACTTGGGTTATGTTCCCAAGAAGATTGGTAGAAGCTATTTAAAAGACCTTGCTATTTTGTATAAAAAGATTAACGACATTGAAAAATACAAGCGTCAGCTAGGTACCGGGATTTTTGCCTTAATGGGTACTGCTGGTATGAGTGTTTTTTCCAAGAGGGAGCTCAGCAGCCTCTTATCTGAACAGGCTAAATCTTTGCGACCTGTATATGCCATGATTGATGAGAGGCTCGATACCCTGAAGTCAGAGTTGGCTGGTAAAAGAGATATCTTTGTTCGTGGTAGTGCCAATAGTTATTACGATAGGCTGGCAGCATGAGTGGGTGGCTAAGGAAGTTGCCGGGCTATCAGACCTATGAGCCAGGTCTGGAGCGTAAGGTTTTGCATCAGTTACCCCAATTTACGGTAATGGGTGGTCTAGCAATTGCACTGCCTAGCTTGCTAGCAAGATTATTGTTGTCAGCTAAAGCGGAAAGAATCATTGATATCTTGGTGATTGCTACGGAGATCTTCTTTCTAGTCATGGTCCTGACCTTGGCTATTGCAGCCATTATTGTGATGCTCTCAAAGGGCCCAGCTTATGTTGCAGATGCTTACCCCTTGATAGAATCAGATAGGCCGGCTAAATGAATATTTTTTATTTGTGTTGGAGTTAAAGTAGCAGAATGCAAACTTGGTTGATGAAAAGAAATTGCTCCTTTTCCCCTAAGCAGGTGGGAGGTTTCTACATATCTATTGTGACCTTTTCTCTTTTAGTGGCAGGCTATTTCTATTTGATTGGGGCCTGGATAATTCTCATCTTTACCTCTATTGAGATTCTGGCGGTCACGATTGCTTTATATGTTTATACAAGACATGCATTGGATTACGAAAAGATTACGATTGTCGGTAAGCAGCTCTTATTAGAAAGAAGTTGGGGTGGCAAGATTCAACAGCATGAGTTCAACACCATTTGGACTAAGTTGGTTTATAACGAATCAACAGGAAAAGATTTGGTTTTGAAGACTGCCGCTAAAGAGGTGCCAATTGGTTTTTTTGTTGGCACAAATGGGCGAGAGCAGTTTGGAAAAGAACTTGAGAGATATCTCGGGATTTAAGATTAACTAGGAGGATGTTCGAATGAAACGCAATACATTATTAAATGCTTTATTGATTGCTGCTGTTGGTTTTGGTTTGGCTGCTACTGCACAAGCGCAAAACGCTAAAGTTGGTAACGTGCAAATTGAAAACGCTTATACGCGTGCAACAGTTCCTGGTCAGCAAGTAGCTGGCGGCTTTATGAAGATTGAAAACAAAGGCGCTGCTGATCAACTTATTTCTGCAAGCTCACCAGTATCAGGTGAAGTTCAGTTGCATGAAATGGCCATGGAAGGCAATGTCATGAAAATGCGCCAAGTGAAAGATATACCAGTGCCAGCAGGTGGTGCAGTGGAATTAAAGCCAGGCGGCTTACATCTCATGTTTATGAACATCAAAGCACCTTTGGCTGCTGGTGAGACCGTTCCTGTCAAACTCAAGTTTGCTAAAGCTGGTGAAGTAGAAGTGAAGATGCCAGTAAATGCAATGGGTAATCCTGGCGGTGGCCATGGCGGAGCAATGAAGCACTAAGCATGCTTTTTGTTGTATCTAGCTTAGGTATTAAAAAAGCCCCTAGTTTTACTTAGGGGCTTTTTGTTTGGCTTGGTTGACTTAGATCTTTAAATCGAGATCGGTCACCGCGCCTTTACTTGCGGTACTTGCTAAGCTGGCATATTTCGCCAGCAGGCCGCGCGTATAGCGTGGTTTTGGTTGCACCCAAGCGGCACGACGTTTGGCGATCTCTTCATCACTCACATTGAGTTGAATGAGTAGCTTATGGGCATCGATCGTCACAGAGTCTCCTTCTTGGATGAGGGCGATAGTGCCACCCACAAATGCCTCAGGAGCAACGTGACCAACCACCATGCCCCAAGTGCCGCCAGAGAAGCGTCCGTCAGTAATAAGGCCGACTGTCTCACCTAAACCTTGACCAACGAGGGCAGAGGTAGGGGCAAGCATTTCACGCATACCAGGGCCGCCTTTAGGGCCTTCATAGCGAATGACCATGACGTCACCGTCTTTGATCTTTTGCGCCATGATTGCCGCCATTGCATCATCTTCAGAATCAAATACACGAGCAGGGCCGGTAATGGATGGGTTCTTGAGGCCGGTAATCTTGGCAACGCAACCCTCTGGGGAGATGTTGCCCTTCAAAATAGCTAAGTGACCTTGCTTGTACAGTGGGTTATCTAAAGTACGAATGACCTTTTGATCGGCGCGTGGAACTGAGGGAACATCTTTCAATGTTTCAGCGATTGTTTTGCCAGTGATGGTCATGCAATCACCATGCAGTAGTCCGCCATCCAGCAAGATCTTCATGACTTGGGGAATGCCACCAGCTTGGTGAAGATCGGTTGCCAAATATTGACCAGAAGGCTTCATATCCACAATGACAGGAACACGCTTACGAATGCGCTCGAAGTCATCAATAGTCCAGTCAATCTCGGCGGCACTAGTAATTGCTAGGTAATGGAGAACGGCATTGGTAGATCCACCAACAGCCATGATCACGCTCACTGCATTCTCAATGGATTTTTTAGTGATGATGTCACGAGGACGTAAGTTTTTCTTAATGGCCTCAACCAATACAACGGCTGACTCATGTGCACTAGCAACCTTCTCTGCATCTTCATTGGCCATCGTGGAAGAGTAAGGCAAGCTCATGCCTAAAGCTTCAAATGAGGAGCTCATGGTGTTTGCTGTGTACATGCCACCACAAGAGCCACTACCTGGACAGGCGTGTTGTTCAACACCCTTCAGGTCTTCTTCGCTCATGCGGCCTGAGGTGAATTCACCAACGGCTTCAAATGCAGAGACAATATTCAGATCCTTGCCTTTGAAGTGACCTGGCTTAATTGTTCCGCCATAAACGTAAATACTTGGTACATTGGTGCGGGCCATCGCCATCATGCCGCCCGGCATGTTCTTATCGCAACCGCCAATAACCACAACGCCGTCTTGCCATAATCCATTAACGCAAGTTTCAATACTGTCAGCAATCACCTCACGGGAGATGAGAGAGTACTTCATACCCTCGGTACCCATGCCGATACCATCAGACACAGTAGGGGTGCCAAACATTTGTGCTTTTGCGCCAGCTTCTTCAAGCGCGGTTACTGCTGCATCTGCTAACTTTTGTAAACCGCTGTTGCAGGGGGTGATTGTCGAATGGCCATTTGCTACGCCAACCATCGGCTTAACAAAATCCTTCTCTTGGTAGCCCATCGCGTAATACATTGAGCGATTGGGTGCACGAGCAACCCCTTCGGTGACATTGCGCGAGCGTTCATTGAGGCGTTTCATGCTGATATGGACTCCAGAAAAGAATTTATCGAAAAGCTCTATTGTGCCGTGAGACTAGGTGGAACGCAGGGGTTTATGCAGGCATTCCTGCCCTGTTTCATAGCTTCCAATAAGCAGATTGTTCTATTGTATTTGGTGATTAAGGCTCAGAATTAGCTTGAGGGCTAATATCCTTAGAAAAAAAGCTGCGGTACATTGCCCTTACCTACTACTTTTTCCTTCAAATTCAATGACTAAAGTTGGCCACATCTACCTAATTGACGACGATGAGTCGATGCGCACATCGCTGAGCCGAATGCTAAAAGACGTGGGGTATATCGTGGAAGATTTCTCCTCCGCAGTGACATTTTTGGAGCATTCAGTGCCGGTAGCGCCCGCAGTCATCTTGCTCGACATGCAAATGCCAGATATGACTGGACTAGATTTACAGGAGAAATTGGTCCAACTGGGTCGTAAAACCCCGATTGTGTTTGTAAGTGGCCAGAGCCACCCTCATCAAATCGTCAAAAGCCTGAAGCGTGGCGCCGTCGATTTCCTCTTTAAACCCTTCAATTTGGAGGATTTATTGAAGGCCGTTGCTGATGCCCTAGAGTTTGATAGACGCCAGCTAAAACGCGTTTCTAAAGAGGTAGAAACCAAGAAAGACTATGCAACACTGACACCCAGAGAGAGGGAAGTCTGCTTTTGGTTAGTTAAAGGATTGCTTAATAAGGATATTGCCGTCAAACTGGGGACAACTGATGCCACCATCAAGGTTCATAAGGCAAGAGTGATGGATAAGATGAATGTGGAATCAGTTCAGGTATTAGTCGCAAAGTATCTTGAATCTGATTTAGAAAATTTCCAAAAAAGCTAGCTCTTGGGCTAATTTCCCTAGGCTTGTTTCCTGACTATGATTTCTTATTGATTTATTTTGTTATTTTAAGCACTTAAAGTACTTTTGTGAATTCAAACTCTACGCCACCTGAGATTGTCAAAGAGGCCTTTGCAGAGGCTAGGGAAAAGCTTGGCCTCTCCACTAAGGAGCTTGGCGTAAAAGCCTGTCTGTCTACTCGTCAGATTGAGCAAATCGAAAGTGGCGAAATGAGCTCCTTCTACGGAGCTCAAATTAAATTTACGGCCGCTAAAAAAGTAGCGAAGCTACTCAACTTAAGTGATGAGGATGCGTTTGACTACGGCGCCCAAGCTCAAGAGACATTCACTCCAAGTTCAGATGATCTGCCTATTGCAGAAGCTAAGTTGGTTCAAACTACAAAGCTTGAGGAAGACAAGCGAGTTCAACCTGCAAGGGTAGAGGCAGTAGAAGAAGTTGCTCAGCCAAAAGAATCAGTAAAAGAGCTGGCAAAAGAAATACCAGAGCCTGCTAAAAAAGTTCAGGCCACAGAAAATTCATCGCCTAGTGCCACAGCTGAATCAAAACCTAAATCACAAAAAAACCGCTTTCTTTGGCTGAGCGTGATTGCTGCTGCAGTTTTTGCTGTGATCAATTTGCGCCCATTGTTATTTGCGGAGAAGCCAGAAGAAATCATTGTTGTAAAGGAGGCAATTGTTGAGCCAGTTCCTGTGGCAAGCCCAGCCGAGCCTCCCCAAGTTGCTTCAGCCCCTGCGGCAGTTGTTGCCCCAGTGCTTGTGGCTCCCGTTGTTAGTGCTGAGGCATCAACAGCCTGTCCTGCTGAGGAGGGCATCATCAGTTATAAACCAGATGCACCCCGTAAAGCGGGAGATATGGTGTATGTGCAAGTTAAATCAAAACAAGTTATTTGCGTGAGTGATGCTTCTGGAAAGTTGCAAAATAAGACGCTGGAGCCTGGAGTGGGTGCATCTTTTTATGGCAAGCCACCATTTAAAGTATTCACTGCTGGCCTTGATCAGGCTGATGTATTTTTTCAGGGCGCAAAAGTTCGCCTGACAAATCCAAATTACAAAACCATCGTGTTGGAAGTTGCTGAAGTAATGGCTCCATCGACAGGGACGGATTCTCAGCAGCGCTAACCCTCTAGAGGATTAGCGCATTGAATGTTGGTGCTTAAACTGCTGAGTCGTTAGTTTCGCCAGTGCGAATACGAATAGCCTGCTCAATTGGGCTAACAAAAATTTTGCCATCGCCAATCTTGCCAGTACGTGCTGCTTTGGTAATTGCTTCGATTGCGGAGTCTACGCGATCAGCTGCAACGACTACCTCTACTTTTACTTTAGGCAAAAAGTCGACTACATACTCGGCTCCACGATAGAGTTCAGTGTGACCTTTTTGGCGACCAAAGCCTTTAACTTCAGTAACGGTGAGTCCGGTAACGCCTACTTCAGCTAAGGCTTCACGAACTTCGTCAAGTTTGAACGGCTTAATAATGGATGTGATTAGCTTCATATATTCCCCTTAATACAGTAATCATACCTAGAACTGAAAACCAATGCCCAGTTACGCCCTAAATTGGGAGGTAATAGGATAGCGCCAGTCACGCCCAAAGGCTCTGGTGGTCACACGAACACCCGGAGGCGCTTGGCGACGCTTGTACTCATTGAGCTTAATCAGGCGGGTAACTTTTTCTACGCTTTCTGGATCAAAGCCGGCGGCAATAATTTGGGCGATGGATTGGTTTTTCTCCATATAGCGCTCTACGATGCCATCCAATACTTCATATGATGGCAGGCTATCTTGATCGGTTTGGTCGGGGCGCAATTCTGCAGAAGGAGCGCGTGTCAGAATCCGCTCCGGAATAATTGGGGCAATACTGTTGCGGTAAGCGCACAAGCGATAGACCAAGGTTTTGGCGATATCCTTAATGACTGCAAAGCCACCGGCCATATCTCCGTAGAGAGTGCAGTAGCCCACAGCCATTTCACTCTTATTGCCGGTTGTAAGAACTAGACGGCCGGTTTTATTGGAGAGCGCCATCAGGAGAGTGCCACGTACTCGCGCCTGAATATTCTCTTCAGTGGCATCCAGTTTGAGGCCCATAAATTGCTCAGCTAAGGCATGCTCTAAAGCATCAACAGGTTCGCTAATGGGGATCTCATCATATTGAACACCCAGATTCTGAGCCATTTCTCTAGCATCAATCCAAGAGATATCAGCGGTATAGCGAGAGGCCATCATGACGGTGCGAACTTTGTCTGCCCCCAATGCATCAACAGCTATCGCCAGAACTAATGCTGAATCAACCCCGCCCGAGAGGCCAATAATGACTCCTGGAAAACGGTTCTTCTGGACATAGTCCCGGACACCCAAAACAAGAGCTTGATAGGCCTGAGCTTCTACGCTGGATGGAGGAATTAGAGATCCTATCTCTAAGTCAGCGGATACATTGACATCGACATAGCCTAGAGCGGTTTCAAACTGTGGCATGGTCATCACTACCTTGCCCGCGCTATTCAAGGCAAAGGATCCACCATCAAAAACCAATTCATCTTGTCCGCCTACTGCATTGACATAAACCAAAGGCATCTTGCTTAAGGCAATTTGTTTGCGCAGCACCTCAATACGTAAAGATTCTTTTTGGAGGTGATAAGGTGAGGCATTGAGAACCAGGAGTACTTGGGCGCCAGCAGCATGAGCCTGCTTAGCAGGGCCTGCATGCCAAGCGTCTTCACACAGAATGAGCCCGTATTGGATGCTGGCATTTTCAAAGACACAGGCTTCGTTGCCTGGTGTGAAGTAGCGCACCTCATCAAATACTTCATGGTTGGGTAATTCTTGTTTGGCATAGCCGGCAATGACTTTGCCATCACGAATAACAGACGCATAGTTTTGTAAACCAGCGACAGTCTTTTTGGGGTGACCAATAATCACGGTCAATCCTGGAAATTTCTGGAGCTCCAGCACTAAACAACTGAGCTCACGATCGGCAGCCTCAATAAAGGCGGGGCGAAGTAGTAAGTCTTCTGGAGGGTAGCCAGTGAGCGAGAGCTCTGGCGTGAGAACTAGTTTGGCGCCTTGTGCATATGCATCTGCGGCGGCTTGAGAAATGAGCTGCGCGTTGCCAGGCAAATCACCCAAAAGAGGGTTGATTTGCGCCAGGGCAATTTTTTGCGAGCTCACTCCCAATTACAAATCAATTACTTCTGTGACTTGGCATAGCCTTCGATGCCATCCAAAATTTCTTTATGGGCACCAGCAACACCAGTCCAGCCTTTAACTTTTACCCACTTACCTTTTTCGAGATCTTTATAGTGCTCGAAGAAGTGTTGAATTTGGGCGAGGAGTAATTCGTTTACATCTTCAGGCTTTTGCAAATGCTTGTAGATTGGCAAAATCTTATCTTCTGGAACAGCCAACAACTTCGCATCTTGTCCGCCTTCATCTTCCATTTCCAACATTCCGATGGCGCGACAGCTCACTACTGAGCCTGGTACCAATGCAAATGGAGTAATAACGAGAACGTCAACAGGATCGCCGTCACCAGCAATCGTTTTAGGGATGTAACCGTAGTTGCATGGATAGTGCATTGCTGTACCCATGAAGCGATCTACGAAGAGGCAGCCAGTTTCTTTATCCACTTCATACTTCACTGGAT
Organism: Polynucleobacter sp. AM-7D1; assembly: GCF_018688455.1. Lineage (NCBI taxonomy): Bacteria > Pseudomonadati > Pseudomonadota > Betaproteobacteria > Burkholderiales > Burkholderiaceae > Polynucleobacter > Polynucleobacter sp. AM-7D1. Next base: position 579,458 of record NZ_CP061319.1, read on the forward strand.
CCGCATTCATTGGGATCTCAATAATGACGTTGAATGATTCTGGGATTTTTTTACCCGGACTGACCTTGTCGTAACTCATAAATACTCCGCTTAGTGATTAATGGATACCTCGATATTAGCAAAGAGGTGTTGTGGCGCTTATTTTAAAGCTTTCCGAGGTATTTTTGAGGTCTGTACGGACTCAAATTGGTCGGGGTAAACCTTTATTCTGGCCCTGGAATGAAAAACGCCCAGCAAGGCCGGGCGTTATCTTGGGCTGGCGAAGCAGCTATTAATCTAAGGTCTCCAAGTAACGCTGTGCATCTAAAGCAGCCATACAGCCCGTACCCGCACTAGTAATTGCCTGGCGATAGATGTGATCCTGCACATCACCCGCCGCAAATACGCCTGGAATATTAGTAGCAGTTGCATTGCCTTCCAGGCCAGAGTGAGTCTTGATGTAGCCGTTGTTCATATCGAGCTGACCAACAAACAATTCGGTATTGGGTTTGTGGCCAATTGCAATAAATGCGCCAGTGACAGCAATATCTTCTGTGCTGCCGTCCGCTTTTTTGATGCGCACACCAGTAACACCTTTTTCATCGCCCAGGACCTCATCAAGAGTTGAGTTCAACTTGAGCTCCACTTTGCCTTCAGCTACTTTCGCCATGAGGCGGTCGTTGAGAATTGGCTCCGCGCGGAATTTATCGCGACGATGAATCACGGTTACTTTCTTGGCAATTCCTGTGAGATAGAGTGCCTCTTCAACAGCGGTGTTACCACCACCAACTACGCAAACGTCTTGATTTCGATAGAAGAAGCCATCGCATGTTGCGCATCCAGAAACGCCACGACCCATAAATGCTTCCTCACTAGGAAGGCCGATATATTGGGCAGAGGCGCCCGTGGAAATAATTAAAGCATCACAGGTGTAGGTGCCAGAATCGCCAACTAAACGTATGGGCTTTTCAGTCAGTGCAGCAGTATGAATATGATCAAAGATGATGTTGGTATTAAAGCGCTCTGCATGCTTTAAAAAGCGATCCATGAGCTCAGGTCCTTGGACACCATCTGGGTCTGCAGGCCAGTTTTCTACATCAGTAGTGGTCATTAGTTGACCGCCCTGTGCCAAGCCGGTAATGAGGGTTGGGTTCAAATTGGCACGGGCAGCATAAACAGCAGCCGTGTAGCCGGCAGGGCCCGAACCGAGGATGAGAACTTTGGAGTGTTTTGGGGTATTTGTAGTCATATCCAAATTATAGGATTGCTTGATTACAATCGGAAGAACATGGCAAGAACCGCATACCCGAAGTCCAAAACCCCTTTAAGCCCCCAGCCCCCTGAGAATCATGGGCAGGGTAGGATGCCCCGTCTCCTTCTAGAGGCCCGGTGGTTTATCTCTGTTGGTCTTTGTTTGGGCTTATTGGCTATTTTGGTGACTTATTCCAAGGCAGACCCTGCTTGGTCGCATGCTAGCTTTGAGGCCCCCAAGAACCTGGGAGGGCGTTTCGGGGCCTATTTAGCTGATTTATTGCTCTATATCTTTGGTATTTCAGCTTTTTGGTGGGTAGTGCTCTTTGGCCGTAGGGTGCTTAGCGGATGGCGTGAGCTTTGGAGCATTCCTTTGCCTGTAGACCCTGACGCTAAACCCGACTCTCTATTAATGCGTTGGTTAGGCTTTGGGCTGACTATATTGAGCAGTATGGGTCTCGAGTCCATTCGCTTACATTCCTTGACCTGGGAGCTTCCAAGACCTCCTGGGGGCATTTTGGGTGAGTTGATCGGCGACCCATTACAAATGACCTTGGGTTTTACTGGTTCCACCCTGGTCTTACTTTTCACCCTTTGCGCAGGTCTGTCTTTATTTCTTCATTTTTCCTGGTTAGATGTTGCAGAAAAGCTAGGGCGATCTCTTGAGCTTGCCTACAACCGCTTACGCGAGCGACGCGATAGTGAAGAGGATCGCAAGCTAGGAGAGGCTGCGGCTGAAGAGCGCGAAGAGTTTGTTGAGGAGTTCCGCGGGCGCGTTGAAATTGCTAAGCCAATACAGATTGTTCGAGCACCTGTAGAGATTGTAAAAAGTGCTCGAGTTGAGCGTGAGAAGCAGCAGCCACTGTTTGTAGATATTCCTGATTCAGAATTGCCACCTTTGGCTTTACTTGATCCTGTGCCGGAAGCGAAAGAAACTATTTCAGCCGATGTGTTGGAATTTACTTCTCGTTTGATTGAGCGCAAGCTAGCTGAGTTCAATGTAGAAGTTAAAGTGATTGCCGCTTACCCAGGTCCAGTGGTGACTCGTTATGAAATCGATCCAGCGGTTGGTGTGAAGGGTAGTCAGATCGTCAATCTCTCACGTGACTTAGCGCGATCCCTGGGTGTTGTGAGTATGCGCGTGGTAGAAACTATTCCAGGTAAGACTTGCATGGCTTTGGAATTGCCAAACCCAACGCGTCAATCGGTTTACCTCTCAGAGATTTTGAGTTCCCAGGTTTATAACGATAGTCACTCCAACTTGACCCTCTCTTTGGGTAAAGATATTTCAGGTAGTCCAATCGTTGCTGACTTGGCAAAGATGCCACACTGCTTAGTTGCCGGTACGACTGGTGCTGGTAAGTCTGTTGGTATCAATGCCATGATTCTGTCCATCCTCTTCAAGGCGAAGCCGGATGAAGTTCGTCTGATCATGATTGATCCGAAGATGCTGGAGATGGCAATGTATGACAAGATTCCGCATCTCTTATGTCCAGTGGTAACTGACATGAAGCAGGCCTATAACGCGCTCAATTGGGCTGTAAATGAGATGGAGCGTCGCTACAAGTTGATGAGTAAGTTTGGTGTGCGTAACCTTGCCGGCTTTAATAAAAAGATTTTAGAAGCCGAGGAGAAAGGTGAGAAGCTCACCAATCCATTTAGCTTAACTCCGGATGTTCCAGAGCCAATCTACAAAGCGCCAGTGATCGTCATCGTGATTGATGAGTTGGCTGACTTGATGATGGTCTCCGGCAAGAAGATCGAAGAGTTAATTGCACGTATTGCTCAGAAGGCCCGTGCTGCAGGTATTCATTTAGTGTTGGCAACTCAACGTCCAAGCGTGGATGTGATTACTGGTCTGATTAAAGCGAACGTACCAACACGTATTTCTTTCCAAGTGAGTTCGAAAATTGATAGCCGTACCATCCTAGATCAGCAGGGCGCTGAAGCACTGCTCGGGATGGGCGACATGCTTTATATGGCACCGGGTACTGGATTGCCTGTGCGTGTCCATGGTGCTTTCGTATCGGATGATGAAGTCCACCGTGTGGTCGAATGGCTTAAGGAAAAAGGCGAAGCCAATTATATTGACGGTGTTCTTGAAGGCGCCGATGAATCTACGATGGATGCACTGACTGGTGAAGGTGGTGGTGAAGCTGATCCGTTATACGATCAGGCAGTCGCTATCGTCCTAGAAAACAAGCGCCCATCGATTTCTCTGGTGCAGCGTCACTTGCGTATTGGTTATAACCGAGCAGCCCGTTTACTCGAGGATATGGAAAAGGCAGGTTTAGTTTCGAAGATGGGTAATGGCGGTAATCGCGAGATCCTCCATCGCCCTTCAGAATAAGGCGACTCCATTGCGTAGATTTTTATCCGTAGCAACAACCATCCTTATCAGCCTTGCGTCCTTTGCATTTTCAAGTTCCGCATTTGCTGAGGGTGAAAGTGGTGCAGAGCAGCTGCGTCAGTTTGTGCGAAATTCTAAAACTGCAGAAGGTGATTTTATGCAGCAGCAGTTGCGCGCACCCAAAGCAAATGAACCACAAGATAAGGGCTTAAAAGTAGTTCGCCAAACACAAGGACGTTTTGTATTTCAGCGTCCAGGTCGATTTATTTGGGATACCCAAAAGCCTTACGAACAAAAACTCATTGCCGATGGCAAGCAACTCATTTTGTGGGATAAGGATTTAAATCAAGCGACTTTTAGACCAGCTGGACAAACTTTAGCGGCCACCCCCGCCGCAATCCTGTTTGGGGAGACTTCTTTAGACCAGCATTTTGATTTGCTTGATGGCGAAGATCGTCTTGGTATGAAGTGGGTGGCCCTGACGCCGAAAAAGAACCCGAATGCAAAAAACGGCAATGACTTGCCGTATACCAAGATCTCTGTAGGTATGGCTAATGGCCTGCCTAAAGCGCTAGAACTCACGGATGGCTTAGGTAGTGTGGTGTTGGTCACTTTAGATAAGATCCAACTGAATGTGAATTTACCCGCTAATCGCTTTACCTTTACACCGCCTGCCGGCGCAGAAGTCTTACGCTTAAACTAACGCATATACCCATTAACTAATAGAGCATCAGATGATTGATCCGCAATTACTCCGCAAAGATATCGCAGCCGTTGCTACCCGTTTAGCTACTCGCAAATTCCAACTGGATGTTGAGAAGTTCAACACCTTAGAGGCTGAGCGCAAATCTTTGCAAACTCGCACTGAGGAGTTGCAAGCTAAGCGTAACCAACTAGCCAAGGCTATTGGTATGAAAAAAGGTAAGGGCGAGGATGCTACTGCTGAGATGGCTGAAGCAACACAGATCAACGTGGATATGGAGTCTGGTGCAGCACGCTTAGCAATTTTGCAGACAGAGATTGCAGATTTTTTAATGGGTATTCCTAACCTACCGGATGAAGCAGTTCCGGTTGGTAAAGATGAAACTGAAAACAAGGAAGTAAAGCGTTGGGGCAAAATCCCCGAGTTTTCATTTCCTGTAAAAGACCATGTTGATCTAGGCGCACCATTAGGTCTCGACTTTGAATCTGCTGCAAAAATTAGTGGCTCACGCTTCGTGGTTCTCAAGGGGCCTGTTGCTAGATTGCATCGCGCCTTGGCGCAATTCATGATTGATCTACATACAGGTCAGCATGCTTATGAAGAGCTCTATGTACCCTTGATGGTGAACGCAGCATCAATGCGTGGCACTGGTCAGCTACCTAAGTTTGAAGAGGATCTATTTAAGGTTCCTCGTCAGATGGGTGGTGAAGATGGTGCGGGCGAAGCGAAGATTGAAAACTTTTATCTCATTCCAACTGCAGAAGTGCCGGTGACGAATTTGATGCGCGACACCATTACGGCGGTTGAAGAGTTGCCATTAAAGTTTGTTGCTCATACCCCATGCTTTAGATCTGAGGCTGGTAGCTATGGACGTGATGTACGCGGCATGATTCGCCAGCACCAGTTTGAAAAAGTAGAGCTCGTACAAATTGCTAAACCAGAAGAATCAATGCAGTTACTTGAGGAATTAACTTCACATGCAGAAAAGGTGTTGGAGTTGCTGGAATTGCCTTACCGAAAAGTATTACTCTGTACGGGTGATATGGGTTTTGGTAGTTCTAAGACCTATGACTTAGAAGTTTGGATTCCGTCACAAAATGCTTACCGTGAAATTAGCTCTTGCTCCAATATGGGTGACTTCCAAGCAAGACGGATGCAGGCAAGATTTAAAGCTGGTCAAGGAAAGCCAGAGTTAGTGCATACCTTGAATGGCTCTGGCCTTGCCGTTGGTAGAACAGGCGTTGCACTACTGGAGAACTTCCAACAAGCTGATGGCAGCATAGCTATTCCGAAAGCCTTGCGACCATACTTGGGCGGCTTGGAAGTATTAAAGCCCGCCTAAGTAAGAAATCTAAGAAATACCCGAAAGCTATAATCGCTATTCGGTTCGGAGAGATGGCAGAGTGGTCGAATGTACCTGACTCGAAATCAGGCGTAGGGTCAAACCTACCGTGGGTTCGAATCCCACTCTCTCCGCCAATGAAGCACTTATCTATCCAAGTGCATCTTGAGAACCCAAGTTAACTACTAAATCTTTAAATTCCCAAGAATAATCTGCAGTATCTGAAGGATAAGTAGTAGTGCGAGTGGGGATAAATCCAAGGCACCAAAGTTAGGTATCACCCTTCTAATCGGGGTGAGTAGAGGGTTCACTAATAGTGATACTAGAAACTGAATTTGAGTTCCTGTGCCAACCCAGGAAAGAATGATGCTGATAAAAACCAGGCCAACCAGTCCTGAAAGAGTCAGGTTCAGCATATCAACTAATGCCAGTGCTAACCAAGAGATATCAATCGAAGTAGCGCCAGAGATAAATAGCAGGATCGAAATTTTGGCCAAAATCAAAAGATAGGCTGCGACACAACTCGCTAGATCAAAGCGACCAATACTGGGTACGATGCGTCTTAGCGGAAGAACAATCCAATTGCTTAAAGGCAGAATATAGGCGCCAATAGTCTTGCTTTGTCCCGCCCCTAAATTGAATGCAAGCCACTGTAAATAGCAGCGTAAAAGGCAGGCTCCAGCAACAATGCTAACGAGTACCTGAAGAATGAGGTTGGCAATTTGTATCAACATAACCATATTGTAGGGCGTTTAAACGGCAAGGGTTCAGCAGCATTATTCAATTGGTGCAACAATCAAATATAGAAAATTCAATTATTAGGAGCTGCCGTGCTCGATTCACTTTTATTCAGTCGCATTCAGTTTGGCGCTAATATTTCTTTTCACATTCTATTCCCGACGATATCGATTGCCTTGGGTTGGTTTTTATTGTTTTTCAAGATTCAATTTAACCGCACGGGCTTGGAATACTGGCAAGAGGCTTATCAGTTCTGGGTCAAGATTTTTGCTTTGACATTTGCCTTGGGTGTAGTGAGTGGCATCACCATGAGCTTTCAGTTTGGGACTAATTGGCCCGGCTATATGGAAACGGTTGGCAATATTGCTGGCCCATTATTGGCTTATGAAGTCTTGACTGCCTTTTTTCTAGAAGCCACTTTTTTAGGAGTCATGCTTTTTGGTGCAAAGCGCGTCTCTGCCAGAATGCACACCATTGCCACTTTCTTGGTTGCTTTTGGAACAAGCCTTTCAGCATTTTGGATTATTGCCTTGAATTCTTGGATGCAAACTCCGCAAGGTTTCACCATGATTGATGGCAAAGCCCATGCAGTAGATTGGATAGCCATCATTTTTAATCCATCTATGCCTTATCGATTAGGGCATATGATGCTCGCATCATTCTTAACAGTCTCATTCTTTATAGCTGGTATCTCTGCCTATCGTTATTTACGCAATAGCCGATCAATAGCTAATGCCATGGTGATGAAACTCGCGCTTACAGTGGCGATGGTTTTAATCCCAGTTCAAATTATGTTGGGCGATATGCATGGCATCAATACTCTAGAGCATCAGCCAGCTAAGCTTGCGGCGATGGAGGGAATCTGGGAAAGTGGTTCAGGAGTTCCTGCAGTCATCTTCGCCGTTCCTAACCAGGAAACCCGCTCTAATGATTATGAAGTGAGCATCCCCAAATTGGCTTCGCTGTATTTAACGCACAGTTGGAATGGCGAAGTAAAAGGCTTGGATGCTTTTGGAGACAAGATTCCACCAGTGGCCCCAGTATTTTTTGCGTTTCGAATCATGGTAGGTGTCGGAGTGCTCATGCTCATAGTTTCTTGGTTTGCGCGTTGGCAACTGCGGGGCACTCGCGCTTTGCCGCAGTGGACCGCTAGAGCCCTAGTTCTGATGACCTTCTCTGGATGGCTAGCTGTTTTGTCAGGTTGGTATGTGACAGAAATCGGTCGTCAACCTTATTTGGTGACTGGGGTGTTGACTACGGCCCAGGCGGTAACCACATTGCCATCGAATATGGTCCTATCGACCTTACTGATGTATATCACCGTCTATATTGGATTGCTTGTCGCTTATATATGGGCAGTGTTTTATTTGGCGCGTCAAGCGGATGAGAAGGGTGCTATTGAAGTCCACCCTGTTAATGCAGCTCCCGTTAAATCTCCACTGGGCGCTTAAAGATGAACTCCATGGATCTCACCCAAGCATCGATATGGTTGCCACTGTTTTTCTTTGTGGCTATGGGTATTGCGATGTTGTCGTATGTTGTGCTCGATGGCTATGACTTAGGTATTGGGATGTTATTGAATCGCGCATCTGATCAAGACAAAGACATGATGATTGCATCGATTGGCCCCTTTTGGGACGCCAATGAGACTTGGATTGTGTTGGGGGTGGGCTTGCTCTTAGTAGCGTTTCCATTGGCGCACGGCTTGATCTTGACCGAGCTCTATTTACCAGTCGCTGTAATGTTGCTAGGCCTCATTTTGAGGGGTGTTTCTTTTGACTTCAGGGTCAAAGTCAATATTGAACAAAAACCTTTGTGGAACTTTTTGTTTTATGTGGGCAGTCTGTTAGCGGCGATCTCCCAAGGCATCATGATTGGACGTCTGATTGTAGGTTTTGAATCAGGCCTCTTAGGCTGGCTATTTTCTATCTTGGTCGCCATTTGTTTGCCAGCAGGATATATCTTGCTCGGATCAACCTGGCTTATTTTAAAAACAGAAGGCAATCTGCAAAAGCGAGCTTTTATATGGGCTAAAACCAGTCTGTGGTTAACGGCATTTGGGGTTGCGCTGGTTTCTCTGGCAACACCTTACTTTAGTCCTGAGATCATGCATAAATGGTTTGCTTGGCCGCAGATTCTTTGGCTATCTCCAGTGCCTATTGCAACCGTAATTCTGTTTTTATTAACCCATCGTTTTATTGATGCTGTTGAAAAGAAAACCAGCACCCGTGAATGGTTGCCATTTGCCAGTGTGGTCGCTATCTTCTGGCTATCATTCTTTGGGATTGCCTATAGCATTTTCCCCTATGTCATTATTGGCGAGATGACTCTATGGCAGGCCGCTGCTGCTACCGAATCTTTGTGGGTAATTTTTTGGGGTGCAATAGTCGTGTTGCCCACTATCTTGGGCTACACCCTGTTTTCTTATCGTATCTTTAAGGGTAAGGCTAGTGCGCTGACCTACTACTAGGAATACTCAGCGCTTATTGAGTTCTTTTAGAAGTGTTCTTTGCACTACAAATGCGAGTGGCAGGGCAAGCCAGCTGAGCCACAAATAAGGAGAATCTACTGGCAGTGATTTTCTGACAAGATATTCAAAAATGAAGGCAGCAGCGATAGCAATCGTGCTGGAGGTAATGACGTTTTTATCTATTTTCTTACGCATAACATGTCTAATCAGTAAAAGGGTTTAGTCGTTAAAAGTCACAACGTGATCAGCCACTAAATGGATGCCAATTTTTTCTCCAATGGCATGATCATGGTGACTGGGAACAAAAGCAAAAATCTCTACTCCAGAGGCGAGTTTGAGGGTATATAAAAAATCAGCGCCACGGAAAATCTTGCGTACTACTTCTGCTTGCATGGGGCTGTGATCATCGTGGGAGATATCATCCGCACGCAAGAGCACATCAATCTCATCTCCCACTTTTCCAGTGTGCCCAGGTTCTAAATCTAATTCACCTAACTCGATTCTGACTTTATTGTTGGGTTGAACAAGTCCTTTTACAAAGACGCCGCGACCAATAAAGTCTGCCACATATCGGTTGACTGGTTTGTGATAGAGCTCATATGGAATATCCCACTGAATGACTTTGCCCTCAGCCATAACACCTGTTTTATCCGCAATTGCAAATGCCTCAAATTGATCATGAGTCACTAGCAAGGCAGTAATGTTGTTTGCTTTCAGAATTTCTCGGGTCTCACCTGCAAGACGCTCTCTCAGTTCAATATCGAGACTAGAGAAGGGTTCATCAAGCAAAATTAAGTCAGGCTCTGGGGCCATCGCTCTTGCCAGTGCCACTCGTTGTTGTTGTCCGCCGCTCAGTTCATGAGGGTAGGCATCAGCCTTGTCTGAGAGTGAGACTCTTCCAAGCCATTCCTTGGCAACGCTCGATCTTTGCTGGCTGGGGAGGTGCTGAAGGCCAAAGGCAATATTTTCTAAAACATTCAGATGAGGGAAGAGGGCAAAGTCTTGAAAGACCATCCCTACTTTTCTTTGGTTCGGCGGAGTATGGGTAGAGGCAGAGCTCACAAGCTGATCCCGTAAGAGAATCTCACCGGCTTTTACTGGCTCAAATCCACAGATAGCTCGAAGCACAGTAGACTTCCCGCAGCCTGAGGAGCCCAATAGGCATCCAATTTCACCCTGGGCGAGATCTAGATTGAGGCCTTTGACAGCTGTTACGCGTCCCTGACCATCCAGGCTGGGATAGTCAATTTCCAGCTGTTTGATAGAAAGCAGTGTGTGAGTCGAGTTCATCCCTATAATTTTCTCATTAATGCTAGTGGTTTAATACATAGCTAGAGTCTAAACGGATTGTGGATTGAATGAATCGTATTGTGGTGCTGCTTGCCCTGTTGTTATTTTTGCCCCTATTTGGCTTGGCAGCGCCATTCCTATTTCCCGGAAGTGAGTTATTAGCCAGCGGCACCCTGAGTCATTTATGGAACTTTGTGTTGGGCGGATATATTGCTTCCACCTTGGTGCTCATACTTGGTGTTGGTATCGGAGTATTTATCCTGGGTGTGGGTAATGCCTGGATCATTGCTAGCTATGAATTCCCTGGTAAAAAAATATTTGAGTGGGCATTAATTCTTCCCTTGGCTGTCCCTACTTACGTCATGGCTTATTTATTTGTTGATCTGCTGCAGTTTTCTGGGCCGATACAAAGTGGCCTTCGTAGCATGCTCGGAATGGAGTCCTTATGGTTCTTTCCAGATCCGCGCTCATTGAGTGGGGCTATTTGGTCTTTTTCATTCTGTCTCTTTCCCTATGTCTACCTCATTACTCGCACTGCATTTCTAGAGCGTAGCGGTCGATTGATTGAGGTTTCGGAAACCCTTGGCTACAGTCCTCTGCAAGGGTTTATGAAGTTAGTGTTGCCTATGGCAAGACCAGCTATCTTCGCCGGCATGGCCTTGGCACTCATGGAGGTACTAGCTGATTTTGGTGCGGTTTCTTACTTTGGTGTGCAAACCTTTGCAACTGGTATTTTTAAGGCTTGGCTTTCTTTTGGTGACCGTGTGGCTGCGGTGCAGCTTGCCTTGGGCCTATTGAGTTTTGTCTTACTCATCTTCTTTATTGAGCAAAGCAGCCGTTCTAAATTGCGTTATGCCTCTTCATCAAGAGGTAAGACGTTAGCTAAGCTTCTGCGCGGTAAGAAAGCCTTTTTTGCATTTGGATTTTGTGGTGCGACGCTTTTGTGCGGATTCTTGTTACCAGCATTTGCACTCGTGCAATTACTCTTTAAACAAGGTCTGACAATTGATATTCGATATCTAGATTGGTTGAGCAATTCTTTATCTGTTTCCGTTTTGACTGCAGTGATTTCAGTTGTACTCGCAGTATTTTTTGCTTACTCGGTGAGGATGAATGCTCGCTTAAGCTGGGTCAATCGATTGCTAGGCTTTGGTTATGCACTTCCTGGAGCGGTTCTTGCGATCGGCATTCTTTCTTTTCTAGAGATTTTTCAGCTTGCTTGGTGGATGTCTGCGAGCATGCTGGTTCTGGTCTACGCTTATTTGGTGCGCTTTCTATCCTCCAGTTTACAAAGCGTCGAGGCAGGGCTTGCCCGCATTACTCCATCTATGGATGCTTCGGCAGCCTTGTTAGGTTTATCTAAAGGACAGATTTTGAGGAGGGTACATGTACCCCTGCTAAAACGAAGTCTCATTACAGCGGGCCTCTTTGTCTTCGTGGATGTGATGAAAGAGTTACCGGCAACTCTACTATTGCGCCCCTTTAACTTTGATACTTTAGCTGTGGCAACCTATCAATTGGCGGCAGACGAGCGCCTTGCTGAGCTCGCATTACCCTCCTTAACAATTGTTTTAGTGGGGCTTTTCCCTGTTTTACTGCTTTCCAGGGTGATTTCTAAATCTTAATTGATAATCATTCGTATTTGTGATACATTAGATTCACTCTAATTCTGATCGTAAATACAGCAATGGCAAGTCAATTAATATCCAAATTCCTACTCAGAACTACATTTCTTCTGAGCTTTTGTATGGCCTTGCCACTACACGCCCAGGATGCTAAAGAATTAAATCTCTATTCAGCTCGTCACTACCAAACTGATGAAGCGCTTTACAGTGACTTCACGAAAAAGACGGGTATCAAGATTAATCGCATTGAGGCTGATGACAATGCTTTAGCTGAGAGACTCAAAAGCGAAGGAGCTAATAGTCCGGCAGATGTTATTTTGATGGTAGACGCAGCCCGACTCTGGCGCGCACAAATTGATGGCTTCTTTAAGCCAATTCATTCAAAGTATTTAGAGAGTCGTATCCCAGCGAATTTGCGATCTAAGCCTGATGCAGAGGGCTCAACCTGGTTTGGTTTTTCAACTAGAGCTCGTCTCGTGGTCTACAACAAAGCCAAAGTAAACCCGCAAGATGTTGACACTTATGAGAAATTGGCTGAGCCGATGAATAAAGGTAAGGTTTGCACGCGTTCAGGGGCTCATCCTTACATGCTGTCATTGATCGGCGCCATGATTGAGCGTCGTGGTGAGGCTGCTACAGAAGAGTGGGCTAAAGGTATGGTGGCTAATATGGCGCGTCCTCCAAGAGGTGGTGACACCGATCAAATCAAGGCAGTTGCATCCGGCGAGTGTGGTGTAGCTTTAACAAATTCCTATTACTTAGTGAGGCTCCTGCGTTCAACTAAGCAAGAAGATCAAGCTATTGTTGCTAAGATTGGCTTCGTTTGGCCAAATCAGAAAACTACCGGTACGCATATCAACATTGCGGGTGGTGGCGTAGCCAAGAATGCGCCACATTCACAAGCTGCTATTCAGTTCCTAGAATATCTAGCGAGCGATTCAGCACAAGAATATTTTGCCAATGGCAATAACGAGTGGCCTGTGGTGAAGTCAGTCAAGATTGAAAATGAAGGGCTAAAAATGTTAGGACCCTTTAAGGCTGAAAATATTTCTGTTGCGGCTATTGGTAAAAACCAAATTGCCGCCCAAAGATTGCTCGATAGAGTGGGTTACAAATAAGTTACCCGCTTTAGCAATTCTTCTGTATTGATGATGGCAGACTGAAAGGTCTTGCCATCTAGACTATTAACGATCACGCCAATTCCCGCTACCGGTGCAAGGCTGTCTACTTTAAAACGGCCCACATTGCCCTGTTGCCTGATGAAGCATTCTTCATCAAAGAAGAGTCGATCGCCATTATCGTCAATTTCATCTGAATCAATAGTGCTAAAGCCAATCAGCTCTTGAAGCGCTTCTTTTGTATCGGCGATTTCCACGGTATGGATTTCTTTTGTGAGGGGATTGATGGCAAGAACTTGCATAGAGGGCTTTCGGTAGATTGAAATTTGAATAAGTTCAATCCTAATTGATATTCTCTTAGCTTGCTTTAGATGTTCATTTATGAAAGCTCGTTAGAATGAGTCAATATTTCATTTGATATTGGATTCCAGCTCATGAAACTTCTTCCGAAGATTTTATTATCTAGCCTTGGGCTATCTCTTTTGGCTTGCTCAACACCACCAAGCGAGTTTGGGGTCTATCGACAGTCCGATGGAACGGTTGGGGTGCATGCTCCAAAAACCGCTAAAGATACTGAGGCTCAGGCAGCTGCAGCAGAAGAGTGTAAAAAACTAGGAAAGCGAGGCGCCACTATTGTCGAATCTCGTAAAACAGTGAACGACCGCTTTCCTATGACTTACATTTTTAGGTGTACTAGCTATTAAGTTACAGCAGCTTAGCTAAGCAACCATTTCTTAATTGATTTATTGACACACATTGCATCTAAGGCAAGTCCAAAAAACTCTGAACCATTCGTTACCATGCTTTCAATAGCCTCAACTTTGCCAGATTTCACGCCACGCAGATAAGTTGCAGCACGATAGCGGAGGAAGTGCTCATTCTCACCTTCTTCGTTATCAGTGGAGCAGATTTCGAGACTGCCGTAACGGGTTTCTGGATTGATGTTCAGAATAGAAAGGCCTAATGCACCAATCAACTTCTCTGGTACCGGAATGGGCACATATGAGTAGAGCGAAACTAACTGCTCTTGTTCGTCAACTTCAATAATGTGGTCCACATCAAAGACATCTTTTTCTGTCAATTCAGTTTCACCAGAATCGCCGCCACCAAAGGTAGACTCAAATTGCAACATTGCTGTATTGCTATCTTTGGAGATATCGATCATGTCAGGGTAGCCAAGTAGGCCTTTCCACCAGTACATGAGTGAGAAGGTGCAGGGCTTTACTTCAACCAAACCCTTGCTGGTTGATTTGGCAAAGTACAAGCCAAAGAACTCATCATCTTCCTCAAGTCCATACTGATCCACCTTGAGCTTTTTTGGCGCAGTTGCCTTAGGTGATTTCTTGGCAGCTTTCTTTGGGGCAGGTTTTTTAACTGCCGGCTTCTTTGCTGCTACTTTTTTAACCACTTTCTTAGCCGCTGGCTTTTTAGCAGTTGTCTTTTTACCAACAGGCTTTTTAGTTACTGGTTTTTTCACTACCTTTTTTACGGCCTTTTTAGCTACCACTTTCTTAGCGGTAACTTTTTTAACGGCTTTCTTTGCAGGGGCTTTTTTTACCACCTTAGTAGCTACTTTCTTTTTTGCTGGAGACTTCTTTGTAGCCATGGTCTATTACCCTTCCTATTGGTAGTTAATGTGCTGAGCGCACAAGTGGATATTACTTTAGTTCTATCTACTTTTGCTGATACCTATATGGGGATTTACCTTGCATTATCAAGGGTCAACATCCAATTGTTTTTTAGTCATATTGAAGAGGGGTGGGGAGCTTGAATTTGAGCGTTAACTTGCTACACTGGAGTGGCAGTTATGAATAACCCCAACCTAAAGAGAATCTATGTTCCCTGAATATCGCGAGTTAATTACTAAGCTGAAAACATCAGATCGTCACTTTTCACATTTATTTGATAAGCACAACCATTTGGATCAAAAGATTCAGAGAATGGAGGCTCATACCGAACCTAGCACCCCTGAAGAAATTGAGATCCTGAAAAAGGAAAAGCTTTTACTTAAGGATCAGCTGTATACCGTCTTGAAAAAGGCTAGCGCCGCTTCTTAGTAGCTTTCGACCATCGGATCCCATATTGGGTCTGATGGTCTTTTGGTATGTATTACACCTTCTTTAAGAAGCAGGCTTTGAGCAACATATTGCCGGCCTCTGTCTTGCAGTCGACCTCGTGATCACCAGAGACTAAGCGAATACCCTTAATCTTCGTTCCAACTTTAAGGGTAGTGGACGATCCCTTTACCTTGAGATCTTTAATCAAGGTCACAGTGTCGCCATCAGCCAGTAAGTTGCCATTAGCATCTTTTACGATTAGGGCGCCTTCATCCTCTTCGACGGCAGCTGTCATAGGCCACTCATGACCACATTGAGCACAAACAAAATTCTCACCGTCAGGGTAGGTCATATCCTCCTGGCAGGCTGGACATTTTGGAAGATTGGTAGTGGTATTCATGTTGATCTTAGTGAAAAATATATATATTCATTTTAGTCCACAGCGAGCGAGCTAATTTAGAATCAACTGACAATGAGTAAATCAATCAAGATCATCATCAGTGCTTTGGCCGGGATCATCCTCCTATTGATATTGGGCGCTTGGTACGCAGCCTCTACAGTGGATCCAGTCCAACTAACGAAGTTGCTCTCAAGTTCAGTTAAGACTGCTACAGGGCGAGATTTAAAAATAAACGGTCCCGTGAGATTGAGTTTTTTTCCAGGAATTTCTGTCTCTGCAGAACGCTTAAGTTTGAGTAATGCCTCTTGGGCATCAAATCCTGAAATGCTCACTCTCCAGCATATTGAGTTGGATGTTAAAGCTCTACCGCTACTCAGTAAGCGAATTGAGATTGGTAGCGTGAAACTTGCTGGTTTAGAGCTGATGCTCCAAAGAAATTCATCTGGTAAAGCAAATTGGGATATGAGTGCAGACATATCTACTGCTGCTCCTACTTCTGCTTCCACTTCCACTTCTAGTAATGGCAATACAGATGCTTCAATGGTTGGTAGCAATTTGATCTACATGGATAGTATTTCTATTGTGAATGCTCAAATTCAGTATCAAGATGCCGCTAATCCAATCTCCACTTATCAAATTAAACGCCTGTCATTGGCGGAGGGTGGCGATAAAACAGTCATCTCTCTCGGCATGCAGGCTCAAGGGCAGGCTATTGAGCTGAGTGGAAAAACAGGTCCTCTTTCTGGGTTATTTAAGCAATGGGATGTTGCATTAACAAAGTTCCCGCTGGACCTGGCTCTCAATATGAATGGCAAACCTTTATTGATTAAAGGCGAGATCATCAAACCTCCGAAAGCCATGCCCTCGATCAATTTGGCCGTAAGCTCAAAGTCATTTGACTGGCCCACGCTGGATGTAGCGACTAATCCGGCTCCTCAAACTGTGGGTGGCACTCAGCCAGCCCCAGCGGCGCGCCAAGCCCAAAAGCCACAGTCCAGATACGTATTTAGTGATGAAGCCATTCCTTTTGACTCAATACCTCAGGCCAAAGGGAAAATTGTCCTGGACATTGCGGAGTTGGGTTTACCAAAGCGTAAGCCCATCGAGAATCTCCAGGCCACTTTACATTTAGATGGCAGTGCAATTGACATCCCAAATCTAAGCTTTCAGATGGGTAAGGGTGCTGCCAATTTGCAGATAAATCTCTCAAAGACCAACACTGTAAATCCCATGCTGGCGGCAAAAGGTGTGACAAAAGATTTCACACTAGAGAATTTATTAGCCAGACTTGATCCGAGCTCCAAGGTCAGCGGTGGTGATATGAAGTTAGCATTTGATATAACAGCATCAGGAAACAGTCTTCATCAGCTGGCTGCTAATTCAAGTGGCAAGATTCAGTTGAGCATTAATCAAGCTCGTATGGGAACAAACTTTTTAAATGATGCTGGTGATTTCGTAGCCACACTGTTAGATTCTATGAATCCAATCCGTAAAAAAACAAGTGATACGGTGTTGGAGTGTGCGATTGCCTACCTACCAATTAATAATGGTCAGATCAATATAGCCAATACGGTTGGACTTGAAACGGACAGGCTAGATGCCGTGTTGGCTGGCTCTATCAATCTGAAAACTGAAGTAGTGAATCTCATGATTGATCCACGAGAAAAATCAGGGCTCACTTCCGGCCTCGATTTAGCGGGACTCGTCAAGATGGGCGGCACACTGGCAAATCCTAAGGCGGGCATTAACCAGGCTGGAGTAGTCAATAGCGCCGTCTCAATTGGTCTTGGATTTTTGACGGGCGGGGTCAGTATTTTGGCAGAGAACGCTAGGTCCATGACCTCAAAAAGTCACCCCTGCCGTGATGCGCTCCACCCTTGGGCTGATATATACCCGGGGGCGAAGTAATGCTTAAAACAGTAAGCCGCTGATAAACAGGCCGAATAAAGAAATAAAGATGCTGGCAAAGAATGCGGTCCAGAAGCTAGAGATCGTAAAGCCACTCACAACTGCAGAGACCAGCATCAGTACCAAGGCATTCACCACCAATAAAAAGAGTCCCATAGTGAGAACGGTGAGCGGTAGCGTGAAGAGAATCAATAAAGGCTTCACTACTGCATTGGCAAAGCCAAGTAGCAGGGCAGCGATTAGTAGTGAACCGCCATCGGCAAAGCGTAGGCCACTAAAAAGGTAGCTGGCGACCCAGAGGGACAGAGAGGTTAAGCCCCACTGAACTAAAAACGGTAACAAGTTACCCATGATGAGCATCCTTTTTGATCATTTCTAAATTAGCTTTAATCGTAACTGATTTTTGTGGTGAGTTAAGCCGCAAGTTTTTGCTTTGAATTTTTAATTGGCTTAAAGTGAATTTCAATTTGCGTATTAGTGGCTGCCGCAAGTTTTGTAAGAGTTCTCAAGGAGGGGAGTCCGGAGCCACTTTCAAGTCTTGCAATTGCAGATTGAGAGGTGCTCATGAGTGCTGCCAACTCTTCTTGCGAAAGTCCACTTTTCATGCGGGCCTCAATGATCTCTTGGGCAATCTCAAACTCTACACGAGATTCCTCATACGCTTTTTTGTACTCAGGATTTTTAATCCATTTCTTATGTAAGTTTGAGATCTTAGTCATATCAAAACGGTTGAGTTTAGGGTGTGTAGAGTCCATATGGTCACCCATTAATTATATCAATAATGGTATATGTTAAAAGTGATATAACTTAACTAGCAATAAAACAAGGACTTTAATAGTGAGGGGGAATTTCATCTTTAGGGCTACTGATGCCTGCACCATCTCCGCTGCTAGATTGCTCCTTAATGGATTTAAGTTCGCGATATAGAAATTCAATTTGTTGCTGTTGCTTGTAAATAGTTTGATTCAATTGATCAATCAAATCCTCGGTAAAGCTGAGTTTGATTTCAAGGTTATTGATGCGATCTTCAGTCATTTAATTTTCCTGTCTTTAGCTTAAGCATCGATTAATTCAAATCGACCGTCTTCCATTTCCGCTTTTGGTCTAATCCAAAAGTCATGTGACTGGAGGGATTCATAGACGTAGGCTGGTTCTAAATTGGCTTCAACATTAGCAAGCAGTACTACTTTATAAAATCCGCCTGTCTTGATGTGCCTAAGCTTGCTGCCCGGCTTAAAGAGGCCGTCATCAGCATCTGCCATTTTAGGTTTACTCATGTCAAAAAACCGCTTTCTCAGTATGATCTATGAATGACAAATTCTGTCCCGTACTCCATTCTAGATATATCTCCAATTCCTCAGGGATTTACCGCTGCGGATGCCTTGCGTAACTCCTTGGATGTTGCCCAGCATGCAGAGGCTTTGGGATATACCCGCTATTGGGTGGCGGAGCACCACAATATGACTGGCAATGCTAGCTCTGCCACCGCAGTCTTGGTTGGCTATATTGCTGGCGGCACCAAAACTATTCGGGTCGGCTCTGGTGGCGTGATGTTGCCAAACCATGCCCCATTAGTTATTGCGGAGCAATTTGGCACCTTAGCGTCGATCTACCCTGGAAGAATCGAATTGGGCTTAGGGCGTGCACCTGGAACTGATCAAATGACAGCCAGAGCTTTGCGTCGAGATTTACTAGGAAGTGATGATCGCTTCCCACAGGATGTTCGAGAGTTACAACATTACTTCGGTCCTATTCAAGAGGGGCAATCAGTAAAGGCTATTCCGGGGGCAGGCACCGAAGTACCAATTTGGATATTGGGCTCCAGTTTGTATGGCGCTCAACTAGCTGCTCATTTTGGCTTGCCATATGCCTTTGCGTCTCATTTTGCACCGGAGCAATTGCTAGATGCAATGACTACCTATCGAGAGTTATTTAAGTCATCCGATAAGCTGGCTAAGCCGTACAGTGCATTTGTGATGAATGTAGTCGCAGCGGATACTGATGAAGAGGCTGCATACCTCTTTACCACCTTGCAACAAAACGTAATTCGCATGCGTCGTAATACGCGCGGACAATTGCCGCCACCGATTGATGATTTATATGATTTCTGCGAGCCTCATGAAAAAACTACTGCCGATCATGCCTTGCGTTGCTCTGCTGTTGGATCCTTGGAAACAGTAAGAAAGGAGATGCAGTATTGGCTTGACCAAACTGGTGCAAATGAAATTATCATCACAGGTCAAATCTATGATCATCAAGCCCGCTTGAGATCATTTGAGATTGCTGCTGAAGCGGCTAAGGGGTTGCGCTTTAGCTCTCGGGCTTAAAGGCGTTGTAGTCAGCGGTAATCAGAATATTTTCTTGAGCAGCTCGACTCGCGATCTTCAGAACTGCATTGTCTTTGCTAATAAGTATCGCTGGCCTCAATTGATAGGATAGATCTAAGAAGATCTGATCGTCGGGATCTTGGCATTTCCAAGGAGCAGGGGCTAGACTTGCATCATCATGCTGCTTTGCAAGAGATTGCCATTGGGCCAATACGTCCGCTTGGGTGAATTCATCAAGCTTAAAAAGAGGTCGGGAAATGACATCCGCAAACTCCAGTAAAGTTTTTTGACTCGCAATTGCAGAAATGCTCCCATTCAGAATCGCTTGCTTGAGATTGGCGGCCCTTGCGTCATTAAAGACAAAAATATCTAACAAGATATTGGTGTCTAAAACTACCGGCTTCATTGCTCTTGATTGCGCCAGATTTCTGGGGTGATAGTTACTTGGCCCATATCTGAAGAAACGTAAGCCTCGCCATCTTGAATATTGACATGCAGAACCATACTGCGCTCGACTAGCTTGTTAAGTTCATTGGCCTGCTCCGCAGGAATAGAGATCACCTGAAGGTTACGGGCACGAGTTAATTTATTCGCAATCCCATCCCACCAGATTTTGCTGGTATGTCCACCATAGCAATAGACGATGACTTGATCTGATCGACCGCAAGCTTTGAGGATGCGACGTTCATCGGGTTGACCCACTTCAATCCATAGCTTAATAGCATCCGTGAGATCCTTAACCCAGAGGTCGGGTTCATCGGTATCGCTTAAGCCTTTAGTGAAAGCCAGATCTTCCTGAGCTTGCAGGGCAAAAGCAATGATGCGTACCATCATCCGCTCCTCGGTTTCGGAGGGATGCTTTGCGATGGTGAGGGAGTGACTGCCGTAATAGTGGCGGTCAGAGTCTGCGACGTGGAGGTCGGCTTTGTGGATAGTTGCGCGTAGAGCCATGGCGCATTATCGCCTTTTAAGGGGGATGAGCCAGATCTCCCAGTATTATTTAGAAAATTACCCTGATTTACTGTGTATCGTAGAGTCCCATGATCCGTATTACCGAACTTCGCTTGCCGATTAGCCATGCCCCCGAGGCATTGGAGGAGGCGATCTTGAAGCGCTTGAATATCCAAGCCCAGGACCTGGTTCAGTTTGATGTATTCAAACGAAGCTACGATGCCAGAAAAAATGTCGCCCTTGCATTCATCTATACCGTTGATTTATCGGTAAAGAACGAAGAAAAATTGCTTAAACGATTTGCAAACGATGTTCACGTAAGGCTATCCCCAGATACAAGTTATCACTTTGTTGCTAATGCTTCACAACTGAAGGGCGCAAACTTTGTACGTCCTGTTGTTATCGGGTTTGGCCCCTGTGGGATTTTTGCTGCATTGGTATTGGCGCAGATGGGCTTTAAACCTATCGTATTAGAGCGCGGCAAACCAGTGAGAGAGCGCACTCAAGATACTTGGGGCTTATGGCGTAAGAATGTCCTCAATCCAGAATCGAATGTGCAGTTTGGTGAGGGTGGGGCAGGTACATTTTCTGACGGCAAACTCTATAGCCAAATTAAAGATCCAAAATTTTATGGACGCAAGGTTATTGCTGAATTTATTAAAGCAGGCGCCCCAGAAGAAATTCGTTATGTAGCAAAGCCACATATTGGGACCTTTCGATTGGTTGGTGTCGTCGAAAGAATGCGCCAAGAAATTATCGAGCTTGGCGGAGAGATTCGTTTCTCGCAAAAGGTGATTGGCTTTGATATTCAGAATGAGCACATTGCTGGAGTCAAAATTGAGGGCCACCCAGATTTACCTGCCAATCATGTAGTGCTAGCCCTTGGGCATAGTGCTCGCGATACCTTCGAGGCACTCCATGCAGCCGGTGTCTATATGGAAGCTAAACCGTTTTCGGTAGGTTTTCGCATTGAGCATCCGCAATCCTTGATTGACAAGGCACGCTTAGGTCCACATGCTGGCAATGAGCTCATTGGAGCAGCAGATTACAAATTGGTGCACCACGCCAAAAATGGTCGTGCAGTCTATAGCTTTTGTATGTGCCCAGGTGGAACGGTAGTTGCTGCTACCTCTGAGCCTAATCGTGTTGTGACTAATGGAATGAGTCAGTACTCCCGTAATGAGCGTAATGCCAATGCAGGAATTGTTGTTGGCATTACCCCGGAAGATTATCCTGGCGGTCCACTAGCAGGTATTGAGTTTCAGAGGGCTTTGGAGTCGAAGGCATATGAGTTAGGTGGCTCTACCTACGAGGCCCCAGGACAATTGGTGGGTGACTTCCTCGCTGGTAAGGCCTCTACAGACTTTGGTTCTGTAATGCCCTCTTATAAACCTGGGGTTCATCTGACAGACCTGGCTGATGCTTTACCTGCTTATGCGATTGAGGCAATCCGGGAGGCAATCCCTGCCTTTGAAAAGCAGATTAAAGGTTTCTCAATGAAGGATGCGGTATTGACCGGCATTGAGACTCGCACTTCCTCCCCATTGCGTATTACGCGAGGATCAAACTTTCAGAGTCTGAATATCAAAGGGCTTTATCCCGCAGGTGAGGGTGCTGGTTATGCCGGCGGAATCTTGTCAGCAGGGGTTGATGGGATTAAAGTGGCAGAAGCAGTCGCCCTTGACTATCTTTCTGAATAATTCCATAAGCAAATTTTTGATGAGCTCTGTAGCTTCTGAATTTAAGCAAAATGAAAAAGAAGTACTTTTTCATCCAGAGTTGCTACAGAAGTTTGATATCAATGGACCACGCTACACCTCATACCCTAGTGCCGATCGCTTTCATAATGAGTTCAGTGAGGCTGATTATTTGGGGGCATTACAACGTGTAGCCCAGGCCGATGAGCCACTATCACTGTATTTCCATTTACCGTTTTGTCCCAATATTTGTTATTACTGCGGCTGCAACAAAATCATCACTAAGGATCACGGTCGCAGCGCTAAATACATCAAGTATTTGGCTAAAGAGATGGCAATGGTTTGCGTTGCAATGGGTGTGCAGAAAAAAATACCAGTAACCCAGTTGCATTGGGGTGGGGGTACACCAACATTTTTATCTCACGAAGAGATGATTGAGTTGATGCACCATACGCGTGAACATTTTGATCTACTTCCTGGTGGCGAATACTCAATAGAGATCGATCCACGACGGGTTGCTGAATCAGATATTGCTTTACTTGCTGAATTGGGCTTTAACCGCATCAGTCTTGGTGTGCAAGATTTCAACCTCGAAGTACAGCAAGCGGTGCATCGCGTCCAAACTATTGAGGAAACTCAAGCGGTAATAGATTGGTCTAGGAAGTACGGATTCAAATCTAGAAGCGTTGATTTGATCTATGGCTTACCAAAGCAGACACCAGAGACCTTCAAAGAAACGGTCGATGCGGTTCTCAAGATGAGTCCTGACCGTCTATCTGTCTATAACTATGCGCACTTGCCCCATATTTTTAAACCCCAGCGCAGAATTGCTGAGGCAGATTTGCCTGGAGCTGCTGATAAGCTAGATATTTTGTCAAACACGATCGAAAGATTGGGTGAAGCGGGTTATGTTTTTATTGGCATGGATCACTTTGCCAAGCCAGATGATGAATTGGCGATAGCGCAAAAAGAGGGTAAGCTACATCGCAATTTTCAAGGCTATTCCACGCAAGCCGAATGTGATCTCTTGGCTTTTGGAATTTCGTCGATTGGTAAGGTGGATGATTGTTACTCGCAAAATGTTCGCACCTTAGATGAGTATTACTCGGCAATCGATGATGGCCATCTGCCCACACTCCGGGGTCTGCAATTAGACAAGGATGATTTACTGCGTCGTGAATTAATTGGCGAGTTAATGTGTCAATTTGCACTGGATACTGATTTATTTGGCCAGTCTCACGAAATCAACTTCCCAAGTTACTTCAAGATAGAGATTGAAGAGCTCAAGCATCTAGAACAGGCTGGTCTACTGGAGTGGCAGGGTTCGAAGATGGTCGTACCTATCAAGGGCCGACTCCTGGCTCGACGTGTGGCAATGACCTTCGATCGCCATCTTAGGGAATCTCAAGCTAAAGGCACTTACTCAAAAGTGCTTTAAGCGAAATTGAGTGAGAATCTGTACTCATTTGATCTACATCAAAAACTCATCAAAATAGTGTTGGTTTAAAACCAAAAATTAATTTCTGCAGTCTTTGAATTTGATTTGCATCAAATTGCAAGCCCATCTTCAATTTGAAAATAGATCCATCGAATTGATAACAGAAAAGGGGTACATCATGCGCATTAAAACTCTAGTAGCCGCTATGGCAGCAGTAGCTTCATTGGCTCCAATCGCCGCTCAAGCTCAATCCTCAAGCGAGAACCCATGGATGGTTCGTGTGCGTGCAGTGGATTTACTTTGGAGTAATGGCCAGTCCGGTAGCGTAGTCCAAGGTGCCAATGTAAAAGCAAAGGACCAAGTTATTCCTGAGTTGGATATTTCCTATTTTTTCACTAAAAATATTGCTGCAGAACTAGTGTTAACTTATCCACAGACCATTCAGATCGATGCTGGTGGCGACAAGCTCGGCACCATTAAGGCGCTTCCTCCATCTTTACTTCTCCAATATCATTTCACGGATTTTGGTGCATTTAAGCCTTATGTTGGTGCTGGCGTTAATTACACAATCTTTAGTAGTCGTAACAACTTGGGCAATGGTGCCTACTCAGTCGATAACTCAAGCTTTGGTGCTGTTGGTCAGGTTGGTATGGACTATATGTTTGATAAAAATTGGGGTCTAAACGTCGACTTGAAATATGCCACTATGTCTACTAATGTTACAACTACAGCCACTGGAGCTAATGGTGGTAAGTTGACTTTGAATCCTTGGATGCCAGCTGTTGGCGTAACTTACAAGTTCTAAGAATTCAGTTCTTAGTTCTTGAGATAGAGCCCTTAAGGGGCTCTATTTTTTTGTTTACTCATTATTGAATCAAGTGTTCAATCAACTTCTCAAATTTGACTTCATCAAAATATAAATTATCAAAGCGCTGTATTGCAATATGCTCTGGAGGATTAACTCTGCGTTTGGTGTATTGATCCCAGTGCTTGAGTTTGTATTCATCTCGAGGGTCTGCGCGCTTTTCCATACGACGCTTTGCTTCGCTTTCATCGAGATCTATCCAGGCGATTTTGATGCTAGATACACTGGGTACTCCAAGCTCCTCGGGATTGAACATCCGACCACTTTGGATTTCACTTGAGAATGGACCTACTAGGATGACATTGACGCCAAGCTGGAGGTTTTCTTTGGCGATGGCGATGAGACCTGCGTATTCCCAATCCCTGAGATTCTGAAGATAGAAGGGGCTATCGCGATCATTCGGATTATTGGTAGTGAGCTCCATGACATGGGCGCTATAGGCGCCATAGACTGTATCTTTATCTAAAAAGAAAAAGTCCTCACCGGTCTTTTCCACTATTAAAGGTAGAGCCTTTTTAGCTAAAGTAGTTTTACCAGTACCCGCATGGCCTGCAAAGAGGATAAGTCGTGGTGCGCCAGGGCTGAGCTTACAGGTCATTTATCTCTTTATTTGGGTGTATTGCCTGCTTAAATTCTACTTCTCAATCCCATGTTTATTGGAAATATCACCACTTTGCTTGAAGTGACGATAATGTCGCCATGGCTTTAATCGTACTCACTGATGCAAAACTGGCTTTTGGCCACGTTGACCTCCTCGCAAATACTGCTTTCTCACTGGAATCTGGGGAGCGTGTTGGCTTAATTGGCCGCAATGGCACTGGCAAATCTTCTTTATTGAAGATCTTGGCTGGCATAGAAAAAATGGATGATGGTTTGCTGCAATATCAGCAAGGCCTCCGCATTGCCTATGTTCCTCAAGAGCCAATATTTGAGGCTGAAGAAACCGTCTTTGATGCCGTATCCAAGGGTGTAGCTCAGGCCAAGGCGCTGCGCGAAGAGTATGAAGCCCTGAGCGTAGGAGAGTGGGACGATGCTGCTCACCATCGCCTTGATGAAGTGCAATCCCAATTAGAGGCCTTAAGCGGCTGGAACTGGGAGCAGCGCGTTCATGAAACATTGGATCGCTTGCATTTAGAAGCTGATGTCAAGATTAATACCTTATCGGGTGGAACGAAGAAGCGTGTTGCCTTAGCTCGCGCTCTTGTGGAGATGCCGGATGTATTGCTATTGGATGAGCCTACCAACCATCTTGATTTAGATTCGATTTCTTGGTTAGAGGATTTACTTAAAGAGTACAAAGGCTCCGTAATTCTGATTACCCATGATCGTGCCTTCTTGGATAACGTTTGCACGCAAATTGTAGAGCTTGACCGTGGAATCTTGCGCACCTACCCAGGAAATTTCTCTGCTTACGAAGTATTAAAAGATCAGGAGATGAATTCCGAATCTTTGGCTAATGCGCGCGCGGATAAATTACTCGCCCAAGAAGAGGTCTGGATTCGCAAGGGGGTTGAAGCAAGGCGTACGCGTAGTGTTGCGCGTATTGCGCGCTTAGAAGCACTGCGAACTACTCGCTCACAAAGACGTGATGCGGTTGGGCAAGTCAAGCTTGCAGTTTCCGCGGGAGATAGAAGCGGCAAGATCGTTGCGGATCTTCAGAATGTTTCTAAGTCTTACGATCGCCCGATTGTGAAAGATTTCACGGCAACCATTTTGCGTGGCGATAAAGTTGGGCTACTTGGTCCTAATGGTGCTGGCAAAACTACGCTTCTCAAATTAATACTGGGAACGATCGCGCCGGATTCTGGAACGGCAACCATGGGCACTCGCATTGAAGTAGCCTACTTTGACCAGATGCGCGAAGGCTTAGATCTCAATGCTTCACTTGAGGACTACATCAGTCCAGGCAGCGAGTGGATTGAAATCAATGGCAATAAGAAGCACGTCAAGAGTTATTTGAGTGATTTCTTATTCGCACCGGAGCGCACTAATTCACCAGTAAGTACTTTGTCCGGTGGAGAGCGTAACCGCTTATTGTTGGCACGCTTATTTGCCCGTCCTGCAAACGTCTTGGTTTTGGATGAACCAACCAATGACTTGGATATCGACACTCTGGATTTACTCGAACAATTACTCCAAGACTACAAAGGTACGGTGTTCTTGGTCAGCCATGATCGTTATTTCTTGGATAACGTCGTGACTAGCATCATCGCTAATGAAGGTGATGGATTTTGGCGTGAGTATGAAGGTGGTTACGAAGACTGGAAGATCCAGAAAGCCCGCTCAGATAAGATCCGTGCAGCCAATGGCGGCGCTAAAGCCGTTGAAAGATCTGATGTAAAGCCAGAGGTAAAAGTTGAATCAAAACCTACTGCTGTAAAGGGTGGCGTGAGCAAGCTCAATGGTAAAGAACGGTTGGAGCTAGAGGCATTACCTTTACAGATTGAGACGCTTGAGACAGAACAAGCGGATATTGGTATTGCGATGAGCAACCCCGATCTTTATAAAAACGAACCTGAATTAGCCGCAAGTATGCAAGCGCGTTTATCCGAAATTACTGCAGATCTAGATATCAAGTTACAACGCTGGGAATTGCTCTTAAGTCGTTCAGAATCTTAATTTGATCTGCTTAGCTTATGACTTGCTCAGCACCATAGTCAAAAACCTGGAGATATCTACCAGCTCATCTGGGTGAAGAGAGTGTTCCATAGGGTAGGTATTCCAGTCCACCTGATAGCCTAATTTTTCTAGGACATCAGCTGAAGCTTCAGCACGTTCTGGAACGATCACAGCATCCCAAACACCATGCGCCATAAAAATCGGTGTTTTGCTATTTGCGTCACTTCTCTCGACTGCAAGTGATTTTGCTAGGGGTAGGTAGCCTGATAGTGCCATGATGCCTGCCAGTGCGTGTGGAAAGCGTAGGCCGACATGTAAAGACATGGCACAGCCCTGTGAGAAGCCAGCTAAAACAATTTTGTTATAGGTAATACCACGGCTTGCTTCTCGTTCAATTAGCTCCGCAATAGCTGTTGCGGACTTGTGAATGCCGGCAATATCTTCGCGGGCATTAATATCTCTTTCGGTAATGTCATACCACGCTGGCATAACGTAACCGCCATTGACGGTGACTGCTATAGAGGGTGCACTTGGAAAAACAAAGCGTATGGCAGGGCACTCAGACAGATTGAGTTGCGGAATGATGGGTACAAAGTCATTGCCATCAGCTCCTAGTCCGTGCAGCCAAATGACGGAAGCACTGGGATTGGGGGCGGTTTCAATTTCAATACAAGGCAATGTGGTCATGAACTTTTATCCTAGATTTTCACGAAGCAGCTGATTGCGCAGGCGACTAATTTCTTCCAGAAGATCAAGTGCTAAAGCAACTCCAGGCGTATTGAGTTCCAGATCATGAGTTAAACGAGCAGCAGTCTTTGCACGCTTTAGAGATTCCCCACTAAAACGCCAGTCTTCAGGGGATGAACCAGTAGGACTCAAGACTCCTTCTGTTACCCATGACATGATGAGATCCTCTGGCGCACGCGTGGCTTGTGAAATTTCCACAATGCTCATGTGTACCTCTTCTTCAACAAGACTACCTTCAATCCAGGTGATTTTTGTTTGTGTCATGTTTATCATCCCTTCAGGTGAGTTCTGGGGTTGAAATCAAAAGCTTTCTCTAGTGATTGATAAGCTTCTTTTTGGGCATCGGTTTCGGCGCTAGGCAAAACAATATTTGGCACAACGTACAAGTCACCAGCTTCTTTGCTGGGAATACCCTTTTCTTTGAGTCTCATCTTGCGACCTGTTGCTGTGCCAGCTGGAATCTTTAATTCCAGAGTGGAGCCTGCAGGAGTAGGGATGTTGACGGTAGTACCTAGTGCAGCTTCCCATGGTGCTAAAGGTAAATCCAGGTAAACATCTTTTCCGTCGACACGGTAAATAGGGTTTGCATGAAAATCAATCTCAAGGTACAAGTCACCTGCTCCGCCTGTACCCATACCTGGACCGCCTTGCCCAGCTAAGCGTAAATTCTGTCCAGCCTTGATGCCCTTGGGAATGCTGACATCAAGTTTGCGTTCCTGTGTGCTGACATGACCATTAGCATCTTGCGCAGGCATATGCAGCGAAATGGTACGTTTTGCGCCGTTATAGGCATCGGCAAGATCAATCAGGATTTTGGCATGATGATCTTGGCCTTTAAAGTTCATGCCCTGACGGGGGTTACCACCTCGACCGCCTTGAGTATGGCGACCCCTGCCAAAAAGAGATTCAAAGAATTCACTTTGATCACCCTCGTAGCCGCCACCAAATCCACCATGGCCACCACCAAAGTTACCGTCGGAATATTCAAAGCCCTCATTCCAGTTAGGTGGAGGTGTGAAATCTTGGCCATTTTTCCAATTGGCGCCCATACGATCGTATGCCGCACGCTTCTCGGTGTCTTTCAGTACGGAGTAGGCTTCGCCGACAGCTTTAAACTGCTCTTCCGCGCCAGCTTCTTTATTCACATCTGGGTGATATTTGCGTGCTAGCTTGCGATAAGCTGCTTTAATTTCTGCTTCGGTTGCACCACGTGCTACACCGAGTGTTTCGTAGTAGTCCCTGAATTTCATAATCCTAATGAAGTCCTGATTGAATCAATAAGCTTCATTCTACAATCCCTCGGCTAAATTTTCGGGCTCTTTTTGAGTAAAGAAAAAGCGGGCATTAAGCCCGCCTAGAATCAACCTGCTCCAGTATCTGGGCTTAGCTCATGACCCCGACTTGCCATGGTACGAATTCATAATCTCCAAGCCCTAGCAATTCACTTTTAGAGGCTTCACCAGAGGCCGTTCTGAGAAAGAGTTCAAAAATCCGCTGCCCCATCTCCTGAACTGAAACCGTACCATCTAAGATCTCACCGCAATTAATGTCCATGTCTTCGGTAAGCCGCTCATACATCGGTGTATTGGTGGCAAGTTTGATGCAAGGTGCTGGCTTTGATCCAAACATGGAGCCACGCCCTGTGGTAAATGCAATCAAGTTTGCACCGCCAGCAATTTGACCTGTTGCTGACACTGGATCAAAACCAGGTGTATCCATAAACACAAAACCTTTAGCCGTAACTGGCTCTGCATACCGATACACTTCCATTAACGGTCCCGTTCCACCTTTCATGGATGAACCAAGTGATTTTTCAAAGATATTAGCTAGGCCACCGATTTGATTCCCAGGGCTGACTTGTCCATTGATCTGAACATCACGACCGACAGAATATTCATCCTTCCACCAGCGAATACGTTGAATTAATTTCTCACCAATAGCCTTGCTTGCTGCTCGGCGAGTAAGCGTGTGTTCAACACCATAAATCTCTGGTGTTTCAGAGAGAATGCCGGTGCCACCATGACGCGACAAAATATCAATCGCAGCGCCTAAAGCTGGGTTAGCAGTAATCGAGGAGAAGCCATCCGAGCCACCACATTGCAAACCAACGCAAAGGTGGCTTGCAGAGACAGTTTGCCTTTTCACTTTATTGGCTTCCGGGAGAAGGGCTTTTACAGCCTCAATTCCGGCTTCAATCGTTTTGCGTGTTCCACCAGTTTCTTGCATGATGAAAGTGTGCAAAGTGGAATTTTCTTGCAGGGCTTCTTGCTCCATTAATCCCTTGAGTTGATTTCGCTCACAACCCAAGCCAATAATTAGGGCGGCAGCCAGGTTAGGATGCTGCGCGTATCCAGCCATGGTTCGGCGCAGCAGCTGCATTGGCTCGCCACTCATCTCCATTCCACAACCAATACCATGACTAAATGCAACCACCCCATCGATATTGGGAAAATCTTTCAGGCGTTCAGGGGTAAACCACGCTGCAATTTTGTTCACTACAGTTGCGGAGCAATTCACAGTAGATAGAATGCCAATGAAATTGCGTGTACCTACTTTGCCATTGGCGCGCACGTAACCTTGAAAAGTCGCACGTTCAGATTCTGGTAAGAGGGTAGTGGGTTTGTATTCGCTAGCATAGGCGTAGTCGCGATCGAATTCACGAAACTCCGTGTTATGACTATGAACCATCGTGCCAGGCTCAATATCGGTATTAGCGAATCCTACGGTCACGTTGTATTTCAGAATAGCTTCGCCCTTGAGAATTTTTTTGGCTGCAATTTTGTAGCCTGCTGGCACTTGACTGCGGCTCGTGAAATTCTCACTTGGGACTGCTTCACCAATTGCCACATCTACCCGCGCCACCACAATATTGTCATTGGGATGGAGTCGAATAATAGGGCCGATTAGGCGCTTCTCTGAGATTTCAATCATGGAATTTCTTTGTTTATTTTGGGTTGTCGTTTATGTGCTTATCGTAAGACTCAAACGCCGAATTTTTAATGACTCAGGTCAAAGATAATGACTTCAGCATCTTTGCCATTGCTGATGATTAGACTACTCTCGTTTTCTATCAATAGTGCGTCACCAGTAGAAAGGGATATGCCATTGACCTCTAAAGAACCTTTCACAAGGTGAGCGTAGGCTTTACGTTTTGTATCGAGCTCTAATTTGTGAGATTCGGATCCATCAAATAAGCCTGCATATATTTTGGCATCAGCATGAATTTTGACCGCGTTATCCTCGCCATCAGGGGATGCTATTAAGCAAAGCTTGCCTTGCTTGTCCGAGATAGGGATAGATTTTTGCTCGTAACTTGGCTGAATTTCCATGATATTTGGTTGAATCCAAATTTGCAGGAAGTGGGTAGTCTGATCTTTAGCGTGATTGAATTCACTGTGAGTAACCCCAGTTCCGGCACTCATGCGTTGAACATCGCCAGGTGGTATCCCCTTCACGTTCCCCATGCTGTCTTCGTGAGCTAATTCACCAGATAAAACATAGCTGATGATTTCCATATTGCGGTGGCTATGCTTACCAAAACCCATACCTGCCGCTACTCGATCCTCGTTAATTACTCTTAAATTGCCCCAGCCCATAAATTGAGGGTCATGGTAGCCAGCAAAAGAGAAGGAATGAAAGCTTTTAAGCCATCCATGGTCTGCATAGCCACGTTCTTGGGATTTTCTGAGGGCTAACATCTTGGCTCCTTTTAAGAAAGCGAATAAGCCTATTATCATTAGCTTTTGACATATTTGCTGATTGGCCTTCCATGGGAAGTATCAAACAAGACATTAAAGAAACCTATTTAGGTATCTATGAGACTGCCCAAGAAAAGTGGAACGATTTCACTCAATTCTTGGCTGAGGCATGGCCCATCTTAGCGGTCCTATTTTTAGGATTAATTGCAATTTGGCTTTATGCAGACCCGCCACCACCGAGGCATGTGATTATGGCAACTGGTCAGCCCGGTGGATCCTACGATGTATTGGGTAAGAAATACGCAGCTTTTTTTGAGAAAAAAGGCATTACCCTTGAACTGCTTCCGACCAAAGGTGCCGAAGAAAATATAGCTCATTTAGTTGATCGTAAAGATCCGGTGCAAGCAGCTTTTGTGCAAGCGGGTGCATTTAATCCCCACTCCGTTAAAGGAGTGCAATCGCTAGGTACCATTTCTTATGACCCGATCTGGTTGTTCTATCGAGGTCCTAAGGTGGACACGACTAACTATATGGAGGTGAAAGCGCGATCACATTACTTTCTGAGCTCCAGAATTTCGGTGGGCGAAAAAGGTAGTGGCACACATGCGCAAGCAATGCAAATTCTGAAGGTGAATGGATTTGAAGAGGGCGTCAACTTTCTATATCTCTCGGGATCAAAATCAGTTGAAGCTTTGCAAAAAGGGGAGATTGATGCTGCATTTATTGTGGATGCCTATGAAGCTCCTAACGTACAGACTCTCTTAAAAGATCCTAGCTTGCATTTATCTGCATTCCCCAGAGCAGAGGCATATTCGCGTTTGTATCCTTATATGCAAATTCTCAGCGTTCCAACTGGTGGATTTAGTTTAGAGCGCAATTTCCCATCTAGGGACATTAAATTAATGGCCTCAACTACCAATTTACTTATTGATGACAGAATGCATCCAGCTTTGCAGTTTTTATTCCTAGAGGCTGCACGCGAGATCAACGGAAAATCCACGTTCTTTTCGAGCCATGGTGAATTCCCCTCGTTTAAACATACCGGTCTATCTGAGAGTCCTGTGGCTTTGCATTATGAAAAAAATGGCTCACCATTGCTGATGACCTATTTGCCATTTTGGTTGGCTGAGTTAGTAAATCGTTTGATATTTGTACTGCTGCCATTTTGTGCTTTGGCATATCCAGTATTGCTGACCTTGCCTGGATATCGCAATAAGCGTATGCGCCGAAAGATCGACCAGATGTATGGTGTTCTCAAGACGTATGAGCAAGAGTTAACGATCAATTTCAAGCCAGATACAAAAGATGAATACCTGAAGAAATTAGATCTTTTAGAGTATCAAGCTCTTCAGTTGAAGGTTTCGAAAAGCATGTCGGGTGATTATTACGCCTTACGTACTAGCATTGACTACGTCCGGAATTGCCTTAATAGGGGTGTGCAGCCATACCAGCTACAAGGGGATGAGAGTAGTATTTAACTAACTTGAATTTCAGCCATCAAAGAAATCTATGAGACCTTATGATCACCCCGATAGAAGACAGTTGCACGATGAGGTCCATGCACGCCCCCCAATTGCGCTGTGGCCAAACGAAAGAGTGCTATCCCAATCTTTTCTGCTTGATGCGAGTTCTCGCAAAACTCAAATTGAATGGATTCAAAAGCTAAGCGCTGCATTAGGTGCGCCTAAGGATGAGCGGGACCACTCTTTCAAAATGTTGACCCTAGCTCCTGAGCCACAGAGGGTGCTGATCAAGTGGGAATTGCACGGAGAGTTTGCAACCATCGCGGCCATTGTGCATAACCCCGTCAAAATTACTGGACCTCTATTGCAGTCTCGCCTTGCTCTTGAAAAGAGTTTGGATAAATTATTTCAGGACCTAGGCTGCCCAATCATTGTTGAGGCGGGTGGAGAAAGAATTTCTGCCTTAGATCTTGCATTTGAGCATCGCCCTTTGTTTTCTGAGGCTCAAGAGGTCTCCGCTATTTTTGGTGGAAATACCGTATTGGGAAGCTACATTTTGTTGAGCAAGAAGGCTCAGCTATGGACGGATTTAAGTTTGAATGAAGATGGCTTCATCTCTTACTTTATTCCGCACGATATCTTAGGTTCGCGACAGGCTGGTCGCATAGCGCGAGCCCTTGCTGAGGCGGAAACCTATCGTATGGCAGCCATGATCGCATTCCCAGTAGCAAAGAGTCTCTCTATGCCACTCAGAAGCGCAGAGTCGGAATTGGCAGATCTTTCTAAGAGTATTTCTCAGCTCCAAACTGAGCCTGGTATCCATACTGAAAAGGATGGACAGTTTTTAGGTGAGCTTTCACATTTAGCCTCAAGAGCCGAGCAGTGGATTTCAGGCTATGGATTGCGATTTACTGCCTCCGAGGCATACAGTCAATTGCTCAGTAAAAACTTGTACGAGTTAGCAGAGTCTCCGATTCCCGGCGTGCAGTCTTTATCAGAGTTTATGGATCGGCGTTTTCAGCCTGCGATGGGCACCTGTATTTGGACTCAGCGTAGATTAAAAGAACTATCTGACCGTATCTCGAGAACAACTCAAACTTTGAGGACTCGCATTGAATTTGTAAATGAGGAGCAGACACAGAAATTGCTTGCTAGCATGGATCAGCGAGCTCGTTTGCAACTACGTTTGCAAGAGACGGTAGAGAGCTTATCGGTTCTGGTGTTGACTTACTATGCGGTTAGTCTATTAGCCTATGTCGCTAAAGGCGGCAAAGAGGCTGGTCTTGCCATTCATCCTGAGATTGTTGCTGCAATTGCAGCTCCAGTAGTGGCGATCGTCTTCTTGTTCATTAGTAAGCGACGACGTAAGCGAATAGTTGAGATGGGTAAATCTCTCTAGACATTAAAAAAGAGGCCGAGGCCTCTTTTTTAATGAGCGCAAATACCTTCTTAACCCAAGCTGTCTGCCCAGATATTGTGTGCCCAGCCCCAAGCATAAACACCCTCAAGGGTGGTTGGTGCTGGTGAGAGGCCACCAGCTCCTTTAACAGGCAAGAAGGTTTTCTTCTCAGCATCATATTGATGCACGCTAGCCACGTGAACCACATCTCTGCTATTAACAAAGCTATAGCAAGTATTGGTGACCACAGGCGCTGGATTGACTTCCCAGCCGCTGAGTTCAGCAACAATAGCTGCTGCTGCAACCTTGGCGTGCTGATTGGCCATATGTCCTGACTTTGGCATTGTTGGAGCAATCTGAATCGAGTCACCCAAAACGTGAATATCCTTACGTGCTGTCGATTCAAAGTTGATGAAGTTCACATTCACCCAGCGCCCATTAGAGTTAGCTAGACCTGTCTTCACGGCAATTTCACCGGCAGCCATCTGTGGCAAGACATTCAAGACATCAGCCTTCACATCATCAGCAACTTCCAATTTGAGTGTTTTGGTTTTAGCGTCTACACCAACTACATTATGTTTTGGTCGATATTCAATGATGCCAGTGTACTGCTCGGCCCATACCTTCTTAAATAAACCCCCTTTAGAAGTAACGTCCTGGTTAGCATCCAGAATTAATACCTTACCTTTAGGGTTATGTTGCTTGAGGTAATTGGCAACCTGGCATGCGCGCTCATAAGGTCCAGGAGGGCAGCGATAAGGCGCTTCTGGAATGCTGATTGCAAAAGTACCACCTTCGCGCATAGCAGCGATTTGTTTATGTAGGGCAACGGTTTCAGGACCCGCCTTCCAGGCTTGTAGGGTCACACCATCTTTGTTGGCTTGGGCGAGACCCTCAACGCTATTGAAGTTCAGCGATATGCCAGGAGACACGACAGCTTTGTCGTAACGCAAGGTTTTGCCGGAGGCGAGGGTTACTGTTTTCTTATCCGCATCAATACTGCTGACACTGTCTTGAATAATCTTGATGCCATGACGCTTGCTCAGTGTGTCATAAGGTGATGTGATTTCAGCTAGAGTGCGTGAGCCGCCAATAACCAAGTTGGACATTGGGCACGAGATAAATGAGGTATTAGGCTCAATGAGAGTCACTCGCGCAGTATTGTTTGACAGCAGGCGCAAATATTTGGCGGCAGTAGCGCCACCATAGCCGCCACCGATAACGAGAATTTCTGCTTTTTGTAAAGTAGCTGCTTTTGTTTGAGTAGACAGCCCTGCAAGTAGACCTACTGCTGCAGCGCTATGACCTATAAAATGTCGACGATCCATGGCGCCTCCTTATTGTTTCTTGCCAAGTTGATTGGCAATTGTGGTGAGTTGTTCATCGGTATAGCCTTTTGCTAGCTGGGGCATGATGGTCCCCTCTAAGGCGCCAGACTTGTAGGCTTTGAGTTTTGCCAGCATCTCTTGGCTGGTCAAATTATTGATGAGGGGCATACCGCCATCAACTACACCTTTGCCATCTGTACCGTGACAATTAGCACAGGTTGCAGCGAGACTGCGTTTATATAGTTGGTCGGCTGTTTGGGCAATGCTTAGCCCGCTCCATTGGCTTAAGCCAATGAGTGTGCTAGCCACCAAAATAGGTTTTAGGTACTTCACTCGCATAGGAATAGTCTCCGTCATACTCACAACAGTTTTAGGGGTGCTGCTAATTAATACTATCTTAATCAGATAGCGATTAGATTAGTATTTTTACTTAGATGAATTTTCAATATGCTTAGAGTAAAAAGTGAGGGTATTGATACCGATAGTTTTCAGTCTTTAGCCCCAAGACCTATAAACTAGAGGTATGCGTGGCTCTTTTACTTACCGAAATGCACTTTTTATCTTACTTCTAGGTGTATTCACCTACTTGTATGGTTTAGATAGTCGCTTCGCCCCAAAAAATGGGGATGAATATCCCTACATGCACATAGTCCGAATGACTGCGGATGCTGGGGCTTGGCTGCCCCTTCAATCTGAGATGGATGGCATTAAAAATACTAAGCCACCCCTGGTATTTTGGGAGGGTATCGCCAGTACAACTTGGGGTAGTGATTGGAGTCTTTTCGCGCTGCGTTGGCCCAGCGTTCTGTATACCGGCTTAACAGCATTTTTCTTATTTATAGCAGTCGCTCGCTTTAGTGGAAAAAAGGAGACCGGCTTGCTAGCGGCTTTCGTATGGCTTTCTTTTTTTGCAAGCTATCGCTATGGTCGCCCATTCCTCACTGATCCCCCGGAAGTGTTTTGGTTGAGCTTGCCATTCTTTGCGCTGCTCTATTGGGGTAAAGCTGCTTTTGAATCTAAGTTGATCTTCCCAATCTTGGCGGGGGCTTCTTTCGGCATGGCCTTATTGTCAAAGTCCTTTGCTTACATTGTCCCTGCTGCGTTTGCCTTAGGCCTTTTTTACTGGCGCTGGCGCGAGTGGAGTGTTCCAAAAGTTTTATTGAAAGACTTATATAAAGTCATTTTGATTACTCTTCTTGCTCTGGGTGTATTCGCGCTCTGGTTTGTGCTGGACCCTTTTCCGGAGGCGGTTTGGAAAGAGTTTGTTCTGGGTGAGAACGCTGGTAAGTTTGAGGCGCGGAGCTCACATTACCTACTTGATCTAGTGCGTGGTGGGGATAGTATTTGGATGCTGGCCTTAACGACTCTAGCAAATGCCGGTCT
Source organism: Polynucleobacter sp. AM-7D1 (assembly GCF_018688455.1). Classification (NCBI taxonomy): domain Bacteria; kingdom Pseudomonadati; phylum Pseudomonadota; class Betaproteobacteria; order Burkholderiales; family Burkholderiaceae; genus Polynucleobacter; species Polynucleobacter sp. AM-7D1. Next base: position 616,604 of record NZ_CP061319.1, read on the forward strand.
ATTCACCTTCGTGTTGATTTCTGCTTTGCTCCAATGTTGGCGAGAGCGTCGATTTTTATCGCTCGAAGAAAGCCTATTACTACTCTTGGTGTTGGCATTTTTTATTGTGTTTAGTTTGCCAAGTCAGCGCTCTGGTCGATATCTGCTGCCAGTGATGCCCGCATTTGCTGTCCTCATCGCAATCTACTGGGAGCGATTGCCTTTGTGGGGATTTCGGATTGCATTGCTTTTGCAGTTAATCTTGCTTTCTGCGCTTTCTTGGGTTGGCGGAAACTTACAGTTATCGAATTTCTTGGGACAGCCTGGCATTTGGAATTATTCCCTGTGGCATTGGGGATTTATGGGGGTTTCAATTGCCTTAGTCTTGCTAGGTATATTTAATCGGGATCGCAGCAAGGTCATTGCTTTGGCGGGATGCTTTCTTTGCTACTGCGCACTCACTACCAGTCTGTCACCTCTAGAGGGTGCTTTAGGTCGATACTCTCAAACCACTATTGAAGATGTTGCTGGAAAAGATGTTTGGGTACCTTGTGACTACCGCGCCAAAGATGAGGAGTATCTACTCTTATTGCCAGGTGCAGCATTGCATGGCTATGTGGCAAAGGATGCTACCCAGATTGATTTGCTAACTTCTACTTATCCATTGGTTGCTGTCCAGTCTGCTATTGGCGTAGAGCCGGCACTATGCGCATCGTGCAAGATCGTAGGCAAGCGTATGGAGATGCGGGCTCGGCATTCTGAGGCTGAGATTCAGGCGATACTGAGAGGTCATATTGGGGAACATCTATTTGTGAATGAATATTTAATTTCTACGCCTGCAACGATGACCTTGCCATTGGTGGGTAAGGACGCTTGTCGATGAGTCGTGTGATTGCTTTTTGTTTTTTATTGCTTGCCTCAGTGGTAGGCTATCTGCATATTGATAGTCGCCCAATATGGGCCCCATTTGCAAGTGAATACCCTGTTAACAGTGCACAGCAAGCGGATGATAATCCTCAGACAGTCGAGGACACAAAGCCAGCTAAGAACATTAAAAATATTACGACAGCAAAGATTGCGCAGCCAAGCCTCAGAATGGATTGGTTACCAGATACCGGCGCTCCTTCAGTACATGCTGCCTCCTTAATTGCACTCAAGGATGGTGCGATTCGGGCTTTCTGGTTTGCAGGGAGTCGCGAGGGTGCACCAGATGTGGTGATTAATACTTCTGTGTTTGATCCACAGGCAGCTATGTGGAGTGCTCCAACTGTTGTAATGGATCGAGTTAGTGCAGAAAAGGGTCTGTCCCGTTACATTGCTAAATTAGGTAATCCCGTTCCAGCAAGAATGGCCGATGGTCGTATGCAGTTATTTTTTGTTACCGTATCGATCGGAGGTTGGGCAGGCAGTTCAATCTCTTCAGTGATTTCGGATGATGAGGGTTTGACTTGGGGTCGGCCCCAGCGCTTGATTAGCTCGCCCTTAATTAATCTCAGCACCTTGGTAAAGTCCCCAGCTATCACATTTACAGATGGACGCTTGGGTTTGCCTGCTTATCATGAATGGATTGGTCGCTTTGGGGAGTTCCTCAGAATCGAGGCAAGTCAGGTTATTGATAAACGACGTATGAGTTCTGGTAGAAGCGCGATTCAGCCTGTAGTTTTTGCTGATGGGTCGCAAGAGGCAAGTGCTTTTTTCCGTCAAACACGGCCAAGCTCCCAGCCAAAGCAAATCCCCGTCAGTGAAACCAAAGATGCTGGACAGTCTTGGGTTGTCTCAAAAGATCTCGAAATTCCCAATCCAAACTCTGCGCTTGCTGCACTCACTTTGGCTAATGGCACAAAATTAATGGTGCTCAATAATATTGAAGCAGCGCGTTATCGATTGGTAATGGTGATGTGTGAGCCAAACTCCACTCAATGGAGAGTAATTCAGGTGCTTGAAGATGATGAGACTTTGCTTAATAACTTGCATCGAGAATTCTCATACCCGTACTTAATATCTGCTAATGGTGAGGATGCCCATCTTGCCTATACCTGGAATAGACAAAAGATTAAGCACGTGTACTTTCCGGCTGCCTGGTTTAAATATGCTGTAAGCAGTCTTCAAGAAAAGGATGCGCAATGATGGCGCCATATTTACAAATCATTGCATTGCTTGAAATGTCACTTACTTGTGCGGTAGTGCTGATTATTCTTCTGCAAAAACTATTGTCAACAGAGATCCCATTTTTAATTCGAGTGGTGATAGTTGTATTACTAAGCAATCTATTTTTCTGGCCGCTTGGAATGTCGCTTGAATTACCTTTATCGGCATACGTCCGTGGCGTTACTGGTGAGCTTAGTGTTGTGACGATGCTCTTGTTGTGGAGCTCCATACTGCCTGCTGCGCAAAAAACGCCGCTGGGATTTAAAGTGCCCTTGGCAATCATTGCAATTGTGTTTTATCCCTTAGCGCTAGGCTTTGGAATGTTCGATCCCTATGTATGGGGCTATGGCTCTATTGGATTCTTGGGCGCCGTTATTCTATTTGCCATAGTGTGCGGTCTTGCTGGATGGACTAAGGGTGTTTGGCTAATTTCAGTTGCAATCATTGCTTGGACAGCACATTGGCATGAGTCAGCGAATCTTTGGGACTATCTCTTGGATCCTTTCTTGGCGCTTTGGGCTCTGTTTGCTATCCCCAGCGCAATCTATCAGAGGCGTCGTGAGAAGGCACAGTCAGGATATCTTTTTAGGGCAGGTTGATATCGCTGACTTAATTACTCAATAAATTTTAGGTAACAAAAAAGCCAGCGATCTGCTGGCTTTTTTGATTGCTGCCATTTCAGAATTAATCTGGAATGTTAGCTTTACGAATGACTGGACCCCAGACGTTGATTTCTTTCTCAAGGTGATCCTTGAGACCTTTGGAAGATACTTTTTCCATTGGCACGATATCAATATTAGAATCTTCTAAACGCTTCTTCACGTCAGGTGTATTCAATGCTTTCTTCAGAGCAGCATTGATTTTGTCCAAGATTGGCTGTGGAACGCCTTTTGGAGTGTATACACCGTGCCATACTTTAACTTCAAAGCCTTTGAGGCCTTGTTCGTTCAAAGTAGGAACGTTAGGAATTGCAGGCAAACGCTTCATTGTTGTTGTACCAAATGCTTTTACGCGACCATCCTTGATGTAAGGAATGGTTTGTGTAGTTTGGTCGCACAAGAGATCAACCTGACCACCCAAGAGGTCTGTTAAAGCAGGGCCAGTTCCTTTGTAAGGAATATTAGTTAGCTTAACGCCTAAACGGCTTTGGAATAAGAGGCCGCATAGTTGTGATACTGCGCCAGGACCAGCGTTAGCCATAGTCACTTTTGAACCATTAGCTTTGATATAGGCTTCGAGTTCTTTGAAGTTGTTTGCTGGCAAATCTTTTTTACCGAGCAATACCATTGGCACATCAGCCACTTGGCCGATGTAGTCAAAGCTGGACATTGGATCGTACGGGAGCTTGTCATACAGGGCTTGTGCTGTAGCCATGCCCATGTGGTGAATATAAATTGTGTAGCCATCTGGAGCTGCACGAGATACCTTAGTGGAAGCAATTGTGCCGCCAGCGCCAGGAACGTTCTCAACAACCACTGTTTGACCTAAAGCCTGACCCATTGGCACTGCAATTAAGCGTGCGATGGAATCGGTTGGGCCACCAGCTGCAAATGGAACAACCAAAGTAATAGATTTCGTTGGCCAATCTTTTTGGGCGGATGCAATATTGCTGCCCAATAAAGCGCTGGCGCTAACAACTGCAGCAATTCCAGCGAATATAGTTTTCTTTAATTTCATTTAAGTCTCCGTTAATGTGTAATGCGAGCTAATTTTGCCACTTTTAATAACTATCGGCTTTAGGGTTTACCAGTAATGGCTAGTGTTCTTTGAGCCAATAAGACCACTGGTCGATCAATCATGCGTCCATCTAATTTCACTGCGCCACCCTTGGATGCTTTATCCGCTTCAATGACGCGATGCGCCCAAGAGACTTCTGCAGCGGTAGGCATAAAGGAATCCTTCACCAGGGAAACTTGTTTTGGGTGGATGCATAGCTTGCCACCAAAGCCCATTCTTTTTGCGCGCTCTGAATCATCTGTGATGCGCTCAATATTGTCAGTAGAGGTAGTAACCCCATCAATTGGAGGGGCAATCTGTGCCAAGCGTGAGGCCAACACAATCTGAAAGCGTGCCACTTGTAGTTCAGTCTCTTGTGCATCGCAGACCATTCCTAAGTCTGCTTGTAAATCAATATTGCCTAATGCTAAGCGCAACACCTGCTCAGAGTTTGCAATCTCATTAAGGCGATCAAGTCCAATGGCAGTCTCAATCATCGGAATGATTGCCGTGTTTGGCAGAATTTGTGCTGCACCATTAATTTGGTCGAGAGATTCGCTCTTAGGAATTAATAGGCAAGGCGCATCTAATTCTTGTATCAAGATCAGGTCCGCTGAATAAAAATGGCTGCCAGGAGAATTTGATCGAATGATCAGGCGCTTTTTTTGTTCTGCACTAAACGTAGGCCAAGCAGAGCGAATAGCTGCGCGTGCAGACTCTTTGTCTTCCTCGGCAACTGCATCTTCTAGGTCGATGATGACACCGTCGGCGCCACTGTCCAAGGCTTTACTAAAACGCTCAGGGCGTGTGCCTGGAACAAATAAGAATGTGCTACTAAAGCCAAGGGGTGTATCAAGTGGGTTCATCTATGAGGCTTTATTAAAAATGTTGCAAAAGAGAAAAATAAGCAACCCTCAAATTAAGGGAGTAATTGACCTATCTTGGACTGATTGCGGATATTCCACAAGCGCTCAATAGCGGCACTCATCTCGCTGGGGTTTGCGCCACCACTAAATGCAGCAAGACGCATGGCCTTATCCGTAATCTCAGCACGGCTGAGGGTATTGCCTGGATCGCCTTTGGGTTCATCAACACGACCCTCTAATACTTCTCCATTATTTAAATAGACTTTGACTTTGCCGATCCAACGCTGGGGGTAGGCGCTATCTACTTCGGGATCCAAGACCATGGTGACGCGATCGCGGAATGAGCAAATTTCTTGATCATAAAAGTGTTGATCAAACTCTTGTAAGCCAGCAAATTGATAGTGCGCAACTAAGGCCAATACAGTTCCCATGGAGAACTTAGATTGGTGCACGGTAGCAGGATCTATTACTGGGCCCAACACATCAATTGCTCCTTGGTGAACCAAAGTTTCTACCTTAGCGATATCGCTAGGCTTGAGATTTTGTTGCAACATGACTTGCAATAAGGCATCGGCAGCAGGGTGGGTATGACGACAAGAGGCGTGATATTTGAAGCTGGTTTCTGCAATAGTCCAGCGAGTTCCCAATCGATCAATTAATTTGCTTGGATCTGCATCGCTCGACATGCCCGCAGCTAAACCTTGTTTACCTTCTAAGATATGTTCAGCACCAGTAAAGCCGGATTGCGCTAAGTAGGCTGACATTAAGCCGGTTGAGGCGGCATGCGCTGTATGTAGTTGCTTGGAGTCGGCAGCATCGCGCAGAAATTCCCAGAGGCCGGCAGATTGTGTTCCAGCTGAGCCAAAAGCATGCAACATTTGGCTTGGGTTGAGCTTGAGAAGATGGCCTACAGCTGCTGCAGCAGCCAGGGTGCCGGCGGTGCCTGTAGTGTGAAATGTTTTGTAGTGTGAGCGACCTAGGAATTCACCAACCCGAATACCGACTTCATATCCTACAACTGCGGCTACGAGTAGATCTTTTCCAGAAGCGCCTATGGCTTGGGCCGTTGCAAGAGCAGCAGGAAATACGATAGTGCCTGGATGAAATACAGAGCCATTGTGCACATCATCTTGTTCGGCTACGTGCGATGCGGCTGCATTTGCTAAGGTAGCCAAGAAAGGGCTTGAAGTTGTGCGGTGAATCAGAATTTCAGCAGAGCCAGGGTTGCTAGCATTGAAGCCGCCCATACTTTGTGCAAACTTTGTAATGGCCTCTACGGGGCGCGAACCTTTGCCAGCAATTGCAGAGCCAAACCAATCCACTAGTAAATCTTCGGTGCGGGCAATGACTTCTTCAGGGATGTCACCCAGTTTTAATTCAGAAGCAAATGTAGCTAAGGCTTTAGATAAATGCGGAGTAGTCATAACAACATAATTCCTTACGCTAAAACTGCAGTGGCTTGCATAGTGAGCCAGCCTTCGTGATCTTCGGCCCAAATAGAAATAGTTTTTCCAGACGGATCTTTCTCGAGATCGGGTTTGGCGCTGACTTTAAAAGGATTGATATCAAAAGTAGGGCGAATGGCGCGGAACTCAAAGCTTTTCAGTCTGCAGCCTGGAAGGCTTTGACGCACGAGATCTACCAATAAGGTTGCAATTAAAGGGCCATGAACAATCAGGCCAGGATAGCCCTCTACTTCAGTGACGTATTTACGATCGTAGTGAATGCGATGACCATTAAATGTCAGTGCTGAGTAGCGAAACAATAAAACATCATCAGGCGTAATCGTCTTGGTCCACTGTGCATCTGTGGGTGCTGGTGTGGGTGCAACAGGTTTATCGTCTGGGCCCGGTGCATCGCGATACACGATGTCATGTTCTTCAATTAAGGCTAAGCCATTTTGATTGGAGATTGCATGCTTGACCAGTACGAAAATGAGATCACCGGTGCGACCTGCCTTGTGTGTAACGGATTCAATTCTGGAGACGCGTTCGATTTCATCTCCAACCGCAAGTGGAGCTAGCCATTGAACTCGGCTACCAGCCCACATCCGACGTGGTAGCGGTACAGGTGGTAAAAATCCGCCACGTTTAGGGTGGCCATCAGGACCAATTTCGGATTGAAGAGCGCATGGCAAAAAATAGAGCCAATGCCATAACTCCGGAAGAAAAGTTCCATCATTTGGTGCAGGATCGGGTCGATCGAGCGTTGCAGATAAAGCTTTGACAGGTGCTGCTGTGACGATGTCTTGAAGTGTTTCGGTTTTACCGAGCCACTCTTGGAGATGGATGATTGTTTGAGGTTCGATTCGCATAACTTCCATTATGCCAATTTCAGCTCTAAATGCGATGGGTCTAGATCAATAAACTCGCCAGCAAATGACTGAGTAAGCCGGCCAAGGCTGAACCAGTTAACACGCTAATCACACCTTTTTGAAATTTAAACAGCGCCAAGCCTGCAAGCAAGGTAATTGCAATCGAAATCCAAGAAATGGAGCCACCAAGACCATGTGGAAAAAAGACATGATAGGCAAAGAACAGTCCAAGGTTGGCGATGACGCCAACTACAGCGGCAGAGATTGCTGTGAGTGGTGCAGTGAAACTCAACTTGCCATGTGTGGACTCAATGAGTGGTCCACCGACCAAGACCAGGAAAAAAGAGGGTAGGAAAGTAAACCAGGTGGCAACGCAAGCACCAAGCACGCCAAACCAAAATGGATTGCTATTGCCGATGAGATGTTGAATGTGACCAGCGAGGTAGCCAACAAATGCTACTACCATGATGAGTGGTCCGGGGGTGGTTTCTCCAAGCGCTAAACCATCCATCATTTGGCCAGCACTGAGCCAATGAAATTGATCGACAGCACCTTGATAAACATAAGGCAGAACCGCATAAGCGCCACCAAATGTGAGAAAGGCAGCCTTAGTAAAAAACCAAGCGATCTGTGGATAGAGTGTTTTCCATCCAAAAATTAGAGCCAATCCGATAAATGGAATAAGCCACAGTCCTGTAACAACTGAGCTATGTAATACCAATCTTTTTCTAGAAAACTTGGCATGCTCTGGAGTTGGCGTGTGATCGTCAATGATTGCAGCAGCATGCGTCCCACTCACTTTATCGTGAGAGGCGGTTTGTTGAAAATATTCTGGGTAACGCTTGCCACCCCAAATGCCAAGCAAGGCTGCGAAGATAACAATAATCGGGAATGCCAGGTTGAATATAAATATCGCTAGAAAGGATCCCAGTGCAATCCAACGCAATGCTTGATTGTGAATCGTGCGCTTACCAATCCGGACTGCGGCATGCAGGACAATAGCGGTGACAGCAGGTTTGATACCAAAGAAAATAGCGGCAATCCAAGGTACCTGGCCAAAAGTCAGGTAGATCCAGGATAGGCCAATCAAAATAAATAGAGAGGGCAAAACAAAGAGGGTGCCGGCTAGAACCCCACCCCAAGTCCGATGCATGAGCCAGCCAATGTAAGTGACCAACTGCTGCGCCTCTGGTCCTGGTAAGAGCATGCAATAGTTCAGTGCATGTAAAAAGCGCCGCTCAGAAATCCAGCGACGCTTCTCAACAAGCTCTTGGTGGAGGACAGCAATTTGCCCTGCAGGCCCACCAAAGCTAATAAAGCCGAGCTTGGCCCAAAATTTCAGGGCTTCGCGAAGTGGAACGCTCAAACTTCTTCCATTCCACCAACAACTTGGCTAAAGCCGTTATCAACATAAATGATTTCAGCGGTGATACCGTTTGCCAAATCAGATAACAAGAACGCAGCGGTATTGCCAACATCATCAATGGTGACATTACGACGCAGTGGTGCAGTTTGCTCAACAGCCTCCAAGATCTTCCCAAATCCTTTGATGCCTGAGGCGGCCAAAGTTTTAATTGGGCCAGCAGAGATACCGTTAGCACGAATGCCTTTAGGTCCAACTGAGCCAGCGATGTAACGTACCGAGGCTTCTAGTGAAGCCTTAGCCAAACCCATCGTGTTGTAGTTAGGTACGTTCTTCATTGAACCTAAGTAAGTGAGGGTCAATAAGGACGACTTATCGCGCAACATAGGTAAAGCTTCTTTTGCCATTGCTGGGAAGCTGTAAGCAGAAATATCATGGGCAATTTTGAAGCCTTCACGAGACAGGCCCTCTAAAAAGTCGCCGGCAATTGCTTCGCGTGGCGCAAAGCCGATCGCATGAACAAAGCCATCAAACTGAGGCCAAGTCTTTGCCAAATCCTTGAATAGGGCAGTAATCTGCTCATCACTGCCAACATCACAGTCAAAAATCAGCTCGGTATTGAATTCCTTAGCGAAATCGACGATACGGTCCTTAAAGCGCTCACCAACGTAGGTAAAGGCTAATTCAGCCCCTTCGCGGTGACATGCCTTGGCAATGCCATAGGCAATAGAGCGGTTAGAAAGAAGGCCGGTAATCAGAATTTTTTTGCCAGCGAGAAAGCCCATATCGTGTCCTTTGCTTCAAATGTGGTTTGCTATCTACAATTGTTGCATATATGCCCATGTACCCTGTCATCCGCCAAATCCCCACTTTGCTGCTCTTAGCCCTTCTGGCTGGGGTAGCAGTCAATTCAGCTCAGGGTGCTCAGGGGATCGCTCAGTACGGCAAACCTAAATACGCGGATGGATTTAGCCATTTTGACTATGTGAATCCCAACGCCCCGCGAGGCGGCACCTTAACTTTGCCCAACCCGGATCGCCGAACAAGTTTTGATAAGTTCAATCCATTTACGCTGCGCGGTGTCGCTGCCCCTGGTATAGCTCAGCTGATGTTTGAATCTTTGGCGGTAGGCAGTGCGGATGAGGTCTCCAGTGCCTATGGTCTGATCGCAGAAGATATTGCGGTTGCGCCCGACAAGATGTCTGTGGTGTTTCGGATTCGTCCAGAGGCGAAGTTTTCGGATGGCAGCCCGATCTTAGCTAGTGACGTCAAACACAGCTTTGACACTTTGATGAGTTCACTTGCTAATCCGCAATTTAAAACGGTTTATGCCGATGTCAAGCAAGCGGTAGTGGTTTCTGATCGAGTAATCCGTTTTGATTTCAAGAACAGTAATCCTGAATTGCCAGTGATGGTTGGTACTCTTCCGGTGTTCTCTCGTAATTGGGGCAAGAAACCCGATGGCACGATTACACCATTTGATAAATTGACCTTTGAGCTACCGATAGCTAGCGGTCCGTATGTGATTGAGTCATACAAAGCTGGTAAGACCATGATCTTTAAGCGCAACCCAAATTACTGGGCTGATCAAGGCGGTAAGACGCTTAATGTCCGTGTCGGTTTTTATAACTTTGATCGTGTGAATTACAAACTCTATAGTGATGATGCCGTTCGCCTAGAAGCCTTTAAAGCTGGAGAGTTCGATGCTCTGGTGGAGTACCGCGCCAAGAATTGGGCAAAGAGTTACGTTGGCCCCAGATTTAATGATGGCACCCTAGAAAAGAAAGCCTTTTTAAATCACAACGGCGCGGGCATGCAAGGTTTTGCTATGAATGTACGTCGTCCGATTTTTCAGGACCCGCGTGTGCGACAAGCCTTGGGTTATGCACTCGACTTTGAGTGGTTAAATCGCCAACTTTTCTTTGAGCAATACAGTCGAATTAATAGTTACTTTACCAATAGTGATCTGAGCGCCAATTTTGATGGCCCTCGCAAACCCACTGAAGCAGAATTGAAATTACTCAAACCTCTAAAGGCGCAATATCCTAAGTGGGTGCCAGATGCAGTCTTTGATCCGATGCCTCCTGCACCTTCAACTGCTGCCCCTGATAGTTTGCGTCAGAATCTGCGCAAAGCGAGGGATTTATTAGCTCAGGCTGGTTGGCAATATCGAGATGGCGCTCTGCGCAATATACAAGGCGAGCCATTCCGTTTCGAGATGGTAGAGGATGGACCATTTTTCTTAAGAGTGATTTCTTCGTATGTGCGTAACTTAGAGAAGCTGGGTATTCAGGTGGATATTCGGACGAGTGATTTTGCTTTGCATCAGAAGCGCATGGATGAATACGACTTCGATATGACCACCATTCGTTTCCCGGACTCACAAAGCCCGGGTAATGAATTGTGGGATCGCTTTGGTAGTCAGGCTGCAAAAGAAAAAGGTTCTGACAATGTGATCGGGGTTCAGTCTCCAGTGGTCGATGCCCTGGTGGATGCGGTTGTCAAAGCTCAGACCCGTGAAGAGTTACGTGCAGCCACTAGAGCTTTAGATCGTGTTCTATGGAATAGTTATTACGTGATCCCGCAGTGGTACAACCCGACACACCGAATCGCGTATCGTAAAGAGATGCGCTACCCAGAACCCCCTTTGTATTACACCGCTGAATCTTGGATTCTGCTTAATTGGTGGAAAGAAGGGGCGCGCTAATGCAAGGACAAATGTGGTCTTATATTTTCAAGCGTGTGCTCTTGATGATCCCTACCTTGTTAGGTGTTTTAACTCTCACCTTTGCTGTAGTGCAATTTGTGCCGGGTGGTCCAGTTGAGCAATTGATGTTGGAGCTCAAAGGTAAGGGTGATGCTGCAGTGAGTGGGGCAGAGTCTTCTGGTGGCGGCAGCAATTATCGTGGCCGCCAAGGTGTTGATGCCGAGCGCTTAGCTGAGGTCAAGGCTTTGTATGGTTTTGATAAACCGCCAGTAGAGCGTTATTTCATGATGCTCAAGCGTTTTGCCCAGTTTGATCTCGGTCAGAGTTACTACCAACATCAAAGTGTTTGGCAGTTGGTGGTTTCTAAATTGCCAGTATCTATCAGCATAGGTTTATGGACTTTCTTTCTGACTTACTTAGTGTCAATACCCTTGGGTATTGCTAAGGCGGTCAGGGATGGATCCCGCTTTGATGCGGTGACGAGCACGATGATTTTGGTGGGCTATGCCATCCCGGGATTTGTGTTGGGTGTTCTCTTGCTTGTCATCTTTGGTGGCGGCAGTTTCTTGCAAATCTTCCCACTGCGCGGACTGACTTCAGATAACTGGAGTGAGTTGAGCATGATTGGGAAGGTAATGGATTATTTGTGGCACTTAGTTTTACCGATTACTGCTTCAGTTTTAGGAAGTTTTGCAGTGATTACGATGTTGACGAAGAACTCTTTCCTGGAGGAGATTCGTAAACAGTACGTGTTGACTGCGAGAGCTAAGGGCCTCACTGAGAAGCAGGTACTTTGGAAGCACGTCTTCCGTAATGCGCTCTTGCCTCTGGTGACAGGTTTTCCAGCAGCCTTTATTGGCGCCTTCTTTACCGGATCCTTGCTGATTGAAACCCTATTTTCTTTGGATGGCCTGGGTTTACTGTCTTATGAGTCCGTTATGAGACGCGACTATCCAGTGGTTTTCGGAACACTTTATCTTTTTACCTTGATCGGTTTATTTACTAAATTGATCTCGGATCTTTGTTATGTCTATATTGATCCGCGTATTCAGTTTGGTGCTGGAGGTAGCTCATGAGTCGCTGGCATCGATTTAGAAACAGTCGCATGGGTTATGCCAGCCTCTGGATCTTTATGGTCTTGTTTGGGTTGTCTATGTGCGCTGAGCTGATTGCCAATGACAAGCCTTTGGTAGTCCGCTACGAAGGCAAGTTCTATTTCCCGATTGTGAAATCACAACCCGAGAGAGTGTTTGGAGGTGACTTCGCTACACCGACCGATTTTTTAGATCCGGATATTCGTCACAATATTACGAGCAATGGTAATTGGGCCATTTACCCCCCGATACCTTATAGCTATGAAACACTCAACTACTTTTCAAAAGTACCCAATCCTGCACCGCCATCTTTTGATAACTGGTTAGGCACTGACGATCGGGGACGCGATGTTCTCGCGCGCTTGATTTATGGATTCCGCCTCTCAATTCTGTTTGGCTTGGCACTCACTATTGTTGGCGTAAGTGTAGGCATCATCACTGGCTCTTTAATGGGATTCTTTGGTGGCAAGTTTGATCTGATTTCTCAGCGCTTGATTGAAATTTGGTCAGCGATGCCAGAGTTATATCTGCTGATCATCTTTGCTTCTATCTTTAACCCCAGCATCTGGCTCCTGATTATTTTGCTGGCAGCATTTGGTTGGATGGGTTTGTCTGACTACGTGCGTGCTGAGTTTTTCCGTAATCGTGCATTGGAATATGTGCGAGCTGCCAGAGCTTTGGGTTTAACGAATTTGCAAATCATGCGTCGTCATATCCTGCCTAATAGCTTGACCCCGGTGATTACCTTTCTACCTTTCAGAATGAGTGCAGCGATTTTGTCGCTCACGAGTTTGGATTTCTTGGGTCTTGGTGTGCCTCCGGGAACGCCGAGTTTGGGAGAGCTGCTATCACAAGGTAAAAGTAATTTAGATGCCTGGTGGATTTCACTATCGACCTTTGTGGTCTTGGTTGCCACTTTGCTCTTGCTTACTTTTATGGGCGAGGCTTTGCGTGATGCTTTCGATTCTCGCAAGTCAGGCACTATGAGTGGGGGGCGTTCATGAGCTTCGCACCAAAACTGAATACAGAAATTACGCCATTACTTCGCTACGAGGATTTTTCAATTTCGTTTGGTTCAGGTCGGCGTGAGAAATTCGCTGTCAACCATCTTGATCTTGAGATTGGGGTGGGGGAACGTGTCGCCTTAGTTGGTGAGTCTGGTTCAGGTAAGACGCTGACTGCTTTGGCGCCCTTGCGTCTTGAGCCTGAAGGTGCAAAAACATCTGGTCGTATTTTATGGAGCGGTAAAGACTCGAATGCCGGCAATCAGCCGGTCAATTTACTGGATTTGCCAATCCAAGAGATTCGTGAGATTCGGGGTCGTGAGATTGCTATGGTCTTTCAAGAGCCCATGACTGCACTCAACCCTTTGTTCACTATTGGCAATCAAATTGTTGAGGCTGTACAGGTATATCAACCTTTGATCTCTAAAGCAGACTCTATGTCTGCGGCAATAGAGTTACTCAAGAAAACTGGAATCCCAGAACCAGAGAAACGCTTCCATTCCTATCCTCATCAGTTATCTGGTGGCCAACGTCAACGCGCCATGATCGCGATGGCTTTAGCATGCAAACCCAGATTGTTAATTGCAGACGAGCCAACTACTGCTTTAGACGTTAGTCTGCGTTTGCAGATTTTGGATTTACTCAAAGAGTTGCAAGAAGAGTCTAAAGATCATGGTGGCATGGCCATTCTACTGATTACTCATGATCTCAATTTGGTAAAGCATTTTGCTCATCGTGTTGCTGTATTAAATCAAGGAAACTTGATGGAGCTTGGATCAACCAAGCAGGTGTTCGAGCGCCCAGAGGATCCTTATACAAAAGCCCTAGTAAATAGCGGGCCTGTACGCGATCTGGCGCCAGTGATGCCATTGGCGCCCGTCCTGCTAAAGGCAGAAAACTTATCCGTCTCTTACCCTGGTAGTGAAGCTGCTGCTTGGTTTAAAAAACCTCCGCGTCATCAGGTCTTGCGTAAAGTCAGTTTTGAACTCAAGCAAGGTCAGACCATTGGTGTGATTGGTGAGTCTGGTTCAGGTAAAACTACTTTAGGCATGGCGGTCTTAGGTTTGTTGGGTGACACTGCCGCAGAAATCATGGGTGATGTGGATGTACTTGGTGTTGATTGGCAAAAGTTAAAACCAGCAGAACGTCGCGCTATGCGCTCAAGTCTGCAAGTGATTTTTCAAGACCCCTTTGGTTCACTTTCTCCACGTATGAATGTGATGCAAATTGTTTCAGAGGGTTTGGATGTGCACTTTCCCGATTTGTCTGCGACGGAACGCGAGAAGCGTGTCTTAGATATTCTTCGAGAAGTCGGCATTGATCGTTCTGCCCTCACACGTTATCCCCATGAGTTTTCGGGTGGGCAAAGGCAGCGGATTGCGATTGCCCGTGCTTTGATCCTAAAACCACAGATCTTGGTCTTAGATGAGCCCACTTCTGCATTGGATGTGTCGATTCAAAAACAAGTGCTTGCCTTATTGACTGAGCTCCAGAAAAAATACAACTTGGCCTATCTGATGATCAGTCATGATTTGGCGGTTATTCGGGCAATGTCGCATGAGGTCATGGTGCTCAAAGCAGGAAGGGTGGTCGAGTTTGGTGATACTGAGGCTATGATTCAGCATCCTCGCCAAACCTATACCAAAGAGCTATTCACGGCCGCCGAGCTAACTTAAGCTTTGAGCAAGAGTCCTAGCAAGGCGCCAAATCGGTGCATTTATGCACCGCAATAGAAAATACTCCTTTTAAAACATCATATTAGGCTCCAAGCTGGTACTTGGTGAAATAGTCCTTCTTTGTTAGAATGGTTTGATGTCACTTAAAAAAGACCTCTTGCCAACCTTGCTTAAGCAAGCGTCGATGGCCGTGCTAATTTCATTCGCATTTGCTGCTCATCCTGTATTGGCAGCAGATCCCGTGATTGATGCATCAAAAGAATCTCCTGTAGAGGCTCCCAAAGAGACGCCTAAGCAAAGCATGTTTCAAGTAGGTAAGTCTTACTTTGTTCGCGCTTCAGATCGCTTAGCAGATTCGGTTACCGTTAAATCAGATGAACTAATTAATCGCGCCATGGAAGTGATTGGCGTGCGTTATCGCTGGGATGCGGAGTTACCGCAATCCGGTTTGGATGGAAGTAGTTTTGTCGGATATGTTTTCAAGGACAAACTAGGTTTTTTGTTGCCTCGTAAATCTACTCAAATGAGTCGCGTAGGTAAGCCAATTACTCGCGAAGAATTGCAGCCTGGTGATTTAGTGTTTTTTAACACCATGCGTTTAACTTTCTCTCATGTCGGCATTTATGTTGGCGACAATAAATTTATCCATTCACCATCGAAGGGCACTAGTGTGCGCGTAGATGACCTTGGTAGTCTCTATTGGGATAAGCGCTTTGATGGTGCGCGCCGTTTGGATGGTAGTGATAACTTAGGTGATGCCGAGCGTCAAGAGTTGTTGAATGAAGTGAATAAACTCAAACGCAAGTCTCGCAACCTCTAATCTTCTGTTTTAGAAGCTTGCCGCTAGGCCAATTGAAGTTCCTCGGACGTTCTGTCCAAATTGATACCGAAACACCAATCGCACCCTGCTAAACATGGGGTCTGAGGCGCTGCGATCAATTTCTACTCCAGTGCCCACAGAGGAGAGTGAATCAAAACCAAGAGCTCCACGGAGTTGACCAAGAAACTCAGTATGTGCCACCTCAAAGACAGCTCGTAGTGGCCTTTCTAAAACGGTAAGTGGTGTGGGGTATCTGGCTCGAGCCCACAATCCTAAACTTTGAGAGTCTGCGGAACCTTGAACGGCAGCGGAGCTATCAAAAGTATTGAGCGCAATATTGGTGTAGCGCAATTCTGCATCGTATTCACGTTCAGGCTTGTAATCCTCATAGTCCAACATGAGTGAGCCGCCAAGGCCATATGCATTCATACGACCTCCATTTAAGAACTGTAGGTCTACCCCTGTTTTATTTTCTATGATGCGACCTGCAATCGAGAGGTCGCTTTCTACATGGCCCAACATGATGTTGGCAATCGGACGAATGCGTAGCTGATCCGTTAGTGGAAAGTCCCAGCCAACGCCACCAGTTCCGGTAATACCATTCCAATTGACCGGTACCGTAATGCTGGTATTGCCTAAGCCATCGGTAAATGTTGGGTTGTATCGATTAAAGGCAATCGTACCCTCAAGGTAAAGTGGAAAGTTGGCGCTGATACGGTCTCCACCCCCAAGAGAAATCATTTGTAAATTTTGATTTTCTCCGCCTTTGTCGGTAATCGAGAGTGATCCGGTGGTGACATCTGGGGTCAGAGAGTAGCCCGTGATTGTCATGAAAGCATCGGTACGCTTTTTGAGATAGTTATTGGCTGCGACTGTAAATTGGCCTCCTGCCTGAGCATGGGCGTAATGCGCTTGAGTTGCAATGGATATTGCGATCAATAATTTAAGAAGAGTGGTGGTGGATTTCATAAACAATTGCACCGAATCCTAAATCAATCATCCCCACTTGGGAAGCTAGCCCTAGGGCTAGGATCGAAGTTTTTCTTTCAAGACGGCCATCTGCTCTTGGGCGGCTACCTCTCCAGCGAGGATTGCTGCATTTCTGGATTTGAAATCACCGCTATTCATTTGCTTGAGATGAGGCGTGATCACAATATCAGCGCTTTTGAGTTCGTATTGATTAATACTTCGCTGCATGATGGAGATCGTCTGTTGCATGACACCAAAGGTTCCGCTGGCATCTTGATGAACTGGCTCAGAGGAGATATTGACTGCAATTACCAGGGTTGCACCCATCTGTCTTGCATAGCTCGCTGGAACTGGTGCGACTAAACCGCCATCAACATATTCTTTGCCGCTAATGACGGCCGGCTGGAAGACGCCGGGGACACTGCATGAGGCGCGCACTGCTAGACCTGTATTGCCAGAGCGAAACAAAATACCTTTGCCTGACTGCAATTCAGTTGCCACAATTCCCAATGGAATGCGCATTTGCTCGATCGATTTATTTTGCACTTCACGGTTGACCATATTTTGGAGGGCATCCCCTTTGATGAGGCCGCCAAATCTTCCAACAAAAGGAAGTCCCCAGTCAGCAATGGTGGCTTCATCGAGCGTTAAGGCTAGTCTGTTCAAGTCATTACCAGTAGCACCAGATGCAAGAAGTGCTGCAATAACGCTGCCAGCACTGCTCCCGACTACGATATCGGGTCGAATCCCTTGAGCCTCCAGCGCCTTAATAACGCCTACATGGGCAAAGCCTCGGGCTGCACCTGCCCCCAATGCTAGGCCGATGACGGGCTTCCGGTTGCTCATGAGGCTACACCCAGCCAGGCCTGAGCCCCCAATCAGGGCGCTTAAACCAAGGCCTAGCCCCAGAAAACGGCGTCTCGGATCAAGCTCGGCGGATGAAAGTCGGGATGGAGCTGTATTTGCTTGCATGTGGCTATTGTATTGAGCCTACCTTATAATGGTCAGACGGTGAGCGAAAAAGACTTCGTTTCAGCGCGGGTAGCTATCCCATGAGCTTGTTGGAGATGAATTGCCCGTAGTAGCTAAATAGAGCCACCAGAACACCACCAACCCATTACTGAAATACATTTTTATAGTCTCATCAGGCCCTCCCTGATAGCCCGAATTTTATGGATGATCACAATAAACGCGTAATTGAAACAGCTCTCTTGTGCGCGCAAGAACCACTCACAGTTGCGGATCTGACGCGCTTATTTGCTGAGGATATTGCATCTAGTGAAATTGACGATGCTCTCTTAGAGCTTCAAAAAGCCTGGGAAGACAGAGGTATGGAGTTGGTACACATTGCTACTGGCTGGCGTTTTCAAAGCCGCTTAGCAATGCGTGAATATCTTGATCGATTAACTCCAGAAAAGCCGCCGAAGTATTCTCGTGCAGTAATGGAAACCTTAGCGATCATTGCTTATCGCCAACCAGTGACTCGCGGAGAGATTGAAGAGATCCGTGGTGTTGCAGTCAGTAGCAATGTGATGAAGCAGTTAGAGGACCGAGGTTGGGTTGAGGTTATTGGTCACAAAGAGACTGTTGGCCGCCCAGGTTTATACGCCACCACCAAACAATTCTTAGATGATTTAAGCCTTACCAATTTACAAAGCTTGCCAATGTTGGAAGATGCTGCGCCGATGGCTGCAGCGGAGCACTTAGGTCAGGCGGTTATGGAGTTTGATCCAAGCGCTACAGTTGAAACAGTTATTGAGTTGGATGAAAACGGTCAACCGGTTATTCAGTCAACTAGTGAAGAGACAAGTGCAGAGGTGGAAGAAGTTGAAGAAGTAGAAGAAGTTAATCCAGAGCCTGAAGACAAATCAGACGAACAAAAATAATTATTAATGACAAGTCATAACGAAAACGATTCATCTCCGATTAAACCTATATCGGATAATTCCTCTGGCTCTGAGGCTGCACCTAATCCTGCAGAAGGTACGAGGGGTGAGGGGCGCGAAGGCGGACAACGTCGCCCACGCCGTCAGGGCGCGGGAGCTAGCAAGCATCCCTTTAATAAGAAACGCCCATTTAATAAAGATCGGCCTCGTCGTGAGGGTGGTGAATCTGGTGGCCAGCGCGAGGGAGGTAATAATGCATCCGCTAAGCTCGCACCAAATCCAGCAGAGAGTGAAGCGTTGTTTGCCTCAGTGGTTTCTGGAGAATTCGATGCTGCATTAGATGCGCCTGAAGTGCTTGAGGTTAAAAATCCTGATGGCCTAAATGAGAATGAGATTTCTCATCAGACTGGTGCAGAGCGCCGCGCACAACGTGTGCGTCATGATGATGATGCGGATATGCCTAGCGATGATGAGATGAGTAGTTTGCAATTCGCAAATATCGATGATCTACCGCTGAGCTTGCGTGACGAAGTGTGGTCCGACCTAGACGGTTTGGACGACGATGCTGACGACGAAGATACTGTGAAGTTGCATAAGGTACTGGCTGATGTCGGTATGGGTTCACGTCGCGATATGGAAGACTTGATTATTCAAGGGCGCGTATCCGTAAATGGTTTACCGGCACATATCGGTCAACGTATTGGACCCACCGATCAAGTAAGAATTAATGGCAAGCCAGTACATCGCAAGATTCAGACTAAGCCACCACGTGTGATCATGTATCACAAGCCAGCCGGCGAGATCGTGAGTCAATCTGATCCTGAAGGTCGTCCAACCGTATTTGATCGTTTGCCAAAGCCGCGTCAAGGGCGCTGGATTGCAGTGGGGCGCCTGGACTTTAATACTGAAGGTCTTTTGTTATTCACCACTTCTGGTGAGCTGGCCAATCGCTTAATGCATCCTCGTTATGGCGTTGAGCGTGAATACGCTGTTCGTATTCTGGGTGACCTGAGTCAAGAAAATATGACTCAATTAAAGAGTGGTATCACCTTAGATGACGGCCAAGCTAAATTCTTACGTCTTTCCATGGGTGGTGGGGAAGGTGCAAACCGTTGGTATCACGTTGCATTAACTGAAGGTCGCAACCGCGAGGTTCGCCGTATGTTTGAGGCTGTTGGCCATACGGTTTCTCGTTTAATCCGAACTCGTTACGGCATTTTCTTATTGCCCCCACGCTTGAGACGGGGTAAGTGGGAAGAGATTGAAGCTGGTGGTATCTATAACCTGATGAAGTTTGCAGGTTTAAAAATGCCTCAGCCACAAGATAAAGGCCGCAATCCAAATCCTCAAGGTCGCGATCGCCGATCTCCTGCTGGCGAAGACTTTCAGCCCGATCCAATGCAAACCTCAGTTTCTTACTGGGGTTCACGGGATGCTCTCACCCAGGCCAGCGGTCATGGTGCCCTAACCCATCAAAGCAGAGGCGGCAAGCCTGGTGGCGGTGGACAGGGTGAAGGCCGCGGTCCTTTCCGGGGTCGTACCCAGGGTGGTCGTCCTGGAGCAGGTGGTCAGGGTGGTCAAGGTGGTGGGCAGGGTGGACAGGGCCAAAACCGCAATAAAGGTAAGAAAGTGCATCACGGGCAGTCTGCTTTTGTGACGGCAAGCCCTCAAAGTACTGGAAATGGCCCTAAGCGTGGGGCACCAAAAGGGCGCAAACCTTTCAATAAAGGCCCTAGAAAACCTCGAAATCCAAGCGAAAGCTTCTGATTTCTATCAGTTTTCCTCTAAATCGGCTATAATTTTGGACTTACAGCAGTTCGCTGCTGTTTTAAGTTGTTACCGACTGATGTTGCGATCAACGTAAGTCGGCCTGTTCTGAATTTCGAGAATATGGGCTTTGAAGCCCATTTTTTTTTGCCGTTTTGGATTGAAGGGTATTCGTGAAAGATCAGCGGATTATTTCTGCAGAGGTGGAAAACCTAGGGTACACGCTAGTAGATATCGAGCGTGAAGCCGGAGGTTTGCTACGTGTCACGATCGAAAACCCGGATTATGAGCGCTTGATTAATGTCCAGGATTGCGAAAAGGTGAGTCATCAACTGAGCTATACATTGCCAGTGGAAAACATCCCCTTTGAGCGTCTAGAGATTTCTTCTCCTGGTCTCGATCGCCCTGTGAAGTCAGCGGCTGATTACGAGCGTTTTTCCGGAATGGAAGTGGATTTGAAGTTGCGAGTTGCCGTTGGTGATCGCAAGAAGTTTCGTGGTGTGTTGCAAGGTTTGCTGAGTGGCGAGTTGGATTCGCCTGATGCGAAATTTGGTTTGTTGTTTGAAGGTGCTGATGGCACTGAATCTCAATTGGAGTTTTCTTTAGCCGAGGTCGATAAGACTCGGTTGGTCCCTGTTATTGATTTCAAAGGAAGAAAGTCATGAGCCGAGAAGTTCTCATGTTGGCAGACGCCTTAGCGCGTGAAAAGAACGTAGATCAAGCGATTGTGTTTGAGGCGCTAGAAATGGCGTTGGCATCAGCCACTAAGAAACGTTATCCGACCGAAGAGGTGGATATTCGCGTATCGATTGATCGTGAGTCTGGTGAATATGAAACCTTCCGTCGTTGGTTGGTTGTTCCTGATGAAGCTGGTCTCCAAGAGCCAGACAAAGAAATTCTTCATTTTGAAGCTCTCGAACAATTCCCCGATATGGAGGTTGGTGAATACATCGAAGAGCAAATCGAATCTCTAGCCTTTGGTCGTATCGGTGCACAAGCTGCTAAGCAAGTAATCTTGCAGCGCATTCGTGATGCTGAGCGTGAACAAATTTTGAACGACTACCTTGAGCGTGGCGAAAAAGTCATGACTGGTACCGTCAAGCGCGCTGATAAAAATGGTTTGATCATTGAATCTGGTCGCGTTGAGGCATTGTTGCGCCGTGATCAAATGATTCCAAAAGAGAACCTCCGCTCTGGTGATCGTGTTCGCGCTTATATCTTGAAAGTCGATCGTGAAGCCCGTGGCCCACAGATCGAACTCTCGCGTACTTGTCCTGATTTCTTGATCAAGTTATTTGAGAATGAAGTTCCAGAGATGGAGCAGGGCTTGTTGGAGATTAAGGGCGCAGCTCGTGATCCTGGCATCCGCGCAAAAATTGCTGTGATTACTTATGACAAACGTATCGATCCAATCGGTACTTGCGTTGGTGTTCGTGGCACACGCGTTACTGCAGTGCGTAACGAAGTGGCTGGCGAAGCAGTGGACATCGTATTGTGGTCTGAAGATCCGGCACAGTTTGTGATTGGTGCTTTAGCTCCAGCACAAGTATCTTCTATCGTGGTTGACGAAGAGCGTCACGCTATGGATGTGGTAGTTGATGAAGAGAATTTGGCAATTGCGATTGGCCGTAGCGGACAGAACGTTCGCCTTGCTAGCGAATTAACTGGTTGGCAGATCAACATCATGACTCCAGAAGAGTCTGCTGAGAAAACTGAAAAAGAAGCTGCTTCAGTACGCCAATTGTTTATGGACAAGTTGGACGTTGACCAAGAAGTTGCTGACATTTTGATTGAAGAAGGTTTCAATACTTTGGAAGAGGTTGCTTATGTACCCCTTTCTGAAATGTTAGAAATCGATTCTTTCGATGAAGACACCGTAAACGAGTTGCGTACTCGTGCACGTGACTCTCTCTTGACTATGGAATTAGCTAAAGAAGAGCGCGTTGGCGAAGTCTCACAAGATTTACGTTCTCTCGAGGGAATGACTACTGAATTGATTGCTAAGCTTGCTGACAATCAAGTTCACACACGTGACGACTTAGCTGAACTGGCTGTTGATGAGCTAGTTGAGGCGACACAAATTGACGAAGAAACCGCGAAAACGCTCATCATGAAAGCGCGCGAACATTGGTTTACTTCATGAGAGGAAGTAGTACATGGCAACAACAGTAAAAGTACTCGCTAAAGAATTAAAACGTACCGCGCCAGACCTTCTGGAGCAATTGAAGGCGGCCGGTATCGAAAAAGGTTCTGAGGACGACAGCATTACCGAAAAGGACAAGACTGTTCTGCTTGAGCATTTGCAAAAAGAGCATGGCAGTGCGGATACAGGTAGTCGTAAGAAGATTACTTTGATCAAGCGTGAAAACTCTGAGATTCGCCAGGCAGATTCTGCTGGGCGCACTCGCACCGTTCAGGTTGAGGTTCGTAAAAAGCGCGTACTAGTTAAGGCAGGGGATAAAGCTCCTGCAGAAGCTCCAGCTCCAGCGGCTAAAGAAGTTGCACCTGCAGCACCTGCTAAACCCATCCTCTCGGCTGAAGAGTTAGAAAAGCGCGCAGCTGAAGCTACTAGACAGGCTGAGTTATTAGCGCGTCAAGAAGCAGAAATGAAGGCGGCAGAAGATGCCCGTCAAAAAGAGGCTGACGCTGCAGCTGCTGCTAGCGCGGCCGAGCCGGTCGCTGAAAAAGCAGTCAAGTCAGATGACAGTGGTTCTGCTGCTGCCGTAAAAGCTGCAGACAAGAAAGCGCAAGCCGATAAAGCGGCCAAAGATATCGCTGACGCTAGTAAAGCGCAGTTAGCTGACATCACTAAACGTCGTGCTGCCGCTGAAGCTGAAGCTTTAGCGATTCGCGACATGATGAGCACACCTGCACGTGTACTCAAAGCGCCAAGTGAAATTGCTGCTGAAGAGGCTAAAAAAGGCACCCTTCATAAGCCTGCTAAGGCTGAAGGTGCAGACGATAAGAAAAAGGCCGTTGCTAAAGTTGGCGGCAAGACAATTAAGTCTGCAGAGACTTCATCCACCTGGCAAGAAGAGGGTGCCAAGAAGCCTGGCGGCCTCAAGACTCGTGGCGACAGTTCTGGTGGTGTAGGTGGTTGGCGTTCAGGCGGTGGCAGAAGAAAGCAACGTCAAATTGCAGAAGCTAACGTCGATACCAATTTCCAAGTTCCAACAGAACCAGTTGTACGTGATGTTCATGTTCCTGAAACCATTACTGTTGCTGAGTTAGCTCATGCAATGGCCGTGAAGAGTGCGGAAGTCATTAAGCTCTTGATGGGTATGGGTCAGATGGTAACGATCAATCAGATCTTGGATCAAGATACTGCCATGATCATCGTAGAAGAAATGGGTCATACAGCCCATGCTGCTAAATTAGATGATCCAGATTTAGATCTCGGCATTACTGGTCACGATGCTGAATTATTGCCGCGTCCACCAGTTGTTACGGTGATGGGTCACGTTGACCACGGTAAAACATCTTTGCTCGATAAGATTCGTGCAGCTAAAGTTGCTACTGGCGAAGCCGGTGGTATTACTCAGCACATTGGCGCTTATCACGTTGAAACGCCGCGCGGCATGATTACCTTCCTTGACACCCCGGGTCACGAAGCCTTTACGGCGATGCGCGCTCGTGGTGCAAAGGCTACGGATATCGTGATCTTAGTAGTTGCGGCGGATGACGGCGTGATGCCACAAACGAAAGAAGCGATTCACCATGCGGTTGCTGGTGGGGTGCCGATTGTTGTGGCGATCAATAAGATCGATAAACCAGAGGCAAACCTAGAGCGCGTTAAGACTGAGTTAGTTGCTGAGCAAGTGGTTCCAGAGGAGTACGGTGGTGATGTTCCATTTATTGGCGTCTCCGCAAAAACAGGTGATGGCATTGATGCCTTACTTGAGAACGTTCTTCTGCAAGCAGAAATTTTGGAACTTAAGGCAGCAAAAGATGCTCCTGCGCAAGGTCTCGTAATTGAAGCCCGTTTGGATAAAGGTCGCGGCCCAGTTGCCACTATTTTGGTTCAGTCAGGCACGCTCAAGCGTGGCGACATGTTGTTGGCGGGTTCAACCTACGGTCGCGTTCGTGCGATGTTGGATGAAAACGGCAAGCCATGTAATGAAGCTGGCCCATCTATCCCTGTTGAGATCCAAGGTTTATCCGAAGTTCCTGCAGCCGGTGAAGCGGTTCAAGTGGTTCCTGACGAGCGTAAAGCACGTGAGATCGCACTCTTCCGTCAAGGTAAGTTCCGTGATGTGAAGTTGGCTAAACAGCAAGCATTCAAACTCGAAACCATGATGGAAAACATGGAAGAGGGTGCGATTGAGGCGAAGTTGTTGCCGTTGATCATTAAGGCAGACGTACAAGGCTCTCAAGAAGCGCTGTCACAGTCATTGCAAAAGCTATCTACTGCAGAGGTGAAGGTACAAATCGTTCATGCAGCAGTGGGTGGCATTACTGAGACCGACGTGAACTTAGCAGTCGCTTCCAAAGCAGTCATCATCGGCTTTAACTCACGTGCGGATGGCGCAGCACGTAAGTTAGCGGAGAACAATGGTGTAGATATTCGTTATCACAACATTATTTATGACGCAGTTGATGAAGTGAAGGCAGCCTTGAGCGGCATGTTAACGCCAGATAAGAAAGAAGAAATCACCGGTATGGTGGAGATTCGTCAAGTCTTCTTGGTATCTAAAGTTGGTGCAATTGCTGGTTGCTTGGTTCTCGATGGCGTTGTTAAGCGCACCTCTAGTGTCCGACTCTTGCGTGAAAACGTAGTGATTTGGACTGGTGAACTGGATTCTCTTAAGCGCTTTAAAGATGATGCAAAAGAAGTTCGCGCCGGTGTTGAGTGTGGTCTGTCATTAAAAGGCTATAACGACATCAAAGAAGGCGACCAACTCGAAGCATTTGAAGTGACTGAAGTCGCTAGAACACTTTAAGAGCAATCGAGTTAATGCATAAAACTAGTCCTCATCGTAACCAGCGTCTCGCCGATCAAATTCAGCGGGACCTGGCCGAGCTAATCCCTCGTGAATTGCGTAGTCCAAGTTTAGGTTTGATTACTTTGCAAAGTATCGAACTCACTCCAGATTTGGCCCATGCAAAAGTCTTCTTTACTGTTTTGGGCGCAGAGCCTGAAGTAGCATTGAAGGCTTTGCAGGACAAGGCAGGCTATTTACATTCATTGTTGTTTAAGCGTTTGCACATTCATACTGTGCCTACCTTACATTTCCACTACGATAGTTCTGTTGAGCATGGCATTGAAATGTCTCGTTTAATTGATCAAGCAGTGGATAGTGATCGCAAAGACGAGAACGCATAAATAGCTATGTCTGTACGTATCGATGGCGTAGTCTTGCTTGATAAACCTGCTGGCATGAGCTCGCAAGGTGCAGTCACTGCAGTCAAGCGTGCATTTAATGCAGAGAAGGCTGGACATACTGGCACTCTAGATCCTATGGCTACTGGCTTACTCCCGATTTGCTTGGGTGAAGCAACGAAGTACTCTCAGGATTTATTAGAGGCTGATAAAACCTATATCGCTCAAGTGAAATTTGGTCAGCGCACTGATACTGGTGATGCCGAAGGTTTGGTTATTGAAGAGCTTCCTGTGCCTGTATTTGCTGATGAGGCTGCTATTCGAGTTGCATTAAATTCTTTGTTGCCAGCTTTCACGGGCCCGATTAGTCAAGTTCCCCCAATGTATTCCGCGCTCAAACGCGATGGCAAGCCTTTATATGAATACGCTCGTGCAGGTGTGGAGTTAGAGCGTCCTGCCCGAGATATTACGATTCATGCCATTCGTTGGACCAATATCAATTGGCCAGAAGCCACTTTAGAAGTGAGCTGTAGTAAAGGTACTTATATTCGCGTATTGGCGGAAGATATTGGTAAGGCTTTGGGTTGTGGTGCACATCTAGTTGGTCTGCGTCGCACCGAAGTAGGGCACCTCAATTTAGAGCAGTCTTTCACAATTGAGTCGATTCAGAAGGGCTTACAAGATAGCTCAAGCTATATCTTGCCAGTCGACGCGCTCTTGCAAACCTTGCCGCATTTAACTGTGGATGAACAACAAGCAAAGCGCTTGGAGATGGGTCAACGCGTCCCACTGAATTTACCTGCGATAGAAGCGCTAGTTCGTATCTATCGTGCAACAGCAGCCCCACATAACTTTATTGGTACTGGTGATTGGCGCTCTGGGGTTTTACATCCTAAGCGTTTGATTTCTTCGGCACATTAAGCAAACTTAACCCCTTATTTATTAACCTTATTCTTAACTTTAGAAGCTTCACATGACTAAACGCGCACTTCGTAATATCGCCATCATCGCCCACGTTGACCACGGTAAAACTACTTTGGTTGACCAACTCTTGCGCCAATCAGGCACATTCCGCTCCAATGAAAAAATGACCGAACGCGTCATGGACTCAAATGACTTGGAAAAGGAGCGTGGCATTACTATTTTGTCCAAGAACTGTGCGGTTGAATATGACGGCACGCACATCAATATCGTAGACACACCGGGACACGCTGACTTCGGTGGCGAGGTAGAGCGTGTGCTCTCCATGGTTGACGGTGTTTTGCTCCTGGTTGACGCGGTTGAAGGTCCAATGCCACAAACTCGCTTCGTAACCAAAAAAGCTTTGGCTCTCGGCCTGAAGCCGATTGTGGTGATTAATAAGGTTGACCGTCCAGGTGCTCGCACAGACTACGTCATTAATGCCACATTTGAGTTGTTTGATAAGTTAGGTGCAACTGAGGAGCAGTTGGATTTCCCAGTGGTATACGCGTCTGGTCTGAATGGCTATGCCGGTTTGACTGATGATGTGCGCGAAGGCGACATGCGCCCATTGTTTGATACTGTGCTTAAACATGTTCCAGTGCGTGATGACAATCCAGAAGGTCCATTGCAATTACAAATTACCTCTATTGAGTACAGCACTTACGTAGGTAAGATTGGTGTAGGTCGTGTAAACCGTGGAACTGTAAAGCCATTGATGGATGTGGTTTTCATGGACGGTCCTGATGGCGTTCAACGCAAAGGTCGTATTAACCAAGTATTGAAATTCCGCGGCTTAGAACGCGAGATTGTTGATGAGGCGCAAGCGGGCGACATCGTATTGGTAAACGGCATTGAAGATTTGGCCATTGGAACAACAATTTGTTCCCCTGATACCCCAGAAGCATTGCCAATGCTCAAAATTGACGAACCTACTTTGACCATGAACTTCATGGTGAACACTAGCCCATTGGCTGGTCGTGAAGGTAAGTTTGTTACAAGCCGTCAGATTCGTGAGCGTTTAGATCGTGAATTGAAGTCCAATATGGCTTTGCGAGTAAAAGAAACTGATGATGACACTGTGTTTGAAGTGTCAGGTCGTGGCGAATTGCATCTCACTATCTTGGTAGAAACAATGCGTCGTGAAGGTTACGAGTTGGCAGTTTCACGTCCACGCGTGGTATTCCACGAAGTCGATGGCGTCAAGATGGAGCCGTACGAGAACTTAACGGTTGACGTAGAAGATACAACTCAAGGTGCCGTCATGGAGGACTTGGGTAAGCGCAAAGGTGAATTACTCGATATGGTGAGTGATGGTAAAGGTCGCACACGTCTTGAGTACCGTATTCCTGCACGTGGTTTGATCGGCTTCCAAGGCGATTTCATGACCATGACTCGCGGTAACGGTTTAATGAGCCACACATTTGATTCGTACGCACCTGCAAAAGACGGCATCTTGGGTGAGCGTCATAACGGCGTATTGATCAGTCAAGATGATGGCGAAGCAGTGGCTTACGCTTTGTGGAAATTGCAAGACCGTGGTCGTATGTTTGTGAGTCCTGGCGATCCTTTGTATGAAGGTATGGTTATCGGTATTCATAGCCGTGACAATGATTTGGTTGTGAACCCAATTAAAGGTAAACAATTAACCAACGTTCGCGCCTCTGGTACTGACGAAGCAGTGCGCTTGGTTACACCAATCGCGATGAACCTTGAGTACGCTGTTGAATTTATCGATGATGATGAATTGGTTGAAGTAACGCCGAAGAGTATTCGTATTCGTAAGCGCTACCTCAAGGAGCATGAGCGTAAGAAAGCGGCACGCGACTAAGCTACTTCAAGCTACACAACAAAAGTCACCTCCGGGTGGCTTTTGTTCTTCATTGAAATCCATATTCCAAAAAATAATAGTAAAAATAGATCCTCATGCTGCCATCCATTGAACAACGTCTTGCCCTAGAGTTATCCGCCAAACCCGCTCAAGTAGCTGCTGCTATTGCTTTGATGGATGAGGGTGCTACCGTTCCTTTTATTGCCCGATATCGCAAGGAAGCTACTGGCGGATTAGATGATGCGCAGTTACGCCTACTAGAAGAGCGTCTGAGTTATTTACGTGAGTTAGAAGATCGTCGTAAGGCAATCGTGGCATCAATTGAGGAGCAGGGCAAGATGACCCCGGAGTTGCTCAAGGCCATCATGCTTGCTGAGGATAAGACGCGCCTGGAGGATCTCTACCTTCCATATAAACCTAAGCGCCGAACCAAAGCCCAAATCGCCCTAGAAGCAGGATTAGAGCCACTAGCGAATGATTTGCTCGCTAATTCTAATTTAGCTCCTGAAATAGAGGCCGCCAAATATATTAAAGAAGCATTTGACGTTGATGGCACGAATAACCCTGGAGTTCCTGACGTGAAAGCTGCTCTTGAAGGTGCCCGTCAGATTTTGATGGAGCGCTTTGCAGAAGACGCTGGCTTAGTGCAGTCACTCAGGGCCTACTTACAAGAACATGGTGTCGTGGAGTCCAAGGTAATTGCTGGTAAGGAGCAAGAGGGTGAGAAATTCGCGGATTACTTTGATTACTCTGAACCTATTGCTGCAATTCCGTCACATCGTGCCTTAGCTTTATTTAGAGGTCGTCGCGAACAAATGCTGATGGTCAATCTGCGCTTGGATACTGAGGAAGAAAAACCCAAATGGGATGCGCCTCATAATCCTTGCGAGTCCCGCATTGCTAATCATTTCAAGATTAAAAATGAAGGTCGTCTAGCTGATCAATGGCTGGCTGAGACCGTGCGCTGGACTTGGCGTATCAAGTGTTCGATGCATTTGGAGTCCGAGCTCATGAGTGCTTTGCGTGAACGCTCCGAAGCTGAGGCGATTAATGTGTTTGCGCGTAACCTTAAGGATTTACTGTTAGCTGCCCCCGCGGGTCCAAAGGTGACTATTGGCTTGGATCCTGGAATGAGAACAGGCGTTAAGGTAGCTGTTGTCGATGCTACTGGTAAGGTAGTGGATACGGATGTTATCTACCCACATCAGCCTAAGAACGATTGGGATGGCTCATTGCATACCCTTGCTAAATTAGCTGAGAAGCATAAGGCGACTTTAATTTCAATCGGTAACGGTACCGCATCCCGTGAAACAGATAAGTTGGCGCAAGATTTAATCAAGGCCAAGCCAGAACTTAAGCTAACTAAGATAGTGGTGTCTGAAGCGGGAGCATCGGTTTACTCCGCCTCTGAGTACGCCTCTAAAGAGTTGCCCGGTATGGATGTATCTTTGCGCGGAGCAGTATCCATCGCCAGAAGATTGCAAGATCCACTAGCGGAGTTAGTCAAGATTGATCCGAAGTCGATTGGGGTGGGTCAGTATCAGCACGATGTGATGCAGACACAGTTAGCCAAGTCTTTGGTTGCTGTTGTGGAGGATTGCGTAAACGCGGTAGGTGTTGATGTGAACACGGCATCAGCGCCTTTACTGGCAAGGGTTTCAGGTTTGAGTAGCACGGTTGCTGAAGGTATTGTTTCTTATCGGGATAGCAATGGCGCCTTTCAGACTCGGGCAGATTTGCGGAGCGTGCCACGCTTAGGTGACAAGACCTTTGAGCAGGCAGCAGGTTTCTTACGCATCATGAATGGTAAAGATCCATTAGATGCATCAGCAGTCCATCCTGAATCCTATCCCTTGGTAGAGAAGATCCTGAAAGACATCAAGAAGGGCGTTAAAGAAGTGATTGGTGATGCAACTATTCTGAAAGGCCTTAGTCCAGAAAAGTATGCTGATGAGAAGTTTGGAGTACCTACGGTCACTGACATCATCAAGGAATTGGAAAAGCCGGGCCGTGATCCGAGACCTGAGTTCACCACCGCCACATTTAAAGATGGCGTAGAAAAAATCAGCGATCTCAAGGCTGACATGATTCTGGAAGGAGTTGTGACGAACGTTGCAGCCTTTGGAGCATTTGTGGATATTGGTGTTCATCAAGATGGCCTGGTGCATATCTCTGCATTAGCCAATACCTTTGTTAAAGATCCGCATACCGTAGTTAAGGCAGGTCAGGTTGTGAAGGTTAAAGTACTGGAAGTTGATGAAAAGCGTAAGCGTATTGCTTTGACGATGCGACTATCTGATGAAGCTCCTAAAGTGTCGGTAGGCGCAAAGCCTGAGCAAAGGGCAAATCGACCTGGAACCCCAAGAACGCCAGAGGCTAGAAGACCGCAGGAAGATAGAAGATCTGCGCCCCCAATGAATAACGCAATGGCAGATGCTTTACGTAAACTCAAGGGTGGAAGTTAATAAGGGTTGGTAAGCGTTAGTAAGAAATCGTTACACTACAAGAATAGCGAGCATTGGAGAAATTGAATGACCATGGTTAAAAGTATTCTTTTGGGATTCTTAACTCTCTATATCTTGACCTCTATTGCTCAAACTGCGCCAACAGTGGCTGCTGCCTCAGATCTCAAGTTTGCCGTCGAAGAAATTGCCGCTAACTATAAGGCGGAAAAAGGGCAAGACGTCAAACTGGTGTTTGGTTCATCTGGTGTGCTGTGGCAGCAAACCAAAAATGGCGCACCATTTAGCTTGCTGATGTCTGCTGATGAAGCTTATGTAGACGACTTATCTAAACATGGTTTAACAGTGGATGATGGAACTCTGTATGCAATCGGCAGAATCGTGCTCTTACAGAAAAAAGGTGGGTTAATTCAGCTCGGCACTGACAAAGACGCCCTAATGAAAGCGATTCAAGCGGCTAAGAAGATTGCTGTAGCTAATCCAGATCACGCCCCTTATGGCAGAGCGGCAAAAGAATATCTCATTAGCATGGGGGCCTGGGATTTGGCTCAGCCCAAGCTCGTATTTGGGGAAAATATTTCTCAAGCAACGATGTTTGCTTTAACGGGGTCGGCTGATTTTGCGATCTCCGCTTTATCTCTAGCCTCTTCCCCACAAATTCAAGCTCAATCCTCATCTGTGCTGATACCGGATAGCTTTCATAAGCCGCTGAAACAAAAGATGGCTTTGATTAAAAACTCTGCACCAAGTGCTAAAGAGTTCTATCTCTATCTACAAGAGCCTAAGTCCAAGCAAGTGATGAGGCGCTATGGTTTTGTTGCGCCGTAGTCATTAATTTGTAATATATTTCTATTATTATCGAATTATGAAAAATATTGAAGCAATACAAGCATTCGTTGCCCTAGGGCAGGAGTCACGCTTAAACGTTTACCGCCTCATTGTGCAAAAGGGCGATACAGGTTTAATGCCATCACAAATTCATGAGATGTTGGGTATTCCGAATGCAACGCTCAGCTTCCATCTAAAAGAGCTTTATCAGGCCAATCTCATTACTGTCGAGCGTCAGAGTCGTAACCTCATATACAGACCAAACCCTGGAATGGTTGAAGCGCTCAGTGGGTTTTTGCTGGCTAACTGCTGCGGGGGTAAATCCTGCGAATCACCAAAATCTTTAAAAAAGGCAAATGCTCAATGAAACAGTACAACATTCTTTTTTTATGCACCCATAATTCTGCTCGATCCGTATTAGGTGAGGCTTTAGCATCAACGCACCCAAGTGGTAAGTTCGTAGGCTATT
The DNA here is from genome assembly GCF_018688455.1 of Polynucleobacter sp. AM-7D1. NCBI lineage: Bacteria > Pseudomonadati > Pseudomonadota > Betaproteobacteria > Burkholderiales > Burkholderiaceae > Polynucleobacter > Polynucleobacter sp. AM-7D1. Next base: position 648,783 of record NZ_CP061319.1, read on the forward strand.
CTGCAGGCTCAACACCGGGTACAAGTGTTAATCCAATTGCTGCTGATATCGCAGAGGAGTTAGGCATGGACCGCACACTCCTAAAGTCAAAAAGCTGGGATGTATTTGGTGGGGCTAATGCTCCTCAAATGGATTTCATTATTACGGTATGTGATAACGCTGCTGGCGAGGTTTGTCCATTTTGGCCTGGTAAGCCTGCAACAGCGCATTGGGGCTTTCCTGACCCATCACAAGTGCAGGGTACTGATTTAGAAAAGAGAGCAGCATTTCATGAGGTCAAGAATGGTCTTAAGAAGCGCTTAGATATCTTGGCTGCAATGCCATTGGAAAAACTCGACTCGATGAGCCTTAAAGAAATTCATAGCAAAGCATGAGCTCGATTACTAAAAAACTTTCCTTTTTGGATCGCTATTTAACGGTCTGGATTTTTGTTGCAATGGCAGTTGGTATTGCCTTAGGCCACTTTATCCCGGGTATTGAAGGATTTATTAATTCCTTTCAGGTCGGCACAACTAATCTTCCAATTGCTATTGGCTTGATCTTGATGATGTACCCACCGTTTGCTAAGGTGCGCTACGAAGACTTGCCTGACGTATTTAAAGATAAGCGCATCTTCGGTATATCCATTTTGATGAACTGGATTATTGCGCCGACTTTAATGTTCTTTCTGGCAATCACTTTTGTTCCTGACCAACCAGAATATATGGCTGGTCTGATTTTGATTGGCATTGCACCTTGTGTTGCGATGGTCATTATTTGGAATGATTTAGCCAAGGGCTCCACTGAATACGCTGCTGGCTTAGTAGCATTTAATGCCATTTTTCAAGTACTGTTTTTTAGTGTCTATGCTTATTTCTTCTTGACTGTATTGCCGCCTTACTTTGGTCTCGCTGGATCAAATGTCAGCGTCGGTATGGGGCAGATTGCAGAGAGTGTATTTATCTACTTAGGTATTCCTTGTATTGCCGGAATATTGACAAGGGTAGTCATGCTCAAGTTCATGTCTAAGGAGCATTACCACGAGCATTTTGTGCCCCGCATTGGCAAGATTACTTTAATAGCTTTACTCTTCACTATCATCGTGATGTTTAGCCTCAAAGGCGGCGTCATCTTAACGCTTCCGATGGATGTCGTGACTATTGCCGTGCCATTGTTAGTTTTCTTTCTCATCATGTTCTTACTGACTTTCTTAGTGACTGGCAAGATGGGGATTGATTACAAGCGTTGCTGCACACTTTCTTTTACCGCTTCCAGCAATAACTTTGAGTTGGCTATTGCTGTTGCTATTGCGGTCTTTGGAATTAATTCTGGAGCAGCCTTTGCAGCAGTCATCGGCCCTTTGGTAGAGGTGCCCATCATGATTGGCTTAGTCACTGTAGCCTTATGGCTTAAGGAAAAGTATTTTCAAAAGGATGTATCTTAAGTGTTTGAGTTGCCACTGCAATTTCCTGCCTTAGTAGAGGATCTTTTCCAGATTCCTGAATTAGAAAAATTGAGTATTCAGGCTGGTGATCATGCGCCTCGGTTTTTGATGCTGTATGGTTCACTGCGTGAGAGATCCTATAGTAGGCTCCTTACTTTCGAGGCGGCGAGGCTGTTAACCGCTATGGGTGGCGAAGTCAAAATTTTTGACCCTACTGGCCTACCTCTAGTTGATGGCGCACCCGACACCCATCCAAAGGTTCAAGAGTTACGTCAATTAGCATTATGGGCAGAGGGAATGGTTTGGACTTCCCCGGAGCGCCATGGTGCTATGACCGGCTTGCTAAAAACACAGATTGATTGGATTCCTTTGTCTGAGGGTGCTGTTAGGCCTACTCAAGGAAAAACCTTGGCTGTAATGCAGGTTTGTGGGGGATCGCAATCCTTTAATGCGGTTAATCAAATGCGCATCTTGGGACGATGGATGAGGATGATTACGATTCCCAATCAATCATCGGTTGCCAAGGCTTTTACAGAGTTTGAAGAAGATGGGCGTATGAAGCCATCTTCCTTTTATGATCGCGTCGTTGATGTCATGGAAGAGCTCTATAAGTTCACATTACTGACTCGTGGAGTTAGCGAGTATTTGACGGATCGCTACAGCGAGCGAAAAGAATCTGCTCAGGAGCTATCTAAGAGGGTAAATCAAAGAGCAATATAGCCTCTGAAGATTAGCCATCTGTTCTAGCTGGATTACGGGATTTATTTGTGAGTCCAATATACCCTCACTCTTGGATGGCCCTTGCGCAACATGGTTGTTTGATGATAACATATTTGTTAGCATCATTGAATGACTTATACCATTCGCTATTACAGCCCCGATGTATTGGAGCAAATTTTTGAATTACCTATTTCTTTGCAGGCGCGCTACATTGCTTTGACGCAGCGCATGATTGAATATGGGCCGCATTTAGGTTTGCCGCATACCGATTCGTTTGGCGGTGGTTTATTTGAGCTCAGGCTAAAAGGTATAGAGGGGATTGCAAGAGTTTTCTTTTGTACTGTGGTGGAGCGAGAGATTGTGATGTTGCATAGCTTTATTAAGAAATCGCAGAAAACTCCCGATAAAGAACTAAGGCTAGCCAAGTTGAGAATGAGGGAAGTGAAATTATGAAGACAAAGACATTGACCCATAAGCAAGCAGTTAGCAAGATGTTGAAAAATCCAGCAGTCAAGGCTGAGGTTGAGCGCTTAAATAAAGAGGAGTTTGCGATTCTTGATGAAATACTGCAGGCTCGTAAAGCCGCAGGTTTATCTCAGGCTGAAGTGGCTCGCAGAATGGGTACACAAGCTCCTGCAATAGCCAGACTCGAAAGCTCTTTGGCAACTGGAAAGCACTCCCCAAGTTTAAGTACACTGCGAAAGTATGCTGCTGCCTTAGGTAAGAGGGTCGAATTACACCTAGTCTGATCCGACTAATTTTGGGCTATTGTTTGTTATGCCCTAAATGGCCTAACAAGATTCTCTAAGGCATAAGCATCATTAGTTTGCCGAAGTTCATCAATCGATATGCGGAGTTTCTTGAGCTCTTTGCATGACAACTTACGCAATTTTTTGCGATCCATGCCGTAGGTATCCACTAGATAACGGACTCTGGATAGGCAAATCTGCAGGCGGATGAGCCAGACTAGGGCAAATAAGCCCGGTGCAAACAATAGAAGCAAAATACTCATTTAGTAGCCCGTAAAAAAGGCCGTCATATAGACGGCCTATTGAAGTTAATCTGATGATTAACCTTTGTACTTATTTAACCAATAAAACAGGCTGCTTGGCTGCATTGCTTACCTTTTGTGCGACAGAGCCCATGATGGCATCCACGATACCACTACGACCTTTTGAGCCCATGACAATGAGGTCAAACTTTTCTTTATTGGCTAGAGTAATGATTTCGCTGGCAATGTGACCGCGCTTAATCACCATGCTGTGTTTGACGCCAGCAGTATCCAGAGTCTTTTGAGCTCCTTTGAGATCTTTCTCACTCACTTCGCGGAGGTAGTCATCAATTACGCTATTAGCAACAAATTGCTTCACGTGACCAAGGCCAATATCATCATGCACACTAATTAATGTAACGGTGCACTTGCTGCGCAAGTCTTTAGAAAGCTTTGCTACGTACTTGGCTGCATTGAGCGAAGATTTGGAGCCATCAACAGGTAATAAAATTTTCATAACACCCTCTTTGTATTTAATAAACTAAAACTCTATATGTTTAATTTACTCTTTAAATAGGTATAAATCCACGAATAACCAACTAATCTAGTTATCTATTGACTGAGTACTTATTTAAGAAACGCATCGTAAAAGGTCTTGATGATCAATATCGTCACTAGAATAAAGAAACCTTTGCGGATAAAGGTATTGCCATGTTTGATGGCAATCTTAGTGCCAATTTGGCCGCCTACGAGATTAGCGCTAGCCATCAATAAGCCAAGCTGCCAGTCAAAAAAACCGAGATAGAAAAAGACGCAGAGTGCCCCTAAATTGGAGGCAATATTGAGGCACTTCGCAGGTGCTGCAGATCGTAAAAAATCAAATCCTAATACGCGGGTATAGAAAAGTTTATAAAAGGCACCAGCTCCAGGCCCCAGAAAGCCATCATAAAAACCAATGATGCCTGCACCGGTAGAGGCGATTGCTTTTTGTTTGTGATGCTCATGCTTAGGTGCATGCACTAGACCGGCACTGGATTTGATATTAAAGATCAGTAGTGCAAGTAATAAAAAAGGTAGAGCGCCTCTGAGCCATTCTGTTGGCAATTGAGTGACAAGGTATGCTCCTGCAACTGAGGCGAAAAATGCAAACGAGGAAGAAATGATGACCAAGCCCCAGGGGCTTTTATTAGCCCGGCTGTACTGAATGGCTGAACCAATAGTTCCCACAATCGAGCCAAACTTATTCACAGAGAGCAGGGTTGCTGGTGGGAAGCCTGGCAAGGCGGCAAAAAGGGCTGGCACTTGAATCATTCCCCCTCCTCCAATAATGGAGTCGACCAAGCCTGCAAATAAAGCGCAGGCTAGTAAAAGGCCAAGGTCGAATGCAGAGAGTTCAAGCATGTTGTCTATTATTTTCTAGTTCTTATGGGTGTTGCTGGCACATTTTAGAGGGGTTTCTGGATAGTCGTATTGAGATTGTTTTATTCCCCTGGGTGGCGTGGATAATCTAGTCCAAATGAAAGTCAATTCTGAAGGAGTCTCCTCATCAAAAGTGTATTTGCCAGCCGGGCAGAATTACGCCTGTCTGTTGGATTTCTTTATTGCAAATTTTCCGCATATTGATAGAGGTGAGTGGGAAGCTCGTTTTGCAGAAGGCCTGATATTTAACGAAGAGGGTGAGGCACTTGCTGCAGGTGATGCCTATCTTCCCAATACGCATCTGCTCTATTTCAGGCGCTTAGCTCGCGAACCAGAAATTCCTTTTGAGGAAGCCATTCTTTTTCAGGACGAACATATCCTGGTGGCAGACAAACCTCATTTTTTGCCGGTAACGCCAAGCGGTCTTTATTTACATCAAACCCTACTGAACCGTCTGAAGAAAAAAACGGGTATTCAAGAGCTGAGCCCGATTCATCGGATTGATCGCGACACGGCAGGCCTAGTGATTTTTTCTGTGATTCGGCAAGAGCGAGCGCAATATCAAAATTTATTTAGAGATCGCGCAGTCAAGAAAGTCTATGAAGCGATCGCGCCCTATTCAGAGGGCCTGATCAAGCAATTACCAATGACCTATCAAAGTAGATTAGAGGAGTCTAAACACTTTCTACAAATGCAGGAGGTGGCGGGAGAGGTAAATGCCGATACCTTGGTTGAATTACTTGAGGTAAATGAACCCTGGGCCAAATATCGCTTAACCCCTGGTAGTGGCAAGAAGCATCAATTGCGTTGTCATCTCAATAGCCTCGGCATTCCCATTCAGTATGATCAGATCTACCCTGTGCTTACCCCTTACCAAGAGTATGATTTGGACTTTTCCAAACCGCTGCAACTCTTAGCAAAAGAGATTGAATTTAAAGACCCGGTAACGGGGCAAGAGAGATCTTTTGTGACCCAGAGAGTATTGGCTTGATATTGGTATGACTGTAAATAACCCCAAGCGCTTAGCTGTTGCCCCCATGATGGAATGGACAGATCGTCACTGTCGTTCTTTTCATCGATCTCTGACTAAAGAAGCAGTTCTCTATACTGAGATGGTCACTACTGGTGCCCTCATTCATGGAGATGTGCCGCGTCATTTAGATTATTCGCAAGAGCAGCATCCTGTTGTTCTTCAATTGGGTGGCTCCGAGCCTTCTGATCTAGCTAAAGCTGCGGAGTTAGCACAGCAGTGGGGCTACGATGAGATTGATCTTAATTGTGGTTGTCCATCAGAGCGCGTACAACGTGGTGCCCTTGGTGCTTGCCTCATGGCTGAGCCACAACTCGTTGCTGATTGTGTTAAAGCAATGAAGACGGCTGTGGATACTCCGATCACCGTAAAGCATCGACTTGGTTTGGATTCGATGGATGCTGCTAACTCTGAGGCGGACTATCAATTTGCATTGAACTTTATTCTTGCTGTAGCGGATGCAGGTGCTAGTCAGGTAACCATTCATGCACGCAATGCAGTGCTGAAGGGTTTATCTCCTAAAGAGAACCGCAGTAAACCACCATTACGTTATGAAGTGGCTGCCAAACTTCGTTTAGATGCGCAAAAGCAATTTCCTGATCTCAAGGTATTACTCAACGGTGGCTTGGAAACCAATGATCAAATTGCCGGTCATTGGGATGACTTTGATGGCTTTATGGTTGGAAGAGCGGCCTATCATTTTCCGGCATTGCTTTTGGGTTGGGATGACATGATTCATACCGATGGCGATGCTGCTGGCTACCTCTTTAGTGAAACAGAGTGGCATCGTATTCAGATTGCACTAGTGAAGCAAGTTCAAGCTTGGTTTGATGAGTGCCAAGCCAAAGGAAAGCCTTTTTATATTGGTGCATTCACCCGCCACATTCTGGGGCTGGCACATGGCAGGGCAGGTTCCCGCTACTGGCGTCAGCGCCTTTCTGATCACCATGCCTTAGCTAAAGTGCAAAGCAAGGCCGCCATTTTGGACTTCTTTATTGATGCTAGCTTGACCCTGGGCGATTGGGCAGCATTTGAGTTTGAAGGCGCCTAAACCCTGCGTCTAAGCCATTTTTGACAGGGTTTTGGCTCAAAAGCTATAATCTAAGTCTTCAGTGGCGGACGTAGCTCAGTTGGTAGAGTCCCAGATTGTGATTCTGGTTGTCGCGGGTTCGAGCCCCGTCGTTCGCCCCACCGAATATTGCATTATCCTAAGGCTCCCTTCGTGGAGCCTTTTATTTTTGAGATCATTCTGATGAAAAAATTCGATATTCTCCCAATTCTGTTTGGCTTAGTGCTGTCTGCTATCGCGATCTATTTCATGTTGCGATCTGCGCCCGCAAATAGCGCGCCTGTATCGACTATTCCTGTGGTTAAAGTCGGATCTGTATCTTGGGATCAAACCGAGATGACCATTGCTGATGTCAAAACTTTTGCTGATGCCACTGGTTTTGTAAGTCAAGCAGAGAAAAATGGCGGCGGACTTTCTTACGAGTCTGGCTTTGTTACAAAACCTGGCTGGACTTGGAAGACTCCTTATGGTGTTAAACCAAAAGCCACTGAGCCGGCAGTGCATCTCAATCAATCCGAAGCTGCTTCTGTTTGTCGCTTCTATGGCAAACGTTTACCGACTGATGCTGAATGGATCTCTGCGGCGTTTATGGAACAAAGAGAGACTCCTTCTGCTGGCTATACCAAAGGTCAACGTTATCCCTTTCCAGGTGGGGCCACCCCGGCTGTCTCCCATTGCTTGAATGGTTGTGGCGATTACAAGGGTGTAGCACCAGCAGGTGCGTTAAATCGCGGCACTGGTCATGTACCTGCTGGCACCACAAAACCTGGAGTGAATGGCATATTAGATATGGGCGGCAATGTTTGGGAGTGGACAGCAACTGAGCGTCATGGCGGTTTCATTACCCGGGGCGCTTCCTGGTGGTATGGACCAGAAAGACAAAAAGAGTCTGATGTGGAGTCCAAGTCGGCAGATATCGGTGTGGTCTATATCGGCTTTCGCTGCGTTAGTTGATCCCATGAAACAATAGGGGATGACCAATACTGTAGTAGACCCATCCGCTATTGAAATTACTCCTGAATATCAGGACGTAATTGACGCCATCGAACGTCATGACCCTTATATCTTTGTTAGCGGTAAGGCGGGTACCGGCAAGACCACCTTAATTGGCTATCTGCGTGAGAACATTCCAGGTAATGTCGTGGTGGTGGCGCCAACTGGTGTAGCTGCATTACAGGTGAAGGGTGTCACGATTCATTCTTTCTTTCGTTTGCCACCACGCTTGATCTTTCCAGAAGAAGATATCAAGCCCTTAAAAGATAAGCGCCTCTATAAAGATATCCGACTGCTCATCATTGATGAGATCTCCATGGTGAGAGCAGACGTGATTGATGCAATGGATTTGTTTCTGCGTGCCAATGGTCCTCATAAGAACCAACCTTTTGGTGGCATTCAGGTGATATTTGTGGGGGATTTGTTTCAATTGCCGCCGGTGGTATCCCAGGCGGATATGCAGGTGCTAGCTGAGCGTGGCTATGAAGGTCCTTATTTCTTCTGCGCGATGGCTTTGCATCGTAAAGATGTGACGATGGTGGAGTTGTCTAAGATCTTCCGTCAGAAGGATGCCCACTTTGCAGGACTTCTCAATCAGATCCGGATTAATCAAGATATTGGTGAGGCGCTCAATATTCTGAATGAGCAGTGCTTTGAAAATGCACCAGAAGTAGATGATCAAACAATTACGCTGACTACAACTAACGCACGCGCAGATCAAATTAACGGCGCAGGCTTGCGAGCATTAACAACCGATGCCAAGGTCTATACCGGCAATAGCACAGGTAAGTTCAATGTGGATGATCGTAATTTGCCATCGCCAAATCACCTCACGCTAAAAGTGGGTGCCAAGGTCATGTTTACCGCGACCGATAGTAACTTCCCTAAGCGTTGGGTCAACGGCACAATCGGAGTAGTGCGTGAATTGTTACCCAATAGTGTGAAAGTCATGGTGCAGAACGGTCCTTACTCCAATACGGTTGAAGTAAAAGGCCATCAGTGGGAATCTTATCGCTATGACCACGACATGTTGTCTGGAAAGATTTCACCAAACATCATCGGCACCTTTATACAGATTCCATTAATGCTAGCTTGGGCTGTCACTATCCATAAGAGCCAGGGCAAGACGCTCGATAAGATCAAAGTAGATCTTTCGTCGGGAGCATTTGCATCTGGACAGGTCTATGTAGCCCTCAGCCGCTGCACCTCAATTGAAGGGATCACCCTAGAGCGACCCATACAGCCCAAGGATGTGAGCTGTGACCAAGAGGTGAAGCGTTTCTATCTCAACTGTTTGCCTGGTTAATCCTTATCAAGCCTTGACTTTGCAATAAAATAGTTATAACATTGTTATTACTATGAAAAAACAGTTGCATCTTCAAATCCGTCAAATAGGTAACTCTCGTGGAGTGGTTATTCCTAAGGCTATCCTTGAACAGGTAGGATTTGATGATCAGGCTGACTTGGTGATTGAGGGTGACAGGCTCGTATTAAGTAAACCCAAAAAAAAGCCCCGTGAAGGTTGGGCTGAGGATTCAAGAGCCATTGCCGAGGCTGGTGAAGACGAATTAGTGTTGGGCGACTTTATGAATGAAGCTGATGAGGATTGGGTTTGGTAAAACGTATCGTTTCACGCGGAGATATTTGGTTAATTAATCTAGATCCAACTATGGGAAGTGAGATTAAAAAGACTCGACCATGCATTGTTGTATCTCCGCAAGAGATGCATGACTTTTTGCGAACTGTGATTATTGCGCCAATGACCACAAAAGGAAGATCAGCATCCTATCGCGTGCCGATTACACACGATGGTAAAAAAGGTTTAGTCCTCTTGGATCAGATTCGCACAATAGATAAGGCCCACCTAGTCAAAAGATTAGGCGCAGTCAGCAATAAAACATTGAGAGCTAGTCTCGATATATTGCAGGCAACTTTTTCGCCGTAGTTGGAAATCTAGAATCCCGCCGCCAATCCATCACGGCGATGATCGCTACCAGCAATGTAGGCATCTTTAGTTTCTTCACTCAATAGCGCAATAGCTTGGGCGCTACCAAAGTCCAGGCTGTTTGTCGGCATCACAGTCACTTCATGCCCCAGCGCTTTCAAGCCTTCAACTACTGCTGTGGGCATAGAAGCTTCTACCGTCAGTTTGCCAAGATCATCAATTCTCCAGCGGGGCGCATCAGAGCAAGATTGAGGATTGAGATACTCATCAACAAATCGCATGACAAACTGAATGTGTCCTTGTGGCTGCATATTGCCACCCATCACACCAAACGCCATGGTGGGTTGATTGCCTTTTGTTAAGAATGCAGGAATGATGGAATGGAAAGGGCGCTTACCTGGTGCTACCTGATTGGGGTGCCCATCAGTCAGGCTAAAGCTCATGCCGCGGTTATGGAATGCAATACCACCGGGAGCAACCACTCCGGAACCGAAGCCCTTAAAGTTCGACTGAATATAAGAAATCATCATGCCAGATTCATCTGCAGCACAGAGGTAAACAGTGCCGCCAGCATGAGGATCCCCCGCACCATAGCTACCTGCTTGATTGTGATTGATGAGTGCAGCACGGCTAGCTAAATAATCCCTATCTAATAGGGCGCTTGCTGGCACCTTCATCGAGCTCGCATCAGATACATAGGCATAGGCATCGGCAAAAGCAATGCGCATTGCTTCTACTTGAAGATGAATTCGTTGCGCAGAATTGGCAGGATATTGTTTGACATTAGCAGCCTGCAAAATACCCAGCGCCATTTGTGCAGCGATGCCCGAGCCATTGGGTGGAATTTCATGGAGGGTGTATTCACCATAATCAAAGGCCAAAGGTTCTACCCATTCAGTTTGATTATTTGCAAAGTCAGTCATAGTGAAGCAACCGCCAGTACTTTGTGCGAAGTCAACCATGCTTTGCGCTAACTTACCGGTATAAAAAGATTCACCTTCTGTCTCGGCAATCTCGCGAAGTGTTTTTGCTTGAGCCGGGTAGCGCCATATTTGGCCAGCAACCGGGGCTTTGCCATCGATCAAAAAAGATTCACTAAAGCCTGGTTGATTCTTTAAGATCGGAACTGCTTCGCGCCATTGCCGAGCAATCACCGGCGAAACTGGAAAACCGTTCTCTGCATAATCAATTGCGCGCTTAAAAAGTTGCGCAAACGGTAGCTTGCCAAATTTACGAGATAACTCAATCCATCCTGAAACCATACCTGGTACGGTTACGGTATTCCAGCCAATCAAATCCATGGCAGCTTTGCCTGAAAAATAGTCTGGCGTCCATGCTCCGGGTGCGCGACCAGAGGCATTCATGCCATGGAGTTTTTTGCCATCCCAAATTAAGGCGAAGCCATCTCCACCGAGACCATTCATGGTGGGCTCGACTACGGTGAGTGTGATTGCGGTTGCTAAAGCCGCATCAACCGCATTGCCACCATGCTGCAGAGCTTCAATACCAGCTTGGGTTGCTAAAGGCTGTGAGCTAGCAACAGCATTCTTAGCTAGCACTGGGGCACGTGCCCCACTATAAGGAGGAGAAATCAACATAATTTGAAATTTTCTTAATTAAAGATGTGATACAAAATCGGAATAGCAACCGCACTAATTACGCCGTTCATGCCCATGGCGAGGCTGGCATAAGTGCCTGCCTCAGGATGAATACTAAATGCTCTCGAGGTACCAATGCCGTGAGCGCCAATACCAATCGCAAAGCCACGCTGCCACCATGCTTTCATACCCAAAGCATTCAGAATAAAGGGCGCCAAAATAGCCCCCAGAATTCCGGTGGTGACGGCAAAGATAGCAGTCAAAGTTGGGGATACGCTAATACGTTCAGCGATACCCATGGCAATTGGTGCGGTTACCGACTTGGGATACATGGCGCCAGTAATGCTGGAGTCTGCCCCGAATAGTTTGGCGATATTGACGGCGCTAATAATGGATACCAGACCGCCTGCAACTAGAGATGCCAGCAAGGGAAATGATCTACCCTTAAGACTACTAAGTCCTCTATATATTGGTATGGCTAGTGACACCGTGGCTGAGCCCAATAAGAAGTGAATAAATTGCGCACCTTCAAAGTAGGTTGCATAGGGCATCTCAATCAATTGAATCATGCTAGCCACCAAGATGATGGCAATAGCTACTGGGTTTGCCAGAGGATTCTGTTTAGTCGCTTTATAGATTAAGAGACCAATTTGATAGGCTGCTAGGGTAATAAAGAGGGCAAATAAAGGGCTAGCGGAGAGGTAAACCCAAATCTCTACGATGGAGTGCTTTTCACTCATGATTCAGTGCTTTGGTGTTTTGCACTTAAAAAGCGGACAACGATTGCCGTTGTGGCGATTGTCAAGATAACGCTACCCACTAAGGCGCTCACAATAGCCAGTGCATTGGCTTTAAGTTGGGGTAAAAATAGCACCACCCCTACTGCTGCCGGCACGAATAAGAGACCAAGGTATTGGCTGAAGCCATCTGCCACCATGGCTAAATCTTGATTTATGCCTTTGCGAAGTACCAGCCAAACAATCAGAAGGACTAGGCCAATCACGGGGCCTGGAAGAGTTGGGAGGGCAAATTTGGAAACCAGCTCACCCAGGCTTTGAAATAGAAGAATTTGAACGAGGCCGGAGATCATATGTCGATCTTACTGCCCAGCAATATATGTTGCAAAGCAATAAGTTATTTCTTCGTTAAGATAATCACAACAAAAGCAGGGTCTTTATCTGTTGGTGAAGGCTTGAATATAAAAACACTGAGGAGAACGCACATGGCTGACTTAAACGTCAACGGTAAAAAGTACAAGGTAGATGTTGATCCTGATACCCCTTTGTTATGGGCGATCCGAGATCATGTTGGCTTAACTGGTACCAAATATGGTTGCGGTGTAGGTCAGTGCGGGGCTTGCACTGTGTTGTTTGATGGCCAAGCAATTCGTAGTTGCATGGTTCCAGTTAGTGCGGCTGAGGGTAAAAAAATCGAAACTATCGAAAGCCTGGAAAAAAATGGCCAGCTCTCGAAAGTACAAAAAGCTTGGGTCGACAATCAAGTGCCTCAATGTGGTTACTGTCAGTCTGGCATGGTGATGGCAACTACTGCTTTGTTACGGAAGACCCCGAAGCCGACTGATGCGCAGATAGATGCTGCAGTCACCAATATCTGCCGTTGCGGAACCTTTCAACAAGTGCGTGATGCTATTCATGCTGTGAGCAAGGCATAAGGAACGATCATGAGCAAAATTATTAACACAGCAATTACAAATACTTCACGCCGTCACTTTATTGTTGGCTCAAGCGCTATTGCAACTGGCCTAGCAATTGGCTTTGACTTCTCTTTCATCTCCAGTGCTAACGCTGCCATGGGAACGGGTACAACTTCTATGGCCCCGCTTGCAACACCAGAGATTGGTGTTTGGGTGGTAATTAAGCCAAATGATGACATTGTTGTTCGCATCGTGCGCTCTGAGATGGGGCAAGGCACTATTACTGGTTTGGCACAGATGGTTGCAGAAGAATTGCAATGTGACTGGAAAAAAGTTTCTTATGAATACCCATCACCTAGCGAAAACCTCAAGCGCAATAAAGTATGGGGCAGCTACTCAACTGGTGGTAGTCGCGGTATTCGTACTTCTGAGCAGTATGTTCGTAAAGGTGGTGCAGCTGCTCGCATCATGCTCGTTCAAGCTGCGGCAAACCAATGGAGTGTTCCTGCATCTGAGTGCGTTGCGAAAGATAGCGTGATTACACACACTCCATCTGGTCGCAAAACTACCTTTGGAAAAGTATCTGTTGCTGCATCCCAATTAGACGTGCCAAAAGAGATCGCGCTTAAAGATCCAAAAGATTGGACTGTAATTGGTAAGTCAGTCAACCGAATTGATGGAACGGCTGATAAAGTCACCGGTAAGCAGGTCTATGCCATTGACTTGAAGTTGCCTGGGATGTTGGTTGCTACTATCAAAGAGTCTCCTGTATTTGGCGGCAAGGTTAAAAGCTACGATGCCACTAAAGCCTCCAGCATGAAGGGGGTAAAGAAAGTGGTTCAAATAGGTGACACCGCTATTGCAGTGATTGCAGAAACTTTTTGGCAGGCAAAAACTGGTTTAGATGCTGTCAACATCACTTGGGACAACGGCGCTAATGGCGATGTTTCTAGTGCTTCCATTAAGAAGATGCTAGAAGAGGGCCTGACTGCGAACGACACCTTCATAGGCAACTCTAATGGTGATGCTAAAGAAGCCATTAGTAATGCTGCCAAAACAATTGAGGCAACTTACTTTTATCCATTCTTAAACCATGCAACTCTAGAGCCACAAACGGCCACTGCCAAGTGGACGCCAGATTCTTGTGAAGCCTGGGTTCCTACGCAAGATGGTGAAGCTACTCTTGCAGCTGTGATTGCGGCATCTGGCTTGCCGGCAGAAAAATGTAATGCTTATAAGGTAAATCTGGGTGGTGGATTTGGTCGCCGTGGCGCTTTTCAAGATTACACAACCCAAGCCGTCAATATTGCTAAGCAAATGCCAGGTACACCAATCAAGTTGATTTGGACTCGTGAGGAAGATATGACGCAGGGCCGTTATCACCCAGTCATGATGTGCAAAATGACTGCTGGACTAGATGACAAGAAAAATATCACTGGCCTAAATATCCGATTATCTGGTCAATCTATTTTGGCAGCCGTACGTCCTGCAGTGGTTGCTGCCAATAAAGGCAAAGATCCTGTTGTCTTTCAAGGCTTAGATGCTGCAGGTGAGCATGGCATTACGTATAGCTTCCAAAATTTAATGGTTGATCATGCAATGCGCAACAACCATGTGCCACCAGGTTTCTGGCGCGGGGTGAACGTCAATCAAAATGCCATATTCCTCGAAACCTTTATGGATGAGATGGCTGAAGCAGCAGGTATGGATGCAGTGGAGTTCCGTCGTAAGCATATGGAAAAATATCCGCGTGCTGTAGCCGTTCTCAATGCAGTTGCTGATGGTATTGGCTGGACTAAGCCTGCAAAACCAGGTGTTTTCCGTGGTCTCGCACAGATGCGTTCATTCGGTAGTTACGTTGCTGCTGCTTGCGAGCTTTCCGTGACCAATGGCAATGAGGTAAAAATTCATCGCATTGTCGCTGCAACAGATCCGGGTTATGTGGTTAATCCTGCGCAAGTTGAGCGTCAAGTCTCTGGTTCGTTTGTTTACGGCTTGTCTGCTCTATTCGAGGAAGAGATTACGATTGAGAAGGGCGCGGTTGTACAGAAAAACTTCGATACCTTTAACTCCATTCGTCTTTCGCAGATGCCCAAGGTTGAAACCATCATTATTCAAGGTGGTGGCAAAGACTGGGGTGGCGTTGGTGAACCGACGATTGCTGTTGCAGCCCCAGCAGTACTCAACGCGATCTACCGTGCGACAGGTAAGCGCCTACGCACTGTTCCATTGAAAAATAGCGGTATCAAGTTGGTTTAATCACATTAGCAATTAGGATGGGGTAATTAGCTATGAGCGAGCAGGAATGAGGCTTACGCTAGCAGCATTATTGCTAGGGATATCAACTCTTTTCTTGCCTTGCTCAGCGCTCTCCCAAACGTGGGCGGGGGATTCGATTATGAATCCCCTTAGCTCTTCTCCGGGTGATGTTTCTAGGGGGCGCGCCATTGTGGCTAGTCGTCAAGTTGGCCTATGTTTGTTATGCCATAGCGGGCCCTTTCCCGAAGAGCGATTTCAGGGGAATCTTGCACCCCACTTAAGTGATAGTGTGGGGCAATTTACCCCGGCTCAATTGCGTGCTCGCTTGGTCGACCCAAGCCGTTTAAACCCAGAAAGCATCATGCCTGCGTATTACCGAACCACTGGATTGAATCGAGTGGCTCCAAGGTTTGTCGATGAAACTATTCTTACTAGCCAGCAGATAGAAGATGTTGTTGCATTCTTAATCAGCATTCAAGATCATGCTACTAGGTAATTAACTCATGAATATCAAATTAATATGATGGATCTAAAACTAAGTACAAATACTATTAAGCTGAGTCGGCGCATGTATCTATCTGCGCTTGGTCTTTTGGGTTTATCAACTTGGATGATGCCAGGCTTGACTGTCGCCAAAAAGCCAGAGGCGATGGAAGCTATTGAAAAAATTATCGGCGCAAATTCTGTACGCGATGGCCGGGTGAATCTTGTAATTCCGCCTTTAGTTGAGAGCGGCAATTTGGTGGTTATCAAGCTATCCATAGAGAGTCCTATGACAGCAAATAATTACGTGAAGGCAGTTCATGTAATCTCAGAGGCAAATCCATTCCCGAATATTTTTACTGCCTATTTCACGCCTCGCTCTGGCCGCGCTGAGTTAACTACTCGAGTGAGGTTGGCTGATTCGCAAAGGGTATGGGCTATCGCGCAAATGAGTGATGGCAGCTTTTGGCGAGGATATGCCGACACCTTGGTGACACTTTCTGCTTGTACGGAGATGATATGAGCAAGACCTCTCGTACAGGCATTACGATGCCAGCTCAGGCAAAAAAAGGCTCTATTATCGAAATTCGAGCAATCGCACAGCATGATATGGAGACAGGCTACCGGTATTCTGAAGATGGTAAGCGAATTCCTCGCGACATCATTCGCCTCTTTACCTGCAGGTACAACGGTGAGGAAGTATTTAGGGCGGATTTTTACCCAGGCATTGGCGCAAACCCGCTCATTATTTTTACCACTATTGCAGTAGCGTCTGGAACCCTCGAGTTCAAATGGGTGGGAGATGATGGTTATGAGGCAGTCAACCAAGCACAAATTACTGTCTCGTGAATCTTTTCATTTTTTGTTGCCGAGTATTGCCAATCTTGGCCATCCTACTTGGGGTTGATTCCAGTCTTGCTGAGCCTGCGAAGGATGTTCGGCAATCAAGCTATCAACTGATGACTCCAGAGAACCAGGCTATGCAAGATGACCCAAATCTCAACCCTGCCTTATTTTGGGTAATGGATGGCCATAGTCTTTGGAAAGAAAATACGGGTAAAAAGAATGTATCTTGTGCATCTTGTCACGGCGATAGTAGTCGTAAGATGGTTGGTGTGGCAACGCAGTTTCCTAAGGTGCAAAAAGGAAAATTGCAAACTTTAGAAGGGCAAATCAATCAATGTCGTACATCACGGCAGGAGGCTCCAACATTTGCTTATGAAAGCAAAGAATTGTTAGCCTTAACGACATTTGTGGCGACCCAATCCAAGGGCTTGCCTATTGCCATTCAAGAAACACCACAGAATAAAAAAGATCTTCAAGAAGGTCGCCAAATCTTTCATGAAAGAATGGGTCAGCTCAATTTATCTTGTGCGCAATGCCATCAAGATCGGGCTGGATTGAAGTTGGGAGGAAGTCTCATTCCTCAGGGGCATCCAACCGCCTACCCAATTTACCGAATCGAATGGCAGACAATGGGCTCGTTGCAAAGACGTCTGCGTAATTGTATGAGCGGTGTGCGCGCTAAGCAGTTCGAGTATGGCTCGAAGGAGATGGCTCAGTTAGAACTCTTCCTGATATGGCGAGCTAGAGGGATGCCCCTGGAAACCCCAGGGGTCCGCCCATAAAGCGTTGCCTAGTCTGAGAAGACTACAGAAGTTGCACCGTTAATCAAAACGCGATCATGCAAGTAATAGCGAAGAGCACGTGAAAGTACGGTACGTTCTAAATCACGACCTTTACGAACTAAGTCTTCAGGCGTATCACCATGAGTAACGCGAGTGACGTCTTGCTCAATAATCGGACCCTCATCCAAATCACTGGTAACAAAGTGCGCTGTTGCGCCAATCAACTTAATGCCACGGGCATGAGCTTGATGGTAAGGCTTAGCACCTTTAAAGCTAGGTAAGAATGAGTGATGAACGTTAATACAGCGGCCAGATAATTTAGTGGACAAGTCATCTGACAGAATTTGCATGTAGCGCGCCAAAATCACCATATCTACTTTCGAATTGGCAACGATCTCTAAAAGCTTTGCTTCTTGTGCCGGCTTAGTATCCGGGGTTACTGGGAGGTGATAAAAAGGAATGTCGGCAAAATCAATACTAGAATAGACCTCACGCGGATGGTTAGAAACAATTCCGCAAATAATCATTGGTAATTCGCCGATACGCCAGCGGTAGAGCAGATCTACCAAGCAATGATCTAGCTTAGATGCCATGATCAATACGCGCTTTAAATCTTTAACAGCTCGTAAGTCCCAAGTAAGATCAAAACGTTTGGCGATCTCTACAAAGCCAGTTCTCAAAGTTTTGCTATCAGCGCTACAGCTAAAGCTCACACGCATAAAGAAGCGTTTAGATGCTTTGTCATCAAATTGCTGAGCCTCTTCAATATCACCACCTAATTCAAAGATGTAGGTTGAAACTGCGGCAACAATGCCTGGTCGATTCGGGCAGGTAAGCGTGAGGTAGTAATTTTCTGTGGTCATAGCTTTAGTAGATGGGATTGCTTGTAAGGACTAATTTTAGACTGCTTATTTAGAAGTGGGTAGGCTATCTGCAGGGCCTGGATAAGGTTCACTCATATCTTTAATTGTGGGAATGGGAATATCGCTGCAAATGGGTTTAGGTCCCAATGCATTGAGGAAATTGCAATCTTGTTTGGTGGCCGCGGAGGCAGCATGCTCCAAGGGAGATTTTCCGGTGGTTACAGTGGAGACGGCGCTGACAGCAGTTGACGGGTTAGCTGCTGCTAAGGAGACAGCAGCAGTTCCAGCAGAGCTGGCTACGCTGGTTGCCGAACTGCCAAGGGCTAAAAGAGGGGCTGCACAGCCCACCATGCTGAGACAAAGAACGGCACCCCCAAGAGTGATACTGAGATAAAAGCAAAAAGCAGACCAGCCCGATGGGTTTGGTCTGCTTAGGTTTGCATTCAATGGGATGTCATTATTTACGTTGGCAGACAACGTTAAATACTCCTGCCGCCCATGACTCGCTTACTACGGGTTCAAATTCACTATCTGGAGTCTTGTTATCTGAAATTACTTTGCCGCTACCTTTGTTGCCAGCGAACTCTTTGTATTCGATTGGGCGATAGCTAATAGCTGGGCAGTTATATTCATTGATGCCGATGATTGAGCTCACAGGCTGCTTTGTTTTGGGATTAATACCAGGCTTTTTAAAATCCAGCATTGACATAATTTGTGCTTTTTCGCCAGAAGCGCTAACGGTATCGAGGTCTACATAAACTACCATGACCTCATTCGATCCCAACTCCTTCCACTCGGCGAAGCTACTGGAGAATGGCAGCAGGGAGAGAGTAGTAAAAATAGTGAGTGCGTGTAATTTTTTCATATTAAATAGCAATGTCATTCAATCGGTTAAACCCAAACTAGGTCTGCAAACCTTATTCTAAACTCCCCAGCTTATTTTTCCTTAATATTCAGATCCAGTTGCCGGCTAATTTTTTTGGGCTTCATTTGTAGCGGGAGATAGTCATTTTGAGCCCAAAGTCCACTCATATTGCGATAGAGCTTGCTCTGCACCCAGCCAGATTGTCCGGTTTGATAGATAAAGAGAGATTGCTCTAAATCGGATAAATCAAAGAGTGTCCGAAGGCTGGGGGCCTGCTTAGTTTCAAAAGGATTCTCAGCCCTTAAAAGCTCGAGGCGCCCCACATTGATGCTAAAGCTATCCCCAGGAAATGCTTGCGTCAAATTAAACATACTTCCAAGGAGCGGAACTTTGCTGAAGGGGCGGTGCTCTGAGACGGCAATGTGTGCATTACCCCAAGCCCAATTTTTAGGGTTATTGCCAAATTGGGCGCTGAGTTGCTCGAGTGCATTATCAAATGCTGCATTGGAAGTGTCCGCACAAGTTTCAATTTGCTCGGTTCGGGGGTCGTTGCACCAAGGGCTATCAGGATTTTGTAATTGCAAAATCAAGGGTTGTCTAAAGTTACGCGCCCCATAATTTTCAGTAAACAAATAAGCCAAACGTGAAAAGAGTTTTCTTGATAGCTGATCTGCCCAGGCATTGAATATGAGTGCACCGGTGCTATCAATTTTCATATCACCATCAAAGTTTCTGCTGAGTTCAATGGCCTGTTGCGCTAAAGGATGTTTTGATTGGGCGGACTTAAATAATTCCAATAAGGGTGTGGCACCCAAAGAGAGGGTATCTGCTTGCATTGATTTCATAGAAGCGAGGTCATGCACTGACTTGCCTTTAATGAGCTCCACAATTCTGTCGTAGCGGGTTGGCAAATCCCAGTCCCCAGTCAGCGGGTTGGGATCATTGTTAGACAATATTTTTTGGTTGGCTGTTGCTATCCAGTTTGTGTCTGGATTATTGCTACTCGGCAGTTGATCAAAAGGGACGTATCCGGTCCAGTCATATTGTTTTTCCCAGCTCAGTGCAGGTGCTACCCCATATAGCCCGTGGTGCAAGGTGCGCTTAGGAGCAACACCAGCTGTCTGCAGTGAAATATTTCCATCTACATCTGCCATCACAACATTTTGCATGGGAGCATAGTTTTTGCGGAGAGCTTGCTTGAATGTATCTAAGTCTTTGGCATGATTCATATCTAACAAGCCGGCAACAGATTGATTTTCAATGTCCAGAGCAGTCCAGCGTAAGCTCAGTGCAAAGCGATCCGTATCAATTGCTCGCTTGGCCCGCGCGTAGGATTCTGAAATCACAGGGCCATGCCGAGTCTCTTTGACTAAAAAGCGAAGTGGGGGCTGGCCTTTGATATCGATGATTTCTTGGCGGACCTTGAAAGGAAGTGGTCCCTCGGGGCCTCGATAGACCCCAGGATTTTTGGGATCCAACTGCTCGATATATAAATCCTGAACATCTGGACCGGTATTCGTAAAACTCCAAGCGAACTTATCAGTTCTACCTAGTACCACTGCCGGAATGCCGGGCAGGGTGGCGCCAATCACATTCAGACCCGGAGCCTCCATGTGAGCCATATACCAAATCGCTGGTGCTGATAAGCCTAGATGTGGATCATTCGCAAGCAAAGGCTTGCCAGATGTCGTGAGTTTTCCGCTGAGTGCCCAGTTATTGGATCCAACTCCATCCTTACCACCTGGTACTTCAGTGATGGCTAATTCAGTTGCAGGTAGCTTCTTCGACTTTTGATCTCGTGCGAGTGGGTTTGGATTAAAAACATTGATGTCCCGATACATTTTGGCGAAGTCAACGTTGCTCACCGGATCGCCTGGTGTGTATGCCGGCATTACTTCCCATACTTGTTGGGTTGTTAAAAATTGCGAAAGTTCAAGGCGCTGCAATTCTTTATGCCAATTACCACCGAGATCAAGTGCCATCATCAACATCCATGCCACGCTGTCCGTAGGGGACCAGTGACCTGGTTTAGATCCAGTTAAATAGTATTCAACCGGTAGAGCCCAACCCAAGTGGGTATTGCCAGCGTTGACTCCATCCGCGTAGGATTGCAGTAATCGTTTGGTGGCAATAGGGTAGCGATCAAATTGTTTTTCGGCTGCATGCTTAATTCCTAGGGTGCGAATAAAGCGATCAATTGCTACAGTTTCATTTCCAAGAATTTCAGAGAGTCTCCCGCTGGATAGTCGGCGGTTAATTTCCATTTGCCAAGAACGTTCGCTAGCATGTAAATAGCCCAAAGCAAAGAGCGCATCACTTGAACTCTTTGCCTGGATATGTGGAATATCACTCTCATCAAAACTAATCGCAACGGAATTTCCAAGGGTTTTTATGATCCGTTTACCAGAGGGGTTGGTTTGAGCTGAAACGAGATAGACAATTCCGGCTGCGATGATCAATACTAGGGCAGTAGAACCCAGCCAAAAGATGGCTTTAAATAGAGCTTTAAGGCCTGGGTTTGGATTGGAGATTTTCATGGGAATAGTTTAGTGGGTTTACCGTAGTTACAAGCTCTGGCAAGATGAATAGAGACTTCCAGCCCCTAATGAGCCTCGCATGCTAAAATTTTGACTGTCTTGATTTATTTAGTGCGGCTTCATTGCTCGTGCGAGCCCGAGTGGTGAAATCGGTAGACACAGCAGATTTAAAATCTGCCGACTCAAAAAAGTCGTGCCGGTTCGATTCCGGCCTCGGGCACCAATCGATTGTTTCAGGCATCCTTGAAATACCTCCACATTCTTTTCCTGCTTCTCTATGCCGCCCCCAGTTTGGCTGCTGACTCACTATTTTTTACTTGTGAGCGTACGGAAAAGAATTACACCGAAACCTATGAGTTAAAAGTTACTCCAGCCTCAAAAAAAGAGAAAGCAAAAGTATTTGTTGATGATCGAGATCTCGATCAATCGGATGAGTTTGGCAGGCAAACGATTAAGAATGTCCTCATTACCGAATCCACGGTGCTCATTTCAATGGAGGCACACTTTCCACCAGAAAGCTTTGACGGTGTCCAGTATGGGCCTGGTTCAGTCATCACAGCGATCACTATTAATCGCGCCACTGGTCAGTTGAGAAAAGCGGAGACTATAAAAGGTGGAATTCTCTCCGCAACCCTCGGGGAGGGTGCTAGGACCTATCAAGAGCAGTGCAGACCAGCTAAAAAACCTTAGTTCGGTTCAGTTACAAATCCAAGCTTAGTTAAACCAGCTCTGCGCGATGCTGCTAAAACTTGTGCAACATACTCATACTTCACAGACTTATCTGCGCGTAAATTGATTTCTGGTTGCGGTTCTTTCTGGGCAGCCTTCTCTGCATAGCCATCAAATGTTTTTAAATTAATAGGTGTGCTATTCCAAAATATTTGACCTTGAGCATCAATCGAGAGTTGAACTGATTCTGGCTTTACTTCATTGCGTACGCTATTAGCCTTTGGCAACTCTACTTTGACAGCTTGCTGAATGACTGGCAAGGTGATGATGAAGATAATTAAAAGCACCAACATGACGTCCACCATCGGCGTCATATTAATTTCGGCCATGATGCCGCTTTCCTCGGAATCGTTCTGAAGATTAAAAGACATATTTATTCTCCGGACTTCACGCGGGCGCCAGTTACAAAGTAAGCGAGCAGATCATTCCCAAACCGATTGAGATCGGCGACCAATAATTTATTGGCACGATTGATGGCATTGAATCCTAGCACCGCTGGAATCGCTACCGCTAGGCCTAGGGCAGTCATGATGAGTGCCTCACCAATAGGACCAGCAACTTGATCAATTTGTGCGCTGCCTGAGCTACTGATCGCGATTAAGGCGTGGTAGATACCCCATACAGTTCCGAATAAACCGATAAATGGTGAAGTTGCTCCTGTTGACCCAAGGAAGGTGAGGCCCTTTTGAAGGTTGGCTGAAATTCCATCGATGCTGTTCTTCAGGCTTCTGGCCATCCACTCAGAATAGTTTAGTGTTTGTAAAAGCTCACGATGATTTGTGGATTGACTTTGGTGATGGGAAGAGGCAAGACTGGCGGCTTTAGCAATCTGGTAATAAGGGTTGCTAACATGACTAGTGAAGGCATTTAAACCCTGGTCATATGAAGTAGCGCGCCAAAATTGATCAAGCTCAGGCTTCAGTTTTCGCAGGTTACGCAAGTCCCAATAGCGAGATAGCAAAATTACCCAGGTTACGATTGAGCAGACTAATAAAGCAATTGCCACAAAGCGGGTAATGGCATCGCCTTCGAGCCAGAGATTTGCTAAGCCAAATGGTGTATTCATAATATTAATTCTTTAAATTAAATTTAATTAAAAGGTTGGTAGAAATTCTTTGCGGTGAGCCGTTGACTAAAAATGGTTTGAAGCGATAACGTCGACCAATTTCTGTTGCTGCTCGATCTAATCGAGGAAATGAGCTCGAACGTAATAAGGCAACATCCTCAACACTGCCAGATTCATCAATGATCAATCGAACTACTACTTCACCTTGCTCACCAGATCTTTTGGAGAAGGAGGGGTAGTACGCATCTGCATCAGGCTGATAGACGACAACCAGTTTACCAATGTCAGTCTGAATTGGTGTGCCGCTAGAACCAGAGGTGGTGGCAGGGGCAACCGTGGCATTCGGGGTCTGTGATTCACTCTTGGTTTGCGGAGGTGTTGGTGGGGTTGCGGTCTGTTGTTGAGTTTGTGGCGGCGTTGGTGCCTGCGTGGATTTCTCATCCACGGTTTTCTTCTTCTGCTCCTGCTTTGGTTTTGGAGGCGGGGCTGCTGGAGTCGCTTGAGGCTGCTTCGCAGCCTCAGGGCTCACTAGGTTTGCCATCACTCGCGCATCATCTAAGTTATTTTCATGATCGGGTTTCATTCCGCTCTGAAAGCCAATTAAAAATAGTAGATGTAATGCAACTACGATACCGATAATGATGCGCTCGGTTTTGTCAAAAGGCAGGCGGCTGTTGAGTTTGTCTAAAAATGCACTCATTTAAAAGCGCCCACCAGTTGAGATTCAATACGATGTTGATCTAGGTCGGATTGCATCAGCTCTTGGGCCATCCGATGTAAAAGCTCTGCATCCTTGCTACTGATAAATTTAATGGAACCATTTTCATCATGATTCAAATGCTTTCCTTGTGCTTCTAATTTTCTTTTAAGCTGACGCACTACCGCATCACTGGTGTCAATTAGGTTAATTGAGTCGCCCAATAACTTGCGAATAGCTTTGCGCAAAAAAGGGTAGTGAGTACATCCCAGCACAAGCGTATCAGCTCCCGCATCCTGAATGGGCTCTAGATGCTCTGCGAGTAATTCCAGGGTTTCTTCACCATTGGCTTGGCCCGCCTCTATTAGAGGAACTAAACCAGCGCCGGCTTGCTTTACAAATTGGCAGTTTGGAAGAGTTGCCAGTAAAGCGCTAAATTTGTCACTCTTGAGCGTAGCCTCGGTTGCGAGTACGCCAACGATGCCGTTAGCTGACTGCATTGCTGCAGGCTTGATGCCAGGCTCAACTCCGATGATCGGAATATTGCTAAGCTCATTGCGAATACGTGCAATAGCTTCAGCAGTAGCAGTGTTGCAAGCAACCATAATCGCATCGCATCCCTGTGCCGCTAAGTATTGACATAGCTTCATACTGCGAGAAGCGATCCACTCGCTGGACTTTTCTCCATAGGGTGCGTTGATCGAGTCTGCTAAATAAATATAGTCGTGCTTGGGAAGTTGGCGCAGAGCCTCATCCAAGATGGATAGGCCTCCAACGCCAGAATCAAATACCCCGATGAGTGCCAAGTAAAGGTCGCTTAACTAACGGTAATGAATTGCTTAAGCGATTGTGACTGGAATATTGCCAATCTTTGCTTGCCACTCTTTTGGGCCTGTCTCATGCATGGAAATGCCTGCAGAACTTACCGCTACTGTTACTGGCATATCTTTGACATCAAACTCATAAATCGCTTCCATACCGAGGTCAGCAAAGCCAACTACCTTTGCCGTTTGGATTGCTTTGGAGACTAAGTAAGCAGCGCCGCCAACAGCCATGAGATAAGCAGACTTATGTTTCTTGATTGCCTCAATTGCAGTAGGGCCACGTTCTGCTTTACCAATCATGGAAATTAAGCCAGTCTTGGCCAACATCATCTCGGTGAACTTATCCATGCGTGTCGATGTAGTTGGGCCTGCTGGACCAACTGCTTCATCACCAACTGGATCAACTGGGCCTACGTAATAAATCACACGATTCTTAAAGCTCACTGGCAATTCTTCACCCTTGGCGAGCATATCCTGAATGCGCTTATGTGCGGCATCACGACCAGTCAAAATTTTTCCGTTGAGAAGCAGTGTTTCACCTTCTTTCCAGCCGGCTACTTCTTCGGCGGTTAAGGTATCCAAGTTCACACGCTTGGATTTTTTGGTGTCTGGAGTCCAAGTCACATCTGGCCAATCAGATAAGGAAGGCTTTTCTAGTATCGCTGGGCCATCGCCATGCAAGTGGAAATGCACGTGACGGGTCGCAGCACAGTTTGGGATCATCGCTACTGGCAATGAGGCAGCATGTGTTGGGTATTCCATGATCTTGATATCGAGAACTGTAGCTAAACCACCGAGGCCTTGAGCGCCAATGCCGAGCTTATTGACCTTCTCGTAAAGCTCTAAGCGCAACTCTTCAGCGCGAGTTTTCGCACCACGCACGATCAGTTCTTGAATATCCACCGGACCCATCAATGATTCTTTGGCCATCAACATCGCTTTTTCAGGTGTGCCGCCGATACCAATACCTAAGATACCGGGAGGGCACCAGCCAGCACCCATGGTCGGAACTGTCTTGAGTACCCAGTCCACAATCGAATCAGAAGGGTTGAGCATGACCATCTTGGCCTTGTTCTCAGAGCCACCGCCTTTGGCAGCGCAGATGACCTCAACATCGTCACCTGGAACGATTTCGTAATGGACAACAGCAGGGGTGTTATCACCCGTGTTTTTACGTTTACCAGCTGGATCCGTCAGAACTGAAGCACGCAGAGGGTTATCCGGGTTCATATAAGCACGACGAACACCCTCATTGACCATCTCGGTGACACTCATGGTGGCGTCGCCCCATTGAACGTTCATGCCAATTTTGAGGAAAACGACAGCAATACCGGTGTCCTGGCACATGGGCCGATGGCCTTCGGCACACATACGGCTGTTGGTCAAAATCTGAGCAATCGCATCTTTGGCTGCCGCGCCTTGTTCAAGCTCATAAGCCTTACCCATAGCGGAGATGAAGTCTTTTGGGTGGTAGTAAGAAATGAACTGAAATGCGTCTGCAACGCTTTGAATAAGGTCGTTTTGTTTGATATTTGTCATGATTTTGGGCTTAATTTTGTAAGGTTTCTTCTATTTTAAGGGTTTGCCATAGAGCAAATCTAGCGTGTTTTCACTTATCTTATTAGCTCTTGGGGGTGTATGCCCCTAACTCTGCGCTATTTTTGCGGAAAAAGACGACTGATTATTAAATAGAAGGGCTGTGAAGCATGGAACCATTGATGCAAGAAAACCGCGTATTTAACCCACCTGCAGACTTTGTTAAAGCTGCGGCCATTCCTGGAATGGAAGCTTACAACAAGCTTTGTGCTGAAGCTGAGAAAGATTATGACGGTTTTTGGGGTCGTCTTGCTAAAGAAAACATTTACTGGAAAAAGCCTTTCACCAAAGTTTTGGATGAATCTAAGGCGCCTTTCTATAAGTGGTTTGAAGATGGTACAACAAATGCTTCATACAATTGCCTGGATCGACAAGTTGAAAATGGTCTCGGCAATAAGACTGCACTGATTTTTGAAGCTGATGATGGTTCCGTTACAAATGTAACTTACCAAGATTTGCTCGAGCGCGTTTGCAAAATGGCAAATGCACTTCGCAAGATGGGTATCAAGTCCGGTGATAGCGTCATTATTTATATGGCGATGACTATTGAAGGCATCGTTGCCATGCAAGCTTGCGCCCGTATTGGTGCAATTCACTCTGTTGTGTTTGGCGGCTTCTCTGCGCAAGCTTTACGTGATCGCATTATTGACGTCGGTGCCGTTGCAGTGATTACTGCTGATGGTCAATTCCGTGGTGGTAAATCATTGCCATTGAAGGCGATTTGCGATGAAGCCCTTTCTACTGGTGAGTGCGGCAAGGTTAAGCATGTCATCGTAAATAAGCGTACAGGCTCTGAAGTCACGATGACTGCGGGTCGTGACGTATGGATGCAAGAAATTGTTGCTAACGAATCTGCTACATGCGAGCCAGAGTGGGTTAGTGCTGAGCACCCACTATTTATTTTGTACACATCTGGATCAACAGGTAAGCCAAAAGGCGTACAACATTCAACCGGTGGTTACCTCTTGTGGGCAATCCTCACAATGAAGTGGACATTTGACATTAAGCCGAATGATGTGTTCTGGTGTACCGCGGATATTGGTTGGGTAACAGGCCACTCCTATATTACATACGGCCCTTTAGCTGTAGGCGCTACTGAAATCGTATTTGAAGGTGTTCCAACCTATCCAAATGCTGGCCGTTTCTGGGACATGATCCAAAAACACAAAGCGACTATTTTCTACACTGCTCCAACAGCAATTCGTTCGCTCATCAAAGCATCAAGTAATGATTCAACAGTGCATCCAAAGAGCTATGATCTTTCCTCATTGCGCCTCTTGGGTTCAGTTGGCGAGCCGATTAATCCAGAAGCTTGGATGTGGTACTACGAGAATGTGGGTGGTTCACGTTGCCCAATCGCGGATACCTTCTGGCAAACTGAAACTGGTGGACATATGATTTCACCATTGCCAGGTGCAACACCAATGGTTCCAGGCTCATGCACATTGCCATTGCCAGGCATTCAGGCAGCAATTGTGGACGAGGCTGGCGTTGATGTTCCAAACGGTCAAGGCGGTATTTTGGTTGTCAAGCGCCCATGGCCTTCCATGATTCGTACGATTTGGGGTGATCCAGATCGTTTCGTCAAGTCTTATTTCCCAGAAGAGTTGGGCGGCACTTTGTATCTAGCAGGTGACGGCGCAATTCGCAATAAAGAGACTGGCTACTTCACCATTACTGGTCGTATCGATGATGTGCTAAACGTTTCTGGTCACCGCATGGGCACGATGGAAATTGAGTCTTGCTTAGTTGCCAATCCATTAGTTGCTGAAGCAGCGGTAGTGGGTCGTCCAGATGAAATGACTGGTGAAGCCATCTGCGTATTCGTGGTGCTTAAAGGCGGTCGCCCAACCGGTGAAGAGGCCAAGAAAGTTGCCACTGAGTTGCGTAATTGGGTTGGTAAAGAGATTGGCCCAATTGCTAAACCTAAGGACGTTCGTTTTGGTGATAACTTGCCTAAGACCCGTTCTGGCAAGATCATGCGTCGCTTGTTGCGTGTGATTGCTAAAGGTGAAGAAGTGACTCAAGATACTTCAACCCTTGAAAATCCGGCAATCTTAGATCAGCTCAAAGAGTCTGTTTAAGTAGTCACATCGGTTTTTAGAGGTGGACCCTTCCGGCAAACGTATAATCAATGGCTGTACGGAAGGGTGGATGAGCGGTTTAAGTCACACGCCTGGAAAGCGTGCGTAGGTTAATAGCCTACCGCGGGTTCGAATCCCGCCTCTTCCGCCAGTAGTTTGAAACCACCTTCGGGTGGTTTTTTTCATTGTTTTTAGCCTAATTTTTCTTAAAAAAGGCCCTGGCAAACAATTTATTTAGCCCCTCAACCCCCTGTTTTTAATCAAAAAATGGGGTTTTTGATATTTTTGTTGCGTTGCCGCAAATAATTCTTGCAGTGCAATAAAAAACTTTTTACAATGGTGCATCGCAATAAATTTTATCAATTTAAAAAATTAGGAAAACATCATGTTCCAGAATCAATTAAACGACCAACTCTCACAAGCTCAAGCTAAAGCTGTTGAAAACGCAAAGTACTTGGCTCAAGTAGCTGTTGAAAGTGCAAAAGAATTAGCTGAAATCAACCAAGCTGCTGCTAAAGATGCTTTAGTTGTTGCTCAAGATGCAAGCGCACAATTGTTGGCAATTAAAGATGCTCAACAGTTGGCAAAATTGGCTCAGCCAGAAACTGCTCAAGAAGCTGCTAAGTACGCTGCTGCTTACCAAGCTAAAGTAAACAAAGTTGTACGTAACGGCAACAAAGAAGTTGCTCAAGTTGTTGAGGCTTCTATCGATGACGCACGTGCTGACATGGTTAAGTTTGTTAAAGAAGCTACTAAGACAGCTCCTGCTGGTACTGAGGCATTTGTTTCTGCATTCAAAACTGCATTCGAAACTTCACTCCAACAGTTTGACCAAGTTCGCGCTTCAGCAACTGATGCTTTCGCAAACTTTGAGAAAAGTGTTGATACTGCAATGGCTAACTTTCAAGGTCAATACGCAGTAGCTAAGCCAGCTGCAAAAAGCCGTAAAGCTGCTTAATTCGCTTTAACTGCTTCAAGTGAGAAACCGCCTTCGGGCGGTTTTTCTTTTTCCACTTACCGTAGAGGTGTATAGCGGAAAAACCGAGGGATTCGATCTCTATGGAAATCCTGATTAGTGCGCGGTATCCAAGATACTGGTGGGGTTGTTACTTTTGATATATCATTAGTTGATATATTTAGGTGATGAAATCACCAGGCAAGCATGTTTTATTGGATCTGCATCAACAGATCTTGGATCAGGAGGATGGCTATTAGATCAAGATAGAAGCTTGGGAAGTTAAGGCGAGTATGTCTATACCTCATGGGATTCGATATTCTTTAACTCTGCACAATCCTCGGGGTGTTCGAATACTGGGCTATGACAACGCTCATTCGCCAAAGTTTTCTGGCTATATAAATCGTAAACTTCCTTATGATCACAGGCATCGGTGCCCCACAGATCTGGGGGTTGTCTATCAGTTCATAGATGCCTACCAATTGCTAAAAGATTTTTTTGAGGACGTTGATAAGACATTAAGTTTGGTGAGGGATAAATGAAAGTTATAAAGATAGGAATTGCATCTCAGCAACAAATGCGTCAACGTGTACTGATGATAGCTAGGGGTCAATTACAAGTTCAGCCAAGTGATCCCAAAATATGGTTTACCTCTATGCGCTCTCTGGCTCAAGTTCTGAGCGATGAAAATCGTGCACTACTCAATGTTATTCGTGAATCAAAACCCATTTCCATTTCTGAGTTGGCTGAATTAACCGGGCGCAAGCAAGGAAACCTATCCCGTACGCTAAAGACAATGTCCAACTATGGGATTGTCAAAATGCAAAGGCAGGCAAAAGCATTGCGTCCTATTGTTTGTGCTGATAGATACGAAATTTTTGTATAGTAAGAGTGCTTAATTGATTCATTTAATGACGTCTAAATTTTCATTACTTCACCTTTGGCTAGCCCGACTCTTCGTCGCAATCTTTGTATTGACCTTTTTATTCTGGGGCGCTTGCCAACTTTGGGTTCCTGGTGCCATCAAGAGTGCAGTAGAGATTTACGGCAATAAGATTGGCTATCAAATTACCTATAAAGATCTCAGCATCTCTCCCTTGCGATTGCGTATCGAAATTGATGGCTTGCGATTGGTGAATAAGTATCAAGGGCAATTGCTTGACTTAAAGAAATCGGTAGTGATGCTGAAGTGGTCTCACCTCATTATTGGGGAATTGGGATTCGATGAGATTCTGTTGGATGGGCCTAGCATTAAGCTCGAAAAGATAGCCTCTAAAGGTGCGACAGGGCAATGGAATTGGCAGGAGTTGATAGCCGCGATTAAGCGTAATTTACCCCCAGTGGATTCAGCCGCCCCTAAGAAAAATATCAAAATATCAGTTGATCAATTTCAGCTCGTCAATGGCTCATTTGAGGTGTTAGACCCTAATAAAAATTTACACGAGCAATTTAAGTTGCTTTCGATTGAGTTATTAGATATAGCAAACTACGATACGCAAGGTGTTGTGAATGGCGTTCGCGGCCAGTATGGATTCAATTTGGGTGCACTGAACTTTACTTTGCCAGGCTTGAATAAAAAGATTGCATTTAAGCATCTTGCTATTAAGGGCGCATTAGATAATCCGGCGCCAGATACGCTGGGCGCTCAAATTGATTTTGAGATTGATGAAGGACGCATCAGCTCCCATTGGGATTTCAAAGCCGACAAATCAATCGCAGCCAAAGTGCAGATAGACAATATTTCAATTACCCCTTTTGTTACATTGCTTCCAGCTAATAAAGAAATTTTGACCCAGGGTGGAGTCATTCAGTCTGTGATAGATGTCAGCCTGAAGGATGATGCACTTTCTATATCGGGAGATTTGCATTTACTAGGTTTAGATTTACTTGAGCAGGGGCAAAGGCAATCACTCGTGAAATGGAATTCTGGTGATGTAAGTCGATTTGTTTATCAGAGTTCAAAAAACTCTGGCGCAAGTCTGTCTATTGATGAATTATCGGTTTCTCAACCAACTCTCCAGTTTGAAATTGATGAAAAAGGCTTCTCTAATTTCAGACGTTTATTTTCCAAGTCGGATAGTGATCTGAAGATTGATCCATCTGTAGTGGAGCCAAAAGAAAAACAGTTGTTTACCCTGGATATCAAATCATTGCGCTTGCGAGATGGCGAAGTGCAATTTTCTGACTTGGCGATGAAGCCCAACTTCAAAGTCAATCTCAGAAAATTTAATGCCAGGTTTACAAATATCAATAATCTTCCGGGCTATTCATCAACTATGGCCTTGGATGGCATGTTGGCAGAATCGGGATCGCTTCGGGGTAAGGGTCAAATGGCGTTTGATGATCCGCGTCGTAATAACGATGTGACGCTGAACTTCAAAAATGCTCCACTCTATGCTTTTAATCCAGCAGTCATGACCTTTGCCGGATACCAAATCGCAAGCGGTCGGATCAATTTGAATTTGCATTACAGCGCCAAAGATGGTGATCTGAAGGGAAGCAATCAAATCATTATTAAGAAGATTGAGCTTGGCGAAGAAGTGGCCGATTTTCAGGGGAAAAAATTGCCACTGGGTTTAGCAATCGCTCTGCTTGAGGATTCTGACGATACGATTGATGTCACGATCAATATTGCTGGTAATGTGGATTCACCTGAGTTCAGTGCGAGTGGTCTGGTGTGGCAGGCAATTAGCAATGTTTTAACTAATGTCGCCACTGCACCATTTAGAGCCTTAGGCGCGCTCTTAGGTATGGGGCCTAATGAAGGTGTGAATGCGGTTTTGGGCGAGGCTGTGTACTTACCGCCAGATCAAGATCGTTTAGAAAAATTTGGCGATTTTTTAGTGAAGAAGCCCCATGCCACATTGGAGCTCGTAGGCACTTATGATCCTAATGAAGATAAGCCTGCTTTAGCGAGGGCCATCGCAGATTTAGCCATTCTCAAGTTGGCTGGAATAAATATCTCACCGAATGATCCTATTCCAACACCTGATTTTTCTGATCCCAAGGTGCAATCTAGCTTGAAGTCGGCCTATGCTCAATACCTTGGCAGAATCAAATTAGGTCAACGCTTAATTACTCTCCCAGATGGGGCGGGGCGCAATGATCAATTGCATGCGGAGCTGATTGCCAGCATTCCCATGACAGAAGAAGATATGAAAGGCCTGGCTAAAAACCGAGCAAAGCAGGCGCAAAGCTTAATGGTGAAAAGTAACCCAGAACTAAATGATCGAATTAGCCTAGGTGAGGTCAAAGCCGTTAGCGCAGGTAAGGAGGGCGTTCCCCTCGAAGTTGAGGTCAGAATCAAGTAGACTTGAGGTATGAATTTACCTACATTCCGCCCCCTAGCCATTCTTGCCTCTATTGCCGCCATTTCTCTGGCTGGATGTGGTTCCATTGAGTCAGCCGCTCAAGATGACTGCACCTCAATTGGCTGGCAAATTGGTAGCAAAGGTTACAACGACTGTTTCAAGGCGCGTGTCTATGAGCGTAAGCTGGACTACTCCCTCCCGCCTGGCGATCGGCCATCCCCATCAGTGATTTAAACTAGGGTTTACCCTTAATTAATTCACTTGAGCTCCGTCAAGGACTTGAGGCTAGAAATAAACCAAAATCATTCGTGATTTTGGGAATTTCCTATATATAGCGGGGCAGATCAGTCCTCGTTAAATCAGGCATTCTCAAGCAAGGCTTCATGCACATAAAAACAGCATCATTATTGCGACAAGAAATTAGAGACTAAAACTATGAATCACCCAAAACCCTCTGGAGAGATCCAGGCTGTTGCGATAGCAACTGCAGATGACTTAAGGGAAACCATTCGTCGCAAAAGCAAGCTAAAGGGGCGTCAAGCAGATGATGTCTCCTTAGCGGAGGTTCGCCAGTTAATTGGTGATGCACCTCATCGCCGTGATTTGTTGATAGAAAATTTACATAAGCTCAATGATGAATACCGTGCTTTGCATGATCGTCATTTAGTTGCCCTCGCAAAAGAAATGAATTTGCCGATGGCTGAAGTCTACGAAGTTGCTACTTTCTATCATCACTTCGAAGTGGTGCGCGGCAATGATCCGGTTGCTGATATCACTGTGCGCGTATGTGATGGCATCGCTTGCGAATTAGCTGGCGCACAAAACCTATTGGCAAAGTTGCCATCCATCTTGGGCAATCCCAAAGTTAAAGTAGTTGCTGCACCATGTGTAGGTCGTTGTGAGCAAGCGCCTGTAGCAGTTGTGCATCAGTACCCAGTATTGTTTGCCACCACTGACAAGGTTAGTGCTGCCGTCAAAAATAATCTGACCACCCAACCAATGGCTAAGGACAGCGCCAATTTTGATCCAGCAGCATTAGCTGAAAAAGGTGTATCTCCTCAAGGTGAAAATCAGGCAGTCTCTCCTGACTATGTTGGCTATGAGTCTTATCGCGCGCAAGGTGGATATGCTTTAGCCAAAGAAATTATTGACGGCAAAAAAGATGCTGAGAGCATCATCAAAGCCATGGAAAACTCTGGCCTTCGTGGTCTCGGTGGCGCAGGTTTCCCTGCGGGGCGTAAGTGGCGTATTGTGAAGGATCAAGCTGCACCGAAGTTGATGGCAGTAAACATTGACGAAGGTGAGCCAGGCACATTTAAAGACCGTACTTACTTAGAGCGTGATCCCCATCGCTTCTTAGAAGGTTTACTGATTGCAGCCAATGTAGTGGGTATTGATGCTTGCTATATTTATTTGCGTGATGAGTATCACGGTTGCCGTGAATTGCTCGAAGCGGAGTTAGCTAAGTTGAAGGCTAACCCCCCGTTCAAGTTGCCATTGATTGAGTTGCGTCGTGGTGCTGGTGCTTACATTTGTGGTGAAGAATCCGCCATGATTGAAAGTATCGAAGGTAAGCGCGGCGAACCTCGCATGCGTCCTCCCTATATTGCGCAAGTTGGATTGTTTGGTCGTCCAACACTAGAGCACAACTTTGAAACTCTCTATTGGGTACGCGACATTGTCCAACGTGGCCCTGAGTGGTTTAGCTCTTTTGGCCGTCATGATCGTAAAGGCTTACGAAGCTATAGCGTCAGCGGCCGAGTGAAGAGCCCTGGCGTGAAGCTAGCGCCTGCTGGCATCACTATTCAGGAATTGATTGATGAGTACTGTGGCGGCATGCAAGATGGCCATCAGTTCTATGGCTACTTACCAGGTGGTGCTTCTGGCGGCATCTTGCCGGCAACCATGAATGACATCCCGCTTGACTTTGATACCTTACAGCCCTATGGATGCTTTATTGGTTCGGCTGCGGTAATGGTCTTTGGAGATAAGGACAAAGCACGAGATATGGCGCTTAACGTCATGCACTTTTTCGAGCATGAGAGTTGCGGTCAGTGCACACCATGTCGTGTTGGCACAAGTAAGGCCGCCAAGCTGATGCAGTCTAAGTCTTGGGATAAAGAAACCTTAGAAGACTTAGCTACTGTAATGGTTGATGCCTCCATCTGTGGTCTAGGTCAAGCTGCGCCTAATCCAATTCGCTGTATTGCTAAATATTTCCCACAAGAAGTTGCTTAATTAGCGACAAATTACTAAGGGAAAAACGAGACAAATATGAACGCACCAGTAAATCCTAAAGAACTTGAGTTACAAACCGTAGAGTTCAAGCTAGATGGTCAAACTATCGTTTCTTACGAAGGTGAGACTATTCTCAAGGCGGCTAAACGCCATGGGATTGATATCCCACATCTGTGCTTTAAAGACGGTTACCGTCCTGACGGTAACTGCCGCGCTTGCGTTGTTGAGATAAATGGTGAGCGCACCTTAGCGCCAAGTTGCTGTCGGAGCGCAACTCCTGGCATGGAAGTCAAAGCCAATAGCGAGCGTGCATTGAAGAGTCAAAAGCTCGTGTTGGAGATGCTCTTATCCGATATGCCCGATGAAGGATTTAAGTGGGTTGGCGATAGCAAGGAAGAAGAGCAAAAAAATCAACACGGTGAGCTAAGCACTTGGGCTGCCCGCATGGATGTTACCGTCCGTCCTGAGCTCAAGGCATTGCGCCGTGAAAAAGTCAGCAATGACGTTTCTCACCCAGCGATGGCTGTGAACCTAGATGCTTGTATTCAATGTAATCGTTGCGTGCGTGCTTGCCGTGAAGAGCAGGTGAATGATGTGATTGGCTACGCAATGCGTGGCGCGCATAGTGAGATCGTATTTGATCTGAATGACCCAATGGGTGACAGTACTTGTGTTGCTTGTGGAGAGTGTGTGCAGGCTTGCCCAACAGGCGCATTAATGCCTAAGGGTTTGATCGGCTCACAAACAGTGGATCGCAAAGTAGATTCAGTATGTCCTTTCTGTGGCGTCGGTTGCCAAATTACTTATAACGTCAAAGATGAAAAGATTGTTAGCGTTGAGGGTCGTGATGGCCCAGCGAATCACAATCGCCTTTGTGTCAAAGGGCGCTTTGGTATGGACTACATCCATAATCCACAGCGCTTAACTAAGCCCTTGATTCGTAAAGCTGGCGTTGCTAAAGATGAAGCCTTGCTTGAAGGCAATCAAGATTGGTCAAATATTTTCCGTGAAGCAACATGGGAAGAGGCGCTGGAAGTTGCTGGTGGCGGTCTCAAGAAGCTCAAAGATCAATACGGCAATAAGGTCTTAGCTGGCTTTGGCTCTGCTAAAGGTAGTAATGAAGAAGCGTATTTATTCCAGAAGCTGGTGCGCACTGGCTTTGGTAGCAATAACGTAGATCACTGTACCCGTCTATGCCATGCATCATCCGTTGCTGCGCTATTAGAAGGCGTTGGTTCTGGTGCAGTAAGTAATCAAGTAAACGATGTTGAGCACTCGAGCTTGATCTTGTTGATTGGATCAAATCCGACAGCGAATCATCCAGTAGCAGCTACTTGGTTCAAGAACGCTGCTAAGCGTGGTGCAAAGATTGTGTTGTGTGATCCACGCAAGACAGATATTGCTAAGCATGCCTGGCGTACGATGCAGTTCAAGCCGGATAGTGACGTTGCCATGCTTAATGCCATGATTTATACGGTCATTGAAGAAGGTCTGGCTGATAAAGAATTTATTGCCAATCGCGCGAATAATTTTGAAGCTCTCAAAGAAAATATCAAGGGTTATAGCCCAGAAGCAATGGCGCCAATTTGCGGTATTCCGGCGGAGACCTTGCGTGAAGTGGCGCGCGAGTTCGCTACAACTAAGTCTGCAATGATTTTGTGGGGCATGGGTGTAAGCCAACACGTTCATGGAACTGACAATGCCCGTTGCTTAATTGCATTAGTCAGCATCACAGGTCAAATTGGTAAGCCAGGCTCTGGTTTGCATCCATTGCGTGGACAAAATAACGTGCAGGGTGCTAGTGATGCCGGTTTGATTCCGATGATGTTCCCGAACTATCAACGTGTTGATAATCCTGAAGCACATGCGTGGTTTGAGAAGTTCTGGGATACGCCGTTAGATAAGAAGCCTGGTTACACCGTTGTGGAAATCATGCATAAGATTACCGCTCCAGATAGTGACCCCGATAAGATTCGTGGCATGTATGTTGAGGGTGAGAACCCAGCGATGAGTGATCCTGATTTGAATCACGCCCGCCATGCTTTAGCTTCATTGGATCTCTTGGTGGTGCAAGATATTTTCATGACTGAGACTGCCCTCCTGGCGGATGTAGTATTGCCTGCAAGCGCATGGCCAGAAAAAGTCGGCACCGCAAGCAATACCGATCGTATGGTGCAAATGGGTAAGAAGGCTATTAATCCACCGGGTGATGCAAAGCCAGATTTATGGATCATCCAAGAGATCGCTAAACGCATGGGCCTTAATTGGAACTACCAAGGTCCAGATGATGGTGTTGCAGCAGTCTATGACGAAATGCGTCAAGCAATGCATGCAGCCATTAACGGCATTACTTGGGAGCGTCTGGAAAAAGAATCTAGTGTCACTTATCCATGCTTATCTGCTGAAGACCCAGGTCGTCCGATTGTGTTTAACGACAAGTTTGATACCAAAGATGGCAGAGTGAAGTTGGTACCAGCCGATATCATTCCTGCGAATGAGCGCCCAGATGCGGAGTATCCATTTGTGTTGATTACTGGTCGTCAGTTGGAGCATTGGCATACCGGCAGTATGA
Source organism: Polynucleobacter sp. AM-7D1 (assembly GCF_018688455.1). Lineage (NCBI taxonomy): Bacteria > Pseudomonadati > Pseudomonadota > Betaproteobacteria > Burkholderiales > Burkholderiaceae > Polynucleobacter > Polynucleobacter sp. AM-7D1. The sequence continues at coordinate 686,332 of NZ_CP061319.1, forward strand.
CGCGCCGTGCTACTGTATTAGATGCAATTGAGCCTATGGCTACCGTTTCGATGCATGGCGAAGATATGACTCAGCTTGGCGTTGTTGCTGGCGATGTCATTACAGTTCAGTCGCGTCGTGGTGAAGTAGGTATTCATGTGCGTAGAGATGATGGCACGCCTCGTGGCGTCATCTTTATTCCGTTTGCCTACTTTGAAGCAGCAGCCAATCTGATTACTAATCCTGCATTAGATCCATTTGGCAAGATTCCGGAGTTTAAGTACTGTGCAGTCAAACTCGCTAAAGGTGGTCAAGCTTCAGTCTTTATGGGATACGGTACCAATGATCCTGAGAGGCGGAAGGCAACGGTGAACTAATAGCTTGCTTCACTCAGCCTCACTCAACAAAGCCCCTGTAGTCGGGGCTTTGTTGTTTTGGAAGCATAAAAATACCCAAAAGATGATTGCCCTTTAGAATTAACACTTCCATGGCAAGTTCTAAACCCTCAACACCCCAAGCTGATAGCAAAGCAGAGCTTCCTGTTCTCATTATTGGAGCAGGATTAGCCGGTCTAACCGTAGCGCTGCATATGGCCGAATCCCAACCAGTGATTCTGATGGCTAAGCGTGGTCTTGGCGAAGCAGCAACTGCTTGGGCACAAGGTGGCATTGTGGGGGTAGTAGATCAAGAGCATGACAGCATTGATTCTCATGTTGCTGACACCTTAGATGCAGGTGCAGGTCTCGTAGTGGAATCAACCGCACGTTACATTGCCGAAGAAAGCGCTGAAGCCATTCGTTGGTTGGTTGAGCAGGGTGTGCCCTTTACTACTGATGAGTCTGGTCCCATGGGTTTGCATTTAACGCGCGAGGGCGGTCATAGTCACCGTCGCATTGCGCATGCTGCGGATGCAACTGGTAAAGCCATCCATGAGGTTCTTCTCGATAAGGCTAGAGCGCATAAAAATATTCAGATCTTGGAGCACTGGATTGCTCTAGATCTGATTACCAATCGCCATCTAGATGCAAAGACACAGCGCAGTAAACCAAATCGTTGTTATGGGGTCTATGCGCTCGATATTAAAAACAATCGTGTAGAAACTATTGAAGCCAAGTCAGTAGTCTTGGCTACTGGTGGTGTTGGTAAGGTCTATCGGTACACAAGCAACCCTGATACTGCTACTGGCGATGGTATTGCCATGGCTTGGCGTGCAGGTTGTCGTGTCGGCAATATGGAATTTATTCAGTTTCATCCGACTTGTCTGTATCACCCAAGTGACCGCACATTTCTGATTACTGAAGCGATGCGTGGTGAGGGTGGCCTACTCAAGCTGCCAAATGGCACGCGCTTTATGCCCGAGCATGATGATCGCAATGAGTTAGCTCCGCGTGACATAGTTGCCCGAGCAATCGATTTTGAAATGAAGAAGCACGGTTTAGATTACGTACATCTGGACGCCACTCATCTGGGTGAAGCATTTATAAAAGAGCATTTCCCAATGATTTATGCGCGTTGCATGACTCTTGGTCTCGATATCACTAAGGAGCCAATACCGGTCGTGCCTGCAGCGCATTACACCTGTGGCGGTGTAGTTACCGATCTCAAGGGAAGAACAGACTTACCAGGTCTTTATGCTGTGGGTGAGGCAACATACACAGGCCTGCATGGAGCCAATCGTTTGGCTAGTAACTCCTTGCTAGAGTGTGTTGTGATTGGTAAGGCTGCCGCTGAAGACATTTCTCAACTCAAGACTCCTCTGATGCCAAAGCTGCCACTCTGGGATGAGAGTCAAGTAGAGGATGCCGATGAGCAGGTTGTCATTGCCCATAACTGGGATGAATTGCGCTCTTTGATGTGGAACTACGTTGGCATCGTGAGAACCAATCGACGCCTAGAACGCGCTCTACACCGAATTAAGCTCCTCAGATATGAGGTGCAAGAGTATTACGCTAACTTTAAAGTCACGCGCGATCTCATTGAGCTACGTAATTTGCTGGAGTGTGCAGAGTTGATCGTCAGATCTGCCCTGATGCGTAGAGAGAGTAGGGGACTGCATTACAGTCGCGATTATCCAGGCACTTGGGCCGTTTCTTATCCAACCATCCTGACGCCTCAGGCTGAGGGAACTTCAGAAAATCCTGAGACTTAAAAAATTACAGATCGCCTTTCAACACAGCATCTTTAATATATTTGTTGAGGCGAGTTTGCCAGCCTTTACCGCTTGCGCGCAGCTTTTCCAGTACATCAAAGTCCATTCTGAGGCTCAACATTTCTTTGGTATTTTTAATGGGTGGTCTGCCGACACCTCTTTTGATTAGAGTGTCACCAACATATACATGGGCATCCTTAAACCATTGTTCGTCTAACTCTGGTGCATCGTCTGGATCAACCCATTCTTCCTGTGTACTTTTTAATTTCACGTTCATTTGCCCTCCTTAAACTGATGATTCTTTTGTTGATGCCTCTGTAAGTCCATACGACGACAACTGGAAAATTGTCTAGGTAACCAAAACTGAAGACCCTAACTTCGCCGTAATTTTTCCTGTCATCAATTTGATCCATGTGTGAAGCTTCAAAGATCTCATTCGCTCTAGCCATATCAAGGCCGCGCGTGAATAAAGTGATTTCTCGCTTTGCATCATCAAATTCCAGCACTAGTCGTCCTATTAATGTATATACAAAAATAATTAATGTCAATACATAAATTGATGACTCAAAGACTGAAGGCCCAATAAATGTATGGGATGAGTCTAGAAAAGAAAAACCCTGCGAAATATCAGCAGGGCCCTATTTGGATGTCAGTCGTGGGCTGACATAGATGAATTAATTACCTACAAAACTCTCATCGAGAAATCCACCGCCTTGATATCTTTAGTTAGTTTTCCGAGGGAGATGCGATCAACACCAGTGGCAGCTATAGCTCGCATCTGATCTAAATCGATGCCACCAGATGCCTCAAGTAGAGCGCGACCCTTAGTAATGGCAACTGCTTCTTTCATCTGTTCGGTAGTGAAGTTATCAATCAAGATACTTTTTGCGCCAGCATTTAAGGCTTCTTCAAGCTCGGAAAAATTCTCTACCTCAACCTGAATGTCCACCCCAGAGTTGAGGGCTTGCGCGGCTTTAATGGCGGCAGAGACACCGCCTGCAGCAGCAATGTGATTCTCTTTAATGAGGATGCCATGCCATAAAGCAAGACGTTGATTTTGACCCCCGCCCACTAGTACTGCATACTTTTGTGCGCGACGTAAACCTGGAATAGTCTTACGTGTATCCAGCACTGCACAGCCATTGGGGTTGGGACTCACGCCCTGAATCGCATCCACATGCTGACGCGCAATGCTGGCAGTCCAGGAGAGTGTTTGCAAGAAGTTAATGCAAGGACGTTCAGCTGAAAGGAGGGCGCGTGAGTCAGCCTCGATGTCGCAGACTTTAGTATCAGCCTTCATGGGGTCGCCCTCCATGTAATGCCAAGTCACTTTAGCATTTGGATCTAACTTCTTAAGTGTGCCCTCAAACCAATCCACTCCACATAGTACGGCTGCTTGGCGAACAATGAGCTGTGCATGAACGGGTTTGCTTGGAACCAACATTGCAGTCCAGTCACCCGTACCAATATCTTCCATCAAAGCATCATGAATATTGCGTTGACGGGCTTGCTCTAAAGTTTCGTTGTATTCAAACATGAATAAATCGGTCTACATTAAGGAATAATCAAAAGATATCAAGAAACAACTAAGCAACACCAATATTCTTGACGAAACCATGCTGTGCTTTAGCTAAGAGATCGGGGTGGTTTTTAGTGAAGTCGAGCATGCGTTCTATACAGCCGAGTGCCTTAATACGAATGGGCTCTTCAATGAGGATTTCACCGGAAGCATTCTCTAGACAATTCAAAATTCCTTGCAAGCCATTCATGGCCATCCAAGGACAATGGGCGCAACTCTTGCAAGTGGCGCTATTGCCAGCAGTAGGTGCTTCAATCAATATTTTATTGGGAGCTAATTGACGCATACGATGCAAGATGCCGTTGTCTGTAGCCACAATATATTCAGTGGCGGAGCCTTCGACTACAGCTTTAATCATGGCTGAAGTAGATCCTACTACATCGGCTAAATCCACTACAGCTTGCGGAGATTCAGGGTGAACCAGAATCATTGCATTGGGATGGGAAGCCTTAAGCATCTCTAACTCAACAGCTTTAAATTCATCATGAACAATACAAGCGCCATTCCATAACAACATATCAGCGCCAGTCTGCTCTTGAATATAGCGACCTAAATGACGATCAGGTGCCCAAAGAATCTTCTTACCCTCAACTTTTAGTTGATGCACGATCGCTAAGGCACAAGAGCTTGTTACCATCCAATCGGCTTGTGCTTTAACTGCAGCGCTAGTATTGGCATAGACCACGACGGTACGATCTGGATGTGATGCTCTAAACGCAGCAAAGTTAGAAGCATCGCAACCCAAATCGAGAGAGCAGGTTGCCTCTAGATCAGGCATAAAGACGCGTTTTTCAGGGCTGAGGATTTTGGCGGACTCGCCCATGAAACGCACACCAGCAACAATCAGATTCTTAGCTGAATGATTTTTACCAAAGCGAGCCATCTCTAAAGAGTCAGCCACAAAACCACCGGTTTGCATGGCTAGGTCTTGGATATCGCCATCAACATAGTAGTGAGCCACCAAGGCGGCATCCTTCTCAATCAACAATTGCTTAATACGAGCAATCACAGCTGATTTGTGATCACCGTGGAGTGGTGGGGGTGTCTTAGCCCAAGCTTGGGCCGTGCAGGTTTCACCAACAGCATTTTGCTGAGGATAGTCGAAGGCAATTGGCTTTGAGATCATAGGTAATTTTATCTCTATTGCACTACTTGACACTGTGCAATCTTCAATCTTAGAAGGGTAATTTTGCCTCTGGCTTGGCAGCGAGCAATACCATCTTAAATTCCGCCTGAATCCGCTTAATCGCTTCTTCACTATCTGCCTCAAAACGCATGACTACTACGGGCGTTGTATTGGAGGGTCTAGCTAGACCAAATCCATCGGCATACTCCACGCGCACACCATCAATCGTATTGATTGACTCTGATGTCGGGAACTTTGCATTGGCTTTAATAGTTTCTAGCAAGGCAAAGGGTTCACCTTCAGCACAAGCCAGCTGCAACTCTGGAGTACAGATAGCATTGGGTAGATTATTTAATGTATCGCTTGGATTTTTTTCTTTGCTGAGAATCTCTAGTAAGCGGGCGCCTGTATACAGACCATCATCAAAACCAAACCAACGATCTTTAAAGAAGATATGACCACTCATCTCGCCAGCTAGTGGGGCGCCGGTTTCTTTTAGCTTGGCTTTGACTAGGGAATGGCCTGTTTTCCACATGATGGGTTCGCCACCATGTTCTTTGACATAGGTTGCTAAATTACGAGTGCATTTCACATCATAAATAATTTGGCCGCCTGGATTGCGGGCGAGAACGTCTTTAGCAAAGAGCATCATCTGGCGATCTGGAAAAATCACTTGGCCATCTTTGGTCACTACGCCCAAACGATCCGCATCGCCATCAAAGGCAAGGCCTAATTCATTATCGGTAGTCTGAAGATTCTTGATGAGATCTTGTAAATTTTCGATATGTGCTGGATCAGGGTGGTGATTGGGAAAATGCCCATCCACTTCGCAGAATAGCTCTGCAACCTCACAGCCTAAAGCTCTAAACAACTTCCCAGCAAATGCACCACCAACACCATTACCGCAATCTACGGCAATCTTCATGGGGCGAGCAAGTTTGATGTCTCCTACGATGTAATTGAGATACATTGGGAAAATATCAAAAGTGCTTCTAGTGCCTTGGCCTACGGCAAACTTCTTCGCTTCAATGCGCTTACGTAAATCCTGAATTTTTTCCCCGTAAATCGCCGCTGTCCCCAAAACCATTTTGAAGCCGTTGTAATTAGGTGGGTTGTGGCTGCCGGTAATCATGATCCCGGACCTTGGTGTCTTGCCATTAATCGTATGGTTAGCAGCAAAGTACACCATCGGTGTTGCAACCATCCCTAGATCAATTACATTAATACCGGTGGAAAGCAGGCCTTCAGTAAGAGCCTCAATCAAGCTGGGGCCAGATAGGCGACCATCACGACCGATGACGATATCTGTTTCACCAAGCTCACGCATCTCAGTGCCAAATGCTTGGCCAATGAGTTTGGCGATTGAGGGATCTAAGGTCTCATCAATGATGCCGCGGATGTCATACGCTTTAAAAATAGATGGAGACAATTGCATTACAGATCCTTTGGTAAATACACCCAAACAATGCTGGGCGAAAACTAGTCATTTGAATTTAATAAATTAATGCGAGCAGCAGTCACCGCATCAATATCTGTACTAGCTTGAATATCATTCTGATGACTTGCGAGGGCCTTCTCAATTGGCTTAGCTAGTACTTTGCCGTATTCCACGCCAGGTTGATCAAAGCTATTGATATTCCAGAGTGCGCCTAATGTTGCTGTACGGTTCTCGTATAAAGCAAGCAGGGCGCCAAGATAAAAAGCGTTGAGCTTAGGAAACAATAAGAGATTGCTCGGACGTTTGCCGGGGTAAACATCATTTGGATTGCTGGCGGTTTTGCCATTGGCTAGTGCCTGAGCTTGTGCCAAGCAGTTAGAAAGCAGAATGCGATGATGTGCTACTGCCTCTGGTCTATCACTCATCGGCTCACGTACGGCAATGAAATCAATTGGAATGATTTCTGTACCTTGATGAAAGAGCTGGAAGTAAGAGTGTTGCGCATTGCTACCTGCGCTGCCAAATACGACTGGTGAAGAATGCTTAACAGGCTTGCCATCGCGATCAACACTCTTGCCGTTACTCTCCATATCCAGCTGTTGCAACCACTTTGGAAACCAATCCAAGGCATCGGCATACGGAATAGCAGCATAAGCCTTGATATTGTGTTTCTCTTGCTGGTATAGCAAGGTGAGCGCCATGATAACGGGCAGATTTTCTTCGAGAGATGCATTCTTAAAATGCAAATCCATGGCCTCAGCACCAGCCAAAAATTGTTTGAAAGTCTCAAAGCCATATTGCAAGGCAATAGGTAAGCTAACTGCTGACCACACGGAGTAGCGACCGCCAACCCAATCCCAGAAAGGAAAAATATTTTCTTCTTCAACCCCAAAGTCTTTAGCGGCAGGAATATTGGCGGTGACCGCATACAAAGCATGTGCAATTTGACTTGACGTGCGTCCACTCTCTTTAAGCCAAGCCACAACGGCTTTGGCATTCATGGAAGTTTCGAGAGTCGTAAATGATTTCGAGACCACAATCACGCGGGTGCTATGAGGCTGAGCGCGCGCCAAAATGCGTGCTAATTCAGCGGTATCAATGTTCGCTAAGAAATGCATGCGCATTCCGCGACTTTCAATGCCAGGCACATGTGCTAAAGCTTCAATTGCTAAGCGGGGGCCAAAGTCAGACCCACCGATCCCAATGTGAATCACATCTGTGACACCAACCCATTTGTTGCAAAGTGCTTCAATGCGACGCCAAACCTCAGATACTGCTGGCATAACGTCTGAACCATCAATCAGTACTGGCGTTTTGCTCAGATTGCGCAGCGCCGAATGGAGGGCAGGGCGATCTTCGCTATTGTTGATGTGCTTACCAGCAAACAGGTCTGCAATGAACTGCTCTAACTGAGATTTACGAGCATTCGCAAATAACTTTGCCCAGTCGCTGGCGTCAATTCCTTGATAGGCGGTATCGAGCACCACATCAAGGGCAGAGTGAACACTGTTACTGGCTAATTGGGCTTGCAAGGACATTCCTAGATTTTATCAATAAGGACATCAAAACCCCCTTAAAACGCTGAAAATGTTACGATTTCATCAATAACAAGGCTTTAGCTTGGGCAAAAGTCATCACAAGATTGAGACATATCTGAAATCAGGTCAGGAATAGCGGAATGGAGCAGGTTGATTGCGTCGTAGTAGGCGCTGGAGTGGTTGGATTAGCAGTTGCTCGCGAGATGGCATTGCAGGGTCGAGAAACTATCCTGCTCGAGCGCGAAGATTCATTCGGAACTATTAGCAGTGCACGTAATAGTGAAGTCATTCATGCGGGGATTTATTACCCAAAAGATTCTCTCAAGGCCAAACTCTGCGTGGAAGGCAATCGGCTCTTGTATGAATACTGCCGCATTCATCAGGTGAGCACACAAGCTTATGGAAAGCTGATTGTTGCTGCTGATACTAGTCAGCTAGATGATCTCCAGGCTATTTTGTACAAAGCGCAAAACAATCAAGTACCCGATATCAAGATGATCTCAGGAGCGCAAGCCAAAGCGCTTGAGCCGCAGTTGCAGTGTGAAGCAGCAGTGCTCTCAGCATCAACGGGTGTAGTCGATAGTCATGGATTAATGTTGTCACTGCTAGGTGGTTTTGAAGATGCGGGTGGTATGGTTGCATACCAATCTCCATTGCTTGGCGCTAAGCCAATTGGCAATGCTGCCGAAAGCGGGTTCGAGCTCACGATTGGCGGTGCCGATGGCATGACTATTCAGACCAAGTTACTGATCAATTGCGCGGGACTTAGCGCCCCAGCATTAGCTCAAAAAATCGAAGGCCTCTCGAAAGATCTGATACCTAAAGCTTACTTCGCCAAAGGCAACTACTTCTCTTTATCCGGAAAGTCTCCGTTCAGCCATTTGATTTACCCCATTCCTGAACCTGGCGGATTAGGCGTTCATCTAACGCTTGATATGGGTGGACAGGCGAAGTTTGGTCCTGATGTGGAATGGCTCGATATTGATGATGAAAGTCAAATTAACTATACGGTCGATCCAAAACGGGGAGAAGGCTTTTACGCCGCAGTAAGGCAATACTGGCCAGGCCTAAAAGACGGTGCTTTGCAGGCGGATTACTCTGGTGTCAGGGCCAAAATCGTCCCGCCAAATGCCCCAGCAGGAGACTTTTACTTCGAAGGGCCTGAGCAGCATCAGCTTCAAGGCTTATTTAACCTCTATGGCTTTGAGTCCCCAGGCCTCACCTCTTGTTTGGCAATTGCCCAGCATTTGGAGGCGCAGATCAAAAGTTCTTTATAATCTAGGACTCAAATCGCAAAGGAAGAGTGGCAGAGCGGTTGAATGCACCAGTCTTGAAAACTGGCGAGGATGAAAGTCCTCCGTGAGTTCGAATCTCACCTCTTCCGCCAAGTTAATAGGTATTACAAGGGTTTGTGGCAATACAACAGCCTTGTTACCAAAATCGTTACCAAAGCCATCCTGCGGGGTGGCTTTTTTCTTGGTCGCTACTGGCTCGCCATCAGTCAAAAAATCTGCTTTGTGATGCCAGAAAGATCCTGCTCATAGGGGTATCCCTAAATAAAATTAATGTCTTTATAGTGGGTCAATAATTTCTAACAATAAGAATCTCAGGGTTCTATAGGGACTAAGACAAATATGTATGACGATCAATCACGCCTTGATTTAGGGCAACTAAATATCGAGCGCGGAAGTTATTCTGCTGCATTTGATATCTTTTATGGCCTCGCTAAAGATCGCGCTAGCGAAGATGCACTTTATGCATTAACTAAGATGTGTTTTGATGGCCGCCTAAACCCCGAGCAAATCAATACGCTATTTACATTACAGAACTCAAATAGTAGTTTGGGTAATGGTTATGCGCACTTTAATGTGGGCTTAATGTTTGAGCGCGGCATGGGTGATGTTAAGCAAGATTACAAAACTGCCGTCGAGTACTATGAAAAAGCAATCAAAGAAGAAGTGCTAGATGCCTACTGTAATTTAGGCAATATTTACATTCTGGGTACAGGTGTAGCGCACGGTGTAGTCCCAAATCGCGAAAAAGGTATTGCCTTGTTAAAAAAAGGTGCGGAGGAGGGTAGTAGGCAGGCTGCATTTACCTTAGGTTCTTTATATGCAACTGGCGACATTATTGAGCAGGATCTCAAGCAGGGATACCTCTATTTAACCCTGGCTGCTTTTGCTAAGCATGATCAGGCAAAGCGGGTTCTCCTGATATTTGAACATGCTCACCCAGGCAACTACCGGGAGGAATTTGACACGGCTCAGCAACAATATTGGAAGATTGAAACTATGCGTAGGCTTTATAAGTGCGTTTAATGCCCTTGGGCTAAAGCCAAATAAAAACCCCAGCAATCACTTGCTGGGGTTTTGTCTTTCTACTAACTAGAAAAGCGTTATCGCATTACTTCTTTGCAGCTGGTGCACTTACAACAGCGGCAATTGCTTCTGTGTACACGACTCTAACTTGGTCGTTTACAGCGATATCTTTCATCAAGTCAGGATTCTGAACTTTAACTTTAAAGATGTTTCCTTGAGGGCCTTTTAAAGATACGGTATTTTTAGCTGCATCAATCGCTTCAACATTCGCAGTTGCAGTTACGGTGTTGCTAGTGATCATGCCTGGCTTATCGCCTTGTGGGGCAGTAGTAGTGCTAGTAGTAACTTGCTCACTAGTGGTGCCTGGGTTTTTTACCTTAACCAATTCAATCGCTACAGCGAGTTCATAAACAACGTCAAAACGATCACCCACTTTGATTTCAGCAAAGTTCTTTACTTCAGGACCAGCAACAATAGTCGATTCACCATCTTGATTTTTGAGAGTAACTGTACGAGTTGCAGCATCAATCTTGATTACTTCACCGTCATAAATGAGAGCAGTTTCTTGAGCAGCTACGGCAGCAACAGGAGGCTTTGGTTGATTGAGCATGAAGTAGGCAGCTGCAGCAATAGCAGTAAGAATGATCACAATGACTATTTTTTTCATAACGGTATTAATCCTTAATAAATTGAGGTGCATTAGCTTTGAGTGGTAATGCAGTAATTGATAAATGCACTTAATTTGGCATTTATATAGATTGTAATACTCATACCAACTAACGGAATCATTTTGGAGGGGAGTTTCAGTCAATCAACTCTAAATACCCGACTATTTTGCTTACTTATCAAAATGGACTGTCATATCAATGGCGCATACTAAGTAAATAGTATGAGTAGTGTTAATAGAGAGGCATGTATGTTTTGGAAGTTATTTTCGGGGCTTGTTTTCATGGGCCTGCCCCTTATAGTTAGCGCGGCAACGCCTCAGGACTTACTAAAGTCTTATGAGGCTCAATCTGGTAAAGCATCACCCAGTAGAGGAGAGCAGTTCTTCAATGCCAAGCACGGTAAGGAATGGAGCTGTGCATCCTGTCATGAAAATCCCCCAAATCACGACACTAAACACATTGTGACTGGGAAGGTGATTAAGCCATTGGCACCTAGCGCCAATCCTGCACGATTTACTGATGAGGCCAAGGCTGAGAAATGGTTTAAGCGTAACTGCAATGATGTACTAGGCAGAGACTGTAGTGCACAAGAAAAAGCGGATGTCCTCTCTTGGTTAATGACTGTTAAATGAATCTCCCCAATATGAAAAAAATTCTTCTAATTGCTTTCTCCATACTGATGGCGGCATCACCTACATTCGCTGCAAAAATGGCAATGCCTGCAGATGCACCAGCTTCATACGAGGCTGAGTGTGCAAGTTGCCATATGGCCTATCCACCAGCATTATTAAGCGAACAAAGCTGGAAAAATGTCATGTCTGGCCTATCCAAGCACTTTGGTACCGATGCCAGTGTAGATGCAAAGACTCAAACTGAAATTACAAGCTGGTTAATAAAGAATGCCGCTACTCGACAGAAGTACAGTGAGACCGCCCCCGAAAACCGCATTACCAAAACATCATGGTTTATTCGTAAGCATGATGAAGTGAGGGCAGATGTTTGGAAGCGGGCAAGCATCAAGAGCCCTGCCAATTGTGGAGCTTGTCATATTGATGCTGATAAAGGCATTTTTAGTGAGAACAATATTAAGATCCCAGCGAAATGAGCCATCAGATGAATGAGTCAATTCGTGATGGAGTTGGAGCCACTGGCAAGGTAAGGGAAGCCATTATGGTGTGGGACATGCCGGTGAGAGTGTTTCATTGGCTACTAGTAATTTGTTTTGCTGGTGCTTGGCTTAGCTCAGAGAGTGAGCGATGGGCCATGATTCACTATGCATTTGGATATACCGCGTGTTTACTTGTTCTTATTCGCTTAGTGTGGGGTCTGATTGGCACTCGCTATGCCAGATTTAGTCAATTTCTGAAGAAACCAAAGGCAGTGCTTGAACATTTTATGGCTATGCTACGCGGCCATCCTCATCACGATGTTGGGCACAACCCAGCGGGCGGTCTGGTTATGTTTGCGCTGATGCTCCTCATCTTGATTATTGGGTTGAGTGGTTATTTATCCATTAAAGAGTTTCTAGGTAATTTTGTTTCAGAGATTCATGAGGCGATTTCTAGTTTAGTTTTGGGCCTAGTCGTCGTTCATATTGTTGCCGCAGTTGGCATGAGCTTGATCGAAAGACAAAATCTCATCAGATCAATGGTGACAGGTAAGAAGCAGGGTATGCCAGAGCAAGGAATTCCTTATCCACAATATCTAATCGGCGCCCTCATTTTTCTTGGTGCTCTCTACTTCTTCTACCTCACTTTAACTGGCAAATTGCCTAGCCTGACTCAGTAAAAGTCTCCCCGATATATGATTGAGATAGGGGATATTCACCTCGTTGTACGATAGATGGCATGAAGCTCCTCATAGCCCTGTATTTCTATATTCTTGCCACTATTCAGTTGGGCTTGCTATTGGGTGTCTATCACTACTATCGCTCTCAAAGTGCTGTTAGGCCAAGCGCTTATTGGATGGGATCTTTGGTGGTGAGTATTTTGGCCTTAGCCATCTTTGGCACTGGAGTTTTGACTATTGAGGATGTATCAAAGCCAGAATTTAATTTCACCATAGCCAATACATTGTTCTATGTGGCCGCTATTTTGCAATTGCTATTTTGTAGGTCACTGAATCAGCCAATTAGTAAACGAATCGAATACGCCTTCATATTTTCGGTCTTGATTTTCATTCCATTCTTTGAGTGGATGCGGATTCATGGCACATTCGAAATCCGAACTGCAGTCATTTGTGTCATTACTGGATCTTTCTTTATTTGGCAGATTGTTCAATTACGCGAAAAGAGAAAGTCCACTCCTTCAAAGCAATTAATGTATTTGCAATATGCCACTACTGCAGAATTATTTTTTGCTATTGGGCGGCTCTCTGTAGTCGTTGCATCTGGTTTCACTATTCGTCAGGTTGAGCAGATTCCTCAATTTTTGATTCTTCTGACAATCATGCAAATCGTGATGAACACGCTGGCTTACATTGCCATTGGTGGTTATTGGTCTGAGCGTATTGCATTAGCAAGCGCTCAATCGCAAACTGAGAATAAAGAAATTAAATCCTTGTTGATGGAGCGTGAAAATCTCATCTCCAATTTACTGAAGGCCAATAAAACTGTGGCAACAGGAGCTTTGTCAGCCTCTATAGCCCATGAGCTTAACCAGCCCTTGGGGGCCTCGCAACTGAATATTCAGTTTCTACAGAAGAAGTTATCTGAAGGTCATTTGACTGCCGAGCAGAATCAAGAGATTCTGGCTGCATTACTGGCTGATAACCAGCGCGCTACCAATATCATTCAATCGTTGCGCTCTATATTCTCTGATGGAAAGATTGGCGCCGAACAGATCGAGCTTGACGAATTAATCGAATCTATTCTCAAGATTACTAAGCCAGAAATTCAGGCCAAGAATATTCAAGTGGTTCTAGATCTGCGCTCGAATTCGGTAATTAACGTTAATCGTGGTGAGATCCAGCAAGTGCTTCTGAATCTCATTAATAACGCAATCCAGGCCCTAAGTGAATCCACTCGATCCTCTCGAATGCTCCAGATTGAGAGTCGAGATGTTTCTGGGGGTGTTCAATTGCTTATCTCTGACAATGGCGGCGGCGTTCCAATTGATGCCCAGATACACTTATTTGAATTGCTCTCCAATAGCAATAAGCGTTCAGGCATGGGCTTGGGTTTATGGCTTTGCCAACATATTGTTTCTCGTCACGGTGGCAGCATTCGTTATGAGGATGCCTCTAGCGGCGGGGCTCAATTTACCGTCTTTTTGCCATCCACCCAAGACTAGCTTACTAGCTGTAGGGCTAATTGCCCAATGGCAGCCCATTCTTTACATTCGATAAGTAGCTTTTTACCAATATTCGCATTAGCTCAAGGCCAACATGAAAACCCAATTAACTCTGATTGCTGCATCTATCGCACTCATTTCTGGAAATGCTGTTTTTGCAGCTGGCGGCGGTGGAGTCGTTGCTGATCCTGGCGCAATGCAGGGTAAGCACTTTGACGCTAAAGGCAAAGCCCCCTCGACCTTTACGGTGGAGCTGCAGAATGGCTTACGCAAAACCCTGCCTTTCGAAGACAAGCGTGATTTTGAAGAATCCAAGAGGGGTTTCATCGCTGCTCCTGCTTATAAAACCATCATGGCAGATGCAGGTAACGTAGCCTGGGATATGGGTAGCTATGAGTTCTTATTGCAGGGCAAGGATTTTGATAGCGTTCATCCATCTTTACAGCGCCAAGCCATTCTTAATATGGGATATGGTCTCTATGAAGTCGTCCCAGGAAAGATTTATCAAGTACGCGGCTTTGACTTATCCAATATTAGTTTTGTTAAAACCAATACCGGTTGGATTGTCTTTGATCCACTGACCTCCAAAGAGACTGCAAGAGCAGCTTTGGAATTAGTTAACGAGAAGCTAGGCAAGCGTCCAGTTGTTGCGGTGGTGTATTCCCACTCCCATGCTGATCACTTTGGTGGTGTGCGTGGTGTGGTTGATGAGGCTGATGTAAAGAGCGGCAAAGTGAAGATCATTGCTCCGGCTGGCTTTATGGATCATGCTGTTGCAGAGAACGTATACGCAGGCAATGCCATGACACGCCGTCTGTATTTTCAGTACGGTGTTTTATTGCCGCGCAGCCCATTTGGTCACGTTGATCAATCCATTGGTAAAAACACAGCCGCAGGCAATCTCGGCTTAATCGAACCTACCATTCTCATTAATGAGCCATTTGAAAAAATGACAGTAGATGGCGTGGAGATGGAGTTTCAAAATACGCCAGGTACAGAAGCGCCCGCTGAGATGAATACTTATTTCCCACAGATGAAGGCATTCTGGGCTGCTGAAAACATTACCGGCACCATTCATAACATCTATACCTTGCGTGGTGCTTTAGTGCGCGATGCCTTGGCATGGTCCAAGAATATTAATAATGCCCTATATCGCTATGGCAACGAAGCACAGGTGATGTTTGCTTCTCATTCATGGCCACGCTGGGGCAATGATCGCGTGCAGGAAGTCATGCGTACTCAGCGCGATAGTTACGCCCACTTGAATAATGAAGTTCTGCATTTGGCGAATAATGGCGTCACGATCAATGAAGTGCATAACGTTTACAAGCAGCCAGAGAGCTTAAAGTCTCAGTGGGCAGCGCATAGCTACCATGGCTCAGAGGAGCACAACAGTCGTGCGGTCATCAATCGTTACCTGGGTTACTGGGATGCTAATCCTGCTACTTTGATTCCCTTATCACCAAAAGATTCTGCACCGTTATATGTCGAGATGATGGGTGGTGCCGGCAAGATCATGGCAAAGGGTAAGCAACTCTATAAACAAGGTAAATACCATGAAGCAATGGAGATTGTGAATAAATTGGTTTATGCAGAACCAAACAACACAGCAGCTAAAGATTTGCTAGCGGATATTTTTGAACAAATTGGTTACCAAAAGGAAAGTCCAAGTGTGCGTAATAGTTTCTTGGGCGCTGCCTACGAACTGCGTCACGGTATGCCTTCTGGAGCATCACCAAAGACTAATGGCCCTGACATGATCAGAGCAATGACTACTGAGCTATGGCTCAATGCCTTAGCCATTAGCATGGATAGTAAAAAGGCTGCGGGTATGAAGTTCACTATTAATCTCGACACCCCAGATAATGGTGAAAAGTTTGTAATCGAGATGAGTAATTCTGCGCTAACTAATATCAAAGGCTATCAGGATAAAAACCCCAACCTGACTATCATCGTGAACCGTAGCGACTTAGAGAAAGTCATGGGTGGTCAAACTACCTTTGAAAAACTCCAAGCCGAAGGAAAGGCTAAATTTGAAGGTGACCGTAAAGCATTTGATCAATTGCGAAGCACGATGACTACTTTTACACCGGACTTTGAGTTGATGCCTGGTACCAAATCTAAAAAAGCCCCACCTGCTCAATCAATCAAAGAACCATTTGAGGCTCCTCCGATCGCCAATTCAGATGGTGCTTAATGAAGTCACATTGTGATTAGATCGGTAATTGTGAAATAGAAAATGGGCTCCTGGGAGCCCATTTTTTTATCTAAATGCGTTGGTAACTCAGGCTGCGAAAGCGCCACCATCTTCTAGCGATTTCAGTTCGTCACCGGCAATACCCAATTCCTGAAGCACCTCATTGGTGTGCTCCCCAAGCAGTGGGGGATGTCTAGATACCTGCTGTGGAGTCCCCATCATCTTGACAGCAAAGCCGATATTTGGAACCTTGCCTTCAATCGGATGATCGATTTCCATGCGCATCTTGCGATGCTTGCCATGTTCGCTATCAAACGCCTGAGGATAGGTGTTGATTGGCCCTGCTGGGATGCCAGCCGCTAGCAGGAGATCCACCCATTCTTCACTGGTTTTAGTAACGAAAGTCTTTTCAAGTTCAGATGCCAGTATTAAGCGATTGGCAAGACGCAAGGGATTCGTTCTAAATAATGGATCCTCAAACAATTCAGGGCGCCCAATTTTGTCGCAGAGCAGTTTCCATAGTTTTTGATTCGTAGCGCCCATGACAAAGTAGCCGTCAGAGGCCTTCATGGCCTGATAGGGTGCACTCATATGATTAGCAGTACCAAGCTTGTAGGGTTCAACACCAGTGCCCCAGTACTGGGCTGTATCCCAAATTGAAAACGCTAGTGCGGAATCAAATAGAGATGCGTCAATGAATTGACCCTCACCTGATTTGGTTTTACCAATATAAGCAGACAGAATTCCATAGACTGCAAAGAGGGCGCAACCAATATCAGCTACTGGAACGCCTGCTTTTACTGGAGGGCCATCGGGATAGCCAGTCACACTCATGACGCCGGACATGGCCTGTGCCATCAAATCAAAACCCGGGCGGTCAGCCCATGGACCTGTTTGACCAAATCCAGAGATGCTAGCGTAGACCAAACCTGGGTTGATATCTTTGAGTGTTTGGTAATCGATGCCGAGTTTTTTCATGACCCCAGGTCGATAGTTTTCAACCAAGATATCTGCAGTCTTCACTAATTCAAAGAAGACTTTTTTACCAGCGTCAGTTTTTAGATTGAGAGTAACGCTACGCTTATTGCGATTCATATTCAGAAAGCCCATGCTATCTGAACCTTTCATCTTGAATCCCATGGCACCACGAGTTTGGTCACCCGTGCCTGGAGGTTCAATTTTGATGACATCTGCACCTAGGTCGGCAAGCAGCATGCAGCAGTAGGGGCCCGCCATGACTTGACTCACATCAAGTACCCTAACGCCCGCCAGTGGCAGGGGTTTACTATTTAAAGCGTTCATTTTGTCTCAATTATTTTTATGTTTAGAATGAAGTGCTAATAATAGCTGTCAATATAAATCAAATAGAGAGACCTTGTTGTGAGCCTAGCCCATAGGCTTCATTGATCAATTTCATGGCCAATACCGAAGCTTCCAAAACGCCGTCACTTGCCGAAGTTCATTTAGAGCTTCGTAACGGTATGGCATTCATTACCTTTGATCATGTAACTGCGCGCAATGCAATGACTGCGCAGATGTATCAAAGCTTAAAGACCATTTGCCAAGATTTAGCTATGAACTCCGCGGTACGAGTTGCCATTCTGCGCGGCGCCGGTGGTAAATCTTTTGTCTCCGGTAGTGATATCGCCCAGTTCGCCAGCTTTACATCTGGTGAGGATGGTATTCGCTATGAGGAAGGAATTGACGACTACCTTGCTCCATTAGCCATGTTGCCCATCCCCACCATCGCAGTCATTGATGGCATGGCAGTAGGCGGTGGACTTGCTATTGCGAGTTGCTGTGACTTTCGCATCTCTACGCCAGATGCGCGCTTTGGAGTACCAATTGCCAAGACACTGGGCAATTGTCTATCTGCTGGCAATGTAGCTTGGCTTGCTGCACATCTTGGTATCAATATCGTCAAACGCATGTTGCTATTGGCTGAGCTCGTGACTGCACCAGAATTACTCAAGCAAGGCTATCTATTGGCTAGTTATCCTGCTGAAGAACTTGAGCATGAAGCAAATCAGTTGGCAGAGCGTTTAATGAACTTAGCTCCCATCACACAAAAATCCACTAAGCAAACGCTGGCAAGAATAATTAAGAATAACTTGCCAGATTGCAGTGATTTAATTCGAGAATGCTACGGCAGTGAGGACTTTAAGAATGGGGTGACTGCATTTTTGGATGGAAAGCCACCCATCTGGACAGGAAAGTAATTCAGTTCCCAGACCAGTATCTAGTTCTTACAAAAACATCTCTTGTAAATTATTCAGGTAACGCAAGCCTTGTTCGGTAGCCTTAAGCTTGTTGGGGTTTGAATCTAATAAACCTTTTTTGCAGGCCTCATCCAATCCTTTTGAAACAACGTTTAGTGGTAAGCCTGTGCGCTCGCTAAAGGTGATGGTATCTACACCATCAGTGAGGCGCAATGTATTGAGCATGAATTCGAAAGGGAGATCTTTGCTTGGAATCTCCCTAGCTTCAATCAAGGCATTACCTTTGCTTTCCATTGCCTGCATATAGGTCTCGGGGTGACGCTCGCGCACTTGTCGGGTGATTTTTTCTGGGAAGGAGATCTTTCCATGGGCTCCTGCACCAATCCCGATGTAATCACCAAAGCGCCAGTAATTGAGATTGTGTTTGCACTCTTGATCTTTCTTGGCGTAGGCAGAGACCTCGTACCGTCTATAGCCAGCCGCTTCAAGAAGAGCTAAATTCTGCTCAAAGATCGCATCAATCTGATCTTCATTAGGCAATTTGGGTGGGAAATTGGCAAAGTAGGTATTGGGCTCAAGCGTTAAGTTATAGAAAGATAGGTGCGGGGTCTTAAAGGAGAGCGCAGTTTCAATATCTGCTTTAGCAGCTTCCAAGGTTTGATTTGGTAGGCCGTACATCAAATCTAAATTGACCGACTTGAAGTGCTCCATAGCAATCTCAATAGCGCGCTTGGCTTCTTCGCCATTATGAATACGTCCCAAGGCTTTTAACTGCTCATCCTGAAAACTCTGGATGCCTAAAGAGACGCGATTGATGCCCGCCTTAGCAAAGCCTGCAAACTTATCAGTCTCCACAGAGCCTGGATTGGCTTCCATAGTGATCTCGCAATCGGGCTCTAGGTTTATCCGTGCCCGAATGGCAGAGAGCAATTCATTCATACCGTCAGCAGATAACAAGCTAGGCGTACCTCCACCAATAAAGATGCTGTGGACTTGACGACCCCAGATGCGAGGCAGTTCTGTCTCGAGATCAGTAATAAGCGCTTTGATGTAGCGCGCCTCATCATATCCCTGTGAAGCTTTCACGCCATTGCCCGCATCTTTAATTTGATGTGAGTTGAAGTCGCAATATGGACACTTCTTTTCGCACCACGGAAAATGAATGTACAAAGACAGCGGAGGTAGGGCAGTGAGTTTTGGCGTAGTGGCCAAAACGGGATTAAGCGTGTTCAGCACGGCTTTGAAGTTTTGCAATGAGTTCGCGTAATGCTTGGCCACGGTGGCTAATAAGATTCTTCTCTGAAGATTCTAGTTCTGCGGCAGTGATGCCGAGCTCAGGCAAAAGGAAGTGCGGGTCGTAACCAAATCCATAACCTCCCTTGGCCTCATCAATCATTTGCCCATACCAGCGGGTTTGCACAATCAGTGGCTCTGGATCATTAGCGCTATTGACCATCACGAGCGCGCAGACATAATGCGCTCCACGATCCGCTTTCCCTTTCAGGGCTGCAATCAGTTTTTGATTGTTAGCAGCGCTATCCCCATCAACACCTGCATAACGTGCTGAGTAGACTCCAGGTGCGCCATCTAATGCGTGGGCACAAATTCCGGAATCATCGGCAAGAGCAGGTAGGCCACTAGCTGCGCTGGCATGACGTGCTTTAGCCAACGCATTCTCAACAAAGGTGTGATGCGGCTCTTCTGCTGACGGAATGCCTAACTCACCCTGAGGGATAACCTGAAAATGAAAGGGCGCCAAGAGCTCCTGGAACTCTCGAACCTTACCGGCATTGTTAGAAGCGAGAACGAGTTTTTGCACCTGCTACCCTTTGATCTTTTATTTAAATGCTTCTTTTTGGAGTTGCGTTAAATCCGCAATACCTTGCTCTGCTAAATCTAAGAGCGCGTTTAATTCAGAGCGGGAGAACGCTGCGCCTTCAGCGGTACCTTGCACTTCAATCATTCCGCCTTTGCCGGTCATAACGACATTCATATCCGTATCGCAAGAAGAGTCCTCTGGGTAATCCAAATCAAGCACTGGGACACCTTGGTAGATGCCAACAGAAATCGCTGCAACGCTATCAATAATAGGATCTGACTTGAGTACACCACTTTGCAGGAGAGTATTAATCGCATCACGTGCGGCAACATAAGCGCCCGTAATCGATGCAGTCCTGGTTCCACCGTCAGCCTGTAAGACATCACAGTCAAGATGGATAGTTCTTTCACCCAATATTTTGAGATCAAAGACGCTACGCATCGCACGGCCAATCAAGCGCTGAATCTCTTGTGTGCGACCAGACTGCTTACCTCGTGCAGCTTCACGATCGCTACGGGTGTGAGTGGAGCGGGGGAGCATGCCGTATTCAGCGGTAACCCAGCCTTCACCTGAGCCTTTTTTATGAGGAGGTACCTTTTCCAGAACACTGGCGGTACAGAGCACCTTGGTGTCACCAAAGGCAATCAGAACTGAGCCTTCTGCATGCTTAGTAAAAGCACGGCTGATACTCACTGGGCGCAATTGCGTAGGGGTGCGGCCACTAGGGCGGGTGATGTTGGGCTTGGTCATGGGGTTTGGTCCTAAAGATCTACAATGTCCATATGATATCGAGCATGACTGGTTATGGCAGCGCTTCACGCCAAGTCTCCCTAGGAGCTGGTGTAGTAGCTGATCTGCAGGTGGAATGTCGGGCTGTCAACAGCCGCTTTCTGGATTTGGGCTTTCGTCTTCCGGACGAGTGTCGCGGGGCTGAGCCTGCCTTAAGAGAAATGGCGACTCAAAGCCTATCTCGAGGCAAGGTCGAGTTTCGGGCCGCATGGCGCGTTAATTCGGGTGCAGCGGGAGCTGCCAAAGCCAACCCCCATGCCTTGGGTGCCTTAAACAAAGATCGTTTAGACGCCCTATATACCTTGCAGGAGCATGCTCAAGTCGCTTTTCCTCATGCTGAAGCATTGCGGATTGCGGATATTTTGCGCTGGCCTGGCATTGTTTCTGAACCAAGAGGTGAGGAAGAGGGTTGGATTGCCGCTACTGTGGAAGCTGGTCGCGCAGCTTTAACTGCCTTAATGGATAGCCGCCATGCAGAAGGCAAGGCCTTAGTCACAGTATTAACCACCATCACAAGCAAAATGCGTGAGATTGTGAAGAGCATTGAGCCTAAGGTGCCGGCTTACGTTTCTCAGTACCAAGAAAAACTCACTGAACGCTTGGCTGAAGCATTAGCAGCTCAAGAGCAGGGCAAGGGCAGTTCTGGCACGGAGTTGATGGAGCGTATTCGTCAGGAAGTGGTGCTCTACGCAGTTCGTATCGATGTTGCGGAAGAGTTTGCTCGACTCAAGACTCATCTTCAGGCAGTGGATACTGCACTGGCAGGTAAAGGGCCAGTAGGAAAACGTTTAGATTTCTTGATGCAAGAGTTGAATCGTGAAGCCAACACCTTGAGCTCCAAATCTGTTTCAGAAGAATGTACTCAAGCTGCCTTAGAGCTCAAGCTCTTGATTGAGCAGATGCGTGAACAAGTCCAAAATTTAGAGTAACCATCCCTTACACAAATTATTATGGCCAGCCCTAAACCTAAAGCCAACCTATCTCCCGCTTACCAAGGCAGCATGTTGATGATCGTTGCCCCATCAGGCGCTGGAAAATCTTCTTTGGTAAATGCCTTATTGCAAGAAGATACGGCGCTCAAGCTCTCCCTTTCAACCACTACGCGCGCACCAAGGCCAGGAGAGGTAGATGGCAAGGACTATCGCTTTATTAAAAGAGATGAATTTATAGCGGAACGCGATCAAGGCAATTTCTTGGAGCATGCAGAAGTGCATGGCAATTTTTATGGCACCTCCAAAGCTTGGATCGAAACCCAGATGAAAACCGGGCGCGATGTGATGCTCGAGATCGACTGGCAGGGCGCCCAGCAAATTCGTCAAATTATTCCCGAAGTGCAGTGGATCTTCATCTTCCCGCCTTCATTTGAGGCCTTAGAGGAGCGCTTGCGTAAACGTGGGCAGGATGATGAGGAAACCATTCAGAGAAGGTTGGCTGCAGCCCATTTAGAGCTTCAGCATGCCCATGAAGCAGATTTCATTGTCATCAACGATGATTTTGAGCAGGCTTTAATTGATTTACGCCATGTCGTTGCTGCCAGCCGCTTACGCTCAGGGCCGATTATGGCTCGCAACCCAGCGCTTTTAAGGCGGCTTGGGGTCTAATCAGTTATCCTATAGGTATTGAAGCTAAATTTAAGTGAGTTCAGCATGGCCCGTATTACTGTAGAAGATTGTCTAAAAACTATCCCAAATCGTTTTGAGCTGGTATTGGCCGCGACTTATCGCGCACGTCAATTAGTTCAAGGTCACTCCCCACGTGTTGAGTCCAGAGATAAAGCAACTGTAGTTGCGTTACGTGAAGTTGCTGCTGGTGTAACTGACCGTGACATGTTGACCAAAGTACCTTTGTAATTCAGGGGTTCCGTTGTGGAGCTCCCCTTAGGCGACCAAAACACATCGGAATCCAAAGGTCGGGTCTCGCCTAAAGAGACTGTTAATAGCGATAAGTCTTCCATCATCGCAACATTGTTGGCTCAATCGAGCCGACATTTATTTGGCCCTACCTCTGCGCCAACACTGCCACTAAAGCATCAGGTTGTTTCTATCGATGGCCTGATTTCTAAAATAGGCTATCTCAAGCCTGAAGAGGTTGCGCTCATTAAGCAAGCATTTCATTTTGCAGATGCTGCTCATCTCGGGCAGTATCGTCACAGTGGTGAGCCTTACATTACCCATCCTGTATCTGTTGCTGAACTTTGTGCCACCTGGCATTTAGATGCTTCCTCCATCATGGCGGCTTTGCTGCATGATGTGATTGAAGATACGGGATGCACTCAAGCTGATCTAGTTGGAAAGTTTGGTAGCAAAGTAGCTGAGCTTGTGGAGGGTTTGACCAAGCTGGATAAGCTGGAGTTCCAGAGTCATGCTGAAGCGCAAGCAGAAAGCTTTCGCAAGATGTTTATGGCAATGGCCCGTGATGTGCGAGTCATTCTGGTCAAGCTAGCTGATCGCACGCACAATATGCGCACGCTTGATGCTGTACCGATGGAAAAGCGTCGCAGGGTAGCTACCGAAACCATTGAGATCTATGCTCCGATTGCGCATCGCTTGGGCCTCAATATTATTTACCGCGACTTGCAGGACTTGAGTTTCCGTTATTCGATGCCTATGCGTTTTAGGGTAATCGAAGATGCGGTGAAGCGGGCGCGTGGCAACCGCAAAGAGATGGTAGAAAAGATTTTGCAGAACGCCCGCATGGCTTTTGCAAAAGTGAATCTCGAAGTTGATCTACAAGGTCGAGAAAAAACTCTCTTCAGTATTTACAACAAAATGCGAAGCAAGCATCTGAGCTTTTCTCAAGTGCTCGATGTCTATGCCTTCAGAGTTACTGTGCACTCGATTGATGAGTGCTATCGTGCTCTCGGAATTTTGCATGCTCTCTATAAGCCAATGCCTGGCAAGTTTAAGGATTACATTGCGATTCCTAAGCTCAACGGTTATCAGTCCTTGCACACAACGCTTTTAGGGCCATCGGGTGTACCGGTTGAATTTCAGATACGTACTAGCGATATGCATGCGGTCGCTGAGGCTGGTGTTGCTGCGCACTGGGCTTATAAGGATGGCGTACCCGATATGAGCGAGGTACAAAACCGGGCTCATCAATGGCTGCAATCCTTGATTGATATTCAGGACAGTAGTGGGGATTCACAAGAATTCTTAGAGCACGTCAAAATTGATTTGTTCCCAGACGCAGTCTATGTTTTTACTCCAAAGGGTCAGATTAGAGCCTTGCCACGCGGCGCTACCGCCTTAGACTTTGCTTATTCAATTCATAGTGATGTGGGCAATACTTGTGTTGCTGTCAAGATTAATGGCATGCAATTACCGCTACGTAGTGAGTTAAAGAATAGCGATATTGTTGAGGTGGTGACATCGGCTAACTCCCAGCCGAATCCGGGCTGGTTGGCATTCGTTAGGACTGGAAAAGCTCGCGCCTCTATTCGCCATTCACTGAAGACCAAGCACTACGCTGAGTCCCTTCAGTTGGGCGAGCGCCTCTTGGCTCATGCTTTGCGTCAACAAGGGGTAGATGCTGGACTTTTATCGCCAGAGATCTGGGAAAAGTTATTGCACTGGACTGGTGATAAAACGCGCGATGAGGCCTGTGTCAATATTGCTTTGGGTCGTAGATCCCCGCAAGAGTTAGCTATTCGACTGAAGATCTTGATTGATGACGAGGGTGGTTCAGAGCAAATGCGCTTGGGCGCGGCAGATTGGGTTACTCCTCATCAAGAAATTGCCTCACATCACCATCAGCGTCAGGCTATTTTGGTCGATGGTCGCGAAGGAAATTCGATTAGCTTTCAAACCTGTTGCCATCCGATCCCAGGCGACAACATTATTGGCTATCTCGGCAAGGGTGAAGGTTTACAAGTGCACACCAATGACTGTCCAGTAGCCCTCAAAATGCTTTCGAAGGATAGCGACAAGTGGGTAGAGGTCGAGTGGGGCAAAGAGGTTAACCGAGAATTTGAGGTTGATCTTGCAATCGATACCCGCCAAGGAAAGGGTGTTTTGGCTAGAGTAGCTAGTAGTGTAACTGCCGCAGACTCGAACATCTTGAATGTATCCATGGATGACCGTTACAAAGAAGATGCCGTTACCATTCGATTCACAATACAAGTATCAGATCGTTTGCACCTTTCCAAGGTCATGCGTAGCCTGCGCACCAATCATGATGTGATGCGCGTGACTCGAGTTCGGGCTAGCTAATTTATTTACCTACTATTGGTACTGAACATCTAGGATTTCAATTTCGCTAGGGCCGGATGGTGTCTGAATTTTGACGCAATCACCCACGCGTGCTTTGATCAGAGCTTTAGCAATCGGGGAGACCCAACTGACGTGACCAAGCTCTAAATCAACCTCATCAACGCCCACAATAGTTATAGTCGTCTCCTTGCCTGCATCGACGCCCTCTAGGCTTGCATAAGTCACAGTGGCCCCAAAAAAAACCTGCTCAGCATCTGCATCACCCGATTTTCGGGCTTGGTTATCGACTACCACAGCAAATTCCAGGCGCTGGTTCAGGAAGCGAATCCGTCGATCTATCTCTCGAAGTCGCTTTTTCCCGTAGATATAGTCCCCATTTTCAGAGCGGTCGCCATTGGAGGCGGCCCAGTGGACAACCTTGACAACCTCAGGCCGATCAAGGTCCAGGAGCTGTAAAAGCTCGCTTTTGATGCGTTCGTGACCAGCGGGTGTGATGTAGTTCTTCTCTTCCATGGCATAATTATGGCTGTTGCGGCTGTAGCTCAGCTGGATAGAGTACTTGGCTACGAACCAAGGGGTCGTGGGTTCAATTCCTGCCAGCCGCACCAACCTATACAGGGCCTAGTTGAAAAACTGGGCCCTTTTTCTTTTTTAGCCATTTCACAGTGGTTTCATGCAAATCCCTTATAGTTTGCCTATGGCCATTTCTGACCTTAATTCCGCGATTTCACCAGCTCCAGTAGCTATTTGGACGCAAACTGATGCAATGCATGCTCAAGTTCGTTTGGGCGGCGCTGTCAACGTGTATTCGTTGGCTGGCGTATGGACTGATATTCGGGAAAAGCAAGACCTTTGGTTAGCGCAAGGAAATGCCCAAAACCATGCTTTGGTTTTTGATGCTTCAAAAGTGAGTTCTTTAGATGGATCTGCATTTGCATTCTTAATAGATGTCCAAGAAGCTCAGCAAAAAGCGGGTGGACAGTTTGAGATTCAAGGATTGGATCCAAAGTATCAGCCGCTATTGCATGAGTTTGACCCCATCAATAAATTATTTCCGGTTCCTGCACCAAAACCAAAAACCAGTTTTGTTGTCAGTGTTGGTATGGCGGCACAAAATTTTTTGGATGATGTCCGCGGTTTAGTGATCTTTGTTGGGCATCTTTCTGCAGATTTAGCTTGGTCAATGCGCAATGTCAGGCAAGTGCGTTGGGGAGACTTTGTCAATGCGGCTGTAGAGGCAGGCATCTCTGCATTACCGATTGTTGGCCTCGTTGCCTTTTTGATTGGCGTTATCTTATCTTTTCAGGCAGCAATTGGCATGCAACAGTTTGGAGCAGTTTCTTTTGTGGGTCCATTAGCTGCCTTAGGAATAGTGCGTGAGATGGGGCCTTTAATTACCGCCATCCTATTGGCTGGCCGCTCATCTGCTGCTTTTGCGGCGGAGATCGGCACAATGACTGTCAACAGTGAAGTAGATGCTTTGGTTACTGGTGGTTTAAGTCCAGTGCGATTCTTAGTTGTGCCGCGGGTATTGGCAGGGATCTTGGTGGCGCCAATTCTGACTCTATACGCAGATATCGTCAGCATTTTTTCCTCGATGTTAACAATGCAAATTTATGGCATTCCCTTTATTAATTTTTATAACGGCATGTTGACTGCTGTCGATATTGAGGATGTGCTCTCGGGGCTTGTGAAAGCCACTTTATTTGGTGTAGTTGTTTCTGCGATGGGATGTTTGCGCGGAATGCAAACCGGGACCGGCGCCGCTGCGGTAGGCATTTCTGCCACCAGAGCGGTGGTGAGCAGTATTGTCATGATTGTTTTGGTGGACGGTATTTTTGCTTATATCTCCTACAGGACAGGGTTTTAATGAACGCAATAGAAAACGCGATCGACGTTCAAAACCTCTCTGTAGGATACGGCTCCAAAGTGCTATTGCAGAACCTGAATTTTTCAGTCGCTAATGGTGAGATTTTTGTCATCCTAGGTGGATCCGGTTGTGGCAAATCGAGTCTCTTAAAGAATTTATTTGGTCTATATCAACCTCTCTCTGGAGATGTATTGATCGAGGGTCAAAATATCACTACCGCTCAGGGTGCTGAACGCCAAAAAATTATGACGAGCTTTGGTGTGATGTATCAGCAAGGCGCTTTATTTGGTTCTATGAATTTGCTTGATAACGTAACCCTCTTTATGGAGGAGTACACCCAGCTAACTAGAGATCAAATGAATTTATTAGCGCGCTGTAAGCTGGACTTAGTGGGCTTACTTCCATACGAAACTTATATGCCTAGTGAAATTAGTGGCGGCATGCAAAAACGCGCAGCGATTGCGCGCGCCATGGCTTTGGACCCAAAGATCTTATTTTTAGATGAGCCTTCAGCTGGTCTTGATCCCATTACTTCAGCTGATCTTGATAGTACGATTTTGGACTTATCAAAAAACTTAGGATTTACCTTTGTAATTGTTTCTCACGAGTTAGCCAGTATTTATTCAATTGCCGATAAGGTGATTATGTTGGATAAGGATGCTAAAGGCATTATTGCTGAGGGCGATCCCAAGGTATTAAGAGACACTAGCAAGGATCCCAGGGTGCATCAATTCTTTAATCGCATTATGAGCAAGGACGCAGCATGAGCAACAACTCCAATCCCAATTATTTCCGCTTAGGCATTTTTGTTCTGGCAGCAATCGGTGCATTGCTCACTATTATTTTGATCTTTGGCTCAGGACAGCTCTTTAAAAAATCATTTACGGTGGAAACCTATGTCAAGCAATCGGTGACCGGTCTGGATGCTGGAGCAGCAGTACGCTTTCGGGGTGTAAAGATCGGGCAGGTAACATCCATCAATTTATCGGGGGATTTATACGAGAAGGATATCCCCATGATGCAGAAGCAAGAATATGTTGTGGTGAGAATGCAAATTTTTGGCGATGCTTTAGAAAAGAGTCACCTTGAATCATTCGTTAAAGATAATCTACGTTCACGCATTAAATCTATGGGTATTACAGGTGTGAATTATGTGGAGCTAGATTTTTATCCTAAATCTGATCAGAGCTACACCCTCAAATATCCATGGGAGCCTGAGTACCCAGTAGTGCCATCGATGCCAAATCAGGCAGATGAAATTATTTCTGGTATTCAAAAACTGATTGGTGCACTGAATGGCTTAGATGTAGATGGGACTCAAAAGAAATTTGATGCGCTCTTGAGCAATCTGAATCAGTTGATGGCTGGCGATGGCAAAGACAATACCGGTCTGATTGCTTCAGTCAAAGACATTAACGTGCTCTTAGATCGTATTGCTAGGGTTACTGATAAAGATCAACTGAACATCCTGATGCGTGAATTGATTGCCACCATGGTTTCTTTGCGCCAAACCGTGACCAGTGTCCAAGGTGATACCACTGCAACCCTGGAAAATCTTCGTCAAGCAAGCGAGCAGCTAAATGAGTTCACCCGCGTAGCAAGTCAATCACCGTCTACCTTGATTTGGGGCGAGCCACCTGCACGCATTACTCCTCCAATGAATGGAGTTCAAAAATGATGCCAATGAAAATCCAGATGATGAAAAATTCAAACCTGACTCGGTTTGCTGCTTGCGCATTAGTCATAGCTACATTGAGCGCCTGCTCCTTACCTAAAAGACCTGCCTTGGAAACTAGCAGCTGGATGGTTGCGCCTGAGCGCACAGGATCGCCATACAAGCCGCGTAGCGATTTGTGGCTGAAGATGGGTGCAGTCACGACAACACCGCCTTTTGATGGAAAGTCTTTGGTTTATCGTCTTGGCGATCAGCGCTATGAAAAGGATTTTTACAATATTTATTCTGCGTTGCCAAACGAGATGGTTGGTAATGCCACTCGCCAGTGGTTGAATAATGCTCAAATCTTTTCCATGACAGTGGGGCAGGGTAATAGCTTTTTCCCTTATTACAACTTGCAAGTTTCAGTGGAAGAGTTCTATGGTGATTACCGCGTCCGTCCAGAGGCAGTTGTAACGGCAGAATTTTTCCTATCCGCAACTGATCCGCAAAAGCGCAATCCCGTAATTGGTAAAAATCGTTACACCAAGAGAATCACCCTAAAAGACAATAGCCCTCAAGCATTGGTCTTGGGTCAGCAAGAGGCTCTAGCGCAAATTTTGAAAGAGTATGAGGTGGTACTGTATAAGTACGCCGGCAATCTGCCCCCACCTTTAGGGCAATAGTCATTTTAGAATTACTACAAATATAAAAAGTGGAGAAGACATGGATTTAGGACTGAGAGGTAAAGTAGCATTAGTAATGGCATCTAGCAGAGGCTTAGGTCAAGCTATGGCAGTTTCTCTAGCTCGTGAAGGTGTTAAGGTGGCTGTAACTGGTCGCAATCCCGAGGGCTTAAAAAAATCTGTGGAGTTAATTGAGGCTGCCGGTGGAACTGCATTAGCTTTGAGTTGGGATTTATCGGATCCTTCCGTCATTGATGGCCTAGTCAGCAAAATAGAAAAAGAGCTTGGCCCGATTGATATCTTGGTCAATAACACTGGCGGACCTCCTCCAACGCTGGCTGCCGGTCAAGATCCCGCTTTATGGCAAAAGAGTTTTAATGACATGGTCCTATCGCTTATCAGCATTACTGATCGAGTTCTTCCGGGTATGCGTCAGCGTAAATGGGGTCGCATTATTACCAGCACCACTTCGGGTGCAATTGCCCCAATTAAAAACTTGGCAATTTCGAATACCTTGCGCGCTGCACTATTAGCTTGGTCTAAAACCTTGTCAGCAGAAGTAGCTGCCGATGGGGTGACAGTGAATGTGATCATGCCGGGTCGTGTAGCAACGGATCGCTTGCGTCAATTGGATGAAGCTCGTGCTCAACGTGAGAACATTAGCTACGACTCTGTTGTGAAAGCTAGTTTGAATCTGATCCCGGCGGGTCGTTATGGTGATCCCCAGGAGTATGGTGATACTGCCGCGTTTTTAGCGAGCCAGAACGCTTCCTATATCACTGGGTCAGTGATCCGTGTTGATGGTGGCCAGATTCAGGCGATTTAGTCGCAGTGCTAGTGAGTTTTCTGCGGGATATTCGGCGAGACTTGCGATCCAGTGAGCTGCTTGCTTTACTGGTTGCGCTAACTCTATCGGTTGCAGCTTTATCTAGCGTCAGTTTTCTGGCGGATCGGATGCAGCGAGCCTTTGAGTTTGATGCTCGCCAACTTCTTGCTGCAGATCTACTGCTTGTTTCTGATCAGCCTTTGCCTGAGCGATTTATTCGAGAGGCAAATAATCGTCAGCTGAGTTCCGCTCAAACTATTGTCTTTCCGAGCATGGCCACTGTTGGTGCGCAAAGTAAGCTTGCTTCCCTCAAAGCAGTAACCAACACTTATCCCTTGCGCGGGTCTTTGCAGGTCTCACCCTCCCAGGCCAGTCTCACTCCGCCAGCCGCCTCAGTCTGGGTAGACCCAGCCATGCTCAATGCATTGAAGGCCAAAGTGGGCGATCAGATGTTGTTGGGAGATAAGACGTTTGTAGTTGGCGGCATCTTAGAGCGTGAACTTGACCGGGGTGCAGGCTTTATGAACTTTGCACCACGCGTCATGATGTCCTTAGATGATTTACAGTCAACGGGTCTCATTGGTTTGGGCAGTCGCGTTACTTATCGTCTATTACTAGCGGGAAATGATCAGGCAATCTCTGATTATGAAAAATGGGCTACACAATGGATTGAGTCTGAGGGTCTTAGGGGCATGCGTATTGAGACCTTGGAAAACGCGCAACCGGTGATGCGTAAAACTCTAGTGCGAGCAGAGCGATTCTTATCTTTGGTTGCCTTGCTAACTGCAATGGTGGCTGCAGTAGCGATTGCATTATCTGCACGTCGTTATGTTCTAAAGCAGGCTGATGTTTGTGCGGTCATGAAATGTCTTGGGGCAAGTCAAGGGGCAATTCTAGTAAATCAAATTAAGGTATTAGGTGCTCTGTGCTTATCAGCCGCTCTGATGGGTGCGGCTATTGCTTACGGAGTTCAGGAGATATTAATTCGTATTCTCGGTAATTTAGTCTTTGCTAATTTGCCTGTGATTTCTTTCTGGCCATTAACTTGGAGCATCTTGTTCTCATCCTGCTTATTAATTGGCTTTGCCGGCCCACCATTATTTAGCTTGGTCATGATTTCACCGGTACGGCTGATTCGAAAGGAGCTGGGTTCGGTCAATATTAAGGGGCTTTGGGTTGCACTGTTTGGGATTATTACTTGTCTAGCCTTGATCGCTATCGCAGCTCAAGATTTGAAACTGGCTTCTTGGGTTGCGATTAGCTTTACTTTGGCTGTTACTCTTTTTGCCGTAGTGTCTTGGTCAACACTACGACTACTCAATCTTGGATTTTCGAGGTTGAGCGCAAAGAGCTTTGCACTCCGCTTTGCGCTGACTGCGCAGGCACGCCGCGCCGGATTTGCGGTGATGCAAATTACTGCTCTAGGTATTGCCTTGATGGCTTTACTGCTCATTCTCTTGCTTCGTCAGGATTTATTGGTTGCTTGGCAAGGAAATATTCCAGTTGATGCGCCCAATCGCTTCATGATTAATATTCAGGAAGACCAGAAGCTGGGCATTACTCAATCTTTGCTGAACGCAGGAGTGGCAAATCCCAGTTTTAGTCCGATGGTCCGTGCGCGCCTGGTTGAGGTTAATGGGAAAGCCATTGGGCCAAATGATTATGTTGATGAAAATGCGCGTCGCCTAGTTGATCGAGAATTTAATCTCTCTTATACCGAGCAATTGCCAGATGGCAATCGGATTACTTCTGGAAAATGGATTGATGGCAGTGCGCCGCAAGTTTCTTTGGAGGCAGGTATTGCAAAGACTTTAAAGCTTAAGCTGGGCGATCAAATGACTTTTGAGCTCGCTGGTGAGAAAGTCACTGCACCAATTACCTCGCTACGAAAACTAGATTGGAGTTCCATGAAAGTGAATTTCTTTGTCATCATGCCACCCAACATGCTTGCTAAAATGCCCCAATCGTGGATTACCTCTTATTACCAAAGCCCTGGTATCGAAGGGCTGGATTACCAACTGGCACAGAGCTACCCTAATCTCACTATCGTCGATGTAGCGACCTCTTTGCAGCAGATACAGGATGTGTTAGATCGACTCTCTTCAGTGCTGGGTCTATTGTTTGCCTTTACGATCGCAGCAGCGATTCTGGTTCTAGTAGCTGCAATTGCAGCTACTCAAGATGAGCGCTTTAGAAGTGCGGCACTACTTAAAGCAGTGGGTGCATCGCGCGCTTTACTGAGAAAGGTAGCCCTGGCTGAACTGTTGATTATTGGAGTGCTCTCTGGGCTTCTAGCAGGATTAGCTGCTGGAGTCGCTGCATGGGCGCTAGGCCGATTTGTATTGGAGATTGAGTTCCACGCATTCGCACAGTCTTTAGCAATGGGAATTATCTTTGGAGTCGCTGCTTGCCTCTTGGCTGGATATCGTTTTCAGAGAAAAATTCAAACAACAACTGCAATGGAGTGTTTGCGCGAGATCTAGGGCGCCCCATCCATCTTACGAAAGCGTTACTAAGTTCTTTGGCAGCTCAACTAAACGCGTTCCACTAAAGCGATCTGGCAGGCTTTGTCTTAGCAGCGGGCTAACGCGATTCAAATAGATGCTTAATGGCCATAGAAATAAAGCAACCGCAAATAGCATTTCAATAATTTGCCATCTCTGTAGTTCTAAAGCCCACTGCAGAAGAACGCAAGGTATGAGCCATAGGGATCCATAGACATAGCGCCAGATAGCTTGCTTTCGAGTGAGCTTGTGGCCACCTGGACCAATCATGCGTATCCGCCAGGTTTGCATCGCAAGCGTCTGCCCAGATTTTGTCCAATACCAAGTGAAGTAAATCCCCAGGACTACATAAAGATAGAGGAAGGTGAGCCAACTTGGTAATGAGATGCCAAACAGAATACCTAAGCCTAAGTTAGGAAGTAAAAATGTCAGGGCTATTACACCCAGTAAAACCAATTGTTCGTAAAGAGTGCAAAAGACGCGTCGCCAAAATTGGGGGGCAGGAAGCGCGTTTAATTCCGCTGGGGTAATCACAACTAAGGGGTTCTTATTGATTGCTTGAACTGCTATCCGAGCTTGCGCCTTGCGGCGTAACTTCTTGAGCTGGAGTGACGGCAGCAGGTAAGGTCGGGGCTAAGTTCGACTGCTGAATAATGGGGTGTTGTTGTAAGGTTGGCGCGCTTACTACCGTGGGTTTTTTCTTTTGATTTAATTCAACCTGAGCAAGCTTATTTTTTTGCTCAGCACTCAGCTTTTGATAGGCGCTCCAGGCTTCAGCTTTTTTCTCGGCCGGAAACTTTAGGCTACTTAAGTAATTTTCTCGCGCAATACGACGATCTTTCTGAGAGAGGTTCGACCAGCTTGTCATGCGAGATTGCAGTCTATTTTGATCGGCTGCGCTCATTCTTGGATAAAGGTTGGCAACCTGAGTCCATTTTTTGCGACTATCGGGCAGCATGTAATCCCAATCACTCTCAAGGGGGGCAAGGATTTTTTGCTGCCCCGGCTTAAGACTCTCCCATGTGCCATCCGGTTTTTTCTCTGGGATAGCGGCGCTTTTGCCGTGGCTGCTTGTAGCTGTCTGGGCAAATGCAGTGGGCGAGCTGAGAGCGCTAAAAGCCAGCACAAGGGCTGAGCTGGTAGTTAGGACTGCACAAGTAGAGCGTAAGTTATTTAGCATGCGCTAATAGGGCTCTCGTTTGGCATTAAGAAGGGGATTTAGATGTATCCAAGCCATCTTGCTCTGCATCAGCTAAGGGACCATTTTTGAGGAAGCTCATAAAGCCACTATCAGCATATGCATCTGGCGGAACGTCGTCAGTCAGGAGGGCAACGTCTAGCTCCGCAATATCGTTGATGCGGGAGTCTTGTTGCCATTGAGCAATACCAATGAGGCCAAATACAAGAACAACTAAGGGGGCAATCCAACCCACGTTATTCCAAAAAGAACGAGAGCCTGAAGACCAGTTTCCAGAGGTGCCGGCCAAAACATATTGTTTGACACGTACTTTTTCTGGTTTTTTGACCGAAAGTGCCTTGAGGCGCGCTGCATACAGACGATCTTTGATGCCAGCTGGCAGGGATTGAGATCCTTGACGGAGCAGGGCAGCAGCGGACTGGCCAAATTGGTCAGCTTCTGTTGGATTGAGGATGTCTTGATTGCGGTTCACAGCGTAATTCCTTTTAATTTCAATGCTTTAGCTAGAGCTTGGGTAGCTCTTGAGCAGTGGGTTTTGACACTTCCCTCGCTACAACTCATAGCAAGGGCAGTTTCAGTAATACTCAGCTCATCCCAATAACGCATCAGGAAGGCTTCTCGTTGACGGACAGGTAATTTTGATATTTCTGACTCTAGGGACTCCAAAAGCTGACTGCGCTCCAGCTTAAAGGCACCATCTTGGTGAATTTCACTGTCATCCGGGGCGGAAAGTGACTCCAAGGGGTCGAAATCATCATTTTCATCTGATTTCTTACCCATATTGGAGAACAAGGTTACCCAGGTATTGCGAACTTTTTGACGTCTAAACCAGTCATGAATACGGTTTTGCAGAATTCTGGTGAAAACTAGGGGTAGCTCAGCTGCCGGGCGGTCACCATATTTTTCAGCCAACTTAATCATGGCATCTTGAACAATGTCTAGGGCTGCATCGTCATCCCGCACAGCATAAACCGCTTGCTTGAAAGCACGCTGCTCAACACTGCTGAGAAAGTCAGAAAGTTCTTGGGGTGAAGCCATTCAGTGGATTAGACCTGAATCAGATGGAATTGGTCTATTTTAGGGGATTGCTATAGAATGTAGGGCTTACTACCTAGAATCTCATTCAAGAAGTGGTTTTTTCCGGTAGCAGCGCCGTTCGAACTCAGGCCACAAGCAGGAGACAGAACAGACCAAACAATTTT
This sequence comes from Polynucleobacter sp. AM-7D1, assembly GCF_018688455.1. Taxonomy (NCBI): domain Bacteria; kingdom Pseudomonadati; phylum Pseudomonadota; class Betaproteobacteria; order Burkholderiales; family Burkholderiaceae; genus Polynucleobacter; species Polynucleobacter sp. AM-7D1. The sequence continues at coordinate 721,592 of NZ_CP061319.1, forward strand.
TTGCCGAAAATTGCAAAGGACGAAAGAAAATGAATACAAGCAGCGCCGAATTTTTAGCTTCTAAAGCTAACCAAGACACAGCAAACCCAAATTCCACAGCGAATGCGCCTGAAATGATTGGCGCCGAGATGTTGGTGAAGGCATTGCACAAAGAGGGTGTTGAATACGTTTGGGGTTACCCAGGCGGTTCCGTTCTCTTTATCTATGATGAAATCTTTAAGCAGGACAAGTTCGAACATATTCTTGTTCGTCATGAGCAAGCAGCAGTTCATGCGGCCGATGGCTATGCGCGCGCAACCGGTAAGGTTGGCGTTGCTCTAGTCACTTCAGGTCCAGGTGTAACCAATGCGGTTACCGGAATTGCGACTGCTTACACTGACTCCATCCCAATGGTGGTCATTAGCGGTAACGTGCCTACGTACGCGATCGGTGAGGATGCTTTCCAAGAAGCGGATACCGTTGGTATTACTCGCCCAGTGGTAAAGCACAACTTCTTAGTGAAAGATGTAAAAGACCTTCCTTTAGTTATTAAGAAAGCTTTTCACATCGCACAGACCGGTCGTCCAGGCCCGGTATTAATTGATATTCCTAAGGATGTCTCTGCTGCGAAGGGACCATTTATTTATCCAGATACCCTAGAGATGCGCTCCTATAACCCAGTCATTAAAGGGCATAGTGGGCAGATTCGTAAGGCAGTTTCTTTATTGCAAGAAGCAGAACGCCCATACATCTATACCGGTGGTGGCGTTATCTTGGCTGATGCCGCACCTGAGTTAAAAGAGTTTGCTGATTTGCTAGGCTATCCAGTAACCAATACCCTGATGGGCCTTGGTGGATTCCCAGGAACAAGTCCTCAGTTCCTCGGGATGCTCGGTATGCACGGTACTTACGAAGCCAATATGGCGATGCAGCACAGCGACGTGTTGATTGCAATTGGTGCTCGTTTTGATGATCGCGTTATTGGTAATACCGCACACTTTGCAAGTCATCCACGCAAGATCATTCACATTGATATCGATCCATCCGTGATTTCAAAGCGGGTGAAAGTGGATGTGCCTATTGTTGGCAATCTTAAAGAAGTATTGCAAGAGATGACTGTTCAGCTTAAAGCTGCTGGTCCACGTAAGAATGATGCCAAGTTAGCGGCATGGTGGGAGCAGATTAACGAGTGGCGCAAAAAAGATTGTCTGAAGTACGACGAAGCTTCGCAAATTGTGAAGCCTCAGTACGTTGTTCAGAAGTTATGGGAGCTTACTGGTGGCGATGCATTCATTTGCTCTGACGTAGGTCAGCATCAAATGTGGGCCGCTCAGTTTTACAAGTTTGATAAGCCACGTCGTTGGATTAATTCTGGTGGTCTGGGTACGATGGGCGTTGGCTTGCCGTATGCCATGGGTATCAAGAAGGCATTCCCTGATAAAGACGTATTCACCATCACAGGTGAAGGTTCGATTCAAATGTGTATTCAAGAGTTGTCTACTTGCAAGCAATACGACACCCCTGTGAAGATTGTTTCATTGAACAACCGTTACCTCGGTATGGTTCGTCAATGGCAAGAGTTGACCTATAACAAGCGCTACTCCAGTTCGTATATGGATTCATTGCCAGACTTTGTGAAGTTGGCTGAGGCTTTTGGCCACGTTGGCATGCGCATTGAGAAGAAGTCCGATGTTGAAGGCGCCCTCAAAGAAGCGATTCGTTTAAAAGATCGCACTGTGTTTATGGATTTCCAGACCGACCCAGAAGAAAACGTTTGGCCAATGGTTCAAGCGGGTAAGGGTATTACTGAAATGCTTTTGGGTAGCGAGGATCTCTAATGCGACATATTATTTCTGTATTGATAGAGAACGAACCAGGCGCATTGTCCCGAGTTGTTGGCTTATTCTCTGCACGTGGTTACAACATTGAAACATTGAGTGTTGCACCTACTGAAGATCCTTCACTCTCTCGCATGACGATTGTCACGATTGGTTCTGAAGATGTGATTGAGCAAATTACCAAACACTTAAATCGTCTAGTTGAGGTAGTTAAGGTATTTGATTTGACTGAAGGCCCTCATATCGAGCGTGAGTTGATGATGATTAAAGTTCGCGCGGTAGGTAAAGAGCGCGAAGAGTTGAAGCGTACAACGGATATCTTCCGTGGTCGCATCATTGATGTGACTGATAAGAGCTACACCATTGAATTGACTGGTGATGGCGCTAAATTGGATGCCTTTATTGATTCGATTGACCGTGCATCAATTCTGGAAACTGTCCGTTCGGGTGGTTCTGGTATTGGGCGCGGCGAACGTATCCTCAAGGTTTAATTTTTTTAACTGATTACTGAATTAACTACATTTTCAATACAAGGAAAGAGCATGAAAGTTTTTTACGATAAAGACGCTGATTTGTCCCTCATTAAAGGCAAAAAAGTTACCATCATTGGTTACGGTTCACAGGGCCACGCACATGCTTTGAATCTCAAAGATTCAGGTTGCAACGTGACTGTTGGTTTGCGTAAAGACGGTGCTTCTTGGAGCAAAGCTGCGAATGCTGGCTTGACAGTTAAAGAAGTTGGCGAAGCTGTTAAAGATGCAGATGTAGTCATGATGCTCTTGCCTGATGAGCAAATCGCTGAGGTGTACAACAAAGAAGTACATCCAAATATTAAGCAGGGTGCTGCATTGGCATTTGCTCACGGCTTTAACGTTCACTACGGTCAAGTTCAGCCACGTGCTGACTTAGACGTCATCATGATTGCCCCTAAAGCACCAGGCCACACTGTTCGTGGTACTTATGCTCAAGGTGGTGGCGTTCCCCATTTGATCGCTGTGTACCAAGATAAATCTGGCTCTGCTCGTGATGTTGCTTTGTCTTATGCAACAGCAAACGGCGGCGGTCGTGCCGGCATCATCGAAACAAATTTCCGCGAAGAAACTGAAACTGACTTGTTCGGTGAGCAGGCTGTTCTTTGCGGTGGTGCAGTGGAATTGATCAAAGCTGGTTTCGAAACTTTGGTTGAAGCTGGTTACGCTCCTGAAATGGCTTACTTCGAGTGCTTGCATGAGCTCAAGTTGATTGTTGACTTGATCTACGAAGGTGGTATCGCCAACATGAACTACTCCATCTCTAACAACGCTGAGTATGGTGAGTATGTGACTGGCCCACGTGTTGTAACTGAAGATACTAAGAACGCAATGCGTCAGTGCCTGAAAGATATTCAGACTGGTGAGTACGCTAAGAGCTTCATCTTGGAAAACAAAGCAGGTGCACCTACTTTGATTTCACGTCGTCGCCTGAATGCTGAGCATGACATCGAGGTAGTTGGTGCGAAATTGCGCGCCATGATGCCTTGGATTGCGAAGAACAAGTTAGTTGACCAGACTAAGAACTAAGTTAAAACAAAGTAACAAGTAGTTAGAAATTAATAGCAGTAACTTACAAGGCTCAGAACAAAGATGATGTATCCGCACCCCATTATTGCGAAAGAAGGTTGGCCGTATTTGGCATTAGTGGGGGCTGTCACTTTGCTAGTCCACTATCTAGGTGGTATTGCATGGTCATGGCCTTTGTGGATCATCTTTATCTTTGTTCTGCAGTTCTTCCGCGATCCGCAGCGTATTGCTGCCATCGGTCGTGACTTAGTTTTATCTCCAGCTGACGGCCGTATTGTCGTTGTAGAAAAAGCCAATGATCCTTATGCGGGTCGTGAGGCTTTGAAGATTAGTGTTTTTATGAATGTATTTAACGTTCACTCCAACCGTAGCGCAGTCAATGGCTTGGTAAAAGAGATTCAGTATTTTCCTGGCAAGTTTGTGAATGCCGATTTAGATAAAGCCTCTACTGAAAATGAGCGCAATGCCGTAGTGATTGATGCTAATGGTCAAATCGTGACTTTGGTTCAAGTTGCAGGCCTCATCGCTCGCCGTATTCTTTGTTATATCCATGTGGGCGATAGACTGAAAGCGGGGGAGCGTTACGGCTTTATTCGCTTTGGCTCCCGTGTCGATGTATATTTACCTTTAACAGCTGAGCCTTTGGTTAGTGTTGGCGATAAAGTTTTTGCTACGAACACCGCATTAGCTCGCGTACCCGGCTTAGATTAATTAAGTCGTTTTAACTGGGAATATTCTTTGAGTACATTTCGTCGTCGTGGCCGTATTGATCGTAGTCGCTTGGCACGTAACCGCACCGATCGCACTCAAGACGAGTGGGCAGAAGATCTTGGCGATGAAATTGATTTCGAAGTAGAAGAGTTACACAAGGATAAGCCGCGTAAACGTAGCAAAGGTATTTACCTGCTTCCGAATGCATTTACTACTGCAGCCTTGTTCTGCGGTTTCTTTGCAATCGTCAATGCGATGAACCACCAGTTTGAGATGGCGGCGATTGCCATCTTTGCGTCCTTAGTTTTGGATGGTATGGATGGTCGTGTTGCCCGAATGACCAATACCCAAAGTGCTTTTGGCGAACAATATGACTCTTTGGCCGATATGGTCTCATTTGGTGTGGCCCCAGCTTTGGTTGCGTATGAGTGGGCTCTAAAAGATTTAGGTAAGTGGGGTTGGTTAGCTGCCTTTACCTATTGCGCCGGTGCTGCTTTGCGCTTGGCTCGTTTTAACGTCAATACCGGCGTTGTTGATAAGAAGTTTTTCCAGGGCTTGCCTAGTCCAGCTGCTGGCTCATTAATGGCTGGCTTTATTTGGCTTGCTGATGACAACAAGATACCTGTCCGCGATAGCGCCATTCCGTGGATTACTTTCTTCTTGGCCGTTTATGCTGGCTTGACAATGGTATCTAACGCTCGCTTTTATAGCGGTAAAGCCTTGGATGTTCGCTACCGGGTTCCATTTGGCGTGATGGTCTTGATGATTTTGACCTTTGTCTTGATCTCCTCGAATCCACCATTAACTCTATTTGGCCTCTTTGTGGTGTATTCCATTTCAGGTTATGTCATTTGGGCATGGGAACGACTTAGTGGTCGCCGTTTTAGCTAAAACCCGATTTTTAGGTTATATTTAATCCATGTTGATAAATTTCTCACTTCTTTCCGGTCTTCTTCTACTGGCACTAAGCTTACAGCTTGGGGTAGGTAAGGCCTGAGTTAATGAGATCAAAGTAATTCATTAGCCACCACATACCAGCCCCAGCAAATTGCTGGGGTTTTTGTTTTTAGATTTGTAATTAAGTAGAAAACTAATTAAGTAATACTGAACCGGAGAGTAGTGATGAGCGACAAAGTAATCATTTTTGATACCACCTTGCGTGATGGCGAGCAGTCGCCTGGTGCCTCAATGACTAAGGATGAGAAGGTGCGTATTGCTCGCCAGTTAGAGCGTCTCAAGGTTGATGTGATCGAGGCTGGATTTGCTGCGAGCTCTGAGGGCGACTTCCAAGCGATCTCTGCAGTTGCCGCTGCGGTAAAGGATTCCATCGTATGCTCACTCGCCCGTGCCAATGACAAAGATATTACGCGCGCAGCGGATGCGTTGAAGGCTGCCAATGCAAAACGCATTCATGCATTCTTGGCTACCAGCCCATTACACATGGCAGTGAAATTGCGGATGTCTCCAGAGGAGGTATTGGAGCAAGCCAAGCGTTCCATTCGCTTTGCCAGAAACTTGGCTGAAGATATTGAGTTCTCAGCGGAAGATGGCTATCGCTCAGAAATGGATTTCTTATGCAGAGTAGTTGAAGCAGTGATCAATGAGGGTGCAACTACCATCAATATCCCTGATACCGTAGGCTATGCCACGCCAGAGTTATATGGCGAATTCATGAAGACTCTGCGTACCCGTGTCCCGAATTCAGATAAAGCAGTCTGGTCTGTTCATTGCCACAATGACTTAGGTATGGCTGTTGCCAATTCGTTGGCAGGCGTGAAGATTGGTGGTGCGCGCCAAATTGAGTGCACCATTAATGGCTTGGGCGAGCGTGCTGGTAATACGGCCTTGGAAGAAATTGTGATGGCCTTGCGCACACGTAAGGACTACTTTGATATGGTGTGCGGCATTGATGCTACTCAGATTGTTCCGGCATCTAAATTGGTATCGCAAATTACCGGTTTTGTTGTTCAGCCAAACAAGGCGGTCGTTGGCGCTAATGCTTTTGCGCATACCTCCGGCATTCACCAAGATGGCATCTTGAAGAATCGCGATACCTATGAAATCATGCGCGCTGAAGATGTGGGTTGGTCTGCTAATAAGATCGTCTTGGGCAAACTGTCGGGTCGCAATGCATTCAAACAGCGTTTACAAGAGTTGGGCATTGCGATTGAAGCTGAAGCAGATTTGAATGAGGCATTTGTTCGCTTTAAAACATTAGCCGATCAAAAATCAGAAATCTTTGATGAAGACATTATTGCGATCATGTCGGATTCTGCTGCAGCAGAAGAGGGTGAGTTTTATAAATTTATCTCCTTGAGTCAGCATTCTGAAACAGGTGAACGTCCAAAATCTAAAGTCACCTTTCGGGTTGGCGATAAAGAGACAAGCTCTGAGGCTGAAGGTAATGGCCCGGTTGATGCTAGCCTGAATGCGATTGAAGAGATTGTGAAGAGTGGGGCAGAGCAATTGCTTTACTCGGTCAACGCAATCACTTCAGGTACGCAGTCTCAGGGTGAGGTAACTGTGCGTTTGGCTAAGGGCGGTCGCATCGTCAATGGTGTTGGAACTGATCCGGACATTATTGCTGCGTCAGCGAAAGCGTATTTATCTGCGCTCAATAAATTGCATGATCCGAGTCAAGCTAAGCTTAATGCGCAAATGACGCCTTAAATATTTGGGTCGTATTTGCGGCACTTCTGAATTACACATCTTATTTATCGAGGTCTGTATTTTTGTAATACTTGGTGCCCTTGCCGGTGATTTCAGCGGCAAGGCCTGAGTCAGTTAATTGGTACATCAGCACGCCGGGTGCAACGACCGCTGCATCTTGGTAGGCATCGCCATCCTTTTCGTATTTGGCGGCTGCAGTCATTTGACCGCCAAAGGTCCAGCCGGAATTGACGAAGTCATTTAAGGCAGCTTTTGTCTGAAATACAAAGATGTTCTGGAATGATTTAATTCCAAAGCCAAGACCAGCTTGTACTTCAGCCATATTCATATAAATTGGCTTAAGCCCATCCTTTTGGATGACTACGCCGCTGCCGGTACCTCCGCCTGCAATGAATATCTTCATGCCAAAGTTACTAAAGGTGGCATAGCCAACAGACTTTTCGATCAGTTCTTTTGCCTTGGGCTGTACTTGGTATAGAGCTTTAAGGGTGTCATTGCTCGTTTTAAGAATGTCTTCCCGTTGCTGAGCAACCGTCTTTTGAGTCGCAAAAGGATTGGAAAACTGTGCAAAAGCACTGTTATTGAGGCAAAAAGTACCTAAAACCAAAGCAAAAGTAGGGGTGGTCAGGCGATAAATTTTCATAAGTTATTGATTTTATTGATTATTTCTGGATAAATGATTGAAAGGATTCTTAGAGAATAGCAAGTTATGAAGCAAGGGGTCTCATTTTTACGGCCTCTCTCTGCTACAATTCGAGGGCTTTGATTTTTAAAGCTTTTTTGTTTTATTTGATTAATAAATACACGACACAATTTGGGTGAAAGCTCAGGTGTTCGCAAGTTAGGAGCATGAAAATGGCAGTTGCTGATATTAAAACGGCGGAAATCGTCAAAGAAAACGCGCGCAGCGCAAACGATACAGGTAGCCCTGAAGTTCAAGTTTCATTGCTAACAGCCCGTATCAACGAATTAACCCCCCATTTCAAAGCTAACGCTAAGGATCATCACAGCCGTCGTGGTTTGTTGAAGATGGTTTCACGCCGCCGCCGCCTCTTGGATTATCTCAAGGGCAAGGATTTGGGTCGCTACCGCGCATTGATCGAGAAATTAGGTCTCCGTAAGTAATTCTTATCGGTATTGCAATGCCATCTTTCTTAAGGTTGTTTCGTAACAGATTCAGTCTTAAGCAGATGGCATGTTTTTTGAGCGCTTCAAGATTATTTGTGTAGGGGATCGTGTCATTCCAATGAGTTTCTGGATTGAAGAATTCAGTGCCTCCCTGGAATGGCATCCCTTGTGATCTTTAAACGCTCCAGTGTTGTCGTGACACTGCTTTATCCCACGACAAGCGTAAAAACCATGTGGCTTTTACGTGAACAATTTGGAGAAGATCAGAATGACGATGTTTAAAAAAGCAGTAAAAACGTTTCAATGGGGTAACCATCAAGTAACTATGGAAACAGGCGAGATCGCTCGCCAATCTGGTGGTGCTGTCATCGTTAACGTTGACGACACAGTAGTGATGGGTACGGTTGTGGCTTCTAAATCAGCTAAGCCAGGCCAGTCATTTTTCCCATTGACTGTTGATTACCTCGAAAAAACTTACGCTGCAGGAAAAATTCCTGGTGGCTTCTTCCGTCGTGAAGGTCGCCCATCAGAAGGAGAGACATTGATCTCCCGTTTGATCGATCGCCCATTGCGCCCATTATTCCCAGAAGGCTTCTTGAATGAAGTTCAGGTTGTGGTGCATGTGTTGTCTATCAACCCGGATGTGCCTGCGGATATTCCTGCATTGATCGCTGCTTCTGCAGCTTTAGCTGTTTCAGGTATTCCATTTGCTGGTCCAGTTGGCGCAGCGCGTGTTGGTTATGCTAACGGCCAATATCTCTTGAATCCTACTCGTACAGAGCAAGCTACTAGCGAAATGGATTTGATTGTTGCTGGTACGCAAGCTGCTGTTTTGATGGTTGAGTCAGAAGCTAATCAGTTATCTGAAGAAGTGATGTTGGGTGCGGTTGTATTTGGCCATGACCAAATGCAAACTGCGATCAACGCAATCAATGATTTAGTACGCGAAGCTGGCAAGCCAGAGTGGGATTGGACTGCTGCTCCTAAAGATGAGCCATTCATTGCTAAGGTCACTGCATTGGCTGAAGCGCCATTGCGTGAGGCTTATCAAATTCGTCAAAAGGGTGCTCGCTCAGACAAGCTCAAAGAGATCTCTAAAACAGTTTTAGCTAAGTTAGCTGAAGAGGGTGATGTTGATGCGGTTGCTGTTAGCGACATCATGTTCGAAATCGAAGCGAAGATTGTCCGTAGCCAGATTTTGAATGGCGAGCCACGTATTGATGGTCGCGACACACGCACTGTTCGTCCGATTGAAATTCGTAATGGCGTATTGCCACGTACCCACGGTTCAGCATTGTTTACTCGTGGTGAGACACAGGCACTCGTAGTTGCTACTTTGGGTACTGCGCGTGATGAGCAGATCATTGATGCGCTCGAAGGTGAGTACCGTGATCGCTTCATGTTCCACTACAACATGCCTCCGTTTGCAACTGGCGAAACAGGTCGTGTAGGTAGCCCTAAGCGTCGTGAAATTGGTCACGGCCGTTTGGCTAAGCGCGCATTGATTCCAGTATTGCCAAGCGCAGAAGATTTCGCTTACAGCATTCGCGTGGTTTCAGAGATTACTGAGTCCAATGGTTCCTCTTCAATGGCTTCTGTTTGTGGTGGCTGTTTAGCAATGATGGATGCTGGTGTTCCTGTGAAGGCGCACGTTGCTGGTGTTGCAATGGGCTTAATTTTGGATGGCAACCGTTTTGCTGTGTTAACAGATATCTTGGGCGATGAAGATCACTTAGGCGATATGGACTTTAAAGTAGCGGGTACTGCTAACGGTATTACTGCTTTGCAAATGGATATTAAAGTTCAAGGTATCACTAAAGAAATTATGCAAGTTGCATTGGCTCAAGCTAAAGAAGGCCGTTTGCATATTTTGAGCAAGATGCAAGAAGCGATGGGTTCAGTTCGCACTGAATTGTCTGCACATGCTCCACGCATGGTTTCTTTCAAGATTCATCCAGATAAGATTCGTGAAGTAATTGGTAAAGGCGGCGCAACAATTCAAGCCTTGACTAAAGAAACCGGTTGCAGCATCGATATTAAAGATGACGGCACAGTAACAATCGCATCTACTTCTGCTGAAGGTATGGCTGAAGCAAAAGCGCGTATCGAAGGTATTACTGCTGAAGCTGAAGTAGGCAAGATCTACGAAGGCCCAGTTGTGAAGTTGCTCGAGTTCGGTGCTTTAGTAAACATCCTTCCTGGTAAAGATGGTCTCTTACACATCTCAGAAATTTCTAATGAGCGTGTAAAAGAAGTTAAGGACTATTTAGCAGAGGGCCAAGTAGTACGCGTGAAGTTGTTGGCTGCTGATGAGCGTGGTCGTTTGCGTTTATCTCTCAAGGCTGCAATGGCTGATGAAGGTGGCACGATTGCTCCTTTGGCTGGCGCGACTGAGGCTGCACCTGCATCTGGCGAAACTGCTTAAGTTATTTACTAAGCCATTCAGTTAGCGAGCGGAGTTCATATGCGCGTAATGGAAATCAAAGAATTTGGCGCACCAGAAATGCTGGTGGCTGCCACTCGTCCTGATCCAGTGGCTCCGGCTGCTGGTACGGGCGAGATTTTGATTAAGGTAATTGCTGCTGGGATTAATCGCCCAGACGTTTTACAGCGTAAAGGCCATTACCCAGTGCCAGCAGGCGCATCGGATATTCCCGGTCTCGAAGTAGCGGGTGAGATTATCGGCGGCGACTTAGCTCACGCTGATAATCTGTTTGGTCTCAAAGTTGGCGATAAGGTTTGTGCTCTTGTGCAAGGCGGTGGTTACGCAGAATTGTGTACCGCTCCCATTGCACAATGCTTGCCTTATCCAAAAGGATTTACCGATCATGAAGCAGCCTCATTGCCTGAAACTTTTTACACTGTGTGGAGCAACGTCTTCATGCGTGGTGAGTTGTCTGAAGGTGAAACCTTGCTAGTTCAAGGTGGTTCAAGTGGCATCGGTGTGACTGCCATTTTGATTGCCAAGGCTCTGGGTCATAAAGTATTCGTGACTGCTGGCACCGATGAGAAGTGCGCAGCTTGCGTGGCTTTAGGTGCTGACCTGGCGATCAACTACAAGACACAAGATTTTGCAGAAGAAGTGAAGAAGGCAACAGACGGTAAGGGTGTCAACGTTATTCTTGATATGGTTACCGGTGCTTACGTACAAAAAGAAATTGATTGCTTGGCTGATGATGGTCGCATTGTGATTATTGCGATCATGGGCGGATCAAAGGCTGAAGTAAATACCGGACAAATTTTGCGTCGTCGTTTAACCATTACCGGTTCTACCTTGCGCCCACGTCCAGTGTCATTCAAGAAGCAAATTACTCAGCAGTTACATGCACGTATCTGGCCTTTGTTAGATGCAGGCAAGTTGAAGCCAGTGATTTATAAAACATTTACCTTGGATCAGGCTGCTGACGCCCATCGTTTGATGGAGTCTTCTGAGCACGTTGGCAAGATTGTCCTCACTGTTTAAGTACTGAGCTAGATTTAATGCGCCCACTCACTGTTATCGGCAACTGGAAAATGAACGGCAGTCTTGCAAGCAATGCAGACTGGGTCAAGGTCGTTTGCCGTGGTATGGAGCAGGGAATGCCTGCTGGTCGCAAGTATGCAGTGTGTGTTCCTTCTCCTTACCTATCGCAGTGCGGTGAGCTAATTCAGAATTGCTCTTTAGCTTTTTTAAGCTTAGGTGCTCAGGATGTATCGGCTTATGCAGCTGGCGCCTATACCGGAGAGGTTGCAGCCTCCATGCTCAAAGAATTGAATTGTGCTTATGTGATTGTTGGCCATTCTGAGCGTCGTCAATATCATCACGAGGTTGATGAGCAGGTTGCAGAGAAGGCCCTTCAGGTGCTTGATAACGGCATGATCCCTGTAATCTGTGTTGGTGAGTCTGCAGATGAGCGAAATTCTGGTCGTGAGATTGAGGTTGTCAGAGGTCAAATTTCAAAACAAGTGGCCATTTTGCAAGATCGTTTGGCTGACTGCCTGATTGCTTATGAGCCTATTTGGGCTATTGGCACTGGCAAGGTGGCAAGTGCTCAAATGGCTCAAGATATGCATCGAGCAATCCGCTTGCAGTTAGCGGAGTTTGATGAGGATGTAGCTTCCCATGTGGGAATTTTGTATGGCGGCAGCGTTAAACCTGACAATGCCGTTGAACTATTTGCAATGCCGGATATTGATGGTGGATTGATTGGGGGTGCTTCTTTAAGCCCGCAGGATTTTCTGGCCATTTGTCAGGCCTAGTTTTTTTATTTGGAGATAAGCCATGGAATGGTTTAAGACTTTATTGATCGTTTTGCAGGTAATTTCAGCTTTGGCTGTGATCTTGCTTGTGTTGTTGCAGCAGGGTAAGGGTGCTGATATGGGCGCTGCTTTTGGTTCTGGATCCTCAGGCAGTCTTTTTGGCGCCAGTGGTTCAGCCAATTTCCTATCCCACACAACTGCTATTTTTGCGGCAGTCTTTTTTGTCTGCACTTTAGGGATTACTTGGATTGGAAATAAAAAGGAAGTTAGCGCTGGAATTTTGTCTGGCACTGTAGCGCCGGTTGTGGCTCCAGCCCCAGCCCCAGCTGCTCCAGCCCAGGATCCGACTAAGCCGGCTGTTCCAAAGTAAAAAAAGTAGGTTTTAAGCACTCTGTGCCCCTATTTTTGGGGTAACTCAGTGGTGCAATGCAGTAGAATTGATGGGTTTTACAAGATGCCGACGTGGTGAAATTGGTAGACACGCTATCTTGAGGGGGTAGTGGCTTAGGCTGTGCGAGTTCGAGTCTCGCCGTCGGCACCAAATTGTAGAATTTGTAGGGATTTATGCTGTAAATCAAGGTTTTGCATGCCGGAATAATTGATAATTTGTAGCTAATTAGGAATTACCAGACGAACGACTTAGGGCCATTTTGAATCTCGCTAACTACTTTCCCGTTCTGCTTTTCATCCTTGTAGGTATTGGGGTGGGTTTAGTCCCCATGTTCCTCGGAAAAATCTTGGCTCCTTCGAAGCCGGATGCTGAAAAACTGTCTCCCTATGAGTGTGGTTTTGAAGCTTTCGAAGATGCGCGTATGAAATTTGACGTGCGCTATTACCTCGTTGCCATCCTATTTATCTTATTTGACTTAGAAACCGCCTTCCTGTTCCCGTGGGGCGTTGCTTTACGTGACATTGGCTGGTTTGGCTACGCTTCCATGGTGATTTTCTTATTGGAATTCATTGTGGGCTTTGTGTACATCTGGAAAAAGGGCGCTCTCGACTGGGAGTGATCGATATGGCATTAGAAGGCGTTCTCAAAGAAGGATTTGTTACCACTACTGCAGACCAGTTAATTAACTGGACGCGTAATGGCTCTTTATGGCCAATGACTTTTGGCCTTGCTTGCTGCGCTGTAGAAATGATGCATGCGGGCGCATCCCGTTATGACTTGGATCGATTTGGTGTAGTTTTCCGCCCGTCTCCACGTCAATCAGACTTGATGATTGTGGCTGGTACTTTGTGTAACAAGATGGCTCCAGCTCTTCGTAAGGTCTATGACCAAATGCCAGAGCCACGTTGGGTAATCTCCATGGGCTCTTGTGCCAATGGTGGTGGTTATTACCATAACTCGTATTCAGTAGTTCGCGGTTGCGACCGTATCGTCCCAGTGGATATTTATGTTCCTGGCTGCCCCCCAACTGCAGAAGCGTTGATCTACGGAATCATTCAGTTGCAATCGAAGATCGCTCGTACTAGCACGATTGCGCGGAAGGCTTAAATCATGTCAGATCGTTTAGTTCAACTCGCAGCCAATCTAGAAAAAGTTTTAGGTAAGCGCGCTCAATCTATTGAAGTCGCCTTGGGCGAAGTTACTGTTGTCGTTAATGCGGATACCTATTTTGAATCTGCCATGTTGTTACGCGATGATCCTTCCTTGGCTTTTGAGCAATTGATTGATTTGTGCGGTGTAGATTATCAAGATTACCGTGAAGGGCAGTGGGGCGGTCAGCGCTTTGGCGTTGTTACTCACCTGTTGTCTATTGCTCATAACTGGCGTTTACGCGTACGTGTATTTGCTCCAGAAGATGCTTATCCGATTGTTGCTTCATTAACTCCTGTTTGGTCTGCGGCTAACTGGTTTGAACGTGAAGCGTTTGACCTCTACGGCATCTTGTTTGACGGCCATGAAGACTTGCGTCGTATCTTGACCGATTATGGCTTCATCGGCCACCCATTTAGAAAAGATTTCCCAATCTCTGGGAACGTAGAAATGCGCTATGACCCAGAGTTGAAGCGTGTGGTGTATCAGCCAGTCACGATAGAAGCGCGTGAAATTACACCGCGTATCGTGCGTGAAGAGCAGTACGGAGGTCCGGTTTAAGTCATGGCACAAATTAAGAACTACACCCTCAATTTTGGTCCTCAGCATCCTGCTGCTCACGGCGTATTGCGTTTAGTGCTGGAGCTTGATGGTGAGGTGATTCAACGCGCTGATCCGCACATTGGTTTATTGCATCGCGCTACAGAAAAATTAGCTGAGACACGTACTTGGATTCAGAACGTTCCTTATATGGATCGTTTGGACTATGTCTCGATGATGGCTAACGAACATGCTTATGTGATGGCGATTGAAAAGTTGCTTCAGGTAGATGTTCCATTGCGTGCTCAATACATCCGCGTGATGTATGACGAGTTAACTCGCTTACTCAATCACCTCTTGTGGATTGGTTGTCATGGTTTAGACGTTGGCGCGATGGCCGTGTTCTTGTATGCCTTCCGTGACCGTGAAGATATTTTTGATATGTACGAAGCCGTTTCTGGTGCTCGTATGCATGCTGCTTACTACCGTCCAGGCGGAGTCTATCGTGACTTGCCAACGCAAATGGCGCAGTACTCTAAGTCTAAGATTCGTAGCACTTCTGCAATCAAGCGTTTAAATGAAAGTCGTAGTGGTTCACTACTCGATTTCATTGAAGACTTCTCCGGCCGCTTTGATGCCAATGTAGATGAGTATTGCAATCTCCTTACTGATAATCGTATTTGGAAGCAGCGTTTAGTTGGTATTGGCGTTGTAACTCCTGAGCGCGCTTTGCAGCTCGGCTTCACAGGTCCAATGTTGCGTGGCTCTGGTATTGAGTGGGACTTACGTAAAAAACAACCTTACGAAACTTACGACAAACTCGACTTTGATATTCCTGTTGGTGTGAATGGTGACTCTTATGATCGCTATTTAGTTCGCATGGAAGAAATGCGTCAATCGAATCGCATCATCAAGCAATGTGTAGCTTGGCTCAAGGCAAACGATGGCCCCGTCATGAGTGACAACCATAAAGTATCTCCACCAAAGCGTGTAGATATGAAGACCAATATGGAAGAGCTGATTCACCATTTCAAACTCTTTACTGAAGGTATGCACGTTCCTGATGGCGAGGCTTACTCTGCGGTTGAGCATCCAAAAGGTGAGTTTGGTATCTATTTGATTTCTGATGGTGCTAATAAGCCATACCGCATGAAAATTCGTGCACCAGGATTCGTACATTTATCTGCAATGGATGAGATGTCACGTGGCCACATGTTGGCTGATGCTGTAACCATTATTGGTACCCAAGATATTGTGTTCGGGGAGATTGACCGCTAATACAGCGCGCCAAGGATGAATTCATGACAACAACCCTTCAACTTTCAGACAAAACGCTCGCAGATATTGCGCGCAATGTCGCGAAATATCCTCCAGACCAAAAACAATCTGCAGTGATGGCCTCATTGATTGCTGCCCAAACTGAAGTAGGTTGGGTGTCACCAGAGGTGATTGCTACAGTTGCTCAAATTTTAGAAATGCCAACGATTGCAGTTGATGAAGTGGCTACTTTCTACAATATGTACAACACCAAACCGATTGGTAAGTACAAATTAGTAATTTGCACAAATCTACCTTGCCAGTTAACTCATGGTGAAACTGCTGCAACGTATTTAAAAGAAACATTAGGCATCGGCTATAACGAGACAACCCCTTGTGGCACATTTACCTTGAAAGAGGGTGAGTGCATGGGCGCTTGTGGAGACTCTCCTGTAATGCTCGTCAATGACAAGCGCATGTGTAGTTTCATGAGTAAAGAAAAGATTGATACTCTCTTGAAAGAACTCCGTGCGGAAGGGAAAGCAGCATGACCAGCTTGCACGACAGACACATTAAGCCTTTGATTCTCGCTGGATTGAATGGTGAGAATTGGCGTTTAAAAGATTACGAAAGCCGTGGTGGTTATCAACAGTTGCGTCGTATCATCAATGACAAAATCGCACCTGATGCAATTATTGCTGAACTAAAGGCATCATCTTTACGTGGTCGTGGAGGCGCAGGCTTCCCAACGGGATTGAAATGGAGCTTCATGCCCCGTCAATTTCCCGGTCAAAAATATTTAGTTTGTAATAGTGACGAAGGTGAGCCTGGTACTTTTAAAGACCGCGACATCATGCGTTACAACCCGCATGCCTTGATTGAGGGCATGATTATCGGCGCCTACACTATGGGTATCTCTGTGGGTTACAACTATATCCACGGTGAAATTTTTGCAGTCTATGAGCGCTTCGAAGAGGCGCTTGAAGAGGCCCGTGCTGCTGGATATCTCGGCGATAAAATCATGGGAAGTGATTTCAACTTCCAATTGCATGCTGCTCCAGGTTGGGGTGCATACATCTGTGGTGAAGAGACTGCGCTTTTAGAGTCGCTTGAAGGTAAGAAGGGTCAGCCACGCTTTAAGCCTCCATTTCCTGCAAGCTTTGGTTTGTACGGCAAGCCAACCACAATTAATAACACCGAAACTTTTGCTGCCGTGCCATTCATTATGGCAATTGGTGGCCAGGCTTATTTGGACTTAGGTAAGCCCAATAACGGCGGTACAAAGATTTTCTCTATCTCTGGCGATGTGACTTATCCAGGCAATTACGAGATCCCACTGGGGACTCCATTTGCTGAATTATTGAAGCTTGCTGGTGGTATGCGCGATGGTATTCCATTGAAGGCAGTTATTCCTGGTGGATCTTCTTCCCCAGTAATTCCGGGTGCCGAGATGATGACTCTCACAATGGACTACGACAGCATTGCCAAAGCAGGCTCTATGTTGGGGTCTGGCGCGGTCATCGTCATGAATGAAACCCGCTGTATGGTTCGTGCCTTAGAGCGCTTGTCTTATTTCTATCATGAAGAATCTTGCGGTCAGTGCACTCCATGTCGCGAGGGTACTGGTTGGTTGTGGCGCATCGTTCACCGCATTGAGCATGGCGAAGGTCGTCCAGAAGATTTGGATTTATTAAACGATGTAGCAGCAAACATTCAGGGTCGCACGATTTGTGCTTTGGGTGATGCGGCTGCTATGCCCGTTCGTGGCATGTTGAAGCATTACATGGATGAATTTGCGTATCACGTAGAACATAAGCGCTGCTTAGATTCTGCAAAACCTTTATAAGACATTGAGCACGGGACATCTTAAAGTGAGCATGGTTGAAATCGAATTAGATGGTAAGGCAGTAGAAGTTCCGCAAGGTTCGATGGTGATGCATGCCGCGAACAAGCTCGGCGCTTACATTCCTCACTTCTGCTATCACAAGAAATTATCTATCGCTGCTAACTGCCGTATGTGTTTGGTAGAAGTAGAGAAGGCGCCAAAGCCATTACCAGCTTGCGCAACACCAGTAACGCAGGGCATGAAGGTGTTTACGCATTCTGCTAAAGCAGTTGAAGCTCAACGTTCAGTGATGGAGTTCCTTTTAATTAACCATCCATTGGATTGCCCAATTTGCGATCAAGGTGGTGAGTGCCAGTTACAAGATTTAGCGGTGGGTTACGGTAAATCCAATTCACGCTACGAAGAAGAAAAGCGTGTTGTATTCCATAAGAATGTTGGTCCTCTTATTTCCATGCAAGAGATGACCCGCTGTATTCATTGCACCCGTTGCGTACGTTTTGGCCAAGAAGTTGCCGGCGTCATGGAATTGGGCATGGTCAATCGCGGTGAGCATTCTGAAATCACGACTTTTGCAGGTCAGACTATTGATTCTGAACTTTCTGGAAACATGATTGATTTGTGCCCAGTAGGTGCATTAACCAGCAAGCCTTTCCGCTATGCTGCGCGTACTTGGGAATTAGGCCGTAAGCGTTCAGTTAGCCCTCATGACAGTCTGGGTGCTAATACGACTATTCAAACAAAAGCTAATAAAGTAATGCGCGTTGTTGCTTTAGAGAATGATGCAATTAATGAATGCTGGATTAGTGACCGTGATCGCTTCGCCTACGAAGGCTTGAACAGCGCTGATCGTGTAACTACCCCAATGGTGAAGCAGGGCGGTCAGTGGTTAGAGACCGATTGGCAATCCGCCCTGGACTACGTTGCCCATTCACTAAAAACTATCTCTTCTGAGAGCGGTTCTCAAGCAGTTGCTGCATTAGCGCACCCAATCTCTAGCACCGAAGAGTTGTTCTTGCTTCAAAAAATGATTCGCGGTTTGGGTTCGAATCAAGTTGAGACTCGTTTACGTCAAGCTGACGTCAAAGGCGCAGCTTCAGCCCCATGGTTGGGTATGCCGATTAGCAAATTAAGTGAGCTCGATCGCGTGTTGTTAATTGGTAGCTTCTTGCGTAAAGAGCAGCCATTGATTGCCGCCCGTTTACGTGCCGGCACAAAGCGTGGCTTGCAAGTCTCACGTATTGATGCGGGTGGTGATGACTGGTTAATTTCTAATACTGGTATTGCTGCAACTCCAAGCGCATGGCTCAATACATTAAGTGAAGTTGCCTTGGCTGTGGCTAAAGCAAAATCTGCAACTGCTCCAGCAGGCACGCCTAACTTAACAGTTTCTGCTACTGCACAAAAAATTGCGGATAGCTTGCTGTCTGGTACGTCTTCTTCAGTATTGCTAGGCTCCGCTGCAATTGCGCATCCACAAGCATCTGACTTACATGTCTTGGCGCAATTCATTGCTGAGCAAACTGGCGCTACTTTAGGCTTCTTACCTGTTGGCGGTAATGCTGTTGGTGCTAGCTTGGTTAATGCCAACGGTGTTGGTGTTGAATCAGTACTTTCTGGTGATCGTCGTGCTGTCATCTTGATGAATATCGAGCCAGACGCTGACTTGCCTAATCCTACGCAAGCGCGTGCTGCTTTGGCTAAAGCCAGTACAGTGATTGCCTTGAGTGCATATAAGAGTGCTGACCTCCTTGAGGTAGCCGATGTCATTCTGCCGATCTCTACATTCACAGAGACGGTTTCTACTTTTGTTAATTCAGAAGGCCGTGCACAAACGATTCAACCAGCGGTAAAACCGTTGGGTGATTCTCGTCCAGCATGGAAAGTGTTACGTGTTCTAGGCGGCTTATTGAATTTAGATGGCTTCCTGTACAACATGCCTGAAGAGGTCTTGGGTGAAGCGCTTGGTGAAAACTATTACACCAAGTTATCAAATCAATCCACTGCAAGTGGATTGACTAATGGAAACGCAGCTGTAGCAGCAGGTTTAGAACGCTTATCTGATGTTGGTATTTACGCCGGCGACCAAATTGTCCGCCGTTCGTCAGCATTGCAGTTAACGCGTGATGCTAAGCGTGGAAATCAGATTGGATTGGGTCAAGCGCTCTTTAATGAGTTGGGCTTGAAAGAGGGCGATGCTGTGCGAGTGACTCAAGATGATCAGTCCGTAGATTTGCCGGCCACATTGGAAGCGAATTTAGCTCAAGGCGCTGTCAGAATTTCTGCGGGCACGATGGCTAGCGCTAAATTGGGATCGATGTTTGGTCCAGTAACTGTTAGTAAGGCATAAGGGACGAGATGGATAATTTCTTGAACCTCGTTACCACCCAAGGTGAGGCCATCTTTGGCTCACTATGGCCACTCGTTTGGGCTTTGGTACGTATCGTGATCATCGTGTTGCCGATGTTTGGCGCCGTTGCATACATGACTCTTTGGGAGCGTAAGTTAATCGGCTGGATGCATATCCGACTAGGACCAAACCGTGTTGGTCCATTAGGTTTGCTACAACCTATTGCTGACGCTTTGAAGTTGCTCATGAAGGAGATTATTTCTCCTACTCGGTCTAGCAAGGTTTTGTATTTCATTGCACCGGTAATGGTGATCATGCCGGCTTTTGCTGCTTGGGCGGTAATTCCCTTCCAGGCCAAAATGGTCTTGGCAGACGTCAATGCAGGTTTGCTGTACGTCATGGCAATCTCATCCATTGGTGTTTATGGCGTGATTTTGGCGGGTTGGTCATCTAACTCCAAATATCCTTTCCTTGGCGCAATGCGTGCATCAGCACAAATGATTTCTTACGAAATTGCGATGGGTTTTGCGTTGGTCACCGTATTGCTGACTTCAGGTTCTTTGAATCTGAGTAACATCGTTGCTTCCCAAGAGCAGGGTTACTTTGCTGGTATGGGATTGAACTTCCTTTCTTGGAACTGGTTGCCATTGCTCCCAATGTTCGTGATTTACTTTATCTCTGGTGTAGCTGAAACCAATCGCCATCCATTTGACGTGGTTGAGGGTGAGTCTGAGATTGTTGCTGGCCATATGGTCGAGTACTCCGGTATGGCTTTTGCAATGTTCTTCTTGGCTGAATATGCCAACATGATCTTAATTGCTGCATTATCTGCAACGATGTTCTTGGGCGGCTGGTTACCAATTGTTGATTTGCCAATCCTGCGTGGTATCCCAGGTTTCTTCTGGCTATTTGCTAAAACCTTCTTCCTCTTGTCTTGCGTCATTTGGTTGCGTGCCACATTGCCACGCTATCGCTATGACCAAATCATGCGTTTGGGTTGGAAGATCTTTATTCCCATCTGCGTATTCTGGGTGGTTGTCGTTGGCGCATGGGTTGTATCTCCATGGAATATTTGGAAATAAGTTGATCAATCATGTTTAAGAAAATTTCCCAATTCCTCGATAGCTTGATGCTCAAAGATATTTTGACTGGTATGTCGATTACCGGTCGCTATCTCTTTAAGCCAAAAATCACTGTTCAATATCCAGAAGAGAAGACTCCACAGTCTGTTCGCTTCCGCGGTTTGCATGCTTTGCGCCGTTATGAAAACGGGGAAGAGCGTTGTATTGGTTGCAAATTGTGTGAGGCAGTATGTCCTGCCTATGCCATTACGATTGAAACTGCTGAACGTGATGATGGTACTCGTCGCACCAGCCGATATGACATTGATTTAACTAAGTGTATTTTCTGTGGCTTTTGCGAAGAAGCTTGCCCAGTAGACGCTATTGTTGAAACGAATATTTTTGAGTATTTCGGAGATAAGCGTGGAGATTTGTACTTCACCAAAGAAATGCTTTTAGCTGTAGGCGATAAGTATGAAAAAGATATTTCCGCTAACCGCGCAGCTGATGCGCCTTATCGTTAATCGAATAAAGCAAAACGACATATGACATTCGATACTTCCACACTCTTTGCAGTCTTCTTTTATGCCTTTGCTGGGCTCTTGGTGATTTCAGCATTGCGCGTGATTACTGCTCGTAACCCAGTGCATGCTGCACTGTTTTTGGTTTTGGCATTCTTCTGCGCTTCTGGTCTTTGGATGCTTCTGAAGGCAGAGTTCTTGAGCTTGGCTCTGATTCTTGTTTACGTTGGCGCTGTGATGGTGCTCTTCTTGTTTGTGGTCATGATGCTCGACCTTGATCTCGAGCATTTACGTCGTGATTTTAAGAAATTCCTGCCTGTTGCTTTCTTGATGGGTGCGGTCATCGTCTTAGAGTTGTCCATCGTATTGATTCGCAGCTTTATCGGTACAAGCGCTCCAGTGCAGCCGATGCTTGAAGAGATGGCTATAGGCAATACCCAAGCTTTGGGTATGTTGATTTTCGTTGATTATGTGTACGCTTTCGAAGTTGCTGGCGTCATTCTTTTAGTGGCCATCATTGCCGCTGTTGCTCTGACCCTGCGTAATCGTAAAGATTCCAAGTCCCAAAATATTCATGAGCAAGTGAATGTGAATTCTGCTGATCGCATGCGCATCGTCAAGATGGATTCTGATATGGCCGCTAAGCAAGATGCTCGCGGAGAGAAGAAATGACTATTACCTTAGCTCACTATTTAGTGCTTGGCGCAATCCTATTTGCGACTAGCGTGATTGGTATCTTCTTGAATCGTAAGAATGTCATTGTGCTTTTAATGGCAATTGAATTAATGCTTCTTTCGGTGAACATGAACTTTGTAGCCTTCTCTCATTATTTGGGTGACATGGCTGGTCAGGTATTCGTATTCTTTATTTTGACTGTGGCTGCTGCTGAGGCAGCAATTGGTTTGGCGATCCTTGTTGTGCTCTTCCGTAAGGTAGACACCATCGATGCAGATAACCTTGACCACTTAAAAGGCTAGTCATGCAATTGACCTTAACTCTTCCTGTTCTCTGCGCAATTCCACTGGCGCCATTATTTGGCTCAGCTATTGCAGGATTTTTTGGTACTAAATTAGGCGGTAATCGCATTGGAAATGGCGCTTGCCAGTTTGTCACCATTCTCGGTGTGATGATCGCTTTCGTCCTGTCTTGCTTTGTCTTGGTGCAAGTAATGGATGGCTTTTATTTCAACGGTACCGTCTATCGCTGGATGCAATTAGGCGAGCTCAATCTTGATATCGGCTTTTTAATTGACCCACTGACAGCGACCATGATGTGTGTGGTGACATTTGTATCTTTGATGGTTCACATTTACACCATTGGTTATATGAAGGGCGAAGAGGGCTATAACCGCTTCTTCTCCTATATCTCCCTCTTCACCTTCGCCATGTTGATGTTGGTGATGAGTAATAACCTCTTGCAACTCTTCTTCGGTTGGGAAGCAGTGGGTGTAGTTTCTTATTTGCTGATTGGCTTCTACTACGAGCGTCAATCTGCTGTATTTGCCAATATGAAGGCCTTCTTGGTTAATCGTGTTGGTGACTTCGGCTTCATCCTCGGCATTGGATTGCTATTGGCTAGCACTGGCTCTATGCAATACGATGTGATCTTTGCTCAGAACACAGCACTGGCTGCCCAAACGCTACCAGGTACTAGCTGGAATTTAGTCACCGTAGCATGTATCTGCCTCTTTATTGGCGCAATGGGTAAATCAGCTCAGTTCCCATTGCATGTTTGGTTGCCAGACTCTATGGAAGGCCCAACACCAATTTCTGCATTGATTCATGCTGCAACGATGGTGACAGCCGGCATCTTTATGGTGTCCCGTATGTCACCTCTATTTGAGTTGTCTGATGCTGCATTGAGTTTCATCTTGGTAATTGGTTCGATCACCGCGCTCTTCATGGGCTTCTTGGGCATCGTTCAAACTGATATTAAGCGGGTAGTTGCTTATTCAACGCTCTCCCAATTAGGCTATATGACTGTAGCCTTGGGCGTATCTGCTTACCCAATCGCCATATTCCATTTGATGACGCACGCATTCTTTAAGGCGCTCTTGTTCCTCGCTGCGGGTAGCGTGATTTTGGGTATGCACCATGAACAAGATATGCGCAAGATGGGCGGACTCTGGAAGTACATGCCAATTACTTGCTTAATGATGTTACTAGGTAACCTAGCATTGATCGGTACCCCATTCTTCTCTGGCTTCTATTCCAAAGACTCCATCATCGAGGCGGTAGCTGCTAGCCACATCCCTGGCTCTGGCTTTGCTTACTTCGCAGTGATGGCCAGTGTT
Source organism: Polynucleobacter sp. AM-7D1 (assembly GCF_018688455.1). NCBI lineage: Bacteria > Pseudomonadati > Pseudomonadota > Betaproteobacteria > Burkholderiales > Burkholderiaceae > Polynucleobacter > Polynucleobacter sp. AM-7D1. The sequence continues at coordinate 745,121 of NZ_CP061319.1, forward strand.
TTTGTAACAGCCCTATATTCCTTCCGCCTGTACTTCTATGTATTCCACGGTAAAGCCCGCTGGGGACATGCTGATGCACATTCACATGATCACCATCATGATCATGCAGAGCAGGGTGACGATCATGCGCATCATGGTTTAGCTCCCGGTGAAAAACCTCATGAGTCACCATTTGTTGTGACCTTGCCTTTGATCTTGTTGGCGATTCCTTCAGTGATCATTGGTTACTTCACGATTACGCCCTTACTGTTTGGCACTTATTTTGGCGATTCAATCTTTGTCGATATTGGCAAACATCCAGCCATGAAAGAGCTTGCTGAAGAGTTCCATGGTCCGATTGCTATGGCAATGCATTCATTGACATCACCAGTATTGCTCCTAGTGGTACTAGGTGTATTAACTGCTGCGATTGGTTACCTCTGGGCACCAAAGTTGCCTGGCGTTGTTGCACAAGCATTTGCCCCTATCAAGAAACTCTTGGATAACAAATACTATCTCGATGATTTAAACCAAGCGGTGTTTTCTAAAGGCCTGCTGTGGATCGGCGGTATCTTATGGCATCGTGGTGATCAACAGGCTATTGACGGCTTCTTGGTTAACGGTAGCGCGCATGCAGTAGGGCGCTTTTCTGCAGTGATCCGCCATTTGCAATCCGGTTATCTCTATCACTATGCTTTCGCAATGATTGCAGGCTTAGCGGTATTGTTAGCTTGGGTTTTGTACGCTTACCTGCCTTTTGTTCGCTAGGCCTTTGTTACTTAAGTAGCCATCATGATTCTTTCTTTCGCCATCTGGATCCCGATTTTTTTCGGCATCATTATTTTGTTCTACGGTTCAGAGAGACCGACGGCCGGCGTTCGCTGGTTGGCACTCTTTGGTTCCGTATTGGGCTTTATTGCAACTCTCCCGCTCATCATTCATTTTGATATTGCCAATCCTGGCATGCAATTTGTTGAAAAGATGAGCTGGATTCCTCGCTACGATATTAACTATCACCTCGGTATTGACGGTATCTCCGTTTGGTTTATCGTTTTAACTGCATTCATCAATATTTTTGTGGTGATAGCTGCCTGGGAAGTGATTGATAAGAAGGTGTCTCAGTACATGGCTTCTTTCTTAATCCTTTCTGGATTAATGATTGGCGTTTTCGCTGCTTTAGATGCTCTGTTGTTCTATGTATTCTTTGAGGCAACTTTAATTCCGATGTACATCATCATCGGTGTGTGGGGTGGTCATAACCGCATCTACGCTGCATTTAAGTTCTTCCTTTACACCTTGCTTGGCTCACTACTCACTTTGATTGCCATGCTCTATTTGTACAACGTGACAAATACCTTTGAAATCTTGGTTTGGCACAATGCTCGCCTCGATATCGTTGAGCAAATTCTCTTGTTCTTCGCCTTCTTCATGGCATTTGCTGTGAAGGTGCCAATGTGGCCTTTGCATACTTGGTTGCCAGATGTACACGTTGAGGCGCCAACAGGTGGTTCCGTAGTATTGGCGGCAATTATGTTGAAGCTGGGTGCTTATGGCTTCCTACGCTTCTCATTGCCAATTGCCCCTGATGCCAGTCAGTATCTTGGCCCATTTGTGATCTTCTTATCTTTGGTGGCTGTAATTTATGTTGGTGCAGTTGCCTTGGTTCAAAAAGATATGAAGAAGTTGGTTGCCTATTCTTCAGTAGCGCACATGGGCTTTGTGACCCTCGGCTTCTTCCTCTTTAGTCCGCTGGGTATTGAGGGCGGTATTGTGCAGATGATTTCTCATGGCTTTGTTGCTGGTGCCATGTTCCTCTCAATTGGTGTGTTGTATGACCGTATGCATACCCGCCAAATTGCAGATTACGGTGGTGTGGTTCACCGTATGCCTGCATTCACTGCATTTGCAGTCTTAATGGCAATGGCAAACTGCGGCTTGCCAGCTACCTCTGGTTTCGTGGGGGAGTTTATGGTGATTTTGGCTGCCGTAGATTACGACTTTGTAATTGGTATCTTGGCTGCAACCGCCTTGATTCTGGGCGCTGCTTATTCCTTGTGGATGGTCAAGCGCGTTTTCTTTGGTGCAATCACCAACAAGCATGTTGAGGAATTGAAAGATCTCAATGCGCGCGAGTATTTCATGATGACAGTACTGTCCATTTGTGTAATCGGAATGGGTGTTTATCCAAAGCCATTTACCGACATTATTCATCCGTCCGTGATTAATCTGCTGCAGCATGTTGCTGTCAGCAAACTCTGAGTAAAAGCTAATGCAAGCATTCGACCTATACGCCGTCCTGCCGGAACTCGTTTTACTTGTAGTCGCCTGTCTTTTGTTGGTGGCGAGTGTTTATGTACCTGAGCGTCAGCCAGTCACCCCTGGAGTAGAGCAAGATATCTTCCACACACCACGTGGCGTTGGCTTTGTTTACTTCTTCTCGATCATTTTGCTGGTGTATTTGATCTTTGCATTTTTAGGTAGGATTGGAGATGTTTCGGTCGTTGCTATGAATGGCCTGTTTCAGTCCGATCCGATATCAAATCTTCTCAAGGCATGCTCATGTGGTGCCGTGTTAGTGAGCTTGGTGTATTCAAAGCAATATCTCAGCGATCGCGCACTCTTCCGTCCTGACTTCATTGTTTTGGCTCTATTGGCTTTGTTAGGGCAGTGCATCCTAATCTCTGGCGCCAATCTATTGACTCTTTATTTGGGTCTTGAGTTAATGGCTCTGCCTACTTATGCCTTGGTAGCTATGCGTCATAGCAGTGAGAAGAGTGTAGAAGCAGCTATTAAGTATTTTATTCTTGGTGCATTGGCATCTGGTTTCTTGCTCTACGGTATGTCTATGCTTTATGGCGTAACCGGTTCACTTGATTTAATTGAAATCTTCAGAACCGTTGCTGATCCACGTGTTAATCATTTGGTGATGGCTTTTGGTTTGGTATTTATTGTTTCTGGTTTGGCTTTTAAGTTAGGCGTAGTGCCATTCCACATGTGGGTGCCCGATGTGTACCAGGGTGCTCCAACAGCGGTTACTTTGATGATTGCTGCGGCTCCAAAGATTGCTGCCTTTGCTTTGCTATTCCGTCTACTGGTGAATACTTTATTACCGTTGATGGGTGATTGGCAGCCAATGCTTGTCTTGTTGGCGGTTCTATCTTTGGTGGTGGGTAATATCACCGCTATTGCACAAACCAATATGAAGCGCATGCTGGCCTATTCAGCTATTGCTCAGATGGGTTTTGTATTGCTTGGTATGTTATCGGTATTTGATGACCATGCTTTTGGCGCATCCATGTTCTACGCGATCACTTATGTATTAACTACATTAGGCAGCTTCGGCCTCTTAATGATGTTATCGCGCAAAGGGCATGATTGCGAAACTATTGATGATCTCAAGGGTTTGAATAAACGCCATCCATGGTTTGCCTTTATTGGCCTAGTAATGATGTTCTCTTTAGCCGGTATTCCGCCGACAGTAGGTTTTGCTGCCAAGTTGGGCGTACTCGAGGCATTAGTGGACGGTGGACATACCTTCTTGGCTATCATCGCCGTGATTGCTTCATTGATTGGTGCGTTCTATTACCTCAGAGTGGTGAAGGTAATGTACTTCGATGAGCCAAAAGAGGAGCATGCTGAAGAGATTTCTGGGTCTGGCTTTGCTCGTGGAATTTTGAGTTTGAATGCGATATTCGTTTTAGCTCTTGGTATCTTCCCAGCGGGACTGATGGCTGTTTGCCTGGATGCAATGCGCCGTACTCTATTGGGTTCATAAGCAGGCCATTTAAACTGATTTTGATGAAGGCTCCGAATAGGGGCCTTTCTCTTTTCTGTCATCTGGTTTTTGTATGATGGATATTCAATTGATGAAAGACGTGCTATGAGTGAAAAATCCTTTAAAGATTTACCAATTGGCGATGCCCATTTGAGAGAAGAGCGCTTATCTGGCGAGGATATTTATGGCGGTATCTTCTTGAATATGAAGCGCGACCAAGTCAGCTTGCCTGATGGCAATCAAGCAGTGCGTGAATACCTGACGCACCCTGGTGCAGTTGCAATTTTGGCTATCTTAGATGATGGTAGGGTGCTGATGGAGCGTCAATATCGCTACCCAATCGCAAAAGCTTGCATTGAAATTCCTGCAGGCAAGTTGGAGATTGGGGAAGATCGATTGTTGTGTGCTCAGCGAGAATTAGAAGAGGAGACAGGTTATTCCGCTAGCAAATGGAGTTTTATCCGTCGCATCCACCCAGTGATTTCCTATTCGACAGAATTTATTGATATCTATCTCGCTGAAGGTCTGATCTCTGGGAAAAGCCGTCTCGATGATGAAGAGTTTTTAGACGTATTTGCCGCCCCTTTAGAGCAAATATTAGATTGGGTAGAGCAGGGTGAAATTACAGATGTAAAGACAACGATTGCAACTTACTGGCTAGACCGTTATCGTCGTGGCCTAGTGAGCCCCACGCCTATTCCAGGGTAATTTCGTAATCCTATTAAAATAGAGATATTGAATTTAGCAATTTTGTCCCTATATAGGTCTTATGAAAGTTTATAACCTCGCTTGCCCAATGGATCATCGCTTTGAGGGATGGTTTGCCTCTGAGGAGGATTGTCTTGCCCAGCAAGACAAGGGAATGCTTGCTTGCCCTATTTGCGATAGCACCGAGATTACCCGGATGCCATCTGCCCCACATATTGCTAAATCTGGCTCCAGCAAGGAAATGCCCGCTTCAACTGAATTGACTGTTACCAGCCCTGGATCAGTAGATGCTAGCGGTGTTGCCAGCACAATTAGTGGCGATGTTGTGGCCCTGACTGGTAGCGATCATTCTCAATTAGAGGCACAGGTACAGGCAGCCTTTTTAAAGGGTATGCGTGAGTTAATGGGGCGTTCTGAGGATGTGGGTAGCGCATTTGCAGAAGAGGCTCGCAAAATTCACTATAAGGAATCTCCTGAGCGGAGTATTCGTGGTCAAACTACTCTAGATGAGGCTGAGGCTTTACGTGATGAAGGAATTGAGGTCATGGCGATGCCCATGTTGCCTGCCTTTAAAAACACGCTGCAGTAGCCAGTCCAGCCCTAATTCCCCTATACTTAGTGTGCACCCAAAGTCTGGGTGTAACCATTGATCAGGATAGGAGATGTATTTATGAAACGCTTTTTTCTGGCACTGTTTGCCGCTGTTTTAGCGCTCACTGTTGTGGCTTGCTCCAAGTCCTCTGATTCCAAAGAAATTAAAGTTGCCGTTTCCCCCGCATCTCCCCCAATGCTGTTTGATGACAAAGGGCAGATCATTGGTGCAGACATGGATATTTTCCAGGGCTACTGTCAGTCTCGAGGCTGCACTTTGAAGGTGACTCCTTATGATTGGGCTGGAATGTTGGGCGCTGTTTCTAGCGGCCAAGCAGATGTTGCCTTCTCTGGCATTTCTATTACAGACAAGCGTAAAGAGGTAATGGATTTTTCCCAGCCTTACTATGACAATGCTTGGCATCTAGTCAGCATGAAGAATAAAAATATCCAAATCACGGATTTGAATCAGCTTAAGAAATACTCCATCGGCTATCCGCGCGGCATGGCTTACGATGATCTGATTAAGAATGAGTTGGAGCCAAAAGGCTACTATTCCCTGAGTAAGGTCAAACTGTATCCATCATATGCTGAGGTGATTACCGATTTGCAAAATGGCAATCTTGATCTGGCTTTTATTGAAGAGCCCGTATTTCTTAATTATGAGAACAAGCTGAAGCTACCAATTCAGAGTAGCTATGTGTTTACAGGCTTTGATAAGTTGGGCTTTGCTTTTGCTAAAGGCTCTAAATTGCGTGATGACTTTGATAAATACCTCAATGAACTTGGCCCAGAAAAATTAAAGCCATTCTAGATAAGTGGATGAAATAAACGCTGCTGATCAAAGCCTTAACTAGTAGTCGAAAGCCTGCCCTGTGACTTTTCTGGATATTCTTACCCAGTTAGCTCAGGGCATTTCTTATACGGTACTTGTAACACTCGTTTGCTCTGCAACCGGTTTAGTAGTGGGCTTATTTCTAGCAAGCTTGCGTCGTATGGATATTCCTTGGCTCATTCCGCTGATTGACAGTTATACCTATGTATTTAGGGGTGTGCCAGTTTTGGTTTTACTATTTATGGTGTACTTTGGCTTGCCGGGGATTGGTTTTAAAGTCCCACCCTTGATGGCTATGGCGCTGAGTTTGGGTCTAGTGGCATCTGCCTATTTGGCTGAGGTATTTCGGGGTGCATATAACTCAGTCGATCCCGCCGAAGTAACTGCAGCGCAGGCAATGGGGATGACGCGTATTCAGGTCCTCAGATTTATCGAGATACCGCAGATGTTGCGATTCTCGATTCCAGGCATGGTCAATGAGTTCACTTCAGTTTTAAAGTATTCGCCATTTGCTTACACCGTTGGGATCCCGGAGATTACCAAGCAAGCTATGACATTGACCTCGACAACGCTGCGGGGTATTGAAGTCTATCTAGCGGTGGGCATCCTCTATTTTGTGATTTATAGAATTTGCTTGCTCGGCGTTCAGTTGCTGGCTAAACGCTATCAAATTCCGGGGATGAGTCCAGCATGACTACCAAGATGACATTATTCAAAGGGGTAATTTTGTGGCGTTAATTCAAGTGCGGGATTTGGTTAAGGAGTTTGGCGGACAAACAGTCCTGTCCAAGATCAATCTTGATCTCAATGAGGGGGAGGTCCGCGTTTTGATGGGCGCCTCTGGTTCTGGTAAGTCTACTTTATTGCGCTGCCTCAATCGCTTGGTTGAACCCACTTCAGGATCGATCGTATTTAGGGGAAACGAGGTATTAGGGCCAGATGTTGATGTGCGAGAGTTGCGCAAGCAAATTGGTTTCGTATTTCAGCAGTTCGCTCTGTATAGTCATTTGACCGTTTTAGATAATGTCTCATTGGGTCTGCGCAAGCTGCATGGCATGGGCAAAGTAGAGGCAAAAGAAAAGGCTTTATTTGAGTTATCTCATTTTGAGATGACGCCACATCAAGACAAATACCCCTCGCAGCTTTCTGGTGGACAGAAGCAGCGAGTCGCCATTGCAAGGGCGCTTGCTATGGATCCGGCAGTCTTAGTCCTTGATGAGCCTACTTCTGCATTGGATCCTGTGATGTCTAGAGATGTCGCCGATCTGATTAATCGCTTGCATGGCGAGGGCATCACTATGATTTGCGTTACACATGACCTCAACTTAGCGCGCAATATAGCGGATACAGTGATGTTCTTAGACCGTGGTGTTATTCGTGCTGATGATCGGATTGATACTTTGAGCAAGCACGCTGATCCAGAAATCAAAGCCTTTTTTGGTGCAGAGGAACAGCGTTGATGGGAGGATGGCCATCCTTTATCCGTGATCTCACGGAGCAGATGCCCTTAATTCTGACTGGGCTGGTGAAGACTTTGCAATTAGCCGGCTTGATTAGTGTTTCAGGTTTGCTTTTGGGCATTGTGGTGTTTTATCTCACCCTCAGCAAGAATCAGTATGTTCGTAGCGCCATCAATTCTTATATCTCCTTCTTTATCGGAATGCCCTTAATCGTTTTGCTGTTCTTAATGTATTACGGCTTACCGCAATGGGGTGTTCGACTTTCTCCATTTACAGTGGCTTTTATTGGTTTTACCTTCAATGTGGCTGCCTACAATGCAGCGTATTTAAAGACTGCCTTTAATGGTTTAGACAAGACTCAACTTGAGGCAGCAAGTGCACAGGGCTTTAGCCCTCTGCAAATTTTTAAGTTCATTACTTTGCCGCAGGTCATTCGCTTTTCTATTCCAGCCCTCACTAATCAAGTGATTGCGAATCTAAAAGATAGTTCGGTTGCATTCTTGATTCAGTACACCGAATTCTTTGCGCGCATACAAGAATTAGCCGCAACAAACTTTCAATTCTTCAAAGCCTACCTCTTGGCTGCCTTGGTTTACCTAGCCTTGGTATCGGTGATTGTCTTATTTGCTCGCGCGATTGAGCGGCGCTACTTTATTCCTACTTAATCTCTAGGCCATAGGGTCGTGATAAAAAAATAGCGACCCAGAGGCCGCTATTGTTACTGATAGATACCGATCGCAGTATTAATTACTTCGAAGTTGGCATGACAAACTCTGCGCCTTTAGCGATACTCTCGGGCCAGCGCTGCATCACACTCTTTTGCTTGGTATAGAAGCGAACACCTTCTTTGCCGTAGGCATGCATATCACCGAAGAGGGACTTCTTCCAACCGCCAAAACCATGCCAAGCCATTGGAACTGGAATAGGTACGTTGATACCAACCATGCCAACCTGAACGCGACGGGCAAATTCACGGGCAATATTGCCGTCGCTTGTGAAGCAAGCAACACCATTGCCGTACTCGCATGCGTTCACTAAATTTAATGCTTCAGTGAAGTTTGCTACTCGTACGCAAGATAAGACTGGGCCAAAGATTTCTTCTAGGTAGATCTTCATTTCTGGAGTGACGTTATCAAACAGGGTGCCGCCAATAAAGAAGCCATTCTCATGACCCGGCACTTTTAATCCGCGACCATCTACGAGTAACTTGGCGCCTGAAGCTACGCCGCTTTCAATATAGCCAGTGATGCGCTCTAAGGCGGCTTTAGTTACGATTGGGCCCATTTCAGCATCGAGTTCCATGCCGTTCTTGACCTTTAAGGTCTTGGTGCGCTCAATCAGCTTTGGCATGATTTTCTCTGCAACATCGCCAACTAAAACGGCTACAGAAATTGCCATGCAACGCTCGCCAGCAGAGCCGTAGGCTGCACCAATCAAAGCATCAATCGTTTTATCGATATCTGCATCGGGCATGACAACCATATGGTTCTTAGCGCCACCCAATGCCTGTGAACGCTTGCCAAAGTGTGCGCAACGCTCATAAATGTAGTTAGCAATTGGGGTTGAGCCTACAAAGCTGACTGCTTTGACATCAGGGTTTTCAATTAAAGCATCAACAGCCTCTTTGTCGCCCTGAACAACGTTAAATACACCGTCAGGCAAACCTGCCTCTTTTAAGAGCTTGGCCATCAACAGGGAAGCTGAAGGATCGGTTGGGCTTGGTTTCAGGATGAAGGTATTACCGCAAGCAATGGCTACCGGGAACATCCACATTGGCACCATCACGGGGAAGTTAAATGGGGTAATACCAGCAACTACTCCCAAAGGCTGACGCATGACCCAGTTATCAATATCGGTAGAGACTTGCTCGGTGTAATCACCTTTAAGTAGCTCCGGAATGCCGGTAGCAAATTCAACGATATCAATACCGCGCGTGACTTCGCCTTGGGCATCAGTAAATACTTTGCCGTGTTCGGCAGTAATGATGGCAGCCAATTCATCACGATGGGCATTGAGTAGCTCAAGGTACTTGAACATGATGCGTGCGCGGCGCAATGGGGAGGTTTGGCTCCAGCTTTCAAAGGCCTTTTGGGCAACTTCCACGGCAGCATCAACATCCTTGCGGCTAGCTAAAGAAACGCGTCTTGCAACGGCTCCTGTAGAAGGGTTAAAGACATCGGCAAAACGACCGTCTTTTGGGTTGACGACTTTACCATCAACAAAATGACCAATATCTTCTTTTGATTCAAAGGCTTGTGGTGTGCTCATAGATTTTGCCTAATATTTTTTCTAGTTTTTTGGGTCTATATACTTGGGCGACCTGATATCCGCAAAAGTTTATAGCCTCGTTTATCCTACCATTTCTATTTTATCGCTTTCATTACTTTTTCGCTGTTCAGGATCCAAGGGCATTTAAATGAGTCTTCTATTTTCAAGTTACACGCTGAGCTCACCAAAGGGCGATTTAAAGCTCCCCAATCGCATTGTTGTGGCACCCATGTGCCAATACTCAGCTGTAAATGGTGAGGCCCAGGATTGGCATTTAATGCACTGGGGCAATCTCTTGAATAGCGGGGCAGGCTTGTTCATTATTGAGGCCACTGGTGTGACGCCAGAGGGGCGCATTACCCCTGCCTGCCTTGGTTTGTGGGATGACCGTACGGAGGCCGCCCTCAAGGACAAGCTGAGCAGGGCTCGTAAGCTGGCACCAGCAACTCCTGTTTTCATTCAGTTGGCGCATGCTGGCCGAAAAGCCTCTAGCGCTACCCCCTGGGAAGGCGGGCAATTGCTCTCTAAAGAGCAGGGTGGTTGGGATACGCTTGCCCCATCAGCTATTCCTCAGTTAAAGGATGAGCGTTTACCTCATGAACTTTCTAAAGCAGAGTTGGCAGAACTCATTGATGCATTTGTTGTTGCGGCGCAGCGTGCTGAGCGCATCGGCGTTGATGGGATCGAATTGCATGGGGCGCATGGCTACCTCTTACATCAATTTTTATCGCCAATCGCCAATCAGCGCACTGACGAATATGGTGGCTCTTTTGAGAATCGCATCCGCTTCCTCTTGGAATTATTTGCAGCAGTACGTAATGCATATCAAGGCGTATTAGGTATTCGGATTTCTGCCAGCGATTGGATTGAGGGTGGCTGGACTCCACAGGAGACTACGGATTTTGCATCCCGCCTAAAACCATTGGGATGTGATTTTGTACATATCTCATCGGGAGGTATTTCACCATTGCAAAAGATCGCGATAGGACCAAATTACCAAGTGCCATTCGCTAAAATCGTAAAAGATCAATCTGGTTTGCCTACGATGACAGTTGGCTTGATTACAGAGCCTCAGCAAGCAGAAGATATTCTCCAAAAGGGAGATGCAGATTTGATTGCTTTAGCCCGTGCATTTTTATACAAGCCACGATGGGCGTGGGAGGCCGCTGCAGCCTTAGGTGGCACGGTGCCTTCAAATGAGCGTTACTGGCGTTGTCTACCGCGTGAAGCTCAGGCTATATTCGGTGATGTCAAAGTAGGGCAGCGATAATAGAGTCCCATTCCTTATTCAATCCCTAATAAAAACATCACTGAGTTATTCATGAAGCAACACTCTGTAAGAGAATCTTGGCTGGAAGACGCCGTAAGACATTTAGAGCCTGTATTTTCAAAAGCGGGCTACGCAATTCCGCCCGTTCGCGTATCGTGCGGATTTCCAGCCTCTAGCAGTCCGAGAACAACGCTAGGGCAGTGCTGGCCCCGCGAGCGCTCTGGTGGCGGAGTAAATGAAATTTTCATTTCTCCAAAGTTAGATGATCCAGTTCAGCTCTTGGATACCCTGGTTCATGAGTTATGTCATGCGGTAGATGATTGCTTTAGTGGTCACGGCGAGGACTTTAAAGGCATCGCCCAGACGGTCGGTCTAGAAGGCCCTGCCAGAATGGCTCATGCTACCGAAGAGTTGATGGTGCGTCTGATGATGATTAGCCAAGAGCTTGGCCCATATCCGCATCAGGCAATTGTTTTCCCGCCACCAAGACCGAGCAATGCAAGTCGTAATAAAGCCAAATGTGCCCAGTGTGGATATGAGGTGACCTTATTAAAGAAGTGGGCTACCTATGGAGCCCCGATTTGCCCAAAAGATAATATTCGGATGCAAGAGACTGTAATTGAGACAATTGAAAATACGACGGAGCACGATACAGAATCAGTAACCGGCACTAAACCCAAGACCGATGAGATTCGTCGGGCGATTAGCTAAACCCATGTATGTTGAAGATCGGATGAGACATTAAATGAAGAAAAACAAAGTAGTTCAGAACCCAAAAATTGCTGTTATCGCTGGTGATGGAATTGGTAAAGAGGTCATGCCAGAAGGTATTCGTGCATTAGAGGCTGCCAATCAAAAGTTTGGTATCGGTATGCAGTTTGATCATTTTGATTTTGCTAGCTGTGATTACTATCTCCAGCATGGCAAGATGATGCCGGATGATTGGTTTGACACTCTGATGCAATACGATGCGATATTTTTTGGCGCAGTCGGTATGCCAAACATTCTTCCAGATCACGTCTCTTTATGGGGAAGTCTCATTCAGTTTCGTCGCTGCTTTGACCAATACGTCAATCTGCGACCAGTTCGATTGCTGCCCGGTGTGCCATGCCCCTTAGCAAACCGAAAACCTGGAGATATTGATTTTTACGTCGTTCGTGAAAATACCGAGGGTGAATATTCGAGCGTTGGCGGGAAAATGTTCCCAGATACTGATCGAGAGTTTGTGATTCAAGAATCTATCTTTACAAGACAAGGGGTGGATCGCATTCTTCAGTATGCTTTCGACCTTGCGCAAAGTCGTCCAAAAAAACATTTAACCTCTGCCACTAAGTCCAACGGAATTGCAATCACCATGCCCTATTGGGATGAGCGAGTTGAGGCGATGGCTAAGCAATTTGGCGATGTGAAAATGGACAAATACCATATTGATATCTTGGCTGCACACTTTGTGATGAACCCAGACAGGTTTGATGTTGTTGTAGCCAGCAATTTATTTGGAGATATCTTGTCGGACTTGGGTCCGGCATGCACTGGAACAATTGCAGTCGCGCCATCAGGAAGTATTAATCCAGAAGGAAAATTCCCCTCCTTATTTGAGCCAGTACATGGATCAGCGCCTGATATCTTTGGCAGGATGATTGCCAATCCAATTGGGCAGATCTGGTCAGGCTCAATGATGTTAGATCACTTGGGTTATCCAGAAGCAGGCAAGGCTATCTTCAATGCAATTGAGCGGGTTCTTGCTGCAGATAACTCCCCATTGACGCCTGACTTAGGTGGCAAGTCTCGTACGGATGACTTGGGTAAGGCGATCGCAGCCGAAATCTAAATTAGTTTTAGCTATGCAGTTAGTTGCTTGCGGCAGAAGGACTCCATACGGGGTCCTTTTTACTTGCCTTTGCAATCTCAGCTAAGATTTTTTCATGTAGCTGGCAATCTTCTTCACTTGCAGTCATGAGTTTGAGTTTGCTTGGTAAGGCTTTCATTTGGCCAGAGGCATCGGTGCCAACGGTGTAGTCAATCAGATCGATGGATAGATCTTCTTGGCCACGCGTCATCGCTACATAGACCTCTGCTAGTAACTGGGCATCAAGTAGAGCCCCATGCAAGGTGCGGTGTTGATTGCTGATGGCAAAGCGTTCACAGAGGGCGTCGAGCGAATTGCGCTTACCTGGAAACATTTGACGGGCATCGAGGAGGGTGTCAGTAATTTTGGAAGCAAGCCCCCTGAAGGCGGGGCGCTTGAGCAAAGCAAATTCGTTATCTAGGAATCCCAAGTCAAATGCTGCGTTATGAATGACTACCTCAGCACCATCAACAAACTCAATCAACTCTTCAACAATATTCGCAAATACTGGCTTATCGGATAAGAATTCACGAGATAGTCCGTGCACTGCAAAAGCACCTGCATCAATATCACGTTCAGGATTGATGTAGTAATGGAAAGTGCGATCGGTTAGTCGACGACCCACCATCTCAACGCAACCGATTTCAATAATACGATCGCCAGTTGCGGGATTAAGACCAGTAGTTTCAGTATCGAGAATAACTTGACGCATTAGGTGCCTTCCAATACAGATTCAGGGATGTTCATAGGTCCATTTCCCGCATATTTATCCAAATAGAGGTAGATCACTGGAGTGATGATTAAGGTAACAAATTGAGAGAAGATCAAACCACCGGCCACGCTAATGCCTAAAGGTTGACGCAGTTCGGCGCCCGCACCTAAACCAAGCGCAATCGGCAGTGCACCCATCAGAGCAGCAATGGTTGTCATCATGATGGGTCGGAAGCGCAAGATACAAGCTTCGCGAATTGCTTTTTCAGGCGAAAGCCCTCGGTTGCGTTGCGCATCTAATGCAAAGTCAATCATCAGAATCGCATTCTTTTTCACAATACCAATTAGCAATAGGATGCCGATGGATGCAACGATGGTGAGTTCAAATCCAAAAATGCGCAAGGCGAGAATGGCGCCAATCGCGGCAGAGGGTAGGCCAGCCAAAATAGTGAGAGGGTGAATATAGCTTTCGTACAAGACGCCTAGGAGAACATAAATAACACCCAAGGCCCCAAGCAGCAAAATAATTTGACCGGTTTGATTGCTTTTAAATACCGCTGCATCACCACCATAGCTAGTGATGATTGAGGTTGGCAACTTAATTTGCTCTGCAAACCTATCAATCGCTTTGGTGGCATCTCCCAAGAAAACATCGGGTGCCAAATTGAAGGAAATGGTCACGGCAGGAATTTGACCTTGATGATTTACGGAAGTGGGTCCCACTGTGCGTGTAAACGTTGCTAAGCTCGAGAGAGGAATTAGCGTATTAGTCGATCTGCCACGGACGTAGACTTTATTGAGATCGGTTTCAAATTGTCGATCATTCTCGGCGGTCTCTAGGATAACTCGGTAGGTGTTGACTGGCGTATAAATCGTCGAGACTTGACGCTCGCCAAATGAAGAGTAAAGCGCAGTTCGAATATCTGCAATCGAAACGCCTGCGCTAGCTGCTTTTTCACGATCAATATCAATTTTGACGTTTAAACCTTTTAGCTGTGAGTCGCTAGTAACATCTCTGAAAATAGGATCAGAGCGGATCTTCTCGAGCATTTTTTCAGCCCACTCGTTCACACCTTCAAAGCCTACACTTTGTAGTGTGTATTGATAGCGACTTTTGCTACTACGACCACCAAGTTGTAAGTTCTGCACGGGACTCATGTAAATCTGAACACCAGGAATTTCTTTAAATTTAGTCCGCAAGCCCTCCATGACCTTACTCATCTTCTGGCGTTCGCTCTTAGGCTTCAGGATCACAAAGAATCTGCCAGTATTTCGTCCCGAGCTCATATTTCCTCCAAGAATGGAGATAGATGTTGCTACATTCGGGTCTTCATCAACGATTACTGCGGCACGATCTTGTAATTCAAGCATCGTTTTAAACGAAGTATCTTGGGCTGCTTCAACCGTTATGCGGAGTTGGCCAATATCTTCTTCTGGAAAGAAACCTTTGGGGCTGAACGCAAAGAGAGCGATGGTCAGGATAAAAGTAGCGATCGTGCCCCACAACACTTTTTTTCGATTGATTAGCGCCAGATCTAAATAGTGAGTATAGGTGTTGAGGGACCACGTAAATATGCGATCAAAGCCATTTGTTAATGGATAGCTTTTTGGTTCACCATGTTGCTCTTTGAGGAATCGACTGCAAAGCATGGGCACTATAGTGAGAGAAACTACGGCAGAGACAAGAATTGAGAGGGTAACAACGACTGCAAATTCTCTAAATAGAAGTCCGATAGGCCCTTCCATAAAAAAGAGCGGAATAAATACAGCAACAAGAGATAGTGAGATGGAGACAATCGTGAATCCAACCTCTTTACTTCCTTTCAGCGCAGCCTTTAGTGGACTCATGCCGCCTTCGATATAGCGCATGATGTTTTCCAGAACCACAATCGCATCATCAACTACCAATCCAACCGCTAGAGTAATACCTAAGAGCGAAATATTGTCTAGGCTATACCCCATAAAATAAAAGACGAAAAAAGCGCCAATGAGAGAAATCGGCAAGCTAATCGAGGGGATGACGGTGGCTGCAATATTCTTGAGAAATAAGAAGATGACGAGAACAACCAATGCAATCGTCAGTATCAGCGTGAGATTGACATCATGGATCGATTCAATAATAGAGGTTGATCGATCATTAATGAGATTGAGCTGAATTGATTCTGGGAGCTGTGCTTTGAGAGTAGGGAGCAAGCGCTTAATCTCGTTCACAACTTCTACTGTGTTTGCATTAGGTTGGCGCATCACCCCCATTGCAATTGAGCGCTCGCCTTTAGCTGTCGCAAAGGTTTTAACATCCTCGTAACTCTCTTCAACGACAGCAACATCTTTGAGATAGACCGGGAAGCCATTGCGTTGCGCAACGATCAGATTTCCAAATTCTTCAGCTTTAACGAGTTGCGGATTTGCATAGATCGTAATCAGTTGTCGCGGGCCATCTAGCGTGCCGATAGGACTATTGGTATTGGCTTTATTAATGGCAGCAGCCAACTCATCCATGGTGATATTGCGATTACCCAATGCATCCGGTTGAGCGCTAACGCGAATCGCATATCGTTTGGCGCCATAGACATTTACTTGTGAAACGCCGCTGATGGTGGATAGATTAGGTGCCATCAAATTTTCAGCGTAATCATTAATCTCCGATAGGCTGATGGATGGTGAGCTCATCCTGATAATGATGACGGGGGTATCTGCTGGATTGATTTTGCGATATGACGGTGGAATCGTCATCTCAATTGGCAGGCGTCTTTGGGCTCGCAATAAGGCTGCTTGAACATCGACAGCCGCCTTATCAATATCACGATCACTATTAAACTCAAGGGTAACGCTGGTAGACCCTAAGGTACTACTTGAGCTAATGATTTTGATGCCATCGATAGTGGAAAACTCTTTTTCTAAAGGCAGCGCTACAGCTGAAGCCATATTCTCGGGTGATGCGCCCGGTAGACTTGCTGTAACCGAAATAATCGGCGTATTGAAGCTGGGTAGGGCGGCAACAGGAATCTTAAAATAGGCGACGCTGCCAGCTATCACGGTTGCTAGCGAGAGCAAAACCGTCATGACCGGTCTTCTAATACATAATTCTGAGAGCGTCATTTTGCTTGGACTGCAGGAGTGTTGGCAGGTTTAGCTTCGCGCACCTTGCTTCCTGTGCGCAGATTTTGTTTGCCTTCCACGACAATTCGTTGACCAGCTTCTAGGCCGTTGACAACCGAAGTGCCTTGGTATTCATAACTCACGGTGATGGGTTTAGATGCTACCTTGCCATCCTTATCCACAATATAGACTAAGCGTCCTTTAGGATTCATGACGATCGCTTCTGATGGGACTGCAATGACATTTTTTAAGGTATTGGCATTCAAAGCGACGCGCGCAAATTGACCTGGTAGTAGTTCGTACTTCTCATTTGGTATTTGCGCTTTAACGCGAACTGCTGCTATTTGGGGGTCAATTTGGTTGTCGACCACCATCACTTCACCATTGAAAACTCGTTGAGTATTGTTGCCAACTGTCACCTGTACTTTCATAGGTGTACCACTCTGCTTGCTTTCTAATAGAACGGGAATATCTTTTTCTGGAATGACAAACTGAACATTAATTGGATTGAGTTGCGTAATGGTGACCATCGAACTGGTGGTAGAGGTCGAAGAGGCATTGGTTGCGCTAATCACTGTATTGCTAGCCTGCACCAGTGTCCCTGGGAAAACATTGATGATGCCGGCCTTTCCATCAATGGGGGATCGAATAAAGTCGAAAGAAAGTTGTACGCGAGCAGTCTCTGCGGCCGCTTGGGCTGACTTTGCATTGGCTAATGCAGTTTCTAATCCTGCTTTTGAAATGAAGTTCTTGGTAACGAGCTCTTTGGCGCGTAAATATTGTTTTTGAGCATCATCAGCTAAGGCTTTGAGCTTTTCATAGTTAGCCGTGTCAGTGCGATTGTCGAGAGTAAATAAGAGTTCACCCGCTTTGACGTCTTGCCCATCTTTAATATGAATCTTCTCAACTTTATTGGTGACCATTGGGCGAATATCCACAATGCTATTGGAGACAATTGTTCCAGTAGCTTCAATGACAAGTGGAATATCTTTCTTTTCGATCACGATGCTGGTGATAGTTTGAACTGCACCAGCTTTGCCGCTAGGTGGGAAAAAGTAGTCGTAAGCCTTTGAGCCAGCAAATAAGATGAGTACCAAAATCAAAATACGCCACTTGTACTGCAATACCAAAGCTTTGCTAGTGGGGTAATCCAATTTTTGCTTTGACGAGAATGTAGGGGAGATTTTGTGCCACACTTTGCACAAGCGCGCCATGACCCAGTTTTTGAGTAATGGCAATTTGGCAACTGTTTTATCTAGCGCTGATTCTATTTTGGACACGTTCTCGAATTTTCTTGGATTTATATGGATTTGAGGCTCTTTTGGGAGCTAATTTATATCTTTTCATTCTCTCACAAGACCAGTAAAAACGGGCTTGGGGCAATGCTTTGATCTAAGGTAAAAATTCCTCTACACCCCGATTGGCTAGTAAATCAGCCAACTCATTTCCAGGGTGACCGTTGTGTCCACGTACCCAATGCCAGGAGATCTTGTGTTCAGGGATGAGGGCATCCAACTCTTGCCATAAATCTGCATTCTTGACCGGATCTTTGCTGGCCGTCTTCCAGCCTCTTTTCTTCCAACCCTCGAGCCACTCAGTGACACCTTTTTGGACGTACTGAGAGTCTGTCCAAAGCTCTACGGAGCTAGTTTGCTTTAGGGCTCGTAGCGCATGAATAACGGCGCTAATTTCCATGCGGTTATTGGTAGTGTGCTCAGCCCCACCATGCAAATGCTTCTCATGAGCCCCTGAGCGTAAAACTGCACCCCAGCCGCCAGGGCCAGGATTACCTTTGCAGGCGCCATCGGTATAAATCACGATATGAGGCAGGGTTTTGGTTTGAGACATTCCGTTAATTTACTTTGTCTTGGTTATTGGCTAAGTTCTGTCTACTTTCAGTTGCCGGACTTAGTTGGGAGATTGCTGGGAGCCGTAAACCCTGAACCTGGCCAATGAGCCGGATACCTTGCTGACGTTTAATTGCGGAAACCAAAAAAACAGCCCCAAAAATAGGCCACCAGCGGTTGCCAGCATGCTCCATAAAATCCATTCTGCCCATCCCTGACTCACTACTCAAGGGGAGTTTGTAACACCCAAAATGACCGCGGTCTAGTGAGAAGTTCAATAGCTGCAACCAGTCTTTCACTCTTAGCAGGCCAATAAATTGCCCGTCCCGAGGCAGGTAAGGGCTGCCTATCAAGCGGCTGAGATATTGGCGCATACCCCAAAGACTAGCTGGGTTAAAGCCAGAAATAATGAGACGACCCTCTGGGCGTAGCACGCGCTCAGCTTCCCGCAGAATTTGATGGGGATCTGCTGCAAATTCCAAGACATGCGGTAGCACTAATAAATCGATGGTTTCAGAGGCAAAAGGGAGTTCGCTAGGACTGCCTTCAACCTGATGCCAATTGAATTCGGTAAGCTGTTTTTGGCGATCATTGGAGTGAACCAGGAGCGCATGCAAAGGCATACGGTTTTCTGCCAGGGTATTAATTTGCGGCAAACCGATTTGTACGGCATAAAAACCAAAGACATCAGCCACGATCTGATTGAAGCATTTCTGCTCCCAGGCCAGCACATAGCGTCCTGGAGGCGATTGCAGCCACTTTTCCCATGAACTCCATGGTGGTGCAGGCATCTGGGATGGTGAGGGTGGGATTGGTATCATGGGCGTATGGTGAAGAATACTTTATTGCATGTTTGGCCGATACCGGCTTTTGATGACAACTACATCTGGTGCATTCATGATGGTCAATCCGCATTGATCGTTGATCCAGGCGATGCTGACCCTGTCTTGAAATATCTGGAGCAACAAAACCTTGCTTTGACGGGTATTTTAATTACCCACCACCATGCAGACCATACTGGCGGCATTTTGAATCTACTACAGGCGCTGGGATCGGTTCCAGTCTATGGTCCCGCCAGCATTGATATCCCTGCTCGTACAAATGCCATGATGGAAGGCGATAAGATTGAAGTGGCTGCGCCGCGCATCAGCTTTGAGGTGTATGAGGTGCCGGGACACACTCTTAGTCACATTGCTTACTTTGCGAATATGCAGGCTAATGTGGTCGAGCCTATGTTGTTCTGCGGGGATACTTTGTTTGCCTCTGGTTGTGGCCGTTTATTCGAAGGCACACCAACACAGATGAGTCAATCTCTCGCTAAGTTCATCTCCTTGCCGAAAAATACCCTGGTGTATTGCACACATGAGTACACCTTGTCGAATATCCGATTTGCTCTAGCAGTTGAACCCAATAATGCGAATCTCATCACTTGGGCGGAAACTGCCAAGGCCCTGCGAGATCAACATCTACCAACCTTGCCAACGACTATTGGACAGGAGTTGCAAGTGAACCCCTTCATGCGCTGTGATCAACAGGCTGTAATCGATGCAGCTATCGAGGTCTCTGGTGAAAAATTATTGCCAACTCCTGCACATGTTTTAGCGGTAATTCGGGCCTGGAAGGATCGGTTCTGATGTTGTGGCGTTATGCAGCGATTTTGCTGATTGCTGCACTCTCTGGTTGTGCAAGTACTGGAGATTGGTCTTCTGACTCCTCCGGTCAATCAGATCCACGGGCGGCAAAAGCGAAGCGGGTCAATCTCAAGGATCAATCTGTCAGTAGCATCTATGCGCCATCGAGTAATTTGTGGATTCGTATCCGCGATGGTTTTCAGATGGAGCCGATGAATACTCCTTTAGAGATTGAACAGGTGAGGTGGTTAAGTGCCCGACCTGACTACGTCCATCGCTCCATGGCTAGATCGTCCCGCTACTTGTTTTATATCGTGCAAGAAGTGCATACCCGAAATATGCCGATGGAGATTGCACTCCTTCCCTTTGTTGAAAGTGCTTTTGTAACCCATGCTAAATCTAGTGCGAAGGCCATGGGCTTATGGCAATTTATGCCGGCAACTGGAAAAGACTTTCAGTTGACGCAAAATGTCTTCAGAGATGAGCGTAGGGATGTATTGCAGTCAACTGATGCTGCCCTTGATTACTTGCAGCGTCTTCATAAGCAGTTTGGTAGCTGGGAGCTTGCTTTAGCGGCTTATAACTGGGGGGCGGGTAATGTGGCTAAAGCCCAAAAGCGAAATTTGGCTGCTAGATTACCAACTGATTACCTCAGTCTCAAAATGCCGAATGAGACTCGCAACTATGTCCCTAAGTTGATGGCCTACCGGCAGATCGTTTTAGATCCCCAAGCCTATGGCATCGTCTTGCCTGAATTGGAAAATCATCCTTATTTTGTGGCGGTAGATGTTGGTAGCGATATTGATGTTGATCTAGTGATTAAGTTGGCAGAGATCCCATCTGAAGAGTTTCATAATCTCAATCCATCATTTAATAAACCAGTGATTTTGAGTAATGCCAATCAGCAGATCTTGCTGCCTTTTGGACATGCGGAAATCTTTCAAGATAACCTCAAAAAATACACTAAGCCACTTTCCACTTGGACCGCGGTGCGCATTGCAAAAACTGAGCCAGTAGATAAGGCTGCTAAGACCCTGGGAGTGGATGCGGATGCTTTGAGGGATATCAATGGCATTCCTAAGGGGATGCGGATTAGGGCGGGCTCAACTGTACTTATCCCTAAAACAAACCAAAATGCTGGGGATATATCTCTGGCTATGGCCGAAAATGCAAACTTGAGTCTGGATAAGTCGGCTCCAGCGCCTAAAAAATGTGCAAAAGGAGCCAACTGCGCCTTAGGAAAGTCCTCAAAAGCAGGTGGAAAAGGCAAATCTTCGGCAAATAGCGCTAGTTCTCAGCATAAACACGCATCGACAGGGCTTGCAAAATCTGCGAAAAATGGAACTCCGAAAGTTACTAGCCCTGCAGCTAAGATGTCAAATGCCAAAGGAACTAGCAAAATTCAATAATCTCAGAATCTTTAACTTACTTATTTAGGTTGACCATGTCCTATAAATCAGAACACGAACGCTCCATTAAAGACCCAGATGGTTTCTGGGGAGAGCAGGCAAAACTCATTCATTGGGAGAAGCCATTCAATAAGGTTCTGGATTACGCAAACCCTCCGTTTGCAAAATGGTTTGAAGGTGGTTTAACCAATCTTTGCTACAACGCAGTTGATCGCCATCTTCAGGATCGTGCCGATCAAATTGCTCTCGTTGCTGTGTCAACAGAAACCAATGTAGAAAAAGCATACACATTTAAAGAGCTCTACGAAGAAGTCAATCGTATGGCCGCTATCTACAAGGCCAATGGTGTTCAAAAAGGCGATCGCGTATTGATCTACATGCCGATGATTGCTGAAGCATGTTTTGCAATGCTAGCTTGCGCACGTATTGGCGCTATTCACTCTGTAGTGTTTGGTGGCTTTGCATCCCATAGCCTAGCTTCACGTATCGATGATGCAAAACCAAAGATGATTGTGACTTCAGAGGCAGGATCGCGTGGTGGCAAATCGGTTCCCTACAAGCCATTGCTAGATGAGGCTATTACGCTGGCAAGTTACAAACCAGAAAAAGTATTGATCGTGAATCGCGGCTTAACTGAGTTCACGACAGTTGCTGGACGTGATTTGGATTACGCAAGTGAGCGCCAAAAACACTTAAATGACTTGGTGCCAGTCGAGTGGGTTGATGCCACACATCCTTCCTATATTTTGTATACCTCTGGCACAACCGGCAAGCCTAAGGGCGTGCAGCGCGATACCGGTGGTTACGCTGTGGCCTTGATGTCCACAATGAATCACATCTTCTGTGGCAAGCCTGGTGAAACCATGTTTACTACTTCAGATATTGGTTGGGTGGTTGGTCATAGCTACATCATCTATGGCCCATTGCTGAACGGTATGGCTACGATCATGTATGAGGGCACTCCATTGAGCCCAGATGCAGGTATCTGGTGGAAGCTGGTAGAGAAGTACAAAGTCTCTGTCATGTTCTCTGCGCCAACAGCAGTTCGTGTTTTGAAGAAGCAAGATCCTGCATTCTTAACAAAATATGATCTTTCAACATTACGTGCTTTGTTCTTAGCGGGCGAGCCTTTGGATGAACCAACTGCAAGTTGGATTCATGATGCGATTAAGAAGCCGATTGTCGATAACTACTGGCAGACAGAAACTGGCTGGCCTATGTTGGCAATTCAGCGTGGCGTTGAAGTAATGCCGCATAAATTTGGTTCACCTGGCGTTCCCTCATTTGGTTACAACATGAAGTTGCTTGACGATGCGACTTCAGAAGAGTTGGGTTCAGATAAGAAGGGCGTGATTGCCATCGAAGGACCTCTGCCTCCAGGTTGTATGCAAACTGTTTGGGGTGATGACAAGCGCTTTGTTAGCACCTACTGGGAAACCATTCCCGGTAAGACGATTTATTCCACCTTTGACTGGGGCATTAAAGATGATGACGGCTATTTCTTCATCTTGGGCCGTACCGATGATGTGATTAACGTTGCTGGCCACCGTTTAGGCACTCGTGAGATCGAGGAGAGTATTTCTGGCCATTCCAATGTTTCAGAAGTGGCGGTAGTGGGTATTGAAGATAAGCTCAAAGGACAGGCTGCGATTGCTTTTGTGATTCCTAAGGATTCTTCTAACACCGCAACTTTGGAAGCGGAGTGTATGAAAACTGTGGACTCCACATTGGGTGCGATTGCTCGTCCAGGACGTGTTTATATTGTGACGGCCTTGCCTAAGACGCGTTCTGGCAAGATTGTTCGCCGCGCACTCCAAGCTGTTGCTGAAGGGCGCGATCCTGGCGATATCAGCACCATGGAAGACCAGACTGTTTTAGCTCAAATTAAGACCATCATCGAGCAAAGCGCGAAGTCTTAAATCCTCTGTAAATGATCAAAATAAGCCCCTCAGTCGGATGACTTGGGGGCTTATTACCTTCCAGGCTTGATTGGCTGGGAATCCAAGGGTTTATACGCAAAACTGGTATCATTGTTAAGTTCAAAACTTAATAAATTACCCTAGCGCTTAAAGACACTCACCTCCCGCACAAACAGTCCTGGGTTGGTCTTTTTGGGGTGTTGAGCGTCGGATGGAGCAGGGACTGGAGATGGTTTGTCACCCTTGCTTCCTTCTTTTCCTCCCGCCGTGTTGGCTCTAGCCGACGGCACTGTATTTCCCGGTCTGAGTATTGGCGCCCCTGGCGAAACTACCGGCGAAGTCGTTTTCAATACCGCACTCACTGGCTATCAAGAGATCATTACTGATCCTAGTTATTCACGCCAAATTGTTACTCTGACTTACCCCCATATTGGTAACGTTGGGGTGAACAGTCAAGATGCTGAGTCGGATCAAATTCATGCAGCTGGTTTGGTTGTCAAAGATCTTTCCGGGCGCGTATCGAATTTCCGCTCTGAAGAAACTCTAGATGCCTATTTGAGCAAGGCGGGTGTTGTTGGTATCTCAGGTATCGATACTCGCAAACTGACCCGCATTCTTCGAGATAAGGGCGCTCAGTCTGGCGCAATCGTTGCTGGCAAGATGGGCGATGATGTAGAGGCTCTCAGTAAGAAAGCTTTGGAATTGGCTAAAGCCTTCCCGGGCATGGCTGGTTTAGATCTGGCTAAGGTAGTAACTACCAAGTCCCCATATCAATGGCGCGAAGCCGAGTGGGATCTCCATGGTCCAGACGGCAAACCTGCATACAGAACTTTAGATACCGGTAAGCCAATCAAAAAAGTCGTCGCTTATGACTTTGGTGTGAAGCGCAATATTTTGCGCATGCTCACCGAGCGTGGCTGTGAGCTAACGATTGTTCCCGCGCAAACTAGTGCTGCTGAAGTATTGGCGATGAATCCAGATGGCGTGTTCTTCTCAAACGGCCCCGGAGATCCTGGGCCTTGTGACTATGCTATTGCCGCTGCAAAAGAAATTATCGAAAAAGGTATTCCAACTTTTGGTATCTGTTTGGGTCATCAGATCATGGGCTTGGCCGCAGGTGCTAAAACTTTGAAGATGAAGTTTGGTCACCATGGTGCAAACCATCCTGTAAAAGATCTAGATACTGGGCGCGTAGCGATTACCTCCCAGAACCATGGTTTCGCAGTGGATGCCAATACCTTGCCTGACAACATTCGTGTGACGCACGTCTCTTTATTTGACGGATCCCTACAAGGTTTGGCTTGGAAAGATAAGCCTGCTTTGTGTTTCCAAGGTCACCCTGAGGCCTCACCAGGTCCTCATGACATTGCCTATTTATTTGATCGTTTTGTGGAGCTCATGAATGCTGCCGCTGTTGGTAATAAGGGGGGCAAATAATGCCTAAGCGTAGCGACATTAAGAGCATTCTGATTATTGGTGCTGGTCCGATTGTGATTGGACAAGCCTGTGAGTTTGACTACTCTGGTGCGCAAGCTTGTAAAGCTTTGCGTGATGAAGGTTACAAAGTCATTTTGGTCAACAGTAATCCAGCCACCATCATGACTGACCCAGAGATGGCGGATGTAACTTACATCGAGCCAATTACTTGGGAAGTTGTAGAGCGCATTATTGCTACTGAGAAACCGGATGCGATTTTGCCAACGATGGGCGGACAAACTGCCTTGAACTGTGCACTCGATTTGCATCGTCATGGTGTTCTTGAAAAATATGGTTGCGAACTGATCGGCGCTTCACCAGAGGCCATTGACAAAGCAGAAGATCGTCAAAAGTTTAAAGATGCGATGACCAAAATTGGTCTGGGCTCTGCTAAGTCGGGTATTGCGCACTCAATGGATGAAGCGCATGAAGTACAGCAGCGTATTCAGAAAGAAACCGGTAGCTTAGGTTTCCCGGTCGTCATTCGTCCTTCATTCACTATGGGTGGATCAGGCGGTGGTATTGCTTATAACCGCGAAGAGTTTGAAGAGATCTGCAAGCGAGGATTAGATTTGTCTCCAACACGTGAGCTCTTAATTGAGGAGTCTCTCTTGGGTTGGAAAGAGTTTGAGATGGAAGTGGTGCGTGACCGTGCCGATAACTGCATCATCGTTTGCTCTATCGAGAACTTAGATCCTATGGGTGTGCATACCGGTGACTCGATCACCGTTGCTCCTGCGCAAACATTAACTGATAAAGAATATCAATTGATGCGAAATGCATCGATTGCCGTATTGCGTGAGATTGGCGTAGACACTGGCGGATCAAACGTCCAGTTCTCAATCAACCCAGTGGATGGTCGCATGATCGTCATTGAGATGAACCCTCGTGTTTCACGTTCATCTGCACTGGCCTCTAAAGCCACTGGCTTCCCAATTGCGAAGATTGCTGCCAAGCTGGCAGTGGGTTACACCTTAGATGAGTTGAAGAACGACATTACTGGTGGTGCAACCCCGGCATCTTTTGAGCCATCCATCGACTATGTAGTCACAAAGATTCCTCGCTTTGCATTTGAGAAGTTCCCGCAAGCAGATTCTCGCTTAACAACTCAGATGAAATCGGTTGGAGAGGTGATGGCTATTGGCCGCACTTTCCAAGAGTCATTCCAAAAAGCTCTGCGTGGCTTAGAAGTTGGTGTGGATGGCTTGGATGAAGTCTCGACAGACTTAGATGACATCATTCAAGAAATTGGCGAGCCAGGTCCAGACCGTATTTGGTATTTGGCTGATGCTTTCCGTATGGGAATGGGTTTAGATGAGGTTTACAACGAGACTAAGGTAGATCCTTGGTTCTTGGAACAAATTGAAGAACTCATCACAATGGAGGCAGAGCTCAAACAGCGCAAGATTGATAGCCTTTCAGCGCCTGAGTTGCGTTTCATCAAACAAAAAGGTTTTTCGGATCGTCGCTTAGCTAAATTGCTTGGAGTAGATGCTGCCTCAGTACGTGCCGCGCGTCATCGTCTCAAAGTGGTGCCTGTATATAAGCGTGTAGATACCTGCGCAGCAGAGTTCTCTACAAATACTGCGTATTTGTATTCCACATACGAAGCAGAGCACGGCGAGTGCGAATCTCAACCAACAAACAAAGACAAGATCATGGTCTTGGGTGGTGGTCCAAACCGTATCGGTCAAGGCATTGAGTTTGACTACTGCTGCGTGCACGCTGCTTTAGCAATGCGCGATGATGGTTATGAAACCATCATGGTGAACTGCAATCCAGAAACTGTTTCTACTGACTACGACACATCTGATCGTTTGTATTTCGAGCCATTGACTCTAGAAGACGTTTTAGAGATCGTCGCCATTGAAAAGCCAAAAGGTGTGATCGTGCAGTACGGCGGCCAGACTCCATTGAAGTTGGCTTTGGATCTCGAGGCTAATGGTGTTCCAATTATCGGTACATCACCAGACATGATCGATGCCGCAGAAGATCGCGAACGTTTCCAGAAGTTATTACATGAATTGAATTTGCGTCAGCCACCTAACCGTACCGCTCGTGCGGAAGATGAGGCCCTGAAGCTCGCCGAAGAGATTGGTTACCCATTGGTAGTTCGTCCTTCCTATGTATTGGGTGGCCGCGCTATGGAAATTGTTCATGATGGTCGTGATCTCGAACGCTATATGCGTGAGGCAGTTAAGGTTTCTCATGACTCACCAGTATTGTTAGATCGCTTCTTAAACGATGCCATTGAGTGTGATGTGGACTGTATTAGCGATGGTCGGCGTGTATTCATTGGTGGTGTGATGGAGCATATTGAGCAGGCTGGCGTTCACTCTGGTGACTCTGCCTGTTCATTACCACCATATTCTTTATCCGATGAGACGATCGCAGAAATCAAGCGTCAAACTGCTGCGATGGCCAAAGGCCTTAATGTAGTTGGTCTGATGAACGTGCAGTTTGCGATTCAAAATGTGGATGGCAAGGATGTCATTTACGTTCTTGAGGTAAACCCACGTGCTTCTAGAACTGTGCCATTTGTATCTAAGGCAACCGGTTTGCAGTTAGCCAAGATTGCAGCGCGCTGCATGGTTGGGCAGACTCTGGATCAGCAGGGCATTACATCTGAAGTGCAGCCTGCTTACTATTCAGTGAAAGAAGCAGTATTCCCATTCAATAAGTTCCCTGGCATTGATCCAATCCTGGGACCAGAGATGCGATCTACTGGTGAAGTCATGGGTGTTGGTAAAACCTTTGGCGAAGCCTTATTCAAGTCTCAGCTAGGTGCTGGCATTAAATTGCCCAAGAGTGGAACTGTGGTGTTGACTGTTAAGGATAGTGATAAGCCTAAAGCAGTAGAGGTGGCTAAGCTCTTGCACCAACTAGGCTTCCCAATGGTGGCTACTAAAGGGACAGCTGCAGCTATTGAAGCAGCTGGTTTGCCAGTTCGTGTGGTGAATAAAGTAAAAGATGGCCGCCCCCATATTGTGGACTTGATTAAAAACGGTGAAATTTCATTGGTATTTACTACTGTTGATGAAACCCGCACAGCAATTGCGGACTCACGCTCTATTCGTACAAGTGCACAGGCCAATAATGTGACTTACTACACTACGATTAGTGCAGCACGAGCAGTCATGGATGGTTTGATGACTTCACAAAATGGCAATAAAGAGTCCCTTGAAGTATATTCATTGCAGAATCTGCATAAGACTCTCAATTAATTTAAGTTAGGTAAGAAGCATGAGCACAATTCCTATTACTAAGCGTGGCGCAGAACTCCTCAAAGAAGAGTTGCATCGCTTAAAGCATGTTGAGCGCCCATCGGTGATTAATGCCATCTCTGAAGCACGTGCACAGGGCGATCTTTCTGAGAACGCTGAATACGATGCAGCTAAAGAGAAGCAGGGCTTCATTGAGGGGCGCATTCAGGAGCTTGAGGGAAAGCTCTCTGCAGCTCAAATTATTGATCCAGCTGCCTTGGATGTGAATGGCCGCGTAGTATTTGGTGCCACTGTAGATCTGGAGGATCTAGAGGATGGCACTAAGCTAACCTATCAGATCGTTGGTGATGATGAGGCTGATATTGCTGTCAATAAGATTTCTATTAGCTCACCGATTGCTCGGGCTCTGATTAGCAAAGAAGAGGGTGATGTTGTAGCTGTTCAGGCCCCTGGTGGTAATCGCGAAGTAGAAATTCTTGCGGTTCGTTACATCTAATTCAAACCCAGAATTAATATGCAAACCTTAGAGACCTCTCACCATATTGGGGCTCAAAGACTCTTTATTTTGATTACAGGTATTTGGGTTGGTAGCCTTCTCGCAGTAGGCTACTTAGTTGCCCCGGCGATTTTTAGCACCATGAGTGACCGTCAGGCAGCAGGGATGGTTGCTGGCAGCATTTTTAAATTAGAGGCCTACCTTAGTTTGATTGTGTGCATCGGTCTGATGGTATTAGCCAATCTCTTGGTGAATCGTGGTCTCAATCAATTCAGAATCATTCGTTGGCTCTTGTTGGCGATGTTGCTATGTTCCCTTGCAGCCGCTTTTGTTTTCATTCCTTGGATGAATACTCTGAGGGATACCGCTTTAGACCAAGGTATGCCAGTCATGCTCTCACCCTCAGCAACTTTGTTTGGCAGGCTGCATGGTGCCTCCAGCATTCTATTTATGCTGCAGAGTCTTCTGGGCATCTTCTTGGTTTGGCGACTCACTAAAAGATGAAGTCAGAGCCAAGAGTTAAGTAATAAAAAACGCCGACTAGCGGCGTTCTTTATTTGGTAGCAGTGAGCTGCAATATTCAGCTTAAGAACCTAAAGATTTCTTCTTCGTGCTGCTCATACGGACTTTGCGCTTCTTAATCGGAGCAGGTGCGGCAACTGCCTTGCGATAGCCTGGTGATGACCAGCCAATTTTGGATTCGGCAGCATCAGCGCGCAGAACACGCTTCTTCGGGGTAGCGCTTTTTACTGCAGCCGCTCTTTCAAATGGTGACTTGCTCGCTGCAGAGCGACGATCCGACCTCTCGGAAGTGCTGGTGCGAACGCCAGCTTTTGCCATAACTCGATTTGGTTGACGCTTAGTACGTGGAGCTTGCAATGATTTCTTAGTTTGCTTGCTTGATCGACCTAAATTGAGCATTGCTGCATCGACGATATCGATAGGCTTCCACAGAACGAGTAGTTTTCCAATATGCTGAACTGGAGCTGCACCTAGTTTGTCGCAAAGCTCTTCATAGATGGCAATACGCGCATCACGATCATCACCAAATACGCGAACTTTAATTAAGCCGTGATGAGAAATCGCTAACTTTGCCTCTTTAATCACCGCAGGGGTCAGGCCATCGCCACCGATCATGACAACTGGGCTCAGTCCATGGGCATCAGCTTTAAGGGATTTACGTTGTGCGGGGGTAATAGTAAGTGCAGTCATGGCCTCGATGATAGAGCATTAGGGCTTGTAAAACAGGGCTTTCGGCCTCATATATGCGGATATGAAGTTGTTTTAAGTCGATTCCTTTTGCCTTGTAGGGCATAAACAAGGAAAATGGACGTCGAAAGTGGGTAAGTTGTGGCAAAGAATAAATTTAATAAAAGTTGGTTGCAGGATCACTTAAATGATCCTTACGTGAAGATGGCTCAAAAAGAGGGTTATCGCGCACGAGCCGTTTATAAACTGAGTGAAATAGACGAGCAAGACCGACTCATCAAAGCAGGTATGACTATTGTGGATCTGGGGAGTGCCCCTGGGAGCTGGTCCCAATACGCCCGTAATCGGCTGACTGAGCTGGGCAAAAATAATCCTAATATTGAATCCGGAAAACCAGATGGAACCATCATTGCGATTGATATCCTGCCAATGGAGGATATTGCTGATGTTTCCTTTATTCAAGGGGACTTTCGTGAGGATGAGGGCTTAAAGGCGCTTGAAGCCCTTTTGCCTGCCGATGCAGATGGAAAAGTCGATCTAGTGATGTCGGATATGGCGCCCAATTTATCTGGGGTCGGCGTAGCGGATGCGGCTCGGATGGCCTTTTTGGCTGAAATTGCACTGGATTTTTCGGTTCAGCACCTCAAGCCTGAGGGGGCCTTACTGATTAAGTGCTTTAACGGTAGTGGCTATAGCCAAATCGTAGAATCCTTTAAAAGGGTCTTTAAAACGGTCGCTTCCAGAAAGCCTAAGGCCTCCAGAGCAAAGTCTTCAGAGATCTTTTTATTGGGTAGAGACCTGAAGCTACCCAAATAACCCCCTAAAAGTAGGGGTTTATTAAATAAATTGGCTCTCAGCCCTTGAAAAAGCCTAGTAGTAGAATCAAATACTTAGGTATAGCAATCCGCTTTAACTCCCGGATTAATCCGGCAAAGGTCTGTTTTGAATAACAACATGCTGCAAAAAATTGGTGTTTGGCTCATTGTGGGTCTCGTGCTCTTTACTGTTTTTAAACAGTTTGATAAGCCAAAAGACGCCAATCAAGTCACTTATTCTCAATTCATGGACGATGCCAAAGCTGGCAAAGTAAAACGAGTTGATGTGCAAGGTCGCACCCTGCAAGTGACACCGAATGACGGCAGCAAGTACTCCATCATCTCCCCGGGAGATATTTGGATGGTTGGCGATCTTATGAAATTTGGTGTTCAGGTAACCGGTAAAGCGGATGACGAGCCAAATATGCTGGTTTCTGCTTTGTATTACCTCGGACCAACTTTATTGATTATTGGTTTCTGGTTCTTCATGATGCGCCAGATGCAAGGTGGCGGTAAGGGTGGGGCATTCTCATTCGGAAAATCCAAAGCCCGCTTGATTGATGAGAATAGCAATACTGTTACTTTTGCTGATGTTGCTGGTTGCGATGAAGCTAAAGAAGAGGTCTTTGAGATCGTTGACTTCTTGAAGGATCCGCAAAAGTTTCAAAAGCTGGGTGGCCGCATTCCGCATGGCGTATTGCTAGTAGGCCCTCCAGGTACTGGTAAGACTTTGCTGGCACGTGCGATTGCGGGTGAAGCAAAGGTTCCTTTCTTCTCCATCTCTGGTTCTGATTTCGTGGAGATGTTTGTTGGTGTCGGTGCGTCACGTGTGCGTGATATGTTTGAGAACGCCAAGAAAAATTCTCCTTGCATCATCTTTATTGATGAGATCGATGCGGTTGGTCGTCATCGTGGTGCTGGTATGGGCGGCGGTAATGATGAGCGTGAACAAACTCTGAACCAAATGCTGGTTGAGATGGATGGCTTTGAAAGCAATAGCGGTGTGATCGTGGTTGCTGCAACTAACCGTTCTGACGTTTTGGATCGCGCCTTATTGCGTCCAGGTCGTTTCGATCGTCAAGTGCACGTTGGCTTGCCAGATATTCGCGGTCGTGAACAGATCCTGCAAGTGCATATGCGTAAGGTGCCAATTGATCCGGACGTCGATGCAGCTGTATTGGCGCGTGGCACTCCTGGTTTCTCGGGTGCTGATTTAGCAAACTTGGTTAATGAGTCTGCATTGTTTGCAGCACGTCGCAACAAGCGTGCTGTCGACATGAAAGACTTTGAAGATGCTAAAGATAAGATCTACATGGGTCCTGAGCGTAAGTCTGCTGTGATGCGTGAAGAAGAGCGTCGTAATACGGCGTATCACGAGTCTGGTCACGCAGTTGTTGCTAAGGTATTGCCTAAAGCTGATCCAGTACATAAGGTCACCATCATGCCGCGCGGTATGGCTCTTGGTGTGACATGGCAGTTGCCAGAATTTGATCGTGTGAACTTGTATAAAGACCGCATGATGGAAGAGTTGGCGATTTTATTTGGTGGCCGTGCTGCTGAAGAAGTCTTCTTGCATTCCATGAGTACAGGCGCATCGAATGACTTTGAGCGTGCTACCAAAATGGCGCGTGACATGGTGACTCGTTACGGCATGAGTGATAGTTTAGGTACTATGGTTTACGTCGATACTGAATCTGAAGGCATGTTTGGTCGTTCCAGCTCAAAGACAGTTTCTGAGTTAACTCAGCAAAAGGTGGATTCAGAGATTCGCGCATTGGTGGATAGCCAATATGCTTTGGCAAGATCCATTCTTGAGCAAAATCGTGACAAGGTTGAGGCTATGGTTGCTGCTTTGATGGAATGGGAAACCATTGACGCTGAGCAAATCAATGACATCATGGAAGGCCGTCCACCGCGTGCACCAAAGCCGCCACCAGCAACCCAGTTTGGTAACTCTGCTGGTACGCCAGGTCCTGCTGCAGGTGCTGCACCAGCGACTGCTTAATTAGCCCCAAGCTAACTGCAAGGTGATGAAGCAAAATCTGCCCGCAACATGGCGTTGCGGGCGTTTTCTTTTTGACTTCAGTAAACATCAACGTCCATTGGTGATGGGTATTCTGAATGCCACACCGGATTCCTTTTCGGATGGTGGTAAGTTCAGAACTCCAAGTGATGCTATTGCGCAAGCGGAGCGCATGATTGCCAATGGCGTCGACATCATTGATATCGGTGGCGAATCGACCCGTCCAGGCGCAGAGCCTGTAGCACTTCAGGAAGAATTAGATCGTGTCTTGCCAGTGATTGAAGATTTAAAAGATTGCGGCGTAGCCTTGTCAATCGATACCTATAAAGCCGAGACCATGCGCCAAGCACTCAAGGCTGGAGTCGATTGCGTGAATGACATCTGGGCATTGCGACAAGAGGGCGCATTAGGTGCAATCATTGAGAGTGACCAAGATAATCCAGATAAGCAATGCGGCATTGTTTTAATGCACATGCAACGTGATCCGCAAACGATGCAATTTGATCCTGAATATCAAGATGTGATTGCAGAAGTAAAAGAATTTTTACAAGAGCGCCTTAACTTGCTAGTGAATGCAGGTGTTGCTAAAAACAGAATTGCCATCGATCCTGGTTTTGGATTTGGGAAGAGTTTGGAGCATAACCTTAAGATGCTGACTGAATTTGATCAATTCTCCCAATTGGGGTATCCGGTCTTGGCGGGGATCTCTCGTAAATCGATGTTGGGTAAATTAACAGGCCGAGATACTAATGAGCGGGTAGCCCCCAGTATTGCCGCTGCCATTCTGGCTGCAGACCGTGGTGCCCGTATTATTCGGGTGCATGATGTGCCTGAAACTGTTGATGCACTCAAGATATGGGCAGCGGTTCAGAACTAGGTCATTAGGTCTAGTAATCCAGATAGCCACAAGTTTTATAATTAAACCCATGAAAAAACAATACTTTGGTACTGATGGCATCCGCGGTGAAGTAGGGCAATTTCCGATTGTCCCCGAGTTCATTACTCGCCTTGGCTATGCTGCTGGCAAAGTGCTGGTTCAAAACGCTAAGCCGGGTGAGCGTTGCAAAGTATTGATTGGAAAAGATACCCGTGTCTCTGGATATTTATTGGAAGCTGCACTAGAGGCTGGCTTCGCTGCCGCTGGTGTTGATGTTAAGTTATGCGGACCTATGCCAACGCCCGGTGTTGCTTATCTCACTAAGGCCTTGCGCTTATCTGCCGGTGTAGTGATTTCAGCATCACATAATGCCTATCAAGACAACGGTATTAAATTCTTCTCCGCCGAAGGCGGTAAGCTCACCGATGAATTCGAGTTAGCAATCGAAGCTGAACTTGCTAAACCGATGGGCTGTGTTAGCTCTAAAGAATTAGGTAAGGCATTTCGTATTGATGATGCTGCTGGTCGTTATATTGAATTTTGTAAATCGACTTTTCCCGGTGAGCTCAATCTCAAGGGAATGAAGTTGGTAGTAGATTGCGCTAATGGTGCGGCATATCACACAGCTCCTCATGTTTTTCATGAGCTTGGTGCAGAAGTCATTTCGATTGGTGTTCATCCCGATGGTAGAAACATTAATGATGGATGCGGTGCCACTGCTCCAGCGGCATTAATTGAAAAAGTCAAAGAAACTAAAGCGGATCTTGGGATCGCTTTGGATGGAGATGCCGATCGCTTACAGATGGTAGACGCTTCAGGAAGATTGTTTAATGGTGATGAACTCTTATATGTGCTCGCCAAAGATCGTCTTGCTCGCGGAGAAAATTTAGGTGGTGTGGTTGGTACTTTGATGACCAACCTCGCTGTTGAAAATGCCATCAAAGCATTGGGTATTGGATTTGAGCGTGCCAATGTGGGCGATCGTTATGTCTTGGAGTTGCTCAAGCAAAAAGGGTGGATCATTGGTGGTGAGGGATCCGGTCATCTCCTGTGTTTAGATCAGCACTCTACTGGGGATGGCACCATTGCCGCATTGCAGGTCCTGGCCGCTATGAGTCAGGCCAAGAAGAGCCTGGCTCAACTACTGGATTCTGTAAAAATCTTCCCCCAGGTGCTCCTCAATATCAAATTTAAGGCGGGGTACGACTGGAAGGCTGATAACGCCCTTAACTCCCAGATTTCTCAAGTAGAAACGGAGCTTAAGGGTACGGGTAGGGTGCTGATTAGGGCTTCCGGTACTGAGCCTGTCCTTAGAGTGATGGTCGAAGCCAATGATGACGCTATTGCCCATAGTGCGGCTAAGCGTATTGCAGACTTAATCCCATCTGCATAAGTCATTGAATTTATTGAGATATTTTTCAATAAATTCACTGTCACAAAAGAGTCATACTGAATCCGTATTGTTCAGTTATCGCAATGTTGCGAGAACTAAACGAGGATTACTCCACATGAAATCATTTTTGAAAAAAGCGCTAGTTATTGGTGCGATTTCAGTAGCCCCAGTTGCTTTTGCAGCCGATATGACCGGTGCTGGCGCAACATTCCCATACCCAATGTACGCTAAATGGGCAGAAGCCTACAAAGCAAAGACTGGCTCAAATTTAAATTACCAATCCATTGGTTCTTCCGGTGGTATCAAGCAAATCAAAGCAAAGACTGTAGATTTTGGTGCATCTGATAATCCAGTCAAATTTGAAGATTTGGAAAAGGATGGTTTAGTTCAGTTCCCAGCCATTATTGGTGGTGTAGTGCCAGTAATTAACGTTGAAGGTGTTAAGCCTTACGAGCTCAAGTTATCCCCAGATACTTTGGCTGATATTTTTCAAGGTGTAATCACCAACTGGAATGACAGACGTCTTGTATTGAATAACCCTGGTTTGAAGATGCCAGACATGCCAATCACTGTTGTTCATCGTGCGGACGGTTCTG
The DNA here is from genome assembly GCF_018688455.1 of Polynucleobacter sp. AM-7D1. NCBI lineage: Bacteria > Pseudomonadati > Pseudomonadota > Betaproteobacteria > Burkholderiales > Burkholderiaceae > Polynucleobacter > Polynucleobacter sp. AM-7D1. Next base: position 780,581 of record NZ_CP061319.1, read on the forward strand.
GAACTACTGCAATTTTTACCAATTACTTGGCTAAAGTAAGTCAAAACTGGAAAGATGCTGTTGGTGAGGGCGCAGCTGTTAAATGGCCGGCTGCCTCTTCTGTAGGCGGAAAAGGTAACGAAGGTGTTGCTGCAAACGTATCTCGGGTTAAAGGTGCGATTGGTTATGTAGAGTATGCATATGCCAAGAAAAACAAGCTAATCAGCGTTTCTTTGAAAAACAAAGATGGTCAATTTGTGCAACCTGACGATACTACCTTTGCAGCAGCTGCGGCAGGTACTGATTGGTCTAAGATTCCTGGAATGGGTACATTTATTACCAATGCTTCTGGTGCTAAGTCATGGCCAATCACTGGTGCATCATTCATCTTGATGTACAAAAATCCAGAGAAGAAGGGAAACTCTGCTGAAGTGTTGAAGTTCTTTGACTTTGCTTTCAAAGAAGGTAAGAAAATGGCTCTTGAACTTGACTATGTTCCAATGCCTGATGTGACTACCGACTTTATTCGCAAGAATGTCTGGTCTAATATTGCTACTAAGTAATTTGTTAGATTGATTGTTTAATCTCAACGCTGAAACAGCTCCACCTTTGTGTGGGGCTGTTTCATCATTAAATGAAGTCAAAACATGATTGAATCAACACAGTCACACTCAGCACCAACGCCCCAGGCTCTGCGTATTGCTAAGTTGCAACGTATTCAAGATTTTTTATTCCATGGAATAACTCAATTTTTTGCTTTATCTGTACTGATTGCGCTGGTTGGCATCATCATTTCCTTGGTGATAAACGCTTGGCCAGCATTGGATAAATTTGGTGTTGGTTTTTTCTTTACAAAAGAGTGGGACATCATTAATGGTGAGTTCGGTGGCCTCATTGCTATTTATGGCACTCTAGTTACCTCTTTGATTGCCTTACTGATTGCCGTTCCTCTGAGCTTTGGTATTGCCGTATTTTTGACTGAGCTTTGTCCAGCACCCCTTCGCAGACCCTTGGGAACCGCTGTTGAGTTGCTCGCGGCTGTGCCATCGATCATTTACGGTATGTTTGGCTTATTTATTTTTGCACCTATTTTTGCTGATTATATTCAGCCCGCATTACAAGCAACCTTAGGCCAAGTGCCGGGTTTAGGCATACTCTTTTCTGGCGCAATGAATGGTATCGGCGTTTTGTGTGCCGGCCTAATTTTGGCAATGATGATTTTGCCTTTTATTGCCTCGGTAATGCGTGATGTCTTTGAAATCGTTCCCCCAGTGTTGAAAGAATCAGCCTATGGTATCGGCTGCACCACTTGGGAAGTGGTTAAGAATGTTGTGCTCCCTTATACAAAAGCCGGCGTGATTGGCGGCATCATGCTCGGTTTGGGTCGAGCCCTTGGCGAAACTATGGCGGTTACTTTTGTGATTGGTAATGCGCATCGCCTTTCTGCCTCATTATTCTCACCAGGTAATTCGATTGCCTCAACATTAGCCAATGAATTCGGCGAGGCTGAAATTGGGGTTCATTATTCATCCTTATTTGCATTGGGCCTTGCGCTATTCATGATTACTTTTGTCGTGTTAGCGATTGCCAAGTGGATGCTCATTAGTATGGAAAAAAAGCAGGGACTTAAAACATGAACGGCCTATCTAATATCAATCCGGCAATTTTTGCCAGACGTAAGCGTGCCAACAAGATTGGCTTAGTTTTATCTACTGCTGCTATGGCATTGGGTATGGTCTTTTTGTTATGGATTTTGACTGTTTTATTTCTAAAAGGCTTTTCTTCGATTAACTTTGATGTATTTACTCAGAGCACGCCTGCACCTGGTTCAGAGGGCGGGGGTTTGGCCAACGCCATTGTTGGCAGCTTAATGATTGTAGGGAGTTGTACTCTGATTAGCACCCCGATCGGGGTATTGGCTGGCTTATATCTTTCTGAGTACGGCGATAGAAGTAAGGTGGCTTCAGTAACCCGTTTTGTTACTGACATCATGCTATCTGCGCCATCCATTGTGATTGGTTTGTTTGTGTATGCCATTGTGGTCGCACAAGTAAGGCACTTCTCAGGTTGGGCTGGCACGATTGCATTGGCTTTAATTGCTATTCCAGTAGTGGTCCGCACAACTGAAAATATGCTGCGCTTAGTACCAGGTAGCTTACGTGAGGCTGCCTATGCTTTGGGTACCCCGAAGTGGAAGGTAGCTTTTATGATCACCTTACGCGCAGCTCAAAGCGGAGTGATAACTGGTATTTTGTTGGCACTTGCTCGTGTCAGTGGTGAAACAGCCCCATTGCTCTTTACTGCCCTAAACAATCAGTTTTTCTCTAGCAATATGAATGCACCTATGGCTAATTTGCCAGTGGTGATCTTCCAATTCGCAATGAGCCCTTACGATAACTGGGTTGATTTAGCCTGGGCTGCAGCTTTACTTATCACCTTTGCTGTACTGGGTCTGAATATTCTTGCGCGCGTAGTGTTCCGCGAGAAAGTACAGAGTTAATGAGTAATATGAAAACCATGTTTGACTTAAATACGATTGATAGTCAAGGAATAAGAATGAACGACACAACTACAGCGGTAAAAAAAGACGTTAAAAATGCCTTAGAGGTTCGCAACCTTAATTTCTTCTATGGTTCCTTTCAAGGTTTAAAAGACATCAATTTGGATATTGAAGAGGGCAAGGTAACGGCATTTATTGGTCCGTCTGGCTGTGGAAAATCTACATTGCTCCGCACACTCAATCGGATGTATGACCTGTATCCTGGACAACGGGCAGAGGGGGAGATCAACTTCTATGGTCAGAATATTCTAGAGCCTGGACAAGATCTTAATCTCTTGCGTTCACGAATTGGAATGGTTTTCCAAAAACCAACTCCTTTCCCAATGTCGATTTATGAAAATATTGCATTTGGTGTCCGTTTATATGAAAAGCTTTCTCGTTCCGAGATGGATGAGCGCGTAGAGTGGGCTTTGAATAAAGCTGCGTTATGGAATGAAGCAAAGGACAAGTTAAATCAAAGTGGTCTTTCACTGTCAGGTGGTCAGCAGCAGCGATTGTGTATTGCTCGAGGTGTAGCGGTAAAGCCTTCCGTGATTCTTTTGGATGAGCCAACTTCAGCATTGGATCCAATTTCAACTGGAAAAATTGAAGAGCTCATTAATGAGCTAAAACATGAGTACACGATTGCGATTGTGACCCACAATATGCAGCAAGCAGCCCGGGTATCGGACTACACTGCTTATATGTATCTTGGTAGCTTGATTGAGTACGGTAAAACCGATGAAATCTTTATTAAGCCTAAGCGTAAAGAAACAGAAGATTACATAACCGGTCGATTCGGTTAATTGGAGATAAATATGCCAGATAAACACCTTTCCTCGCAGTTTGATGCCGATTTAAATTCCCTGTCCAGTAGATTGCTGGAGATGGGTGGTCTTGTTGAATCCCAAATCTCCTCTGCCATGCGTGCATTTACGCAGATGGATATTGATACTTGTAATGTCGTAATCGCTAATGAAAAGATCGTAAATGATCTCGAAATTCAAATCGATATGGCCTGCACGGAATTGATTGCACGTCGCCAACCAACTGCTCGAGATTTACGTTTAGTGATGGCGGTATCAAAAGCGATTACTAATTTAGAACGCGCTGGTGATGAGGCAGAGCGTGTAGCCAAAAGGACTAAGCGTTTGATTGAATCTGGTGCGACTCACAATATTAATGTTGCTGAGATTCGTTTATCGGGTCAGATGGCTATTTCTTTACTACGTCGTAGCTTAGATGCATTTGCCCGTCTTGATACGGTTGCAGCAGCGGAAGTAGTTCAGGAAGATCGTCAGATCGATGAAGAGTTCAAAGGCTTTGTTCGTAAGTTGATTACTTACATGATGGAAGATCCACATACGATTTCTACTGGCTTAGATATGCTCACAATTGCTAAAGCCATTGAACGCATTGGTGATCATGCCAAGAATATTGCAGAGTTTGTGATTTATATTGCCAAGGGATCGGATGTACGTCATATCCCCCATGAGGATTTGGTTCGCGAGGCGAATAAACCGTAACTATCCATACTAAAGCGGAATTTGCTATGACTCACCGGATATTGATTGTTGAAGATGAGCCTTCGATTGCTGAACTCATTGCAATTAATTTAAGCCATGCGGGATATGAGGTGCAAAAGGCTCTTCAAACTGACGTTGCTTCAAACATGATGCGCGATGAGCTCCCTAATCTATTGATTTTGGATTGGATGCTACCTGGTAAATCTGGCGTTCAATTTGCCCGAGAGCTTAGGTCAAATGAGCGCACTAGATCCTTGCCGATACTCATGCTTACTGCCAAGAGCGAAGAGAGCGACAAGGTCTTAGGTCTTGATTCTGGGGCCGATGATTACGTTACCAAGCCTTTTTCTCCTAAAGAGTTAGTCGCCCGTGTAAAAGCATTGTTGCGCCGACAGATTCCGCTAGAGGGGGACGGTCCCTTAGCTGTTGGTCCATTAAGGCTAGACCCAGTCTCACATCGCGTGAGTGCTGTGTGGCCAAATAGTGATCCGCAGACTTTATCTTTAGGGCCTACAGAGTTCCGATTGTTGCAATTTATGATGGCCAACCCTGAAAGAGTTCATTCTCGTGAGGGCTTGCTCGATAAGGTCTGGGGTAATGAGGTTTACATAGAAGAGCGTACAGTTGATGTTCATATCAAGCGGCTCAGAGCAGCCTTATCCCCGGCAGACTGTGATCGCTACGTAGAGACGGTTCGGGGTAGCGGCTACCGAATCACAAAAACACCCACCCAGACCTGATATTTATTGGGTGGACCTGAGTTTTTCTAGTCTCCTGCAGCAGATGCTCTAAGATTGCGGAATGTTCCCCGTTTTTTTCCGCTTTTTTCTTCTTGTTTGCGCAGCTTTTTTAGCTGCTTTGATTGCCCAAAATAATGTTGGCCCTATTACAGGCATTTCAGTCGGCATTGCTTTTCTCTCGATTCCTCTGATTTACTCCTACATTAATTTAGCGCGCCTACGAAAATACACTGTAGAGGATAGGCTAGAGTCAATGCCACTGCCTAGTGGTTATTGGGAAGAGGTTTTCTTTTACCTGCAACGATTAGTGCGCAATCTTAAGTTGCAAATGCTATCTGTTGAGAAACAACACGATCGGTTTATTGAAGCGTTTCAGGCTTCGCCAAACGGCATCATGATGCTGGATGATCAAGATCAAATTGAATGGTGCAATGCGATCTCAGAGCGCTTCTTTGGCCTTCAATTCAAACGTGATGTGATGCAGCGTATTAATTTCCTGATCCGTCGACCTGAGTTTATTCGCTATCTTCATGATCGTCATTTTGAGGAGCCATTACTTTTAGAGCGTATGGGCCCTAAATCAAATCTGAGTTTGATGTTGCAAGCTTTTCCTTTTGGTGAGAAGCGTCACTTACTCTTGGTGCAAGATGTGACTGACCTACAAAAAGCGGATGCTATGCGGCGGGACTTTGTGGCCAACGTCTCCCATGAGATGAGAACTCCCATTACCGTATTAATGGGGTTTCTGGAAACCATCCAATCTTTAGACTTGGATAAGGCTCAACAGGATCAATATTTTGAGATGATGATGTCTCAAGCCCAGCGCATGAAAAGCCTGGTAGAAGACTTATTGACTTTGGCCAATTTGGAAGCAAACTCTTTGCCGGCCCCAGCGCAGCCAATACAAATGCAGACTGTCATGGCACTACTAAAAAATGATGCTGAGGCACTCTCTCAGGGTCATCATGCATTTCATTTTGATGTTGAGAGTTCTAAAAATATTCTGGGTGAAGAGCGAGAAATTCTCTCGGCATTTAGCAATTTAGTCTCAAATGCAATTCGATATACACCTGATGTTGGCTCTATTAGCGCATCTTGGCGCCTAAGCGCTGCGGGAGAGGGTGAATTCTCAGTCGTAGATACTGGCCCAGGAATCGCTTCAGAGCATCTTTCTAGACTAACCGAGCGCTTCTACAGGGTAGATCGTAGTCGCTCACGTGATACTGGTGGAACCGGCTTAGGATTGGCGATTGTCAAACATATTGCGAGTCGACATCAAACGCAATTGTTAATTGAGAGTACGCCTGGAAAGGGAAGCACTTTTACGATGCGTTTCCCTAAGGAGAGGCTGACAGATTAACTTGGGGCTTAATCTTTTTTGTCCTTCTTATCTTTTTTGTCCTTCTTATCCTTCTTATCCTTTTTGCGTTTAGATTCCTTGGGTAATTTATCTAACTTACCATTGGCATAAAGGCACCAAACTTTAATTTCTTCTAGAAGTTCAGTGAGGTCCTCATAAGATAGATTTTTAAAGTCTTGCAAACCAATGGCCCCAGACTCTTGAAGCTGTTTAACAGCATCTTCGTACTTATATGCACTCATAAATTTCCACGTAAAGTTGTAAGAACGAGGTAATCCTAGCAAAGTAATGTGACAAAAATAGTTTTTTAGAAGATTGGCTATAGCGCATAGGGGCTAGGGCCCTGATTTCAGGTTGTTGCTACCAATAAATAGACCTTTTAGTTTCTATTCTATTGGTCAGCGATGCTGTCTTATTTGTGAAATATTTTCCTGTCATGATCTATTTGTGAATAGATTGAACCAAACTCAGCATGCCATCATTACTTGCCCGAATTGTCAGGGCCATGAAATTTTGGATATTGCCCAAGCTAGCTCCATGCACCTTTACAGATGCCCCTCATGTAATGGCCTCCTAAAAGCAAAATCTGGGGATTGCTGCATATTGTGTAGCTTTGCTAACAGGGATTGCGCTAGTTCCGAGCAAAATTTAGCCGCTTAGGCTTTTGCCAGTAGACTGTGGTTCATTTTCATGAATATGTCATGAGAGTTTCATAAAATAGACATATTCATATTGAAACCTGTTAACTGGAACAATTTTGGCTGTTAATAAAGATATTTCAGGAAATACTCCTCGCGATCTGGTGGCGGCAGTCGACCTTGGGTCGAATAGCTTTCGCATGCTCGTTGCTCAGGTGGTGAAAACACCATCGGGAACTCAGTTGCGCCCCATTGATACTCTGCGGGAGTCTGTGCGTCTTGCGGCCGGTCTTACTGATAACAAGTTATTGGGAAATGATGCCTATCAGCGTGGCCTGACAGCGATTCGTCGCTTTGGTGAGCGTATTCGGGGCTTTGATCCTTCCAAGGTACGTGCTGTTGCTACTAATACCTTGAGGGTAGCAAAAAATGCCCCTAGCTTTATTCGTGATGCCGAAGAAGCTTTGGGTTTCCCTATTGAAGTGATTGCCGGCGTTGAAGAGGCGCGCCTGATTTATATTGGTGCTGCCCATGAGGTCTCAGCTGTTCAGGGAAATCGCTTAGTGGTTGATATTGGTGGCGGCTCTACTGAGTTCATCATCGGTAAAGGCTATGAGCCAAAGTTGATGGAGAGTCTCTATATTGGCTGCGTCTCTCATAGTCTACGGTTTTTCCCTAAAGGTAATATTGATGCTCATGCTTTCAAGGAAGCAGAATTAGCAGCACGCCGAGAGATTCAAGTGATCTCTGGGGCTTACCTTAAAAGCGGTTGGAAACAGGTGATTGGTTCTTCAGGAACTGCGCGTGCTTTGGCAGATCTGATCGCTGAAAATAACTTTAATGGCCAGCAAAGTGAAGGCTTGACCATGGGGCGTGTCAATGGCGCTAGTGGCCTTATTACACGCGATGGCTTGAGAGCCATGAAGAAGCATCTTCTCAAGTATGAAAATCTTAGTCAGGTTGAGCTTCAGGGTCTAAAAGATGATCGTCGATCAGTCTGGCCGGGCGGTTTGGCCATCATGATTGCTGTATTTGATGAGCTGGGCATTGAAAGTATGGAGGTCACAGACGCTGCATTACGTGTAGGAGTCTTGTATGACCTCCTGGGCCGTTCCCAACATGACGATATGCGCTTCGTTACGGTAGAGCAGTTTATGCAACGCTATGCCGTTGATCGTGAGCAGGCAAAGAGAGTAGGGATACACGCCGCAGAATTTTTATCTCAACTACCAAAGCCGGACTCTGAGGATCGGGAAGATAACATTGCATTATTGCAATGGGCTGCCAATCTTCATGAAATCGGTTTATCGATTGCCCACAATGGATATCACAAGCATTCAGCTTACATTGCAGGTAATGCAGATATGCCGGGATTTTCGAAGAATGACCAGGCAAGGTTGGCTGCGCTCCTTATAGGCCATGCCGGTAAGCTCGGAAAATTAGCGAATAATTCTAGTTTTAGAGATTGGCGAATGTTGTTCTGCTTGCGCTTGTCACAGGTTCTTTGCCGCGGTAGGAGTGATATTCAACTTCCCAAAGTCAAGGTATCTGAAGTAGACGGCTCTTATATTGTGAGCCTATCAAAAGATTGGGTTGAGGAGCATCCTTTGACCGAATTTAGTTTGCTAAAGGAAGCGGCCGAGTGGGAACGTATCGGCCGTCCTTACAAAGTAATCTTGCGTTAATTACATGCCCAAGAAGTGCTTGGCGTAGCGTGGATTGATTTCAGATAAGCGGAGCATGGTGAGTACGTCTGCAGTATTAAAATCTGGATCCCAGGCTGGCGCACTGCAAATCTTAGCGCCTAACTTAAGGTAGCCTTTAATCAAGGGCGGTGGCTCAACTTGTAAACCACCATTTAAGCGCTCCAAGGGCAGCGGTAGTCTTGGGAAAGCGTGATTTTCCACTGGAGCCATTTGATCATTGCTCAGTGAGTTGTATAGGCTTGCGGCAAAATGACCGCCGTCTGCCATAGGAATACTTGCACATCCAAGCATGATTTCATAATCGTGTTTTTGCATGTACTGGGCTAGACCGCTCCACAATGCCATGATGACTGCGCCTGAGCGATAGTCAGCATGAACACATGATCGACCTAATTCAACCATCTTAGGGCGCAAGTGATTGAGGCGAGAAAGATCAAATTCAGAATCTGAGTAGAGGCGACCAATTTCAGCGGCTTTGTGCGGTGGGAGGACTCGATAGGTACCAACCACCTTCAGCGTCTCTTGATCGCGGATGAGAAGGTGGTCGCAGTAGGTGTCAAACTCATCGATATCTAAGTCTTCAGGATGGGCTGGTAGGCTTGCACCCATTTCCTCTGCAAATACTTTGAAACGCAAACGTTGAGCTTCCTTCACTTCCTTAGGATTTGAGGCCCAGCTAATTTGAAAAGCAGGGCGCTTGGCTTTGCTAATTACTTTCTCGTTAGCAATCGGCTCAATAGCTAAAACTTCGTTGCGTGCACGCAAAGCAAACTTTTTACCGAATAATTTCTTGGCAATTTTCTTGGAAAAAAGCTTTTTAATTGCTTTGGCTTTGCTGGTCTTCTCTTTTTTTGGCTTTTGCTCAAATCGCCCATTAAACAGATCAAATGCAGCGAGAGGATTTGGGATATCGGACATGAGTTTCCTTATTTAGGTTAAGTCAATCGTAAAAGGGCTCTGTTACCAATTGATGACAAGGGGGAGGCAAATGGTGGCCCAAAGTAGAGCTGCAATCAGTAATGCCAACATGACTGCAGCTGAGCCAAAGTCTTTAGCTCTTTTAGATAGGTCATGATGATCAAAGGAGATTCGATCAATTGCCGCTTCAACGCTAGAGTTAAGTAGCTCCACCACTAAAACAAGTAGTAGCGATGTAATGAGGATGCATTTTTCAACTGGACTCACCGGTATCCATAATGCTATTGGAGTTAGCAAGGCTAGTAAGGTCAGTTCTTGCCTAAATGCACTCTCCTCTTTAAACGCATACACAATGCCGCACCAAGAGTTTTTTGCAGCATGCCAAGCTCTTGTTAGTCCACGATTTCCTTTGTGTGGATTTTGCTTAATATCGTAAGGGGTAGTCAAAATATCTTCTTAAGCTAAGGCGGTGATATGAACTTGCGCAGAAGGCACAGGTTTGAGGTGTTTGGCAAATTGCTCTGAAGCAGCTCTCCAGGAGAATTTCTCGGCATGTGCTCTGGCAAGCTCACGTGGAATTCGTAAGGCTTGTATACAGGCTTCCCGCAGATCTTCGTGCATTGCGCCTGCAGGAGAGTCGCCTAGAACATCAATTGGGCCAGTAACTGGATAGGCGGCAACAGGGGTGCCGCAGGCCATAGCTTCAAGTAATACCAAGCCAAATGTATCGGTTTTGCTTGGGAATACAAATACATCGGCGGCTGCATATACCTTGGCTAGTTCATCTTGCTGTAAAACACCTAGGTAATTGATATTGGGATATTTTTGCTTAATCTCTGCCATGGCAGGACCATCGCCAACTACCCACTTAGAACCTGGTAAATCAATTTCTAAGAATGCATTGATGTTTTTTTCTACGGCAACGCGTCCGACGTATAGAAAAATCGGGTGCGCACTATTGAGTGCTTTGGAGTCTTGCATTTTGAAGATGTCTAAATCAACTCCACGCGACCAGAGCACTACGTTTTTGAGTCCGTATTCTTCAAGATCATTTTTAACCACAATTGTAGGCGCCATTACTGCCATTGATGGGCCATGGAACCAACGAATAAAGGCATAAGTGATGGCCAATGGAATTCCGGTGCGTGCTTTCACGTACTCTGGAAAGCGTGTATGGTAGGCGGTAGAAAAGGGCAGATTATTTTTAACGGCGTAGGAGCGTGCAGAAAGTCCCAGAGGGCCTTCGGTTGCAATATGCATCGCATCAGGAGCAAATTCTTTAATTCTGCGTGCCACCTCTTTGCCGGGAAACAGGGATAGGGCAATATCAGGATAAGTAGGGCAGGGAATAGATTTAAAACCATTCGGTGTGATCATCTCTACTTCGTGACCCATACCAATCAATTCAGCACGGGTTTGCTTGAGGGTTCTGACAACGCCGTTGACTTGTGGATCCCATGCATCCGTAATAATCATTATTTTCATGCGATAGCCTCTTTATTAAGAACTTGAACAGCGGGTTGATGAGCAATTTCTGCTGCGACTACTGGATCACCTTTGATATGTGTCCAGTAAATAATTTTGAGTTCACCGGTAGTTGTTTCCACTAAGGCCGAAAGACTTTCAACCCAGTCACCATCATTGCAATAGAGCAGGCCATCGATCTCACGAATTTCTGCTTTATGAATATGGCCGCACACAACACCGTCGCAGTCACGCAAGCGGGCTTCTCTAGCCATGATGTGTTCAAAATCAGCGATATAGCTCACTGCATTTTTGACTTGATGCTTGAGGTACTGGGAAAGAGACCAGTACTGTAATCCCATCTTTACACGCAACATATTGAAATAGCGATTGATGTATAGGATGAAGGTATACATGGAATCGCCCACGTAGGCGAGCCACTTGGCGTATTGCATTACCCCATCAAATAAATCGCCATGAGTAACCCAGAGCTTTCGACCATCAAGCGTGGTATGGATTACCTCTTCTTGAACTTTGATATCCCCAAAAGACATGCCACAGTATTGTCTAGCAGCTTCATCATGATTACCGGGGATATAAATGACTTCAGAGCCTTTACGAGCTTTGCGCAATAACTTCTGCACTACGTCATTGTGAGATTGTGGCCAGTAGAAAGAGCGTTTTAATTTCCAGCCATCAATAATGTCACCGACTAAATAAAACGTATCTGACTCATTGTGTTTCAAGAAATCGAGGAGGTACTGAGCCTGACACCCAGAAGTTCCTAGGTGTACATCTGAAATCCAGATAGCTCTGTAGTGCATCATGAGTTCATATTTAGCCTGTCATTTATGAAGGCCTCATGACACTTTTAAGTCAGTTTGATGACTTGATTTATATTCTGAGCTTATGAAACTTCATGCATCAAAAGATGAAACATTGTCTAGAAAGACATTACCTATTTTAATTTGGGTGAGGGTTCTTGTTCATATTCTTGCTGGTGTTTTCACACTCTCCTTGATCTTTCCGTTTACTAGTCAATCGCAAAAGGATCGCAAGATACAACAATGGTCACAGCGTCTCCTCCTCATCTTTAAGCTAAAGTTGGTTGTCACTGGTTTGGACGATGTGATCACCACCCCTTCTTTATTCTCAGCAAATCATATTTCTTGGCTAGATATTCATGCCATCAATGCCTGTAAACCCATTCGATTTGTTGCTAAGTCAGAGGTAAGATCTTGGCCAATCTTTGGTTGGATGGCAAAGCAATTGGGAACGGTTTTTATACGTAGAGATAGTGCGCGTCATGCTAGGCAAGTAGTAGAGCAAATGGCAGAAGTACTTAAAACTGAATCAATTTGTATTTTTCCCGAAGGAACCTCTACCAACGGAGTCCAAGTATTGCCTTTTAAACCCAATCTATTTGAGTCTGCCTTGGCTGCCAAATGCCCGATTTATCCTCTCTCTATTCGCTATGTCTGTGAGAAAACGGGTTTGAGGAGTGACTCACCGGCTTTTATTGGGGATATGGGGCTATTGGAATCCATGTCTAGAGTGATTCATGAGCCTGGCTTGCTGGTCCAGATACACTTTTTGCAGCCTTATCGAGCCGAGATTTCAGGGGGTTCTGATCGCAAACAGGTGGCAGCATATTGTCAGGAATCGATCGCCCAAACCCTATAAGCAATATATGTAATAAAAATGTCATACTCTTGGGATACAAAGATAAAAAGCCTTAGAGGAATAAATGACGTCAAAGCATAAGGAGATGGCCGAGTGGTATCGGCGCGCTCAAGAAGAAATTCTAGATAGTATGGATGAAGAGCTCGAAATGGAGCTCGATGATGATCGCCTCTCGCAAGATGGTGGTAGTGGCTCAGTTATCCCTCGAAATGTTTACTTTAAAGAATTATTTCGTCTGCAAGGCGAGCTGGTGAAGCTTCAAGACTGGGTTGTGGAGAATAAGCTTAAAGTTGCTGTTTTATTTGAAGGGCGTGATTCTGCTGGTAAGGGTGGTGCGATTAAGAGGATTACCCAGCGACTTAACCCGCGGGTTTGTAAGGTAGTTGCCCTTACTGCACCAAGTGAGCGTGAAAAGACCCAATGGTATTTTCAGCGTTATGTGTCCAATTTACCCGCAGGCGGTGAGATCGTTTTATTTGACCGTAGTTGGTATAACCGTGCTGGCGTTGAGAAGGTCATGGGTTTTTGTACGGATGCTGAGTACGAAGAGTTTTTACGTACAGTCCCAGAATTTGAGCGGATGATTATTCGTTCTGGAATTATTCTCATCAAATACTGGTTCTCTATTTCTGATGATGAGCAATACAACCGTTTTATGATGCGCATTCATGATCCACTGAAACAGTGGAAGCTCAGCCCAATGGATTTGGATGCTCGTCGCCTTTGGGAAGCGTATACCAAGGCTAAAGAAACCATGCTCGAGAGAACCAACATTCCCGAGGCTCCTTGGTGGGTGGTGGCGGCTAATGATAAGAAAAAAGCGCGACTTAACTGTATCTCGCATCTTTTAGATCAGATTCCTTATCGGGAGATCGATCATCCAGTGATTACCTTGCCAGAGCGAGTTCATAACCCCGATTACCTCCGAGGTCCAGTCCCTAAGAGTATGTACGTCCCAGAGATTTACTAATTTTTTCTGGACGGTGTTAATCTCTCATTACTAATGAGTGGGAGATAAACCTTGAAATCAAAGCTAGAGATAACGAATCGGGAATTCAAGCTCCTGATCAAGCCTCAGGGTCTTGATAGGCGTAGCAGAATTACTGCGCTAAGCGATCAGATTCTCAATTTCTGCAAGAAAAATAAGGTCGATTTTTTCCATCTAGATAATGCGCAAACAGGCTTGCGTAGCATTTATTTTTACGATACCCCAGGTGAGGATTTCCGTAGAAATAATATTATTCTGCGGGTGCGTGAGTCCAGGCAAAATATCTGGGTTGATGACTGGTGTGAGGTCACTCTAAAGTGCCGCACAGGAGATATAGGTCAGTCGAACCAATTTAATCCTGCCCCCAAAAAGTCGATCAAATCGCGCCTACGCCTCAAAGAAGAAATTCTACGGGGAGATGCAATTGGATCAACAAGATCTATTTATTCCAACAACGCAATTCTCGATGCGGTACCACTAGATAGTCTTTTTGAGCGATCCTTATCTAGTGTTATTAAATTTTTCCCTGGCCTGGCTAAGCTGCCCATTGATAAGAAGAAGCCGCTTCGTATTGTTGGTGGAAGTACTAATAAAATATTAGAAGCTTGTTTACCACTTGGCAATTTAGTTTTTGGTGATGGTGTTCAGGCCCATTGTGAAATCGCAATCTGGATGAGAAGTGTTGGCGATCCGATTGTTGGTGAGTTGGCATTTTCCTATCGCGTTAACGATGCCAATAGGAAGCAAGCTAAGGCACATAAGCGTGCTGATAAGTTCTTCAAAAAACTCCAAATCGAACTTGCGAACTGGTTGGAAATAGGTAGCACTAAAACTGCTTTGGTTTATGGAAAGCCAGAATAGTAATGGGTTCAGATATTGAGGGCGTTCATGCTGAAATGCCGAGTCTAAAAGATCTCTTTATACAATTTTTCATCATTGGAGCGGTTAGCTTTGGTGGTGGGATTATTGCCTATGAGCGGATCTTATTGGTTGAGAAACGTAAGTGGCTTTCCGCAGATGAATTTATGGCCTACCTGGCCATTAGTCAAACGATGCCAGGTCTCAATTCTGTAAACCTCGCAGTGATCTCTGGCGACCATTTGCGTGGTGCCTCGGGTGCAATTACTGCAACCATAGGTCTCATTCTGCCGGGATCAATCTTTGTATTAGCAGTAGGCATCATCTATGCGAGTGCTGCAGATCATCCCTTGGTTAACTATGTGCTGGCAGGCATTGCTGCTGCAGCTACTGGACTCTTGGCTGCCATCACTTACAAGATTGGCAGTGATCATTGGAGACACATGCAATCTTTGCTCATTATTATTTGCACCTTTTTATTAATGAGTATTGCCAAATTATCTTTACCCTATGTCATTTTGATTATGGCGCCGATTTCTCTGTACTTATATCGGCCGAGTAAAAAAGTATGAGTGCATTAATTCATTTGGCTTTGAGCTTTGCCTTGCTATCGATTTTGGCGGTTGGCGGAGGCACTGCCGTATTACCAGAGATGCAAACAGTCTTAGCGCAGCAGTTTGGCGTTAACCATACTCAATTCGTTCATATATACAGTATTGGTCAGCTAGCACCAGGACCGAATATGTTGATGGTCCTGGTGATTGGCTATCAAATTGCGGGACTACTGGGAGCAGGGGTTGTATTACTCTCCTTTTTCTTGCCGTCGAGCTTCTTGTGTTTCTATGTTGGCCGCCTGTGGAATCGCTTTGGTGAAAATCCTTGGAGGCGTTCCATTCAAAACGCATTGGAGCCGATTTCAATTGGCCTAATGGCTTCTGGCGTTTATGCCGTGGGCAAAGCTTCTATCGCGGGAGGTGTGACTGCGGCGCTTGCACTGGTGACCCTCTACCTTATCCTCAGAACCAAGATTAATCCAGTATTAGTCATTCTTGGCTCCGGAGGATTGGGTGCTCTACTGATGGCTTACCTAAAATAGTCTAAAGCTTAGAAAGTTCCTCGCAAGCCAACCATGAGACTTCTGCCTGGTTGCGGAGCGAAGAGTCTCACAGCCATTGGTGTAGTGGCATATCGAATTTGCTCATTAAGCAAGTTCTTCAAATTCATATACACAGTCCAATTTACATCCTTAATCTTCTCTGTATAGGAGATGCCTGCATTCAAGAGGTTATAACTTGGCGCAGGACCGATTTCCCAACTAGCTAATTTATTCTGTTGATAGCTATAGATATAAGTTGCATTGGTGAGCCAACCATTTCGTTGATGGGCCAGTTCTGCACCTAAACGTGGAGCAGGCTGTAAGGGTAAATTGCCACCCGCATCAAAAGTACCTTGAGAAGCATCGCCAAAGATGCGCCCTCCAATACCATGTTGTCGCCAGTTATAGGTTAGTTCACCTTCAATACCTTTGATGGTCGCCGCTGCTTGTTGTGCAACTACTACTGAGAAGTTTTCGGCATCAGGAACTGTTTGACCAGTGTAGTAGCCATAGATGTAATTATTAAATCGGTTAGCATAAACGCTGGCCTTAGCCCGCATCAAACCGCTAGTTTTTTGAATATTGAATTCCAGGTTGTGTGAAGTTTCTTTATTGAGATTGGGGTTGCCAATATCAAATGTTGCCGTAGATTCATGTGCACCATAAGAGTAAAGTTCTTGTGCACTAGGCGCACGCTGAGAAACGGTATAGGCAACACCGGCGCCATGACCTTGCATAAAGTTCCACAAGCCACCAGCAGAGTAAGACATTAAATTAAAGCTACGATTTTCTAATGTGATACTAGGCATTGTTCCTGTATTCGGAGTTATGCTGTCATCCAATGCTGTTCCCAAGTTAGGTTTCTGTGCCACATTGTTGTAGCGCAGACCCAAATTACCTTGCAAGGAATTCCATTTACCTTCCTCAATCCAAAATAGGGCATTCGAATTCGTTTTTGTTGGCGGCACAATTGCGTAGCTTCCAGAGCCAACTTCAGTTGCGTTGAGTGAGGCTGCAGAAACTTGTGCCCCGAAGGTGCCTTTCCAGCCTGCAATGAGCTTATGAGCAAGTTCAAAACGCGCTTCATTAGCAATGTTCTTCCAGAGCGAGGCCGCAACTCCTTCTGCATTAAATTCGGTATGGTTGTAATTGGAATTGGCTGCACTAAATTTAAATGATGAGAAGCCCGCAAATGGATCGCGTGTCTGATGCTGTAAGTCGTAGCGATTTTGTGACTGATTAATTGAGCCACCTTCAGGTGTTGGAATGCCGTAATTGTTATTCAGGCGCTCAACAGAAACACCGGTATAGCCGTTCTGACCAATATAAGAAACGCCAACACCTAAATTATTTTGGTTGCTAAAGGAGTTAGGTAGTTTTCCAGAATATGGAACACTTTGCGGCTCTCCTGGATTGATCGACCATTCTTGGTTGGGTCCGCCTTGATTTGCGTAACCTGGAATGCGATAGTCATTGGCATTATTAATGGCAGTATCTACGTGTACCGCAACTGAACCAAATGCGCCGTCTACTTCAACGGCACCAGCCCTACCGTTATTCACTGTCTCATAACTGGTATTAATTGCACCTGTTGCTCTATCGGGTAAGTTGGTCAGGATTCGATCATTCACTACGTTAACAAGTCCTCCGCTTGAGCCTGAGCCGTAGAGTAGGGCAGCTGCACCACGCAAAATCTCCACTTGATGGGCATTTTGCATATTGTTTCCAACGGCATGGTCTTGAGAAATATTCGAGACATCGCCTACTGATAATCCATTTTGCAAAATCTGGACACGAGCACCCTCAAGTCCACGAATAACTGGGCGAGATGATCCTGCTCCATAGCCTGTTGCTGATACACCTAATTCATTGGCAAGTGTGGCGCCCAAAGTAGTGCCTAATTTATTAAGCAGTTCATCACCTTGCAAAATTTTGGTAGGCGTCAAAATACTTTGTGTAGCCTCTTGAGACCCTGTGGCAGTAATTTCAAAGGAGGGTTCTGATTGAGCTAAAGCAGCAGTACTAATTAATCCCGATACTAAAACGTAGATCAGTTTTTGTTTAGCCAATGGCTTACTGATTTGATTCATGATATTTCCTTCAATCCTAATGCGCGCCACCGATCGCATGGCGCAATAAATCTAGAGGCCAAACAATCTAGTTTGGCGTTATGGGCGATTTATAGGATGAGGCTAGGCGGAGCCCTAGATTGATACAGGCCAACATGAATGCGGGCTGGTAAAGATTCATTCGATGCCAACTGCACTTCATGCAAGAAGTTATTGGCAAGGAAAAGAGTAGGTTCTGAAACAGCGAACCCGGCAAGCGTAAGTGCATCGAGCAAATGGCAACTTGGCAAGTCATGACCAAGCGAAGGGGCTTGATCCACACAAGTCTGCTCAACACTTTGGTGATGGATCCCGGAGTGAGCAATACTATGGGCGAAGCCAATCCAGTGAGCGCCTAATAAGCTGGCAAGCAAAAAGCTCAGGGCGATCCATCCCCGGAAATGCTTGTTCAATCTGCTTATAAATAAGGCGTTCATGCACCGAATCTTACAGTATTTGCCCCAGTAGGCCATCTCAGTGTAGAATATCGTTTCCGTCGGAGTGTAGCGCAGCCTGGTAGCGCACCTGCTTTGGGAGCAGGGGGTCCAAGGTTCGAATCCTTGTACTCCGACCACTTTTTCTTTGTATTAGTTTTCAGTCCCAGCACACACTGCCTATAGCTCAGCTGGATAGAGCAACGCCCTTCTAAGGCGTAGGTCGCACGTTCGAATCGTGCTGGGCAGGCCAAATCTTCCTGTTCTACCCAGCTCTCTTGTTTTAAATCCCCATTTCAGCAAAAACTTCTTTGGCACATCTAAAGCTATCAATTGCAGCTGGTACGCCGCAGTAAATCGCAGCTTGCAAAAATACTTCCTGAATATCTTCTTTGCTCAGACCATTATTAATTGCGCCCCTGACGTGAAGCTTGAGCTCATGCGGACGATTCAAGGCAGTGATCATCGACAGATTAATGATGCTTCTGGTTCTGCGGTCTAAGCCAGGGCGATTCCAAATTTCATTCCAGCAATATTCGGTCACCAACTCTTGCATCGGCATATTGAACGCATCGGCATTCTTGATGGAGTTATCTACATACTCTGCACCCAGCACTTCGCGGCGAGTCTTAAGTCCTTTTTCAAATGCTTCTTTATTCACATTGGTCTCCTTTTGTGGGATGTATTTAATAGATTCCATATATTGCCACTATTCATGTTTTACTGTTTAGCCTAGAATGGTTTGCATGAAAATCTCCCGCCTGTTTTCCATCGCCATCTTATCTTTTGCTGTTTTTATGATCGGTGCATGTACTGTTGACAAGCTCGAAGCAAGATTGCAGGCCGATCCTGAATGTAAACCCATCATGAACGCCAAGACCGGCGCCTTAATGCCTTGCCCTGGAAGTGATAAGCAATTTTATAAATCGATTCCGGCCTTAAATACAACTGCACCAAAAGTGAATCAGGGCACTGAGGCTCAAACATCTAAAGCAACTACAAGTCCATCATCAACTTCTACATCAAGACCCACTTCAGCACCAAAGGCCGCTACTGCACCAGTTGAGTGCAAGCCACAACTCCATCAAAAGTCTGGCAGCCTCATGCCTTGCCCAGCACCCTAGGGTGGTGTGGGTCACAGTCTTGAATGAGGCGTATGAACAGTTCAACTAGCCTAAGAGCTAATCCACATCAAATCACGCATCGGATCCAAAAATGAAAAAATTAGGTGCTTTAGTTGTAGCAATTTCTACAGCCACTTTATTGGCAGCATGTAGTAACACTCCTAAGTTAGCAAGTCAGCCAATGCCAAAGTCTGGCTTCTTGCCAAATTATTCTGTGCTGGTGCCAATGGCTACGTCTGAAGTCGATACCCGTATTTGGAGATATCGCAAGGCGGGTGTAAATCCTGGTGCATACACTGCAGTAATTTTGGACCCAATTTATTTAAATCAGAATGCTACTAAAGAAATTTCACCAGAGGTGATTAATCAGGCGCAGATCGCATTACAGGATTCAATGGTCAGCGCAGTGAACAGTCGCGGAAATATCAAGATCGTAAATCAGCCTGGTCCAGGTGTAGCGCGTATCTCTGTTGGTATTACTGGGGCAGAAAGTTCGGCTGATAGTTTGCAGCCGTGGAATTTCACGCCGATTGGCTTGGCCATGAATGCGGCTGCTTATGCCGGTGGCATGAACTCTAAAACTCCAGCAATGCTAGTGGAGAGCAAGATTACTGATAGTCAAACCAAAGATGTGATTGGTGAAGGTTTGGTAACAATTCAGGGAGAGTCTTTCCGAACTGGCGGAGGTTCCGTTGAATCATTTGTCGCTATGGCCAAAAAGGTGGTGAAGGTGGCTATGGAAACCTCTGCCGATCCAAGAGCTACTGCGGCTAAATAAATTACGGATGCGAGCTTTCATTTCTAATTTTGGCCTCATCGGCGCGGCAGTATTCATTTTCATTGCAACTCCTGTGTATGCTGATGAGGCATCACGTAATAAAGAGATTCAAGAGCGTTTTTCTCAATGTGATGTCAATCGAGATGGCAAACTTACTCTTAATGAGGCTAAGGGGTGTATGCCTCGAGTCTACGATCATTTCAGTAGAATTGATGAGCAGAATAAAGGCTATGTTACGGTTGCTCAGATTGAGGCAATGGCCGCTAGGTAATTAGATTGATAGAATGAAAGGGCCTCAGATGAGGCTCTTTTTTATTGGAGTAGATGATGACTTACGTAATTGAAGGTTTTAAGGATTCCATCATTACAGTCCCTTCGGCAGATGGCCCGATTGATATTGCTTGCCAGACTGCTGGCTCCGGTCCCGCGTTGCTACTGCTGCATGGATTTCCTCAAACTAAAGCAATTTGGCGTCATATTGCACCTCAGTTGGCAAAGCGTTTTTCTGTGGTCGTGACGGATCTTCGTGGTTATGGCGCCTCATCAAAACCAGCTGGGACTCCAGATCATTCAACCTACTCAAAAAGATCCTTGGCTACTGATCAGCATGCCGTGATGCAAGCCCTTGGGCATAAAACGTTCTCTGTACTGGGTCATGATCGTGGTGGGCGTGTATCGCATCGCCTAGCAATGGATTTGCCTGAGAGTGTCGAGCGCCTGATGGTGCTCGATATTTCTCCAACACTCGCAATGTACGAGAACACTACGATGGAATTTGCTAGAGGTTATTGGCATTGGTTTTTCTTAATCCAAGCGCATCCTATTCCTGAGACGCTGATTGGCGCTGACCCCGAGTTTTGGATTAAAAACCATATGGGCAGGCATGCTGGCATTGGAATTTTTGACTCACAACCATGGTCCGAGTATCTAGAGGGTGCAAGTAATCCGGCATCTTTGCATGCCATGTGCGAGGACTATCGTGCGTCTGCATCAATTGATTTAATACATGATCGAGCTGATAGAGATGCTGGTAAGAAATTACCAATGCCGTTTCGAGTCCTATGGGGAGATCGCGGCCTAATAGCTAAGTGCTTCTCACCAATTGACGATTGGAAGAGGGTGGCTGTAGATGTTTCCGGAAGGGGAGTTCCTTGTGGCCACTACATTCCTGAGGAGTTGCCGCAGGAGCTGCTTGCTGAGGCAGAACAATTCTTTGCTTGAGTAATCTATTTGGCTAGTTTGGGCAATTTTTTAGAATTGGCTGGCAAGCTTAAAACAATCTGAGGATCAATTTTTAAGATCTTCTTATCTTTATCCGGATAGTTGACTCGGGACAATAAATCAGCAATCAAATTCAGGTGTGCAAGCTTTTTGTCATTTGCACAGATGACGGTCCACGGCGCATCTGATGAATTAGTTTTCTTGAGCATTTCGTCTCTAGCTTCAGAGTAAGCGTCCCACATCTTTTGAGCTTTCTGATCGATAGGGCTGATCTTCCACTGCTTCAGCGGATCTTTTTTGCGATCTTTAAGCCTTTTTTCTTGCTCTTCTTTGGAGATATCTAGGTAGTACTTAATGATTTGAATTTCGGATCTTACAAGTAGAGATTCAAAATCATTTACAGTTGCCATGAATAGTTTGTATTGGTCATCAGTGCAAAAGCCCATCACTTTTTCTACGCCGGCGCGGTTATACCAACTTCGATTAAAGAGGACGGTTTCACCAGATGATGGGAGTTGCGCAACATATCTCTGAAAGTACCATTCATGCTCTTCAAGGGAAGAGGGGGCAGCTAGAGCCACAACCTTGGTATCTCTTGGGCTTAAATTTTCAGTAACACTTTTAATGCTGCCATCTTTTCCTGCAGCATCACGTCCTTCAAAAATAACTAAGAGACGTTTGCCTTTTTGAATGTTATGACGCTGAAGTTTTACTAATTCAATTTGCAGAAGCCGTAAGTCTGCCTCGTAAGTATCTTCAGAAATCAGTGACTTACTCACGGGCAGCCCTTAGGAAATGCTGAATAATTATTGAGCGGGTGTCTCTGAAACAACTTTTTTAGCTGGAGCTCTTTTTGTAGCAGCCTTCTTTGCAGGAGCCTTCTTAGCCACGGCTTTCTTGGCTGGCGCCTTCTTAGTGGTAACTTTTTTAGCCGGAGCCTTTTTCGCAACCGCTTTCTTTGCGGGTACTTTTTTAGCTGGAGTCTTTTTCTCTAACTTATCTAGAGCTTTAGCAAGCTTATCAATTAATTTCTCTCTGTCAGCCTCGAGCTTGTCTAGCTTTTTCAATAATTGCTTCACTAATTTTTTCTGACTCATGACATATTCCTTTAAATAGGGTGCTTGTTATTTAATCTGTGTAATTGGCTGACGCCTAGCTCTTGATCCTACGTTCTATTGAACATAGATTCAAGCGATTGTGACAGTCGCATCTAAATTTAATTTGATACTGGATTGAATCTGCATGTTTAAAACTTTGTTTTCTCTTCCCATAACTGTATGGCTCATCGACTTGATTAGTTTTGTCAATGACACAGCGAGTGAAATGCGGTATCCGGCAATCTAGAACTGTCAGGGTACTGATGGTTAGAACTACTTTGTGATTCATCAGGCCCTAGCGGGAATCGACAACTCTTTCATGGCTAAAGCAGATTCTTGGTATGTATTTTTCAGGACTTCAGAAACACAAAACCCCAGATAAAGACATCATCTGGGGTGATTGGAAAAGCTAGGGGCTGTGGTCAGTTATTCCGGGTGGAAGTTGTTACTGGCCATAAAGCTAATGGTGCGCTCAAAGCCCAAAATACGGATATAGCGCCAGGCGATATCGCGGTACTTGCTATCTAGATAGCCAACGGCGACTTCGGGAGTCCTTTTGGACAGGTCGATTTGTTGAATTGCGCGGGCCCAACGTTTGAGTCTTGTTGACATATTTGTCACCTCCATGGGCATACAACGCATGAAAAAGTGACTGGGATGACAGGAATTTGTAATATTTTTTAAGAAATTAGCAAATTTTGCTAAATAAGCCCTTTTTTGACCCTTTAACCCTGTATTTCTGCTGCAGCGCGCTCCTTTTTTGCTGCTTTAGCCCGGGCTTTAATGGGTTTGAGGTAGATCAGCAGGCAAACAAAGGCGACGGTACCTAGGGTGGTTTCCAGGGCAGCCATCCAGAAATTAGCCCCTGTTTCCAGAATGCGGACCAGTCCCTCGGTAATGTAGAGCAAGATCAGCATGGAAGCCCATTGCATGGTGTAAACATTACCTTTCCAGAGTCCTGGAATGGCAAATAAGAGGGGAATGGCTTTGAGAATGAGCCACGAGCCACCAGATCTCAGCGGGGAAATAAACCATTCCCAGGCAATGCAAAGAATAAAGAGGTCAACAAAAGCTGCTGTAGCAATCAGTTGATACGGGTTTTTGGATAGCCAGCTTTTGAGCATGAATTGCCTTAAATGAGTTTGAGTGCTGTGAGTGCTAAGCGCTTGCCTTGAGCAATAGCTAAGCGTTGCTCTTCAGCGCTGATTGGAGCTCGGCCATCAGCATGTGCGAGGTGGGTGAGTCCGTAAGGGCTGCCACCAGTCGAGGTGCTCATGAGGTCGGGCTCACTGTACGGAATACCCATGATCATCATGCCGTGGTGAAGGAGGGGAATCATCATGGTGAGAAGAGTGCTTTCTTGCCCACCATGCAGACTGCCCGTGCTGGTGAAAACACAAGCTGGCTTACCAATGAGTGCACCATTCATCCATTCTGACGAGCTGCCATCCCAAAAATATTTCATGGGAGCCGCCATATTGCCAAAGCGAGTGGGTGATCCCAGAGCTAGGCCAATACATTCTTTTAAGTCTGCATACTCAACATAAGGAGCGCCATCAGATGGAACTGCCGCCTCGGTAGATTCACAAACAGTGGAGATGGCTGGCACGGTGCGTAATCGAGCGTTAGCACCTGGAACGCTTTCGATCCCCTCGGCAATAAGCCGTGCAAGGTTGCGGGTTGCGCCATAGCGTGAGTAGTACAAAACTAATATGTCTGATTGACTCATATTTTTCTCTTATCTCTTATGATATGGGCGATGCGCCTCATTCGTAATCCTCAATTATGGCTCTCTCTTGGAAAAGAGATCTGGGAGCGTAATCGCGGACAAAATCTGAAGCAAGTGGCGGCTAGTTTGGCTTTCACAACTACGCTGTCCTTGGTCCCAATGCTGACGGTGGCTTCTATTCTGATTGGCTATCTTCCCAGCGTAGTGCGGATCAAGTATGCCGTTCAGGCCTGGCTGCTTGATACCTATATGCCTGGCGGATTAAATCAACAAGTCTTTAACTACTTGAATCAATTTTCGGCCCAGGCCAAGGGTCTGACCTTGCTTGGTTTGATTGGTCTCGTGATTACGACGATGATGACAATGGCAGTGATTGAAAATGCTTTTAATCAAATTTTTCGTGTCTCGGAGCGGCGACCCATTGTGAAAAAGGTCGCAGTCTATTCAGCGGCCACAATAATGGGCCCCATTCTGCTGGGTATCGGGACTTATTTGAGCGGTTTGCTATTTAGTGCGGCAGAAGGGTGGACGGAAGCCCTAAGTTTTGGCTTAAGCTTATTCGCAACCGTAGTTCCAGTGCTTTTAGCAATGTCGGTATTCTCCGTGGCCTATAAAGTTCTGCCATATACACAAATTCAGTGGCGCGATGCGTTTAGTGGTGCCTTTTTTGCCGCTCTTATCTTCGAATTAATGAAGTTTGGCTTCGGCCTCTTTTTAACTAATGTGGCCTTTTACAAAACGGTCTATGGTGCCTTTGCTATTTTCCCCTTGGCGCTCATTTGGATTTATTTGACTTGGTGGATTACCTTGGCTGGAGCAGTCTTGGTTGCCAACCTCCCCAGCATTCGGAGCGGGCTGCTTAGGGTTATTCGTTACTGAAATACCTCAATTGACCCTTGATTCCCTTTGGGCTTGAGAATATATTGTTCATATAAGAACTTATTGCTGGAGACCAAATGAAGGTTTGTGACATATTGCGCGTAAAAGGTAGCACTCTATTTACGGTAGCTCCAGAGACTACTTTGCAAACAGCGGTCTTGGTAATGAGTGACCACGATATCGGCTCCTTGGTGGTCATGGAATACGACAAGCTTGTCGGCATCCTGACATTCCGTGAGGTGATTGCTGCCTTGGCTAAGCATCATGGCAAATTGGATAATCTGTTGGTACAAAGCGTGATGAATTCCAAACCACTGACATGCAATATGGAAACCGAGATCGATGAGGTTCGACGGATGATGTTGGTAGAGCATGCCCGCTACCTGCCAGTGATAGATCAAAAGATGCTGATGGGTGTGATTTCTTTCTATGACGTGGCTAAATCCGTTGTTGAGGCTCAAGACTTCGAAAACACCATGCTGAAGGCATATATCCGCGACTGGCCAGAAGAGTCCGAAAAGGCATCCCCTTAAGTGACCTAGCCCGATAGTCCTGACAGATGACATAATGTCGATATGTCAGGAAATACTTTAGGCCTCCTCTTTACAGTCACCACCTTTGGTGAATCCCATGGTCCCGCGATTGGCGCTGTTGTTGATGGTTGCCCTCCAGGAATGTCTTTATCTGAAGCAGATTTGCAGATTGATTTAGATCGTCGGAAACCAGGAACTTCGCGCCATGTTACTCAGCGTCAAGAGGCTGACAAGGTTGAAATCCTGTCGGGTGTTTACGAAGGCAAGACCACCGGCGCCCCAATTGGCTTGCTGATACGCAATACGGATCAGCGCAGTCAAGACTACGGAAACATCCTGCAAACATTTAGACCTGGTCATGCTGATTACGCTTATCACTATAAATACGGCTTGCGTGATCCTCGTGGTGGTGGACGATCTTCAGCGAGATTGACTGCGCCTGTAGTGGCTGCAGCAGCTATTGCTAAGAAGTGGCTCAAAGAACAATATGGCACTGAGTTTTATGGCTACATGAGCCAGCTAGGTGAAATTGAAATTCCGTTTCAAGATGCAGCACTTATTGAGAGTAATCCTTTCTTTGCTGCAAATGCAGATATTGTTCCTCAGTTAGAAGCTTATATGGATGCACTGCGCAAAGCAGGGGATTCCTGTGGAGCCAAGATTGAAGTGCGGGCGCGTAATGTGCCAATTGGTTTAGGTGAGCCTTTATTTGATAAGTTGGATGCCGACATCGCGCATGCCATGATGGGTATTAATGCAGTCAAAGGTGTTGAGATTGGTGCTGGCTTTGGATCAGTAGCGCAACGCGGTAGCGAGCATGGCGATGAACTCCATCCAGATGGATTTGCAAGCAATAATTCTGGCGGTACTTTGGGTGGCATTAGTACTGGCCAAGATTTACGAGTCTCGATTGCGATCAAACCCACATCTAGCATCTTGAGCCCAAAGGAATCAGTTGACCTAGATGGCAAGCCGATTACCGTGCAAACCAAAGGTCGTCATGATCCTTGTGTAGGTATTCGTGCAACGCCGATTGCTGAGGCAATGTTAGCTTTGGTATTGATTGATCATGCTCTACGCCATCGTGCTCAGTGCGGCGATGTGCAACATGCAGTACCGCCGGTGCCGGCTGCCCGACCTGGTTCAGTAAGCGACTAAATCCGTTTAAGAAAAAGATAATGACACCTTCAGTGCGTTGGGCCTTCGGGTCCTTTTTCTTTTTATATTTTGCGTATGTTGGCTTAGTTTCTCCCTACGCCAGCCTCTTTTTTCTTGACCGTGGTTTTAGTGTTATTGAGATTGCAGTCTTAATGTCCATGCTACAAGTTACACGAATAGTTGGGCCATTCTCCTGGGGATGGCTGTCTGACTATCTGTCTGATCGCATTGGCATTATTCGATTCTGCGCTTGCTTGGCAGCAGTCACTTTCTTGTGCATCTTTTTTCTGCAAAGCTATATTGCATTCTTCATTTGGATGTTTGTACTGCACACCATACTTAGCAGCTTGATGCCACTAGGAGAGTCGGCCACAGTTCATGCTTTGTTTAAAGACAATTCCTTTGATAGGCGTTATGGCCGCTTACGCTTATGGGGGTCAATTGGCTTTATTGCTATGGTCTTAATTGCTGGTGAGTTATTTCAGCGCGAAGGTATTGAGCTCTATCCGATTGTGGGCGCGGTAGTGTTGACCTTCTTAGCCTTGGTCACGTTCCGCTTGCATGAGCCCAAGATGGAGCGTCGCAAGATGGTGAAAGGCGAACTCTTAATTGTTTTGTTTAATCCTGATGTGCGTTGGTTCTTACTATCGGGATTCTTTATGATCTTTGCGCATGCTGCTTTGTATGTGTTCTATTCACTCTACTTAGCAGACCTGGGCTACGATAAATTCGAGATCGGTTTATTTTGGGCTCTAGGCGTTGCTGCTGAGGTGATCTTCTTTTATTTCCAGAGCAAAGTACTCAGTCGTCTGGATGCTGAAGTTGTTTTACAGCTTGCTTTTGGTATTGGCGTGTTTCGATTTATTTTAATTGCCTTCTTCCCATTCACTTGGGTGCTGATTCTGGCGCAGTTGATGCATGCAGCTACTTTTGGTGCTCACCATAGTGCTGCGACCAAGTTACTGCAGCGTTGGTTTACTGGCTCGCTGCAAGCTAGAGGGCAGGCTTTGATGGCAACAGTATCTTATGGCTTGGGTGGAACGCTAGGCGGTTTAGTTGCGGGCTGGCTCTGGGAAGCAACTCAGCCACGCAATGTGTTTGTGATGGCCGCATTAGCCTGTGGATTAGCAGGTATGGCGATTGGGAAAATGCGCCCACGCCACTACCCAGCTAGATAAATCAATCAACATTCTTTACATTGATCCGTAGTTCGGGCCGCCACCACCTTCGGGCGTAATCCAAATAATATTTTGACTCGGATCTTTGATGTCACAGGTTTTGCAATGCACGCAGTTTTGCGAATTGATTTGTAACTGTGGCTGCCCATCTTTTTCTACGTACTCATACACGCCGGCAGGGCAGTAACGTTGCTCGGGACCTGCATAAGTTTTGAGATTCAAACTCACAGGTACCGATGCATCTTTTAATGTGAGGTGAATAGGTTGGTTCTCAGCATGATTGGTATTGGAAATAAATACTGAGGAGAGGCGATCAAAAGTAATCTTGCCATCGGGCTTTGGATATTCGATCGGTTGATACTGTGCCGCTGGTTCAAGGCACTCATGGTCTGCATGTTTCAAATGAATTGTCCAAGGCATATTGCCGCCCAACAGCTTTTGCTCTAGACCAACCATAAGAGTTCCAAGGTAAAGTCCTTTGGACATCCACGGCTTAAAGTTGCGCGCTTGATTTAGCTCGGTATGTAACCAACTATTTTTGAAGGCGCTTGGATATGCAGACAAGACATCAGCAGAGCGATTCTCATTAAGCGCTGCAACTGCGGCTTCAGCAGCCAGCATGCCGGTCTTAATGGCAGCATGGCTTCCTTTAATGCGTGATGCATTTAAGAATCCTGCATCACAACCAATTAATGCACCACCTGGGAATACAGTCTTAGGCAAGCTATTTAATCCACCAGCTGTCAGCGCGCGTGCACCATAAGTTAAGCGCTTGCCGCCTTCAAAGGTCTCGCGAATCTTTGGATGTAACTTATAGCGCTGGAATTCTTCAAAAGGAGAGAGGTAAGGATTCTTATAGGAGAGACCTACCACCAGACCTACTGCGACCTTGTTATCACCCAAGTGATACAAGAATGAACCGCCATAGGTATCGCTTTCTAGTGGCCAGCCTGCAGTGTGAACCACTAGGCCAGGCTTGCTCTTGGAGGGTTCTACTTCCCATAGTTCTTTAATACCAATGCCGTAACTTTGTGGGTCAGCATCTTTATCCAATGCAAACTTGCTAATCACTTGCTTGCCTAGATGTCCGCGTGAACCTTCGGCGAAGAGGGTGTACTTGGCACGTAATTCCATGCCGAGTTGAAATTGATCAGTGGGATTACCTTCCTTATCTAAACCCATTGCGCCTGTAATGACGCCACAAACTGCGCCTTGTTCGTTATAGAGAATTTCTGCAGCAGGAAATCCTGGAAAAATTTCTACACCGAGATTCTCGGCTTGTTGGCCAAGCCAGCGAGTGACATTGGCTAAGCTAACAATGTAGTTACCTTCATTTTTAAAGCAGTGGGGCAGCATCCAGTTTGGAACTTGGAATGAACTTTCTTTTGTTAAGAATAAAAACTGGTCTTGAGTCACTTCAGTATCCAGTGGCGCACCCATTTCCTTCCAGTTGGGGAAAAGTTCTGTGAGAGCTCTAGGATCCATAACGGCACCCGACAGAATATGAGCGCCGATTTCTGAGCCTTTTTCCAAAATACAAACGCTAATCTCTTTGCCAGCTTCATTGGCTAATTGTTTGGCTTTAATGGCTGCGGACAAACCAGCTGGGCCACCTCCCACGATGACTAGGTCATAGTCCATGGATTCTCTAGGTCCAAACTGTTCGAGCAATTCCTGGGCGTTCATTTCACTCTCCGACATCTCTTAAAAATAGGCTACTGAGTACATTTTCAGCAATTTTTAGCAATTCCACCATTTTTATGGCTTCCTTGAACCCTTCTAGTTTAGTTCTAAGCGGTAAAAGCCAGCTAGGTGCCTATTGGCTTCGAGCTTGGATTCCCAAAGCGTTATGATTACTTTTTTACCTTTTTGGCAATATTAGGACGAATGTATGAATAAAACTTACCCATCAGCAGTAGATGCCTTGCGGGATATCTTGAAGGATGGTCAGAAGCTCGCTGTTGGCGGTTTTGGTCTTTGCGGCATCCCTGAGGCTTTAATTCAAGCGGTAAAGGATCTTGGCGCGCAAAATCTGACGGCAATTGCTAATAATGCCGGTGTGGATGGCTTTGGCTTGGGTTTGCTATTGAACTCAAGGCAAGTAAAGAGGATGGTTGCATCCTATGTGGGTGAAAACAAAGAGTTCGAGCGTCAGTTTTTAGCTGGTGAGCTCGAGCTGGAATTTACTCCACAAGGTACTTTGGCAGAAAAGCTGCGTGCAGGTGGTTGTGGTATCCCTGCTTTCTATACTAAAACTGGTGTGGGTACTTTGGTTGCTGAAGGTAAAGAAGAAAAAGAATTTGATGGCGAGAAATACATCATGGAGCGCGCAATTGTTTCTGATATTTCTCTTGTCAAAGCATGGAAGGCAGATAAGTCAGGTAACTTGATTTATCGCTACACCGCACGTAACTTCAATCCAGTAGTGGCAATGGCTGGCAAGATTACGGTTGCTGAGGTGGAAGAGATCGTGGAGAACGGGGAGTTGGATCCAGATCAGATTCATACACCAGGCATCTACGTGCATCGCTTGGTGCTGAACACTACGCCCGAGAAGCGTATTGAGCAACGCACTTTATCTGCAGCTTAATACTCATCGCAGCAATATAAAAAACAGTACAGAATATTTAGGAAGATTGATATGCCTTGGAATAGAGATGAAATGGCAGCACGTGCTGCTAAAGAGTTAAAGGATGGTTACTACGTCAATTTGGGTATTGGTATGCCAACCCTAGTGGCTAACCATGTTCCTGAGGGGATGGAAGTTTGGCTCCAGTCTGAGAATGGATTATTGGGTATTGGCCCATTTCCAACCGAAGAAACCATTGATGCAGATTTGATTAATGCGGGCAAGCAAACGATTACAACTTTGCCGGGCTCCTCCATTTTTTCTTCTGCAGATTCATTTGGAATGATTCGTGGTGGAAAAATCAACATCGCAATTTTGGGCGCAATGCAGGTGAGCGAGCATGGCGACTTAGCTAACTGGATGATTCCTGGCAAGATGGTGAAGGGTATGGGCGGCGCCATGGATTTAGTTGCTGGCGTTAAGCATGTGGTTGTTCTGATGGAGCACGTTGCCAAGAAGAAAGACGGCACAGAAGAAATCAAGATTCTGCCTAAGTGCACTTTGCCATTGACTGGTGTAGGTGTTATTAGTCGCATCATCACTGATCTGTGCGTGCTTGATATCACTCCAAAGGGTTTGAAGTTGGTGGAGCTGGCTCCAGGCGTCACCAAGGAAGAGGTAGTGTCCAAAACAGGTGCCCCTGTAGATACAACGGGTTTCTGACCTTTTCTACTGGATAGTGAAATAATGGGGTCAATGACCCCATTTCTATTTCTAAAGAGTTTTCTATGAGTGCTGCAGATCATTCTCTTCATGCACATAAGCAGGGTGATGCTAAACATGCTCATGCCAAGCAGGTCTCCAACCAAAGCCTTCTCCTTATTGCCCTAGTTCTGACATTAGGTTTTTCTGGTGTTGAAGGTGCTGCAGCGTATTTCGCAAATTCATTGGCCTTGATTTCAGATGCAGGTCACATGGTGACGGATGCAGCTGCGCTAGGCCTAGCCTTACTAGCCCAAATTATTTCCCGTCGCCCGCCATCACCAAAACATTCATTTGGATTTGGTCGAGCAGAAGCGCTTGCTGCATTTGTAAATAGTCTTGCGATGTTGGCTTTAGTCGCTTGGATTATGGTGGAAGCAGTGAGTCGATTTTATGATCCGCACCAAGTAGATGGATTGACGGTCACAGTCGTAGCCGCAATCGGCCTGCTGATGAATATCGTTGTGGCATGGGTACTTTCGCGTGATAAGAAAAGTGTTAATACACGTGCTGCTTTGGTTCATGTCATGGGTGACTTGTTGGGCTCTGTAGCCGCATTGATTGCGGGTATTGTTATCCAGCTGACTGGTTGGATGCCAATCGATGCAATTCTCTCGATTTTGGTTTCTTTGCTAATTTTGAAATCTACTATTTCCATTTTGCGTGAGTCATATCACTTCTTGATGGAGGGCGTGCCTTTACACATTGATTACCTGCAAGTGGGCAATGATCTTAAAAATGTTCCTGGTGTATTGGCAGTGCACGATTTACACGTTTGGGAAATGACACCAAGTTTTCCAGCGCTCATTGGCCATATTGAAATCGAGCAGATGAGTGAGTGGCCAGAAATCATGGCACGAATCAACGAGATGCTATTGAATAAGCATGGGATTGATCACGTCACTCTGCAGCCTGAGATTGCGGGTATGGTGGATGAGCATACTCATGGTGAAGAACTCGAAGATGAGATTAAAAAATCCAATGTGATTCATCATGGAGATACTTTCTTTGTCACTTGCACTAGTCCCGACGGACCGCATCGCATGGCGTATCACGCTTGGGGCAATCCCAACAACCCAAAGGTTTTGGTTTGTGTTCATGGTCTAACTCGTAGGGGTAGTGATTTCAAAACCCTTGCGCAGGCGATGAGTAATGATTACTACGTCGTCTGCCCTGATGTAGTGGGACGAGGCGATTCTGATCGATTGAAGAACCCAATGATCTATGCCGTGCCGCAATACGTTGCCGATATGGCAAGCTTGATTCAGCATCTTGGAGTTGCACAAGTGGACTGGTTTGGAACTTCAATGGGCGGTCTCATTGGCATGGTCTATGCCTCAATGCCCAAGAATCCAATACGTCGTATGTTAATTAACGATGTGGGTCCTCGGATTGAGCCTGAGGCTATTAAACGTTTAGGCTCTTATGTTGGTCAACCATTTACATTTAATAACCGTGCTGATGCTTTGCAGCGTCTAAATGAGATCTGTGCATCGTTTGGTAGTCATACACCAGAAGAGTGGGAGATTTATAACGGCCCGATGCTTGTACAAAAAGATGGCCTTTGGGTGATGCACTATGACCCTGATATTTCTGTACCGTTTGCATCTGTTAATCCTATTATGGCTAAGGCAGGTGAGATGGCAATGTGGCACGCCTTTAAGCAAATTCATATTCCGATGCTGATCGTTCGTGGCGGTGAGTCGGATTTGCTCTCTGCTAAAACAGTGGCCGAGATGTGTAAGGTCAACCCCTACATTCGGAGTATTGAAATTCCAGGAGTGGGACATGCGCCTGCTTTTGTGAAGTCAGAACAAGTTGCTTTAGCAAAAGAATTCTTTAGTTAAGGATTTCGGTCTTCCATGTCAAATGCTGGCAATGTATCTGAGAGCATCAAAATCATAGATGGCTGGTATGGAGAGCCCTCTGAAAGTCATGCTGCCGGTGTTCTGAGTATTCTGAAATTGCTTCATCTAGACGAGGCTACATTAACTGCTGCAAGTAATATCGCGCGGACTCATGGCAAAGAATCACTCACTAAACTGATTGGCGATGAGTCAGCCAAACTGTTGATTGGTTATCGTGGTCTAAGGCAGGCTCAAGCTAAGCTCGTCCGTAATGATGGTGGTCTGAGCATCTCTGGGCAAGAAGAAATGCTTAGAAAGATGTTGCTGGCTTTTGGTGACGACTTACGTGTGGTCCTCATTTATCTTGCTTCTCGCTTGCAAACATTGCGATGGATTACCCATGAAAAAATGGAGATGCCAAAAGCTTGGGCGCAAGAGATTCTTAATATTGATGCATCGCTCGCAAATCGCCTCGGTATCTGGCAAATGAAATGGGAGATGGAGGACTTAGCGTTTCGAGTTCTGTCTCCAGGGATCTATCGAGATATTGCCAAGATGCTCGATGGCAAGCGCATTGAGCGTGAATCTTTTATTGAGCAAATTGTCAAAAAGCTTCAGGAAGAATTAACTGCCGCTCATATTCAGGGTGAGGTTCAAGGTCGCCCAAAACACATCTACAGTATTTGGAAAAAGATGCAGGGCAAGTCACTCGACTTTGCCAATCTTTATGACGTCAGAGCATTTAGGGTTCTAGTGGGGGATGTTAAATCTTGCTACGCCATTTTAGGAATAGTGCACAACGTCTGGCAGCCTGTACCACGTGAATTCGATGACTATATTGCGAGACCCAAACCTAACGGTTATCAATCTTTGCATACTGTGGTGATGGATGAACATGGCACCGCATTTGAGATTCAGGTGCGTACTAATGAAATGCATCAACAGGCTGAGTATGGATTGGCTGCGCACTGGCGTTATAAGGAGGGTGCTTATGTTGGTGCTGCAACACCATCAAAAAATAAGCCAGTCTCCAATACTCCGAACACACCAAACCCCAGCCATCAAACTGGCACACATAGTGCAGTGGTTGCTTATGAACGCCAAATTGCTTGGGCAAGACAGCTCATCTCTTGGAAAGAAGATGCCTGGGACCAATTAAAGCATCATGAAATTGATGATCATATTTACGTTCTCACACCACTGGGCAAAGTCATTTCCTTGGAGAAGGGTTCTTCACCAATCGACTTTGCATACGCAGTGCATACTGATCTGGGGCACCGTTGTCGTGGTGCTCGAGTTGATGGTGCTATGGTGCCATTAGATACGCCGCTACAAAATGGTCAGACAATAGAAATCATTGCGGTGAAGCATGGTGGCCCCTCGCGTGATTGGATAAGCCCTAATCGCAACTACTTGCGCTCACAACGTGCCCGTACTCGTGTACGCACTTGGTTTAATGCCTTGGATGATGAAGAGGCTGGTGCAAAGTCTGGCGATATCAAAACGGAGCAGAAGCCAGTCACCAAGGTGACTGCACCAGCGCCAGAAATTATTCTCAAGCAAAGTACCCGTAGACAGGGTCAGGCAGGTGATGTGTTGGTTGTCGGGGTAGATTCATTACTAACTCAGTTGGCGCGTTGCTGTAGACCGGTGCCTCCAGATGCTGTTGCTGGATTTGTGACTCAAGGTCGTGGTGTATCCATTCATAGAAGATCTTGTAAAACTTTTAGAGGCTTATTGGAGCGGGCGCCTGAGCGGGTTATTCAGACTGCCTGGAATGAGTCGACCCCAGAAACTCTGACAACAAGTGATCCAAAACGCGTATTCCCAGCGGATCTAGCTATTACTGGTCTTGATCGCCCTGAACTCATGCGCGAGTTATTTGAAATTCTGACAAGACAGGGCGTTCATGTGATTGATTTGCGTAAATCAGCTAAACGAGGCCTTGCTCAAATCCTGTTGACTGTGGAAATTAAGGACTCAGAAGCCTTGCGCTTGGTTCAAAATGGTCTTGAGGAGGTCAAAGGGGTGACCCAAGTACGCCGCCGGTGATAAACTCTATGGCTATATAGGCTCGTAGCTCAGCTGGTTAGAGCACCACCTTGACATGGTGGGGGTCGTTGGTTCGAGTCCAATCGAGCCTACCAACGAATAAAGACCCAAAAGTGCGCGGTTGCCGAAAAGCTCCCGCGCTTTCTTTTTGGTAGATGTTGTGCAGTAAATCAGTCAATCGACTGAATCTTAATAAGATGGAGCGGTCATGCTTGTAGTTACTCTGCCAGATGGATCTAAACGTGAGTTTGATGCTCCCGTGCGCGTGCTTGATGTTGCCCAAAGTATTGGTAGCGGTCTTGCCAAGGCTGCTCTCGGTGGCATTGTTGACGGCAAGATGGTTGATACCAGTTTTGTTATCGATAAAGATAGCCAGTTAGCCATCATTACTGATAAAAATACAGAGGCGCTCGAGATTGTGCGTCACTCCACAGCACACTTGTTGGCTTATGCCGTTAAAGAACTCTTTCCAGAAGCGCAGGTCACCATTGGACCTGTGATTGATAACGGTTTTTATTACGACTTCTCATTTCATCGCCCATTTACGCCAGAAGATCTAGCTTCCATTGAAAAGAAAATGGCTGAGCTGGCTAAAAAAGATGAGCCTGTAATTCGTACGGTGATGCCGCGTGATGAAGCGGTAAAGTTTTTTAAAGATCAAGGCGAAAACTACAAAGCCGAAATTATTGCGAGCATTCCGCAGGGCGAAGATGTGTCTTTGTATGCCGAAGGAAAGTTCACCGACTTATGTCGTGGACCTCATGTGCCATCTACCGGCAAGCTCAAGGTATTTAAGCTTCTGAGCGTTGCTGGTGCTTACTGGCGTGGCGATAGCAAGAATGAGATGCTGCAACGGATTTACGGCACTGCTTGGTTGAAAAAAGAAGATCAAGATGCGCATTTGCATATGCTTGAAGAGGCTGAGAAGCGTGACCACCGTCGTCTTGGTAAGTTCTTGGATTTATTCCACTTTCAACCTGAAGCGCCTGGTTTAATTTTCTGGCATCCAAAGGGCTGGTCTATTTGGCAAGAGGTTGAGCAGTACATGCGTCGCGTTTATCAGCGCGAAGGCTATCAAGAGGTGAAGGCCCCACAAATTTTGGATCGCGGTCTTTGGGAAAAGTCTGGTCACTGGGATAACTACAAAGAAAACATGTTTACGACTGAGTCAGAGAATCGTGCTTATGCATTAAAGCCGATGAACTGCCCAGGACATGTGCAGATTTTTAACTCCGGCTTACATAGCTACCGTGAATTGCCATTGCGTTACGGCGAGTTCGGTCAGTGTCACCGTAATGAACCATCGGGTGCTTTGCATGGTTTGATGCGCGTACGTGGCTTTACACAGGATGATGGCCACATTTTCTGTACAGAGGATCAGATTCAAGCTGAAGTTGCTGCATTTGATAAAGCAGTTCGCGACGTCTATAAAGATTTTGGTTTTACTGAAGTGGCTGTCAAGCTAGCCTTGCGTCCGGCTAAGCGCGTTGGCGATGATGCGATTTGGGACAAGGCTGAAGCTGCCTTACGTGGCGCCTTGACTGCTTCAGGCCAAGAATGGGAAGAATTACCAGGTGAGGGTGCTTTTTACGGTCCGAAGATCGAATATCATCTGAAGGACTCGATTGGGCGTACTTGGCAGTGCGGCACGATTCAGGTGGATTTCTCAATGCCGGCCCGTTTAGGCGCGGAATACGTGACGGAAGAGAACACCCGCAAGGCTCCAGTGATGCTTCATAGGGCAATTGTGGGCTCTTTAGAGCGTTTTATCGGCATTTTGATTGAAAACCACGCTGGAAACATGCCAGTTTGGCTTGCCCCGACCCAGGCTGTAGTCCTCAATATCTCTGACAATTCCGCTGCATATGCACAAAAAGTCCAGCAATCTCTGAAAAAACAAGGGTTTAGAGTCGAATCGGATTTGCGGAATGAGAAAATTACGTATAAAATACGCGAGCACGCATTACAGAAGCTCCCATTTTTGTTGGTTGTAGGGGATAAAGAAGCAGAAAGTAATTCGGTGGCCGTTCGTGCCCGTGGCGGAGTGGATTTAGGCGTAATGCCTCTTGATGCCTTCGTTGCCCGACTCCAGCAGGATATTTCCCAGAAAGTCGGACCCGAGCCTAGCTAGGGGTGGAATGGTTTTTATTGTTTTTTTAAAGGAATTAAGAAGATCGCTACTGATAAATCGCAGCGCATAAATCGGGAGATTACTGCTCCTGAAGTGCGTCTGATTGGACTGGATGGAGAACCCATCGGTGTAGTTAAGTTGAGTGAAGCCTTGGCTTTAGCGGAAGAGAAAGAGACCGATTTGGTCGAAATTGCTCCGACAGCTGTGCCACCTGTAGTCCGCATCATGGACTTCGGCAAATTCAAATACCAAGAAGCCAAACGTTTGCATGAAGCTAAGCTCAAGCAAAAAGTGATTCAGGTGAAGGAAGTCAAATTCCGTCCCGGCACAGATGATGGTGACTATGGTGTGAAGCTACGCAATCTAATCCGCTTTTTGGAAGATGGCGATAAGACAAAGATTACGCTGCGGTTTCGGGGTCGTGAAATGGCCCACCAAGAAATCGGAGTCAGAATGTTGGAGCGTTTGAAGTCAGACCTGATTGAGTATGGTCAAGTAGAACAGTTTCCAAAGATGGAAGGTCGCCAGATGGTGATGGTATTGGCCCCCATTCGTAAGGCTAAGTAATAAGCCAAATCGCAAGATTGGGTTTGTTGTTTAAGTAGGGAGGAGTCGTAAGACTCTGGTAGTTAGAAGTGCTTCTAGGTACAGGAAGCGTAACCGTCGGTTACCACCTATGTTGCACAAGTAATTGAAGGGGTGCTTTATGCCCAAGATGAAGAGCAAGAGTAGCGCTAAAAAGCGCTTCACGGTTCGCGCAGGCGGAACGATCAAACGAGGCCAGGCTTTCAAACGCCACATCCTCACCAAGAAGACCACAAAGAACAAGCGTCATTTGCGTGGTTCCACAGAAGTTGCGAAGGCAGACGTTAAGTCAATTCGCTCCATGCTTCCATACGCTTAACCTCAGACTAGATTAGGAGAAATAAATGCCAAGAGTCAAACGTGGGGTTACAGCAAGAGCCCGTCATAAGAAAATCACCGATGCCGCAACTGGCTATCGTGGACGTCGTAAAAATGTATTCCGTATTGCTAAGCAAGCAGTTATGCGTGCTGGTCAATATGCATACCGCGACCGTCGCAACAAGAAACGTGTATTCCGCGCATTGTGGATTGCTCGTATCAACGCGGCAGTTCGTCAGCATGACATGACCTATAGCGTATTCATGAATGGTATGAAGAAGGCTGCGATCGAACTCGACCGCAAAGTGCTTTCTGATATGGCCATTGCTGACAAAGCGGCTTTCGCTGCTTTGGTTACTCGGATCAAATCCGTAGTAAACGCTGCAGCTTAATTCTTAGTTCAGTAAAAAACTAAGCTGCAATGGTTTCTCTCGACCACATTGTCGAGGATGCTAAACGTGATTTCCTCGGAGCTGCCGATGCGGCAGCTCTAGAGGACGCGAAAGCCAAGTATCTCGGTAAGTCAGGTGTTCTCACTGAGCGTTTAAAAGCGCTGGGTGGAATGTCGCCTGATGAGCGCAAGAGTGCTGGCGCCCAAATTAATCAAATCAAAACCCAAGTTGAAGCTGCATTACAAGAGCGTCGCCAAGCATTGGCTGATGCGGTATTGCTGCAACGTCTTGCGGCAGAATCCATTGATGTCTCTTTGCCTGGCCGTGGCCAAGCAGTAGGTAGCTTGCATCCTGTGATGCGCACCTGGGAGCGCGTTGAAGAGATCTTCCGCTCGATTGGTTTTGATGTAGCAGATGGCCCTGAAATTGAAACCGATTGGTTTAATTTCACTGCTTTGAATAGTCCCGAGAATCATCCTGCGCGCTCAATGCAGGACACCTTCTATATCGATGGCAAAGATTCCAATGGGAAACCTTTGTTATTGCGTACCCATACCAGCCCGATTCAGGTTCGTTATGCGAGCGAGCATGTCAAGAAATACGCCCATGCTGATGTGATGCCGCCAATCAAAGTGATTGCCCCAGGCAGAACCTATCGTGTCGATAGCGATGCAACTCACTCACCAATGTTTCACCAGGTTGAGGGTTTATGGATTGCAGAGAGCGTTTCATTTGCTGATCTCAAGGGTGTGTATACCGATTTCTTAAGAACCTTTTTTGAAACGAATGAATTGCAAGTTCGTTTCCGCCCATCCTATTTCCCATTCACTGAGCCTTCAGCTGAAATTGATATGGCCTTCGGTAGCGGCAAGTTAGCCGGCCGTTGGTTGGAAATTTCTGGAGCAGGGCAGGTTCATCCTAATGTATTGCGCAATATGGGCATTGATCCAGAGCGCTATACCGGTTTTGCTTTTGGCTCTGGTTTAGAACGCTTGACGATGTTGCGTTACGGCGTTGATGATTTACGTCTTTTCTTTGAAAACGATCTCCGTTTCTTAGCGCAATTTCCGGCTTAATTTGCCAACCTTCTAATAGTAGATAGCGCATATGCAATTTTCTGAATCTTGGTTACGCCAATATGTAAATCCTTCGCTGGATAGCAATGCCTTAGGTCATGCAATGACTATGGCTGGCCTTGAGGTGGAAGAGCAGCATTCACTAGCACCCCCATTTACAAAGATTGTTGTTGCGCAAATCCTATCTGCTGAACAGCATCCGGATGCAGACCGCCTGCGTGTTTGTAAAGTTGACGCTGGTACTGGCCAAGAATTACAAATTGTCTGTGGCGCTCCCAATGCACGCGCAGGCATCAAAATTCCTTGTGCATTAGTTGGCGCTGAATTGCCACCATCAGAAGCGGGTGGCAAGCCATTCATAATTAAGGTGGGCAAGCTGCGCGGTGTCGAAAGTCAAGGGATGTTGTGCTCTGGTCGTGAGCTTGGTCTTGGTGATGATCACGAAGGTATCCTGGAGTTACCTTTAGATGCGCCAGTTGGCGAGGATATTCGTAAATACCTAAGCCTAGATGATCAGATCTTTGTTATCAAGCTGACCCCAAATAAAGCAGATTGTTTATCGCTCATGGGTATGGCTCGTGAAGTGTCGGCAATTACCGGTGCTGCATTGTGTGCACCGAAGTGGACTCCTGTAGATGTTGCTATCCAGGATAAGCTCAAAGTCACTATTGAAAACACTGATCTTTGTGGACGATTTGCAGGACGCGTGATTCGTGGTGTCAATCCAAAAGCTGCAACGCCTGATTGGATGATTCAACGTCTTTGCAATGCAGGTCAAAGAAGTATTTCTCCTTTAGTAGACCTATCTAACTATGTCATGTTGGAGATGGGTCAACCTACCCATGTATTTGATCTTGATAAGTTGACTGGTGACTTATCTGTGCGCTGGGCAAAGCCAGGTGAAACCCTTGAGTTATTAAATGGCCAGACAGTGACTCTGCAAGGCCCAGACTCTGCAGGCAAGATGCAGGACGCTGGTGTAGTTGCTGATCAAAGTGGTCCAGTAGCTTTAGCCGGAATCATGGGTGGCAATCACTGCGCCGTGACTGACGACACTAAAAACATTTATGTTGAAGCGGCTTATTGGCAGCCTTCAGCAATCCAAGGCCGTAGCCGTCGCTTCAACTTCAGTACAGATGCAGCACATCGTTTTGAGCGTGGTGTTGATCCACAAAATACCGCTCATTGCTTGGAGTATTTGACTGCTCTGATTGTTGAGGTATGTGGCGGCCAAGTTGGCCCAATTGATGATCAAGTATTGGCTATTCCTGAGCGCAAACCAGTAAAAATGCGTTTGGCTAGGGCCGAAAAGGTGATTGGTATTCCCCTCACTCAAGAAGTAGTTGCCGATGTCTTTAAACGCCTTGGTTTTGAATTCAAACAAGAGGGTGATGCGTTTGTCGTTACACCCCCAAGCTACCGCTTTGATATTGAAATCGAAGAAGATCTGATTGAAGAAGTCGCACGTATGTACGGCTTTGAAAATATTCCCGATGTTCCACCTATCTCATCTTTAAAGATGAGCGCCAAAGCTGAGGCAAAGCGTGGAGTGCACTTATTGCGTCAACGCTTAGCTCTGCAAGGGTATCAAGAGGCGGTGAATTTCGGATTTACCGATTTAGAAAGCGAGCAGCGTTTAGCTGCCGCTACTGAAAAAGATTTAATTGCTGTACTCAATCCAATCGCTAGTCAGTATAGCGTGATGCGTAGCAATCTATGGGGTGGTCTACTGGGTAATCTCAAGTCCAACCTCAATCGTGGTGCTAGCCGCGTCCGTTTATTTGAAACCGGTCGCGTCTTTAAGCGTGATTCGAGTGCACAAGAAGAGGCTGGTAAGGTGGCAGGCTTTCATCAGCCGCAGCAAGTTGGTGGTTTAGCTTACGGATCATTTGTCCCTGAGCAGTGGGCAAGTGTAGATCGCGCAGTGGATTTCTTTGATGTGAAGGGTGATTTGGAGCGTGTTCTGGATCCTTTGCATTTCACGACTGAGGCAGCCGTTCATCCTGCACTGCATCCCGGTCGTAGTGCGCAAATTCAATTGGTAAGCCCAACTGGTAAACAAAACATCGGTTGGATTGGTGAATTGCATCCTGGATTGCAGCAGGCTTACGAGTTACCTCAGGCACCAGTTCTGTTTGAGATGGATTTAGAGGCTATTCGCAATCTAGGTATTCCGCAACCAGAAGAGTTAAGCAAGTTTCCTGCAGTGCAGCGTGATTTAGCGGTAGTAGTGAAACAGACAGTCTCATCGCAAGCCTTATTAGATGCAATGAGCGCAAAGAAGCAAAACTTTGTTAAGGCAATTGAGTTATTTGATGAGTTCAAGCCAAAAGCTGGTTCAAGCAGCATGGCTGATGACGAAAAAAGTTTGGCTTTCCGCGTAACTTTGTTGAATCCGCAAGAAACCCTGCAGGATGCTCAAATTGAAGCGGTGATGACGGCTTTATTGGCTGCACTTGAGAAAAATTGCGCAGCCCGTCTGCGCTAGGTTTAATATTAGTAAAAGATATTACAAAGAGACTTCCGCCATGAATGATTTAGTTAGCAACGATACCGTTACCAAGAATGAGCTCTCGGAAGCTCTCTTTGATCAAGTTGGTCTGAATAAGCGCGAAGCTAAAGATATGATTGATGCCTTCTTTGATCGCATCGGACAGTCTCTAGGGGCGGGGGTTGAGGTAAAGATTTCTGGTTTCGGTAATTTCCAATTGCGCAATAAATCAGCCCGTCCAGGTCGTAATCCTAAAACTGGTGAGATGATTCCCATTGCAGCGCGTCGGGTTGTTACATTTCATGCAAGTCAAAAGCTCAAGGATGTAGTTGAGTCACATGCTCGAGAAAACAGCATTTGATGCTGGGTCGGCGCTGCTCAGTTCCCAGCTCCCCCCAATTCCCGCTAAGCGTTATTTCACTATTGGTGAGGTATCAGACCTCTGCGGCGTTCGATCGCACGTATTGCGCTATTGGGAACAAGAGTTCTCACAACTAAGCCCTCAAAAGCGTCGAGGTAATCGTCGTTACTATCAGCATCATGAAGTTGTTTTAATCCGCAAGATTAGAGCGCTTCTGTATGAAGAAGGCTTCACTATCAGTGGTGCCAGAAATCGCCTAGATGAGGCTCGTGGTGAGCTTCGCTTGCGTGATGAATTGCAGGCTGTTCTGCAAATTCTCTCTAAATAGTTACTGATACAATTTTTGTTTCTCGTCGGGGCGTAGCGCAGCCTGGTAGCGTACATGCATGGGGTGCATGTGGTCGGAGGTTCAAATCCTCTCGCCCCGACCATCACCTCAATTTCAAAATTGCTATGACATCCAGCACAAACAACACGACTTATTTTGGTTTAACTATTCCATTCTTGGCTCACTTGGGTGTTGTACCTGAGTATGCAGAAGGGGGTAAATCTCGCATTAGCTTGGTAATTAAGCCCGAGTTTGAGAATAGCTTTCATATTGCTCACGGTGGTGTTGTGATGACTCTTTTAGATTTTGCGATGGGTGCGGCGGCTCGAAGCACTGTTGATCAGCCTCTTGGTGCAATGACGATCGATATGAGCGTCAGCTTTCTGCGTCCCAGTGTTGGCAAGATCGTGGTGGAGGGCAGCGTCCTGAAATCTGGAAAAACGATTAATTATTGTGAGGCCGTAGTCTTAAATGAGGCCGGTGAAGTTACTGCTAAATCTAGCGGTACATTTATGCTGAGAAGATAGCTCATAAATGGCCATATTCAATATATTATTTATAATGAATATGTCAATTAATATAATCAAAAAACCCAAAAATCCTTATTTATCATAGGATATAAATTATATTTAAATATATATACTGTACTATTAAATATCTGTATATAATGATGGTTCAAGGATAACTAATTCTTTTTTATTCCATAAAACTAATATTCGGAGAAATTAATACATGTCTTCTTATAAAGAGCTTTTAGCCCAACGTGAATTGTTGGATAAACAGATTAAAGAAGCTGTTTTGCGTGAAAAAGCTGACGGTATCGCAAAAGCAAAACTTATTATTGAGCAGTATGGTCTGACAGCCTCAGATTTATTCAGTCGCAAAGCCGGTGCACGTAGCTCGAGCGGTAAGGTTGCTCCTAAGTATCGTAATCCTGCAACTGGTGAAACCTGGACTGGTCGTGGCAAGGCTCCAAAGTGGATTGAGGGTAGAGATCGCAGTAACTTCCTGATCTAAGATACTGATTTAAATAGATTTAATCTTAAAAAAGGCTGCTCAGTGTAAATTGAGCAGCCTTTAATTTTGGGTATTTGCGAGTTAAGACCCTAGGTACATTTTCTGTTCAAAGCCTGGATAAAGAGGGGTTCCAGCATTTCATGCCGATTTTGTCCAAGACTGGCTTCAATGTCTGGATTCGTAGCTGGGTAGCCAATAATGAGAGGATTTTGGTCAATTAGCCCATTTTGAAGTTCTTCCTGAAGGATCTCTGGGTATTGTGATCTCACCCCGACAGTATTTTCATCTGCGAGGCCCATTACCCCGGGATGAAGTCGAATAAATCCTTCATCTACTAAAATAGGAATGCGCTGTGTGTCCTTGTTTTTACTCAGATAATGGATTAAATGCACTTGCTCAACTGGCGGTATTAGTGCATCCAGAAATATCAAGTCTGGAGTAATTGAAACGGCCTTCATCAGACCTTCTAGGCTATCTA
This sequence comes from Polynucleobacter sp. AM-7D1, assembly GCF_018688455.1. Classification (NCBI taxonomy): domain Bacteria; kingdom Pseudomonadati; phylum Pseudomonadota; class Betaproteobacteria; order Burkholderiales; family Burkholderiaceae; genus Polynucleobacter; species Polynucleobacter sp. AM-7D1. The sequence goes on from NZ_CP061319.1 coordinate 824,722, forward strand.
CAGCAACCTCCATATCCACCTTTAATTGCCAGCATTGAATAGATTCAAGTAATTCATGGCTATTCTCGGCCCTCCTGAATATACCCATCGCAATACAGTTTTGAGTGGTTTTTTGGCGCATAGCTCGTTTACGGCGGGCAAGCTGCTGATCAAGTGAGGTCGCTAGAATTCGGCGATGACCGCCCCGTGTCTTCCAGGCGATTAATTCACCTAATTCAACCATTTTCTGGACTGTGCCTAGGGATACCTGCAACACTTTGGCGCTTTGACGGGTACTTAGATATTCTAAATCTGGGGTAATCGCTTTCATATTTCCTTAATCTCATTAATTCATTTGAAGATTTAGAGAATACGAATCAAATCTAAGTGAATCTGTCAGGAGGGGTTTAAATCTGGGTAGGAAAATTCTTATTCAAGATCTAAATAGGGGAAATACTCGTGCTACCCCAAAATCAGGGAAAGCCCTTTATGGATCAATGGGTAATCGTGTTAAATTAACGGTTGTAACAGTATTCGCACAGATCAATTCGTAAAGCGGTTTAGCCGTAGAGCGAATGGTTTTAACCACAGTTTTTATTCGGGAAACCCGATGAAAGGTGAGCATCATGATGCAGGATCAAAGAGATAATTCCTATCTCTTCGGCGGAAACGCCCCCTACGTAGAGGAACTCTACGAATCCTACTTGCACGATCCAGCTTCTGTAGCTGATCACTGGCGAGATTATTTTGATAACGTGAAGCAAATTCCAGCGGTCGATGGTTCGTCTCGAGCTGACGTTGCTCATGGACCTATTGTTGCTTCCTTTGCTGAGCGCGCGAAGCAAGGTCCTATTCGTACGGTATCCGCTGATTCGGCTGACTCTGAAATGGGTCGCAAGCGTGTAGCCGTTCAGCAGCTGATTGCTGCGTATCGCAACGTAGGTAATCGTTGGGCGGATATTGATCCCTTAAAGCGCACAGAGCGTCCGGATATTCCTGAATTAGATCCAGCCTTCTATGGCTTTGGTGACGGCGATATGGATATCGTCTTTAACACCAGCAATACATTCTTTGGTAAGAATGAAATGACCTTGCGTGATTTATTGCAAGCCTTGCGTCAAACCTACTGCGGCACCCTGGGTGCCGAGTACATGTTTATTGCAGACCAAAAGATTAAGAAGTGGTGGCAAGAGAAGTTAGAGTCCATTCGCTCAACCCCGCATTTCAATGTGGATCAAAAGCGTCATATCCTCGATCGCGTAACTGCAGCTGAAGGTTTGGAGCGCTATCTACAGGCTAAGTATGTTGGTCAAAAGCGTTTCTCTTTGGAGGGTGGCGAAAGCTTCATCGCCTGTATGGATGAGTTAATCCGTGAGGCTGGTTCCAAGGGTGTTCAAGAAATTGTGATTGGTATGGCCCACCGCGGTCGTCTCAACGTGTTGGTCAATACTTTGGGCAAGATGCCTACAGACTTGTTTGCTGAGTTTGAGCACAAGGGCCCAGAAACTTTGCCTGCAGGCGACGTGAAGTATCACCAGGGTTTCTCGAGTGATATTGCTACTCCCGCTGGTCCAGTGCATTTGTCATTGGCCTTTAATCCATCCCATCTAGAAATCGTGAACCCAGTGGTTGAGGGTTCTGCTCGTGCTCGTATGGAGCGTCGCGGCGATTTGTTGGGTGAGCAAGTGATGCCGGTATTGGTGCATGGTGATGCGGCGATTGCAGGCCAAGGCGTGATGCAAGAGACTTTAGCGATGGCGGAAGTTCGTGGCTACTCTACTGGTGGCACGATCCACATTGTGATCAACAACCAAATTGGTTTCACTACTTCAGATCCACGCGATTTGCGTTCAAGCTTGTATTGCACCGACATCATGAAGGTAATTGATGCGCCGGTACTGCACGTGAATGGTGATGATCCTGAGGCGGTGGTATTGGCAACAAAGTTGGCAGTAGAGTTCCGTAGCCAGTTTCACAAAGATGTTGCGATTGATATCGTTTGCTTCAGGAAGCTTGGTCACAACGAACAAGATACTCCTGCAATGACACAACCTTTGATGTACAAAATCATTGCAGCTCACCCAGGTACACGCAAGCATTACGCCGATAAGTTAGAGGCACAAGGTGTATTGCCAGTTGGTACTGGTGATTTGATGGTGAAAGAGTACCGTGCTGCAATGGATGCTGGTAAGCAAACCTCTGATCCAGTATTAAGTAACTTTAAGGGTAAGTTCGCAGTAGATTGGTCACCATTCTTAAATAAGAAGTGGACCGATGAAGCGGACACTGCAATTCCGTTAACTGAATGGAAGCGCTTAGCAGAGAGAGTCTCAACAGTTCGCGAAGGTTTCCAAGTTCACCCGCTGGTTGAGAAGGTTCTCAAAGACCGCGCTGCAATGGGTCGCGGTGAAACTAATATCGATTGGGGTATGGGTGAGCATATGGCTTTCGCATCCTTAGTGGCTAGTGGCTACCCAGTTCGCTTATCTGGCGAGGATAGTGGTCGTGGAACCTTTACCCATCGCCACGCAGTGCTTCATAACCAAAGCCGTGAAAAATGGGATAAAGGGGTTTACATTCCCCTCCGTCACATTGCAAAAGATCAAGCTCCATTCTTGGTAATTGACTCGATCTTGTCAGAGGAGGCTGTCCTTGGTTTTGAGTATGGATATGCAGCAGCTGAGCCTAATACCTTGACTATTTGGGAAGCGCAGTTCGGCGATTTTGCTAACGGTGCTCAAGTTGTAATTGACCAATTTATTGCTTCAGGTGAAGTGAAGTGGGGTCGCGCAAACGGCTTGGTCATGATGTTGCCGCACGGTTATGAAGGTCAGGGACCAGAGCATTCATCTGCACGTCTAGAGCGCTTCATGCAGTTGTGTGCTGATACCAATATGCAGGTGATTCAGCCAACTACGGCATCACAGATCTTCCACGTATTGCGTCGTCAGATGATTCGTCAGTTCCGCAAGCCGCTGATCTTGATGACACCAAAATCATTGCTACGTAACAAGGAAGCCGCTTCGCCATTGACTGAGTTCACCAAGGGTGGTTTCCAAACCATTCTTCCTGAACGCGATGACAGTATCGATGGCAAGAAGGTGACTCGTTTAGTAATGTGTTCCGGTAAGGTTTATTACGATCTAGCCAAAACACGTACCGAGAAAAAGCTTGATGATGTGGCAATTATTCGTTTGGAGCAACTCTATCCGTTCCCACATAAAGCGTTGACTGCTGAGTTGAAGAAGTACCCGAACCTTGAAGAGGTTGTGTGGTGTCAGGATGAACCACAAAACCAAGGCGCTTGGTTCTTTGTTCAGCACAATATTTTGGAGAACATGTCTGAAGGTATGAAGTTGGCATATGCGGGTCGTCCAGCATCAGCTTCACCAGCTTGTGGATATGCTCATCTCCATCAAGAACAGCAAAAGTCTCTTCTTACTGCAGCATTCGCAAAACTTAAGGGTTATGTCATTACGAAGTAATCGTAGACATCACTCAATATACAAACACTAAATAGGATTAATCATGGCTATTTTTGAAGTTAAAGTTCCCCAGCTCTCCGAGTCAGTAGCCGAAGCTACTTTGTTGCAATGGAAAAAGAAGGTCGGTGATGCTGTCGGTCAAGATGAGATTTTGATTGAGATTGAAACCGACAAAGTGGTGTTGGAAGTTCCCGCTCCATCTGCTGGGGTAATCACAGAGATCGTCGTTGCTGACGGCGGCACAGTTGTTGCTGAGCAGTTGATTGCGAAGATTGATAGTACTGCTGTTGCTTCTGCCGCCCCTGCAGCGGCTGTAGCTGCTGTAGCTGCTCCAGCCCCTGCAGCAACTCCCGCCGCCGCTCCTGCTAAAGCTGCACCGGCTGCTAAATCATCTGGCGCTGCTGCTGCACCTTCAGCTGCAAAGATTCTTGCAGAGAAAAATATCGATGCTGGTCAAGTTGCTGGTTCTGGACGTGATGGTCGCATCACTAAGGGTGACGCATTAAACGCTTCTGCCGGTGGTGCAAAATCTGCTGCATTGCCGAGCGCACCAATTCCAATGGGTGATCGTCCAGAAGAGCGTGTACCAATGAGCCGCTTGCGTGCTCGTATTGCTGAGCGCTTGCTTGAGTCACAGGCAAACAACGCCATCTTGACTACTTTCAATGAAGTCAACATGGCCCCAGTAATTGCCATGCGCAATAAGTACAAAGATCAGTTTGAAAAAGTGCATGGCGTGAAGTTGGGCTTCATGTCTTTCTTTGTTAAAGCTGCTACCCATGCGCTGAAGAAATTCCCATTGTTGAATGCCTCTGTTGATGGCAACGACATTGTTTACCACGGTTATTTTGATATTGGTATTGCGGTCAGTTCACCACGCGGCTTGGTAGTTCCAATTCTGCGTGACGTGGATCAAATGAATTTGGCAGACATCGAGAAAAAAATTGCTGAGTTTGGTGCGAAGGCACGCGACGGTAAACTGTCGATCGATGAGCTGACTGGCGGTACATTCTCGATTTCTAATGGTGGCGTATTTGGCTCCATGCTTTCCACTCCAATCATTAATCCTCCACAGTCTGCAATCTTGGGTATCCATGCAACTAAAGAGCGTGCAGTAGTTGAGAATGGTCAGATCGTAATTCGTCCAATTAACTACCTAGCATTGTCATATGACCATCGCATCATTGACGGTCGTGAGGCGGTTCTTGGTTTGGTTGCGATGAAGGATGCCTTGGAAGATCCTTCACGTCTTCTCCTTGATTTGTAAGAGGGAAGAACATGAGCCAATCATTTGACGTATTAGTAATCGGCGGCGGCCCTGGCGGCTACATCGCCGCGATCCGTGCAGCACAACTCGGCTTTAAGGTTGCTTGCGCTGAATCGAATGCCTATGACGATCCAAAAGGTGAGCCGCGCTTAGGTGGAACTTGCTTGAACGTGGGTTGCATTCCATCTAAAGCTTTGCTGGCTTCTTCTGAAGAATTTGAGAAGATTAGCCATCACGTTGCTGACCACGGCATCACTGTAGGATCAGTCAAGCTGGACTCCGGCAAGATGATCGCTCGTAAAGATGCGATTGTGACGAAGATGACTGCGGGTATTCAATTCCTGTTCCGCAAAAATAAAATTACCTTGTTAAAAGGACATGCTTCCTTTGAAGGCAAGGGTGCCGATGGCTACCAAGTCAAGATTGATGGTAAAGACAAAGAAGTGGTGACTGCTAAGAATGTAATCATCGCAACTGGCTCTAAAGCACGTCATTTGCCAGGTATTCCTGTCGATAACGTATTGATTAGCGATAACGAAGGTGGTTTGAAATTTGATTCCATTCCGAAGAAGCTTGGCGTTATTGGTGCTGGTGTAATCGGCTTGGAGCTTGGCTCTGTATGGCGCCGTGTTGGTTCTGATGTCACTATTCTGGAAGCGCTCCCGACTTTCTTGGGTGCTTGCGATCAAGGTATTGCTAAAGAAGCGCACAAGATTTTCACCAAGCAAGGGCTCAAAATCAACATGGGCGTCAAGATTGGTGAAGTCAAGGCAGACAAGAAGGGTGTTGTTGTTAACTACACCGATAGTGAAGGCAAAGCTCAGAAATTAGAGTGTGACCGTTTAATTGTTTCTGTTGGACGTGTTCCGAATACTGAAAAATTAGGTCTCGATAAGATTGGCCTTAAGGTGGATGAGCGTGGCTTCATTCCAATCGATGATCACACTTGCGCAACAGCTGCGCCTGGCGTTTACGCCGTAGGTGATGTTGTACGTGGACCAATGCTGGCCCATAAAGCGGAAGATGAAGGTGTGCTGGTTGCCGAAACGATTGCCGGTCAAAAACCCCATATCGACTACAACTGCATCCCTTGGGTAATCTATACCGATCCAGAAATTGCTTGGGTTGGTAAAACTGAAGAGCAGTTAAAACAGGCTGGTATTGCTTATAAGGCTGGTCAGTTCCCATTTGCTGCTAACGGTCGTGCATTGGGCATGGATCGTGCTGATGGCTTTGTCAAAGTATTGGCCGATGAAAAAACCGATGAAATCCTAGGCGTTCATATTATTGGACCAAATGCTTCTGACTTAATTGCTGAAGCAGCTGTGGCGATGGAGTTCAAAGCGGCAGCTGAAGATATTGCTCGTATCTGTCATCCACATCCAAGCCTGTCGGAAGTGGTTCGCGAAGCAGCATTGGCGACGGACAAACGTGCATTAAACATGTAATTGAAAGCATTAGAGTATTACCATCAAGAGTTAAAGACGCGCGGGTATCAGAGCGATCCCGCGCAGCTTGCTGCCATTGAGCGCTTACAGCGCTGTGAAGATGAATGGATTGCTTATAAAGAAATCCGTAGCAATGGCCTAAAAAAGAAACTGTTCAAACCAAAGCTTCCCCGTGGCGTTTATCTGTGGGGTGGAGTAGGTCGGGGCAAATCCTTTCTTATGGATTGCTTCTTTGCTGCATCCCCTTTAGAAAAAAAGATCCGCATTCATTTTCATGAGTTCATGCGCGAGGTTCACCGTGAACTTCATGAGCTCTCTGGAATGGCTGATCCTCTAGATGAGCTATCTAAAAGAATTGCCAAGAGATATAGACTGATTTGTTTTGATGAGTTTCATATCAATGACATCGCCGATGCGATGATTCTGTATCGCTTGTTGAGTGCACTGTTTGAGGATCGAGTGCAGTTTGTCATGACTTCTAATTACCAGCCTAGCCAGCTTTATCCCAATGGCTTGCATCGCGATCGTTTGCTTCCAGCTATTAAATTGCTTGAGGAACAGCTCGACGTGATGAATGTGGATGCTGGTAATGACTATCGCCGTGTGCAGATGGCTCAAGTTGAGGCCTATCTCACGCCAGTCAATGCAGAGACTCATACTGTATTAATGCGGATGTTCCACACCTTAATTGGGAATCAGAAGGAAACAGTTCGACCTGTGTTGCGTATTGAATCTCGAGAATTAAGGCCTTTGCATATGGCCGAGGGTATAGTTTGGTTTGATTTCCAGACTCTCTGCTGCGGCCCAAGATCCCAAAATGACTATTTAGAGATTGCCAAGCTCTTTCATACGGTGATTTTGTCCGGGGTGCCTTATATGCCACCCAGAATGACAAATGAAGCCCGCCGCTTTATTTGGCTGATTGACGTCCTGTATGACCATAAAATCAAGCTAATCATCTCCGCAGAGGTCCCAGCGGTGGATTTATACACTGAGGGTCAAATTACCAGCGAGTTCTCTAGGACGGTTTCTCGTTTAATTGAGATGCAGTCCCGTGACTACTTGGATGCACCTCGCCGGGTAATTGACACCAGCTTGACCTAAAATAGGGTCATGATCAGTAATTCCAGCCTCAACGCAGACTTACACTGCCATTCCGTTGTTTCTGATGGAACCCTAACTCCAGAGCAGTTGGCTGAGCGCGCCTATGCCAATGGCGTGCGTTTATGGGCTTTAACCGATCATGATGAATTAGGTGGGCAGGTAAGAGCTCAGGACGCCGCAAGCGCGCTGGGCATGGATTACCTTTCTGGGGTCGAAATTTCAGTCACCTGGATGGGGCAGACTATTCATATTGTTGGTTTGGGAATTGATGCTGCTCATGCAGGAATTTTGGAGGGCTTGCGACTGACTCGCGAAGGCCGTGGTAATCGCGCTAAGCAGATGGCAGAACAATTATTAAAGGCAGGCATACCAGGTGCCTATGAAGGCGCACTGCATTTTGCAGGCAATCATGAGCTTATTTCTCGTACGCATTTCGCACGGTTTTTGGTTGAGCAGGGCGTATGTCGCGATACCGATCAAGTATTTAAAAACTATTTAGTGGAAGACAAGCCAGGTTATGTGCCACACCTTTGGGCAACTTTGGATAATGCGGTTGCTTGGATTAAAGCCGCCGGTGGTGCCGCGGTGATTGCCCACCCTGGTCGTTATAAGTTGAGCTCCATGCAGATGGATGAGCTCTATAAGCACTTCAAAGAAATCGGCGGTATGGCAATTGAGGTGATTACGGGTAGCCATAGCCCGAATCAATATCAAACTTATGGCAAGATTGCCCAGCACTATGGATTTTTAGCTTCTCGTGGGTCAGATTTTCATGATCCAGAAGAGAGTTATATTGATCTCGGTAGCTTGCCACATTTGCCTGATCACTTAACTCCTGTGTGGTCGCTTTTCCACTAACCGCTTTCTCCTATTTGCTTAACTAGTTTTAATTACCTATAAGAATAAAGATCAAGATGTTTGCAGAACGTGTTCTATCTGGCATGCGACCTACTGGTAGCTTGCACCTCGGCCACTACCATGGTGTTTTAAAGAATTGGGTTCGCTTGCAGTCTGAGTATCCCTGCTACTTTTTTGTAGCCGATTGGCATGCCTTAACTACTCACTATGAAACCCCGGATGTCATTGAGCAATCAGTATGGGATATGGTGATTGACTGGTTAGCTTGTGGTGTTGATCCAAACCAAGCCACATTATTTATTCAGAGCAAGGTACCTGAGCATGCAGAGCTATTTTTGTTGCTGTCCATGGGTACGCCTCTGGGCTGGTTAGAGCGCGTGCCAACCTATAAAGATCAGATCGAGAAGCTCAAAGAAAAAGATTTGCAGACTTATGGTTTCTTGGGCTACCCCTTGTTACAGGCTGCTGATATTTTGATGTATCGCGCGCAGTTTGTTCCAGTAGGCGAAGACCAGGTGCCACACGTAGAGATGACGCGCGAAGTGGCACGCCGGTTTAACTATCTTTATGGTCGTGAGCCTGGCTTTGAAGAGAAGGCGCTAGAGGCAGTTAAAAAATTAGGCAGTAAACGTGCCAAGATGTATGCCGAGTTGCGGGTGGCTTTTCAGGAGCGGGGCGATGATGAGGCGCTAGAAGAGGCCAAAGCTTTGTTACAAGAAGCGCAAAGTCTTTCTATGGCTGACCGTGAAAGATTGTTTGGCTTCTTGGAAGGTGCTCGCAAAATTATTCTGCCTGAACCACAAGCTCTACTGACAACAGCATCACGCATGCCAGGTATTGATGGTCAAAAAATGTCTAAATCTTATGGCAATACGATTAGCATTCGTGAAAAGCCAGAAGAGGTGATTCGTTCAATCCGTACGATGCCAACTGATCCAGCGCGAGTGCGGAGAACTGATCCAGGTGATCCTGCGCGTTGCCCAGTATGGCAGTTGCATACCGTCTATTCCAATGATGAAACTAAGACTTGGGTTCAAAAAGAATGTCAGTCTGCAGGTATCGGCTGTTTGGAGTGCAAGCAACCCGTAATTGATGCGATTCTTGCTGAACAGCAACCCATGTTTGAGCGTGCCCAGAAATACTTGGATGATCCAAGCTTATTGCGTTCGATTATTGCGGATGGTTCGGACAAGGCTCGCAAGGTGGCCCAAGAAACGATGCGCGAGGTTCGTGAAGCTATGGGCTTGGCGTACGACTGAGGCATCCCATTGATTTCAGGCCACGATTCCATTGAAGTTGCCTCTCCCTGGGTAAGGCGTTTTGCACCAGCGATTCCGAAGGATGGCATGGTCTTAGATCTTGCCTGTGGCGCAGGTAGACATACTGCTTTATTGGCTTCTTTGGGTCATCAGATTCTCGCTGTTGACCAAGACATTTCTGCGCTTGAGCCGCTTCGAAGCAGCTCCATCCAAATTCAAGCCCTAGATCTTGAGGACTCTGACTGGCCTTTGTTAAATCAACACTTCTCAGGCATTGTGGTGACCAATTATCTATACCGTCCATTTTTGGATGAATTGCCCAAAATGCTGACCGAAGGCGGCATTTTGATCTATGAAACCTTTGCAGATGGGAATGCTGAGTTTGGCAAACCCTCAAACCCTAATTTCCTACTCAAATCAGGGGAATTGCTTGCTTTGGCCCACCGATCAGACCTTCAGGTCATAGCCTACGAGGATATTTACCTTGATCACCCTAAACCAGCTATGGTTCAGCGGATTTGTGCCGTAAAAGGGCATTTAAAAGGGTGCATTCCGTTACAATTTGGTGGTTAACATTCAGATAATTCAGACACATTAAGTGACTAATACAACACAATCCCAAGCTAGTAAAAAGCCTATCGCAGGCAGTATGCCCGCTATTGTGACGCCGATGTTCGAGGATGGAAGTCTGGATTTTCCGGCTTTACGTTCTTTGTTGGATTGGCACGTTGCTGAAGGTTCTGATGGAATCGTCATTGTTGGTACGAGCGGAGAGTCTCCCACCGTATCTGTAGATGAGCATTGTGAGTTGATTAAAGTCGCCGTTGAGCATATTGCCGGACGCATTCCAGTGATCGCGGGTACGGGTGGCAATTCCACTACCGAGGCTATCGAGTTAACCAATTTTGCAAAATCGGTTGGTGCTGACGCCAGCCTCCAGGTTGTTCCTTACTACAACAAGCCAACTCAAGAGGGTATGTACGCCCACTTCAAGAAAATAGCGGAGTCAGTTGATTTGCCTGTGATTCTTTATAACGTTCCTGGCCGAACTGTTGCTGATCTTGCGGGTGAGACTACCGTGCGTTTGGCCGGAGTGCCGGGTATTATTGGCATCAAGGATGCAACTGGCAGCATTGAGCGAGGCACTTTGTTGCTAGCCGATCTTAAGCGTGCTGGACATGCTAATTTTTCTGTATTTTCTGGCGACGATCTGAGTGCAGCAATGCTGATGTTGATGGGTGGTAAGGGTAATATTTCTGTTACTGCCAATATTGCCCCTCGTCTAATGCATCAATTGTGCCAGGCGGCAATGTCTGACGATGTCGTCAAGACACGTACTATTCAATATCAATTACTGGCTGTGCATAAAGCCATGTTTACTGAGGCAAATCCGATTCCTGTGAAATGGGCTCTGCATGAAATGGGCAAAGTCACTGCTGGAATTCGTTTACCTTTAACCCCTTTGAGCGTTGCTTTGCGTGAACCTTTGAAGACTGCAATGAAACAGGCCGGCTTACTATGACGAATGTGATGCAACTTGTGCGCCAGTATTGCGCAACTTTATTTATTCTTTCTTTGGCAAGTTTCTCTCTGCTGGGATGTAAATCAGTAACAACAAACGATACGGTTGATTACAAATCTGCTGGTGCTGTTCGTGGGCCTAATTTGTCCTACCCTCCTGATCTCATCACAGCTCAAGCTGATCGCAGATATATCGTTCAGGATGGCTCCGCTACGATGTCTGAGTACAACGCGGCAGTAAAAAAATCAGTACAGACTCGCAAGAATGTCATGACCGGCATTCCGGGTATGCGGATTGCTCGTGATGGTGAGCGTCGTTGGTTGGTTGTCGAAAAACCTGCTCCAGAGCTCTATCCACAAATCAAAGATTTCTGGCAGGAGAACGGTTTCCTATTGGTCATTGATTCACCCTCTACCGGCATCATGGAGACGGACTGGGCAGAAAATCGTGCCAAGATTGCTCAAGACTTTATTCGCTCAGCCATTGGCGGCGCCTTAGATTCAATTTATGATACTGGTGAGCGTGATAAGTACAAGACCCGCCTTGAGGTGAGCAAGCCCGGTGAAACAGAGGTTTACATTACTCAACGCGGCGCTATTGAAAAATGTACAACTGATAGTACCGGAGCCTGTATCTCAACCATTTGGACTGCACGTCCAAATGATCCTGAGCTCGAAGCAGTGTTCTTAGCTCGTTTAATGGAGCGCTTGGGTATGACGCAAGAAATGGCCAAGGCTCAAGTTGCAGCACCATTAGGCCCTAAGACACCAAAAGCAAAGCTAGTTCAAGAGGGTGTTAATACCGCCCATATTGAAATGGCCGCCGGCTTTGATCGTGCTTGGCGTGACACTGGTTTAGCTTTGGATCGATCTAACTTTACTGTTGAAGATCGTAATCGCGCTAACGGTGTTTACTATGTTCGCTACGTTAATCCCAAGGATTTGGGTGACACCAAAGGGTTCTTCTCAAATCTATTTAGCAGCAAGGACGATTCCAGCTTGAAGGCAAAGAAATACCTAGTAGTAGTTAAATCAACAGGGGATAATTCTTCAAGCATTTATGTTCAAAATGCTGATGGTAAGCCTGAAAATTCTGCTGCTGGCTTGCAACTTTTAACCTTGCTTACTGAGCAAATGGCCAGATAAGCACCAAGTAAAAAAACTTAGCCAATAAAAAAGCCGCTTTTCAGCGGCTTTTTTCTTCAAGAAGAAGATTACTTCTTAGCGTCAGCAGGTGCAGCAGGAGCAGCAGGAGCAGCAGGAGCAGCAGCTGGGGCAGCAGGTGCATCAGCAGCAGGCGCAGCAGCAGGAGCGGCAGCAGGTGCAGCAGGAGCAGCTTCAACAGGTTTTGCTTCTTCTTTTTTACCGCAAGCGGCCAAAGCGATTGCCAACATTGCTAAGAGTGCTAGTGACTTCTTCATTTGTAATTTCCTTTAAAAAAATTATTATTAATAACCGGTTATTAATACTTGGAAACTTCAGGGTTACCCCTTAGGTATTTTCCAGTAGACATTATAGCCATCTCTTTATTCGGCGCTAGAAAACCAGCCAGCCAGCCTCATATGCCTCAAAAAGACTATTACCCAGCCCAGTTTTACCTAGCAGACCTTGGAAACTCCTCTTGGCCGCAAGCTTGGACCAAGCCACCTGAGTTTGCTGATCTTGTCCACTGGTGACATCCTCTCCGTTGCAGTAAATCCGTTCACCTAGGGCAAGTAGTCTTGTTTGTGGATGCGGAATTACAGGCCGCTTGGAGATCTGAAGCTTAAATTCTTTAAGGGATAGGTGGTTTGCGGAACCATCAAAATAGGCCTGGGGTTTTGGTTCACTCAGGTAGGCAGTAATTCCAGGTAGAAATGTTTCTATGCGATCTAGTTTTAATTCCTTTAATTTTGTGGACACCTGTGCAATGATTTCCTCTGGAAGCTGTTCCGGGAAACGAGTTGCTCTTTGCTGTGGATCGGCAAAACGCTGCTCTAACTCAGGGATATCCTCAAGCGATTCAGCAAGGCGCCATAAACCTTCTTGCAGGATTTCCTTATAACTTTGCGCCCTGAAACCAACTGACCAAGTTTGACAGCCGCCATCTAAAGCAATGCCATCGTGTGCAACGTGAGGAGGTAGATAAAGCATATCGCCTGGCTCTAGATCCCACTCTTTTTCCATCTTAAAGTTCTGCAAGATCTTTAAAGGAAGCTTGGGATTTAGACTCAAATCCTTTTGTTCGGAAATACGCCAGCGCCGACGGCCTGACATCTGAATTAAAAAGACATCATAAGAATCAAAGTGTGGCCCAACTCCTCCACCTGGTCCGGCAATGCTTATCATTAAATCATCCAAACGAGCATCTGGAATAAAGCGAAACCAAGAAAGTATTTTTGCAGCTGCTGGATGTCTTGCTTCCATTCCTTGAAGTAGGAGTGTCCAGTCTGGCGAATCCAGTGGTGGGATCGATTTCTTTTTAAAGGGGCCATTTGAAAAAGTCCAGGGCTTGGCCTTAATTAATCTGGACTCAACTGCATCGTCACCTGCAATGTTGAATAACTCTTCAGGAGATATTGCGCTACCCAAGGGCTCACCTAATTTTTTTGCAAGCTCAAAGGCGGGGATAGCGCCACGCACCAATAAGGGTTTTTTGTGCCAATAGGATTTCATGAACTTCTCAGGGCTAATGCCCCCGAGAAGGGCCCATGGGCAATCCAGAGGGAGGTTTTGGGGTGCCCGGGGAGGATCGTAGGGCTTGCTCAAGTAAAATGAGTTCATATAGTCAGAAGCTGTTTAAAACACAATGTTGAATGAATTACGCATGAAGATCGAAAAAAATACCGTTGTATCCCTGCGCTACAAATTAACTGATGCGCAAAACAATATTATCGAGGAACCAGATTCTCCGATGGTATACCTGCATGGAGGATATGAGGGTACTTTTCCGAAGATTGAGACTTTATTAGATGGTCAAGATGTCGGTTATGAAGCCAGCATTCAGCTTGAACCCAGCGAAGCTTTTGGTGAGTACGATCCAGAGCTCTTAAAGATTGAACCACGTGCCCGTTTTCCGGAACCTTTGGAAGTAGGGATGCAGTTTGAGGGTGTGCCAGATGCCGAAGAAGAGGGTGAGTCTAGTGATGTGGATGAGGAGCCCTTGATCTATACCGTTACTGATGTAGCAGATAGCCAAGTAGTTTTAGATGGTAATCATCCGCTAGCTGGTATGGCCTTGCGTTTTTGGGTTCAAGTAGAGAATATTCGCGCTGCAACTGATGAGGAAATAGAAAATCAACACCCAGAGGGCGCTGAGGCATTCGCATTTGGGATGCCTGATGATGCTTCAGAGGAAGACGAGGATGAGGATGAGTTAATTGATGCCACACCTCATGCTGGCGGTTCATCCCCAACGCTGCATTAAGCTACTCTTTAAGCCATTCTTTTAAAGCACCAAGATCGCGCTTGGTGTCGCTTGATTCGCTAGCATCGGATGCTGGTGTGTTACTTAATTTAGCGATTACTTTTTCGAGAGCTGCAATTTTTGCTTCTTGCTCTAAGGTCGCATCAATCAAACCCTTCAATGCCATAGATACTGGATCATCTACGTTTGGAGTAACGCCATAAGCAGAGAAGTACTCTTTCACTTTGCTATCTGGTGTGCTTGCCTGCGGTAAATCTGGATGCAAAATGCGTGCAGGAATTCCTACTGCGGTGGCTCCGGCAGGGATTTCTTTTAGTACTACGGCATTAGATCCAACTCGAGCACCATCACCCACAGTAAAGCCGCCAAGAACTTTTGCTCCAGCACTAATGACTACGCCTTTACCTAAAGTAGGGTGACGCTTTACGCCTTTGTAGAGAGAGGTTCCACCTAAGGTAACCCCTTGATAGATGGTGCAATCATCACCAATCTCGGTAGTTTCTCCAATCACAATCCCAAGTCCATGATCTAAAAAAACGCGACGACCAATCTTTGCTCCAGGGTGAATTTCAATGCCGGTAATAAAGCGAGCCAACATTGACAGAAGGCGTGCAACCCATTTCAGGCCCAAGTTCCACAGACCATGAGATGCCCGATGAATCCACACAGCATGCAAACCTGGATAGCAGGTAATGACCTCGAGACGATTTCTCGCGGCGGGGTCACGCACGATGATGGAGTCGACTTGGTCGAAAAGTGAATTAAACATAAATCAATTTTAACGGGTAAAGGCTGAATTTATTTTCTGGAGAGCATCTGCTTGGCAATGCCGCGTAGAAGATCGATCTCTTCTTTATGGAGTCGAGTTCTAGCAAAGAGGGCTTGCAAGCGTGGCATAAGCTTCTTCGGGTTGGCGGGATCGAGATAGCCAATCGCTTCTAGCCCCTCACGCCAGTGCTCTAGCATGGCGGCTACGGCAGCCGGATCCGCAAAATCTACCACTTCCATGCTCGAATTTATGGGGGCAACCCCAGCATCTTTTGTCAAAGCCTCTCGCAGGGTAAAGGCGCAAACCATCATGGCTTGGGCGAGATTTAGAGATGGGTAGAGGGGGTTTGCATCGAGCCAAACCCGATGGGTGCAAAGTGAGAGATGGTGGTTATCTAAGCCGGTACGCTCTGGCCCAAACAGAAGAGCGACACGCTGTTCGCTAGCAATGGCTGCCTGAATGTGGGGGCGGGCATCTAGCCAGCTGATTGCTGGTGGCCCAAATTCACGATCGCGACTAGTTAAGCCCAGCACTAGGGGGCAGTCTTGAACGGCTGACTCTAGTGATGAGCTCTCTTGGCTAGATTCCAGAATATCAACGGCGCCACTGGCTAGGGCGATTGCCTCTGATGTGTGGGCAACCCTCGCAATCTTTGGTGAAATCAGGCGCAGATCACTAAATCCCATGGTTTTAAGTGCGCGCGCAGCTGAGCCTACGTTTCCAGGATGGCTGGTTTCAACCAAAACCCAGCGCAGTAACTGTGCTTGTGCGTTATTCATATCAACAGGAATTCTCTAGGAGCTTGGATGTTCAAAGGAGCAATCGTTTAGAATCATGGTGTTAGCTCCTTATTGTCCTGCAGTTTGCAATCTAGTGAGTTTGTTCTTATTTAATTTGTCCATCAATACTATGCATCCCATGTTAAATGTGGCCGTTAAGGCTGCCCGTCGTGCCGGAACCGTGATTAATAGGGCTTCTCTTAATTTAGAGCGCCTTCAGGTTGACCGCAAACAACATAATGACTTTGTTACCGAGGTGGACAGACAGGCTGAAGCGGCCATTATTGAGACGCTTAGCGAAGCCTATCCAACACATGGTTTTTTGGCTGAAGAAACTGGCGCTCAAAATAGCGATGCTGAAAACGTATGGATCATTGATCCCTTGGATGGCACGACCAACTTTATTCATGGCTTTCCGCAATATGCAGTTTCGATTGCGCTCTCAGTCAACGGCATCACTCAGCAAGCAGTGGTGTATGACCCAACTCGCGACGAACTCTTTACCGCTACACGTGGTGCAGGTGCCTACTTAGACCGCCGGCGTTTACGTGTTGCCACTCAAGACCGTTTAGCTAATTCTTTACTTGGCACCGGTTTTCCGTATCGCGAAGATCAGGATCTAGAAAAGTATTTAAAAATCTTTGCAGAGATGTCACGAAATTGTGCTGGTCTGCGTCGTCCTGGTGCTGCGTCTTTGGACTTAGCTTATGTTGCAGCCGGTCGTTACGATGGATTCTTTGAGAGTGATCTCAAGCCCTGGGATATGGCTGCGGGCGCATTATTAATTACTGAAGCAGGTGGGCTCATCGGCAACTACCGCGGCGAAGAAGGCTTCTTGCAAAGCGGTGAAGTAATGTGTGCAAACCCGCGTATTTTTGGTCAGATGGTGCAGTGCTTATCGAAATATTCCATCTGTTAATTTAGGTAGCAGAATTAAGTCTTAATCAGGTCGGCGTATCGAACGCCGTCTTGGTTAATGAGTAGCGTACTTGCGCGTGGTCGCCCACTTTCAGGGTGATCTAAATCCCAATCGGATAAGACCCAGCGCTGCCATTCTTGGGCCAAAAGATTTTCTTGATGGTGCCTGGGAAGATGAGTATGTCCATGAATCAATTGATTGCCATTCTGATCTCTCAGTACTGCAGCGCATGCTGCTAAGGTGACATCTGTTTTGGCTTGAGCGCCATCAACAGTAGAGCGCAGCGCACGCTGATATTGCACGCCACTATTGTTTCGCAGATGATTTGCAATCGAACGACGCCATTTCAAAGGTAATTTCAAGAATAATTTTTGAATCCAAGCTTTACGAACCCAACTACGAAACACCTGATAACCAATATCTGCTGTACAAAGAGAATCGCCATGACAAAGAACATATTCAGATCCAGCAATGTTGATCTTGCTTGGATCGGGCATGAAGGTCATGCCCGTTTTGCTTAAGAAATGCTTTCCAACTAAAAAATCTCGATTACCGTGAAGATAATATGTTTTCACTTTAGTCGAGAGTGTTGCAAGCGCATGCTTCACTTCTTGTTGAAAAGGGGAGTGCTGGGCAGCATCATCTCCAACCCAATACTCAAACAAGTCACCCAGGATAAATACAGCCTCTACCTTAGGGGCATCCTTTTCACAAAAATCAAAAAATCGTTGCGCCGTCAAGGGCATTGACGGCGTGAGATGTAAATCAGAAATGAATAACGCGCTCGCGTATTGCGGGATCATTCCTCGAGAACGCTTGCCTTTTCAATAACAACATCTTCTTTAGGAACATCTTGATGAAAGCCGGAATTACCAGTCTTTACTTTACGAATCGTATCAACCACATCTAGGCCATCAGTAACCTTGCCAAAAACGGCATAACCCCAGCCTTGAGCACTTGGTGAAGTGTGATTCAAGAAGTCATTGTCATTTACGTTAATGAAAAATTGGGCTGTCGCAGAGTGTGGATCGCTAGTGCGTGCCATGGCTACAGTGCCACGATCGTTCTTAAGACCATTGTTTGCCTCATTCTCAATTTGGGCGCCAGAAGATTTTTCTTTCAGTCCAGCAGTCATGCCTCCACCTTGAATCATGAAGTTATCAATGACGCGGTGGAAAATCGTGCCATCGTAGTGACCGCTTTTGACGTACTGTAAAAAATTGGCAACGGTCTTTGGTGCTTTAGCGGCATCTAAGGTGAGGGTGATATCACCCTGATTTGTTTTGAGTAGAACTTTAGCCATGGTGAATTAACTTTCTGATGAGTTAGTAGATAAAAAAATATAAAAATTAGTTCGAACTAGGTGATATCGGCGCGATTGCTGGTGCTGTTGGGGCAGCCCTTTTCTTGGGCGGCTTTAATATTTCCATGAGTGCTTTTGCACGATTGCTGTATTGGCGCTGATTGAGAACAGCATCTTTTGCTGCATTGTCGTAGGACTGTGCTGCAAGGCGAATGTAGACCTCACCTAAGTTGGCTGCGGCTACGGTATAGCTAGGGCGTAATTTCAGAGCAAGCTCTAAGTAATCCCTAGCCTCAATCCAATTGCCTTGGTTCGCTGCCAGTGCGGCTAGGTTGTTATAAGGCTCTGGCAACTCTGGAAATTGTTGGGTAATTTCAATTAATGTCTTCTTGGCTAGATCCCACTGGCGCATTTCAATCTGCATGCGCGCTTTGACATAACGTAACTGCACGTTACCTGGGGTTTTCTTGAGACGCTGGTTAATGAGGTCGATGGCTTCCGGGTATTTTTTTGCTTTAACCAATTTTTCAACATCTGATGGAACCCCATTTTTAGTGACTGGATCTGGCTCAATAATCAAAAACGATAGAAAAGGAACGGCTACGGAGTCTGAAAGCTCAGAATTAAATTGATCGTACCCAGCATCATTACCGGCTAGTCTTGGTGGGTCATTGGGGCCATAGGAGCCCAAATAGGGGGCTTGGGTGCCTTGAGGGGCGCCGGCTGAGGCGGCATTAAGGGCCTTAATTTCAGCATCAGCCAGTTGTTGGCCTGGCGTGCTGCAACCAGCCAGTAATAAAAAAGCAAAAATAGTGCTCAAGCCAGCCAATTGGGCCGGACGTGGTGAAAAAAGGTTAACTGGCATAGGGGGCGGGGTGAAAAACGGGCTCATTCGATATACTCAGCGCTCAGTCTAACAAATTGGCGCTACTTGCCCCCCTTTATAGCCCCTATGCTGCAAATCTATAACACCCTCAGTCGCTCTAAACAGGCCTTTGTACCCATCGAGCCGGGTAAGGTGAAGATGTATGTCTGTGGAATGACCGTATATGACTTTTGCCATATTGGGCATGCCCGGGTGATGATTGTGTTTGATATGGTGGTGCGCTGGTTGCGGGCTAGTGGCTACGAAGTGGTATACGTTCGCAATATCACTGATATCGATGACAAGATCATCAATCGCGCCATTGAGAATAGTGAGCCCATTGCGGCGCTGACCCAGCGTTTTATTGATGCAATGCATGCCGACTCGGATGAGTTGGGCTTAATGCATCCAGATCACGAGCCCCGCGCAACAGATTACATAAGCCAAATGCAGGGCATGATTGGGCGTTTGATAGAAAAAGAATTGGCCTATCAAGGCGATGATGGCGATATCAATTTTGCTGTTCGCTTATTTCCTGAGTACGGTCGTCTCTCCGGTAAATCTTTAGATGAATTAAATGCGGGTGAGCGTGTCGCAGTTGGCGGTGGCAAACGGGATCCCTTGGATTTTGTTTTATGGAAAAGCGCTAAACCAGATGAGCCTGCGGATACTCGCTGGAAATCACCGTGGGGTGAAGGTCGTCCTGGATGGCATATTGAGTGCTCTGCTATGTCCTGCGATTTGCTAGGTGAGCATTTTGATATTCATGGTGGTGGTGCTGATTTGCAATTTCCTCATCATGAGAACGAAATCGCTCAGAGTGAGGGAGCTTTATATGGCCAAGATCATCAGGCTAGCGATCAACCTTTTGTAAATTACTGGATGCACAACGGACACATTCGTGTGAATGAAGAAAAAATGTCCAAGTCCTTGGGTAATTTTTTCTTGATTCGAGATGTCCTGAAGAATTTCGACCCTGAGGTCTTGCGTTTCTTTATGTTGCGTGCCCACTATCGTAGCCCTATTAACTATAGCGATGCTCAGCTTGAAGAGGCACGCTCAGGCTTAGTTCGTTTGTACACGGCATTAGCTCAAGCGCCAGCAAGCAATCAGGCTCTAGACCCCCATTCTCCATGGGCTAAGCGTTTTACTGATGCTATGAATGATGACTTCAATACTCCTGAGGCTATTGCAGCTCTATTTGATTTGGCAAGCGAAGTCAATCGTACGCAGGGTAATGAGAAGGTGCAGCTAGCCTCCACCCTCAAAGGCTTGGCTGCTACCCTCAACTTCTTGCAGCGAGAGCCAACTCTATTTTTGCAAGAAGGATCTCGTGGTGGTGACGTAGGTTTATCTGCTGCTGCAATTGAAGAGCAGATCGCTGCACGAGTTGCGGCAAAGCAAGCCAAAGATTTTGCTAAGGCAGATTTGATTCGCACAACTTTATTGGAACAGGGTGTAGTCTTGGAGGACAAACCTGGTGGCCTGACTGAATGGCGTAGAAATTAAGTAATTCAATTCGTGATTGAGAATGCATTTTGACTAAAGCAGCAGAGCAAGAAATTTTTGAAGAATCAGCCCCGGAGTATTGGGAGCAGGCTTGTGCTGAGTTGATTAAACAAGACCGTATCCTAAAAAAATTGATTCCGAAGCATGGCTCAGTTTTTTTGAGGACTCGCGGTGATGCATTTACGACATTGGCAAGATCGATTGTTGGTCAGCAAATTTCTGTAGCAGCAGCTCAGTCGGTTTGGAATAAAGTCTTGCTTGCCGCTAAAAACAAAGTTAACCCTAAAAATATCCTTGCTTTAAGTGTTGAAGAATTACGTTCGGCTGGTTTATCGGGTCGTAAGGTCGAGTACATCCGTGATTTAGCTGAGCACTTCAATTCTGGCCGTTTGCATGCCAATCAGTGGACAGGCATGGAAGATGAGGCCATCATCAAAGAGTTATGTGAAATTCGGGGTATTGGGCGCTGGACCGCTGAAATGTTCCTTATTTTCAATATGGTTAGACCGAATATCCTCCCTTTAGACGATGTCGGTCTAATTAAGGCCATTTCCCTCAATTACTTCAGTGGAGAGCCTGTTAGCAGGCATGAGGCCCGCGAAGTGGCTGCCAATTGGGCCCCTTGGCGCACGGTTGCAACCTGGTATATGTGGAGAAGTCTCGACCCCATTCCCGTTGAATATTAAAATCAAGCTATGAAAACGACTTTCCTGGATTTTGAGCAGTCAATCGCTGAACTAGAGTCAAAGATTGAAGAGCTGCAATTTGTGCAAGATGAATCATCGGTAGACATCTCTGATGAGATTAAAACGCTTTCTGAAAAAAGTCAGCAGCTGACAAAAGATATTTATGCCAATCTCAGTCCTTGGCAAGTTTCACAAGTGGCGCGTCATCCACAGCGTCCCTATACCCTCGATTATGTTGGCGCTTTATTTACGGATTTTCATGAGCTTCATGGCGATCGCAATTTTGCAGATGATCAATCCATCATTACCGGCTTAGCGCGCTTCGAGAATCAACCATGCGTAGTGATTGGCCATCAGAAGGGTCGCGATACTAAAGAGCGCGCTTTGCGTAACTTTGGTATGAGCCGCCCCGAGGGTTACCGCAAAGCAAAGCGTGTGATGCGCTTGGCTGAAAAATTTAAATTGCCTGTATTTACTTTTGTCGATACACCAGGCGCATTCCCCGGGATCGACGCAGAAGAGCGTAACCAGTCCGAGGCGATTGGTCACAACCTGTATGTTCAGGCTGAGTTAGAAGTGCCCATCATCGCTACTATTATTGGTGAAGGTGGTTCTGGTGGTGCTTTAGCGATTGCAATGGGTGATGTAGTGTTGATGTTGCAGAACTCAACCTATTCTGTGATTTCACCCGAAGGCTGCGCATCTATTCTTTGGAAGACTGCCGACAAGGCACCAGAGGCTGCTGAGCAATTAGGTTTGACGGCGCAACGTTTAAAGACAATCGGCTTGATTGACAAGATCGTTGCCGAGCCAACTGGTGGTGCGCATCGTGATTACGAGACCATGATGAATAACATGCGCAAAGCCTTGGCTGAGTCACTGAAAACCTTCGATGGAATGAAAGTGGATGCGCTTCTTGAGCGTCGACATGAACGCTTGATGGGCTATGGCAAGTTCAAGGAAATCGAAGCCAAGTCCTAAGGCGACTCTTCAGGCGGCTTCAACAGCGGCCAAACGTATTGGTCTTGCCTTAAGTGGTGGGCTTGATTCGGTTGTCTTGCTTGATGCCGTTTGCAAGACAGTCCAAACAGATCCTAATAACTCAACTGAGATTTGGGTATTCCATATTCACCATGGCTTGCAAAAGCCTGCCGATCATTGGCTGGAGTTTTGCGAGAAGCTAGCCAAAAAATACCGAGTACATTTTGATTTCCGTTTATTGCATTTTGCAGATCAATCGCAGGGCAATATCGAGGCTCGGGCTAGGGCAGAGCGCTACGATGCCTTAACGGACTTGTGTATTGAGCATGGTATTGAAGATCTGCTACTAGCCCACCACCAAAACGATCAAGCCGAAACCGTCCTCTTGCAGCTCTTGCGTGGTTCTGGTGTATCTGGTTTGTCTGGTATGCCACTTAATCGTGCCAATGCTAAAGACAATCAGTCTATTACGCTCTGGCGACCTCTACTGAATCTCAGTAAGTCTGAGCTTGAGACTTACGCCAAAGAACACAAACTCAAATGGGTAGAAGATCCCAGTAATCAAAATACGCGCTATCGCCGAAATGCAATTCGGAAAGACATCATTCCGAGGCTGGAGAAAATTCAGCCAGGTGCGATTGCCAATTTAGCTCGCAGTGCAGACCTGCTTGCTCAGTCTCAATTGCTGCTCGATCGCTTGGCTAGACAGGATGGTAAGAATATTCTTCAAGCTCAGCGCTTAAGGCTGGCCCCTCTCTTGCCTCTTGCGAAGGAAGATAAAGCGGCTGCAAATAATTTGATGCGTTACTGGCTCAAGCTAAATGATTTAGTAATGCCATCCCAGGAGCGTCTAGAGTCTTGGTGGAAAGATCTGATGGCGGTAAAAACAGATTCAAATTTGGCATGGCAGCATGATGAGGCGAGCATTTATTTATGGCGCGGCCTCTTACAAGTGGCAAATCGCAAAGTCGGGCAGTGGGTATTTCGTGATGTGCCTGCTAGAAGCAAGTCCCTTGGCTTGCCTGCTGACTGGGTCAAGGAAGCCCAAAATCAGGGTCTTGTTGAGGAAAGGCTTCGTCAGGGGGCAGAAAAGCTCCAAATCAAGCCCAATACCCCACGAAAAACCCTCAAGAACCTTTTCCAAGAATCAGATACCCCACCTTGGGAGCGACAGGCGCCACTGCTTTATATCAATGATGAACTGATAGCGGTTGCTGGGGTGGGGGAGAGCTACCCACATTTGGTGTCGACTGGTAAGCGAGTGCTGCCTGCATGGACTGAGAAGCTATAGCAGGGGGGATAAAACCCTGTAAAATAAGCCCCTTTTAGACCCTAGGGAATGCATTTCCCTTTAAACAGACAATACAACGGATTTATGGCTCTTATCGTTCATAAGTATGGTGGCACCTCAATGGGCTCAGTTGAGCGCATTCAGAACGTCGCTAAACGCGTTGCCAAGTGGATGCGTGCTGGCCACCAGGTAGTCGTAGTGCCCTCAGCGATGTCGGGCGAAACAAACCGTTTGCTTGGTTTGGCGAAGGACATCAATCCTGATGCTAATCCCCGTGAACTTGATCAAATCGCTTCTACAGGTGAGCAGGTTAGCTCTGGCTTATTGGCTTTGGCATTACTGCGTGAAGGTGTTGATGCAGTCAGCTATGCTGGTTGGCAAGTAACAGTTCACACGGATTCATCATTTACTAAAGCCCGCATCAAGAGCATTGATGACAAGAAAATTCTTGCTGATCTTAATGCTGGACGTGCTGTAGTAGTTACTGGCTTCCAAGGCGTTGATCCAGATGGCAACATCACCACTTTAGGTCGTGGCGGCTCTGACACTTCAGCTGTTGCCATGGCTGCTGCACTGAAGGCAGATGAGTGCTTGATTTACACCGACGTCGATGGCGTCTACACGACAGATCCACGAGTTTGTGAAGATGCACGTCGCTTGGACAAAATTACTTTTGAAGAAATGCTCGAGATGGCAAGTCTTGGTTCAAAGGTATTGCAAATTCGTTCGGTCGAGTTTGCTGGTAAGTACAAAGTTAAAACCCGTGTTCTGTCATCGCTGACAGATCCATTGATGCCCCTTGCTGAAGAAATGAAGTCGGGCACCTTGATTACATTTGAAGAGGACAGCACTATGGAAGCCGCAGTTATTTCCGGCATCGCCTTTGCGCGTGATGAAGCAAAAATTACCGTTCTTGGCGTTCCTGATCGCCCAGGTATCGCTTATCAAATTTTGGGTCCAATTGCGGATGCCAATATTGATGTGGATATCATCATTCAGAACCAATCCTTTGAAGGTAAGACAGACTTCACTTTTACAGTGCCTCGTGCTGATTATCAAAAAGCTCTGGACTTGCTAAAGAACAATGTCCAATCTCATATCGAAGCTAAAGAAATTTCAGGCGACCCTAAGGTTTCTAAAGTATCCGTGGTTGGTGTTGGTATGCGCTCCCATGTTGGCGTTGCCAGCAAAATGTTCCGCACATTATCAGAAGAGGGCATCAACATCTTGATGATCTCTACAAGTGAAATCAAGATCTCAGTTGTTATTGATGAGAAATATATGGAGTTGGCTGTACGCGCTCTCCACAAGGCCTTTGAGTTAGATCAGAAGTAAGAATAGGCATTAAACCGCTGCAAATCCCTGCAGGTATAGGAATCAGTTAAACTGTGGGGCGTTGTAAATGTATCAATACGGAGACGTGGCCGAGCTGGTCGAAGGCACTCCCCTGCTAAGGGAGCATCGGGGCTAAAACTCTGATCGGAGGTTCGAATCCTCTCGTCTCCGCCAGTGTTTATATAAATAAAGGGGCTCCTAAGCCCCTTTATTTATTTCTGGTCTGATTACCATTGAATCAGAATGCTACCTTCTAAAACTGTCTTCTGCAAAAGCAGCAATATTGATTAATTTTTGATCGTCTAATACATCGCCAATGAGTTGCACCCCAAGAGGCAAGCCATTTTGTGATTTAGTAAAAGGTATAGCAATAGCGGGGGTGCCTATCAAACTCCACAAAGAACAGAAAATAGGATTTCCCGTAAATTCCAAGCCTTTTGGTGCTTCGCCGGTAGCAGCTGGCGCCAAAATTGCATCAAAAAGAGTAAAGACTTCTCCGATAGATTTCTTGAGGCGTTGCTGTAGATTTTTTGCCTTAATGTAATCAGGGGCGCTATAAGCATTGCCCTTCTGAACTAATTCCTTAATGTCAGCGCTAATTAGTTCTGGGTGTTGTGCAAGATGTTGCTCGTGCACTACAGCGGCTTCACAAGACATGAGTACCGCTAATGCTTCAATGCCCTCCCAGTAATAGGCAGGGAGTTCAAGAGCTTCTGTGGTGGCACCAGACTTCTCTAGCGATATACAGGCTGCCTTCATTGCCGCGCTTTGCTCATCACTTAATAAATCATCAAATGGGGTCTTCAGTACTGCGATATGTGGTGTACGTTGATGAAGTATCTCGCAGATCGGCTTAATTACTATTTCATCAATCACAAGATCATCCTCCTCTGTGATGCTGGTATTTTTGAGGAGATTAAATGCAAATGCTGCATCAGCGACAGATCTTGTAAAAAAGCCAACATGGTCTAAGGAGCTTGAGACTGGATGTACCCCAAGGCGCGGTACAGTGCCAAAGCTAGCCTTATAGCCGACCACGCCACAGTAAGTGGCCGGCCTAATGATAGAGCCGGCAGTTTGGGAGCCCAGCCCCAATGGTGCAATACCGCTAGCTACTGCTGCAGCAGAGCCGCTAGAGGAGCCACCAGGGGTATGGGCAAGATTCCAGGGGTTACTCGTTTTTCCTGGTGTGCGCCAAGCAAACTCGGTGGTGACCGTTTTTCCTAAGATGACGCCACCGAGTTTACGCACTTGAGCAACGATCTGGGCATCTTCGGCGGGAATGTGGTTTTTATAAATGGGCGATCCATAGCTAGTGACAAGGTCTTTGGTATCGATCAGGTCTTTTACAACCACTGGAATTCCCATGAGGGGGCCTGGATGAACCTCTTGGATCAGTTTTTCTAAGGATGCTCTAGCTGTAAAGGCATTGATGGACGGCTCCAGCTCATCCGCACGGGCCACACACTCCTTAAGGTAGTCATTTGCAGATAGCTGCTTACTTGCGATCAAGTTGCAAGCTTCTATTAGTCCTAATGCTGGTTTCATGGGGATGTCTCGTTCAGTCAATTGTCATTGATTGCCACTGTATCACTAGCGATCCAATTCTGTTTCTTCAGCCACATTTTCTGGAAATGAGCATCCAAACTTGATTATTTAAATAAACTTCACAACTTCACAACTTCTGTAGTATAATATTAATGAAGGAGGTGAAATGAGAAGATCGATACCAAAAACACATCAGGCTTTAGATTGGATAGGGAAGGGGATGACTGCAGCTCAAGCCGCTAGGAAGATGGAGATTTCAGAATCCAGCGTCTACGCCGCCTTAAGAAAAACAAAAGCAAAAGATTTGGGTTGTTGTCCAACGTGCGGTCACAAATTAAGGAAATAAGATGAAAAAAACTCTATTAGCTGTTGTTTCAATTTCTATAGCTGCATTTGCATATGCAAATACTTCATCTGACTCTTCTGAATTGCTTAGTCAGCAATGCAAAATTTCCGCTGAAGCAGTTTCCACATTGAAAGATTTGCGCTATGGAAATACCTCAATCCGCAAAGATGTATCTAGCCTCATTAATTCAAATCTGAAGGTTCAAGAGAATAAGGATGCAGCCAAAATCACCTTAAACCGAATGGTGGATGATCAAGCGAGTTCAGCATCTGCTTTGGAAGCAAAGTATTGCTCTTAATGTTTTCCGAATGGCTTACTTCAATTACCGCTAAGGGTATTGGATGATCCATTCATTTGAGTGTCCGGAATGTGGCAACCCCAGAGGGATGCTAGGAGAATGTCGTCAATGTGGAAGCGAAGATCTTCCTATTCCGCATAGCGATACGATGGTAATGAATTTAAAGTTCGATAGTCCAAGCGCAGAAGAGGCCTTGGATCGATTAACTATTGGACTTCGCCGAGCTTCTGAGGTGGGCATTAAAGCAATGATCTTGATACATGGATATGGAGCCAGTGGCGAGGGTGGCAAGATCAAGTGGGCTGTTCATAATGCCCTGGATAACAACTACTTCTCTGATCGGGTGGATGAATACCATTTTGGTGAGCAAACTGCGTTTGGCAGTGAGGCCTACCATGCGCTTTTGAGAAGAAGGCCGGGATTAAAGGCTTATCTCAAGCACTTCAAAGAAGGTAATGCCGGAATGACAGTGTTATTACTGTAATCCCTGCGTGGAATTGCTTAGAATAGATCCATCATTTATTTATTTGCCATCAGCTAGGATCAGTAATGACAGCTAAAAAATCAAGCACTACACATGAAGAAGCTCAAATCAGTTCAGAACATTTGATTGGTGACTTCAAAGCACTCATGGCTGATGCTGATGAGTTGATTATGGCAACCGCAAGCCATGAAGATGGTCCGTTAAGTGCAATTCGTTCAAAAGCCTTGGATACCCTTAATAATGCCAAAGAAAGTCTCTCTTCTGTCGAGGGTACGGTAACTGAAAAGGCTAAGGTCGTGGCGGAGCGTGCTGATGAGTTTGTCCATCGAAATCCATGGGAGGCAGTCGGTGTTGCCGCTGGTCTCGGTCTTTTAATTGGACTCTTTATGCGTCGTCGCTAGGTCCTCATGTCACAAGAAAATCTTTTATCCTCTCTTAAGCATCTCGTCTCCACTGGGGCATCTATTGCCCAAACCCGTCTGGAGTTAATTTCTACAGACGTACAGATTGCGCGCGCTAAGTTCCTGAGTCTGCTAGTGATGATCATCTTCACTTTATTTTTCTTATTCTTTGGCTTGGTAATGCTAGCCCTTCTTATTGTGATTTATAGCTGGGAGGCGGATCGCATCTTTGCACTAAGTTTGCTTACTGCTGGATTTTTGGCTACAGGTTGCATTTTGGCCCTGGTAGTTTTACGCTCCCTTAAAACAATGCCTAAGTTGTTCGAAGCAACTATTGCGGAGTTGGCTAAGGATCGTCAGGAACTTACGAAGCGATGAGTCAAAAATTGTTGGAGCTGGAAGCTAGGCAAAAAGTGCTCCAAGAGCGTGCTGCACAAGAGCTTGCGGATTTTGCCCAATATTTTGAGCCTATTGAAAAGCCACTATCTTGGGCTGATAAGGGTATAGATGCTTTTCATTTTCTGAAGAGTAGTCCATTACTTTGGACCAGTGCATTTGCCGTTCTGGCTCACTATCGACCTAAGCTAGCTAGCAAAGTGCTGGCTGTTGGTTGGGGCGCTATGAAATTGCTCAAGAGCGCTAAGAGTCTGATTTAAAGTTTTTAGGCAATCAGTACGGTCTTATTTGAAATTCCATTTTTTATCAGAATTTCACCGCCTTTGAGGCCATCAATCTCTAAAAAAGTCAGGGCACCAGCTACTTCAAACCCCGCCTTCTTGAGTAGCTTACTAGCGGCAATAATGGTGCCACCAGTTGCTAAAACATCATCAACAATTAATACTCGAGAACCCGCAGGTAAGGTTGACTGTTGAAGCTCCAAGGAGTCTGATCCATATTCAAGTCCGTAGGACTCCCGATGACTTGCTAATGGCAGCTTATTGGGCTTTCTAGCAAGTGCAAATCCTTTATGGGCATGGTGGGCTAGGGCGGAGCCAAAAATAAAGCCGCGAGACTCAATCCCCAGAATATGGCTATAGTCAAACTGCTTGGCTAGGGTCTCTAGTTGCAGTACAGCCTCCTTAAATGCGGCGTTATTTGCAAGTAGGGGTGAAATATCCCGAAAGAGAATCCCTGGTTTTGGGAAGTCAGGGACTCCGGGTAGATAATCTAGTAAATTCATTTTTGGCTGATATGAAAACACAATTGCTCATTATTACCGCATTAGAGTCCGAACTCAATCAAGCTGCCTTGCCGCCGGGAGTGGGTATTGTGTATTCAGGGGTTGGCAAGATTAATGCTACTGCAGCTACCCTGCAAGCTATACATCAATTTGAGCCAAAACAGATTATTAACTTTGGTACTGTTGGGAAAATTAATCCATCTCTTGCTGGTTTGCTCGAGATAGGGAAGGTGATACAACGTGACATGATGACTGTGCCATTAGCGCCCAGGGGTCAAACCCCTTTTTGCCCAAAACCCATTGAGTATCTCTCTTTGAATGGTGATCATGTCTGTGGTACGGGAGACAGTTTTGTAACGGCCCATGACCCTTGGCTGAAAGAGCAGGGTGTAGATGTTGTTGATATGGAGCTATTTGCAATTGCTAGCATTGCCTATCAATTTAATATCCCGTGGCAATCCTTTAAGTATGTGACTGATGATGCTAATTCAGACTCCGGAAATGAGTGGAAGCATCGGGTCAATCATGGCCAAGAGCTGTATGTAAGCAAGCTCCATGATCTATTAAGTGCATAGAGCATTCAGATAAAACCAAGAGTTTCTGATGAATCCAAAGTTTCCTTGGCTAAAAAATTATCTCGAGGGAGTTCCTCATGAGATTGATGTGGCTGGACACGCATCGATTGTTGATTTCTTAGAGGAATCGTTTGCAAGCTACCCCGATCGAATTGCAATAGAGTCGATGGGTCATAAAATCAGTTACCGTCAGCTGGATATTCTGTCAAAAGATTTTGCTGCCTATTTGCAGACCTTAAGTCTAGAACCAGGATCGCGAATCGGCGTCATGTTTCCTAATGTCCCGCAATACTTGATTGCGATGTTGGGTACCTTACGTGCTGGATTTGTGGTGGTCAATATTAACCCGCTCTATACGGCCAGAGAGTTGGAGCATCAATTACAAGATAGCGGTGCAGCCATTTTGGTAATGCTAGAAAACTTTGCCCATGTGTATCAAGAGATTGCCGATCAAGGGCTTGTGAAGAAGGTGATTGTGAGTAGCCTCGGTGAAACCTTAGGTCCCAAAGGCGTCATCATTAACTTGATTGCTCGGCATGTTAAGAAGCTCATTCCGCATTGGAGCTTTCCTTGCGTTAAGTTTAATCAGGCCCTTAAGATAGGCGCCGGCCATGGTTTTACTAGGCCACATCTAAGGCAAGACAGTATTGCATTTTTGCAATACACCGGTGGCACCACGGGAGTTTCTAAAGGTGCTGTTTTGTTGCACCGAAATATCCTAGCCAATATCATTCAGATCGAGTCTTGGCTTGAGCCTGCCTTGAAGGATCGACATCAGCAGCTTGTTTTTTTATGCGCACTACCAATGACTCATATTTTTGCTTTGACTGCCTGTGGCCTGCTTGGCATGCGCAAGGGTGCCAAATTATTGTTAGTGGCAAACCCTCGTGACATCACTGGCTTTATTAAGCTGCTGATGAAGCACCCAGACATTAATATTTTTCCAGGTGTTAATACATTATTTCATGCGCTGATCCATCGCCCTGAATTTAGTAAAGTGAAGTTGCCCAATCTCTTAGTCACTATTGGCGGCGGTATGGCAGTTCTAAGAAAAACTGCCGAACTCTGGCAAAAAATGATGGGGGTACCGATTGCTCAGGGTTATGGCCTTTCGGAAACTTCACCAGTGGTGTGCGTCAACACACCTTTTGTGAAAGAATTTACTGGCTCGATTGGTATGCCAGTACCAAGCACAGATGTATTGATATTGGATGACGACGGAAAAGAAGTTCCTTTTGGCACGCCTGGAGAGATCTGTATTAAAGGTCCGCAAGTGATGGCGGGTTACTGGAATAGGCCCGAAGAGACGGTGCAATTTATTACCCCAGAGGGTTTTTTCAAGTCTGGCGATATTGGCATCATGAGCCCAGAGGGTTATGTGCAAATTGTAGATCGCAAGAAAGATATGATCGTTGTTGCCGGCTTTAAAGTATTTCCGAATGAAGTCGAAGAGGTGATTTCATTAATGCCGGGCGTAAGAGAATGTGCGGTCATTGGAGTTCCACACCGCAAGCTTGGTGAGATTGTGAAGGCCTATATTGTTAAAGATAAACCTGATCTCACTGAGGCTCAAGTCATTCAGTATTGCAAAGAGCAAATGACGAGTTATAAACGCCCTAGAAAAATTGCGTTTATTGATGAAATGCCAAAGTCGAATGTAGGCAAGATTCTTCGTCGTCACTTGCGAGACTTATAAAGTTACAAACCGCCACCAAAGCGGTATTGCCAAGAAATACCATATAGGTCGTAGCTATTATTTGTCCTGGAGTACGCGCCAGTACTCGCTGATAGTCGGATAGAGTTATGTCTATTGACTGGATAGGACATCGTAGTGCCAAAGCGCCAGTTTTCTTGGTTCCCGTTAATCGGATTTCCGTTTAGATAGGATTGCCCACCAGTGAAGTAGGTTGCATCTACAGAGATCCAGGCCGTATTCTGAAAGTAATAGATCGCGTGAGTCTGAGTTGAGTAGACTGGGTTTTGGGATAGCGAGTTCCCGCCCATAAAGTCGGTATTGCTGGTGTAAAAAATTCCGGCACCAGCTAACTCTAATCTCCATGGGCCAAGTGCCTTCGATACGCCAAGACCTGGCTGGATAAACCAGCGATTGGCACCTACATTAATCAGTTGATTGTCGTTGTACTTACCCCATGGTACAGATGCCGCAAGACTCACGCCTACAATAAGATCTTGCTGATAGCCTTTAAATTGATCAAGATTTAATGCCGGGGCGCCATAGAGATTAATCGCAGCCTTAATCAGCGGGTCAGATAGACCTTCCGTGCTGGCATTCACTGTTCGACCGCCAATACTGCTTGATCCACTCAGTTGACCATAAGGAAAAACAAGGGTGATTTTTCCGGATTGACCGCCGGCATCAAAAATATGGGTGAGACCCATGACCTCACTAGTGAGCGTGTAATTTCCTGCTTTTGCTTGAGCAACTCCAGCGCTGATGAAGTTAATGCCTACTGGTGCATTGGAATAAGTGCGTGCCTCGATTTCTTGCGCCTGAGGTAAGCCAGGCAATAGCGAAATGAATGCTGCTACAAGGCCAGACAATATCCAGCCACTTCTACCTTGAAGAGGGAAGGCTGAATTGAGCATCAAGAATTTCAGACCGAAGTCTTATTTACTTGTTTTTTGTTTATTGCCAAATAAGATTTCTAAGGTGGCAGGACTTCCAAGCATTAAGCTCATGCCAGTCAATAGAAGATACGGCCAGACAATTAACCAATACACAATTGACATCGCTACTACCCGCAATGGATTTGATTGGCCAAATTCAGCCATGGAAGCAAGGAATGCTTTTCCATGAATCAATCCGTGAACGCCAGCCTCTAAATAATTTAATCCCAAAACAACCAGTAGATAAATCACGGACTCTAAAAAAAGTGAGCCAACGATGCCATCCGTTTTGTTCACTTTGATTG
Source organism: Polynucleobacter sp. AM-7D1 (assembly GCF_018688455.1). Lineage (NCBI taxonomy): Bacteria > Pseudomonadati > Pseudomonadota > Betaproteobacteria > Burkholderiales > Burkholderiaceae > Polynucleobacter > Polynucleobacter sp. AM-7D1. The sequence continues at coordinate 857,251 of NZ_CP061319.1, forward strand.
GAAAGGCAACCTGAGCTAGCAACATGAACTTAGCACATATGGCTGCTTTGAATAGGGCAAAGCCAAAGATGGATAGAGGAATAGGGCTTTCATCTAGCGAGGCAGCCCCTAAAAAAGCAATCGCACAAAACCAAGTACCGAAGTAAACGGTCAACTGAAATGCCTTTACAAATTCTTCCTTTGCTTTTTGTTTAAAGGTATGCGTGGGAGCTGAATTTGGTGATGTTCCGTTCATGAAAACTTTCTTAGAAATTGGATTAGCAGTTACTGCAAGAGCCGCCAGCCTCAACAGGGGCGGGTTCTTGGGTATAGCGAGCAATAAATGCGTGTTTACTCTTGAGTGGTAATTGAATCCAAACAAAGTGACCTGAGCCAGGCGCAACATCAATAGGTTCACCTTTGAGATTCCACATGGCATCTAGCACCATGTCTTGGTTGCCCTCGGGCTCAATGATTTCTAATTTATCGCCGATTGAAAAGCGATTTTTTACATCCACCTTGACGCGACCAGAGGATTCATCAATTTCTAAAGTTTCGCCAACATAGAGGCTTCTGCCGGAGAGGGAGTGACCGCGCATATAGAGTTGATATTCTTTGTCGTGGTGACGCTCATAAAAACCATCTGTATAGCCACGATTTGCAAGACCCTCTAGATTACCAATCAGAGACATATTCATGGGGCGACCAGCTACGGCATCATCAATCGCAGTACGGTAAGCCTGGCAAGTACGAGAAACATAATAAGGTGACTTGGTGCGACCCTCAATCTTGAAGGAGTCCACACCCATTTTGGTTAGTCGTTCAATGTGCTCAATCGCACGTAAATCTTTTGAGTTCATGATGTAGGTGCCATGCTCATCTTCTTCCATGGGCATCAAATCATCTGGACGACGCGCCTCTTGAAGTAGGACTACATCTCCGCTGGTATTTTGTTGGCCTGGCTTGACTTTGTAATCCCAGCGACAGGCATTGGTACAAGCACCTTGGTTAGAGTCGCGATGTGACATATAGCCAGATAGCAAGCAGCGACCTGAGTAGGCAATGCATAAAGCGCCATGAACAAATACTTCCAATTCCATTTCTGGACAGTCTTGACGCACTTCTTCGATTTCATCAAAAGAAAGTTCACGCGACAGAATGACGCGACTAATACCAACAGAGCGCCAGAACTTCGCAGAGGCTCCATTTACAGTGTTAGCTTGAACTGATAAATGAATCGGCATATCTGGCCAAGCTTCTCTAGCCATCATGATCAGACCGGGATCCGACATGATCATGGCATCAGGTTTCAATGCAACTACAGGATCCATGTCTTTAATGTAGGTGCGCGTCTTGCCGCCATGAGGAAGTAGGTTAGAGACTAGATAAAACTTTTTACCTAAAGCATGCGCGGTATCAATACCTTCTTTGAGTGTCTCCATTTTTCCGAAGTCGTTATTACGTACTCGGAGTGAATAACGTGGCTGTCCGGCATAAATGGCGTCAGCACCAAAGTCAAAGGCGGTACGCAGCATGGAAAGGCTGCCGGCAGGAGCTAGAAGTTCAGGGATCTTAGTCATGGGGGCTATTTTAGTGAATACAGGCATTCTTGGTGGATTTGCTGCAATGGCAAGCCCAGCAAGCTGCCAGACATGTGTTTATTCCGATTTCCAAGTAAATAACCCACCATCAAGAGTATCCTACGGGGTCTGTGGCCAGCGCAAAAATGAATGGGAAGCCTTCCCCTTGAGCTATCCACCCGAAATGAAGGCGCTCATTAAAGAATCAGAAAGAACGTAATGACAAAACTCACATCCAAGCCAATCCTAAAAAAAGCGAGTGGCATTTTGGCGCAAGAGTTTGCTATACCTAAGGACATCGCCTGGGCCTGGGTTACCTTATTGCTATCGCAAGAAGAGCAAAAGCGCGATAGTGAAGAAAAACGCTATGCCCGTATTGCAGAATTCGAAGCCTGGATTACGGAACTCAATTTACCAACTGACCCAAAAAATCCTGCAAGTGCTGCAGTAAGTCCAGAGTCAGTAAAAAATTCAGCCAGAAATGTGTTTGAGTGGCCGCATGAATACATCTTTGAAGAGCCTTTAGCAGCCAAGCATCCAGACTCTAAAGTCACATACAGCGATACGATTACCAAACCCATCTTAGATGCCATTAAAGATGCTGGAGGTTCTGATGATCGTCCGGCACTCATTGCCATATTGGAGGGTTACGCAAAAGAAGGAAAAGAACCATTTGCCAGTGTGACAGCAGAAGGAATTGAATGGAAGGGCAGCAATTGGTCTGAGGGCGACAAGCTGAATCTGCTCACCATCAAAACCCTTAATAACCGCCTCGCTAATCTAAAAAAGAAGGGGTTGATCTAGGCTCAACCATTTCACTCAAGTCGCAAAAGAAAAAACCACCTAAAAGGTGGTTTTTTTGTACTGGGCAAGGCCTATATCTGGTGCATTTCAGTCCAGAAGAATTAGCAAGAATCAGCCATAAATAAGTGTTAAATTTTTACCTTTAATACGCATCTATCTGAGGTTGCTATGAAAAAATGTCCGAGCATTAACTAACTAGTGTAGTTGTTGCGAGTCCAATAGTTGATATGACTCCGTAGTGATTCACCAGAGATATCTGCAAAATCCACTACTTAAATACATATGTATCAGATGGCATTCTAATCTCTCCTTTGTGGCTGGTTCATCGCCCGAAGTTATCCATTTAGCTGCAGTGTTCTTGCAATAATAGTGTTAGTTTTTTTGAAGTGATTATTTTTTCCTAGGATAAGAAATGAAATCTAAAAATTATTTATTAAGTAGTCTCATTATTGGGCTCTTTAGCGCGCAATCGCAAGCGACACAATTGCTTGAGCCACCTCCCATGGGGATACCTAAAGAAATCACAGTTTTTGTTGCAAAAAAGATCGTGACTATGGACCCATCTTGGCCTACTGCAACTGCAGTAGCAGTGTCCGATGGCAAAATTCTGTCGGTTGGCTCTCTAGATGATTTAAAGCCCTGGACAGATAAGTATCCAACCGCAATCAATCGCCAATTTGCTGACAAGGTTTTATATCCAGGATTTGTTGAGGCTCATGGCCATCCGCTATTAGGTGGCTTAACCCAAACAAGTTTGCCTTTAACCTATCAACCCCTGCCAAATCCTTGGGGACCAGCATTCCCTGGAGTTCGAAATTTAAAAGCAGCTGTTGAGCAGTTGAAGAAGTACTCTGCGCAAATGAAAGGCCCATCAGAACTATTGCTTGCTTTTGGTTATGACATTGCTGCAATGGGGCAGGCGCCTGACCGCCAGATATTGGATGAGGTTTCAACGACTCGCCCAATTATTGTTTGGGATAATTCAGAGCACAATATGTTTCTCAATTCTGCTGCAATTGCTAAATATAAAATTACTCGCGCTGCCGTAAAAAATATTATTGGCGTGGGTCTTGATAAGAGTGGCAATCCTAACGGAGAGTTCTTGGGCAAGGATGCATCTGAATATATCTTAAGTGTTGCTGGTAAAGAAATGATTTCACCAGCAAAGATCCCCAAAGCAATGCTGTACTCAAATGATTTAGCGCAGCAAAATGGTATTACCAGTACAAGTGATATGGCCTTTGGTGTGGTCAATATTGATTTGGAGACTGAGGCTATGAAAGCGATCACCTCATCCAAAGCCACCTCACTGCGTATTGTGCCTGTTGCGATGGCGCAGAACTTTGTTGAAAAGTACGGTAATCAAAGTATTGAGAAGGTAAAAGAGCTTCAAAAATTAAACACTGATAGATTAATGTTTCATGGTGTGAAGTTTATGAGTGATGATGCATATCTTGCGAACACCATGAAAGTGGAGGGCCCCGGCTATGTCGATGGTCATCAAGGTGTCAGTTTTTATACCTCGCCCCAGGGTTTATACAATGATATGAAACCTTGGTGGGATGCTAATATGCAACTTCACGTGCATAGCAACGGTACAGGTGGTAATCAAAACACCTTAAATGCATTGCAACTACTTCAAAATAGTAAGCCACGCTTTGATCACCGCTTTACTTTGCAACATTTTGGATTGCCTACAACAGCGATGGTCATGAAGATGAAAACATTAGGCGCTGTTGCAAGTGTGAATCCGGCCTATTTCTATACTCGTGCTGCTATTCAAGGTAAAGACGTTGGTGTTGATCGCATTTCTTCTGCAACGCGTGTAGGTTATTTAAACAAAGAGGGCATCGTAGTTTCTCTGCACTCAGATAATCCAGTGGCGCCGCCTTTGCCTTTGACCATGGTTTGGGCTGTAGTAAATCGTTTGAATATAGAAACTGGCAATAAAAAATGGGCCCCTGCAGAGGCTGTTTCAGTTGCAGATGCCATGAAAATGATTACGATCAATGCGGCTTACACGGTGGGCGTTGAAGATAAAGTAGGAACAATTGAGCCAGGTAAGTATGCTGACTTTGCGGTATTAGGTGATGATCCGCAAACTGTGCCTTCAATCAAGATCAAAGACATTCCAGTAGTTGCTACAGTTTTGGGTGGAAGAGTTATTCCTGTATCTGAAACTAAGCAACCCAGACCACTACAGTAAAGAAGCTGCCTTAGTTGGTTGCTTCACTAAAAAGCCAACCTTCGGGTTGGTTTTTCTTAAGCAATTGATTTGGTCGATTTTGAGCAAAAGAAAAAACCACCTAAAAGGTGGTTTTCTTGTATCTGGCTCCTCGACCTGGGCTCGAACCAGGGACCTACGGATTAACAGTCCGGCGCTCTACCAACTGAGCTATCGAGGAATAAGCCGATATTATAGCAAGATGAAATCACTCACCCCAACTTCTATACAGATACCCAAAGTATTGACCATTGCCGGGTCCGATAGCGGCGGTGGCGCGGGCATCCAGGCGGATCTCAAAGTCATTACAGCCCTTGGCGGATATGGGATGACAGTCATCACCGCTATCACTGCCCAGAACACTTTGGAGGTGAGCCGCATTCAGGATATGGACCTTGATGTGGTGGAGGCTCAGATCGATGCGGTATTCATGGATATCGGGGTGGACATCGTCAAAATTGGCATGTTGGCTAGCCCAGAAATTGTTCATACTGTGGCATCAGCCCTCAAGCGCCATGGAGCTAAAAGAATTGTCTTGGATCCAGTATTAAGAGCCACATCCGGCGCTAGTCTGGGTGGTGACGATACTGCCCAAGCCATGATTATGGATTTATTCCCAATGGCAACATTAATTACGCCTAATCTCGAGGAAGCCGGCCTACTTTTAGGGCGAGAGCTTACTGGTGCGGCAGATTTTCAATTGGCGGCTGAAGAGTTGCTTGAGATGGGTCCACAAGCAGTTTTGATTAAGGGTGGTCACCTCGATAAATCCCATACTCAATTGACTGATTTTCTGATGTGGCGAACGATTGAAGATGGTCTTGAAGTGGTTCAGTCAAAAGAGTTCAAACACTATCGCGTTAATACGGCTAATACCCATGGCACCGGCTGCTCATTAGCCTCTGCTATTGCAACTTATTTAGCAGATGGTCATGACTTGCCACATTCTGTAGCAAAGGCAATTTCTTACGTTGAAGCAGGGCTCGAGGCAGGGCGTTTCTTAAGTATTGGTGAGGGGCCTGGCCCTCTGTGGCACATGCACGATTTCTATAAAACTGCATTGCCGGATGAAGAGGGTAAGTATTAATTTAAGCCTGGGTTTAATGCCTTAGGTTTTCATTAACTCTTGTAATCGTTTCACTGCAGCCTTGGGATCACTTGCACCATTAATTGCTCTGACAACTGCAACAGAGCCCACACCGCTCTGTGCAACCGCATGAATACTTCCCTCATCAATGCCGCCAATAGCGACAAGCGGATAGTGATTCATCAATTGAGCATATTTATATAAACGTCCTAAGCCTTGGGGTGCTGTAGCCATCTTTTTAAGATTGGTTGGGAAGACTGCACCCATAGCGATATAGCTTGGGCAGAAGCGATCGGCATAAATCATCTCGGCATAGCCGTGCGTACTAAGACCCAAGCGGAGTCCTGCAGACCGAATGGCATCAAAATCTGCCGTTTCTAAATCTTCTTGGCCTAGATGAATACCGTAGGCACCAGCCTCAATCGCCTCTTGCCAGTAGTCGTTAATAAAAAGTAAAGTTCTGCTACCTTTAACCGATTCAACTGATTCCTTAATTTGTTTTTTAATCAGTTTTTTGTCTTCGGACTTAAGCCGAAGTTGTACGGTTGGCACCTCAGCCTCAACCATCCGTTTTACCCAATTGGCATCAGGCATGACAGCATACAAACCTAAACGCTTTGGACATTCTGCAAAGGCCTTGGGATTCATATTCCGAGTCCAAGGCAACAGATCGAAATGTTCTGGTCTGGATGGCCACTTAAGGGGATTGAAATTACCATCTTGATGAACCATGCGCGACCAGGCTTTGCCTAAGGCCTTGGCATCACATTCAATGAAGCCCATGTCAATTGCGGCAACTGTACCCGCTAACTCGTAATGATCGGCCGCCTGTTCATTATCAATTTTTGGTGGAGGTGATGACAAGCTGTATGCCGGAATGGGCAAACACAAATCATCCTTGATATGGGCTGCAACAATTTGATCCGCAAGGTCGCGAACTAGACTCATTAGTTTTATCTTTTAACTTTGATGCCAGAAAGGTGTGCCAACCAAAGGCGTGCTCGCTTGAGCTGACTGCTGGGCTTTCATAGCGCCAGAGAGGTAGGCAGTGCGACCAGCGTCAACTGACATTGCAAAGGCTTTAGCCATAGCCACTGGATCATCGGCTAGTGCAACCGCAGTATTGAGCAAGACCCCGTCAAAACCCCACTCCATTACAGTGCAGGCATGTGAGGGGAGGCCTAAGCCCGCATCCACCAGAAGTGGCACTTTCAAGCGGTCACGTAAAAGTTTTAGTGCGTAAGGATTTAAAGGTCCTTGACCTGTGCCGATCGGAGCAGCCCAAGGCATTACTGCCTGGCAACCGACATCTACTAAACGTTGGCATAGAATGAGATCTTCAGTGCAATAAGGTAAGACCTTAAAGCCATCCTTAATTAAAGTTTCTGCAGTAGAGACTAGACGCAAGGAATCTGGCTGCAGTGTGTAGTCATCGCCGATGAGTTCCAGCTTAATCCAGTTGGTTTCAAATACTTCACGCGCCATTTGGGCTGTAGCAATCACTTCTTTGGGGCTATGGCAACCTGCGGTATTCGGTAAAACGGGTACAGCCATTTTTTTCAAGAGATCCCAAAAACCAGAATGGGCTTCAGTAGTGGAAGTGCCTTGTCTGCGTAGACTTACCGTAATCATTCCAGGATTAGACTGCTTCACGGCATTCTCTAAAACTTGTGGAGACGGATAACGTGATGTCCCGAGCAATAAACGGCTAGCAAAAGTCTCCCCATACAGCACTAATGGGTCTGCAGTATTTAGAGGGTTCGGTAAAGGGGCTGTCATCTTAATCAAGTACTTTTATCTGTTTTGCTATATTCACCGCTGGATTAGCCACCAGTCACAGGAGAAATTACTTCCATTTCGTCACCTTCACGCAATACTTCTTCGGCATGTCTAGTCTTGGGAACGAATTCATAATTGATCGCAACAGCAAATGGCGGTTGTGCATCAATCATGACCAGTACATCATCAATCGTGCTGTTATCCGGAACCTCTTTGGCAACTTGATTCACCATTATGTGCATGCGCTCAGCTCCTGATGGATCGAACCTGTTAGGCCTAAGCCCAGTTTCATAGCGGTAGGACTTGATCCTGAGCCCAACACTTCTAATGCGCAATCCAAAATAGCTGGTGAGATCATGAAGCCATGACGATAGAGTCCATTGATCATCATGAGATTGGCTTGATCTGGTTTGTGATCAAGAGATATCTCCGGCAAATTATCTTTCAGCGTAGGGCGACACTGTGTTGACATCTCTAAAATACGCGCTTCAGCAAACCCACTGTGAACGGTATAGACCGCACTGAGTAATTCCATAGCGGATCGAACACTCATGGGAGATAAATCCTCTGACTCAATTTCTGTTGCGCCAACAACATAGACGTCATCTTCTTTAGGCGCAATGTAAATGGGGTAACGTGGATGGATCAGACGAGTAGGGCGACGCAGTTTGACTTCAGGCGCATACAAACGAATAACTTCGCCACGAACGCCACGCAAATTCTTGGAGGCATCTTTGGCGCCAAGACCACGACAATCTATGACCCAATCAAAACCATTCTCTGGTTTACGAAGTTGCTCTGGATCGGTGGATTGATTCCAGTGACAAGGCACCTTCATGAGAGTGAGTTCAACCAGTAAAGCTTCTAGGAGTTGACGGTTATCTAGCTGTCCTTCATTAGGAAGATAGAGGCCTTGAGTAAAACGCTCAGCCACACCGGGCTCAATTTCTGCAAGAGATTGGCTATCCAATTGAATTGGCTTAGCAAGCGCCTGGTTTTGAGCGCAATTGCGCTGTAAATGGGAAGTAAAGCGTTCTGCATCACTAGCATCTTGACGATGCCACAAAATCAAAGTGCCATCTTGCTGAAAGAAAACGGGCTTTGCTAACTCATCGATAAGTTGCTTCCAACGAGGCAGGCTATGTATACCCATGCGCACGACCTCATCTTCCGTGATGGCAGATTCTGCGAGTGGGGCCAACATCGCAGCAGCAATGCGTGCAGCCGAATTAGCAGCATCTGAACCACCTTTCTCAAACAGCTCTACACGAGCACCGCGCTTAGCAAGTGCGACCGCTAGCAACCGACCCATGAGGCCGGCGCCAACGATGGCATATTTGCCGTTTGAGAACACGCTCTTCACTTACTGATAAATCTCGCTACCGCGCTTACGGAACTCAGCTGACATCTCTTCCATACCTTTTTGAGGATCGGTAGAGGCTTCCGCGGTGATCGGAATGACCTTCGCTTTCGGATTGCCATCTGCATCTAAAGTTGCTGCGTAATCACGCACCTCTTGAGTGATCTTCATCGAGCAGAACTTCGGTCCACACATGGAGCAGAAGTGCGCAATTTTGGCGCCTTCAGCAGGCAAGGTCGCATCGTGGTATTCACGGGCACGCTCAGGATCTAAGCCGAGATTAAATTGATCTTCCCAACGGAACTCAAAGCGCGCTTTAGATAAAGCGTTATCGCGTACTTGAGCACCAGGCAAGCCTTTAGCCAAGTCAGCACCATGAGCAGCAATCTTGTAAGTGATGATGCCGGTACGAACATCCTCTTTATCTGGCAAACCTAAATGTTCTTTTGGTGTGACATAGCAAAGCATTGCTGTACCGTACCAACCAATTTGCGCTGCACCGATACCACTGGTGATGTGATCGTAGCCAGGAGCGATATCAGTAATCAATGGTCCCAGGGTATAGAAGGGTGCTTCTAAGCAGTGCTTTAATTCCTCGGTCATGTTTTCTTCAATACGCTGCATTGGAACGTGACCAGGGCCTTCAATCATGACTTGCACATCATGCTTCCAGGCTTTGGCAGTCAATTCGCCAAGAGTATGGAGTTCGCCAAACTGCGCTGCATCATTCGAGTCAGCAATACAGCCTGGACGTAAACCATCACCCAAGCTAAATGACACGTCATAGGCTTTCATGATTTCACAAATCTCATCAAACTTCGTATAGAGGAAGTTTTCTTTATGGTGAGCTAAGCACCACTTAGCCATGATGGAACCACCACGAGACACAATGCCTGTAATGCGATCAGCGGTGAGTGGAACATAACGCAGCAATACCCCAGCATGAATAGTGAAGTAGTCCACACCTTGCTCAGCTTGCTCAACTAAGGTATCGCGGAACATTTCCCAGGTAAGGTCTTCTGCAATGCCGCCGGTCTTATCAAGAGCTTGATAGATAGGAACGGTACCAATCGGAACTGGTGAGTTACGAATAATCCACTCACGGGTTTCATGAATATGTTTACCGGTAGACAGATCCATGATGGTGTCTGCGCCCCAACGAATTGACCACACCATTTTTTCTACTTCCTCATTAATGGAGGAGGTCACGGCAGAGTTGCCGAGGTTGCCGTTAATCTTCACGCGGAAGTTGCGGCCAATAATCATGGGCTCTAGTTCTGGGTGATTAATATTGGCTGGGATGATTGCGCGACCAGCAGCGATCTCAGAGCGCACAAACTCACCAGTAACAATGTCAGGCAAATTGGCGCCATAGCTCTTGCCAGGATGTTGCTTGAGAAGTTGTTTGTATTCAGGGTTCTTGCGCAATTGCTCCAGACCCATGGACTCACGCAAAGCAACGTATTCCATTTCAGGAGTCACGATGCCTTTGCGGGCGTAATACATTTGACTCACGTTCTGGCCTGCTTTAGCAACACGCGGAGGATTGATGTGGGCAAAACGTAAATTCTGTGTCGCTGCATCTTGTGAGCGCGCAACGCCGTACTCCGAACTTGGTCCTGCTAATTGCACTGTGTCATCACGTTCTTCAATCCAATTCTTGCGTAATAGCGGCAAGCCTTTTTCAAGGTTAATCACAATATCGGGGTCGCTATATGGCCCTGACGTGTCGTAAACCGGAACAGGTGGATTAGGGACTATTTCTTCACCTACGCGTGTTGATAACTGCTCAATCATGCGAATCGGTGCTTTGATGTCTGGGCGTGAACCCTCTAAATAGGTTTTTGTGGAGGCGGGATAGGCAAATTTTTGGCCAAAGTCACGCTCCAAGCTCTTAAGGCTGGGAATCTCTTGTTTAGATTTTGTATTGGTATCGCTCATGTCCATCTCCTGACTGTAATTAGATGGACGAAACCGGGTGACGGTCTGATGGAAAACTCCCCACGCCAGCATTACCTGGATCGGGTTAAAGGGTCTTTCTCAGCGCCTCGTAGTAAAAATCACTAGAAGGGCACCCCTGTTTCATCCTTAGGGCTAATTTAACCACGAAATCACGCCAAGCTGGGTGACCAAAATCAAGTAGAGAACTGAAGGCATGTCCAGAGCTGGAAATCTAAGCCGCTTTTATATTGCGCAAAATGAAATCTGCAGTGACAAATGCAGCATCGCTAGTGAATTCATCAGCCAGAATACGGGCTGCAGCCTCTGAAAGCGAGATTTCAATAAAACCACTGACCTCGCCATCATGATTGGTGGGTATAAAGTTATCCGCAAGCTCTAAGTCATAAATATAGAGCTGCTCATCATGAAATCCTCGCCCTAGAATGGGGCGGCGCATATGAATGCGGCCAACCGGCTCGATTTGATCGGCAATCTGGGGAGGAACACCGGCTTCCTCCCATAATTCTCGACGGGCATTAACCCAAGGGGTTTCATCTGCGCCGATGCCGCCTGCTGCCAGGTTATCTAGGCGACCTGGGTCGGTCTGCTTAGTTTCGCTGCGACGGCCAAGCCAAAGATTGCCAGCCTTGGTATAGCCATTAATGTGGGTTGCCATGCTCTGAAAGCCAAAAGTACGGAAGGCTGCACGCTCTAGGCGGAAGTATTCATGTCCATTTTGGCCAATCCAAGCAAAATCTTCATGCCTCCAGCCTGGAATAAACCCACCTTGGTGCATCCGATCGGCCAATTTCGCAAGACTCTGTGAAAGCACTAAAGGTCTTGCATGCTGAATGCTGAGTCGATCATGACCAATTCCGATATGAGGGATTGGATTTTTAGCCAAGGATTCTTGTAAATAGGCAGTGAATTCAGGGTTAAGGTGCCCAATAATCTGTCCAGCTGAGCTTTCCCCAGAAAAATGGATGGGCAAGAAATCTGGTGGGGCAGATCTTGCAGCATTTTGGAGCATCTCCTCTAAAGCGGCGACGGTGCTGGTGCTGAGTGTATTAGTGAGCCTGTGCATGTTCTCAGTGTAAGAGAAATTAAAAATACTGAAAAAGTAGTCTAAAAATCTATAAATGAATTCGAATTGTCAACAGATCTTGATTTATTTTTTTGTCAGAAACAAATGCTCATAATTTAGGCAAGCTAGGTCACTCTATACAAATCTATGACTTACGAAAACTTTTAGGTATTTATCCACAAAACCTGTGGATAAGTTTTATATTTTTTTAAGTGGTCCCGCCGACAGGAATCGAACCTGTATCCCACGCTTAGGAGGCATGTGCACTATCCATTGTGCTACGGCGAGAGTAAAAATAAAAAACTATTTTTGAAAAAGATGTTAAGCGTAAAACATTATCCACTGATTACCAACCACACATTGCCCACACTGAGTTCGTGATTGCAACCATCGTGTCTGGAGCAAAGTAGGCAGAAAAAATAATTCCCAAAGCAATGCTTGCAAATAGATATAAAAATAATTTTGGAATAGGATATTTTTTTTGCATGAAGTCTTAGGCGATTACAGTGCGTTCAAGTGCTCGCTCTTTTACGGGAAGATTAACTAAGAATGCAAACATACCTAATGCGATAGCGATATTCCAAACAATCAGATAAGAGCCGGTGCGATCAAATAAATATCCACCAAAGTAAGCACCGCAAAAGCTACCTAGTTGATGAGAGAAGAATACCAAGCCTGAAAGCATGGTGAGGTATTTGACGCCAAAGATTTGCGCCACAATGGCATTCGTCAGGGGGATTGTGGAGAGCCAGAGAAAGCCCATGATTGCAGCGAAGATGTAGGTAGAGACAGGGCTGAGAGGTAGCCAAATAAAGGCTGCGATGGCAATCGATCTACTAATATAGATGCCTGAAAGCAGGTATCGTTTCGGAAATCGTTGCCCCAGAATTCCGGCACTGTAGGTCCCAAATATATTGAAGAGTCCAATTAAGGCAAGTGCAGTTGTTGCAACTGCAGGTGCGCCCACATCGGGGTAGATTTTGGATAAATCTTTAAGATATGGTGCTAAGTGAACAGCTATAAATACTACCTGAAATCCACACACAAAATATCCCAAGGTAAGTAACTTGAAACTCGGGTTGCGGATTGCTTCTTTTAAAGCTTGCTTGATAGTTTGATCATTGCCTTGATGTTGATTGATAGCCTTGGGTTCACGCAACATAAATGCAATCGGAATCATGAGACTGGCCATGAGTGCCAACATCAGCAGCGCATCATTAGCGCCAAAGCTACTGAGTAATCCTTGCTCAACCGGAATCATGAGGAACTGTCCAAATGATCCTGCAGCGGCAGTAATGCCCATTGCCCACACTCTTTTTTCTGCAGCAACGTTGCGACCTAAGATTCCATAGACCACACTGTATGTTGTTGCAGTTTGCGCAAGACCAATGAGTAATCCACCAGCTAATGAAAAATTCAAAGCATCTGTGGAGATGGCCATGCCAGCCAAACCGAGTGCATAAAGTGCACCACCGGCGACCATGATTTTGAATGCACCATAGCGATCTGCTAAAGCGCCTGTAATAGGTTGAACTGCACCCCAAATTAAATTCTGTAATGCGATAGTTAGTGCGAACGTTTCACGGCCCCAACCATTTTCCATTGTGATTGGTAAATTAAAGAGACCAAATCCATGGCGTATCCCCATGGAAAAAGTTACCATCAGGCCGCCAAAAATCAGTACCTGTTTCAGAGATAGTTTTTGGCTTGTCGTACTCTGGGACATTGGGTTTAAGTAATCCCTTTTTCTTTCAGTGTGGCAATAGCCTGAGAATCAAGACTAAGGCGCTCCCGAAGTATTTCATCGGTATGCTGACCCAAGGTGGGTGGAGCCATACGGACCTCTACCGGGGTCTCTGATAGACGCATTGGGCTACCAACGAGCTTCATAGTGCCTGCCGTAGGGTGCGGGACATGGATTTGCACGCCTCGAGCCTTAACTTGCTCGTTATCAAACACTTCTTCAAAGTTATTGATTGGCCCACAGGGGACGTTTGCCGCTTCTAAAAGGCTAATCCACTCAGCCTTTGTTTTACGGCGAGTCATCACTTCTAGCAATGGAATCAATGACTTACGATTCTCAACACGGATTGGATTATTAATATAGAGGGGGTTTTCAGCCAAATGGGCCTCGCCACCCGCTGTGACAAAGTGCTTGAACTGCCCATCGTTGCCAACTGCCACAATCATCCAACCATCTGAGGTCGGAAAGGTTTGATAAGGAACAATGATGGGCGAGGCATTGCCCCAGCGACGAGGTACTTTATCTGAGCATAAATAGGCGCTGGAGACATTGGCCATCACTGCAATCTGGGTATCAAGGAGTGCCATATCAATATATTGACCCTGTCCCGTTTTATCTCGATGGACGACCGCAGCCAAAATAGCGGTGCTGGCATACATACCGGTAAAGATATCAGCAATGGCGACACCCGCTTTTTGTGGGCTAGCCCCCGGAAAGTCATCTGCTTCCCCGGTAACACTCATAAAACCACCCATTCCTTGGATGATAAAGTCGTAGCCAGGGCGATGCGCATAAGGACCATCTTGACCAAAACCAGTAATAGAACAGTAAATCAGGTCAGATTTGACCTTTTTAAGGCTTTCATAGTCCAGGCCGTATTTGGCTAGATCACCAACTTTGTAGTTTTCAATGACGACGTCTGACTCTTTTGCCAGTTGACGTATGATTTCTTGACCCTCAGGCTTGCTGATATCTACCGTAATTGAGCGTTTATTGCGGTTAATACAGATGAAATAGGCTGTTTCTAAGGTGTCATTGCCCTGGGTATCCTTCACAAATGGAGGGCCCCAGTGACGGGTGTCATCTCCAACGCCTGGGCGCTCAACTTTAATGACATCTGCACCGAGATCGGCGAGGTTTTGTGCGCACCACGGGCCGGCAAGCACACGGCTGAGGTCTAGAACGCGAATATGACTTAAGGCTCCCATTCATCAATTTTGGCATGAATATAGGGGTAATTGATGAAAATTCGGGTTTTGTTTCAGACATGACTACAATTTCCGCGCATGGCTACACGTAAAACTTCCGAATACAGCGAATCATCCATTCAGGTTCTAAAAGGTCTTGAACCCGTCCGACAGCGGCCGGGAATGTACACCCGTACCGATAATCCTTTGCACATCATCCAAGAGGTACTTGATAACGCTTCTGATGAGGCTTTAGGCGGATTTGGTAAGCAAATCATCGTGACTTTGCATACCGATAGCAGTGTGAGCGTGGAAGACGACGGTCGTGGAATCCCCGTTGGTATGCATCCAACTGAAAAGTTGCCTGTAGTAGAAATTGTCTTTACCCAACTTCATGCTGGCGGTAAGTTTGAAAAAGGCACTGGTGGCGCCTATGCTTTCTCTGGTGGTTTGCATGGTGTCGGTGTTTCTGTAACAAACGCCTTATCGAAGCGCCTAGAGGTCACTGTCTGGCGTGAAGGCCAAATTTCTACTTTGACCTTTGCTGATGGCAAGGTCATCGAAAAGCTCAAAACTAGCGCTGCTGGTAAAGAAGATAAATCTCACGGCACCCGTGTGCGTGCATGGCCAGATGGCAAGTACTTTGATAGTGCGGCCATCCCGATGCCTGAACTCATTCGGCTCTTGCGCTCTAAGGCAGTTTTACTGCCAGGCGTCAAAGTCACACTCATTCAAGAGAAGTCTGGCGAGAGTCAAACTTGGCAATATGCCCAGGGCTTACGCGGTTACTTAAATGAAGCAATAGCTCAAGCTGGCCATGGCCCAGAAGTGATTCCTCCATTTGAGGGGGAGCAATACGCTACTGGCAATGGTGATGATGATTCCTTTGCTGAAGGCGAGGGTGCAGCCTGGGTTGTGACCTGGACTGAAGATGGACCACCGGTGCGTGAGAGTTATGTGAACTTGATTCCGACTCCAGCAGGCGGAACCCATGAGAGCGGATTGCGTGAAGGCCTATTTAATGCCGTCAAAGGTTTTATTGAGATGCATGCTTTGCAGCCTAAAGGTGTGAAGCTCATGCCTGAGGACGTGTTTGCCCGCGCCTCATTTATTTTGTCTGCCAAAGTATTGGACCCACAATTCCAAGGTCAAATCAAAGAGCGTTTGAACTCCAGAGATGCGGTGCGCTTAGTTTCTGGTTACGCTAAATCGGCACTTGAGCTTTGGCTGAACGAGCATGTGGATTACGGTCGTAAATTAGCAGACTTAGTAATCAAGCAGGCGCAGGCACGAACCCGCGCCGGTCAAAAAGTCGAGAAGAAAAAATCCTCTGGTGTAGCAGTTCTACCTGGAAAACTGACCGACTGTGAGAGTCAAGACATTGGCCTTAATGAAATCTTCCTCGTTGAGGGTGATTCAGCGGGTGGCTCAGCCAAGATGGGTCGCAATAAAGAGTATCAGGCGATTCTGCCACTGCGCGGTAAGGTTCTCAATACTTGGGAAGCGGAGCGTGATCGCTTATTTGCGAACAATGAAGTGCATGACATTGCTGTTGCCATTGGTGTAGATCCCCATGGCGCTAACGATAGTCCTGATCTATCAAACCTGCGTTATGGCAAGGTCTGCATCTTGTCGGATGCGGACGTGGATGGTGCTCACATTCAGGTACTGCTATTAACTTTGTTCTACAAGCATTTCCCAAAACTAATCGAATTGGGTCATGTGCATATTTCTAGGCCACCATTGTTTAGGGTGGATGCACCAGCACGTGGCAAAAAGCCCGCACAAAAAATCTATGCGCTAGATGCAAATGAGCTTCAGGCTATTGAAGACAAATTGCGCAAAGATGGCGTAAAAGAATCTGCTTGGCAGATTTCTCGCTTCAAAGGTTTGGGTGAGATGAGTGCTGAGCAATTGTGGGATACGACTTTAAATCCAGATACCCGTCGCCTCTTGCCGGTGACCTTGGGCACCTGGACGGAAGATGAAACAATTAAAACAATGGATATGTTGATGGGTAAATCCGAATCCGGGGCGCGTCGTGATTGGTTAGAAGAGCGCGGTAACGAAGTGGAGGCGGATATCTAATGGCGATTAAAAAAACTCCAGGCGGTAACAAACCAGTAGAGCAAGCGGACTTGTTTGCAGGTGAACCTATTGAAATGAACATCGTTGAAGTGGATGAGCCCATTGCCGCTCAAGCAGGTGGCCCGAAAGATCCTCATGATCCAAAAGTTGTTGAGCTCAATGAAGATGATAAAGACAGCCTCACCTTGGCAGTCTATGCTGAGCGCGCTTACTTAGATTACGCAATCAGCGTTGTTAAAGGCCGCGCCTTACCCGATGTATCGGATGGTCAAAAGCCAGTACAGCGCCGTATTCTGTTCTCAATGAGTGAGATGGGTTTACGCGCTGACGCTAAACCTGTGAAGAGTGCTCGCGTGGTTGGTGATGTTCTCGGTAAGTTTCATCCCCATGGCGACCAATCTGCCTACGACGCATTAGTGCGTCTTGCCCAAAGCTTTTCACTGCGTTATCCGCTGATCGATGGTCAGGGTAACTTTGGTTCACGTGATGGTGATGGTGCTGCAGCAATGCGTTACACCGAAGCGCGTTTAACCAAGATTGCTGGACTCTTACTCAGTGAGATTGATGAAGGTACGGTGGACTTTGCACCGAACTACGACGGATCTTTCCAAGAGCCTAAGTTATTACCAGCGCGCTTACCCTTTGTTCTATTGAACGGCGCATCCGGTATTGCAGTAGGTATGGCAACAGAGATTCCTTCACATAATTTACGTGAAGTCGCTAGCGCGGCGATTGCTTTAATGAAGTCTCCGAAGATGAGTACTTCAGAACTATTGGAGATCATGCCTGGCCCAGACTATCCAGGTGGCGGTCAAATCATTTCCTCCTCAGCAGAGATTGCTCAGATTTATGAAGCAGGGCGAGGCAGCCTCAAAGTGCGTGCTCGCTGGTCTATTGAAGAGCTAGCTCGTGGCCAATGGCAAATTGTAGTGAATGAGTTACCGCCATCCACATCATCTCAGCGTGTATTACAAGAGATTGAGGAAATTACCAATCCAAAAGTGAAGGTTGGTAAAAAGACATTAACTCCTGAGCAAAACAATCTCAAATCCACCATCTTGAATGTGCTTGATGGTGTACGTGATGAGTCCAGTAAAGATGCGGCTGTGCGTTTGGTATTTGAGCCTAAGAGTAAAAATATTGACGTTAATGAGTTCGTCAACTTATTACTTGCGCATACCTCCTTAGAATCCAACGCGCCAATGAACTTGGTGATGATTGGTACTGATGGCCGTCCACGTCAAAAAGGTCTCAAAGAGATTATTGCTGAGTGGATTTCTTTCAGAGTTGGAACTGTTACACGACGGACTCAGCATCGCTTGGATAAAGTCAACGATCGGATGCATATTTTGGAAGGGCGCCTCATTGTTCTTCTCAATATTGACAAGGTCATTAAGATCATTCGTAATAGCGATGAGCCTAAGGCTGACCTCATTAAAGAATTTAAGCTGAGCGATCGTCAAGCCGAAGATATTTTAGATATCCGTTTGCGTCAGTTGGCTCGACTGGAAGGTATCAAGATTGAACAAGAGTTAAAAGAACTCAAGTCCGAGCGTGATGACCTTGAAGGTTTGTTGCAGAGTGATACCGTATTGCGTAAGCGCATCATCAAAGAAATCGAGTCTGACATGAAGGATTTTGGCGATGATCGCCGTACCTTGATTCAGGAAGATAAGCGCGCTGTTGCCGAGACTAAGGTATTGGATGAACCGGTAACGGTGATCGTATCTCAAAAGGGTTGGGTACGTGTACGCCAGGGTCACGAGCATGATGCAACGCAGTTTGGCTTCAAAGCGGGTGATGCTCTCTACGGCACGTTTGAGTGCCGCACAGTCGATGTGATGCAAGGCTTTGGTAGTGATGGTCGTGTCTATACAGTTCCCGTCAGTGAATTGCCGGGTGCCCGTGGAGATGGTTCGCCATTAACAAGCTTTGTGAACTTGGCAGCTGGATCGCAGATGGTGGCCTACTATGCCGGTCAATCTGATGATCTTGTGCTGATCTCAACTCGATCTGGTAATGGCTTCCTAGCAAACGTTGCAGACATGACTACGCGTAACAAGGCTGGTAAGTCATTTGTTGGTATCGATAGCAAATTCCCAGGCGGTGATGCACCGCTCGGAGCCGCTAAGGTGACTGCTGGCATGAAGCAAGTTGCCTGCTTATCTGAAAGCTCTAAGTTGCTAGTTTTCCCGCTCGACGAGCTCAAGCGTTTACCTACTGGTGGTAAAGGTGTAATTTTGATGGGCTTGGACGATAAGGAGAAGCTGGCTTCTGCAATTGCGGTGGGTCCTGATGGCGCTACATATTCTGGTGCTGGTCGTGCAGGCAAGCCAACAGAGTTGAGTCTCGACGCAAAAACCCTGAAGTCTTTTGCAGGTAATCGTGCTCGTAAGGGACATTTTGTAGAGCCAAGACTCAAGGATGGAAAGCTAAAAGCGAACTAAGATTCTTCGCTCAGCCTCTCAGAACTTAAAAAATCCGGTCATTATTTGATCTGATTTTTATTTTCGACTCAGACTTTCTTGGGGATTGGTAGGCCGTACTTAACTGAAATCACTTCAGCCAAAATGGATACAGCGATTTCTGGTGGAGTTAAGGCGCCAATAAATAGGCCAACAGGACCATGGAGGCGTTCAACTTGTTCCTGTGTCACATCAAACTCGAGCAAGCGGGCTTTACGTTTCTGAGTATTGATTCTGCTACCCAGCGCACCAACATAAAAAGCGGGAGACTTTAATGCCTCCATTAAGGCCATGTCATCCAGCTTCGGATCATGAGTTAGAGCAACTACAGCTGTATGAGAGTCAACCCCGATTTCTAGCAGGACGTCATCCGGCATGCCCTTGATAAATTGAATGTGCTCGCGATTAATTCCTTCTGCATACTCCTCACGTGGATCAATCACAATGACTTCAAAGTCAGAGGCGAGCGCAAAATCAGCGGTATAAAGCGAGAGTTGGCCTGCGCCAATGATGACCATGCGCCAGCGTGGACCGTAAGTAGTTTTCATCAGTCGATCATCACAGATGAACGCCTCATTACGATCACCAGCCTCTAGCGTTGATTTTCCTGTTGAGAGATCAACCGTGCGCGAAGTGATTTGGTGATTAGAGATGGACGTCAGAATGGATTCCAGAATCGCTAATTCCGGTTTTGGTTCTACCAATAAGCGTAGCGTTCCACCACAGGGTAGGCCAAAGCGGGCGGCTTCTTGTTGGCTAACCCCGTAGATCACCATTTCAGGCAAATCCTTTGTGAGGATTTCAGTTTGGACACGGCGAATCAAGTCATCTTCTACACACCCGCCAGAGACCGATCCAGTAACTTGTCCATCGCCACGAATAGCCAACCAAGAGCCTATGGGTCTTGGAGCAGAGCCCCATGTTTGAGCAACTGTAGCGATGGCGACAGGATGGTCGGATTTGAGCCAATCAACGGCAGCTTTTAATACGCTTAAATCGGTGCTGTTCATCTCTTATCTTTAATATTTTTTTGTATTTATTATTTTTTCACTAGCAATCTAATTATTATCACCTTAATGACAAGTTCTAGCCCATCCACTCAAACCTCGCCATTACGCTTAGCTGTGCTGTTATTGGCAGCAGGTGAGGGTAGTCGGCTAGGTACCTACCCTAAAGCCTTGCTTTGTAAAGATGGTCAGACTCTTTTGCAGCGCTTTTCGAGTGCAATCCAAGAATTTAGTCCAATTGAGTATCTAGTGGTGACAGGCTTTCATGCGGAGGCGATCCATTCGGAGCTTACTAAGTTGAATGCCTTGCTAGCTTGCCCCATTAAGGCTATTCAAAATCCTATCCCTGAAAGAGGTCAACCCTCATCTGTTCGCCTAGGACTTGAATCTCTCCATGGAAACTTTGACGTTTTGTTAATTGCACTATCCGATCAGCCAGAAGTGGGGGCAAAGGAAGTTCAAGAGTTATTGGATGAGTATGACAAGCGTGAGAGTGGTCAAGAAATCATTCTCCCAGTGGTAAAAGGGAGGCGTGGCAACCCCGTTCTATTTTCACGTAAAGCAGTAATGGATGTGTTAGCAAGTCCAGACATGGTTTGCCGAAAATATATGGATATCCATCCTGACCTCGTCAGACTGATGGCCACAAGTAATGAAGCATTCATAACGGATGTCGACACGCCGGAAGACATCCATCGGCACAATTTGAGTCTATTGAGTTTTTAAATCTCAGCAATCAACTCAATTTCAACGCAAGCGCCTAGAGGGATTTGCGCGACACCAAATGCGCTACGAGCATGTTTACCTGCATCACCAAACACCTCAAAGAGTAATTCCGAGCAACCATTCACAACCAAGTGTTGCTCAGTAAATTGAGAGGTGGAATTCACAAGACCCATGACTTTCACAATGCGTTTCACTTTATCAAGAGAGCCTAAGTGATTTTGTAATGTTGAAATTAAATCAATCGCAATTGACTTAGCTGCTGCTTTACCAGTCTCCGTATCCATATCTAAACCCAGCTTACCAACCCAGGGCTTGCCATCTTTCTTGGCAATATGTCCGGATAGAAAAACGGTGTTACCAGTCGTTGCAGCCATGACATAGGCAGCAGCAGGGGGTCCGGGCGGCGGTAAATCAATACCTAGGGTTTTCAGGCGATCGCTAATGTGATTTGTCATAGGGTGTTAAAAAAATAAAAAATGAAAAAAGAAATTGATGAGCGGTTTGGTATGAGTAAATACTACTAGATTACTTGGAAAGTTGACGCATGGCATTTTCAAGACCATTTAATGTAACGGGATACATGCGGTCCTTCATTAAGCCCTTCATGATGTCGATTGATTGTCGATACTGCCAAACTGATTCAGGCTCAGGATTAAGCCATGCAAAGTGGGGAAAGTGATCAATGAGGCGATTAATCCACGATGCACCCGTTTCTCGGTTGTTATATTCCACTGCACCATTTGGACTCAGAATCTCATAAGGGGACATGGTGGCATCCCCGATAAAAATGAGCTTGTAGTCCGGACCATATTTATTAATGATGTCTTGTGTAGCGCTGACCTGATCGCGTCTGCGGCGATTGCTCTGCCAGAGATGCTCATAGACGCAATTATGGAAGTAGTAATACTCCAAGTGCTTAAATTCAGTTTTGACAGCGGTGAACAATTCAGAGATGCGTTGAATATGATCATCCATAGATCCGCCAACATCCATTAGCAACAATACTTTGACTTGGTTATGGCGTTCGGGCCGCATTTGAATATCGAGCATGCCTGCATTTGCAGCTGTGGAATGAATGGTTTTATCTAGATCTAACTCAAGGCTAGAGCCTTCTCTAGCAAAACGACGTAAGCGGCGCAATGCCATTTTGATATTGCGCGTACCTAGACTGAGGTCGCTGTCGTAATCCTTAAATTCTCGCGCTTCCCAGACTTTAATAGCAGTTCGATTGCCAGCACTTTCGCCGCCAATACGAATGCCTTCTGGGTGATAGCCACTGTGACCAAAAGGTGATGAACCTCCTGCACCAATCCATTTATTGCCGCCACCATGCCACTCTTTCTGTTCTTTCAGAAGCTCTTGAAGGCGCTTTTGTAGTTCTTCAGGGCCACCTAATTTCTTAAGTGCTGCTTTTTCTTCTTCGCTCAATACGCGTTGTAGTTTTTTCTCAAGCCAGTCCAGCGGAATATCTGGAGCTAATGCAATGATTTGCTCTACACCATTGAAGTAAGAGCCGAAGACTTGATCAAAGCGATCAAAGTGCTGCTCATCCTTTACCAATGTTATGCGCGCTAGTTGGTAAAACTCATCAATCGAAGGATTAATGACGCCGCCTCTTAAAGCCTCAAGAAGCGTTAAAAATTCTCGAACTGAAACAGGTACCTTAGCCTCTTTGAGCTTGAGAAAAAATTGAATCAGCATGATTCAGCTATCGCTATATAAAGGTGGGTGAGGCTAGCGGTGATTCCGGTTCATCATCACGAGTCGCTCGAATAGATGAATATCTTGCTCATTTTTGAGGAGAGCACCATGTAGCGGTGGAATCGTAATTTTCTCTTCACTGCTATAGAGCGCATCTGCTGGAATGTCCTCTGCCAGCAGAAGTTTTAACCAGTCAATAAGCTCTGAGGTTGAGGGTTTCTTCTTTAAGCCTGGTAATGAGCGGATCTGGTAAAAAGATTTAAGGGCTGCCTCAAGCAATTCTTGTTTGATATTGGGGTGATGCACATCAACAATGCTTTGCATAGTTGCAGCATCTGGAAATGAGATGTAATGAAAAAAGCAGCGACGCAAAAATGCATCGGGTAATTCTTTTTCATTATTTGAAGTGATGATGACAAGAGGGCGGTGCTTGGCCTTAATGAGTTCACGGGTTTCATATACATAGAATTCCATGCGATCAATCTCCCTCAGGAGGTCATTGGGAAACTCAATATCTGCTTTATCTATTTCGTCAATCAGGAGAACGACAGGTTCATCCGCTTCAAACGCCTGCCAAAGAACCCCTTTCACAATGTAGTTACGAATGTCGTTTACTTTCTCTTCGCCAAGCTGAGAGTCCCTTAGTCGGCTAACAGCATCGTATTCATATAAGCCCTGTTGAGCCTTTGTGGTGGATTTAATATGCCATTGCATGAGCGGCATATTTAGGGCTGCAGCGACTTCCTCGGCCAACATGGTTTTGCCTGTCCCTGGCTCACCCTTAATCAAGAGGGGTCGCTGAAGTTGAAAAGCGGCATTTACCGCCAATTTCAAGTCATCGGTAGCAACATAGCTTTTGGAGCCATTAAAACGGGATTTGGTCTTTGTCATGGTTGTAGCAATCAATTTGTCTGAAACAGCATTCAAGTATAGGTAAAAGGGTGCTTATTTTCAGTGTTTTTACTGATTTCAGGGCTTGAATCGAGGCAATCCGCTCTGTCTCCGCTATACTCTTCCCAAATTGATTTAAATCAAACTTGTTAATGATGATTTCTATGAAAAAACACCTCATTCTTTCCCAATTGACCCTCTGCGCTGCTTTTGCTTTTGCTGGATTTTCTGCCCAGGCTCAAGATGTCAAAGGTTCTGCCCAAGCTGGACAAGGCAAGGTTTGGCTTTGCATTGGTTGCCACTCTATCCCAGACTACCGTGCTGACTATCCATTGGTTTACAGAGTTCCAATGTTAGGTGGCCAAAATGCTGCTTACATTTCTAGCTCTTTAGCTGCCTACAAAAAAGGCGAAAGAAAGCATCCAACGATGCGTTCTATTGCTGCCAGCTTGTCTGATCAAGACATGGCTGACCTTGGCGAATACTATGCTGCGCAAACTGCCAGCTCACCAAATAACCCATTGAAGTGATATTTAGAGGCACGTTTATGAAATTCGCACTAATTACCGCCATTTTGTTATCCAGTATTGGCATTGCTCACGCGGCTAGCGCTGATAAAGGCAAAGCCCTAGTTGAGAAGGCCAACTGCGCCTCTTGTCACGGTGCCGGCCTGAATGCACCAATCTTGCCTGCTTACCCAAAGTTAGCCGGTCAGTACCCTGATTACCTTTACTACGCTTTGCGTGCTTATCAAGTTGGCGGCAATAATGCTCAATTTGGTCGCAATAACGCTGTAATGTCTTCACAAGTACAGTCATTTTCAGATGCAGACCTTCAAGATATGGCTGCCTATATTTCCAAATTACCTGGAAATTTCGTAATTAAGAAGTAATCCAAAGGTTTGGGTTGCACAAACAAAAAGGCTTAGGTTAATCACCTAAGCCTTTGTTTTATCTGAGTTTTTTCTTGCAGACTTATTTAGTTGCTTCAAGACCTCTAGCCAGATGCTTGCGCATGGCTTGCTCTGCAGCGAGAGGATCTCTTTTGAGGATTGCCTGCAGAATCTCTCGATGTTCTACAAGGGAGCTCAATAGTCTTCCACTTCTACTGAGAGAATCTCGTCTTTGCAATTTCAGCACTTTGCGTAAGTCATCTATGACGCCATTCATCCATTTATTACCAGCAATTTCTTGGATTAACTCATGAAATTTGACGTTAATTTCAAAGAACTGCTCCAAATCTCGGTCTGCAGCCGCCTTTTCTAGGCGGTGATGAATGTTATCGAGTTGAGTTAGTTGGGCCTCTGAGGCCTTAATAGCAGTCTCTTTGGCTGCTTGACCCTCAAGGAGGGAGAGAACGGTAAAGATTTGCTCAAGATCGCGCCTATCTACCTCGGTGACATAGGCGCCTTTATTCATTTTGGTAGTCACTAGGCCTTCAGAGGCAAGTACTTTGATTGCCTCGCGCATTGGGGTTCTGCTGATTCCAAAGGCCATCGCCAGGCTTTGTTCATCTAGCCAGCTCCCTGGGGCTAATTCATGGGAAAAGATTTGCTCACGCAGTCGTTCAGCAACGTCTTCGTATAAGGGTCGATTAATTAGTTTTGTATTCATAATTATGTATACAGTATCTAGACAAATTTAGAAATGTCAAGCAAAATAACCCCACAAATTTAGTAACAATGTAATAAAGCCAACCAGGAGTGCTTTATGAGTGCGAGTGAAAAAAAGTCAGCAACGAACACATCTAATACTTGGCCAAATGTGCCGGACAGTAATTTAGATGCTTGGAAAAAATCAGCCCAAAAGTCAGCGCCGAATGGTGATGTCGATAAATTAGGTTGGCAAACTCCAGACGGGATACATCTCAAGGCCTTGTATACCGCTGAAGATACCGAAGGACTTCAGTACACACATTCCTTGCCTGGTTTCGAGCCATTTGTTCGTGGACCTCAGGCAACAATGTACTCAGTGCGCCCTTGGACAATTCGTCAATACGCCGGCTTTTCAACTGCAGAAGAATCTAATGCGTTTTATCGCAAAGCGCTGGATGCGGGTGGTCAAGGTGTTTCTGTAGCTTTCGACTTAGCAACCCATCGTGGCTACGACTCTGATCATCCTCGGGTAACTGGTGATGTTGGTAAGGCTGGTGTAGCCATTGATTCAGTGGAGGATATGAAGATCTTGTTTGATGGCATTCCATTGGACAAGGTATCAGTGTCGATGACAATGAATGGCGCTGTATTGCCGGTATTGGCTGGTTACATTGTTGCTGGTGAAGAGCAAGGCGTTAAGCAAGAATTATTATCAGGCACGATTCAGAATGACATTCTTAAAGAGTTCATGGTGCGCAACACTTATATCTACCCACCAGAGCCCTCAATGCGCATCATCGGTGACATTATTGAATACACCGCGAAGCACATGCCGAAATTTAACTCAATCTCTATCTCGGGTTATCACATGCAAGAGGCGGGTGCAAACCAAGTTCTCGAACTCGCTTTCACATTGGCTGATGGTAAAGAGTATGTCAAAACTGCTCTGGCTAAGGGCTTGGATGTTGATGGCTTTGCGGGTCGACTTTCATTCTTCTTTGCTATTGGCATGAACTTCTATTTAGAGGTCGCCAAGTTACGTGCTGCTCGTCTCTTGTGGTGGCGCATTATGAAGTCCTTTGAGCCAAAGAATCCAAAGTCCTTGATGTTGCGTACACATTGCCAAACATCGGGATGGTCTTTAACAGAACAGGACCCATATAACAACGTGGTTCGTACAACAGTTGAAGCTATGGCCGCAGTTTTTGGTGGTACACAATCTTTACATACGAATTCATTTGATGAAGCGATTGCTTTGCCATCTGAATTCTCAAGCCGTATTGCTCGCAATACCCAGTTAATTCTGCAAGAAGAGACCCATATCACTAGTGTGATCGATCCCTGGGCTGGTTCTTACATGATGGAGAATCTCACCCAAGAGATGGCTGATAAGGCCTGGGAAATCATTCAAGAAGTTGATGCCATGGGTGGTATGACTAAGGCAGTCGAGAGTGGTTGGGCTAAGCTGAAGATTGAAGCTGCAGCTGCTGAGAAACAAGCCAAAATCGATTCCGGTTCCGATGTCATTGTTGGCGTGAATAAATATAAGCTCGGCAAAGAAGACTTGGTTGACGTCTTGATGATTGACAACGACAAAGTCCGTGAAAGTCAGGTTGCACGCTTAAAAGACATCAGAGCTAAGCGTGATTCCAAAAAAGTGGAGGCCGCATTAGAGGCATTAACCAAAGCTGCAGAAGAAAATACCGGTAACTTATTAGAGTTGGCCGTGCAGGCAATTCGTTTGCGGGCAACGGTTGGTGAAGTTTCTGATGCGTTAGAAAAAGTTTACGGGCGCCATCGCGCCGATACTCAAAAGGTGACCGGTGTGTATGCAGCTGCTTACGACTCAGCAGAAGGCTGGGAAAAATTGAAAGTTGAGATTGCGGATTTTGCAAAAGACTTTGGTCGTCGCCCACGTGTGATGATTGCCAAGCTTGGACAAGATGGTCATGATCGCGGTGCCAAAGTTGTTGCAACTGCATTTGCTGACTTAGGTTTTGACGTCGATATTGGCCCCTTGTTCCAAACGCCAGAAGAGTGCGCTCGTCAGGCGATTGAGAATGACGTTCACGCTTTAGGCATCTCTACTCTTGCAGCAGGACATAAAACTTTAGTGCCAGCAATTATTGCTGAGCTGAAGAAGCAGGGTGCTGACGACATTATTGTCTTCGTTGGCGGCGTCATTCCAAGACAGGATTACGACTTCTTATATGAGGCTGGCGTAAAAGGTATTTATGGCCCAGGCACTCCAATTCCGGCTTCGGCAAAGGATGTGCTTGAGCAGATTCGTAAATCTGTAAAGCCTGATTAACTTACAGATCGTCGATATCAGCATGCTCAATGAAGTTGACCAAGCCTTGGTGAATGATCTCACCGGTGCGCCTTCATCGGCGCAGCGTCGAGCCTTGGCGAAGATCATCACTTTGCTTGAGTCCACTCGCATGGATCATCGCAAACGCGCTGATGAGGTGCTCAACACCTTATTGCCAAAGACCGGCAAATCATTTCGTGTGGGTATCTCAGGCGTGCCAGGCGTTGGTAAGTCCACATTAATTGAGACTTTGGGTTTGTATCTCATTGAAAAAGGACATCGCGTTGCCGTTCTGGCTATTGATCCCTCTTCAAGTCTATCTGGTGGTTCTATTTTGGGCGACAAGACTCGTATGGAGAGATTGTCAGTTTTAGATAATGCATTTATTCGGCCGAGCCCCTCATCCTGCACTTTAGGTGGCGTAGCTGAGAAAACACGAGAGGCCATGTTGGTTGCTGAGGCAGCAGGATTTGACATTGTGATTGTTGAAACTGTAGGTGTGGGTCAAAGCGAAATTGCAGTTTCCGGTATGACGGACATGTTTTTGCTACTGCAGTTGCCTAATGCTGGAGACGATCTTCAGGCGATTAAAAAAGGTGTCATGGAAATTGCTGATCTGATTGTGATCAATAAGGTAGATATTGATCCAGATGCAGCAATGCGGGCTCAATTATTTATCACCAGCTCCTTGCGTCTTTTAGGCTTCCAGGGCAACCCCGATCATGCTTCGCATAATCAAGAGTATTGGCACCCTCAGGTCATGACCCTAAGCGCCTTAGAAGGCAATGGCGTGCCTGAGTTGTGGGAAAAAATTCTACATTTTCAGAAACTGCAAAACGCCAATGGCCAGCTACAGTCACGCCGTAAGCAACAGGCAGGCGCCTGGATGTGGGATCGAATTGATGCAGGCCTCAAGAATGCCTTTCAGAATCACCCAGCAGTACAAGCACTATTACCCGGTCTGAGTGCCGAGGTAAATCAAGGAACCATGGCCGCTTCTGTTGCTGCGAGGCGTTTACTCGAAGCAATGGGACACGAATTTTTCTAAGGGAGTAGTTATGAAGGAAATCATTCAACAGCTTGAAGCAAAGCGCGAACTTGCCAGATTAGGTGGTGGGCAAAAGCGTATTGCTGCTCAACATTCCAAAGGCAAATTAACTGCACGTGAGCGTATTGAGCTCTTGTTAGATGCAGGTACCTTTGAAGAGTGGGATATGTTTGTTGAGCATCGTTGCCATGACTTTGGTATGGCCGATCAAACTGTTCCAGGTGACGGTGTTGTCACTGGTTATGGCATGATCAATGGTCGCTTGGTTTTCGTATTCTCACAAGACTTTACTGTCTTGGGTGGCTCTCTTTCGGAAGCGCATGCAGAGAAGATTTGCAAGATCATGGATCAAGCACTCAAAGTGGGTGCTCCTGTGATTGGCTTAAATGATTCTGGTGGTGCGCGTATTCAGGAGGGTGTTGCCTCGTTGGGCGGCTATGCTGAGATTTTCCAGCGTAATGTGACTGCTTCTGGAGTCATTCCGCAAATCTCTTTAATTATGGGGCCATCGGCTGGCGGTGCCGTGTATTCACCAGCGCTAACGGATTTCATCTTCATGGTGAAAGACAGTTCTTACATGTTCGTTACTGGCCCTGAAGTGGTAAAGACTGTGACCCATGAGGATGTCACCGCTGAAGAGTTGGGTGGCGCTATTACACATTCGACTATTTCAGGTGTTTGTGACTTAGCTTTTGATAATGATGTTGACGCCATCATGATGCTACGTCGTTTCTTTAACTATCTCCCCTTATCGAATCGTGAAAAGCCGCCAACTATCAATGGCGCACAACGCACTGAAGAGCCTGATTTCTCTCTCGATACATTGGTACCAAGCAATCCAAATCAACCTTACGATATGAAAGAGTTAATCGAGAAGATTGTTGATGATGGTGAGTTTTTTGAATTACAGCCTGATTATGCAAAGAATATCTTGATCGGTTTTGCGCGCATGGAAGGTCGCTCTATTGGTATCGTTGCTAACCAGCCTTTAGTGCTGGCTGGCTGCTTAGATATCAAAGCATCTATTAAAGCAGCTCGCTTTGTTCGATTCTGCGATGCCTTTAATATTCCGGTTGTGACTTTGGTGGACGTGCCTGGATTTATGCCTGGTACATCACAAGAATATGGTGGCATTATTAAACACGGTGCTAAGTTGCTCTACGCCTATGCTGACTGCACGGTACCGAAGGTCACTCTGATTACCCGTAAAGCTTACGGCGGTGCTTATGACGTGATGGCCTCCAAACACTTACGTGGCGACGTTAATTTTGCTTGGCCTTCAGCTGAAATTGCAGTGATGGGACCAAAAGGTGCTGTGGAAATTATCTTCCGTGAGGAAAAATCGGATCCAGCAAAAATTGCAGCTCGCGAAGCTGAATACAAAGCGAAGTTTGCAAATCCATTTGTAGCGGGGCGACGTGGCTATATTGATGATGTTATCTTGCCTCATGAGACGCGTAAGCGTATCTCACGTTCTTTGGCAATGCTTAAAGACAAAGAGCTGACAAACCCACCGCGTAAACACGGCAATATTCCTCTCTAAGGCGCCGACAAATCATGACTACGAAAATGTTTAAGAAAATATTGATTGCTAACCGCGGCGAGATTGCTTGCCGTGTAATGAAAACTGCCAAGAAGATGGGCATTAAGACGGTCGCCGTTTATTCTGAAGCAGACAAAGAGGCACGTCACGTGCAGATGGCTGATGAAGCGGTTTGCATCGGGCCTGCACCTTCGCGTGAATCTTATTTAGTAATGGATCGCATTATTCAGGCATGTAAAGATACGGGTGCAGAAGCGGTTCACCCAGGCTATGGCTTTCTTTCTGAGAATGAGCAATTTGCAAAGCGCTGCGAAGAAGAGGGCATCGTATTTATTGGACCTAAGCATCAGTCCATTGCTGCCATGGGCGATAAGATTGCATCCAAAAAGCTTGCCTTAGAAGCCAAGGTCAATACCATTCCTGGTTACAACGAAGCGATTGATACCAACGAGGAGGCGGTCAAGATTGCTCAAGGCATTGGTTACCCAGTCATGATCAAGGCATCTGCAGGTGGCGGTGGTAAAGGTTTGCGCGTTGCATTTAATGATAAAGAGGCGTCAGAAGGTTTTGCTGCTTGTAAAACAGAGGCGATGAATAGCTTTGGTGATGATCGTATCTTCATTGAGAAGTTTGTTGAGGGTCCTCGTCATATTGAGATTCAGGTTCTGGGCGATTCACATGGCAATGTAGTCTATCTAGGTGAGCGTGATTGCTCTATTCAAAGACGTCATCAAAAGGTCATTGAGGAGGCGCCATCCCCATTTATTGACCCTGCAACTCGTAAAGCCATGGGTGAGCAAGCTGTTGCATTAGCAAAGGCTGTGAACTATCAGTCTGCAGGTACCGTAGAGTTTGTTGTCGGTAAAGATAAGTCTTTCTACTTCCTGGAGATGAATACCCGCTTGCAAGTGGAGCATCCAGTGACTGAGGGTATTACTGGTCTTGATTTAGTTGAGCAGATGATTCGTGTTGCTGCGGGTGAGAAGCTAGCATTTAAGCAAGATGATATTAAATTAGACGGTTGGTCTATGGAATGTCGGATTAATGCGGATGACCCATTCCGTAACTTCTTGCCATCGACTGGTCGCCTAGTCAAATACCGCCCACCAGAAGAGTTAGATGGTGTGCGTGTAGATACTGGTGTCTTTGAGGGCGGTGAGATCCCGATGTATTACGACTCCATGATTGCCAAGTTGATTGTGCATGGCAAAGATCGTACTGAGGCGATTGAAAAGATGCGTGCCGCATTAAATGACTTTGTCATTCGTGGTATTCATTCAAACATTCCTTTCCAGGCAGCACTTTTGCAGCATCCACGCTTCGTCTCTGGTGACTTCACTACGGGTTTTATTGCTGAAGAGTATCCCGATGGATTCAAAAAGGATTCTGTACAGCCAGCAGATCCAAAGCGTTTAGCTGCTCTATCAGCCTTCATGCGCTATCGCTATCTTGAGCATATCCAAATGATTGATGGCCAGTTGGCCGGTCATGAGATGACTATTGCCAAGAAGTTCGTAGTGGTAACTGGTTCACGGGTTGGGTCGAATGAAGACATCAAAGAGATCCCTGTTCGTGTGGATCTCAAAGATGGCATTTACTCGGTCTACATTGAAGAAGAGGGTGATGTCAGTCGCTATAACATCGTTAGCAACTGGCGTCCAGGCGAGCTGTGCTTACGTGCAACCATCAACGGCACACATAAGATAACTGCTCAAGTTGAGCGCAAGGGTGTGAAATACGCACTTGTTTTGGATGGTGCACATTATGAGTGTATGGTCCTAAGCCCTCTAGGTGCTGAGCTTCAGCGTCGCATGTTAGTTAAAGTTCCGCCAGATACTTCTAAGCTTGTGATGTCTCCAATGCCTGGCTTATTAACCAATATTTCTGTAAAAGTTGGCGAGGCAGTCACTGCAGGTCAAAAATTAGCTGCTATTGAAGCCATGAAAATGGAAAATACATTGGTTGCTGCGCAAGATGGTGTGGTTGCGGAAATCTGCGCCAATGTTGGCGAAAGTTTAGCGGTTGATCAATTGATCATTCGCTTCGAGTAAGGTAGCCATGACTAAACCATTCAAGATATTGGGTATTCAGCAAGTTGCGATTGGTGGCGAAAATAAAGATCGTCTCCGCAAACTTTGGGTTGACTTATTGGGC
Source organism: Polynucleobacter sp. AM-7D1 (assembly GCF_018688455.1). Classification (NCBI taxonomy): domain Bacteria; kingdom Pseudomonadati; phylum Pseudomonadota; class Betaproteobacteria; order Burkholderiales; family Burkholderiaceae; genus Polynucleobacter; species Polynucleobacter sp. AM-7D1. Next base: position 889,548 of record NZ_CP061319.1, read on the forward strand.
TTTGAATATAAGAGCACATTTGTCTCTGAGCGCGAGAACGTGGATGAAGACATTTGCGCTATTGGCAAAGGAGTTCATGAGGTTGAGGTGGATCTCATGCAACCCTTTGATATCGAGAAGAAGCCGGCTGTTCATCAAACTCCTTTAAATCACATTGGCCTATGGGTAGACGATCTGCCAAAGGCAGTAGAGTGGTTATCAGCACAAGGCTTACGCTTTGCTCCGGGAGGAATTCGCAAGGGTGCAGCTGGGTATGACATTACCTTTGTACACCCCAAAGGTAATGAAGAATTTCCATTCTGTGGCGAGGGTGTATTGATTGAGCTTGTCCAGGCCCCACCAGATATCATTGCAGGCTTGAGTTCTTAAGTATCAGAGAGTCCATATTTTGACCCGTATATTGGCCATCGACACCTCATCAGCTTGGTGTTCGGTGGTTTTATCTTTAGGTGATGTTGCACCCTTAGTTCGCCACCAAAAGGTGTCGGCTGGCGCTAGCCAACTCTTATTACCCTGGGTTGAAGAGTTGTTATCTGAAGCTTCAATCGAGCTGAGCTCTTTAGATGCTATTGGCATTGGGGTTGGTCCAGGTGCATTCACGGGAGTTCGCCTTGGGGTTGCTGCTGTCCAGGGTTTAGCGATTGCGGCGAGGCTTCCAGTTCTACCTGTAGCAAGTCTGGATGCAATTGCAAGTCAACTGACTCTCAGTCCAGCGTTTATCACTTCGGGTGCCCAGTCTTTTGTGATTGCTGTTGATGCTCGTATGGAAGAGGTCTACTGGGCTCGCTATCTATGTACACCAAACGGTCTGCCTCAGCGGCAGGGCGACATTCATCTGACTGCCCCAGATGGCGTTGATCTGATAAATATCGACTTTCTTGCGGGCAGCGCGATTGCAGAGTTTGGCGACCGTATCTTTTCCAGTATTCCCAAGCCCCTTGCCAGTAGCCAAATTGATTCAAGCATTGGGGTTAACGCATCGGGTGTTTTAGCTTGTGCGCAGGATATGTGGAGTAAAGGTCTTCAACAAGACGTCCATTTGCTTGAACCACTCTATATCCGCAATAAAGTCGCATTGACCTCTGTTGAGCGGAGTCAACTTCATGGCTGATGCCGTCAACAGCTTGCAGTCAAGCACGGCGGGCATAACAGAGCTTTCTTTTCTTCCAATGACTGTCACGGATTTGGATTCAGTCCTTGCTATTGAATCGGTTTCGCATATTCATCCTTGGACCAGAGGCAATTTCTCAGATTCCCTTGCTGCTGGGCATTGGGCTTATTGTGTCAGACCGCAATTATCAGATGCAGTGAAAGGCAGTTATTTAGACCCAGAGATTCTGTGGGCTTACTGCATTCTTTTTCCTGCGGTAGATGAGTTGCATCTACTCAATATTACGGTTTCGCCAAAATTGCGTCGTTTGGGTATCGGCGTAAAAATGATGAATGCAATCGAGGGTGTCGCTGCACAGCAAAATATGCCCCGAATTATTTTAGAGGTACGCCCAAGCAACGAATCAGCCCTAAAGCTCTACCAAAGACTGGGGTACGAGCAAATTGGCATACGTAAAAATTATTACCCGGTTGATGCCGCTAGTGGATTGCGTGAGGATGCTCTGGTTTTGGCTAAATCGATTAAGCTTGAGGCATGAACACAAGCACGAATTCCGCCTTCCTTAAAGAGATGGGCATCACTGAATGGACATCACGTGATGCTATTTCTGATCAGCCCCAAGCTGTAGCAACCATGTCGCCTGTTGCTGAAGAAACTCAGGAAATAAGATCATCAGGAGTCTGGTGGTTTTTTGGCAATAAACCTCAAGGGGATGCAGAAGTGCTTTTTCAAAATATCATTCGTGTACTTGGCTTATGTGCACACGAGTGGTCCTGGAAAAATCCTGCAGAAGTGTTCAGTCCTGAGCTATTGCCATCGGATGGAACCCCGATTGTTGCAATTGCGTTTGGCGGGTCTGCTGCCCAAAAATTATCCGGTGAACGCGATGGATTGCCAGAGCTGCGTGAAACTGTTTTGGCAATCAACGCAGATGGCGCGGAGGATTTACCGCTCATCGCAACATTTGAATTAAATCAGTTGATTGCTAGGCCTAAGGATAAGGCTCTATTTTGGCAGGACCTATTGCTTGCTAAATCTGTCCTGCAAAATATCTAATGATTTTGCTTAGTGCTTATGCTCGCCAATTAAATGCATCGAGTCATATTCAGCCTGATTGGCTTTGTGACGCTTAATCACTAGCCACATGATCACGCTGACAGCAACACCAAAACCAATAATCACAGCCTGAATCGGTGCATCCAACCAAATTAATCCTGAGTAGATTAATAGCATCATCAGAACAGAAATGTTCTCATTAAAGTTTTGTACGGCAATAGAATGACCTGCAGACATTAGGACGTGCCCGCGATGCTGAAGAAGTGCATTCATCGGCACAACAAAGTAGCCCGCTAACCAGCCAACTAGTATTAATAAGAAATATGCTGGCAGTAAATTGAGTGAGATTTCAAATTTCCCAACAGTCAGAACGGTTGTATTGGGCAGCATGTCTGAGTTATAGATTGCCATAATGCAAACCACTAGACCCATCGCAATGCCGTATGGAAGGACTTTCAGGGAGCTGCGAAGCGGAATGCGCCAAGCGGCCCAAACTGCACCTCCAGCAACACCGACAGCGGAGATCGCCTGCAGAATGGCTCCTTGAGATAGGGTCATGTGCAGGGCAACTTGAGCCCACTTAATCACAATAAATTGCAGCGTGGCGCCGGCACCCCAAAATAGCGTGGTGACCGCCAAAGAGATCTGCCCTAAGCGATCAGCCCAGAGGGTTTTAAAGCAGATGGAAAAGTCCTTTACCAGCTCGATCGGGTTAGTTTTTTGGGACTCATAACGCGCCCCAGTGTCCGGTATGCGTAGATTAATCAGTGCGGCCAGTATGTAAATCATCATGATGATGAGGATGGCGGACTCTGCTGCAGTATCAATGCTAGTTTCTAGAATCGGCATATCAAGCCCTAAAAGGCTCTGTGATACGGATTTGCTGATCAGAACGCCACCAAGTACTGTCCCCAAAATGATCGAGCCTACAGTAAGTCCCTCAATCCAACCATTGGCTGCAACTAGCTTTTCTGGTGGTAGTAGCTCGGTCAGAATGCCGTATTTTGCTGGGGAGTAGGCCGCAGCACCCAAGCCAACAATCGCATAAGCCAACAAAGGGTGGCTACCAAATAGCATCACCACGCAACCGACAAATTTAATCGTATTGGTAATAAACATGACATTGCCTTTTGGGCGGGAGTCGGCAAAGGCTCCCACAAAGGCTGCCAGCAATACATAAGACAAAACAAAGAATAATTTGAGTAAAGGAGTCATCCAGGCCGGAGCGCTGAGCTGGACCAAGAGGGCAATTGCTGCAATCAGCAATGCGTTATCAGCAAGCGACGAAAAAAATTGCGCCGCCATAATGATGTAAAAACTACGGTTCATTCGTACAATCTAGTCATTAATGTAATTAAAACATGAAAGGAGGGGTGGATATGTGCTCATCAGCTAGTCGGTTGATAAATAGACCAATTTTGGCAACTATACACACTGAGGCCTTTCATCATAATTTAAGTCGGATTCGAGAGCTCGCCCCTGAGTCAAAGATCTGGTCGGTGGTAAAGGCTAAAGCCTATGGCCATACTTTAGAGACCGCATTTAAAGGCCTGGAATCTACCGATGGTTTTGCTTTGCTGGATATTGCAGATGCACAATGGCTGAGGGATCACGGCTGGGAAGGGCGCATTCTCTTGCTAGAAGGTATTTTTAATCAGCAGGAGCTTGATTTAGTAGCTCGACTTCAATGTGACTTAGTGGTTCATAGTGAGAAGCAGGTCGTTTGGCTTGAGGCCTTTAAAAATGATTCAGGACACCCAATCAGCGTATTTTTAAAGCTGAATTCAGGAATGAACCGCCTTGGATTTAAGCCAGCTCAATACCGCACCGCTTTTCATCGCCTGCATGCTGTTGGATGCCATATGCATCACATGACCCATTTTGCCAATGCCGATCAGGTAGATCATGCACCATCGGTTGGTGAGCAAATGGAGTGTTTCGAGCAAACTATTCAAGGTCTACAGGCGCCTAGCTCTTTGGCTAATTCGGCCGCAATTTTATGGCATCGCAATGCACTGGGGGATTGGGTTCGCCCAGGCATCATGTTGTACGGTGTTTCTCCAACCGGGGTTCATGCAGACATTATTCGAACGGAACTTCAAGCTGTCATGCAACTGCGCAGTGAAATCATCGATATTCAGGAATTAAAGAAGGGTGATCACGTTGGCTATGGTGGCCGCTATCAAGCTCCAGAGGATATGCGTATTGGTGTGATTGCCTGTGGCTATGCTGATGGTTATCCACGTCATGCAGAAGATGGCACGCCAGTTTGGGTTGATGGCGCTGATGCACAGGGTGATGGTGTGATTTGTCCAATCGTTGGTCGAGTTTCTATGGACATGTTGACGATTGACTTGCGTGAAGCACCCAATGCCAAGATTGGTAGCGTTGTAGAGCTATGGGGTAATGAAGTCCCGGTAGATGATGTAGCTCAGATGAGCGGAACTATTGGCTACGAGCTTATTTGTGCGCTGGCGCAGAGAGTGCCGGTAGTCATCAAGTAATGCAGCGCTACTTGATGAAACCCATTTCCGTTTTTTACTTATTCCAGATTTGCCACCAACGACGTTCTTTTTGAACGCGTTGGCCAGTAATCATCATTTGGCTGTCTGGGAAATTGAGCTTAAATACACGCAGAGAATCATTACTCAGATCAGTCATGCCCAATTTCTCGTAAGACTTAGTAAGTAGATAGAGCGCTTCTTCAACGGCTGGCGCACGATCGTAATCACGAATCACAAGTTGCGCGCGATTTGCTGACGCTAGATATGCACCACGCTGATAGTAATAACGAGCCACGATCACATCTGCTTCGGCTAGTGAGTTCACGATGTAGCGCATGCGATCTAAAGAGTCAGGCGCATATTTACTGTCAGGGAAACGCTCAACAACCACTTTGAAAGACTCAAATGCTTCTTTGGCTGCTTTTGGATCGCGCTCACTCAAGTCTTGCCCGGTAAATTTACCGAGCCAGCCTAAATCATCATTAAAACTAATCAAGCCCTTAAGGTAGTAGCCGTAGTCTAAATTAGGGCTACCTTGATGCAATTTGATGAAGCGATCAATCGCAACTTGAGCCTGAGCATCCTCTTGGGCTTTCCAATAGCAATAGGCTGCATTGATTTGCGCTTGCTGAGAATAGGGACCAAATGGGAAGCGACCCTCTAGTTTTTCAAAGTACTTGCCACACTTTGCATAATCAGCACCTTTTAATTTTTCGGTTGCTTCGGAATACAGTTTTGTTTCGGACCAAATATCTGCATCATCTTTTTGGCCCTCACCACCTGCGCACCCAACAAGAACCAGGCAAGCTGTACTTGCCCCAACAAATAGTGAAATAAGGGATTTTCTGGAAGATGCCCTAATAGTGGCAGCAAGCCTTAAACTGGCGTCTGTAATAACGTCCGACATAACTAAAAGGCTCTTTAAGCGTGGCATTGCCGCATACTCCCGATTCGAATCCCATTGATTATATCGATGATGAGGATTTCATAGCCCTAGAAGTTCCTGCTGAGGTCAGCGGGGAGCGTTTGGATAAGTTTCTTGGAGGAGCTTTACCTGATTATTCTCGCAATCGACTCAAAGCTTGGGTTGAGGCTGGGGCAGTCACAGTGGATGGAAAAGTCACCAAAGTACGCCATTTACTGCGCGGAAGCGAGAGTATTAAGGTATTTCCACAGGAAATGCCCGAACAATTTGCCTTTGCTCCGGAAGAAATCCCCCTCGATGTTGTCTATGAGGATGACTCCATCATTGTGCTAAATAAACCCGCTGGACTTGTCGTACATCCAGCTGCTGGAAATTGGACGGGAACCCTATTAAATGGCCTGTTATATCGTTTCCCAGAGCTAAAAAATTTACCAAGGGCTGGAATTGTCCATCGCTTAGATAAAGACACCTCTGGATTGATGGTGGTAGCCCGCACGGATATTGCGCAAACCTCACTAGTAAGACAGCTTCAGGAGCGAACTGTTGGACGGCGCTACCTTTCTTTAGTTTGGGGTGATGCACCTTCTCAGGGCAAGGTATTGGCAACCGTAGGTCGTGATCAGCGTGATCGCCTCAAAATGGCTGCTGGCTCCGCCCAAGGTAAACCGGCTGCCACTCTGTTCCGACGATTAGCTAAAGGGACTTTTTTAGAAAGTCCAGTTGCCTTACTGGAATGCCGTCTGGAAACTGGCCGCACCCATCAAATCCGTGTGCACCTTGAATCTTTGGGCTTCCCACTCTTGGGTGACCCGGTTTATCGCAAAAGAACGCCTGGAGCAGCAAAAACATTACCCTTTAGTCGTCAGGCTCTGCATGCTTATGCCCTCAGTTTGCAGCATCCATCGACACAAGACATGATGACCTGGTTTAGATTGCCCCCTCAAGATTTAATGAATTTGTTGCCTCTGCTTGGAATGAGTGAGGCAGACCTACCTAAAGAAGATGCCTTAATGGCATCCATCAAAAATGATCAGCGGAATTCAGCAGATTGAGCCAACTTGGGCTGTACCCAAGCAAATTCAAGCTTTTTGTACGACTCGGGAGGGTGGGGTTAGTAAACCTCCTTTTAATAGCCTTAATCTCGGGCTGAATGCTGGCGATGATTTAGATGATGTGCTGCAAAACCGCAGAGCCTTACGATCACACCTTCCTGCCGAACCAGCTTGGCTTAAGCAGATTCATGGCACTACAGTGAGCACCCCGACCTCAAGGAGCGATTTGCTTAGTGGACCATTTGAGGCAGATGCCTCTGTTACGAATATTCCAAACGAGGTACTGGCTATTTTGACGGCCGATTGCATGCCGGTATTGTTTTCAAGCAAGAATGGTGATGTTGTTGGGGCAGCTCATGCCGGCTGGCGAGGTCTCAGTGGCGGAGTTTTAGAAAATACCATTCGGGAAATGCGTCATTTATCCCCGGACCTGCTACCAAAAGATATTGCGGTGTGGATGGGTCCTGCAATCGGACCTACTGCATTTGAGGTCGGTGAAGATGTGCTGGAAGCATTTGCCGGCCAATCTCAAGCTATTTTGTCTGAGGCATTTAAATCTATTGCTGGTAGTCCTGGAAAGTATTTGGCCAATTTATATCTGCTCGCTCAGGACCGTTTACGCTCTGCTGGCATTGAGAGGGTCTATGGCGGCGACTTTTGCACATCCAGTGATTCAGTAAATTTCTTTTCCTATCGCAGGGACAAAGTAACCGGTCGATTCGCTTCCTTAATTTGGATCGAGGGTAAGACTCCATCTTCGGGTTATTACTAGCTTAGCCCTAGGGCTAGGGTTAGTGCGTATAACCCTTACAGCCTGATAGTTGGAGAATGAACTTAATTAATTAACGAGATCATTATGTTTGCAGGTATGAATACTGGTGTTGCCCCATCTTTGGCACCGCACCACATGGCATTAATTCCACCAGAACGTTTGGCGGAAATTCAAAAGGAATATTTTTCGGAGTTTTCTCAACTCGCAACGAATCCCGAGGGAATTGAAGTAAAAGATCGTCGCTTCTCTGGTAAAGCATGGCATTCATCTTGGAGCAAGATGATTGCTGCAACCTATTTGCTGAACTCCAAACATCTCATGGCACTTGCCGAGGCTGTGGATACTGATGAAAAAATGAAGGCAAAAATTTTGTTCACTACAGAACAAATGATCGATGCTTTATCGCCTTCAAACTTTATTGCTACCAATCCTGAGGTTCTTGAAAATATTATTAGCACCCAAGGGCAATCTATTCAAAACGGAATAGTGAACTTGTTGGGCGATTTAAAAAAAGGCAAAGTATCGCTGACTGATGAAAGCGCTTTTGAAGTTGGTAAGAATATTGCAACCACTGAAGGCCAGGTGGTCTTTCGTAACGAACTCTTTGAGTTAATTCAGTACACACCCTTAACTGAAACAGTGTATGAGCGCCCATACTTAATGGTGCCTCCTTGTATTAACAAATACTATATTTTGGATTTGCAGCCAGATAACTCCGTGGTCCGTTACATGGTGGAGCAGGGTCACACTGTTTTCTTGGTTTCCTGGAAAAATCCCGACGCATCGATGTCCAAAGTAACTTGGGATGACTATGTTGGCGATGGTGTCATCAAGGCGATTGAGGTTGTTAAGGATATTGGCGCTGCAGATCAAATTAATGTTCTCGGATTTTGTGTCGGCGGCACCTTAACCTCTACCGCATTAGCAGTATTAGCAGCACGTAAAAAAGATTATGTTGCGAGCTTAACTTTGCTCACCACTTTATTGGATTTCACTGACACCGGAATTCTGGATGTGTTCATCGACGAAGGCATGGTGAAGTTGCGTGAAACTACTATCGGCGGTGAGGGCGGTCACTTTGGGATGATGTCTGGTTTAGATTTGGGCAATACATTCTCTTTCCTGCGTCCAAACGATTTGGTTTGGAATTATGTTGTTGAAAATTATTTAAAAGGTAATTCACCGCCCCCATTTGATTTGCTCTATTGGAATGGCGACTCAACCAATCTACCTGGCCCAATGTATTGCTGGTATCTACGGCATACCTATCTACAAAATGAATTGGTTAAACCAGGCAAGCTCAACGTTTGTGGTGAAAAGGTTGACTTGGGCAAGATCACGGTTCCAGCGTATATCTACGCATCGCATGATGACCACATTGTGCCGTGGAAATCCGCTTATGAATCTACCCACATCCTGAAGGGTAAGAACCGATTTGTCTTGGGTGCATCAGGCCATATTGCTGGCGTGATTAACCCACCAGCAAAGAACAAGCGCCATTATTTTGAAAATAATAAATTGGCAAAGACTGCAGATGATTGGTTGGCTGCAGCAAAAGAGATCAAGGGTAGTTGGTGGCCCAATTACGCTCAATGGTTAGAACAGTTTGGTGGCAAGAAAATTAAAGCCAGCAAAACGTTTGGTAATGCACAGTACAAAAAACTAGAAGCAGCGCCTGGTAAGTACGTGAAAGAAAAAGTATCCGCTGCTCAATAATATTTTCATAAGGGGTAAGACATGTCTCAAAAGATTGCATACGTAACTGGTGGTATGGGTGGTATTGGTACCGCTATTTGTCAGCGCCTCTCCAAGGATGGCTTTAAGGTTATCGCTGGTTGTGGCCCAAATTCCCCGCGTAAAGATCGCTGGCTTGGCGAGCAAAAAGCTTTGGGTTATGACTTCATCGCCTCTGAAGGTAACGTTTCTGACTGGGACAGCACTGTTGCTGCTTTTGATAAGGTAAAGGCTGAAGTAGGTCGTGTTGACGTTCTCGTAAATAACGCTGGTATTACTAAGGACAGCGTATTCCGCAAGATGACTCCTGAGCAGTGGAAAGCGGTGATTGATACCAATCTCAATTCTTTGTTCAATGTAACCAAGCAAGTGGTCGATGGTATGGCTGATAACGGTTGGGGCCGGATTATCAATATTTCTTCTGTAAACGGCCAGAAGGGTCAGTTTGGTCAATCAAACTACTCCACTGCAAAAGCGGGCTTGCATGGATTTACGATGGCCTTGTCACAAGAGCTAGCTTCTAAAGGGGTGACTGTAAATACAGTGTCTCCTGGTTATATCGGTACGGACATGGTGAAGGCTATTCGTGAGGATGTTCTCGAGAAGATTGTTGCTGGCGTTCCAGTGAAGCGCTTGGGCACCCCAGAAGAGATTGCTTCAATCTGCTGCTGGATTGCCTCTGATGATGGCGGCTACGCAACTGGCGCTGACTTCTCCTTGAATGGTGGCCTGCATACGGGTTAAACCCATCAAAAATGCAGTTTTAGTGGTCTGCTCATCGGCATATTTACCTTTAGGTCAAACTAGGGATAAACTATGCCGATGTTGCATTGCAGTAATGAGAGTTAGGAAAAATACATGGCCACACGTTCCAAAAAAGCCGGCGATAGCCGCTTGATCAAGAAGTATCCCAATCGTCGTTTATATGACACCCAAACCAGCACCTACGTCACGCTGGCTGATATCAAAAATTTAGTAATGGCAGGCGATGCATTCAGCGTTGTTGATGCAAAAACTGAAGATGATTTAACACGCAATATCTTGCTGCAAATTATCTTGGAAGAAGAGGCTGGTGGTGCCCCGGTTTTTTCAACTCAAATGCTTTCTCAAATCATTCGCTTCTATGGCAACTCCATGCAAGGCTTGATGGGTAGCTATCTTGAAAAAACCATGCAGTCTTTTGTGGACATTCACAATAAGCTGGGCGATCAAACTCAGGGCTTAGGTGCAGGTAGCACGCCCGAAGCATGGGCCAAGATGATGAATTTACAAAACCCGATGATGCAAGGCCTGATGGGCAACTATATGGAGCAGAGCAAAGATCTATTTGTGAAGATGCAAGAGCAAATGCAAAACTCCCCAACGATATTTAGTGGCTTCCCATTTCCAGGTCAGCCTAATAAGACAGAAAAAGAATAGTTGTGGCGGGTAAAGTTGGTTTTGTTTCCTTGGGATGCCCCAAGGCATTGGTTGATTCTGAACTCATTCTCACTCAATTAAGTGCTGAGGGTTACGAGACTGCTAAGGATTATTCGGGAGCCGATCTCGTTGTCGTGAATACCTGCGGCTTTATCGATTCTGCTGTTGAGGAGAGTCTTGCCGCGATTGGTGAAGCCTTATCAGAAAATGGCAAGGTGATCGTTACTGGGTGCTTAGGTGCTCGTAAAAATGCCGATGGTAGTGACCTCATTCAGAGCATTCACCCTAAAGTCCTAGCTGTTACAGGCCCGCATGCCACTCAAGAAGTAATGCAGGCGATTCATCTGCACTTACCAAAACCGCATGACCCGTTTACTGATTTGCTTCCACCAATTGGTGTGAAGCTCACACCAAAGCACTATGCATACCTCAAGATCTCCGAGGGCTGCAATCACCGTTGCACCTTCTGCATTATCCCAAGCATGCGTGGTGACCTGGTTTCACGTCCTATTGGTGAAGTGCTGCTTGAGGCTAAAAAATTATTTGAGTCCGGCGTAAAAGAATTATTGGTTGTTTCTCAAGATACGAGCGCCTATGGTGTTGATATTCAATATCGCACTGGTTTTTGGGATGGTAAACCTGTTAAGACTCGTATGTTTGATTTAGTAAACGCTTTAAATCAAATTGCCAGAGAGCATCAAGCTTGGGTTCGCCTGCATTACGTCTACCCCTATCCGCATGTTGATGATGTTTTGCCATTAATGGCTGAGTTTTCTGATCATGGCTATGGCGTGTTGCCTTATCTAGATATTCCTTTGCAACATGCGCACCCAGATGTGCTCAAACGCATGAAGCGTCCTGCAAGTGGAGAAAAGAATCTAGAGCGCATACAAGCATGGCGGGCTGCATGCCCAGATTTAGTTATTCGCAGTACATTTATTGCAGGCTTTCCAGGCGAAACCGAGGAAGAGTTTGAGTACTTGTTGAATTTCCTGGATGAGGCTCAAATTGATCGTGCCGGTTGTTTTGCCTATTCACCAGTTGATGGTGCAACAGCCAATTCCTTGGATAACCCAGTTCCGGAATCCTTGCGCGAAGATCGTCGTGCTCGTTTTATGGCTAAGGCTGAAGAAATCTCCATAAAACGCCTTGCTAAAAAAATAGGCAAGCGTATTCAGGTCATCATTGACCGAGCAGATGAATCCGGTGGAATGGGTCGAACCATCGGTGATGCCCCTGAAATTGATGGTTTAGTGCGGGTTTTGCCCCCAAGCAAGCCCTCTAAGCGTTACCGTGCCGGTGAAATCATCAAAGTGACGGTGATTAGCTCCCAAGGGCATGACCTAATAGCCGAAACTTGACTATTGGAATAAAAATAGTGTTTTGGCTTTTTATTTGGGCCAATATTTTGCCTAATTAGGCACCGTAAAGGGGATTAATATGAGTCGTGATGTCGTCGTTTTGAGTGCTGTACGTTCAGCAATTGGTACTTTTAATGGATCACTGAGTAGCCTTGAGCCATCAGAGCTCGGCGGTATGGTGATGAAAGAAGCAGTAGCCCGATCTGGAGTAGATCCAGCCTTAATTAATTACGTTACTGTAGGAAATACTATTCCTACGGATAACCGTTATGCCTATGTTGCACGGGTTGCCTCAATCCAGGCTGGTCTGCCAATGGAATCTGTTGCTATGGCCTTAAATCGTTTATGCAGCTCAGGTTTGCAAGCAATTGTGACAACTGCCCAACAAATTATGTTGGGTGACTGCGATTACGGTATTGGTGGTGGTGTTGAAGTGATGTCACGCGGTATGTATGGCTCACCAGCAATGCGTAGTGGCGCTCGCATGGGCGATACCAAAATGATTGACTTGATGGTTTCTGTATTGACCGATCCATTTGGCGTTGGACATATGGGCGTTACTGCGGAGAACCTCGTTGAGAAATGGAAGCTGACTCGTGAAGAGCAGGATGCTCTAGCCGTCGAATCACACCGTCGCGCAGCTAATGCAATTAAAGAAGGACGCTTTAAGTCTCAAATCGTTCCAATTACTATTAAAACTCGCAAGGGTGATGTGGTGTTTGATACTGATGAGCACGTCAAGCCAGACACCACGATGGAAACTTTGGCAAAGATGAAAGCAGTATTCAAAAAAGAGGGCGGTAGCGTTACTGCAGGTAATGCTTCAGGCATTAATGATGGCGCAGCATTCTTTGTATTGGCTGATGCTGATACGGCGAAGAAGGCTGGTCATAAACCAATCGCTCGCTTAGTTTCATATGCTGTTGCTGGCGTACCGAACCACATTATGGGCGAAGGCCCAATTCCGGCAACCAAGATTGCTCTCGAGCGTGCCGGCCTGAAATTAGATCAAATTGATGTGATTGAATCTAATGAAGCGTTTGCTGCACAAGCTTTGGCTGTGACCAAAGGTTTGGGCTTAGATCCAGCTAAGACCAACGTCAACGGTGGAGCAATTGCATTAGGTCACCCAATTGGTTGTTCTGGTGCTGCAATTGCTACTAAAGCTATCCATGAATTACATCGCGTTCAAGGCAAATATGCTTTGGTCACAATGTGTATTGGCGGTGGTCAAGGTATCGCAACTATTTTTGAGCGCCTCTAATCAACGTTCATTTACTGCTCTAGCTTAAGCAAGCGCTTTAGTTAATCAGCAGTAAAGCAGCATCTAAGCCGACTCGGTCAAAAGCCGCGTCGGCTTTTTCTTTGACAATCGGTTTTGCTCTATAGGCAATGCTAATACCTGAGCCATGCATCATTGGTAAATCGTTGGATCCATCACCCATAGTGATGGAATTCTGTTTATGGCAATTCATGAGCGTGCAGGCTTGCTCTAGATAGGCGCTCTTCGCTGCGCCATCAACAATATCGCCAATGACTTTACCGGTGAGTTTGCCATCAACAATTTCCAAGGTGTTGGCCTGGGTTTGTTTGAAGCCCAATTCTTTCTGCAGTTTTTCAGTAAAGAAGGTAAAGCCACCAGAAACTAGGAGCGTATAAAGACCCATTGCATTTGCTCCAGCTAATAATTCAGCGGCGCCAGGGTTAGGGCGCAAGCGTTCTTTATAGACTGAATCCAATACATCAGCGGATACGCCTTCTAGCAAAGCAACACGTCTGCGCAAGCTTTCTTTAAAGTCTTTAATCTCACCGCGCATTGTGGCTTCAGTAATTTCAGATACTGCCGCTTTTTTTCCTGTGAAATCAGCAATCTCATCAATGCACTCAATATTAATCAGGGTAGAGTCCATATCCATGGCCAACACCTTTACCGCATCTTCCTTAAATCCCGGAGATAGAAAAGCCAAATCCGTGTCGTACCGAGCAGCGATATCGCGCATTGCAAGTCTTGCCTCAGGCAATAAGTTTTGAGAACAAGTCAGGCGCGCAGTGAAATATTTCGATGGTGATGGTTCTAATGGGAGTTCAGTAATCTCTAGTCCTAAAACTTTGGCATGCGCATTGAATGCAGCATTCAAATCTGTTGGGATTGGAGCATTAGCAAGTGCTACTAGAGTGAGGTGGCTAGACATGGGTATGAAGTAATCAGCAATTAGTTAACGTGAGCAGTATTAAGTACTGCGGATTCATTGAGGCTTCGGAGAATTTTCCGGATTTGGTCTAAACGTTGCTCTAGTTTCTCAAAATCTTTTTCTTTCTGGGGAAGAATTTTTAACTTATCTTGACCATTTAGTTGAATGTATTTTGATGACTGAATTAACTGAATGATCTTCATTGGGTCAATTGGCGGATTAGGAATAAATTGAATCTGAATTGAGCTTGGGCTCGCATCAATCTTCTTAATGCCAAAGCCACTCATCTCCAATCGTAGGCGGTGAGTTTCATAAAGCGATTTAGCTTGGTCTGGTAAATCACCATAGCGGTCAACTAGCTCTTCACGCAATCCCATGAGCTCGGAGAAGTCGTTTGTGCCAGCAAAGCGCTTGTACATCGAGAGACGATCATGGACATCAGGGCAGTAGTCATTTGGGAAGAGGGCGGGCACGCCTAGATTGACGTCAGTTGTAGCTTGAAGCGGTGATAGTAGATCAGGCTCTTTACCGCTGCGGAGGGATTTTACTGCGCGATTGAGCATCTCGGTATACAGCTGAAAGCCAATTTCATGAATCTCACCAGACTGTTTGTCGCCCAATACTTCTCCTGCTCCCCGAATCTCTAAATCATGCATTGCTAAATAGAAGCCCGAGCCTAATTCTTCCATTGCCTGAATGGCATTCAAACGTAATTGCGCTTGCTTACTGAGTGCCTCAGGGTCTGGCACGAGCAGATAGGCATATGCTTGGTGATGAGATCGACCAACACGACCACGTAATTGGTGTAACTGCGCCAAACCAAACTTATCTGCGCGATGCATGATGATGGTATTAGCAGTGGGAACGTCAATACCTGTTTCAATAATGGTGGTACATAACAAGATGTTGGTGCGTTGAGTCACAAACTCACGCATGACGGATTCCAATTCGCGCTCGTGCATTTGACCATGCGCTACGCTGATGCTTGCTTCTGGTATTAGCTCTTGTAAAGCATGCTTACGGTTCTGAATCGTTTCAACTTCGTTATGTAGGAAATAAACTTGGCCACCACGCTTAATCTCGCGAAGTACTGCCTCACGAATGACGCCGTCACCTTCGCGACGCACAAAGGTTTTGATAGCCAAACGCTTCTGGGGTGCTGTAGCAATAACAGAAAACTCACGTAGGCCCTCCATCGCCATACCCAGTGTTCTTGGAATCGGCGTAGCAGTCAGAGTCAGAATATCCACTTCGGCGCGCAATGCTTTAAGCGCATCCTTTTGACGTACACCAAAACGATGCTCCTCATCGACAATCACTAATCCCAAATTGGCAAATTGAGTTTCTTTTGATAGCAGCTTATGTGTGCCAATGATGATGTCAGCCTCGCCTTTAGCAATGGCTTCAAGTGCTGCATTGATTTCTTTAGTAGTTTTAAAGCGTGAAAGCTCAACAATACGTACAGGCCAATCGGCAAAGCGATCCTTCCAGGTGGCGACGTGCTGTTCGGCAAGAAGAGTTGTTGGAGCCAAGATTGCTACTTGCTTGCCGCCCATCACTGCAACAAAGCTAGCGCGTAGAGCAACCTCGGTTTTGCCAAAACCCACATCTCCACATACCAGTCGATCCATTGGAGTACCACTGGTCATATCGCCGATGACTGCTGCAATGGCATTAGCCTGATCTGGTGTTTCTTCAAAGCCAAAGCTTTCTGCAAAAGCAGCGTAATCATGGGCTGAAAATTCAAAAGCATGGCCTTTGCGTATCGCTCTTGCGGCATACAAACTCAGCAGTTCAGCAGCGGTATCTCGAATTTGTTGCGCAGCCTTACGTCGTGCTTTATCCCACTGTCCAGACCCTAGTTGATGCAGTGGCGCCGAATCGGGATCAGAGCCTGCGTAACGGGTGACCATTTGTAGCTGTTGTACCGGTACATAAAGAGTCGCATCTTTGGCGTAAACCAAGTGCAAGAACTCTTCAAAAATGGGCTCTTCTTTGGGTGGAGCTAAATTGAGTAGTACCAATCCTTGATAGCGCCCGATACCATGATCAGAGTGAACAACAGGGTCGCCAATCTTGAGCTCAGATAAATCCTTAAAGAGCATGTCCGGATCGGCGCTCTCACTTTCTTTTCCCTTACGTCGTTGACGCGCAGTAGTGGTA
The DNA here is from genome assembly GCF_018688455.1 of Polynucleobacter sp. AM-7D1. Lineage (NCBI taxonomy): Bacteria > Pseudomonadati > Pseudomonadota > Betaproteobacteria > Burkholderiales > Burkholderiaceae > Polynucleobacter > Polynucleobacter sp. AM-7D1. Next base: position 905,837 of record NZ_CP061319.1, read on the forward strand.
AAGAGCTCTGCTTCGGTAACAACAATGAGGTTTGCAGCTGGCCAAGTAAAGCCGTTAAAGAGTTGGGCTGTAACCAATCCAAAAAGTGAATCACTCTTAATGAAATCAGCTATACCTTCAAAGCCCTCTGGCTTTAATGGGAAGAGTGGTTTGCCATTTAGTCCTGCAACAGAATTACTCTCTTCAAAGAGTTGGCGGATAGATTCTTTTCGACCATTGCTATCACTACAAATGACTATGCGCACTTTCTCTTGGGAGACTAAAGCACGCAAACGATTAATAGGGTCGGCATCACGGCGGTGCACTGCTAAATCTGGTACGGCTAAAAATTGCGGTGATTCTTTGCTTTCTTTATCCGCCTCTTTCTCTAATGCCAAGCGTGCATTGGGTTTAGCTGCTGTAAAAAATTGATCGACATCCAGAAATAATTCTGCAGGCGGAAGAATGGGGCGATCAAGATCATGCTTTAAGAATTCATATCTAGAAAGCGTATCTTTCCAAAACCCCTTGATAGATTCTTCAACATCACCAATATTCACCAACCAAACAGGATCACCTGAGCGGGGGAAGTAATCAAAGACGGTAGAGCACTCATCAAAAAAGAGAGGGAGATAGGATTCAATACCTGCGCTGGGAATACCCAGGTTGGCATCTTTATAAATCGAGCAACGCGTTGGATCACCCTCAAATACTTCGCGCCATCTACCACGGAAGGCGGTGCGTGAAGCATCATCAAATGGAAACTCATGTCCAGGTAAAAGACGAACCTCCTTAACGGAATAGAGGCTGCGCTGGGTGTCGGGATCAAAAGCTCGAATTTGCTCAATCTCATCACCAAAGAGATCTAGGCGATAAGGCAGGCTTGAGCCCATCGGAAATAAATCAATCAAGCCACCGCGAATACTGTATTCACCTGGGCGCATGACAGAGCTGACGGGGTCATAACCAGCCTGTTGTAACTGAAGTTTTAGTGCCGCCTCATTGAGCTTGTCACCTTGTCTAAAAAAGAAGGTGTGGCCCGATAGGAAATTTGGCGGACCTAATTTTTGCAGTGCTGTAGTAATAGGCACCAATACAATGTCGCAGCTACCGTTGAGCAATTCATAAAGGGTAGCTAAACGTTCTGAGACCAAATCCTGATGTGGTGAGAAGTGGTCATAAGGCAGGATTTCCCAGTCGGGCAACAGGCGCGTCTTCAGTTGCGGCGCAAAAGCAGGGATTTCTTCTAAGAGACGCTGTGCTTCCTGTGCTTGAGCACAGAAAATCACCATGACGGAGAATTCAGATCGATAACGAAGGGCGGATTGGGCAATTAATGCGGCATCAGAAGACCCAACCAAGCCTGAAAAGGTAAAGCGCTGCCCAGCCCGCAGTGCAGGTATGGGGGGTGCTAGTTTTAATGCATCAGACATCTGACCTCATTATAGAATCAGGTATGCACGCTGGAAACCCATCTTCTCAGTCTTTACCGCAATGCCACGCTGTGTTACCCACGGCCGGCACAGGATCAAGGCTTGGTGGATCTTTACCAAAACAGTTTCAGGAGTTGGCAGGCAAACCCATGCTGGCTTATGCCTTAAATGCCTTTGCTGCTACCCCAGAGATTGCCTCCATTTGGGTGGGGGTTAGCCCGGGTTTTATCGATAACCCCGTCTTAGGCCCACTTTCCAACAAATCTGCATCTATTCAATTTCTTGCAACTGGTGGTCCAACTCGCCAAGAAACCGTCAGAAACACCCTTGCAGCTATGCTCAAGGCGGGCGTTCCAGAGAATGACTGGGTTTTAGTCCACGATGCAGCACGACCTGGAATTTCTCCTGAACTCATTCAAAAACTGATTCACGCTGTCACTGTAGCTGGTGAGGGTGGCCTCTTGGCAATGCCGTTAGCCGACACCTTAAAGATGGCCGATGCCAATTCAGCAATTGCTGGAAATCCGAATAGATCGATGAAGACAATTTCTAGAGATCATCTTTGGCAGGCTCAAACACCGCAGATGTTTGGTTTAAAACACCTGCATGATGCAATTGATGAGGGTATTCGTCTGGAGGCCGACATCACGGATGAGGCAAGTGCAATGGAGCTCTCGGGCGCTAGCCCATTATTAATAGAGGGTGCCACTCGCAACTTCAAAGTAACCCACCAAGCAGATTGGGATTTAATGCAAACCATTTTGCGGGCAAGCACTAAATAAGCTCTCAGAACCTATCAAGATAACTTAATGACTTCAAACACATCCCAAATCCCTCAGTTCCGTATTGGTCAAGGTTATGACGTTCATGCCCTTGTTGAGGGTCGAAAACTCGTCTTGGGTGGTGTGCACGTCCCCAACGAAAAAGGCTTACTTGGTCATTCCGATGCAGACGCTTTGTTGCACGCCTTAACCGATGCCCTACTGGGAGCTGCTGGATTGAATGACATTGGCCAGCTATTTCCAGATACCGATCCTCAATTTAAGGACATGGATAGCCGTATTCTGCTCAGAGCCGCTCTCCAGAAGATTCAGGCTGCTGGATTTCAGGTTGGGAATGTCGATGCGACGATTATTTGCCAAAAGCCCAAATTGGCTACTTTTTTGCCCGAGATGGTCCGCAATATTGCATCAGATTTGGCCGTTACACCAAGCCATGTCAATCTAAAGGCCAAAACCAATGAATCCCTTGGGCACTTAGGGAGAGGTGAGGGCATTGCAGTCCATGCTGTGGCTTTGCTCTATAAGGCTTAAATATCTTCTAAAACCGCTAAGCATTGTAGAATTACGGTCTTTAGAGTGAAGCTTCAGCTCGGTAGTGTTTGCGGAATTCGCGCGAGGATGGCGAAATTGGTAGACGCACCAGGTTTAGGTCCTGACGCCAGAAATGGTGTGGGGGTTCGAGTCCCCCTCCTCGCACCACAAGATTGCTACTTGGCTTGGGCTTCACATATCCGATTTTCAATTAAGAGACGAGAATGGCTGTGCAGATAGAAAATTTAGGTCAGTTAGACCGCAAAGTGACCTTAGAGTTCGCTCGTGCCGATTTGGCTAAGGCAAGAGAAACCCAATTGGCTAAATTGGGTAAGACCATGAAAGCTCCAGGCTTCCGTCCAGGCAAAGTGCCTAAGAATATGGTTGAAAAGCAATACGGTATGCAAGTGGATTTTGAGCTGCAGTTCGATAAAGCTCAAGAACTCTTCTTTGAGTTGGCTAAAAAGGAAAATATCCTTTTAGCCGGCCAACCACGCCTTGACCCAAAAACAGAATTAGACGCAGACAATATTGTGTTTGATGCCTACTTTGAAGTGTTGCCAGAAGTAAAGATTGGCGACTTCAGTACAGCAGAAGTGACTAAGTACACAACTGATATTTCTGATGCAGAAATTGATCGCGCATTAGATGTATTACGTAAGCAGCAAGTTCATTACCACCCACGTGGCGAAGCCGGTGCACATGGTGATGGCGGTGCAAATACTGCAGCACAAGCTGGCGACCAAGTGATGATCGATTTTGTAGGCAAGATCGATGGCGTTGAATTTGCTGGTGGCAAAGCTGAAAACTTTGAATACGTTCTTGGTGAAGGCCGTATGCTCCCAGAATTTGAGGCTGCTACATTGGGTCTCAAAGCAGGTGAGAGCAAGACTTTCCCATTAAGTTTCCCAGCGGATTACCACGGCAAAGATGTCGCTGGTAAGACTGCAGATTTCACTATCACTGTGAAGTCAGTCAATTGGGCGCACCTGCCAGCAGTTGATGATGCTTTCGCATTGTCCATGGGCGTTGCTGAAGGTGGCGTTGCCAAGATGCGCGAAGAAGTAAAAGAAAATTTAGAGCGCGAAACCAAACGTCGCATTACCTCCTTGTTAAAAGGTGAGGTAATGGAAAAGCTCAACAGCCTTTGCGAGCTCGATGCGCCAAAGTCTTTGGTTGCTCAAGAGCAAGAGCGTTTAGTTGAGTCTGCACGCCAAGACTTGATGCAACGTGGCATTCCAAATGCTAAAGATGCTCCAATTCCTGCTGAGATGTTTGCTGAGCAAGCTATCAAGCGTGTACGCCTTGGCTTGATATTGAGCGACTTGGTTAAGCAGCAAAACTTGGCTGCTACAGCTGATCAAATTAAAGCTGAGATTGATGAGCAAGCTGCTACTTACGAAGATCCAAAAGAAGTGGTACGTTGGTTCTACAGCAACCCAAGCCGACTCAAAGATATCGAGAACTTGGTATTGGAAGATAACGTGATTAAGTATTTCACTTCGCAAGCTAAAGTGATTGATAAAGCGGTTACTTTCGAAGAACTCAGCAAGCTCAATTAAGTATTTAACAAATAAAGGCCTGATCACATGAACCAGAATCATTTCCAGTCTGAGAATCTAGAACCCCAAGGTTTGGGTTTAGTTCCCATGGTGATTGAAACCTCTGGTAGAGGTGAGAGGGCCTATGACATATACTCACGTTTACTGAGAGAGCGGGTTGTGTTCTTGGTTGGCGAAGTAAATGATCAAACTGCAAACTTAGTGATTGCCCAGCTGCTATTCCTTGAGAGCGAGAACCCAGATAAAGAAATTTCTCTGTACATCAACTCTCCTGGCGGCTCTGTATCTGCTGGATTGGCAATCTATGACACCATGCAATTCATCAAGCCACACGTAAGTACTTTGTGTATGGGTATGGCTGCCAGCATGGGTGCATTCTTATTGTGTGCAGGCGAGAAAGGCAAACGTTACGCATTGCCGAATTCACGTGTCATGATTCATCAGCCATTAGGTGGCGCACGTGGTCAAGCTTCTGATATTGAAATTCAGGCTCGTGAAATTCTTTACTTGCGTGAGCGTTTGAATAAGATTCTGTCTGAACGCACTGGTCAATCTATTGAAACAATTGCTAAAGACACGGATCGCGATAACTTCATGTCTGCAGATCAAGCTCAAGAGTATGGCTTGATTGATAAAGTCATCGACAAACGTCCTTAATCACTACTTCTCATTTAGACGGCCATCTTGAGCGATATCAACAACACCAATAGCGCAGATAAAGTTTTGTATTGCTCTTTCTGCGGCAAGAGCCAACATGAAGTGAAGAAGTTGATTGCTGGCCCGTCTGTTTTCATTTGTGATGAGTGCATCGATCTCTGTACTGACATCATTCAAGAAGAGCTTTCTAAACTTCCCAAAGTGGAGGGCGATGACTCTTTGCCAACACCGCATCAGATTCGTGAAAATCTGGATCAGTACGTTATTGGCCAAGATCATGCCAAGAAGACATTAGCGGTTGCGGTCTACAACCATTACAAGCGTTTGCAGTACTTGCCAAAACCTAAAAAAGAGAAGCTCGATAAAGACGGCAAAGCTGTCGAGCCAGCTGATAAGAAAGAGTCTAAAGTTCCTGCCAAGGCTATGGTTGATGGTGTTGAACTAGCAAAGAGCAATATTTTGCTGATTGGTCCGACTGGCTCTGGCAAAACTTTATTGGCTCAGACTTTGGCTCGAATGCTTGATGTGCCCTTTGTCATGGCTGACGCAACCACACTAACTGAAGCAGGCTATGTTGGTGAAGATGTCGAAAATATTATTCAGAAGTTGTTGCAGGCTTGTGATTACAACGTTGAAAAAGCCCAGCGTGGCATTGTTTACATTGATGAGATCGATAAGATCTCCCGCAAATCAGATAACCCATCCATTACTCGTGACGTATCAGGCGAGGGTGTTCAGCAAGCCCTGTTAAAGCTGGTTGAGGGCACGATGGCCTCTGTTCCGCCTCAAGGTGGCCGTAAGCACCCCAATCAAGATTTCTTACAAGTTGATACAACCAACATCTTATTTATCTGTGGCGGCGCTTTTGACGGCCTGGAAAAGGTCATTCAGCAGCGTACTGCTAAGACTGGTATTGGCTTTAATGCCACGGTCCCCGGTAAAGATGATCGTGGCGTTAGTGACCTCTTAATTGAGGTTGAACCAGAAGATTTGATTAAGTTTGGTCTGATCCCTGAATTGATTGGTCGTTTGCCAGTTGTAGCAACTCTGGCGCAATTGGATGAAACAGCCTTAATTCAGATCCTGACAGAGCCTAAGAATGCCTTGGTTAAGCAATATCAAGCACTATTGACAATGGAGGGCTCTGAGCTTGAGGTTCGCCCAGCAGCACTGTCAGCCATTGCCAAGAAGGCTATTGCACGCAAAACAGGTGCACGTGGACTGCGTTCTATTCTTGAGGGTTCCCTCATGGATGTGATGTATGACCTGCCATCTTTAAAGAATGTTCAAAAGGTAGTCATCGATGAGAGCACTATTGCAGAGGGCGGAAAGCCCATTCTGGTCTACAAGCAGGGTGACGAATCTACAGAAATGAGCAAAAAAGCCTAATTTTTAGTCTTTTTTGCTGTTTTCACAGGGTTTTTGCTCACTTTTTGCATATTTCCCCCTTGTTTTTCACTTGGTGACACCCATATAGGTAGTATCCTATTCCTAAATTATGTCCGTATGTAGTGGTGCGGCATTTTTAGAGATTTTTACGGAATGACTATTTTGGAGGAATTGCCCCATGCCTGGCCACTTATTACTACCCTCTGAACCTATTCAACTACCACTTCTCCCATTGAGAGATGTCGTGGTGTTCCCGCACATGGTTATCCCATTATTTGTAGGGCGACCAAAATCAATTAAAGCCCTAGAAGCCGCCATGGAAACTGGCAAAAATGTGCTTTTAGTTGCTCAAAAGACGGCTGCTAAGGATGAGCCAGGCGTTGAGGACCTCTACGAGGTCGGCTGTATCGCCAACATTCTGCAAATGCTGAAGTTGCCAGATGGCACTGTTAAGGTCTTGGTTGAGGGTGTACAACGGGCTGAAGTAAGTCAAGTCGAAGATAGCCTGGGCTACTTTGCTTGTGAGGCAACCCCAACTCCCATGTCAGCACTAGATGCGCATGAAACTGAAGCATTGCGTCGTGCCATCATGGCGCAGTTTGACCAGTATGTAAAACTGAATAAGAAAGTTCCTCAAGAAATTCTGTCTTCATTGGGCGGCATTGACGACCCAAGTCGTTTAGCGGATACGATTTGCGCTCATCTCCCAGTCAAGCTTGAGCAGAAGCAGCGCTTGCTAGAGATGACTGACGTGGTTCAGCGTTTAGAAAGTCTCTTGGCTGATCTTGAGAGTGAGATCGACATTCTTCAAGTTGAGAAACGTATTCGTGGACGCGTAAAGCGCCAGATGGAAAAGAGTCAGCGCGAGTATTACCTGAATGAACAGGTTAAAGCCATTCAAAAAGAATTAGGCGAGGGCGAAGAGGGTGCTGATCTCGAGGAACTCGAGAAGCGCATTAAAGCTGCTCGTATGCCTAAGGAAGCATTGAAGAAGGCCGAGTCTGAGCTGAAGAAACTTAAGCTGATGTCACCAATGTCTGCAGAAGCGACAGTGATTCGCAATTTCATTGATACATTAGTAACGCTTCCTTGGAAGAAGAAAACCAAGATCAATAATGATTTAACTAACGCTGAAAAAGTATTAGATGAGGATCATTACGGTCTGGATAAAGTTAAAGAACGTATTTTGGAGTACCTTGCGGTTCAACAACGTGTAGATCGCGTCAAGGCTCCCATCCTGTGTTTAGTTGGCCCTCCAGGGGTTGGTAAAACCTCTCTGGGTCAATCTATTGCCCGTGCAACTAACCGTAAGTTTGTCCGCATGGCCTTGGGTGGCGTGCGTGATGAGTCTGAGATTCGTGGTCATCGTCGTACCTATATCGGCTCTATGCCCGGCAAAATTCTTTCTAGCTTGACTAAGGTCGGTGTGCGCAATCCGCTATTCCTCTTGGATGAAGTAGATAAGATGGGTATGGACTTCCGCGGTGATCCTGCGAGTGCCTTGCTTGAAGTGTTAGATCCAGAGCAAAACCACACATTCCAAGATCACTATGTTGAAGTCGACTTCGATCTGTCCGATGTGATGTTTGTTGCGACGTCCAACTCATTGAATATTCCCGGCCCTTTGCTGGATCGTCTGGAAATTATTCGTCTTGCAGGCTATACCGAAGATGAGAAGACTAGTATTGCGATTAACTATTTAATCCCTAAACAGATTAAAAATAATGGCCTCAAGAAAGACGAGTTGAAGATTGAGGAATCCGCTGTTCGTAGCATGATTCGCTACTACACACGTGAAGCTGGTGTGCGTTCTTTGGAGCGAGAGATCAGTAAGATTTGCCGTAAGGTAGTCAAGTTATTGCTGCTGAAGAAAGAGGCTGCCCCAGTTACTGTGGATGCTGACAATCTCGAGAAATTCCTCTCAGTCAAGATGTATGACTTTGGTTTAGCGGCAAAAGAGAATCAAGTTGGCCAGGTTACAGGTTTAGCCTGGACTGAGGTTGGCGGAGACCTTCTGACAATCGAAGCAGCGGTAATGCCTGGTAAAGGTGTTATTACTCGCACCGGTTCGATCGGTGACGTTATGAAGGAGTCTGTGGAAGCGGCAAAAACTGTGGTGCGCTCGAGAGCAAGAGCTTTGGGAATTGCAGATGAAGCCTTCGAGAAGAAAGATATTCATATTCACTTTCCAGATGGCGCAACACCAAAAGATGGTCCGTCTGCTGGCATTGCAATTACAACAGCTCTCGTATCGGTATTTACTGGGATTCCAATTCGTTCTGATGTGGCGATGACTGGGGAAATTACCTTGCGCGGCGAAGTGCTTCCGATTGGCGGCCTCAAAGAGAAGTTATTAGCAGCTCATCGTGGCGGTATTAAGCTTGCCCTGATTCCCGAGGAAAACGTTAAAGATTTGATCGACATACCGGATAACGTCAAGAATGCGATTGAAATTGTGCCGGTACGTTGGATCGATAAAGTTCTTGAATTAGCATTAGAGAGAAAACCAGTTGCTTTGCCTGATCCAACGCCAGAAGAACTCGCTAAACAGGCTGCTGAAGCTAGCAAGGCCAATGAAAAGATTTCTTCTGGAGAGGCTTTAAAGCATTGATGTCTAGGGGATATTTGAGGGATTTTGAGTCAAATTAAGTGACTTATTTAAGTTCATTTTGATGAAGAATCTCTCTTATGTCCCCACACTAGGTTACAATCTCGTCTGTATTAAATTGGGGCGCTTAGCTCAGATGGTAGAGCGTCTGCCTTACACGCAGAATGTCGGCGGTTCGATCCCGTCAGCGCCCACCAGTTCCCCAAACCACCTTTCAGTTTCCCTTCTTAGGCTTTCTAGTTCCTCTAGACACCCAGCCTAGTACACTCGCATTATTGACTTTATTTTCGAGCGATTAATCCATGTTTGATTCAGTACGTAAACACCGTAAGATTTTGCAGTTTGTACTCATGCTGTTTATTGTTCCCTCATTCGCATTGTTCGGGATATCGAGTTACTCCGAATTCATGGATAAGGAAACTGACTTAGTTAAAGTGAATGGCAACCCCATTACGCTCCAAGAAGTCGATATGGCGGCAAAGCGTCAAGCAGAGCGCGTTGGTGGAAATCTACAGATTGCTCAAAGCTTACCGTTTCGTCAGGCAATCTTGAACGAATTGCTGCAACAGCGCATCTTGGGTTTTGCTGTGAGCGATCTGCGTTTACAGGTAGGGAAACAAGAGCTTGTTAATAGCCTCCAAATGATTCCGCAGATTCGTGCTTTGTATCGTGAAGACGGAAAATTTGACGATGCTCGTTTTAAACAGTTGCTGGCAAGCAATGGCATGAATGAAGAGCAGTTTTATGCCAGCCAAAGCTTTGACTTAAAAATTCAACAGTTAGTGAATTCAGTTGCACGTACGGAGTTGACTAACCCAAAACTGTCTCAAATTATTTTGTCCTTATATGAGACCGAAAGACAAGTTCAAACTTTGCAGTTCAATGCTAAAGATTATTTGTCCAAAGTAAACCCAAGCCCCGAAGAGTTACAAGCCTTTTATGAGGCTAATGCCAAGCTATTCGAGCGCCCTGAATATATCGATGTGGAATACATCGTCCTGAAGGCTGATCCCAAAGAAGATTCGAAAGTGTTTAGCGAAAAGGCAGATCAGTTTGCAAACATCACTTACGACCAAGCTGATAGCCTAAAACCGGCTGCTGATAAATTAAAACTCAGCATTCAAACTCAGAAGGGCGTACCACGAAGTGGTGCGCCTGGTGTATCCAGTGATCATCCATTGGCTAATCCTAAAGTGGTTCAGTCCCTCTATGGCGATGAGGCCCTTAAGAACAAGCGCAATACTGAGGCCGTCCAAACAGCGCCAGGTGTCTTTGTATCCGCCCGCGTTGTGACGCTACACCCAGCGCAAACTTTGTCTTTTAAAGAAGTTGCGGCTGAAGTGAAGCGCCAAGTTACTCAACGTGCTGCCGAGAAACTAGCCATTGCTGATGCAAGTGAAAAATTTCTTGCACTTGAAAAGGACCCGAAGAATGCTGGTGGTTTTGGAAGCGCTAGCTGGATCTCGAGAAATAAGCCGGGTAGCCTAGTAGGCGCCTCAATGGATGAGATCATGTCTGTTAACGCAAGCAAATTACCTGCCGTAGTTTCAGTGGCAAATCCCGGTGTAGGCACTACTATTTATCGCATTGACCAGGTTCGCCAACCACCGGTCGTTGATGCTAAGGTGCGTAATGCGCAAGCACAACAGATTCAAGCATTGGCTGCACAGTCAGAATTTGCAGGTTTTATGGCTTACTGGCGCAATAGTGCTGGCGTTAAAGTCATTAACCCACTCAAACAAGCAAGCTCAGGCAGTTAAATTTAAAGTAGCTTTTTTAGCAAGCTACTGTATGGGGCCATTGAGCCCCATACGTTTTGAAAGATAACGCTTTGCGCTTCAACATTCGGGTGTAAGCGATCCGCTTGAAATAATTCCGGCCTAGTGGCAACGCCCTCCAAGAAGAAGGGTAGCAACTCAATCCGTTCTTGTTTTGCCAGTTGAGCATAAAGCTCTTTAAATTGCATGGTGTAATTTTGGCCATAGTTTGGAGGAATCTGTATGCCACAGAGCAAAACCTTTGCACCTGATTTCTTGCTCATCTGAATCATCTTGCGTAGATTCGTTTCAGTTTGATTTACAGGCAAACCACGCAAGGCATCATTTGCTCCGAGCTCTATCAGAACTATTCCCGGTTTCTTTTGACTTAATAGATTAGGGAGACGACTTAGTCCTCCTGAGCTTGTCTCGCCGCTAATACTGGCATTAAATACGCTCCATGGACTCTTGTCCTTGATAAGCTGCCCTTCTAATAGGCTGACCCATCCAGTTCCACGAGGCAGGCCATATTCGGCTGAAAGACTATCTCCTAAAATCAGGACTACCGGCTTGACCTGAGCCCAGGAAGAAATGCTCATTAAGAGGCAAAATAGACCTGTAATGAATTTATTGCTAGTTAAAAGTTGAATCCGCATTTTTCCATTCTAAGAAATTTCCACATGAACAAACAGTCTAATTCCATTGTTGCTGAGCGCGTGGGCAAGCTAGTAAACACTGCTGATGGCGACTTAGTCATTTTGCATGAACTCAGCTTTCAAATTGAACAAGGCGAGAGTGTGGCGATTGTGGGTGCCTCAGGGTCTGGAAAAAGCACTTTGTTAAGTCTTCTGGCCGGTCTCGATCTCCCAAGTACAGGTCAGATATACCTAATGGGACAAAACTTAAATCTACTAGATGAAGATGGTAGGGCCCGTTTGCGCGGCCAATCCGTTGGCTTTGTCTTTCAATCATTTCAGCTGTTGCCTCATTTAACCGCACTAGAGAATGTAATGCTCCCCCTGGAGATTGCTGGTGTTAAGCAATCTGAGGCAAGGCAGGCTGCTGCTGAGTGGCTGGATAAGGTTGGATTAAGTCTAAGATCAAACCATTTTCCGAAGACCCTCTCTGGGGGTGAGCAGCAACGTGTGGCTTTAGCTCGGGCCTTTATCAATAAACCTGCCATCCTATTTGCTGATGAGCCCACTGGGAGTCTTGATGAGGCAAGCGGAAATAGGGTGATTGAGCTCCTTTTTGAGCTGAATCGGGAGAATTCCTCAACCCTGGTTCTGGTGACCCATGATCCCGCCTTGGCTGCACGGTCAGGACGCCAACTAAGCCTTCAGGGTGGTCGCCTAGCTTAATCAAAACCTTATAATCTTGGCATGTCATCATTCTGTTGCTTGCCCGGGGCAAATGCCCTTTCAGCCTTCCGCCAACAGCGACTTTTAGCTTCGCTCGCAGCCCAGGGAATCCAACTTGAGTCCATAGAGGCTCAATATCTTCATTTCATTTGGTCTGAGTCTGAACTCAATACCAAAGACAAAGGGGTGCTCGAAAGTCTACTGACTTACGGACAAACTTTTGTTTCGCTAATCAAGGGTTCTGCTTCCTTATTTAGTAAAGCATCTGAGAAGCAATCTGCTATTGCCATACCGCGCTTTGGAACTGTATCTCCGTGGGCTAGTAAAGCAACCGATATTGCCCGCCAATGCGGTCTAGATGTTTTGCGTATCGAGCGTGGCGTTCAATTTGCATGGCAAAGAAAAAAATCCCTCAATGCACAAGAGGAGCAATTGGTATTGGCAGCGCTTCATGATCGAATGACTGAAGCTGTGATTTCTGATGTGAATGAAGCTAGTGCTTTGTATCAATCTCTGCCGGATCAACCTTTTGTTCGCATCCCAGTTCTTACCGAGGGCAGATCTGCCTTAGATAGGGCGAACCAAGAGTTAGGCTTAGCGCTTTCTGAAGATGAAGTACTTTATCTCGTTGAGAATTTCATTCGCCTAGAGCGAAATCCAAGCGATGTTGAATTGATCATGTTTGCGCAAGCAAATAGCGAACATTGTCGTCATAAGATATTTAATTCAAGCTGGACGATTGATGGCGACGATCAAGAGAAATCCCTATTTGCGATGATTCGCAATACGCATCAGCTGCAGCCTGAAGGTACTATCGTTGCTTATTCTGATAACTCAGCAGTAATGGTCGGGGCTGAATCAGAAACTTGGTCACCCAAAGGCGATGGCCATCGTTACGAAAAAGACACCCGTCTAGTCCATACCTTAATGAAGGTGGAAACGCACAATCACCCAACAGCAATCGCACCATTCCCTGGAGCTTCTACAGGTGCTGGTGGTGAGATTCGCGATGAAGGTGCGACTGGTATTGGTGGGCGACCTAAAGCAGGTCTCACTGGTTTCTCTGTGTCCAACCTCAATATTCCTGGGACTGATTTGCCATGGGAATCAGAAAAGTACGGAAAACCTGAACGTATTGCAACGCCACTTCAAATCATGATTGATGGGCCATTGGGTGGCGCTGCATTTAATAATGAATTCGGTCGACCAATATTGGGTGGCTACTTCCGCGTTTTTGAACAAACTTTAGAAGGTGTTCGTCGCGGATATCACAAGCCAATCATGATTGCGGGTGGTATCGGTAACATTGATTCGATCCATACCGCAAAGAAGCAAATTAAAGCGGGCCACTTGTTTATTCAATTGGGTGGTCCTGGTATGCGCATTGGTATGGGTGGAGCAACCGGCAGTTCAGTTGCGACTGGTACTAACACTGCAGATTTAGATTTCGACTCCGTTCAGCGGGGTAATCCTGAGATGGAACGCCGTGCACAAGAGGTAATTAACTCTTGTATTGCTATGGGCCAGAGTAATCCGATTGTTTCGATTCATGATGTGGGGGCTGGCGGTATTTCTAATGCATTTCCAGAGCTAGCTGATGGTGCTGGCTTAGGTGCACAATTTCAATTGCGTAAAGTCCCACTTGAAGAGAGTGGTATGAGCCCAGCAGAGATCTGGTGCAACGAATCTCAAGAGCGCTATGTTCTCGCCATCGAAGCTAAAGATCTAGAGTTGTTTAAATCACTCTGTGAGCGTGAGCGTTGCCCATTTGCAGTAGTTGGTGAAGCAACAACTGAGCGTCAACTCCAGCTAAGTGATAGCAATGAAGTCCCTGGTAGTGATGCAGCGATGCCGATTGATATGCCAATGGAAGTCTTGCTTGGTAAGCCGCCGCGTATGCATCGCGATGTGACGCGTGTTCCGCAAGAGTTTGATGAATTAAATGTTACTGATGCCGATCTTGCCCAATGCATTGCATGGGTTCTTCAACAGCCAACGGTAGCTAGCAAATCATTCTTGATCACGATCGGAGATCGAACTGTTGGCGGCCTTAATGCCCGTGACCCATTTGTGGGACCATGGCAAGTTCCTGTTGCAGACTGCGCAGTTACCTTGATGGATTACAAAGGCTATCGTGGTGAAGTGATGACGATGGGTGAACGCACTCCACTAGCCGTCATTGATGCACCTGCCGCAGCTAAGATGGCGGTAGGTGAGGCTATTACTAACTTATTAGCAGCAGATATTCGTCGCCTAGAAGACGTGAAACTGTCTGCTAATTGGATGGCCGCTTGTGGCGCGCCGGGCGAAGATGCTAAGTTATATGACTCAGTTCAAGCGATTGGTATGGATTTATGCCCAGCACTGGGTATTTCCATTCCAGTTGGTAAAGACTCTTTATCTATGGCAACTTCATGGCAAGATGGTGATCAAGCCAAGAAAGTGGTTTCTCCGGTCTCACTCATTATTTCGGCATTTGCTGCAGTTCAGGACGTTCGCAAAACTACAACACCTTTGCTTAAACTCAAAGATGAGTCTGGAGCAGTTCTAGAGACTGAATTAATTTTGATTGACTTAGGTCGCGGTAAGAACCGTATGGCTGGAAGTATCCTAGCTCAAGTTCTTAATCAATCCGGTAAGTCAGCTCCAAATGTAGATCATCCTGAAGATCTGAAGGCACTTGCTCATGCAATCATTGAACTGCGTAAAGCAGATCAATTGCTGGCATATCACGATCGTTCTGATGGTGGTTTATTTGCTTGTATTGCAGAGATGGCTTTTGCATCACACATTGGCATCTCCCTCAATGTTGACATGATTGCAGTAGATATTGGTCAAGAAGCAGATTGGGGTGATGCCAAGAACTGGGCACAACAAGTTTCTGGTCGTCGCCATGAGCAAACCATGCGCGCATTATTTAATGAAGAGCTTGGTGCTGTAATTCAGATTCGTAAGTCTGATCGAGATGCAGTATTTGCGGTTTTGCGTAAATTAAGTCTGAGTGCTTACAGTCATGTGATCGCTAAACCTAATACCAATGGTCGTATTGAAATTTGGCGCGACGCTAAAAATATCTTTGCAGAGCCGCGTGAAGTTCTCCAGAAAATGTGGACAAATACCAGTTATCAGATTGCGCGCTTACGCGACAACCCAGATTGCGCAGATAGTGAGTTTGCGCAACTCGATAACGTTGCTGATACTGGAATGTCACCAAAGCTGACATTTGATATTGCAGACGATATTGCAGCGCCATTCATTAATAAGAATGCTAGACCTAGAGTTGCCATATTGCGTGAGCAAGGTGTTAATTCTCATGTTGAAATGGCTTACGCCATGAACTGGGCTGGTTTTGAAGCCTATGACGTGCATATGTCAGATTTGCTTTCCGGTAAATCCAAGTTAGATGATTTCCGTGGCTTGGTTGCCTGCGGTGGATTTAGCTATGGAGATGTATTGGGAGCTGGTGAGGGTTGGGCAAAAACTATTTTGTTCAATAGTCAATTGCGGGATCAGTTCTCCTCATTCTTTAATCGCCAAGATAGCTTTGCTTTAGGCGTCTGCAATGGCTGCCAAATGATGAGTAATCTCTCTGGAATTATTCCAGGTGCAGAAGCTTGGCCTAAATTTACCCGTAATCAGTCTGAACAATATGAAGCTCGCCTTGTGATGGCTGAGGTAATGGCATCGCCTTCTATCTTTACGCAGGGCATGAGCGGCAGTCAATTGCCGATAGCTATTGCCCATGGCGAAGGATTTGCTAATTTCAGCCAACAAGGTAATTTAGAGGCACTTCAGAAACAAGGATTAGCTGCCCTTCGATTTGTAGATCACCAAGGCAAGCCAACTGAAACTTATCCAATGAACCCGAATGGTTCACCTGGCGGCTTAACTGGCGTCACTACACCAGATGGTCGTTTCACGGTGATGATGCCGCATCCTGAGCGTGTCTTTAGGACTGTACAGATGAGCTGGGCGCCAAAGGAATGGTTGGATACACCCGATGGTGCGAGCCCTTGGATGCGCTTATTCCGCAACGCCAGGGTCTGGGCAAAGTAATTTCATGTCAGATTCATCTATGGCGATGGAGCCGGTGACATTTTCTGAGAGTGGTGGAGTCCGTTATCTGCATTTTGGTAGCGAATTAATTCAGGGTGCAATGCGTATCCGTGATCCGGATGAAATCTATCTGGAATACAACCAGCAAATGATGGCCTGGCTACTCTTTTTGGAAACTAAGCCAGGAATGCGTATTGCTCAACTAGGCTTGGGTACTGGTGCCCTCACAAAGTTTACGCATCGCTATTGCCCAGCAGTTAAAACTACTGTTGTTGAACTCAATCCAGCTGTGATTGTTTCAGCTAGAAGCATGTTTTTCACGCCGGATGATGATCGTCGCTTAGAAACTTTGCAAGCTGATGCAAAAGCTTTTGTACAGAGCGCTAACTATCAGAGCCACTTTGATGCAGTACAGGTGGATCTTTATGATGCGATTTGTGATGGCCCGGCAGCTAGCTCTCTAGACTTTTATAAGGGCTGTTATGACATTCTGAAATCGCCTGGCGTGCTAACCGTGAATTTATTTTCCCGCCATAAGAGTTTCGATATCAACTTGAATAATATTTGTGAGGCATTTGATAATCGTGTGCTGCTCTTTCCAGAGTCGCATGATTGCAATGTAGTGGCGATTGCTTTCAAAGGCCCGCAATTAGATGTTGAGTGGAAGGAAGTCTCAAAGCGTGCCAAATTGATTATGGAAAAAACAGGTTTACCTACCAATACATGGGCATCTGGCTTAAACCGTGAAAATGCCAATCAAGAGAATAAACTCTGTATTTAATAAAACCAGAATAAGAAAAAGGCGATCAACCGATCGCCTTTTTTATTGCCCCAACTTCAGGACTGCTAATGCTTAAATTGTTACTGTGTCAGCAACATCGCTGAATGATTTAATCTTGTCAAAGTTCATGTACTTATAAACTTCACCAGATTTAGCGTTCAACGACTCAACTTGCTCGAAATATTCCTGCGGCGTTGGTAGGCGACCCAAGAGTGCAGCAACCGCTGAAAGTTCAGCAGAAGCTAAGTACACGCGTGTATCGATACCTAAGCGGTTCGGGAAGTTACGAGTTGAAGTAGAGACTGCTGTGGAGCCTTTACGGATCTGCGCCTGGTTACCCATACAGAGTGAGCAGCCCGGAGTTTCCATACGTGCACCAGTAGCGCCCAAAATGCCGTAATAGCCTTCTTCGGTCAGAATCATCTGGTCCATCTTGGTTGGAGGGGCTACCCATAGGCGAGTAGGCATATCCTTTTTGCCTTGAAGAACTTGGCCAGCTGCACGGAAGTGACCAATGTTGGTCATACAAGAGCCGATAAATACCTCATCGATTTTTTCGCCAGATACTTCAGACAGGAACTTCACGTCATCTGGATCGTTAGGGCAGGCCAAGATTGGCTCTTTAATTTCGCTCATATCGATTTCGATCACTTCGGCATAGTCCGCATCTGCATCAGCCTTAAGCAAATCCGGTTTAGCAATCCAAGCTTCCATCGCTTTGATGCGACGACCTAGGGTGCGCTTATCTTCATATCCATTTGCAATCATCCACTTCATCAAAGTGATGTTGGAGCGCATGTACTCAATAATTGGCTCTTTGCTTAACTGAATTGCGCAACCAGCGGCAGAGCGCTCAGCAGAAGCATCAGACAATTCAAATGCTTGCTCAACTTTAAGATCAGGCAAACCTTCGATTTCTAAAATACGGCCAGAGAAAATATTTTTCTTGCCTTGTTTTTCAACGGTAAGCAAACCTTTTTTAATTGCATACAAGGGGATTGCATTAACCATATCGCGCAAAGTGATGCCAGGTTGCATTTTTCCTTTGAAGCGAACCAAGACCGATTCAGGCATATCCAATGGCATAACACCGGTAGCTGCAGCAAAAGCAACTAAGCCAGAGCCAGCAGGGAAGGAGATACCGATTGGGAAGCGAGTATGACTATCGCCACCAGTACCGCAGGTATCAGGTAGAAGTAAACGATTCAACCAGCTATGAATCACGCCATCACCTGGACGCAATGCAACACCGCCGCGGTTAGTCATAAACGCTGGCAACTCATGGTGAGTGCGAATATCAACTGGTTTTGGATAAGCGGATGTATGGCAGAAAGACTGCATCACTAAGTCAGCAGAGAAGCCTAAGCAAGCCAAGTCCTTTAATTCATCACGGGTCATTGGGCCAGTCGTGTCTTGTGAGCCGACTGTAGTCATGTGTGGCTCGCAATAAGTATCTGGGCGAACGCCTTGACCTTCTGGCAATCCACAAGCGCGGCCAACCATCTTTTGAGCCAAGCTGAAGCCTTTTTTATTATCAGGCGGGCTAACAGGGATACGGAATTCTGTAGAAGCTGGCAAACCAAGTGCTGCGCGCGCTTTAGCTGTGAGGCCGCGACCGACGATCAAAGGAATGCGAC
The DNA here is from genome assembly GCF_018688455.1 of Polynucleobacter sp. AM-7D1. NCBI lineage: Bacteria > Pseudomonadati > Pseudomonadota > Betaproteobacteria > Burkholderiales > Burkholderiaceae > Polynucleobacter > Polynucleobacter sp. AM-7D1. The sequence continues at coordinate 924,370 of NZ_CP061319.1, forward strand.
CACCTGCACGAACTTCATCCAAAATGACTGGGGACTTGAGTGAGAAAGAAGCGATTTCTTTACCATTCTTAAATGCTTTACCTTCGTATGGACGCAATTCAATTTCATCGCCCATATTCATATCTGAAACATCGAGCTCGATTGGCAATGCGCCAGCATCTTCCATGGTGTTAAAGAAGATTGGAGCAATCTTGGTGCCTAAGCAAACACCACCAAAGCGTTTGTTCGGTACAAATGGAATATCTTGACCAGTCCACCACAATACGGAATTGGTAGCAGATTTACGTGAAGATCCTGTACCAACAACGTCTCCAACGTAAGCAATTTGATTGCCTTTTTTCTGGAGCGCTTCAATTTGCTTCATTGGCCCGCGAACGCCTGCCTCGTCAGGCTCAATGCCGGGACGTGGATTCTTCAACATAATGGTCGCATGCAACGGAATATCTGGACGACTCCATGCATCAGGGGCTGGAGATAGGTCGTCGGTATTAGTTTCACCAGTGACTTTGAATACGGTGAGCTTCATGCTCTCTGGGACGGCAGGGCGGCTTGTAAACCATTCTGCATTAGCCCAGCTTTGTAGCACTTCCTTAGCTTGTGCATTGCCTTTTTCTGCTAATTCCTGAACATCATGGAAATAGTCGAACATCAATAAGGTCTTTTTCAAGGCTGCTGCTGCAGTAGCTGCACACTCAGAGTCAGAGAGCAATTCCACTAAAGGCTTAATGTTATAGCCACCCAGCATGGTTCCTAGGAGCTCTGTTGCCTTGATGCGAGAAATCAAAGGAGTTTTCTCAGTGCCCTTAGCAACGGCATCCAAAAACTCTGCCTTTACTTTAGCTGCCTCATCAACACCTGCAGGAACGCGATTGGTAATGAGCTCAACTAACTCCGCCTCTTTTCCCTTCGGAGGATTTTTCAGTAAGCCAACAAGTTCGGCTGTTTGATCTTTAGTTAGTGGGAGGGCTGGAATTCCAAGGGCTGCGCGTTCGGCAACTTGGGCATTGTAGGCTTCTAGCATCGTGTTTCCTATTGGGTAAGAGTTATCAACAGTAAGGCTAAGCAGGGCTTGTTTCCCTTTCACACTATTGTAATTGCTAATTCATGTCTTATATAAGACTTAATTGTCAAAATTCATCAAACTGCTCAAAAAATAGGCAAATTGAGCTAAGTTTGATGGATTGCACAAGATTTAAGCAATATTCGTGATGGTGTGAGGGGTTATTAGGAGTTTTTTATAGAGATTCGACAGCACAAATAAATACTCAATAAGAAGAAAAATGAGCTCAAAAACTATCAAAAAATTTAATAGCAAGCTCTGGAGCTTGGATGCAGTTGGATAGGGAAAGAATTTATGCCTACAGAGTAGCTATCGTTATAATTACTTTTTCCAACAGAGCTTAAGCGATGACCAAATACGTTTTTGTCACTGGTGGTGTGGTTTCTTCTTTAGGGAAAGGAATCGCAGCTGCCTCGCTTGCCGCGATTCTTGAATCCCGCGGCCTGAAAGTCACCCTCCTAAAATTAGACCCTTATATCAACGTTGACCCTGGGACCATGAGCCCGCTTCAACACGGTGAAGTCTTCGTAACCGAAGATGGCGCTGAAACTGACCTCGATCTTGGACACTACGAGCGCTTTGTCTCTGCAAAGATGCGCAAGAGCAATAACTTTACGACTGGTCAGATTTATGAGTCCGTGATCAGTAAAGAGCGTCGTGGCGAATATCTTGGTAAAACTGTCCAGGTAATTCCTCACATTACAAATGAGATTCAAGCATTCGTAGAGCGTGGCGCAAAAGCGAGCCATGATGGCAATGCTGATATTGCGATCTGTGAAATCGGCGGAACGGTAGGTGACATTGAGTCTTTGCCGTTTCTTGAGGCAGCGCGCCAGATGAGTATTCGTCTGCCAAGACACAGTTGCGCCTTTGTCCATCTCACTTTGGTCCCTTACATTGCTAGTGCCGGGGAGTTAAAAACAAAACCTACTCAGCACTCTGTACAAAAGCTACGAGAAATCGGCATCATGCCGACCGTGCTGTTATGCCGTGCGGATCGTCCCATCCCAGAAGACGAGCGCTCCAAGATTTCCCTGTTCTCTAACGTGCGTGAAGAGGCTGTGATTTCAGTATGGGACGTTGACACCATTTACAAGATTCCTGAGATGCTTCAAGCGCAGGGAATGGATGATTTAATTTGTCGCGAACTTGATATTGAAGCTAAGCCTGCGGACTTATCTGTTTGGGCAAACTTAGTTTATGAGTTAGCCAACCCACAGCACGAAGTAACCATTGGCATGGTGGGTAAATACGTTGAGTTAACCGAATCTTACAAGTCTCTTATTGAAGCTTTGCGTCATGCAGGAATCCACAATCACACACGCGTCAATATTAACTATATTGATTCCGAAGTCATTGAAAAAGATGGCGTAGATTGTCTTCAGAACTTAGATGCTATTTTGGTCCCAGGTGGTTTTGGTAAACGGGGCACCGAAGGTAAGATCGCTGCCATTCGTTATGCCAGGGAGAATAGTGTTCCGTACCTTGGTATTTGTTTAGGCATGCAGTTGGCTGTGATCGAGTTTGCTCGCCATGTTGCCAATATTGCTCAGGCAAACAGCACTGAGTTTGACCCAGACACTGAGAGTCCAGTAGTTGCTTTAATTACTGAGTGGGTTGATCGTGAAGGTCGTGTTGAGAAGCGTACTAACGATTCTGATCTAGGTGGGACTATGCGCTTAGGTTCCCAACGTTGCCCAGTAAAGGCGGGTACCTTGGCACATGAAATCTATGGCCTTGAAGTAAACGAGCGTCATCGTCACCGCTATGAAGTAAATAATCTTTATGTACCGCGCTTAGAAAAGTCTGGCTTGATTATTTCTGCTAGAACACCAAATGAATCTCTACCTGAAATGATGGAGTTACCAAACTCTATGCATCCATGGTTTTTTGGCGTGCAATTCCACCCTGAATTCACTTCAACACCACGCGACGGGCATCCATTATTTTCTGCGTTTATTAAGGCGTCTTTAATTCATCAAGCTGCTGCTCAAGAGCAGGCAGCCTAGGAGATCGTCATGAGTGCATTTAAGTTATGCGGTTTCGATGTTGGTTTAAATCAGCGCTTCTTTTTGATTGCTGGGCCTTGCGTCATTGAGTCAGAGCAATCTGCTTTAGATATTGCTGGCGAGCTTAAGGAAATTACTGCCTCACTAGGTATTCCATTTATCTACAAGTCTTCTTTTGACAAAGCCAATCGTTCATCTGGAACCTCTTTTAGAGGTTTAGGCATGGAGAAGGGGCTTGAGATTCTAGCCCGCGTGAAGCGTGAAATTGGTGTGCCAGTATTGACCGACATTCATGACATTAGCGAAATTGCGCCGGTTTCAAAAGTGGTTGATGTACTTCAGACGCCAGCTTTTCTGTGTAGACAGACTGATTTCATTCGTGCCTGTGCTCAAAGTGGTAAGCCAGTGAATTTCAAGAAGGGTCAATTTTTATCCCCTCATGAAATGTTGAATGTCATTGATAAAGCTCGTGCAGCTGCAGCAGAAGCAAATCTTCCAGATCAATTTATGGTTTGTGAGCGTGGCGCTTCATTCGGTTACAACAACCTAGTTTCCGATATGCGTAGCTTAGCTATTTTGCGTGAAGCAAAGGCTCCAGTTGTGTTTGACGCCACCCATTCAGTTCAATTACCTGGTGGTCAAGGTAATGCGAGTGGTGGGCAACGCGAGTTTGTGCCAGTGCTAGCCCGAGCCGCCGTTGCAGTTGGCATTAGTGGCTTATTTATGGAGACGCATCCAGATCCAGCCAAAGCGCTTTCAGATGGTCCGAATGCCGTACCGCTCAACCGTATGAAAGAGTTACTTGAGTCTTTAGTGGCGATTGATTCGGTTGTTAAGAAGCCCGGATTATTTTTAGAAGATAGTTTCAAGTAACACCCCAAATTCATTTTTACTTAGGAGAAGGTGCATGAGCGCCATTGTTGACATTATCGGCAGAGAAGTTTTAGATTCACGTGGAAATCCCACGGTTGAGTGCGATGTCTTGCTTGAATCTGGTGTTATGGGGCGTGCAGCAGTTCCTTCAGGCGCTTCAACTGGTTCACGTGAAGCCATTGAGCTTCGCGATGGAGATAAAGAGCGTTACTTAGGCAAAGGCGTTCTTAAGGCCGTTCAAAATATTAATATTGAGATTGCTGAATCAATCTTAGGTCTTGATGCAAGTGAGCAAGCATTTCTTGATCACACCTTAATTGAATTAGATGGGACTCATAACAAGGCCCGCTTAGGTGCTAACGCAACTTTAGCTGTTTCTATGGCGGTAGCGCGTGCAGCCGCAGAAGAAGCCGGTTTGCCTTTGTATCGTTATTTTGGCGGATCAGGCGGCATGCAGTTACCAGTCCCAATGATGAATATCGTCAATGGTGGCGCGCACGCCAATAACAGCTTAGATATTCAAGAATTCATGGTGATGCCTGTCGGGGCTCAAAGTTTCCGCGAAGCCCTTCGTTGTGGCGCTGAAATCTTCCATGAGTTGAAGAAAATCATCGGCTCACAAGGTATGCCAACCACCGTTGGTGACGAGGGTGGCTTCGCTCCGAACTTTAAGAGCAATCAAGAGTGCCTGCAGACGATCATGAAGGCCATTGAAGGCGCTGGGTATCAGGCCGGTGAGGATGTCTTATTGGCATTGGATTGTGCCGCTAGTGAGTTCTATAAAGATGGCAAGTACCACTTATCTGGCGAAGGTTTGCAGTTAAGTTCGAGTGAATTCTCAGACTACCTCGGCAACCTTGCTGATCAATTCCCAATCGTGTCGATTGAGGATGGTATGCATGAGAGTGACTGGGATGGATGGGCTGACATCACTCAAAAATTGGGTAAGAAAATCCAATTAGTTGGAGATGATCTCTTTGTTACCAACACGCGCATTCTTAGAGAGGGTATTGAGAAGGGCATTGCCAACTCCATCCTCATTAAAATTAATCAGATTGGTACATTGACTGAGACTTTTGCTGCCATTGAAATGGCTAAGCGTGCTAATTACACTGCAGTGATTTCTCATCGCTCCGGTGAAACAGAAGACAGCACAATTGCTGATATTGCTGTTGGCACCAATGCTGGCCAGATCAAGACTGGTTCTTTGTCTCGATCTGATCGTATTGCTAAGTACAACCAGTTATTGCGTATTGAAGAAGACTTGGGTGATGTTGCAACCTACCCAGGAAAATCGGTTTTCTACAATCTCAAGCGCTGATCATTAGCTAGCTTTTAGTCTATGCGTATCGCCATCTACTCAATGCTGTTATTGCTGATAGCAATACAGTACCCACTCTGGTTGGGGAAGGGTGGATGGCTCAAGGTTTACGAAATGGAGAGGCAACTCGATTTGCAGAGGGCTAAAAATAGCCTGCTCAGCTTGCGCAATGCCAAACTTAGTGGTGATGTTAAGGATTTAAAAGAGGGCACTCGAGCAATTGAAGAGCGTGCTCGCGTTGAACATGGCATGATCAAGGAAGGCGAGTTTTTTGTGCAAATTTTGCCAACTGAAAAACCCACTACAAATGATGCGGATGGCGTAAAGCCAACAAGTGCTAAACGCTAGTCCTGCATCCTAATGTCCGCTTGATGGCGGTCTGGTTGCGTCTGCTAATAAATCTGTTTTAAAAACTTGTCTGCAATCTACAGCGTCAAAGCGATAGGTTTTGGAGCAGAAATCACACTCGGTCTCTACAGCACCTTGCTCTGCAAGAATGCTTTCAACTTCCTCTTCGCCCAGCATTCTGAGGACATCAGCCACCTTGGCCCGAGAACAACGGCAACCAAAGCGAACAGGGCGAACTGGGAAGCTCCGAACACCACTTTCTGTAGACTCTTCTAAAAAAAGACGGCGCAAGATGGTTTCGGGTGAAAGAGTCAACAATTCTTCATTAGTGATGGTCTCACCAAGAGTCTGAATTCTGGTCCAACCTTCAGCGGCAAGTTGCGGGTCTAGGTGGGCATGACCTCCGGAGTCAGGCAAGCGCTGCAAAAGTAATCCACCGACATGGGTGTCGTTTGAAACTAGCCAAATACGGGTGTCTAGCTGCTCTGAATTTTGCATGTACAAAGCGATCGCTTCAGCAGCGCTCGTAACAGGCTTAATAACCGTGCCACGATGTTCCTGGAGTGCCACAATGCCTTGATAGGGGGCTTGACCAGGCTGGCGATCAGAAGGGTCAAGAGTAATCACCAGGCGCCCAGTATTGTCAGCATCCAGCAATTCACCTAGAGTGGCGTTGGGATCAATACTCTCCGCCTCTACGGAGAGCTTTACCGTAGCGCGCATAGTCAAATCAGACTTACATTCAACCACGAGAAGTTGAATTGGACCTTTGCTCTGAGCTTGAATAATCAAGGTCCCATCAAATTTAAGGCTGGCGCTTAAGAGGGTTGCCGCACCCACGAAGTCACCTAGCATTCGTCTAATAACAGGTGGATCATTCCGACGCTCCAAAACAGCCTGCCAGGCACTACTTATGGAAACAATTTCCCCGCGGACTGGGGCGCCATCACACATAAATACAAGTAATTCGTTCATAGGTGAAAGTATCCACTTTTTTCAGAATTGAGTCCTAAATGGCAAATTTCTAGGCTGACCTGAGATAATGTCTTTTATGCAAATACGTACACGATTCGCCCCTAGTCCAACGGGCTTTATTCACTTGGGCAACCTCCGCAGTGCTTTGTATCCGTGGGCTTTTGCTCGCCACAACAAAGGTGACTTCATTTTGCGTATTGAGGATACGGATTTAGAGCGATCCACACAGGAAGCAGTCGATGTCATTATCGAAGGTATGGCGTGGCTTGGTCTGGATCTAGATGAGGGTCCGATTTATCAAATGCAACGCATTGATCGTTATCGTGAAGTTGTTAAGCAGATGTTAGAGGCTGGGCTTGCCTATCCTTGCTATATGAGCGAAGAAGAGCTCAATAAACTACGCGATCAACAGATGGCTAATAAAGAAAAGCCTCGCTATAACGGTCAATGGCGCCCGGAGCCAGGAAAAATCCTGCCAGCAATACCCGAAGGTATTTTGCCGGTGATTCGCTTTAAGAATCCCATAGGTGGATCCGTTATCTGGGAGGATGCTGTCAAAGGCAAAATCGAAATTAGCAACGATGAGTTAGATGATTTAGTGATAGCCCGACCAGACGGGACACCGACCTATAACTTCTGCGTTGTTGTAGACGATCTCGATATGAATATCACCCATGTGATTCGTGGTGATGATCACGTCAACAACACACCACGCCAAATTAATATCATGAAGGCGCTGGGCGGAACGCCGCCGGTATATGCCCATTTGCCGACAGTTCTCAATGACTCTGGTGAAAAAATGAGTAAGCGTAATGGCGCTATGAGTGTGCGTGATTACCAAAGAGCAGGGTACTTGCCGGAAGCCATTCTGAATTACCTCGCTAGGTTAGGGTGGTCTCATGGTGATGCGGAGATCTTTACTAAAGAGCAGTTTGTGAATTGGTTTGATCTAGACAGCCTTGGTCGATCACCCGCACAACATAACCCTGAAAAATTACTTTGGCTTAATCATCAATATATTCAGAATGCTGATCCTACTGTCTTGGCAGAGGCGACCAAGCCATTCGCCCATGAGTTAGGCATTGATACAGAAAAGGGTCCAGACTTTGTGCAGGTAGTGGGGCTTCTTAAAGATCGCGCGAATACGCTCATCGAAATCGCAGAAGGCGCTAAGCTTTTTTACCTGCCTGCACCAGCTCATAGTGCAGAACAAATTGCCGCAAATATCCCTGCTGAAATTATCCCCGCACTAAAAGATTTGATCGAAGCAGTTAAATCAGCGGAGCACACAAAAGCGGCTTATGGACTGGCTTTTAAAGAAGTTTTAGCTAAACATCAGATCAAAATGCCAGCCTTAGCAATGCCTGTCCGCTATGCTTTATTTGCGACAACGCAGACCCCGGCGATTGATTCTGTCATGGTTGTTTTGGGCAAGGATGAGGTAATTAAAAGGCTTTCCAAGGTAGTCTAAGCAGAATTTGCTCCCTCCTACAAAAATAGGATAAAATCTTGGATTGTTTTGAGTGTCTTGTAGATTTTTAGCGAGATTACGGGGGTATAGCTCAGCTGGGAGAGCGCTTGCATGGCATGCAAGAGGTCAGCGGTTCGATCCCGCTTATCTCCACCAAGCATTTAAAATAGCAGTATTAGTTTTTGTAGTAGTCCAGGTCCCCATCGTCTAGAGGCCTAGGACATCACCCTTTCACGGTGAGTACGGGGGTTCGAATCCCCCTGGGGACGCCAAATTTTTGGCTAGTTGTGAGTTGTAAGTAGTGACACAAGTAGCAATCGATGTACTTGGAGCGGTAGTTCAGTTGGTTAGAATATCGGCCTGTCACGCCGAGGGTCGCGGGTTCGAGTCCCGTCCGCTCCGCCAAGTAAGTTTAAAAAGCCCCTGCATAAGGGGCTTTTTTCTTTTCTACTCAATCTTTTGATGGTTTCTTTGGGGGCGGTGGCTTAGGCGCTGCTTTATAGATAGGTTCAACCGCAGGCATTAGAGCTGTCAATTGCTCAATTCGGGTTTCACCAGAAGGGTGGGTGGATAAAAATTCTGGAGAGTTTTTATCCTTCGTGGCCTTTAGCATCTTTTGCCAAACACTAATCGCACCCATGGGGTTATAGCCTGCTCTTGCAGCAAGCTCTAATCCAATAGCATCTGCTTCGGACTCATTTTCTCGTGAGTTGGGTAAAACGATTGCGTAGTGGGCCACTTGATTGGCGGCGCTGACTGCAGAGCCATAGGGGCCAGCTAGAGCCGTTGCAATATTCACTAATACATTTTGTGCTGCCGCTTGAGATACACGCTCTCTACCGTGCTCCCTTAAGGCATGAGCAATCTCATGACCCATGATGGCAGCTATTTCATCATCATTTAGATTGAGCTGCTCAATGATGCCTGTGTAAAAGGTAATCTTTCCGCCAGGCGCACAAGTAGCATTGAGTGTTGGGGCATTAATGAGAGTTAACTGCCAATCCCATTGTCTGGTGTCATCTCTAAATACCTCAGTTTGTGGAATCAGTCTATTCGCAATCAGCTTCAAGCGATCGTAAGTAGGTCCTGAGGTGACCAGTATATTTTTTTCTTTTGCTTTTTGGTTTTGCTCACTGTAACTCGCAGCAGAAAGACGATTTACATCTTCTGTTGAAGCCATCATGAATTGGGATCGGCTAATGCCTACTGCTCCTGGGCGAGTAGTGCTAGCACATGCCGAGAGTAGGGTAACAAGCGCAAGGACCCAATAGATGCGAATGCTCAAATGAGATCCCTGCGTTTATTCAATACTGTTTACCTTACTTCTTTTTCGGGGTAGTGATAGATGCAGCCATTGCATCAAAATAAATTACCTTAACTTGCTCGCCAACATTTACGTCGGCCAGCAGCTGCGGGTTCTTTACCGTTACCACGGTAACTTTGCCACTAGGACCCTTAACAGAAACGAGTTTCTTGGGGCGATCGACGGCAATAATGTCAGCAATGATGGTAGTGGTGTTGGTAATCGTGCGAGTTGGTTTTTCACCTGGCTTAGATGTCACCTCAGATGAGGTTTCTACTTTGCTACGAATGCCGTCACTCTTAGTCTTGATCAGTTCAATTGCAACAGCGAGTTCATAGGTAACGTTCAGGCGGTCACCTTTTTTGATCTGGTCAAAGTTTTTAATCTCAGGGCCGGCAACGAACTTTGATTCACCTTCATTATTTTTAAAGAAAATTGTACGAGTCTTCTTATCAATCTTAGTAACAGTACCCTCATATAACTGATAAATATTGTCAGTTATGGCTGCATCAACCACAACTGCATTGGGTGCACTTGGGGTTTGAGCCATCGTGAGTGCTGGGCCTGCCAAAAGAGCAGCGGCTACCAGGGTAATTGGGGCGAATTTGATCTTCATATCTTTCCTTAATAATGTGTATTTCTATAGTGATATTAGCGTATTTTTACCCTCAATTTCACTTAAAGCGCCATCCTATGGTGCTCAAGGAAATTTATAAGCTTCTTTGATAACATCAGTCCTTTCAGAGTGATTCAAGCTAAAGGAACTTCATGCCCCGATTTGCCGCCAACCTCACTATGCTATTTAATGAAGTGCCGTTCTTGGAGCGTTTTGCGCTCGCCAAAACCGGTGGATTTAAGGCTGTTGAATTTCTTTTTCCTTACGCCTTTGATGCTCAAGCGATTAAGCTGGCTTTGGATCACAACGCCCTCAAGCTCGCACTACATAACTTACCTGCAGGTGATTGGGATGCGGGAGAGCGTGGAATTGCTTGCTTACCTGATCGGGTTGCTGAATTTCGTTCTGGTGTTGCAAAAGCAATTGAGTATGCCTCGATTCTCGGTGTACCTCAGCTCAATTGCCTTGCTGGTAAGGTTCCAGCAGGATCTGATCCAAAGGTGCTGCACGATACCTTTGTCAATAATTTGCAATACGCTGCTGGTGAACTCAAGAAAGTTGGCTTAAAGCTTTTGATCGAGCCTATTAATACCTTTGATATGCCAGGCTTTTACTTGTCAAAGACAGAGCAGGGCATTGCCATTTTGGATGCCGTTGGAGCAGATAACGCTTTTTTACAATACGACATCTATCATGCCCAGCGCATGGAAGGTGAGCTTGGAAATACTATTCAAAAATACTTTAGCCGCATTGCCCACATCCAGTTGGCCGACAACCCGGGTCGCAATGAGCCCGGTACCGGTGAAATCAACTACGACTATCTCTTTGGCTTATTAGATCGTCTTGGATACACCGGCTATATTGGTTGCGAGTACAAACCTCTCAAATCAACTGAAGCAGGTCTAGGATGGATGGGTCGGTATGAGCAGGAATGATCTAGCTCAGTTACAAATTAGTGAATCAATAATGAAGTAAAGCGGAAAATCAGTAAGTTAAATAATTAATAAATAAGGATGACATTATGAGTAAGTTAAAGCTAGGTTTTGTTGGTTTGGGAATTATGGGTGCCCCGATGGCGGGCCATTTAGTAGCTGCTGGTCACGAGGTATTTATCAATACCCGTAGCAAGATTCCGGAAGAGTTAGCCAATAGCGCTGCAATCCCTTGCTCTAGCCCCGCAGAAGTTGCCAGCAAAGCAGACATCATCATCACCATGGTGCCAGATACTCCTGATGTGGAAAAAGTTCTCTTTGGGGATCACGGCATTGCCCAAGGATTAACAGCTGGCAAGATCGTCGTTGATATGAGTTCGATTTCTCCGATAGCAACTCAAGAGTTTGCTAAACGTATTAATGCTTTGGGCTGTGAATATGTCGACGCTCCAGTCTCAGGCGGTCAAGTAGGCGCAAAGGCGGCGAGCCTAACTATCATGGTGGGTGCTAGTGAATCCACCTTTGCAAAGGTGAAGCCTGTCTTTGAGCTGATGGGCAAGAACATCACCCTTGTTGGTGGCAATGGCGCTGGTCAAATTACAAAAGTAGCCAATCAAATTATTGTTGCCTTAAACATCGAAGCCGTTGCTGAAGCCTTGGTATTTGCTGCTAAAGCAGGCGCTGATCCTGCTAAGGTCCGTGAGGCACTGATGGGAGGTTTTGCCAGCTCCAAGATTCTAGAAGTTCATGGTGAACGTATGATCAAACGCACTTTTGATCCTGGCTTCAGAATCGAATTACATCAAAAAGATTTAAGCCTCGCACTCAGTAGCGCTAAAGCTTTAGGCGTATCACTACCAAATACTGCTACAGCCCAAGAATTGTTGAACTCTTGCACTGCCCATGGCGGTAAGGCTTGGGATCACTCTGCTATGGTCAAGGCACTAGAAAAAATGGCGAACTTTGAAATTGGTCAAAAGGCTTAAGGCGCGCTGATGAGAACTTTGTTGGTTTACCTTCATGGCTTTCGTTCCTCACCTAACTCCACCAAGGCAGTTATGACTGGTGAGGCGGTGAGGGCGCTTTCAAATACAGAAAATAGCTATGAATGGTATTGCCCACAATTGCTAGCATCACCAAAAGAAAGCATTGATATGGTGATCAAACGCATTGATCAATCTCAAGCTGATCGCATAGTCATTATTGGATCCTCTTTAGGTGGCTTTTATACAAATTACCTTGCAGAAAAATATCAATGCAAAGCGATTGCATTAAATCCTGCGGTATATGCGGCAAGGGAATTAGGGCCGCATGTGGGCATGATGACGGCATATGACAGCGAAGAACCTTTCGATTTTAAGGCTGAATACATTGATCAATTGCGTGCTTTGCAAGTTGAGTCTATTTCCAATCCAGAGCGATATTTTTTAATTGCTGCTAAAGGGGATGAGCTGCTCGATTGGAAGGAAATGGTTGCTTTTTACCCAGGTGCTAAACAACTTATTCTTGAGGGAAGTGATCATGGGATTGCTGACTATGCCACCCATCTTCCAGCAGTGATCGAATTTATCGAGCATTAATGTTTTGATTGATTTATTTGGCAATCTGCTTTCATTCTTTCGCAGAAAATCTCTGTGGATTTTGATTGCCGCAATCTTTTTATCTATTGCTGGCCACCTCATTTTATTTTTTGGACTGCCATTTATTTCTTTCGGCGCACCGCCGCCTATTGCTGAAGACCTGATTATCAAAACAGATCTTCGTGTTGATCCTCCGAAGAAGATTCAGATGGTCAGTACACCCAAGAAAAAAACTACGCCTAAGCAAACAAATGCAGTCTCAGCTGACCCATTGTCAGATCAGGGCAAAGGAGAGCAGGGCGCAGTTGGCAACCAATCAGGGCAAGCATTTCGTCTGCCTGAGTCTGGTACTTATTATTTTGATGCCTACGTTGATGGGCAGCTTTATCAAACAGCACAGCTTGACTGGATAACAGAAGGCAATAACTATCGCCTGTATATCAACATACCTTATGCCGTAGTTGGCCCATTTGTTTTTGAATCGCGTGGCTCTGTTGATGCTTATGGAATAGCACCATCCATTTATTGGACCCAGCGCGGCACTAAACCACCGCGCTACTCTCGCTTTGATCGTGATCAGAGTGGAGCAGGGAAGATGTACTTCTCTGAAAAGCCCGAGTTCACCCCCGATCTCCTCCCCGGGACTCAGGATCGATTTAGCCTCATGTTCCAATTTGCTTCACTTCTAAACGGTAGCGACAAAATCGATGAAGCAGGGAGTATTCGTGCACTTCCTGTAGTTGACTACAACACCTTGGAGATGTGGCAATTTAAGAGCTACGGTGAAGTTGAGTCCGAAGACGTTCCGAGTTTGGGTAAATCTATAAATAGGCATTACGCCCTCATGCAACGCGAGAACGATCCATACAAGCGTCAGGTAGATATTTGGTTGGCGAGGGACCTTGATTGGCTTCCAGGAAGAATGCGCTCCCTAGAGTCCAATGGGCGGGTCTTAGAGCTTGTTTTTAAGCAAAGAGAACCAATAGATAAGTCCAAGTTGGTTAATTAAACCAAAAAACCTTCTTTTAAGGACGCCGCTTAGAAACCGGAGCCTGATTTAGGATTTTGATTGGATCTACCTAATAATGCCCCCATCATGGAATACAAGGCGGCTCCAGACATCGAGACGGCAAAGATTCCAGAGAATGAAATGATGATGGGCAAGATTCTCCATTGCTCAGACAAGTTATAAGTACCAAATCCCACGGTGGTGTACATCTCGCCAGCAAAATAGAAGGTCTGCGGATTAGTTGGAAACACTTGCAAAGCTACACAGAGATAAGCCCAAGCAACGATTTCTGATAAATGACTGGCAATAATTAACAAAATTGCGATGAAATACGACAGGAAGTTGGCGCCATATACCCGTTTATTCTCTAGCTTTTGATCAAGCCAATGGAATGCCCCTGCAATCATCAGAACAGCCACGCCATGAAATGTCAGCATGAGGCATGCAAGCACCAGCACAAACCAAATCTGGCTGTTTCCCATGTCTGTATTGATCTGGGCGAATAAGGTATTAAAACTCGGTAGATTGTGAAAGCCGGGGAGTTTGGCTATTTGTTCTAGTAGGTCCATATCGTGTTTGCTTCTGTCTTTATTTACTTAAATATCTTATTTGACATAATAATGATTATACGCAGCAAGTGATAATGTCAATTATGTGGGTGACTTCTTTGGTCCTCCTGGATAAGGCTCTTTATAAAGCTTTACCCACCTTGATTTCAAGCCGTCACGAATGTCATCCTTACCAAATAACTGGGCAACATCAATCGCGGTATAGCCTTCATGATTCCTTAAACTCAAGTCGGCGCCATTGTCTAATAAGTATTTAATCAGCTGTTCGTTACCAGAACCTATAGCCATCATCAGAGGCGTTGTTTCGCTTGGACTAAAGGCATTGACTCTAGCTCCATGAGCCATCAAGAATTCAACAATTTGAAGATGCCCGTTAGTAGCCGCATAGTGAATTGGAGCCCAGCCTTGCTTGTTTACGGATGCCTTCTTATCTAAAACCAGCATCTTGACTGTTGGGAGATCTCCATCGAATGCCGCCATCATCAGTGCATTTTCACCGCTCTTGTTAGCCAAATTCACGTTAGTGGTAGGATTTGCAAGGAGTAAATCCGTCACTTTCTTAGATTTATCGCGGATGGCGACTATCAACATTGGATTACCCTTGGGATCTAAGGTATTTGGGCTAATGCCAGCCTTCAAGAGCGATTGAACCTCAGAAACATCATCAAACTTAGCGGCCTTAGTAAAGTCATCAATTTGATCGGCCGATTGCGCAAATAAGCTACTGGAAAGGCACAATGTAACTACATTTACAGCGAAAATGAATTTAAATGAATCTCTCATGAAGTTGCTCTATTTATTTGAAAACATTGGAAAAAATTACTAGAAGTTCGCTCGGCTATCTCATCAACAGAGACGCCTTTGAGATTGGCTACAAATTCACCAACCTTAGAGACCCAGGCAGGCTCATTGGTCTTGCCGCGATAAGGAATTGGGGCTAAATAAGGCGAATCCGTTTCAATCAACATACGATCCAGTGGGACATATTTGCAAGTCTCCTGAAGATCTTTGGCGCTCTTAAAAGTCACAATGCCTGAAAACGAGATATAAAAGCCCATATCCATAGCTGCCTTGGCTACCTCAGTCGTTTCTGTAAAGCAGTGCATAACCCCGCCAATCTGATCAGCGCCCTCTTCTTTTAGGATTTTGAGCGTATCTACTGAAGAGGAGCGTGTATGGATGATGAGAGGCTTTTTCGAGGCTACGGCAGCTCTGATATGAGTCCTAAATCGATCTCTTTGCCATTCCATGGATTCATAGCTGCGATCACCCATGCGGTAATAGTCCAAACCGGTCTCACCTATAGCAACGATTTTGGGGTGTTTAGCCTCTTCAAGCAAAAACTCAAAGCTAGGTTCTGGGGTGTCTTCGTAGTCTGGATGAACTCCGACAGAGGCATATAAATGAGCATGATCCTCAGCAAGTTTCCGTACTTTGGGGAAATCTGGGATATCAACCGATATACAAAGTGCGTGAGTAACCTTGCAGGCAGCCATATTGGCTAAAACCTCAGGAAGTCTGGCTTGAAATTCTGGGAAATCGAGATGGCAGTGTGAGTCTATAAACATGACTCACCATTTTAATCTTCAAATACCTGCTGGTATTGGGAAAGTAAGGCTTCCAATTGAATGCGTGTAGCCAGGGGGTGATTTTCATGACGCCGCGCCTGTGTCAAAGATTTCCAGAAACGAAGCAACTTTGGCAGGCGGACTTGTTTGGCTAGGGCTTTAATTGAGTCCCCATGCTTTGGGTAATAACGGGGTGAGCCCAATTGAGCGCAACTCTGTAGGTCTGCGACCCAGCGCTGCATTGTGGTCAGCAAAACTGAATAGCGTGCCTTTTGCGTCTTGTCGGCAGCATCCAACCAATTAATGCGAGCACCCTGCGACATCGCTTGCAATAAATATCGTGATGCCTGGATGGCGATAGTGAGCTCATCTTTTTCATCCTGGTTGTGGCGCGCAATTAAGGAATCTAAAACTGCATATGGTGCCCCGCCCTGTTCATCATAGATAGACTCAATATCGGCATCGCTCATTTTTAGGTCGGACACTTTATTGAGCTGATTACGCAACCAGCTTAGTCCAGTTAATCGATCTGGTCGTGGTGCAGAAAGCAGGCGACAGCGTGATCGAATCGTCGGCAAAACACGATCTAGGCGATCGGCAAGCAAAATAAAGATCGTATTTTTGGGCGGCTCTTCGAGAGACTTCAATAAAGTATTCGCAGAGTCCGGTCTCAACATTTCTAGTGGATAAACCAAAATTACTCGATTGCCACCACGGTGAGTTCCAATAGATAGCGCTTCAATTGCACTCCGAGCATCTTCAATGGCAATGGTCTTTTTCTCCTTCTTCTCGGGCCCATCCCCATCACTGTCAACTTGGGCGGCCTTAGATTTTTTAGGAGAGTCCGCTTCAGAATCAAAATCACCATGAGGCAACAGTTTGCGATGCGTCTCAGGTACCAGGGCAACGAAATCGGGGTGGTTACCAGAGTCAAACCACCGGCAAGCCTCGCATTGGTTGCAGGGTTTGACATCAGATGTTGATTCACATAAAAGCGCTTTAGCTAATTCAATGGAAAACTCAAACTTGCCAATACCTGACTGACCATGAATCAATACCGCGTTTGGAAATACAGTTAGATCAAGGCTAGACCAAATGGACTCTAGCCAAGGTGCTATTTTCCTTTCCGACTCGATTGGGAACATCAGGTCGCTCATTTAGAATTTGATCTCGAGTGACTCAAGTTCATTCCAAATTGCATCTGGTGTTCTAGTGGCATCTACAAGATAAAAGCGTTTAGGATCTGCTTTTGCTCTACGCAAATACTCTTGACGAACCTTCTCAAAAAAATCTAAATCCATCTTTTCAAATTTATCAGGCGCCCTCACCTTTGATCTTCTAGTTTCGGCAATTGAGCCGGGCAAATCAAACAGAAAAGTTAGATTCGGTTGAAGTAATGTGCCATCTGGACGCCCTTGCACCCAAAGCTCTAAATCATTTAGTTTGCTCAGGCTTAAGCCCCGCCCCCCACCTTGATAAGCAAAGCTAGCATCGGTAAAGCGATCGGAAATAACAATCTTCCCGGCCTGTAATGCAGGCTCTATTACTTGAGCAATATGTTCTCGACGAGCCGCGAACATCAGCAAAGCTTCCGTTTCTAGGTTCATGGGGGCATCGAGCAATAAGGCGCGCAGCTGCTCACCTAATTGGGTGCCGCCTGGCTCTCGAGTCATGACAACCTCACGATCTGGATAGCGCTGTTTTAATAACTGGCTAAAAGACTCGATATGAGTACTCTTGCCGGCACCATCAATACCCTCAAAACTAATGAAATAACCTGGAAATTGAGTCGCCATAAGAATTATTGTGAATTTGATTTAGCTGAGGCATTACGTTTGCGTTGAAATTGATCAACAGCACTTTCATGCTCTTTCAATGT
This sequence comes from Polynucleobacter sp. AM-7D1, assembly GCF_018688455.1. Lineage (NCBI taxonomy): Bacteria > Pseudomonadati > Pseudomonadota > Betaproteobacteria > Burkholderiales > Burkholderiaceae > Polynucleobacter > Polynucleobacter sp. AM-7D1. The sequence continues at coordinate 941,883 of NZ_CP061319.1, forward strand.
TTTGGAAAAATGACTGCTGCCATCACCACGCGCCACAAAATAGATTGCATCACTCTTTGCCGGATTGATCACAGCCTGGAGAGACTCCTTACTTGGCATTGCTATCGGAGTGGGTGGTAAACCTTTGCGCATATAAGTATTGTAGGGACTGTCTTTACGTAAATCTGCTTTTCGAAGATTACCGTCAAATTGAGGGCCAATGCCGTAAATTACCGTTGGATCTGTCTGTAATGGCATATTCAAATTCAGTCGATTGACAAATACTGCGGCAACCAAGGATCGGTCACTAGAGCGCCCAGTCTCCTTTTCCACAATTGATCCAAGGATGAGAAGCTCATAAGGGGTTTTAAGTGGCAAGGCCGCATCTTTTTGTCCCCAAACAGCATTAAGCTGCTTTTGCATTGCCTGAGAAGCCCTTCTGTAAATTGAGATATCTGAGTCATCTGGGTCAAAAATATAGGTATCCGGATAGAAAAGTCCCTCATCTCCTGGATAGAAGAGGCCAAGAGCTTGCAATAGCTCCTTAGAGCTCATGCCCTTGGTTTGATGAATCAGAGCTGGGTGATTGTCAATTAAAGCTCTCAGCTGCCATATAGTCATGCCAGGAATAATCGCTATGCTTTCTCGCACCCGATCACCACGCGCGATTTGTAACAAAATATTGCCTAAGCTAGCGCGAGTAGGAAGTTGGTAGGTTCCCGGCTTTAGCTTTGAGCTCACAAATAGGGCTCTTGCGGCAACCTGAAAGGTCAGCACGTTTGACGATATGCCTTGGGCTGCTAACTGCTTTGAAATCGACGATAGGCCAGATTGAGGGGCAATCTTAATTCTGTAGGCGGAGCCCTCAGGAAAATTGGACGCGGAAGGCACGACAGGCCATAAAAAGATGGCAGCGTATACAAGAATTAGAATGGCAATTAGGGACAATCCAAAGGATTTCCAGCCCCCAAACTTGGAATGCTTGATGAAAAGAGTTCTTCTCTGAAATTTTCTGCTCATCAAGCTATGATAAAAGCACATGACCCTCAGCCCTAAAAACCCCCCAATGCCAATGACCTTTTTGAACCATGGATCCAGCCTTCTTCCCAATTGGGGTTTAATTCTGGTTGAGGGTCCTGATGCGGCTACCCTTCTTCAAAGTCAGCTCAGTAATTCAGTGTTGGGCTTGAAGCGCACTCTTTCGGGAGAAATGGCGCAAGGACTAAGTTCGGTTCGACTAGTGGGATATTGCAGTCCTAAAGGACGTCTCTTAGCTAGTGCTTGGCTTGGCTTATTTCCAGAATCTCCCGACTCAGATGATCGCTTTGCACTCTTTGTCTCCAAAGATATTGCCGCTAGTATTGCCAAACGATTGGCGATGTATGTTCTGCGCTCAAAAGTAAAAGTTGTGGATGCCTCAAATGATTGGGAAATTATTGGCACATATCGAGATGATCAAAATCTTGAATCAGCCTATCAACTGAATAACTCTCTAGTCTTGCGGATGCCAGATGTTTCAATTTCCAATCACACATTTGAGCGCCTACTCATTGCCAAAAGAAAATCTGAATCCAGCGAATCGATCATCGAGGTTGATGCTCTAGCGCAATGGGATTGCCTTGAGGTATTGAGTGGAATTCCTCGGATTGTCTTAGCTACCCAAGAGCAATTTGTCCCGCAAATGGTCAATTTTGAATCTGTAGCAGGCGTTGATTTTAAAAAAGGTTGTTACCCTGGGCAAGAGATTGTTGCTAGAAGCCAATACCGTGGCGCAGTTAAGCGTAGATTGCAACTTGCCAGTAGTAATTTAAGTGCATCTGCGCTGGATTTTGCGAAACCAGGTGTAGAGCTATTCCACGAAAGCGATTCCACTCAGCCATGCGGTATGGTGGTACTTGCGGCAACTAAGTCAGAAAATGCAGATCAAGTTGATTTTCAGATTGAATGCAAGCTAGACGCTCTTGAGAATGGGGAAATCCATCTAGGCATGCCTACCGGCCCTGTGTTAAAAATAGGCACACTACCCTATCCTTTATTAGAAATTTAATTTCATTACTACCCCCGCTTATCCCATATGTGCTTAATTCTCTTTGCCTGGAAATCACATCCAGACTACCCTTTGGTAGTAGCGGCAAATCGAGATGAGTTTTATGAGCGTGACACTGACCCCCTGGGCTGGTGGGAAGAACATCCTCATGTTTTAGCTGGAAAAGATCGAGCTGACGTATTGGGTAGCCCAGGAACTTGGCTGGGTTTTACTAAAACAGGTCGCTTTGCTGCGCTAACTAATGTCAGGGCACCTAGTGAAAAAAATCCAGATGCCAGAACACGCGGGGAGCTCAGCCTTCGCTACCTGACAGGTCAGCATAGGCCACATGCTTATGTTCAAGAAAACGCAAAGCGATTTGATCAATACAACGGCTTTAATCTACTCATGGCAGATCTCAGTGATCCTGAGAATGCTGAGATGCACTGGGTAAGCAATCGCCTGATGATGGGTCAAAATATTCGTCCAAGAAAAGTGTTTCCTGAGCAAGCTCTTAGCCCTGGAGTCTATGGTCTATCGAATGCCATGCTCGACACACCATGGCCCAAAGTGAACCATCGAGTTGCAGCATTTGCTCAAACATTGGCAATGGATAGCGGCCAACTGAAAAATGCAGATCACTACTTACGCGTATTGGCTGATACCCATGAAGCTAGCCCACAGGAGCTACCTAGTACTGGTGTGAACCCAGATTGGGAAAGAGCCCTATCAGCAGCATTTATCAAGACACCTTCTTACGGAACACGTTCAAGCACCATTCTGCGTGTTCGCAATGATGGTCAGTTTGAAATGGTGGAAAGACGTTTTGATGCCAATGGCACTGTAGGACACGATGTTGTCACTGGAGAGCTCAGCTCTGCCCCTGGATCAAACCTCTCGGTATAGCCTTCCGATCAAGGCTAAGTTATTTCTGCTGACGCGAATCCTCATTGATGACTCGTTCGCCATTTGCATCTTTAGTGGCGAGTCTTTTTAGAAACTGAAAGGTTCCTGTTGCCATGCAACAGATCTCACCCTGATCGTTATAGAGCTTTGCCTCACAAAAAGCCATTGTGGCAGTTCGTCGAACAGTATCGGCCTTGACGCGCAAGATGCCATTGGCTGCCTGCATAAAGTTATTTTTCATCTCCACCGTCACAACGCTGCGATCGCCTGGATCACTGGATCGAGCGGCAACAGCCATAGCAACATCCATCAGCGTGAGCAATACACCACCATGGGCTACATCCCAGGTATTGGTATGCTCAGGCTTGAGGGCAAGCAGTATTTCACCTTTACCCATTTCAGCGCTGATAAGACGAACGCCAAGCAATTTTAAAAAAGGGACGTTGAGCTCTTCTCCCAGATTGGCAAGCTGAGTTGCCGCATTCAGTTGTACTTTATTTGTCATAGGGTCATTTTAGAGGCTTCTGCGGTACTTGTGAATTACCCATAGAATACAAATATGCCGTTTACCCTCCGTGGCGATGATGTATGCCAAGCAACCCCACCTACCCCACTGCCCAATCTCTACTGGGTTGCATTCTCACCAGCTGTCGCAAAGCTGATCGATTTGGAGCTTGGAAATGATGGTTTGCCTAAAGATCCTGAATGGCTGGAGGTACTGGGGGGAAATCAGCTGAATGTAGGTGCGCATAGATTTTCTAATCCTATTTCAACGGCTTATAGCGGACATCAATTTGGATCATGGGCCGGACAATTAGGTGATGGTCGCGCAATCCTACTGGGTGATATCAATCATCTAGAGCTACAGTTAAAAGGTGCCGGTAGAACGCACTACTCCAGAATGGGTGACGGAAGAGCAGTCTTAAGATCGTCTATTCGAGAATTTCTGTGCAGCGAAGCAATGCATGCGCTTGGTATACCTACTAGCCGCGCTCTTTCCGTAGTGGGATCTAAACAGGCAGTTAGACGTGAAACCATGGAAACAGCTGCGGTATGTTCGCGCATTGCTCCAAGCTTTATTCGTATTGGGCACTTTGAACACTTTGCTTCACTTCAAAACATCGTGCGCCTGAAGGAATTGGCAGATCTGCTGATTGCAGAATTTTATCCAGAGTGTGTATCCACACAGGATCCCTATTTAAACTTATTTAAAGAGATTAGCGCCCGGAATGCAAAGTTAGTCGCGCAGTGGCAATCGGTGGGATTTTGTCATGGCGTTTTAAATAGTGACAACATTAGCGCTCTAGGTCTAACTATTGACTATGGCCCTTTTGGATTTTTAGATCATTTTGAAATCGACCATATCTGCAATCATAGTGATCATGGAGGTAGATATGCATATCATCGTCAGCCCCAAATCATGCATTGGAATATGGCCTGTCTTGCCAGTGCAATGCTTCCCCTGTTAGAGCTAGAGCATTCTGCGGAAGAGTCTCAAGACCTCTTGCGCTCCGCCCTAGAAGACTTTCCATTGATATACGCAAAAGAGTGGCAACAAGCATTTCGACTAAAACTAGGATTGCAATCAGAACAGGATGGCGACATAGAGCTAATTGAACGTCTACTCCAGGCCATGCATGATTCAAAAGTGGATTTCACGAACTTCTTTCGAAATCTAAGTAATCTCAAAAAAGAATCCAAGCTAACAGAGATCTTGCAAAGGGATGAATTTGTTGACCGTAAAAATATTGATCAATGGTTTCCAGACTACATCAATAGGCTCCAATCCGAGACTGCATCTGATGATGATAGAAAAAAATTGATGGATACAGTCAACCCCAAATATATTTTGAGAAATCACTTAGCTCAAGCCGCAATTGAAAAAGCACAGCAGGATGATTTTTCTGAAGTAGATGTCTTATTTAGAATATTGAGTAAGCCATTCGATGAGCAGTTAGCATTGCATCATTATTCAAAACCACCGCCACTAGATATGCAACGAGTTGCAGTCAGTTGCTCTTCTTAATCAAATACATTCATTGCCATGACAAAGAAAATGGATCAGGAATACAGAAATACATTGAGTGATACTCAATACCGGGTAACGCGTGAGGCTGCAACAGAGAGGCCTTTTACCGGTAAGTATTGGGATCACTGGGAAAATGGTCAATATCGCTGCATTTGCTGCGATACCCCACTATTTCAATCATCGACCAAGTTCGATGCAGGTTGCGGTTGGCCTAGCTATAACGCGCCTGAGAATACTGCAGCGATTACCGAAGTTAAGGATATGTCCCATGGGATGATTCGCACTGAGGTCCGCTGCACCCATTGTGATGCACATTTGGGGCATGTATTTGAAGATGGACCTCAGCCTACAGGGCTTCGTTACTGTATTAACTCGGCATCCTTAAGATTTGAACCTTCCGAGAATGCCGCTGCCACGAAAACTGAATAATTCTGAAATAGCTGGATAATCAACGCATGAAATTTCTATTTGACCTCTTTCCGATCATCCTCTTTTTTATTGCATTTAAATTTGCAGACATTTACACCGCAACTATCGTAGCTATGGTTGCCACCATTGGGCAAATCCTCTGGGTTTACTATCGACATCGTAAGATCGATGCGATGCAATGGGTCAGCCTGGTCATGATTCTGGTTTTTGGTAGCCTGACTATATTCCTGCACGATAAGACTTTTATTCAACTTAAACCAACTGCTTTGTATTGGCTATTCGCAGGCGCTTTATTTATTAGCGCTCAGTTTTTTCAAAAGAACTGGATACAAGTTTTGATGGGCAAACAAATCACCCTAAAAGAGCACAGCTCTAAATCGGTTTGGCATCAAGTAAACATGGCCTGGGCATTCTTTTTCTTCTTGATGGGTGCGCTCAATCTTTATATTGCTTTTGAGTTCTCTGAAGAAACGTGGGTTAACTTCAAGTTATTTGGTAGTACAGCTCTGCTTGTAGCCTTCGTCATTGCTCAAGGCATTTGGCTCAGTCGCCACATGGAGCATCCTGCAGAATGAGTATTAATCAAGATCGCATTGCCTTATTTGAGTCCGACTTAAGAGCTACATTTCAGGCAAGCCATTTAATAATCGAAGATGAAAGCCACCTTCATGCGGGGCATGCTGGAGCAGCTTCTGGCGGCGGGCACTTCAAGCTCACAATCGTAGCCCCAGAATTTGAGGGTATGAACAAGGTGGCTAGGCACAGAGCTGTTTATGCTGCCCTCAACAAGCATTTTCCTGATGCTATCCATGCCCTCACCATTCTGGCCTTCACCCCTAGTGAAAGCACTAATTAGTCGCAGATTGCTTTAAGATTCTCTTTTATCTCTATTTATATTTTCTAGCCCATGTTGAACATACGCCCAATTTTGACCATTAGTGCTATTAGCTTTGCACTTCTCTCTTCGGCAGCTCATGCACAAAATGCTGCCATCGTGAATGGCAAGGCCATTCCTAAAGCGCAATTAGACAAATTAATTCAAAAATCAAATCAGCCAGATAGCCCTCAAGTTCGCGATCAAGGTAGAGAAATGCTGGTGACGCGTGAACTGATCTTGCAAGAGGCAAATAATCGCGGCATCACGCAGAAGGAGTCTGTTCGTGAACAATTAGAGCAGTCTAAGATGGGGGTGTTAATTGCAGCTGTATTTGAGGACTTCGTTGAAAGAGAAGGTGTCACTGAGGCCGAGCTAAAAGCTGCTTATGAGCAAGTTAAGGGACAGTACACCGGCACGGAATATCACGTTGAACATATTCTTGTTGAAAAAGAAGCTGACGCAAAAGCGATTACCGCGCAAATTAAGGCTGGCGGTAACTTTGAACAAATTGCCAAAGAAAAGTCTAAAGATCCTGGCTCTGCACCAAATGGTGGAGATCTTGGCTGGGTAAGTGACAAATCACTCGTACCGGAGTTCTCCAAAGCAATGGTGCAGCTCAAAAAAGGTCAGGTTACCGATAAGCCGGTAAAAACTCAGTATGGCTGGCATATCATCAAGTTGGATGATGTACGTGATGTCAAAGCACCTAGCATGGAAGAAATCAAAGACCAGCTAAAGCAGATGATCACAGCAGACCAGAACTGGCAAAAAGCGAAGTTCTCTGAATTAATGCAAAAGCTGCGCGCTAAGGCAAAGATTCAATAAGATCTGACTGCCCCAACCCATAAGCCCAGGCTAATTCCCTGGGTTTTTTCTTGCTCAACAGAAAACGACATTTAGCTTTATATTTAAACAATGATGATCCTACATACCATGCTGAGAGTCGGCAATATGACTCGCTCAATTGATTTCTATACAAAAGTTCTAGGTATGAACTTGCTTCGCACAACCGAACGTCCAGATCAAAAATATTCACTGGCATTTGTAGGTTTCGGAAAAGGGAATGTAGACGGACAATCTGAGATTGAGCTTACCTACAACCACGGTGTTGATAAATACAATCTAGGCGATGCCTATGGGCATATTGCCATCAGCGTTCCTGATGCCTATGCAGCCTGTGAAAAAATCAAAGCCGCTGGTGGCAATGTCACTCGTGAAGCCGGCCCTGTAATGGGTGGGGACACCATCATTGCATTTGTTACGGATCCTGATGGCTACAAGATTGAGTTAATTCAACACTGAATCCTGTACCTTAGTTGAAACAGGAAGCTATCCAACTTCGCATCATCGACGCCCTTTCAGATGTTCCTGAGAGTGACTGGAACACCCTGCTGGCGCCTGATTCTGGCCCCTTCCTCAAGTACGCCTTTCTTAATGCACTAGAAAAAACTGGCTGTGTAGGCGGCAATACTGGGTGGCAAGTTGCCCACCTCATAGTTGAGGACTCTAACTCTAGATTGCTTGGTGCAATGCCGCTTTATCTCAAGCAACACTCCTACGGGGAGTTTGTCTTTGATTGGGCATGGGCTCAGGCATATGAGCAGAATGGAATGCCTTACTATCCAAAGGCACTATCTGCCATTCCATTTACTCCCGTTCGTGGTCCAAGGCTACTCGTATCCCCCCAAGCGGATAAAGGGGCAATACAAGAAATCCTTGTCTCTGGTTTAAAAACGCTGGTAACTCAAAACGGGCTTTCCTCTGCCCACGTACTCTTTCCAGAAAATGATGAATTAGGTGTACTCAAGCAACAAGGTTTTATGCTGCGCGACTCAGTACAGTTTCATTGGCATAACCAGGGCTATCAAGATTTTGAACATTATCTTGCCAACTTAACGATGAAGCGTCGCAAGAATATTCGTCGAGAGCGCGCTGCCGTGGAAAGTCAAATCATCAGCTACAGACATATTCCAGGTGAGATTGCTACGGCAAGTGATTGGAACTTCTTTTATCGTTGCTATGAAAACACCTATATAGAGCACCGCTCTTCACCTTATTTAACTGAGGATTGCATTCAATTACTTGGCAGCAGCATGCCTGAGAATTTTCATCTGATTATTGCGACACAGAATGAGAGGCCGATAGCCTCATCTTTGCTCGTAGTTGATAAACCAAATGCAACAGCATATGGACGCTATTGGGGTGCTATTGAACATATTCCTTGTTTACATTTTGAGCTGGCTTACTACCAAGCAATTGAGTATTGCATCAAGGAGGGTATTCAAGTGTTTGAGGGTGGCGCTCAAGGCGAGCACAAAATGGCCCGGGGATTTATACCAACCACTCTGCAGTCCGCTCACTGGATTGAAGATGCAGGCTTTGCAAATGCAGTGAAACGATTCTTAGATCGCGAGCACGAAGGTATGGCAGCTTATGTTGATGAGCTCGAGCAACACATTCCCCTGAAATCGTCTAAAGTACTGTCATGACTTCTTCCGATAACCTACCAGAGCAAGTTGGAGCCAATTCTTTAGGGGTTGGTGATGATGCTTCTGACTCACCCTGTATCGGAGTCTGCACCACCCTCTATGACGAAATCTGCCAGGGATGTGGTCGTACTCTAGGCGAGGTTAGTAATTGGGTCTTCTTTAGTCAGGAAGAAAAGGATGCTGTATGGAAACGCATCCGCGCCGATGGCACCGCAATGCGATTCCAACGTCAATCCAAAGAAAATACTTAACCAGCTAAAGCTTGGCTACGTAAATATTCTTCGTAGGTTCCAGAGTAATCCACTACGGTACCGTCCATCTTGACTTCTAAGATACGGTTAGCCAAAGCAGAAACAAACTCGCGGTCATGAGAAACAAATATCAAAGTGCCGTCAAATTTCTCAAGCGCAATCTGTAGACTCTCAATAGATTCCATATCCATATGATTGGTTGGCTCATCCATTGCAAGGACGTTATATTTTTGAAGCATTAATTTGCCCCAAATCATTCTGCCCTTCTCGCCGCCAGATAATACTTTGACAGACTTACCAATATCATCGCCTGAGAATAGTAAGCGGCCCAATGTGCCACGAATCACTTGATCATCGTCGCCTGTATTGCGCCAGTTGTTCATCCAATCCATGAGCAATTCGTCTTTTGCGAACATCTCGGTATTGTCTTGAGGCATCACGCCCACGTTGGCGTTTTCAGCCCATTTCACATCACCACTATCCGCAGGAATTCCTTCAAAGCGTTTGCTTAAGATGGTTTTTAATAATGTTGTCTTACCTGCACCATTTTGACCAATGATGGCGATCTTCTCCCCAGCACGAATACCAATCTTGAAGTTCTTAAAAATTGGACGGTCGTAAGCTTTAGTTAGTGCATTGCACTCAACAGCCATGTTGTGAAGTTTTTTCTCAGCGTCAAAACGAATAAAAGGATTCTGACGTGAAGAAGGTTTCACTTCAACAATCTCAATCTTCTCCAACTGACGTTGACGTGAAGTAGCCTGACGTGCCTTCGATGCATTGGCTGAGAATCGGGCCACGAAGGCCGCTAATTCAGCGATTTTTTCTTTGGCTTTGACGTTATTGCTCAGTTGTTGCGATCTTGCCTGTACTGAAGCCAGCATGTAAGAGTCGTAGTTGCCTGGATAGACCTTGAGTGTTCCATAGTCCATGTCTGCCATATGCGTGCACACTTCATTGAGGAAGTGGCGATCGTGGGAAATAATGACAATCGTGCTCTTAATCTGATTGAGAATATCTTCAAGCCAATGAATGGAATGGATATCTAAGTTATTGGTTGGCTCATCGAGTAAGAGAACATCTGGATCGGAGAACAAAGCTTGCGCTAGTAATACGCGCAACTTCCAGCCTGGAGCCACATTGCTCATTGGGCCATTGTGCTGCTCAATAGGAATACCGATACCTAACAACAACTCCCCTGCTTTTGCCTCTGCGGTATAGCCGCCGTACTCGGCATACTTGCCCTCGAGCTCAGCAGCCTTCATGTAATCTTCGTCAGTAGCATCTGGGTTAGCGTAGATGGCATCCCGTTCGGCTGCAGCCTTCCACATCTCCTCGTGACCCATCATCACTACATCAAGTACGCGCACATCTTCATACGCAAACTGGTCTTGACGCAACTTACCTAAGCGAATGCCCGGATCTAAGCTTACATTTCCGCTAGTAGGCTCTAACTCCCCACCTAGAATCTTCATAAAGGTAGATTTACCGCAACCGTTGGCACCAATCAGGCCATAGCGATTACCGCCACCAAATTTAACGGAAATATTTTCAAACAGGGGTTTTGCCCCAAACTGCATAGTGATATTAGATGCGGACAGCACGGATGTGTTCTTACTTTCTGATAGGTCAATACTAGGGTGCAGATGCAAGTTTTGCATCAAAGACCGTTATTTTAACGGCTTGCGCTCAAAAAAGCCGTAATTTAGACTTTCAGCTTAAATGGCGTGAAATTCGTATGAATATCGAAGTGGTCTTGGTTTTCCTTGCGTTTCAGAAAACCAACCACCCAGTAGGTTAAAGGTGTTGCCAGAACCTCCCAGGCGGTCTTCAGAACGTATTGAGAGATCGCGACAGCCAAGACCTCATTTAGAGGCCAGAGGCCGTAAAAAGCCAGCATATAGAACAAGGAGGAGTCCACCAACTCCCCGCAAGCTGTAGAGCCTATCGTGCGCATCCAAAGATGACGACCCTGCGTCAAGATCTTCATTTTGGCCAAGGTATAACTATTAACAAAACTGCCGCACCAAAATGCGACCATAGAGGCAAGAGCAACCCTCCAAGAATTGCCAAATACCGTCTCCATACCTTGCTGGTAGTTAGCCATATAAGAGCCTGGGGCAACTGGCAAAGCAATTACCGCTTGAGCCATGATGGCGGCAAAAGCTAGAGCCGTAAAACCAGCCCACACCGCCCGGCGATCATAGGCATAGCCATAGACCTCGGTGAGTATGTCGCCAAAAAAATAAGCAATCGGAAAAAATAGGATCCCCGCCCCAAATGTCACATTACCGAAATACGGCAGATCCAATGTAGCAGCCTTCCCTGCACCAATAAAGTTGGAGCACAGCAGGACTACGACAAAGGCTGTCAGTATGAGGTCGTAGTAGCGGTGGTGGCGTCTGGGTGCGTCCATCAAACAAGAAAAAAATGGATAATGGAAAGAGAATATCTGCAATCAAGGAATTTCACAGAGTGCAGATTAAAAACCAAGATAGGACAACAAAGAACCATGAGCAAAGCTAGTTTTAATTGGGCAGACCCCCTACTCCTCGATACACAATTAAGCGAAGATGAGCGCATGGTGCGTGACGCTGCTGCTGAATATGCTCAGGGTCGTTTAATGCCGCGTATTCATGATGCCTATCGTAATGAAACTACTGATCCAGCCATCTTCCGTGAAATGGGTGAGCTTGGTCTTTTAGGCATCACCATTCCCGAAGAATATGGTGGCGCAAATCTCAATTACGTTTCTTATGGATTGATCGCGCGTGAAATTGAGCGTGTGGACTCTGGATATCGTTCCATGATGAGCGTGCAATCATCCTTGGTCATGGTTCCTATTAATGAGTTTGGTAGTGAGGCTCAAAAGCAAAAATATTTGCCCAAGCTCGCAACTGGTGAATGGATTGGTTGCTTTGGATTAACTGAGCCAAATTTTGGCTCGGATGCGGGCGGCATGATCACGAGAGCTAAGAAAGTTCCTGGGGGCTTCTCACTTACTGGCTCCAAGATGTGGATTTCTAACTCCCCTATTGCAGATGTATTTGTGGTGTGGGCTAAAAATGATGAAGGCTTGATTAGAGGCTTCATTTTAGAAAAAGGCATGAAGGGTTTATCTGCCCCGAAGATCAGCGGCAAGATGGGTCTACGCGCTTCTATTACCGGCGAAATCGTGATGGATGAAGTATTCGTACCGGCTGAAAATGAATTCCCAGAAATTACTGGCCTCAAGGGCCCATTTACCTGCCTGAACTCAGCACGTTACGGCATTGCTTGGGGCACTCTTGGCGCTGCTGAGTGGTGTTGGTATGCCGCACGCCAATACACTATGGATCGCAAACAGTTTGATCGCCCACTTGCAGCCAATCAGCTCATTCAAAAGAAACTGGCCGACATGCAAACTGAAATCACGCTCGCTCTTCAAGGTTGCTTACGCTTAGGTCGCATGAAAGATGAAGGTATTGCGGCTCCAGAAATCACCTCCATGATGAAACGTAATTCCTGCGGTAAATCTTTAGATGTAGCTCGCTTAGCTAGAGATATGCATGGTGGAAACGGCATCTCAGATGAGTATGGCGTAGTGCGTCATATGCTGAATCTGGAGGTCGTCAATACCTATGAAGGTACGCACGATATTCACGCCCTTATCTTGGGTCGTGCACAAACCGGAATTCAGGCTTTTAGTTAAAGGCCAGTCTTGGTGATGAGGTCTTTTGCAGTTTTTGTAAAGGCTTCATCACTGTCATTTCCAAGCTCTACGAAATGATCTTCGCGATAGCTTGGAAAGTTACGAACAATAGAAGATTGGTAGGATGGGTCGTAATGCATCACCAATAATTCTTCCACCAGACTCTCAAAATCTCCTGTATCAATTGCCTCATGCCATTTGGTAATTTGATCCTTGCCATAACGCGATGTCAGTAAGCCCAGTTTTTGCTTAAAGCTTTCGGGATTGGATAAAAAATGTCGGTACTCACGTAGAAGCCAAGAAACGCGCGTAGCAGTACTTGAGCGAAGCTCAATACATTTGCCTGCACGGATGCGCTCCATCAATGGATCCGGAATATGTAAGCCACCCACCTTTTTGCTTTCTGACTCAACAAAAACAATCTTGGATGGATCCAGTGAATTAAATGCATTCCACAGATTCGTCTCAAAGCCTTTTTGAGATGGCTGATCAATATTCGGCTCATTACCCAATACTGAGCCACGATGAATAGCTAAGCCCTCAAGGTCAACTATCTGCTGACCCAGCAAGCCAATCTCCTGAAGAATGCGAGTCTTGCCGCTACCAGTCATACCAGCAATCACCTGAAAAGAAAAATCTTTAGCAGCTTGATCTAAACCATCAATCACAACACGCCGAAAGCCTTGATAGCCATTCTGTAATTGCAAAGCTTTCCAGCCAATACGATTGAGGATATGGGTGAAGGCACCACTGCGCTCACCACCCCGCCAGCAATAAATTAAAGGACGCCATTCTCTTGGAAAGTCGATGAGAGAGTGTTCTAAATGATTGGCAATATTACGTGAGACATAGGCAGCACCTAATTTCTTTGCAGCAAAAGGTGATACTTGCTTATACAAGGTGCCGATCTCAATGCGCTCATCATTACTTAAGACCGGAAGATTAATAGCGCCAGGAATATGATCCAAAGCAAATTCAGCTGGAGACCTGACATCAATGATGGCATCAAATTGATTTAAAGATGACGCCAGCTTTTCAATGCTAAAAATATGTGGATTGCTGGGTTGCAAACAATATCCTATCGTAGCTTACTGATCACATCATCAGGCCAAGGCGCGGATTTACCAGACTTTAGATCGACCCACACCATGGTTGCTCCGCCGACTGCAGCCATCCTATCTGGATGCGTAGTTAAAGCCATCGTAGTAAAGACATCTAAACTGGAACGACCGATATTTCCGATATAGGTTTTTAAAATCAAATCGCCTGGGTAGGAAAGCTGTTGATAGAAGTTGCAAAAGCCATTCATCATCAGCATAGACTCGTCACCAGGCGCGACGTTGTAACCAAGAGAAGTAATCCACTCTACCCTAGCCTGTTCCATGTAACGAAAGTACACCGTATTGTTGACATGGCCATATGCATCCATATCACCCCAACGAATCGGCATATTCATCTCATGAACAAACTTCTTCTCCTCTGGGATCTCTATGCGCATGAATTCTCGCTGGCAATCAAAGGTGAATCAACGAACTTGCAACGCCATTTGGTACAGATTCGTAGAGCGAGCACCAGAACGGCAAAATGCCAATATGGGACCAGGCATTGTTTTGAGTAAACGTGCCATTTCAATAACTTGATCCTGCGTAAACGCACCAGGGATGACAGGCAAAAAGGCATAGTTCAAGCCTAAAGCTTCAGCTTGAGCTTGAATTTGAGCATTCGTGGGTTGATCGGGCCCACCTTCAAAATCTGGACGATTGTTGATTACGCTTTTGTAACCCTGCTTAACAATTTCGGCTAAGTGGCTGGGATCAATCTGACCGAGTGTTCCGAACTGATCGGTGTGGCAGGAAATAGGAAGGCTCATCTAAACCTCAAAAAATAGATAAAAGTGTATAAAAAAACGAATTATCCAGATTTTAAATCAGACTTACTTCTTGTGACCCGTAAAGAATCGATTGCATATCCACATACCAGCAAGCATTGCCACTAGGAAGACAAAAGCCTTGAGATGACCTGCTCCGAGGGCAACGATTGCAGGACCCGGGCAGAAGCCTGCAATACCCCACCCCGCTCCAAAAATCAGACTACCAATCACAAGTGGCTGAGAGATATCCCTTCTGGTAGGAATATGAAGAGCGCCACCGAAAAAAGCCTCAGTACGCTTGGAGACTAAATAAAAGCCACCCAAACCAACAAGAATTGCCCCACCCATTACAAACATCAGGGATGGATCCCAGTTACCAGCAAGATCCAGAAAATTGAGAATCTTTTGAGGATTGCTCATACCGGAAATGATTAAACCAATTCCGAATAAAACACCGATCAAATACTGGCTATAAAAATTGAAATGTCTTCTCATGATTTATAGGCCTAACAGATGGCGAATAACAAAAACAGTCAAAAACCCAGCACTCATAAAAGATAAAGTCGCAACCAAAGATCTTGGTGACAGGCGAGATAAGCCGCAAACACCATGGCCACTGGTACAGCCCGAGCCATAACTAGAACCAAAACCGACTAACAAACCAGCAATAATGATTGCAATCCAATCTGCATCTATCACTGTAATTGTGTGAAGATCAAAAAATACACTCCCTAAAAATGGTGCGCTCAATAAGCCTAAAACAAGGCTTAAGCGCCAAATAACATCACCATTTTTAGGAGTGAGTAAACCGGAAACAATACCGCTAATGCCCAGAATACGACCATGCAGAATTACATACAAAGCAGCTGAAACCCCCAATAAGATTCCACCTAAAAAAGCAGGTACGGGAGAAAAACCTAACCAATCTATTTGCATATTATTTAATCTAAGTCTATGAATTAACTACAAGGATTGGGTGCATTACGCGACTCTAAATAACGCAGAGCGATGTAAGCACCAAAGATAAAACCTGGCAAGGCAAGTATGGAGCCCAAAGCTAAAGTAGAGATGCCACTCAAGCCCTGACCTACAGTACAACCCAGTGCAGTTACACCACCGAAGCCCATCAAAGTCGCACCAACTAAGTGATTAGCGGTATCTTCAGTATTACGGAAACTCTCCCAGCGAAATGACTTAGTAATCAGCGACACGCAAGCAGACCCAGAAATCATTCCTGCAACGGCAGCGATACCAACTGTAATGATTTTTGAGGTATCGCTATACAGCATTAACCAATCCAATGAGAATGCATAAGGTGCAACAAAGGAGAGACTTTCCATGCGCCCAGAGTTGGTCACTAAGAAAACCTCTTCCAAAGTATTGGGGTCCTCAGCAAGGTAACCCAAGTTTCCCGAGATAAACCACACTGCACAAATAGCAAGACCAACAAATATTCCGGCAAATAGATTCTCTGCCGTCCAGAAGGCCTTATTTGCAAGAGCATATGCAATGAAAGCAAAGCCAATAATCAAACCCAGGGCAAGATGTAAATTATTTCTGGCAATGCCGGTAACAGAGCTCAAAATACTTGGCAAATCCTGAGGTGTATTTAGGGTGATAAATACCGAGTCCAAGGTATTAATGCGAATAACACCAAGAAAGCCCCTCATAGTCATGTAGGCAGTTAAACCAAGAACAATAAACACAATGATGGACTTAAGATTGCCACCGCCAATGCGAACCAGAGTCTTGCTTCCGCAACCTGATGCAAGCACCATACCGAATCCAAATAGCGTACTACCTACGATGGTTGAGAGCCATAGAAGCTTACTGCCGGTATATATGCTCTTGAGTGGATCAATAAGACCTAGGTAGGACATGAAGGCAAATCCAACAATCGCTACGCCAATGGCCAGAAACCATTGCTTTAGACGACCCCAGCTAGACATAATATAAATATCTGAAACTGCACCCATGCTGCAAAAGCCGGTTTTTTGCATTACGGCACCAAGCAAAAAAGTAATGGCAAAAGTCGACCAAAGAACTACCTTACTGATACTGCTGATATCTACTGCTTCCATATTGAAAATTCTTTAATTATTTTTTGAATTTATAAAACTGTTTATTGAGGAAGGCGGTGACATCAGCTTCATCCTCAGGAAAAAGATCGAGACGCAGCTCTGTATTACACATGGCGACCATCGACTTTAAATTCTGCAGACTTTTAACCTTGCTATCGCTACGGGTGTAGATCATATCGCCATTACCAAAGCCGGATTTCTTGGCATGACATGCGTAGCATTTTTGTTCATCAATCTTCTTGCCGTTAGCGATATCTGGGCTGGCATTTGCTGACAACATCCCAAAGGCGAAAAAGAGGGTAACTACAGGCTTTAATATTGGCAATTTCA
Organism: Polynucleobacter sp. AM-7D1; assembly: GCF_018688455.1. NCBI lineage: Bacteria > Pseudomonadati > Pseudomonadota > Betaproteobacteria > Burkholderiales > Burkholderiaceae > Polynucleobacter > Polynucleobacter sp. AM-7D1. The sequence continues at coordinate 958,841 of NZ_CP061319.1, forward strand.
TTTGAAATCAGTCATTTAGCGAAGTAAACGACTATTTTAAAGCCCAGACGACAAATCTGTCTTATTCCGCCTGAATTGAGAGGTAGACGTTATAGGCATTCATGCGGTTTGCAGCCCTAAATAAGGGCATTCCGTCGTATTCTGACCAATCCGTCTTGGCATAAGCCTCCTCGAAAGGATCCAGGTTGAGGGCTGATGGCTCCATAGATTCCCGTAAATAGCGCAAATAATCCCTAGTAAAGCGGATATCTTCTATTGGATTAATGGATTGAGGCCCATGACCGGGTATTACTACCTTAGGATTGAATTTCTCAAACTCATCTAAAGCTTTCAACCAGCCTTTGCTATCAGCATTACCCACAAAAGGAATTCTTCCGCGGAAAACGAGATCCCCCGCAAAAAGCACGCCTTCAGACGGAATATAGACCAATAGATCCTCAGGAGCATGGGCTGGGCCAACCCGGCTAATTAAAAACTCCACTCCGCCAATATTCAACTTTAATTGCTTATCAATCCAAGTATCTGCAGCAATTAGTTTGGTTTGCTCATTAACCCACGGTGCAAAATCAACCCTAGATGCAATAAGCCGCTGCTTTGCTGTTTCTGAGGAAATGTAGCTTCTACCCTCCCCTTGAGCATAGATCTTTGCGCCAATTTTCTTAAACTCTTGAAGTCCGTATACATGATCTGCGTGATAGTGAGTTACCACAACAGCAATAATTTTTTGCTTAGTAACTTTTGAAATCTCTTTAATTAACTTTTGCGCAAGGGTTGGAGAACCCAAGGCGTCAATGACAACGACCCCCTTGGGAGTTACAACAAAACCTGCATTAGAGATAAAGTTTTGATTCTCGCTGCTACCTAATTCCGCCCTACCTTGAACGAAGTAAGTATGCGGCGCAACTTTAATGGGATTTAGCAATATACCTGCCGGATCATTTTTGGCTGGACTGCTTTGAGCAAAGCAAAAGCCAAAAAAAATAGCATTAATCAATAATGCTATTTTTAGATGGTGAATACCGCGCAGGAGCATGTTCACCGAATGAGATTATGGCTTGATGTAAGCAAAATGATCTTTAAATTGAAGATCGCCAATTCTTGCTACGCCAGACGGTGTGAAGTCGGTATCCAGAATAAACTGATCCTTCTTTAGATTCCTATTTTTTAAAGTAATCTCACAAACCTCAAAGCGAACACCACGTGACTTCAGGGCCCCAACTAAAGGAGCATATTCAATATTGTTCTTCTTATCCTTCGCGCCTTCCATCATGATGTCAACCCCATTGGCGTGGGTGACAACGATGATTTTGGTTTCTGGTGCTACATCCATATGATTGCGCACATTTCTCAAACCCTTAATACCTTGTGCTTCTGCATCATCAATGTGATACACAACGCTGGAGCCAGCAGCTGTAGCATGCTGAGCAATTAATGCGGTACTAGCAATAATCAAAGATGCGACTAGTGATAAATATTTTTTCATGTGCGTCTCTCTCTTATGATTTAAGTGCAACCATGCCTGGATTATTCTTAACACCCTTAATAATTGGCTCATTGAGTTGGACTGCCTTCACTACTTTGACATCACGTAGGTGGCGCTCAATAACATCCCAAATTGCCTCGCCGCCAGCATTTTTAGCTTCTTCGCTTACAGGAGCCCAACCAGCTACTTTGTAGGTCTTGTTTGGCTCAATTGCCTTGCCATTTAGGCGCATATCGGTAATACGCTTGCCAGCAGTTTCAGCAGGATCAATCGTGTATTGCAAGCCACCAACGCGAACCATGTCACCACCCTGTTGATAGTATGGATCAGGGTTAAAGAGGTTATCCGCAACGTCCTCAAGAATCGTTTTGATCATCTCACCATTCATATTCGTTACTGTTGTGTACGGATAGGTAATCGCTGTTTGATCAAGGAGATTTTCACGAGTAATTGCTTGTCCTGGCAATAAGCTAGTTCCCCAACGGAAACCTGGTGAGAATGCAATCTCCGCATTCTTCTGAGCCATGAGGCCATCCAAGATCAGTTGGTCAAAGCTACCATTAAAGTTTCCACGGCGATACAAGAGACCTTCTGTTGTGGCCAATTTTTCGTTGAGCTTAGCTTCGTATGGCGCTCTAATTTTTTGAATCAGCTTATTCATTGCAGGATCAGCTGGGATCATATTGGAGAAGATTGGGAAGAGTTTGTAACGGAAATCAACCGGTTTGCCGCCCTTCACATCAAAGTCCAATACGCCTAAGAATTTAGTATTCGAACCAGCATTGGTAACTAAAGTTACGCCACCAGAATTCTTGACCTTGACTGGAATTGGAACACCATCGTGAGTATGACCACCCATAATCGCATCTAAACCAGTAACGCGGGATGCCATTTTTAAGTCGACGTCCATGCCATTATGAGAGAGCAATACAACCACTTTTGCTCCCTTAGCCTTCACTTCATTAATAGTCTTTTGCAGATTTTCTTCTTGGATACCAAATGTCCAATCAGGTGTGAAGTAACGTGGGTTAGCAATTGGGGTGTATGGGAAGGCTTGACCAATCACCGCTACCTGAATGCCATTTTGAACCTTCATGACGTAAGGATTAAATACTGAATCACCGAAGTCTGCAGTCTTAATATTTTGGGCTACAAAGGACACTTTGCCTTTGAAGTCGCCGTTCACAATCTCCATAACGCGCTTCTCACCAAGAGTCATTTCCCAGTGTGGAGTCATGACGTCAACGCCTAAGAGGAGCGCCGCATCAACCATGTCCTGGCCGTTAGTCCATAGAGAAGTACCTGAGCCTTGCCAAGTATCGCCACCGTCTAACAAGAGTGCCCCTGGGCGACTTGCTTTGATTTGCTTGATCAGGGTTGCCATGTGTGCAAAGCCACCAACCTTGCCGTAGTTTTGAGCCGCCGCTACGTAATCAAGATATGTGAATGCATGTGCATCACGTGTTCCTGGCTTAATGCCATTCGCCTTTAAAAAATATTCGCCGACCAAATGAGGAGTTTTGCCTTCTTGAGCGCCAATACCAAGATTCACATTAGGCTCGCGGAAATAGATTGGCAGAAGTTGTGCGTGACAGTCAGTGAAGTGCAGGAAATGAACATTACCAAACTTCGGCAAATCATAGAATTTTTGCGCAGTAGTTTGCGCGTTTGCAAAATTAGATTGCAAACTCATGCCGCCAGCTGAGGCGATGGCTAATGCTTGCAAAAACTCACGACGATTTAAAGACATAGTATTTTCCTAAAGAAAACAGGCCTTTCGGCCTGTTTATTTTTATTACTTGTTAACAGGCGACTCTGGATCTAGGAGCAATGCCATGACATCCTGCATTTGCTTCTCATTTAAGAGCTTGAAGTGACCGAAGCGAGGCATATTGCTACACACGTTGTAGGCTTTCGAATTATTAATTCGGTTCCAGGTGTACTCCACTACCTCTTTGGAGTAACCACGTAACTTTCCGTAGTTCCAAAGTGATGGGCCAATATTTCCGTAAGAGACTTCTTTAATGTTAATTTGATGACAGTTATAGCAACCACCACCATTTGCTGATCCAGCTTTATCAGACCAGGTAGCGCCTCGACCACTTTGCGCAATCTTCTCACCATTCTTCCAGTCGCCAATATATTTACCATCAGAAGGCTGCTTGATGGTTTTCATATTTTCATTCTGGATTTTTTCGCGCATCTTGACATCACCGCCACCATCTAAATTTACAAGATTTGAGCAAAACTTTTGAGCCGCATCTTGATCTAAACGATCTAATCCAGCCTGACCTTTAGCCTCAAAACTAGAGGACATCATCTTTTCAAATGGAGTAGCAGCACTGACAGTACCTGCTGCAGCTAGTAGCGTAAACGCCAAAATTGATAATTTGTTTTTCATATTATTTATCTCCAGCGATTAACGCTTCAGTCCTGGTGCATTCATGGTTCCGCCCTTAGCATTTACAGCCATATACATGGAGACTGCAATGGTATTTTCGGAAATATAGATTGGCTCTGGGAAACGTTGCTGACGGTAGCAGTCGTTCAGACGACGTTGCATGGTCCAGAAAGTACCGCTAGAAACGCGGTATGCGGGCCAGTAACCCCAGCCTAAAGCAGCACCTTTTTGCTCGGTGATGTTAGGCAAATCTTGGAGACGAATTCGTTTGCCATTGGATGCGTGACATGATGCACAGGAGAAGTCCATTGGGCCACCCTGATAAAAGAATGACTGTTTGCCCATTGCGTATGCCTGCTTTTCCTTAGGATGCTTGGCCACAACATTAATGGGCATGCCCTTAGATTCTGCTACTACATAGGCAACTACAGCCTCTAGATCTTTACGTTTGCCTTTGCTAAATCCTGCCTTAACGATCTCATTTGCATCATATCCTTGCAACTTAGACATACAGGTAACAAGGCGAGATTCTAGATCTTGAACTTGGTTGGTGTCTTTGAAGTATTTTGGCAATTGTGTATAGGCACCCTTTACAACCCCAGGCCCCATACCCAAATCGCATTTTTCAAGTGATACATTCTTTGGGCCCATTGGCTTTTTCCAAAGATCTTCACCGGCCGCTTCATACAAATCAGCAGGGTTACCATCGGCAATCATTGCACGATATTTTTCAATTTCGTCAGTTGGAGCACCCCCAGTAGGAGTAGCGGCTGTAGAAGCCTCATTTTTTGCAGGGCTTGAACAGCCTTGCAATACTGCAAATAAGCCAATAATGACGCCATATAAAATGCGTGTTTTCATGGTAACCCTTTTATAGTTTTAATTATGCGTATTGATATTAAGAAACAGTTGCTTCATCAGTACGTTTGTCGCCTTTGTTGTCGTTCCAAGTCACAACAATTTTGTCGCCTTTAGCGCCTTTGTATTTAAAGTTCAAAAATGGATCCTTAGAAACTGCAGGACCAAATTCGCCTGTAAATACTTTCTTACCATTGGCGGTAACATTAATTGTGCTGATAAACCACTGAGGAATAGTTTTACCGGACGCGTCTTTACGCTGACCAGACTCCATATCGTGTTTCATCAAAATTTTTACATCTACAGTACCGCCGTTTTCAGCAGCTCTTACGCGCATTGGATCAGCCATTTTGGTTCCTCTTTTATTCTATGTGTGAATTGTGTCTATGAATTTGCTTCGGGATTAACCGCCGCAACCACCAAGCGTTACTTTGACTTCTTTAACAGTCATAAGCCACTTACCATCAGCCTTGGCTAAGCCATAAACATTGGATGTTTGACCCATTTTGATACGGGTTGTAACAAACGCATCAGTGCCTGCAGGAATAAAGAATTGGGCAGCTAAAGCGCTAGGGTTCTTTTCAACCAAGATCGCCAACTGCTCAGCCTTAAGGGTAGTAGTAATTCCAACAGGAACTACCGCGCCATTTTCAGCAATATCAGGAGCGTTCAGAGTAACGGCAGAAGATTTGTCCGGGCTACCAGCACCTAAAATTTTAAAAACGTCATCCAAGCTCTTGCCTTCAAAAGCGGCTTTATTCCACTCCTGTGCTTGGGCAGTACTAATAAGGCCTGAAGAAGCCATCAGACCAAATACTGCTGAATACTTCATTAAACTGCGTCGCTGCTGATTCATAAAAACTCCTTTATTAATCTTAACTTCTATCAATTTATTGCTTATTTTGCATTAAAACATTCAGGTTACTACCTAATTGGCCGTTTTATTTGCCACCAGAGAGCATCCAAGTCACTAAAGTCTTGCGATCTTCATCAGAAAGCTGAGCTTGCGGTGGCATTGGAATAGAACCCCAAACTCCCGCTCCACCCATCTTGACCTTGGTCATTAGCTTCTCAAGCGCACCACTCTGACCCTCATACTTCTTAGCAACATCAGCAATTGATGGGCCAACTAGCTTAGCGTTAGGTGCATGGCAAGCAGAGCAATTTTCGCTCTGGAATAAAGCAGCCGGGCCTTTTTTGGCTGATGAATGCGTATCCTTAGCATGGGCTAAGCCTTCACCAGAAGCGCCAGGCAATTTAGCTAACGGTGGTTTAGTTGAATCTGCACCACGATATGGGCCGTACATACGGTTTTGCTCTGCAATGTTCTCGTGTGCATTTCGAGCGAAATCAGGCAAGGTTGAGCCGATTTGAACGAATTGAACACAATTTTTCATACATGAGCTGCCATTGACATCAGGCTTACCGCTAACGCTCCAGAAACCATGCTTAGTCGTCATGCCATTGCGGTTCGGCATTTTGACTTCAGCAATATTCTTATCGCTCAGCACATAATCATCCGGAACAATCTCGCCTAGACTCAAAATAAATGCAACAAGGGCGTAGGTATCGTCAGGCGTTAGAGATCTTGGGGCATTCCACGGCATTGCGCGGTAGATATAGTCCCACAATGTAGATACTGTTGGTACCTTCATTAAGGTTGTTCTTTGGGGTTGCTTCATATCAATTAATGAAGCTACGCGACCTGTCTTTACATCATCCTTGGTGGTGCCACCAGCAATAGGTGTAAAGATTTCGTTTGACTCACCGAAGGTGCCGTGACAACTTGCACACTTGGCTTCCCAAATTTCCTGACCTTTTTGAACTGAGCCAGATCCCTTTGGGAGACCCTTGAAATCTGGACGAACATCAATATCCCAAGCTGCTACTTCAGCCATCGTTGCATGACGACCAATACCTGGATATTTAGCAGAATCCGATTGTGCAACCGCACTGTGAGCACCTAAAACTAAAAGCGCCGCAAAACCAATACGAGCAGTTAATTTATCCAACTTGTACATTGCTGACCTCGCCATTTGAATCTAATTTCCAGGATTGAATTGCATTGTTGTGATAGATCGATCTTGTACCGCGAACATCACGCAATTTTTTAATGGTTGGCTGAATATAGCCTGTATCGTCCATCGCTCTCGACTGCAAAATAGCAGGTGAGCCATCCCACACCCAGTCGATATTAAAGCGGGTAATAGATTTATCTAGGATTGGTGTTTCTAGACGAGCAGTGCGCCAGTTATTTCCACCATCGAACGAAACATCAACACGCCGGATCTTGCCGCGACCAGACCAAGCCATACCGCTGACGTTGTAGAAACCTTTGTCAAGTAACTGCTGACCACCAGATGGAGTTGTGATTACAGATTTACATTCTTGAATCGATGCGTACTGACGATGTGTACCGTCTGGCATGAGTTCAATGTAGTGAACCGCTTCATCTTTTGCATTCCATGGCATGTCACCCACTTCAAGGCGGCGCAACCATTTCACCCAACTAACACCCTGAACACCTGGCACTACCAAGCGTAATGGGAAACCATTTTCAGGGCGCAACATCTCACCGTTCATACCCCAAGCTACGATGGTGTCATTCAAGCAACTCTCAAGATTAATGGTGCGAGTCATACCTGAACCATCACCACCTTCAGCAAGCATGAACTTGCCTTTTTTGAGGTCAGCGCCACATTCTTCAAGCAATACCTTCAAAGGAACGCCAGTGAACTCACAGCAAGAAAGCATGCCGTGCGTGTACTGAACAGTAGGTACAGCAACGTTACCCCACTCAAGACCAGTATTAGCGCCGCACTCAATAAAGTGAGTACGAGAAACTGATGGCAATCTCATCAAATCATTCATTGTGAAAACGCGTGGGTTTTTCACTAAGCCATTAACCATCAGGCGATGAGTCTCAGGATTGAGGTTGTACCAACCTTGATGGTGACGCTCAAAATGCAATCCGTTAGGAGTGATTGTTCCAAACAAACCTTGAAGCGGAGTAAAGGCAACTGAGGCTGCTGATACTCGAGTTAAGCCTGGAGACTCTCGACGAATCAAGTTTGACTCGTAAATAGATGGCATACCGTAAGGCATAGTTGCCACATTCTTACCGAGGGTAGTTTGCCATTCTTGCTTCTCCAGAATCGCAGGATCGCCCTCACCTGCAGCCATCGCTAGCGGAGCTGTTAGCCCTGCCGCCGCGCCACCTAAAGCAGACATGAAACCCTTGCGCAAGAAGCCGCGACGGTTTTCATCCAAGCCATTGGCGTTGATGTCAGCAATCAGTTCCTGAGAAATAAAATGCTCAGGAGCCTTAACCAGACGAGCACGGTTAGTCGGCTTTTCGATAGCGCTGATATCTTGCGCACTGATCTCTATTTGTTTTTTGGTCATGTGTTCTCTACTTTGATGAATAGATTCTTAAAAAAAATTAATGCAAACTCTCGGCAATTTTTGCGCAGACTGTCTGACACATTTCAACGGTTGCGTTATCAGCGATAGAGTAAAAAACGGTTGTACCTTCTTTACGCCTAAGTAAAATTCCGGCTTTATGTAGGGCTGCAAGATGACGAGAGACATTGGCCTGACTGGAGCCGCACAACTCAACAACCTCAGAAACAGACTTTTCGCCACTGCAAACTGCATACATGATGCGCAGGCGTGATGGCTCCGAAAGAACGCTGAAATATTCAGCAACATTAGCAAATACCTTTTCCATGGCTTGTGGAGAAAGGTCTTTGGTGGCTTTTTTAACTTTTACTTTGATATTCACAGGCTAAGATTATATATGCGTATACATGCATATTGGACACCGAAGCGGCAAACACTTATATAGTGGGATACCCTAGCCTCAAAGGCAATACAATCAAAAAAATGGATATTGATGCAATTCTGCTATCCCTAAAGCTTGCTTTTTGGACTATGGCTCTAATTCTTCCCTTTGGGATCTGGGTTGCCCATAGGCTGCTTAAGCTCAATAAAAGTCGGCCATGGATTGAGGCTGCCCTAGCACTTCCATTAGTCCTGCCGCCCACTGTTTTAGGTTATTACTTTCTGGTTTCTTTTGGTAATACCAGTATTTTTGGCTCCCCAATAGTATTTTCATTCACAGGCATTCTGATTTCCTCATTAATTGTCAATATCCCCTTCGCCATTCAGCCTATCCAGAGAGCATTTGAGGCTATTAATCCTGAAATCAGAGAAGCTGCTCAGGTGAGCGGTCTGAGTGATTGGCAAATCTTTCGGTTGATCGAGTTGCCGCTATCTTGGCGAGGTATTACCGGTGCCGCCGCCCTTACCTTTGCCCACACCCTTGGTGAATTCGGCGTTGTCCTCATGGTTGGCGGAGCCATACCCGGGGAGACCAAAACGGCCTCCATTGCTATTTATGACAAGGTTCAGAGCTTTGATACTGCTGGTGCTGGCGCTATCGCGCTTGTGCTCCTTGGTACATCTCTTGTTTGTATAGCGCTTTCATATGGGGTATTTGGGCAGAATCGCGGTCGCCGCGGGAGCTTGAGCTAATGCTAAAAATCAAGATTAGCCAAACCTACCCGAATCCACTGCAAATCAATCTTGAATGTGCGCCAGGTGAGTTGCATGCTTTAGTTGGCCCCTCCGGGAGCGGCAAAACTTCAGTTCTCAGAACCATTGCCGGCCTAAACAAGCCTGCTACCGGAGTTATTCAGTGTGAAGGGATGATCTGGTTTGAAGGTAACGACCTGAATCCTAAAGCGCTTCACCTAGCGCCCGCACAACGGTCATGTGGATTCTTATTTCAACAATATGCCCTATTTCCACATTTGAATGCCTTAGACAACGTATCGATTCCATTACAAAACTCTGGCCTTTCCACAAGTAAACGCAAGACTATCAGTATGGATTTATTAGATCGAATGGGCATTTCTAATTTGGCCGAGCGAATGCCGCATCAACTTTCTGGCGGTCAACAACAACGGGTAGCACTCGCCAGAGCTCTAGCACGCCAACCAAAAGTATTGCTGCTGGATGAGCCCTTCTCAGCTATCGATGCCCCAACCCGCCAGGGTTTGTATAAAACTCTGGCAGATCTTAGAAAAGATCTGAATATCCCAATTCTATTGGTCACTCATGATTTACGTGAAGCAGACTTACTTGCAGACCAGATTACCGTTATAGACAAAGGCATTAGCCTGCAAACTGCAGCGCCGCAGGTCTTATTTCAAAGGCCAAGAAATTCTCGCGTTGCTGAATTAGTTGGTATTAGCAATATGTTTCATGGTGTGTTCGATTCGGGTAACTTAAGTTGGGATGGTTGCAATCAACTCTTTAGGGTTGCCGACAAAGGCAAAATTCCACCTAAAGTGCGTGTGGCTTGGGTTATCCCCCAGAGCGGCCTCAGCGTTCACGTCACCCCAACCATGACTAGCGTACCGACAGTAGTGGAGAAGATGAGCAGCCTTGGTCAGATCGCCGTAATTCAGTTGCGTATTGAAGGTAGCGAAAATACCGTTGAATGGGAGGCATCTTCTGCAGAAGTGAGAAGGCTATCTATGGTGGTCGGCAGTCAAATGCATCTCGAGCTTGATGGCAATCAGATCCACATCATGCCATTGCGACCCATCAATGATCCGCGACGCTTTATTGATCATTAGATCTCCGCTTTATTAAAGACAAAAACGCTTGCTAGACTTTGATCTAACAAGCGTTCTAGTTAAAACAGTATTACTTGCTGGAACTGCTATCGCTACATGAATCTTTAGCACCAGTATTAATACCCAATAATGGATAGGCTGGGCAAAATTTAAAGGCTCCAGTGGCTAGTGGAATAACACCAATCCAAGCCCAGGCCCCAGTTGTTCCTGTGACAGCCAAACCAATCAATACTAGGCCAGCAACAATACGTAAGATACGGTCGATACCACCAACATTGCATTTCATATTACATCCTTGTTTAAATTTATTACTGAAAAAAGTGAACTACTATTTAATTAAGTGGAACACCAACCAGTGGGCGACCTTCAAGAGTCCAGAGGTATAAAGAGCCGTCATAAAGCTTGGTTGATTTATTGCCGACTAATTCAGACATAACAAACCAACCGCCTGCAGCTAAGTGACCGCTATTGCAATAGCTAATTGCCGGCGTCTTTGGGTTGATTCCGTTTGAAGTGAATAATGCGTTGTAAGTATTCTTATCCCAGAAATACAGAGCCCCTTTTGTAGGCTTTGCTAATAACTCAGGAGCCAATTCCTTTGCACCCGCAATGTGACCGTAAGCACCTACATAGTCACGCTTATTTAAACCAAAAAACTGAACAGGTTGACGTGCGTCGATCAAAGTAGTTTTACCTGTTTTAGAAGCTAATGCAACCTGCTCAGAGTTAGCAATCAACTCTTTACGCTCAGCTTTACCAACCCATGTTCCATTGGTTTTAATTGATGGGGCAACAGAAAAATCGCGTCCTTCAGAAAGCCAGCCTGCCATGCCACCATCTAATACGGCGATATTGTCCTCACCATAAACCTTAAATTGCCAATACGCGCGCAAAGCTTCATCAATATCAGAAATATCTTGGGCAATAGGAACTAAAACAATTGGCTTGTCAGAATTGATGCCCACCGACTGAATAATTTTTTCAAAGTCTGCTTTTTCAGGAATCAGATACTTGATCTTTTTCCCGTCAATCATGCGATCAACCCTTACCTTTTTAAAGTCAAGCAATGTGGACTCTGGAATATGGCCGCCTACCTCAACTAAAAACTTCTTCCCTGTTTTTTTATCAATTTCAAATTCAGGGGCACGGGTATAGCTGGCTACATCGCCGCGAACCTCTAAGATCTGAACCTCTGATTGATTGGCAGCAAGCCATTCAGCGCTAACTAATGGGCCCGGCAAACTTACCGCGTGCACTAATCCAATAAAACTTGTAATCGCAACGACTAGTCCTATTTGAATCTTTTTCATTTGAACTCCTTGATTAATTTGCAGGTAATAAATATTGCGAAAGTCGATCTAATAAATCAATCTTGCTTTCAGTTAATACGTGGTGCTCCCTTGAATTGAGAGCCGACTTCAAGTCACCACGGTCAATTTCTAGTTGAGTAATTTTGTGATCCCTTTCAACTATTAATACTTTCATATCGGTAAAAAATAGCTTAGTAAGTGCACTAACCCAACGGGACACCGGACCCAAGCGACCCTTGGTTGCCATATCAAAGTTACGCAATTCATCCAGCACCAGATCTGCGGAGATTAACTTCTCCCCAGTAACCCACTGGTTTGTAGTGAATAAACGTACTGGCAAGCCTTGCTGATTTAATGCGATGCCAATGAGGTGATGGAATTCCACTCCATTACGCTTGAATAAATGGAAGTGACCGTGCTCACCATCTTGCATCTCATCAGCTGTATGTGCATGGTAGTAAAACTCATATCCACTATCGGGATCTGAGAGATCATTTTTGGGATAGTGATTCCACTCAATAAACTCTCGCGCGCCGCACAACGCTGCTTGGCTTAAAGTCAAACCTTTTTTTGCGTAACGCGTTTGGATGCTAGCTATTTCTTGAGCAGCCAAACAGAGAGTAGATTGAATGAGCACGGTAGTAAATTAATCAGCAGATTTACGTTTTTTAGGGCCACAAGGATTTGCTGGACCACATGGGTTGGCTGCTTTTTTCTTAGCCGGGCCACATGGATTGCTTGATTCCTTCTTGGGTCCGCATGGGTTCTTTTGTTCGGCACCAGCTGGAGTTGCTGGAGCATCTGCAGCATTAGCCATAGGGGCCGCTGCCAATCCAGCTAAAGCTAAAGCAAGCGCAGCTACTGTTGATTTTTTAGACATTATTTTTCCTTTTGAAGTATTAGATTTCTTGAGAACTGACAGGGCCCGTGGATTTCTTCTCCATCCATGCGCCCAAGATAAATACACCAATTGCAGCAAGCACCATGATGAGGTCTATAGAAATGCTTGAGACGTTGAAAAGCTCCGGTAATGAATCTGCATTTGCTATCTCACCCAAAGTCGTAAGAGATTCAATGCTTGGATAGATGCCTGCAAATAGGATTGTTCCCAGTAGCAAACCAATCAGAAAGATTCCGGCATCAATGCGACCTGACATCAGACCAACTACTGAAGTGCCAGGACAATAGCCACCAATAGCGAAACCGGCACCGACAAATGCACCACCCAAAGCTGCCGCACCTAAAAATGATGGGGGAACGAAAAGGCTGCCACTCTCCACGAAACCAGTCTTTTCCAGAATGAAAAGTCCGACCGCTGCAAAAACGATTGCAGTAAACATGACTTTAAATACCGACCAATCTGTTAAGCGAAATTGGCCTGTTAATTTGTTGGGATTGCCAAAACCAGCCCGCTCGAGCACAAATCCAAATGCTCCACCTATCAATAAACCCGAAAGAATTGTTCCCATCTTATTTCTCCTCTTTCATTAGGCGGCTAGCAAGTAATCCAACCGCGAAGAATGTACCTAAAAATGTAAATCCAGCCAAACTCAGAACAGCCGCGCCAGATAAACCGAGACCACTAGTACAGCCTGCAGCAATGCGAGCGCCAAAGCCAGCCAAGATTCCGCCAAATAAGGCAGTTAGAGGTCGCTTAGAGCCTCCTAAGAATTTCTGACCATCTAACTTGATTGCAATTCTTCCTGCAAAAAATGCCGAGATGAGAGCGCCTAGAGCAACCCCAATTACCTGCCAAGTGATCCATGCATCCAAGGGCTTGCCCTCTTCAACCATTCCTCCGAGATATTCATTGGCATTAGTGGCTGCTGGCAGAAGGTACATTCCAAACCATGCTGTTAGGCGCGTTGTAAATCCTGTAGCACCCAAACCATGTCCGGTAAAAGCAAATGTGGATAACAGAACAATCCCGAGCAAGATGCCCGCAAGCAAGGGATTCCAGTATGGAGCTGGTTGACCCAGTTTTTCTTTATTCATTTTTGATCACCTCAATTAAGGTATTAATAATATATTAATTTATATAATATTACCTAGGATCAACACAGTCAAGATGAAATAAGCGAATCATTTTGATGTAGATCAAAAAAAGGGGGGCAAAGCCCCCCGTAAAAGAACGAACAAGAAAATATTTAAAATTCGCCCTTAACCGTAGTTAAACCTAAGGCATCCCAATCCAGCATGCCGCCGCGATAGTAGTAAATCTTGCTGGCTGGAAAACCATCACGTGTCATTGCTGCCATAGCCATAGGGCTTTGTGGGCAAACAGGACCATTGCAAAAGGCATAGACCTTTTTAGCCTTAGAGCAATCCCATTTAGTGGAGCCGGCAGATGGCTTCTTGCAACCGAGTTCATCCATGCGCATCGCAACCTCGGTATACGGAATGCCAACAGAACCAGGAATTGTGCCCTTTACACGATCATCAACAACACGCATATCAACAACAATTGCGTCTTTATCATTTAATGCATTCAACACGTCAATCTCATCTACAGGAACAACACCCTTAATTGGGATTAATGGCTGTAACCAGCCTTTATTCTTGGCGCAAGAGGTCATCACTCGGGTGATTTCAACGGGCCCCTTGGATGTATTAACAACAAACTTGGTTGATTTATCAATAATTTGGAGTAATTCTGGATTGGAAGATGGTGCAGACTGCGCCAAAACAAAGCCCGAAACAAGGGTTAGGCAGCAAACTAATAATTTCTTCATAAAGTCTCTTTTCAGTAATGGGATGCAGAAATGGCGTTTTAAATGCATATATACGCATTTATGCATAGATTTGTAGTTTCGCCCTAAGTCACGGGTAAATTAATACAGAGAAACCCCTATTGATGGCGAATTTAGCAGTATTATCATGCCAGGAAGCTAGCGGTAATTGCTACCCACGATCCCTTTAATAATGGAGTTTCAATGAAAAATAGTCGTCGCCAATTCATGATTTTGTCTGCAGCTGGTGCCTGCACAATCGCTTTGAACGGTAAAGTTCAAGCTCAAGCAATGGTTTCTGAAACTGATCCACAAGCTGCTGCTTTGGGTTACAAGGCAGTTGCAACAACTGTTGATAAAGCAAAATATCCAAAATATGCAGCTGGTCAAGAGTGCGATAACTGCGCATTATGGCAAGCAAAAGGTTCAGCTACACAGGGTGGCTGCTCATTATTTGGCACAAAACAAGTTGCCGCCAAAGGCTGGTGCTCTGCTTACGCTAAGAAAGCCTAATGCTTCCCTAGTAGCACATCATAAAAAGCTGCTTCGGCAGCTTTTTTCTTGTCTACAGATTTACGAGCTGGCTTGTGAGAAGGCTTTTAGCTTCTCAAGACTAGGTATTTGAATGCTAAGGCGGGTGACATTTGAAATAACCCCTTGATCGGCCATAGATGCAAGCGCCCTACTGATGGTCTCGAATTTCACATCCATCATTAAACCCATATCTTCCCTCTTAAATAATGGGGCAACTGCCATATCACCAGAAACCTTAGCGGTCCTGAGAAAGAAACGCGCAAGACGTACTTCAATCCTACCCGTATTAATTTCAGAAAACCAAGACTCCGATTGGGCAAGCGCTTCGCCCCACTTCTTAACAATCTGACGATGCAATCGAGGTGACTCTTCGCCTAAAGAAGAGATGATTTTTTTAGGGATACGGCAGAGATGGATATTGGATAGTGCGGCTGCTGAATGGGCATAACTGTCACCTAAGAGCGCCTCCATACCAAATAGATCTCCAGGAACTACTAAGCGGACAATTCTTCCAGATCCATCTGAATTAATATGAAGTAACTTGATATACCCATCCCTCAAGGTGTACAGGAAATCAGCAGCTTCGCCCTGGTTGTAAATTCCCGAATGCGACTCAAATCGAAGGTCATCAATTGGCTCATGTATTTTGGAAAAATCATCTTCATTTAATTCAGCAAAGAGTGCAGAGCTTCTGATAGAGCAAGCATTACAGTCGCTGTTGCCTTGCCAAGCACTTTTGATCTCGATGGTTTTCATGCGATTTTTTTGGCAACCATGCCGAGTAAAGCTGACATGCCAGTATGTCTAGCACCTTCAGATAATTCTTTTTCGTAGCACTGAAGATCTAGGATTTCAAAGTCGTAGCTAAGTTTACGAATCATCTCTTCGGTATAGAGGTGCTCGATTAAAGATGGGCCACCAGTCTTGTACTCCAGCTGCTTGGGCGTGTAGCCCTGGAGAATAAATATACCGCCGGGTTTCAAAGTCTGATGTACTTGCTTAAAAATCCTAACTCGCATTTCTGGATCAGCAAATTGTATAAAGATAGCAATGATTGCATCATAGGAATTAGTTTTCCAGTCAAACCCATCCGTATCGCAAAGACTATATTCAATATTGACTTCGTTGTCTTTAGCAAACTGTTTCGCCTTAACAAGCGCAATATCAGAAACATCAAAACCAGTAACACGCATCCCTTGCTTGGCGAGCCAAACTCCATTACGCCCTTCTCCATCGGCGATGCAGAGCACAGAAGCATTCGGTTTTAGGTATCGAGATGTTTGCTCAACAAGATATTCATTTGGCTCTTTGCCAAAGATAAACTCTTCTCGATTAAAACGTTCATTCCAAAACTGAGTGGCATCTGTAAAACTCATGGATCTCCTAATCTGCGATTAAATAAATCTAAAGTTACTTCTTCAATCCACCAATAAGATCATTCTTCAAATCAATCACATTCTCAAGACCAACAGCAATTCGGACGAGTCCATCAGTTATACCTGCCGCCTTGCGGGCTTCTGGACTAACGCGGCAATGTGTTGTTGTTGCAGGGTGTGTAATGGTTGTACGTGTATCACCTAAGTTTGCGGTAATGGAGCAAAGCTTGGTTTGATTAATCAATTTGAAGGCGGCCTTTTTGCCACCCCTAAGAGTGAAGGACAAGATAGCGCCACCTGCTTTTTGTTGACGCTTAGCCAGTGCATGTTGCGGATGAGATTTCAGACCAGGGTGATAAACGCGCTCTACCCCAGGCTGTTTCTCTAGCCATTGAGCAATTTCCAAGGCATTTTGACTTTGCTGCTTCATGCGCAATTCGAGCGTCTCAAGACCTTTTAAAAATACCCAGGCATTAAACGCAGAGAGTGTTGGGCCAGCAGTTCTAACATACGGAAATACTTTACCCATAATGAAATCATTGCTGCCAACAATGGCGCCACCCACTACGCGGCCCTGACCATCCAAATACTTCGTTGCCGAATGGATGACTATATCGGCACCCAATGAGAGAGGCTTTTGTAACGCGGGCGTGCAGAAACAGTTATCTACTGCAAAGAGAGCTTTTGCCTTCTTGGCAATCTTAGAAATTGCCTTAATGTCTGCAATCTCAGTTAAAGGATTGGAAGGTGTTTCCAAATAAAAAAGTTTGGTGTTTTCTTGGACGGCATTCTGCCAAGCCTTGGTATCTGACAAATCCACATAAGTAGTTGTAATACCAAAACGACCCAAAATATTACTAAACAATTGAATGGTTGCACCAAATACCGAGCGAGAGCACACCACATGGTCACCCGCTTGCAGATGGGACATGGCCATTGTCAAAATAGCAGCCATTCCTGAGGAGGTTGCAATGCAAGCCTCACCACCCTCTAACGCAGCCAATCGATCCTGGAACATGCTGACGGTAGGATTGGTAAATCGTGAGTAAATAAAGCCTTGGTCTGCATGCGCAAAACCATCTGCAGCCAACTCTGCACTATCAAAGCAAAAGCTGGAAGTGAGAAACATCGCCTCTGAATGCTCTTGGTATTCAGCTGTGCGGCGAGTACCAGCGCGAACCGCAAGGGTCTCTAGCGCAAGTTTTGAGAAATCGGGTTTTTTGCGGGTAGTTTTGCTCTTCATACCGCTATTTTGACACCGAATTGCAGATTTGCCTCAGACAGTAGTATCTGAGGAATTCTGTCGTTGTTTTTAGTCTTCGGTAGCCAAATGCAGGTGAAGTTGTGAGCGTGCAAAATCGCTTGAATCGCGTTGACGATCAGCCTTAGCCTCAGAGGTATTACGAGCTGCCTCTAACGCATCTAAATAAGATTCATTGATGTCGCCAGTTATATAGTGCCCATCAAAACAAGAGGCTTCGAAGTGTTGGATATTGGGATTGATATCTTTAACTGCCTGCTTCATATCCTCAACACTTTGGTAAATCAGTTGATCTGCGCCAATCATCTTATTAATCTCTTCGTCGGTGCGACCGTAGGCAACCAGCTCACTCCGAGTTGGCATATCAATTCCGTAGACATTCGGGAAGCGGACAGGAGGCGCGGCAGAAGCAAAGATCACTTTCTTAGCACCAGACTCCCGCGCCATCTGCACTATCTCAAATGAGGTGGTGCCACGAACGATTGAGTCATCCACAATCAACACGGTTTTATCTTTAAATTCAATCCGCATTGCATTTAGTTTTTGGCGAACCGATTTCTTGCGAACCGCTTGACCTGGCATGATGAAGGTTCTACCAATGTAACGATTCTTAAAGAATCCTTCGCGGTAATCAACACCCAGGCGTTTAGCAACTTGCATTGCCGCCGGACGACTAGAGTCTGGAATCGGCATGACAACATCAATCTCACCCGGAATAGTTTCTTTACGAATCTTTTCGGCAAGATAGTCGCCCATGCGCATACGTACGTTATAAACAGTAACGCCATCAATCGTTGAGTCTGGACGCGCCATATAGACATACTCGAAAATACAAGGTGTCAAAACTGCGTCAGCAACACATTGACGGGAATAGAAATTGCCATCTAAATCAATATAGATTGCTTCACCTGGATTGACGTCACGTACAAAAGTAAAGCCAAGACCATCAAGAGCAACAGACTCAGAAGCAATCATCCACTCTGGACCCTTAGGCGTATCAATGCGACCAATACACAATGGACGAATGCCAAATGGATCCCGAAACGCTAATAAGCCATAGCCAGCAATCAAAGAAACAACCGCATAAGAGCCCTTAACGCGCTTAGTTACCTCAGTAATCGCATTAAACATTGCACCTTCGTCCAGCGCTACGCTATTAGTCTCTTTTTGAAGTTCGTCAGCCAAAACGTTTAGCAGCACTTCAGTATCAGAACTGGTATTGATATGGCGACGATCACGATAAGCCATCTCTACACGAAGGCTAGCCGCATTGGTGAGATTGCCGTTGTGAGCCAAGATAATTCCATATGGCGCGCTAACGTAAAAAGGTTGTGCCTCTTCTTCGCTACTAGCGGAGCCAGCGGTTGGATAGCGAACTTGGCCGATGCCAGCATTACCAACTAAGCTACGCATATTGCGAGTTCTAAATACATCCCGAACTAAACCATTTGCTTTATGCATCGTGAATGAGTTGCCATTCATCGTTGCCATACCTGCAGCATCTTGACCGCGATGTTGCAAGAGCAACAAAGCATCGTATATCAGCTGATTAACTGGGGAGTGGGAAACTGTTCCAACAACGCCGCACATAAGCCTAGATCCCTATGGTTAAAGATGGTGTAACGGTGGGTGTAATTTTAGGCATAGAACTGCCCAATTGTTTTGCCCAGTCGGATGGTAACCAGCCTTTTATTAAACTGGTAGCCATATCGATAGCTGGTCGAGTAATTGCTTTCTGCCAAGCTACGCTTTGAGGTATTGGTGTTAAAGCCGCTAAGGTTGCCAACACAACCACAACCACAGCACCACGTGCTAAACCAAACACCAGCCCAAGAAAACGGTCCGTCATGCTCAATCCAGCAGACAAGATAATCTTTTGAATCACATTACCGACTAAGCCACACACAATCAAAGTCAGAATAAATAGAATAAGGAAGCTCACACCCAAACTAAGTAGTTCATCCATATGAAAAGTGGATAACCATTCAACAGAAAGATAATTGGTGTAGTGATAGGCTACCCAGGCTGCAACAAACCAAGATGCCAAGGCTAAAACTTCTTTAAATAAGCCACGTGAAATCCCCACCAATGCAGAGACTAGCAGCACAACCAGGGTGAAGTAATCCACCGTAGTTAACTTTAAGGTGGATAAATATTCCATTAAGGCGCTCCGACCTCAACTAGCCTTGGAGATAGGCCCATAGATTTAACTTTCTTCTCTGCAGCTTCAGCTGCATCCTTATCAGTAAAAGGACCCGCTCTGAGAACATAAAGCTTCACACCATCTGCACCGGTTTTATTAATGACGTAATTGGGGATCTTTTGATCCTTCATCTTAGTAATCCAGCCATTTGCACGCTCTTCAGAAGCAAAGGCGCCAATCTGAATAACGTACTTACCGGCCCCAGCTTTTTTCGGAAATTCTTCGGCTTTTGACTTGGTAGCGGTACTTGGGGCTACAACCACTTCTTCCCCAGCAGCCAAACCAATTGAGTTAGCCTTGCTCGTGGATGGCGCCTTGGCATCTGGCTTCACTTGAGTTGAAGTTGTTGCCACCGGCTCCTTGACTGGAATAACTTCTTTTTCTTTTACTGGTGCTTCAATCGCTGGTACTGCTGCCTTTACCTTTTCATCGCTAGCAGGCATTGCAGCATTGGGGGCAGGCAAACTAGTCACGATATTCACAGCAATATCGTTATTCACAGACTTGGGTTTGTTATCTAGGATGCGAGGCAGACCAACCACTGCGATCAGGACTAGAACAGATGCACCAATCAGGCGATGGCGAGCACGTTGTTGTTCGGGATCTTCGGTAAGGGCAAGCTCTTCATTTTCTTGAGCACGCTGAAAACTGCGGGGGGCTGATGTATTGATGGTGCGGCGACCCCTTGCTGAACCTCGATCAAGGTCTTCAGTCTCAGAGTTTCGCTTAAAAAGCTTCGGTAAACGAATCATGGATCAATGGGCCTGGTTATTTCGATATGCCATTACGCCGGCAACGGTATAGAAGGATCCGAAGATGACAATTCTATCACCCTCACCTGCCTTAGAAAGCGCTTTTTGATACGCTGCAGCAGGGTCTGGGAAACACTCAATTCCGCCATCTGCCCCATTTTTAACTGCTACACCCAGTTCAACCAGCTTCTCAGATAAGGCTGAAGCGCTAGCAGCACGAGGGGTTGGCAAATCCGTGCAGAACCAGAAGTCCACACTGCTGAGCAAAGGCTTGATCACGCCGGCAATATCCTTATCCGCCATTGCACCAAAAATGGCATAGGTATAGGGGTGATAGCCCATCTTATCGAGGCCTTGCCCTAAAGTGGCTGCCGCATGGGGATTATGAGCGACATCCAAAACTACAGTTGGCTGGCCTGGAAGTACCTGGAAACGACCGGGTAGTTCTACTAGAGCAAATCCATTCCGGATATCTTGAGCACTCACCGGTAAACGTAGATGTAAGGCCATCAAGGCGGCAATCACAGCAGAGGCATTGAGGATTTGATTGGCGCCTCGCAAAGCGGGATAGCCTAAACCGCTAAAGCGTTTTTGACGCCCTGCCCAACCCCACTGTTGCTTATCGCCCTGAAAATTGTAATCACGACCCTGAAGCCATAAATCGCAGCCGAGTTTTTCAGCATAATCAATCAAGGATTGAGGGGGTACAGGATCACCACAGACTGCAATTGCTCCTGCACGGAAAACACCAGCCTTCTCAAGGCCAATTGCCTCACGTGTACCGCCTAAAAAATCAGCGTGATCAATATCAATACTAGTGACGATCGCGCAATCTGCATCCACAATATTTACGGCATCTAAACGACCACCCATGCCAACCTCAAGAACAACAGCATCTAAATTTGCCTTAGAAAATAAATGCATGATTGCCAAGGTAGTGAATTCAAAATACGTTAGCGTTGGAGCATTCACTAAGCTGACGCGCGCTTTCTCAACGGCGGCAAAATGCTCTAGCAAGAGATCATCTTTAACCTCCTCACCATTGACTCGAGCGCGCTCGTTAAAGACCAGTAAGTGAGGAGACATATGGCAACCCACTCTATAGCCAGAGGCCAGCAAGATACTCTCAAGATAGGCGCAAGTTGAGCCCTTGCCGTTTGTCCCAGCAACAGTGATCACAGGACAATCAAAGTGCAAGCCCAAAGCTTCTTTAACTCGATTAATCCGATCTAGACCCATGTCGATACCGACTGGGTGGGCTGTTTCGAGGTGACTAAGCCAAGCCGTTAGGCTAGAAAACAGAATGGGGGATTGGTGTGCTGAACTCAAGCGCTTTATACAGCTGCGCTACCCGCAATCGCAGGCTCAGGAAGCTGCTGGAGCAATGCCAAGAGACGAGCGATTTCACCGCGCATTTGGCGACGATCGACAATCATGTCAATGCCACCCTTTTGCAATAAGAACTCAGAACGCTGAAAGCCTTCTGGTAATTTTTCACGAACAGTTTGTTCAATAACACGCGGACCTGCAAACCCAATCAAGGCTTTGGGCTCAGCCATCACTACGTCACCCATAAAGGCGAAGCTAGCAGAGATTCCGCCCATAGTTGGATCTGTCAAAACGCTGATGTAAGGCAAACCTTTTTTAGAAAGTAAGGTCAACATGGAGTTGGTCTTAGCCATCTGAAAAAGAGAGAGCAAACTTTCCTGCATACGCGCACCACCGGTAGCTGTTATGCAGATAAATGCACACTTTTTAGCGATGGCTTCTTGCACGCCACGGGCAAAACGCTCACCAACAACTGAACCCATCGAGCCACCCATATATTGAAACTCAAAGCATGCAGCTACAACTGGAATACTTTCAATTTTGCCGCCAAGCACAATCAAGGCCTCGGACTCACCGGAGGCGTCACTTGCCTCTTTTAGGCGATCTGGGTATTTTTTAGAATCTTTAAATTTAAGCGGATCGGTTGGGTAAATGTCAGCACCAATCTCATAGCGTCCTTTTGGATCCAAAAGACTATCAAGGCGCTGACGCGCGCCGATGCGCATGTGATGACTACATTTTGGGCAAACCGATAAATTAGCTTCAATATCTGTGCTGTAAAGGACAGTTTCGCAGCTGGGGCACTTAACCCAAAGTCCTTCAGGAACAGATTTGCGATTTGCAGGATCCGTATGTTGGATTTGTGGGGGTAGTAATTTATCGATCCAGCTCATCAGTTTTTAACTATCCAGTGCATTAACTATCTAAAGCGACGCGAATTTCACGTATGAATGTTTCGAGTGATTGTACCGCTTGGCCGGGGGCAGAATCCTCTAAAAGCCGAATAATTCGACTTCCAATAACCACTGCATCTGCTGTTTTTGACACTGCGCGGGCACTTTCAGCGTCATTGATACCAAAACCTACCGCAATCGGAATGGAAGTGGCTTCACGGATTTTGGGAATAATACTGGCCACATCTTGGGTATTGAGGTGGGACGCGCCTGTAACACCCCGCATGGATACGTAATAGATATAACCAGAAGCTATTTTGGCGGCATCCTTTATTCGTTCTGGTGATGATGTTGGAGCCAATAGAAAGATGGGGTCAACTCCTGCTACTTTCATGCTGGCAGCAAAATCAACGCACTCTTCAGGTGGGTAATCCACAACCAAGACACCATCAACACCAGCAGATTTCGCCTCCGCTGCAAATCGCTCCGAACCCATTTGCTCCACTGGATTGGCATAGCCCATCAACACCACTGGAGTATTGGTATCAAGCTTACGAAATTCTTTCACCATTTCTAAGCAACCATGCAAAGTGACGCCTTGAGTAAGCGCTCTTTCAGACGAGCGCTGAATCACTGGACCATCCGCCATTGGATCGGAAAAGGGAACGCCGAGTTCAATCACATCAGCACCACCACGAACTAATGCATGCATCAAGTCAACAGTAAGTTTTGGGTCAGGGTCGCCTGCTGTAATAAAAGGAATCAGCCCTTTTTTTCCAGTAGCTTTTAGTTCGTTAAAGAGAGCGGAAATTTTTGACATGACAATTCGTGTTTATTATTTTTATAGGTGATCGTAATGGATTTATACTAACCCTCAGAGCCGGTAGCTTGTGCAACGGTATGCATGTCTTTATCACCACGACCAGATAAGTTCACTAGGATCGTTTTATCTTTAGATAAAGTTGGCGCCAGCTTGCATGCATAAGCAATAGCATGAGAGGACTCTAAAGCAGGAATGATGCCTTCGATGCGACAGCAATCATGAAATGCTTTCAAGGCTTCTTCATCGGTCACTGCCACGTAGTCAGCACGACCAGAATCTTTTAACCAGGCATGCTCTGGACCAACACCGGGATAATCCATACCAGCAGAAACTGAATGGGTTTCAGAAATCTGACCATTCTCATCTTGCAGTAGGTATGTACGATTGCCATGCAATACACCTGGCTTACCCACGCAAAGTGCTGCAGAGTGAAGGCCGCTATTTAAGCCATGGCCCGCCGCTTCTACACCAACTAGCTTCACTTCTGGGTAGTCAATATAGGGATAGAAAATACCCATGGCATTGGAGCCACCACCAACACATGCCATGACATAGTCAGGCTGACGCCCAGTCATTTCAGGCATCTGCACCTTGCACTCTTCACCAATCACACTCTGAAAATCTCTGACCATCATCGGATAAGGATGAGGCCCAGCAACAGTACCAATGATGTAGAAGGTATCTTCTACATTTGTCACCCAATCTCGCATCGCTTCATTCAGCGCATCTTTGAGTGTCTTTGTTCCAGATTCAACAGGCACAACTTTTGCGCCTAGCAACTTCATACGAAATACGTTTTGAGCTTGACGAGCGACGTCCACGGATCCTTGATACACAGTGCAATCCAAACCAAAGCGCGCACAAATCGTTGCAGTTGCGACACCGTGCTGCCCCGCTCCCGTTTCCGCAATAATGCGTGGCTTACCCATACGCTTGGCTAGCATGGCTTGGCCAATCACATTATTAATTTTGTGAGCGCCAGTGTGATTAAGATCCTCGCGCTTCAGATAAATCTGCGCACCACCCAACATTTCGCTCCAACGCTTAGCGTGATAGACCGGTGAAGGACGCCCTACAAAATGCTTGAGCTCGTAATGAAACTCTTCTAAGAATTCAGGATCATTTTGATATTTAGCATATGCCGCCTTAAGTTCATCCAAAGCAAACATCAGCGTCTCAGAAACAAATACGCCACCGTAAGGACCGAAGTGTCCACGTGCATCTGGCTTATCGTACATAAATACCTCTTTTGATTAGTTACAGCAAATAGTTAGGGCAATGTGCTTGCGTCTGCCGCTCGCACTGCCTCGATAAACTCTTTCATCAAGGCGTGATCTTTTACACCCTTGCTGATTTCAACGCCGCTAGAGACGTCAACCGCGCAAGGATGAAGACGAGCAATAGCTTCGCCCACGTTGTGAACGTTCAATCCACCACTCAAAACGACCTGAGGCGCGTTTGCGCTTATCCATGCTTGCGGAATTCCTGACCAATCAAAAGGAACGCCTCCTCCTCCATAGCCCTCAACGAGCGCATCGAGCAAAAAGGCATTTGCTTGCCTATATTGTAGGGAAAAATTATCAAATGCGAAGCCAGCTCCAACGCGCGCAGCCTTCATCCAGGGTTGGCCTGCTGCTAGGCGCTGACACTCCTGCGGAGACTCATCCCCATGAAACTGCCATAAAGTGATGGGGGCAGCGGCCCTAATAGCCTCAAATTCGGCATCTGAGGCATTTACGACTAATCCGACAGCATCAACCCCAGCTGGAAGCCTGGAAATTAATGCAGCAGCAATATTGGGGGTAACGGCTCTTGGACTGGGCGGGTAAAAAACAAAGCCGACAGCGTCTACACCAGCAACAACAGCAGCATCGACATCCGAAGGCGTCTTTAAACCGCAGATTTTGACTCTAGTGCGTCCGGGAGAGTTAGTGAGTAAGCCCATATGGGAAATGATAAGGCCTTGAGTAAATAATGACCTGCTTAAGCATAAACCGCCTTAGGCAACCAAGAATTAGCCAGCCAAGGCTTAGGAATCTGAAACTCATCGGGGTAGGCAATTTGAGTCAAATAGAGTCCAGCTGGAGAAAACGTAGGCGCCGCAATACTGCGGTCTTTTGCCTCTAGAACTTCTGCCATCCACCCTGCTTTTTGCTTACCAACGCCGATTTGAACAAAGCTACCAACTAAATTACGCACCATGTGATGCAAGAAAGCATTTCCTTTGATCTTGAAATAGAGCCAAGGTTCATTCGAAAAGATTTCGATGGAATACATGGTCTTTACTGGGGTCTTACTTTGGCACTCTGAAGAGCGAAATGAGGTGAAGTCATGCTCACCTATTAAACACTCACCAGCCAGCTTCATGGCCTCAACATCAAACCAGCGATCCGGGGGCAACATGACATAACCAGCCCGATCTGCCGCCATTGGAGATCGACATGGTCCAGCATGCAATGCATAAATATAGGTTCGCTCATGTGCAGAATAACGAGCACTGAATTCTTCAGTGACAACTTGAGCCCAATTGACCACAATCGATGCAGGCAGGAAGGTATTTACCCCCCTCACCCACGACCAGTTTTCTCGCTCCACCTCAACATCAAAGTGCACCACCTGACCTAAGGCATGAACGCCAGCATCTGTTCTGCCCGCCGTAATTACACGAATAGGATTGGATTTCGATGCATCTATCCCAACAAATGCAGAAATCGCCTTTTCTAATTCATCTTGAATTGTATTCTGACCTACTTGTGACTGCCAACCTGAATAAGGGCTGCCGTCATACTGAAGTCCGAGGGCAATACGCATCAAAGAATTTAGCTATTACTATTTGAAATCTCGACCAACATACCCTTGGCTTCAACCACAATTTCAGGGTCGATTGAAGTGCCAATACGAACAATCTCTTCTAGAGATTTCTTGGCGGCTGAAAAATCCTCAATAGTGATGTAAGCACGGGCAAGATTCAAACGTACCCTCAGTTCATCAGGCGTTAAATCTGAGGTAGTAGGTTTAGCGACAGGTAGATCTAGGTTAATACTTCCAAAGAGCGCCTTAGCTTTATCAGACATGCCCTCATGATGATGCTCATGAGGGGTATGTTCAGTTTTATGATGAACTGGCAGTATGGATTCTGTCTGCTCGCTTTCATAGGGGTACTCACGAGCTGGAATTCCAGGTGAAGCATTTTTACGTGACTGGCTCATAAAGAACCAAATAAAGAGAGCGGCCGCTAGAACTAGGCCAATGAGACCCAGAACAGCTGCTTTGACATTAAATCCACTTTTTTTAACCTCAATAACTTCCGTAGCGCCCTGAGATTGATCTAATAATTTCTTTAAGTCAGCAATATTTTTCTCTAACTCCACTACTCTAGCGTTAGTTTGTTCCAAGATTTTTTCTTGGGCTACTATTTCTTCAGTGATGCGCTTGGCATCAGCATCGGCATCGCCACTAGAGCCAATCTTTAAACGATTAGCCGGATTAACCGCCTCATCCGCGCTCACTTCAACACTGGCTGAATCATTCTTTTTCTCAGACCATTGTTGAGCAGCAGAATCAACAAACTTTTGAGCCTCCTTTGAATCAATCGCCTGCACCGTCTCGGGATTAGGAATCAGGAGCTCAGAACCAGCGCGTAAACGATTAATATTACCGCCAGCAAATGCATCTGGATTGGCTTGATATAAAGCCATCATTTTTTGATCAAGCGTAAATTCCGGCCGATCTGGATCCATCTGTGAGGCGATGGAAGAAAGTGTTTGTCCCGGCTCAACAATGAACTTAGGAATAGTTCCATTTACAAACGTGAATATTCTGGTGATCGATCCTGACGACCAATTTAAGGTCAGCAATAAATCAACAAAGATATCTTCAGTAACAGGCACTGGTTTAACTGTTTCAACCAGAACCATCAAACGCTCGTCTTTTGATCGATAGACCATGACTTGAGCATTGAAGTCTAAAATTTTGGATGAAATACCCAGTCGCTCATAAGCACTTACAGGCGGTATAGAGGCTGATAAAGTCGATAAGAGATTTTGCTCGTCGGGCGCCAACTCGATTGGCACCTCAATACGAAGGGTTTGGCCAGGGCTAGATACTAAATTAGCTTTGCCTAATGAAATAGCAAAGGCACTAGTGGAAAGCGCAATGCCAATAAATCCAGCAAAGAGAAGTTTGAGCATCTGAGCCTTAAGCATTGTTATCCAATAGAATTCTTAACATCCGACGTAATGGCTCAGCGGCGCCCCATAAGAGTTGATCGCCAACTGTAAAAGCACCAAGATACTCTGGACCCATTGCCATCTTATGCAAGCGGCCAATAGGAACTGTCAAGGTACCGCTAATTGCTGCTGGAGATAATTCACGCTCAGTAGTCTCGCGGTCGTTTGGAATTACCTTAACCCATTGATTATCGTTAGCTAAGATAGCTTCGATTTCCTTTAAGGGAATATCTTTTTTAAGTTTGACAGTGAGACCTTGGGAGTGGCAACGCATAGCGCCAACACGAACACATAAACCGTCAATTGGAATGCTTCCAGGAGATCTAAATGCAGGTCGGCCCAGGATCTTATTAAACTCAGCGCCGCCCTTCCACTCTTCTTTAGTTTGACCATTCTCTACCGGGACATCAATCCAGGGAATCAAGCTACCGGCTAGAGGCGTATTGCGGAAGTTTTTCTTCGGAAAATCCGGAGATCGCAAAGTATCGGTAACTTTGCGATCAATATCTAAGATCCACGAAGACGGATCAGCTAATTCAGTTGCTACGCTGTCGCGTAAGGCGCCCATTTGCAACAACAACTCACGCATGTTTTGAGCGCCAGCACCAGAAGCCGCCTGATATGTCATAGCGCTAATCCACTCAACCATATCGGCCTTCACCAAGCCACCCATCGCCATCATCATTAAGCTAACTGTGCAGTTACTACCAATCCAATTTTTTCCGCCAGCAGCCAATGCTTTATCAATTACAGGTCGATTCACAGGATCCAAAATTAAGACTGCATCGTCTTTCATGCGCAATGCGCTAGCTGCATCAATCCAGTGGCCTTGCCAACCGGCAGCACGTAGCTGAGGAAAAATTTCATTGGTGTAGTCACCGCCCTGGCAAGTCAAAATGATGTCGCAACGAGAAAGTGCTTTGATGTCATTTGCGTTGAGCAACACATTCTCGCTCTTGGTCACCTTCTGACCATTCAAGAGCGGTACTTCACCGCCTGCCTGACTAGTACTGAAAAATACAGGTTCAATCAGATCAAAATCTTTTTCAGCCAGCATTCTCTCCATAAGGACGCTACCGACCATACCGCGCCAGCCTACTAAGCCTACTAATGGTGTTTTTGTATTTGCCATGATGAATGATCTATTGAATGTATATGTAATGTGACAATGATTATGAAAGAGCGGCTACAACCGCATCGCCCATTTCCACAGTGGATACCTTTTTTGTACCTTCTGTAAAAATGTCAGCAGTTCGCAATCCCAGTGATAAAACCTTTTGTACTGCCGCTTCGATACGATCAGCTTCGGATGGCATACCCAGGGAGTAGCGCAGCATCATCGCAGCAGACAGAATTGTTGCCAATGGATTAGCAATCCCTTTGCCGGCAATATCTGGCGCTGAGCCATGGCTAGGCTCATACAGGCCTTTATTATTTTTATCTAATGAAGCTGATGGCAACATCCCAATCGAGCCGGTTAACATCGAAGCTTCGTCAGAGAGAATGTCGCCAAACAAGTTGCCCGTAACGACTACGTCAAACGCTTTGGGTGCCTTGACTAACTGCATTGCTGCGTTATCAACATACATGTGTGATAACTCTACATCTGGATATTCTTTGCCAACACGAATCATGACATCCCGCCAGAGCTGTGATGTCTCAAGAACATTCGCCTTATCAACGCTACATACTTTTTTACCGCGTTTACGTGCAGCCTCAAAAGCAACTCGACCAATACGCTCCACTTCTGGCTCGCTGTAATGCATCATGTCGTAACCTTCACGTGCACCCTTAAATAAAGGAAGCTCAGAAGTGCGAATGCCGCGAGGCTGACCAAAGTAGATATCACCATTGAGCTCACGAATAATCAAGATATCGAGGCCGCTCACAATTTCAGGCTTAAGACTGGAGGCAGCAGTTAGCTCCTTGTAACAAATAGCTGGCCTGAAATTGGCAAACAACTCTAAATGCTTACGCAATCCGAGGATTGCTTGCTCTGGACGCAGTTCGCGAGCCAGCGTGTCGTATTTCCAGTCACCAACAGCACCAAACAAAATAGCGTCTGCTTTTTTAGCAAGCTCTAAAGTTGCGGGAGGGAGTGGATGACCGGCCAGATCATATGCGGCGCCGCCAACGGGGGCCGTCTCGAGGTCGAATTTAGGACCAAGCGCGTTTAAAACCTTAACGGCTTCAGCAACAATTTCCGGGCCGATACCATCGCCCGGTAGGACTGCAATTTTCATGAAAGGCCTTTAACTGAATAAAAACTACGGCAGTTGCGTCGCAAGCCAAGGCATTTTCAGGATGCGCTCAGCCTCGTAAGCCTTGATTTTATCTGCATGTTGAAGGGTTAAGCCAATATCGTCTAAGCCGTTCAGAAGGCAATGCTTCCTGAATGGGGCTACATCAAAGCTATAGGCAGTGCCATCGGGCGCAATTACTTGCTGAGCATCTAAATCAATAGTGAGCTGATAACCAGCAAAAGCAAGTGTTTCATTAAATAGATGATCAACCTGGAGCTCTGTAAGCACTATTGGCAAAAGACCATTTTTAAAGCAATTATTGTAGAAAATATCCGCAAAGCTAGGGGCAATCACCGCTCTGAAGCCATACTGGCCCAGAGCCCAAGGTGCATGCTCGCGAGAGCTGCCACAGCCGAAATTCTTGCGGGCCAGTAAAATTCCGGCATCTTTATAGCGCGGCTGGTTTAGAACAAAATCTGGATTAATCGGGCGTGTGCTACAATCTTGTCCAGGTTCACCATGGTCTAAATAGCGCCACTCATCAAATAGGTTCTGACCAAAGCCCGTTTTCTTAATCGACTTTAAGAACTGCTTAGGGATGATGGCATCGGTATCGACATTCTCGCGATTGAGCGGAGCAACCAAGCCTTTATATACCGTAAATTTTTCCATAATGATCTTTTGCTAAATATCGACTGCGCGCTTACTTGACTGGCGTCACAACAACATCTTTCCCCTGAGTTTGGGACTGATTGGATGTGTTGGAATTTTTGCTCCCACCCATGGAGTTGCCCATAGTTTGCAAATCTTTACCAACACCCTCCATCGTATTTGCACAAGCAGAAAGAATGATTCCCGCAATAGCAACGATAGTTAACTTTTTAATCATTGTGAAAGAAGACCATTTAAACACTGTATTTCCTTAAGAAATTTTACGAACATCAACGAAGTGGCCTTCAATAGCAGCAGCAGCAGCCATTGCAGGACTAACTAAATGGGTTCTACCGCCATTGCCCTGGCGACCTTCAAAATTTCGATTAGAGGTTGAGGCGCAACGCTCACCTGGCTCCAAACGATCAGCATTCATTGCCAAGCACATAGAGCAACCTGGCTCACGCCACTCAAAGCCCGCAGCTTTAAAAACCCGATCTAAGCCTTCACGCTCAGCCTGAGCCTTTACTAAGCCAGAACCAGGAACGACCAAGGCTAATTTGACATTAGCAGCTACTTTCTTCCCAAGGCGATCAACTACCTTGGCCGCGGCACGGATATCTTCAATACGACTGTTGGTGCAAGACCCGATAAAAACTTTATCAATTGAAATATTGCTAAGCGGAGTATTTGGAACAAGACCCATGTACTCCAGCGCACGTTCCATTGCAGAACGCTTGTTTGCGTCACGCTCTTTTTCCGGATCAGGAACTCGATCGCTAATAGCTAGAACCATTTCTGGCGAAGTGCCCCAAGTGACTTGAGGAGCAATTTCTTCTGCGCGTAACTCCACTACTGCATCAAATTTGGCGTCCGCATCTGAATGTAAGGTACGCCAATATTGCAAGGCATGACGTAGAGCCTCACCTTTAGGGGCATAAGGTCTACCTTGAATATATTCAATAGTAGTTTCATCTACTGCCACCAGTCCAGCACGAGCACCAGCCTCAATTGCCATATTGCAGAGGGTCATACGACCTTCCATAGACAAATTGCGGATAGCTTCACCTGCAAACTCAATCGTGTAACCAGTGCCGCCAGCAGTGCCAATCTTGCCGATCACAGCTAGCACGATATCTTTCGCAGTGGAACCAGGTTGGAGGCGTCCATCCACCTTGACCAGCATGTTCTTACTCTTTTTCATGAGCAAGGTTTGCGTTGCTAATACATGCTCCACTTCTGATGTACCAATACCAAATGCCAATGCACCAAATGCACCATGCGTACTTGTATGAGAATCACCGCAGACAACTGTCATTCCGGGCAGAGTTGCACCCTGCTCTGGCCCAATCACGTGAACAATCCCTTGGCGCAGATCATTCATCTTGTATTGAGTAATACCAAAGGCATCACAGTTTTGATCCAGCGTATCTACTTGTAACTTCGATATTGGATCTGTAATGCCCTCAGAGCGGTCCGTTGTTGGAACATTGTGATCTGAAACCGCCAGATTGGCAGAGATGCGCCACACTGGTCGGCCTGCAAGATTTAACCCCTCAAAAGCTTGAGGACTTGTCACCTCGTGCAATAACTGACGATCTATATAAATTGTGGCCGTGCCATCCTCTTCGGAATAGACGACATGGTCATCCCACAATTTGTCGTAAAGCGTACGTGACATGTAAACCCTCTAAAGCTTTTATTTACGCACAGTAATGTTAGGAACTTTACGTGAAGTTTCCCCAACATATAACTGACGTGGACGGCCAATCTTGTACTCAGGATCAGTAATCATTTCTTCCCACTGTGCAATCCAACCCACTGTTCTTGCTAAGGCAAAAATACAGGTGAACATTTCAGTTGGCACGCCTAGTGCGCGCTGAACAATTCCAGAGTAAAAGTCAACGTTTGGATAGAGCTTACGGCTTACGAAGTATTCGTCTTCCAGGGCAATCTTCTCAAGCGTCATGGCTAACTTGAACAATGGATCATTCTCAAGACCCATTTCTTTTAATACCTCATGGCAAGTTTCACGCATAAGTTTTGCGCGTGGGTCAAAGTTTTTATAAACGCGATGACCAAAGCCCATCAAACGAACGCTTGAGTTCTTATCTTTTACTTGAGCAATAAATTCATGAATATTATCTACGCCACCATTAGCCTGAATTTCATTCAACATCTGCAAGCAAGCTTCATTGGCTCCACCGTGGGCAGGACCCCACAAACAAGCGATACCTGCAGAGATAGCAGCAAATGGATTTGTGCCAGACGATCCACATAAGCGCACTGTTGATGTAGAAGCGTTTTGCTCATGGTCAGCATGCAATGTGAAGATGCGATCTAAAGCGCGCACCAAGACTGGATTGACTTTGTACTCTTCACACGGTGTTGCAAACATCATGCGCATGAAGTTTGCTGTGTAGGATAAGGAATTATCAGGATAGATAAAAGGTTGGCCTACAGAGTATTTATAAGCCATTGCAACCAGTGTTGGCATCTTCGCAATTAAGCGAATTTGAGCAACTTCACGAGCATGTGGATCGCTGTAATCAATCTCATCATGATAAAAGGCAGCCATTGCACCAACCAAGCCAGTTAAGACGGACATGGGATGGGCATCGCGACGGAAGCCGCGCAAGAAAAATTGCATTTGCTCATGAACCATCGTGTGATGCATGACCATCTCTTCAAAATCTTTTTTCTGTTTAGCGTTTGGTAGCTCACCGTTTAACAGTAGATAACAAACCTCTAAGAAGTCGCAGTTATGCGCAAGATCTTCGATTGGATAACCACGGTAAAGCAGTTCACCCTTATCGCCATCGATATAAGTGATTTTGCTATTACAAGAAGCTGTGGATAAAAAACCTGAATCGTAGGTGAACTTTCCGGTTTGACCGTAAAGCTTACGAATATCAATTACATCAGGACCAATCGTGCCTTTATAAATTGGCAAGTCGATATCTGGTGTACCGTCTGAAAAAGATAATTTTGCCTTGATGTCCGATTCAATCATTTCTAATCCTTAGTCATTCAAATTGATGATTAATACACTATTGATCATGCGTCTTTACTACTGTTGCAAGCAAAAGCCTAAATTACTTCTGTCTCAGCTTTTGTAAAACAGCCTTAAAGGCTGCTTCTTGTGATTCTTTTTCCAATGAAGCTACTGAATCCTTGCGACCGATTAGTAAATCCATCAGGTCATTGTCTTCTAGAGCTAGCAACTGGCTTAATACTTTTCCATCTTCCGCATTGAGTTGAGAGCCGTGGCGCTCAAAAAAACGCTGCAGAATTAAATCGTTTTCAAGCAAACCCCTGCGGGCATCACTCTTTAAGCGATATAACTCTGCATTAGTGAGGGTCATACCGCCCTACGCACCATCAGTTCCTTAATCTTTCCAATTGCTTTGGTCGGATTCAAATGCTTAGGACAAACGTCCACGCAGTTCATGATGGTATGGCAACGGAACAGGCGATACGGATCTTCCAGGTTATCCAAGCGCGCTGCAGTATCTTCATCACGACTATCGGCAATGAAACGATATGCCTGCAACAAACCTGCTGGGCCAACGAACTTATCTGGATTCCACCAGAAAGATGGGCATGAGGTTGAGCATGATGCGCACAAGATGCACTCATACAAACCATTCAATTCTTCACGCTCTTCAGGACTCTGGAGGCGCTCTTTCTCAGGGAATGGATTGTCATTTACCAAGTAAGGCTTGATAGATAGATACTGCTTGAAGAACAAGGTCATATCCACAATCAAATCACGCACGACTGGTAAGCCAGGTAATGGGCGCAATGTGATGACTTTAGGCAAGGTCAACATATTGGTTAAGCAAGCCAAACCATTCTTACCGTTAATGTTCATCGCATCAGAGCCACAAACACCTTCACGGCATGAACGACGATAAGAAATTGTTTCGTCTTGTTTCTTGAGAGAAATCAAAGCGTCTAACAACATACGCTCACCAGTCAATTCAAGCTCATAACGTTCCATGCGAGGAGCTGCATCGACATCTGGATCGTAGCGGTAAATTTCAAATATACGAATATCACTCATTTTTAATTTCTCTTCGCTTAGAAAGTACGTTCTTTAGGTGGGAAAGACTCAACAGTCAATGGCTTCAGAACAACCGGCTTGTAATCCAAGCGATTGCCTTCGCTATACCAAAGCGTGTGCTTCATCCAGTTCGCATCATCGCGCTCTTGATGATCATCATGCGAGTGCGC
The DNA here is from genome assembly GCF_018688455.1 of Polynucleobacter sp. AM-7D1. Lineage (NCBI taxonomy): Bacteria > Pseudomonadati > Pseudomonadota > Betaproteobacteria > Burkholderiales > Burkholderiaceae > Polynucleobacter > Polynucleobacter sp. AM-7D1. Next base: position 993,797 of record NZ_CP061319.1, read on the forward strand.
ACCGCGACTTTCAGTACGAGCAGCTGCTGAGATCATGGTTGCGTTTGCAGCTTCAATTAAGTTAGCAACTTCCAAAGCTTCGATACGTGCCGTATTGAAAATCTCTGACTTGTCTTTGAGCCACAAGTGTTTAGCGCGCTCAGTCAGTTTCGCCATTTGACGAACACCTTCGTCCATCAATTCCTGATTGCGGAATACACCAGCATATTTCTGCATGGTTTTACGAATGTCGTTCGCAACGTCTTGTGCATACTCACCTGAAGTCGAGTTATCAAGAGCAGCAATACGAGCCATCGTTTGCTCACCAGCATTGGCAGGCAATGGCTTGAACTCACGGTTCTTGAGGTCCATAGCAACAATGTGATTGCCGGCAGCACGACCAAACACCAGCAAATCCAGCAATGAGTTTGTACCCAAACGGTTTGCACCATGAACAGATACGCAAGAGCACTCGCCGATTGCATAGAGGCCGTTAACGATCTCGTTATGTTTTCCATTCCCAGGTACAACAACTTGACCATTGATGTTGGTAGGAATACCGCCCATCTGATAGTGAATTGTTGGCACAACTGGAATAGGCTCTTTGGTAACGTCAACGTTAGCAAAATTGATACCGATTTCATAAACAGAAGGCAAACGCTTCATGATGGTCTCGGCACCGATATGCGTCAAGTCGAGAACTACATAATCGCCATTCGGTCCACAGCCACGACCTTCTTTAATCTCTTGGTCCATACAGCGAGAAACGAAATCGCGCGGCGCTAAGTCTTTATAGGTTGGAGCGTAACGCTCCATGAAGCGCTCGCCATCCTTGTTACGCAAAATACCGCCTTCACCACGGCAACCTTCTGTCAACAACACGCCCGCACCAGCTACGCCAGTTGGGTGGAATTGCCAGAACTCCATGTCTTCCAATGGAATGCCTGCGCGTGCTGCTAGTCCCATACCGTCGCCAGTATTAATGAAGGCATTGGTGGATGCATCCCAGATGCGACCTGCACCGCCAGTAGCCATCATGACAACTTTAGTTTCGAGAATGTAAACCTGGCCAGTTTCCATTTCAAGAGCGGTAACACCAACAACGTCACCAGCATCATCACGAATGAGGTCAAGCGCTAACCACTCTACGAAGAAGTTTGTTTTTGCACGCACATTACGCTGATACAAGGTATGCAACATTGCATGACCAGTGCGGTCAGCTGCTGCGCAAGCACGTTGAACAGCTTTCTCACCATAGTTGGCTGTGTGACCACCAAATGGACGCTGATAAATCGTACCGTCTGGGTTGCGGTCAAAAGGCATACCAAAATGCTCTAACTCGTAAACGACTTTAGGAGCTTCGCGGCACATGAACTCGATCACGTCTTGGTCACCTAACCAGTCGGATCCCTTAATCGTGTCGTAAAAGTGATAGTGCCAGTTATCTTCACTCATGTTGCCCAGTGATGCACCGATACCACCCTGTGCAGCCACAGTATGTGAGCGTGTTGGGAAAACTTTAGTTAATACCGCAACGTTCAGGCCAGCTTCCGCTAATTGCAAAGAAGCGCGCATACCTGAACCACCTGCACCAATAATTACCGCGTCGAAACGGCGGCGTGGCAATGCTTTTTTAATCGCGGTCATTGAATTACACTTTCCACAAAATTTGTACGGCATAAGCCGCACAGGCTACGAGATACAAAACAGTTAACACTTGTAGTGTCAAGCGAATGCTGACGGGCTTGATGTAATCCATCCAGATATCGCGGATACCAATCCAAGCGTGATAGAACAAACTGATGAAGAATAGAAGCGTCAATAGTTTCATGAACTGATTGCTAAACAATCCAGCCCAGCCTTCATAAGTTGCACTACCAGTAATGCAATAGTCAACTAGCAAAACGATTGTGAACACCACCATCACGATGGCAGTAACGCGCTGAATAATCCACTCTTTAAGGCCGTAATGAGCGCCAACAACTAAGCGCTTCGGTCCAATTTGATAAATAGGCATTAGATTTCCTTGATAAAGAAGTGCTTAGTACAAGCCAAATAGTTTGAGACCAACAAGCGCAGTCAAAGCGAGGCCTAGGAAAAATACAAAGATCGCTGAACGATTAGCGTCAGCCTTTTCAACACCAATCTCTAAATCCAGCAAGAGGTAGCGGATACCAGCGCAGAAATGGTGCAAGAAAGACCAAATTAAGCCCAAGAGAATCAGTTTTACTAACACGTGGCCAGTGATTGCCTGGAATTTTTGGTAACTCATCTCTGAAGCAAGGCTTTGATCAAAAAGATAGAGTAAGAAAGGCAACATCAAAAACAGTGCCGCCCCACTAATCCGATGAAGGATGGAGACTTTTCCAGCCCAAGGAAGACGGTATTTGATTAACTGGGCAAGACCAATATTGCGGTAAACCGGTCTATCTTTTTTTGTGTTTTGCTGTGCATCAACCATGGGCAATCTCAATCTGTAGGTGGAGGTTCAGTGTGGTTTTGTTGTGTTGCAACATATTCTATTGGAAACCTTGGGGGTGGTGGGGACTTTTTAGCGTTTAAAGGGGTTAAATAGTGGTTTTTACTGATTTTTGAGTGTACTACCTAGTTTAATTTATTGTCGTAATGCTGATCAGAAGTGTCGTACCTTGCACGCCGAATTTCTACTGGTTTATTCCCGTAGGTAAATGCGACACGTTCAACCGACAATAAGGCAGAGCCCTCCTGAACTTGAAGATGCTTAGCAAGCTCTGAATTCGCTAAAACTGCCTTAATTTTTTCTTCCGCCCTCACCATATGAGTGGCGTATTCACTTTCATAAAATGCATACATGGGACCAGGCCAAGTATTAAGGGCTTCGAGCGTCAACCCTTCAAAGCGCCCCTCTGGCAACCAAATCTCCTCAAATACGATTGGGCGCCCCGCAGAGCTTTGCACGCGGTCAATTCGAATAATGGGGTCACCTGCCTTTAATTTAAGCAATTTTGCGATATAGGCATCGGATTGTGCGATTTCACAGGCTAAAAACTGGTTTCTGAGGTGTAACTTCTCTCCAGAATCAGGCTCTAAGCGTAAAAAACGATACTGAAAGTCCTCTTCTTGGTGGGTGGCTACAAAGGTGCCCTTGCCTTGACGTCGCACCAGTAAATTTTGTGCGGCCAACTCATCAATTGCCTTGCGCACGGTTCCCTGGCTGACTGCATATCGAGCTGCAAGCTCCATCTCACTGGGGATGGCGTCCCCAGGCAACCATTCTGAGGCCTGCAAACTTGCCAAAATCATGGCTTTAATTTGCTCATAAAGAGGGCTAAACGAGGCAATTGGTTCAGATATTAGTGACAAATTAACTCCACAGCAGCTTCTATTGGATAAAATTCAAGCTTATCTCATATCTTATATAAGACATGATTGACAGTGTAAATGGAAAGTCCATACACTTGAATGGATAATAGAAAAGATTTCATTAATTAACCTCAACTGGAGTTATTAGTAATGGCAAAAGCCCCAATGCGTGTTGCAGTCACCGGTGCAGCCGGTCAAATCGGTTATTCCCTCCTTTTTCGCATCGCTAATGGCGATTTATTAGGCAAAGATCAGCCTGTAATCCTCCAGTTACTAGAGATTCCAGACGAAAAGGCTCAAAAAGCCTTGGCTGGCGTGATGATGGAATTAGATGATTGCGCATTCCCATTGTTGGCTGGTATGACAGCCCACTCTGACCCGATGACTGCATTCAAGGATATTGACGTTGCCTTGTTGGTTGGTGCACGTCCTCGTGGCCCTGGCATGGAGCGCAAAGATTTGCTCTCAGCCAATGCTCAGATTTTTACTGCCCAAGGTAAAGCTTTAAATGCAGTTGCTAAGAAAACTGTGAAGGTATTAGTTGTTGGTAACCCAGCAAATACCAATGCATACATTGCTATGAAGTCTGCTCCAGATATTCCTGCAAAGAATTTCACTGCAATGTTGCGCCTCGATCACAACCGCGCGCTCTCTCAATTGGCTAGCAAACTCAATAAGCCAGTTGCTGATATTGAGAAATTGGTTGTTTGGGGTAATCACAGCCCAACAATGTACCCAGACTATCGCTTCGCAACAGTTGATGGCAAGTCTGTCAAAGACAGCATTAATGACCCAGCATGGAACAAAGACACATTCATTCCTACAGTTGGTAAACGTGGCGCCGCCATTATTGAAGCTCGCGGACTCTCTTCTGCAGCATCAGCTGCGAATGCAGCAATCGATCACATGCATGACTGGGTTCTCGGCACGAATGGCAAGTGGGTCACTATGGGCATTCCTTCCAAAGGTGAATATGGCATTCCAGCTGAAGTAATTTACGGTTACCCAGTAGTTTGCGAAAACGGTGAATACAAAATGGTTGAAGGCCTAGAGATTGATGAGTTCTCACGTGAACGCATGAATCACACATTGAACGAATTGCTTGAAGAACAAGCAGGCGTTAAACATTTACTCCCTTAAGGATTCTTGCATGAAGAAAACCCTGCTCGCTATTAGCTTGGCTGCTGCTGCCATTATTGGTACGACTCCAGCCCAAGCTAGTAACGAATCATTTTTGTGGACTTGTAGCGATAGCAAGCAATTCAAAACTACAGGCACGATAGAAAAATTGCGTCTGACTTGGGAGTCGAAGAGCATTGACATGAATCGCCAGACTTCGCTTCCAGGAAGTTTGCGTTACAAGAATGCTGCCACAGGGCATGACCTTGTAGTGCTTGGTAATAAAGCAATGCTTTTCAACATTAAATCTGGAACTCGTCTTGCTGATTTCTGCCAAACAGCAGAAATGAAAAAGGGTGACCTTCCGCACTTATTTGCTGATGCGGAGCCGTTTACACAGAACTAAATCTTAGCTCTGACTCCACAATGAAAAAGCCGAGAATCTCTCGGCTTTTTTACTTTATAAGATTCAACGTAGACCGAAATGCTAATGAAATAAAGGCTGCTGCGTAGGCGCATCATCAGGCAGCTCTGCATGGACAGCATCACCCGATCGATCTGGAAACAGTGGTGCTCCGCAATCATCACAAAGCTCTGGGTCAAATAGCATTGCATGACGGAATACATCTTCAACCCCTGCATCCCTAAGCGCATCGGCAATACGCTTCATCGGACTCTCATCATCCGATAAATCATTGAGCGCATCATTAGCAACACTCTCTCGGTCGTATAAAGGCCAAATCACACCATATACAACTTCTGAAGAACCTTTTAAGCTAAATGAGATTCGATACTCGTCAGCTTGATCTTCACCAAATGCGCCGACTACGCAAGATAAACCAGCCGGTAGAACTCCAAGCGTGCTCTCAAGAAAGTTCACGGCAGCTCGAATGCTTAATGGACGCACCTGCTTATCTGCCAATCGGCAATTTGTAAAATATGCTTCGGGTAATAAGAGCTCAAACTCGCAACCAGGCAAAAGCGCCGCAATAGGTTCTTGCATCATGTTTTGCCAACCTATCAAGCTGACGCCACGCTCTTGACGTGTTGGCGCATCAGCTTGCCACCGGAAAAGTGGTGAGCCGGAAGGTGCAGCAACAGCTGCAATAATAAAACGTGGATCAGCCAAAACTGCAATGGTCTCCGACATCTCTCGCAACTCTAACTTGACCTCACTGGCGCTAATGGCAGCGCTTGCTAAGGCTTCAGTAAGTAGGCGTGTTTGGCAATGTGAGTGTGGCATCTGATCAATGCTGTAAAGCCAGGGAACGATGGCTAGGCGTGCATCAGTGGAAGTGATTGAGCTATGTAATGCAGCGGCTGTAGATTCAATAACGCTCACTGAAAGTGCGCCAGAAGGAATCTGATAACGGGTGTGAGCAACAATAGGTAAAGCTAATAAAAGAACATCCCAGTTCTGGCCCTCATGCTCCATGAGCAAAGACTCAGCCAGGGTCTCAGCACAGTCTGCAAGTACCTCGAAGGCTACCGTATTAATTCGAAATGTTTGATCGAGAGCGGCATCAATCACATTTTGATTTTGGCTTTTGAGAAGACGCATTAGGCGAACATTTAAACGCTCCTCCCAAAACTGATCCTCAATGTGACTCCCGGAAGCTGCTAAGGAAATAGCGTCAGCAACTAGGCGCTCGACATCTGGTGAGGAGCGTTGGGAGGATTTAGTGCGATGAACAGCCATGATGCACTCTCCTACTTTCTTTCGGGACGTCTAAATAGCGGCTTTTCTTCTGTAGATTCAGAGGGAATATATTTGTAACCATCTAAATTGAAGCCTTTTAGATCTACTGGATTAGATATACGGTTCTCGACCACATAGCGTGCCATTAAGCCCCTAGCCCGCTTGGCATAGAAGGAAATGATTTTGTATTTGCCGTCTTTGCCATCCTGAAATACGGGAGAGATGACTGGGCAATCCAAGTTCTTCGCCTGCAATACCTTAAAGTACTCTTCAGAGGCCAAATTGAGAAGGACGGGCTTCTTCTGCTTCTCCAGCACTGCCTTTAAGGAGTTGGTTACACGCTCACCCCAAAACGCATATAAGTCTTTACCTCGAGCATTTTGAAAAGAAGTGCCCATCTCCAGGCGATAAGGCTGCATTAGATCCAGGGGACGCAGAGCACCATACAAACCCGAAAGAATGCGGATATGGTCTTGCGCAAAATCAAGGGCCTTTTGATTTAGCGTCTTAACGTCAAACCCATCATAGACGTCACCGTTAAAGGCGTAAATCGCTGGCCTGCTATTTTCTTCAGTAAATTTCTTAGACCAGTCACGGTAGCGCCCCACATTCAGCGCAGCCAATTGATCTGACAGCCCCATGAGATTAGCGACTTCCTGAGGCGAGAGCTTCTTGAGATCCGTTATCAACTTTGCAGATTCGGAGACGAATTCCGGAAGAGTCGGAGCCTTAGCCTTAACTGGTGTTTTGTAATCTAAGGATTTAGCAGGTGAAAGGACGATCAGCATGGCACAATTTGAGGATGAATAACTACCATTCTAGCGACTACCTACCTTATTTGCCCTAAACCGCCCGCATGAACCAAAATCCCCTACTGACGCCAGCATTTCCGAGTCGCCTACCTAAAGTAGGAACAACGGTATTTACAGTCATGTCGGCTCTCGCTGCAGAGCATCAAGCCATCAACCTGGGGCAAGGCTTTCCAGACTTTCCGTGTGATCGAGAGCTGATATCTCAGGTCAATACAGCAATGCTGTCTGATCAAAATCAATATCCACCAATGATCGGGGTGGCTGAGTTACGTCAAGGTGTGTCGAAAAAAATATCTGCTTTGTATGGTCATGACTACGATCCCGATACAGAAATTACTATCACCGCCGGAGGTACGCAAGGAATCCTGACGGCAATCTTGTCATGCGTCAGCGCTGGCGACGAAGTTGTCATCATCGAGCCTGCCTACGATAGCTATCGCCCTTCGATTGAGATGGCTGGTGGAAAAGTAATCGCTGTATCTTTAATTGCCAATCGTGATGATCAAGGCCGTGTTAATTCTTACTCAATACCTTGGGATGATTTGACCAAAGCAGTGAATCCAAAGACACGACTCTTCATCATCAACACTCCGCATAATCCAACTGGGATGATTTGGCAGAAGACCGATCTAGACCGCCTGGCAAATTTAGTCAGAGATACCAATGCACTGGTCTTAAGTGATGAGGTCTACGAGCATATGGTGTACGACGGACATCAACACGCCAGCATAGCCAGCCATCCTGAATTAGCGGCGCGAAGTTTCTTGATATCAAGTTTCGGTAAAACCTACCATGTCACCGGCTGGAAAGTAGGCTATGTAGCTGCGCCTGCAACGATGATGGCAGAGTTTCGCAAGATACATCAATTCAATGTCTTCACAGTAAACACGCCAATGCAATATGGTTTGGCCAAGTACCTTGAGAATGCGGATCACTACTTAGGGCTGTCATCTTTTTATCAGGCTAAGCGGGATTTCTTTAGCAAGGGCTTAACTCAGACAGGCTTTGAATTATTGCCAGCACCAGCAACCTATTTTCAGTGCGTTAACTACACCAATTTACAGATCCCTCAAGCTAAGATGGGCGAAGCGGATTTTTGCTCTTGGCTTACTACCAAGATTGGTGTCGCCGCCATTCCAGTATCAGCTTTCTATGCTCATCCGGTTGAGTCCGGCGTTATCCGTTTTTGTTTTGCTAAAAAAGAAGAAACGCTTTCAAAAGCATTAGAGCGTTTACAAACCCTGTAGAAGAGGAATCAATCCATCATGGCAATAAGCAAACCCAAGAGAGACATCATTGATGTTTATAGCTGGCCGACACCAAACGGTCATAAAGTTCACATCATGCTTGAAGAGTGTGGCTATAAATTAGATAAAGACTGGATTGCCCATCCAATTGATATTGGTGCAGGCGATCAGTTCAAACCAGAATTCTTGGCCATTAGCCCAAATAATAAGATTCCTGCCATCGTTGATCCGCAAGGGCCTGATGGCAAACCGATCCATCTTTTTGAGTCTGGGGCAATACTGCTCTACCTAGCTTCCAAAACAGGGAAGTTTTTACCCAAATCCACTCGGGGTAAATATGAAGTCTTGCAATGGCTTATGTTCCAAATGGGTGGCTTGGGGCCTCTATTGGGGCAAAACCACCACTTTCGAATCTATGCACCAGAAAAAATTGACTACGCAATCACTCGCTACACCAATGAAGCCAAGCGCCTATATGGCGTGATAGATCATCAACTGAAAGATAATCCTTATATCGCTGGTAAAAATTATTCGATAGCCGATATTGCTATTTTTCCGTGGACAAGAAACTGGAAAAACCAAGGTATTGATATTAACGAGTATCCGCATTTCAAGCGGTGGTTTGAAATGGTTGGTGAGCGCCCTGCTGTCAAGCGTGGCGTTGAAGTATTAACTGCATTACGTAAGCCATTGCATGATGACAAAGCAAGAGAGCAATTATTTGGTTCATCACAGTATCAAAAAAGGAAATAGCATGAAGATTGATTCGGTTGGAGTAATTGGTGCAGGCACGATGGGTAATGGCATTGCACAAGTTTGTGCAGTTGCAGGTCTTGATGTTGTGATGGTGGATATTAATGATGCTGCAGTTGAACGTGGTTTGAGTCAAATAAGCAAAAGCTTGGATCGTCTCGTCAAAAAGGAAACTCTCACAGCTAAAGATAAAGATGCAGCATTAAACCGGATCAAAGGAAGCACATCGTATTCAGACTTTAAGGGTCTGCAATTGGTTATTGAAGCGGCTACAGAAAATCAATCTGTTAAAGAGAAAATCTTGAAACAAGTTGATGAGATCGTCGGCAAAGAAACCATTATTGCCACGAATACTTCTTCACTATCTATTACGAAACTGGCTGCATTAGATTCCAACCCAAGCCGCTTCATTGGCATGCACTTTTTTAATCCTCCGCCGATGATGGCTTTGGTGGAGGTGATTCGAGGCTTGCAAACCTCTGATGCAACACATGCAGCAATTATTGAAATGGCTAAGCGCATTGGTAAGGAGCCTATTACAGTCAAGAACTCACCTGGCTTTGTCGTCAATCGGATTTTGTTGCCGATGATTAATGAGGCCTTTTTTGTTTTGCACGAAGGACTTGCTAGCCCAGAGGATATTGACGCTGGCATGAAATTGGGCTGCAACCAACCGATTGGTCCACTTGCTTTAGCTGACCTCATTGGTCTTGATACCTGTCTAGCAGTTATGGAAGTCTATTTTGAGAACTTCAGTGACTCTAAGTACCGCCCTTGCCCATTGCTTCGCGAGATGGTTGCCGCAGGATATCTCGGTCGTAAGACTGGACGCGGCGTCTACACCTACGAGCAATAATTTTTATATTCATCATCCATTAATCAAAATAAAGAAGTTTTTGTGAACCCATTACCCCCTCTCGTTCTTAAATTAGCTTACGCTGGCCTCATCCCTTTTGTGAGTCTCGCTTTAATGGTTCAGTTGGCACCAACCCCGCTTAACTACTTAAGCGCTGAATCACTAGCCGGTTATGGGGCTGTGATTACTTCTTTCATGGGCGCATTACATTGGGGCGCTAATTTACATACCCTAGGCAAAGCACCTCCCGGGGATCGTTGGGAGGATCGAAATGCCTGGATTTGGGGTGTGATACCGGCGATAGTGGCCTGGGTTGCACTACATATTTATATTCCAGTTGGCCTGGTAATCTTGGCATCGGCTTTACTAATACAACGCAATATCGATAAAGAAACCTATCAGTACTATTTTTCCAGTGAAGAGGCTTGCGCAGCTTTTATGACCTTGCGCAATCGACTGACACTTGTTTCTGCTATCTGCTTAATTTGGTCTGCACTTGTGATTTTGTTTGTACAGAACTAAATCAATAGAAATGGGCAATCTATTTGATCAAGCGCCTCCACCTCCATTGGCGGAAGCCTTGCGCCCAAAATGTATTGAAGAGGTCATTGGACAAACCCATCTTTTAGCTTCAGGCAAACCACTCAATCTCGCCTTTGCTTCTGGCAAGCCGCATTCAATGATTCTTTGGGGGCCGCCAGGGGTTGGCAAAACTACCTTAGCAAGACTTTCAGCAAAAGCCTTTGATCGAGAATTCATAGCCATATCAGCCGTTCTTGCTGGTGTAAAAGAAATTCGCGAGGCTATTGAGCAAGCCCAGCAAAGCATGTCGCAATATGGTAGACAAACCATTTTGTTTGTTGATGAGATTCATCGTTTCAATAAAAGCCAACAAGATGCCTTATTGCCGCATGTTGAATCTGGATTATTTACCTTCATTGGCGCTACCACCGAAAACCCTTCCTTTGAAGTTAACTCTGCCCTGCTATCACGTGCACAAGTCTATGTACTCAAATCATTAAGCTCTGTAGAGCTCAAGCAATTATTTGATAGAGCACGTGAATATGCTCTGCCGAGTATTCAATTTGAATCAGCGGCAATCGATAGTCTAATTACCCATGCAGATGGTGACGCTAGGAGATTGCTCAATTTAATCGAGCAAGTTCGTAATGCGGTTACAACACCGAACTCAAATATCCAGAAGGTAGACCAGCAATTCATTGAAAATGCTTTGACCATTCAAGCACGTCGATTTGATAAAGGGGGCGACCACTTTTACGATCAAATCTCGGCGCTACATAAATCAGTACGCGGTTCTAATCCGGATGCTGCACTGTATTGGTTTTGCCGAATGCTTGATGGCGGAGCAGATCCACGCTATCTTGCACGAAGAATAATTCGCATGGCATGGGAGGATATCGGTCTTGCCGACCCAAGAGCAATGCAGCTAGCAAATGATGCGGCTCAGACTTTTGAGAGGCTCGGCTCACCGGAGGGAGAGCTAGCGCTTGGGCAAGCAGTGGTTTATTTAGCTGTTGCCGCTAAGAGCAATGCCAGCTATAAAGCCTTCAACGCGGCAAGGGCCTACGTTGCCAATGATCAAAGCAAGCCAGTACCTAACCATTTACGCAATGCCCCAACTAAGCTCATGAAAGAGCTGGGCCATGGTAAAGAATATCGGTATGCACATGATGAGCCGCATGCCTATGCTGCTGGAGAGTCTTATCTTCCAGAAGGAATGGCAGAACCTCATTGGTACGAGCCTGTTGATCGAGGCTTAGAAAGTCAGATTGTCGAAAAGATGGCTTTCTTACGCAAGTTAGACGAGGAATCAAATAAGAAATGAATCAGGACGAGATTAGCGCCAAAGCGCTTAAAGGGACTTTTTATTACGACATCATTTCTCCGTTTTCATACTTTTACATCAAGCAGCGCCATCGACTTGATCAGCGCGTGGCTATTGAACCAGTTCCCATCTTGCTCGGCGGCCTCTTTCGAGCAACTGATAATCGTGGTCCCGGTGAAGTGGAGGCAAAGCGCCCGCACACCTACCAATACTGTGTGTGGCTAGCTGAAAAGCTGGGTTTGCCATTTCGCTTTCCAGAACACCACCCTTTTCTTACAGTGGCAGCACAGCGTTTACTAGTTCAGGAAAATGCGAATTGGGAAATGGTTGAGCGTGCATTTGAGTATGTTTGGGTTGAGGGCAAGGATCCCAATTTATCTTGGCCAGAATTTTGCCTACACCTTGGTCTATCGGCTGATACGCCTAAGCCAGATGCTCCAGAGATTAAAGCAAAGCTCATCAGCAATACCGAGCGTGCAAAATTGGATGGTGCCTTTGGGGTGCCATCCCTGATCGTAAATGGCCATGCTTTTTGGGGTGTAGATACCATTGATTGGGTGCTTGATTATCTTGATAGGCCAAACATGTTTGAAGAGACAGCTTACCGCTATGCCGCCCAAGTCCCATCTGGACTTTGAGCAATACAATCAGTCATTAGTTATTTTTATTCGATTTTTAAGGACCTACTACTATGCGCAAAATTATTGCTTCCCTATTCATGATCACCAGCTTGATTGCTAGCGCCACAAGCTTTGCAGGTCCTAAGGTTGAATTCAAAACCACTATGGGTAACTTTGTCGTTGAGTTGGACTCTGTCAAGGCACCAAAGACCACAGCCAATTTTTTAAACTATGTGAATAGCGGTTTTTATAACGGCACCATTTTTCACCGCGTGATTGACGGCTTCATGATTCAAGGTGGCGGCTTTACTCCCGACCTAGTTCAAAAACCAACCAATGCCCCAGTAGTTTCAGAAGCTCAAAATGGCCTTAAGAACCAAACTTACACCATTGCCATGGCGCGCACTTCAGATCCTGATTCCGCTACAGCTCAGTTCTTTATCAATGTTAAAGATAATGAAGGCCTGAATTATCCAAACGCGATGGGCAATGGCTACACAGTATTTGGCAAAGTCATTTCTGGAACTCAAACCATAGATGCCATTCGCAAGATTCCCACCATGGTTGCATCTGCACCGAAAATGGGCCGGATGGCCGATGTACCTAGCAAGACTGTCACGATTGAATCAGCAACTGTATTGAAGTAATTTTCACCTCTTACTAGAGCCTTGAAGGTCAATAGCATGATATTGCTAGATGACGCTCAAAGTACTCAGACTGAGCCGAGCAGCCGCCTGTATGAACAGGCACTGCATTGCTGGACTGTCTATCCCCAGCCCAGCCCTTCAGACACAATCACCGCAGTAGATGAATGTCTGCGGAGCATTAATGCAGCATTGACTCGCGGTGAATATGTTGTGGCAGCATTTGCGTATGAATTGGGTCTATATATTCATAAAATTGAACGGCACCGAGATGGCGCAATGCATCAGCATCCACTGGTTCAGGCATGGTCATTTAAATCCCATGAGAGCCTAAGCAAGCAGGATGTCGATGCACTCATTAAGGCTAGAGTTGAATTAATTGATTCCGAATCTCAAGTTGCAGGCGTTAGCAACCTTCATTCTTCTATTAATGAAGGAAAGTTCAAGTCTGATATTGAGGCTATTCAAGAATACATTCGTAATGGTGATACGTATCAAATTAATCACACCTTTCGAATTACGGGGGAGGCCTATGGTGACCCGCTCGCACTGTATGCACGATTAAGAAGTCGCCAGCCAGGAAGATTTGGGGCATTTATTAAAAGTGATTCGAACTATATTCTTTCCCAGTCTCCCGAATTATTTATTCAAAAACAAGGCAACACTCTGAAGGCTATGCCTATGAAAGGCACAGCAAGTGCCTTGAGTGATTCAGCGGAGCACTTGTCAGCAGATGCCAAAAATCAGGCAGAGAATGTCATGATCGTCGATTTACTGCGCAATGATCTAAGTCGCCTAGCCTTGCCGGGAACAGTCAGAGTTCCTCAACTTTTTGAAGTTGCCAGGTACGGTGATGTATTGCAAATGACATCAACGGTTCAGGCTCAGATGAAACCTGGAATTGAATTACGGGATGTCATGAACGCAGTCTTTCCTTGTGGCTCCGTTACAGGTGCACCCAAGAAACGCAGCATGGAGATCATCCAAGAATTAGAGCATCAAGATCGCGGCTACTATTGCGGGGCTCTTGGCTGGATTGATCCTGATGGTGACTTTGCATTTAGCGTACCCATTCGCACACTGGAAATTGATCGGAATCCAGAGACCTTAGCCTCACCTTTTACTCTAGGTATCGGCGCCGGCATTACGATTGATTCGGAAGCCAAACAAGAGTGGGAAGAATGTGAAATTAAGGCAGCCTTCTTGAGTAAGATGCCAAGCGAAATAGGATTATTTGAAACTATCTTAGTTCACCAAGGCAAACCCCAACATTTACAGCTCCACTTGAAGCGTCTGGCTGATTCAGCGCTGGCACTAGGTATACCCTGCGACGTGAGTAACACCCTCAAATCCATTGAAGATGTTTGCGCAAACTGTAGTAATGATGCTGACTATCGATTGCGAGTAGATTTAAACTTTATTGGCAAACCAAGCTGTCAAACATATCCAATTGAGCCACTGCAAGGTCCAGTACAGATCTTTTGGGCGAGTGACATTCTTCCCGATCCCAGTAATGCCATCCTTCACTCAGGCAATGTCTTATTAAGACATAAAGTCAGCAGTCGAAATGTCTATGACCAAGCCTGGAAATTAGCCGAGAATCTTGGTGGCTTTGATGCCCTATTTATTAATGAAAATGGCTTCGTAACCGAAGGTGGAAGAAGCAGTATTTTTATTAAGTCCGGAAATCACTGGCTTACACCCCCAGTCTCAGCAGGTCTTCTTCCAGGAGTGATGAGATCAATCATCTTAAATAATCCAAAATGGAATGCCCATGAAGCTAACCTGACTATTGAGGATGTTCTCAATGCAAAAGAGATTATGCTTAGCAACGCCTTACGCGGTCATCTCTCCGCCCATTTTTAGAAAGCCTGCATGAAGTTTTGCTCTCAATGCGCATCGCCAATTAGCATCAAGATTCCTGCAGATGATTCGCGGGAGCGTCATGTATGTGACTCTTGCGGCGTCATTCATTATTTCAACCCCCGCAATGTAGTTGGCTCTATTCCAGTTTATCGCGATCAAATTTTATTGTGCCGTCGCGCAATTGAACCGAGACATGGCTTTTGGACTCTTCCAGCTGGCTTTATGGAGCTAGGAGAAAGCACTACAACCGGTGCAGCCCGAGAGACACAAGAGGAGGCTGGCGCCATTGTTCAAATTGGCCCACTTTATTCACTGCTCAATGTGCCGCATGCAGAGCAAGTACATCTCTTTTATCTCGCCACCATGAGTTCACCAGACTTTCATGCTGGAGAAGAAAGTCTAGAGGTTGCACTATTTGATGAAAAAGATATCCCCTGGAGTGATATCGCCTTTCCGACAGTCAAACAGACTCTAGAGTGGTTCTTTGCTGATCGTACCGCAGGGGTGTTTAATTCAAGCAAAGAGTTTAGCGTGCGCAGTAGAGATATTCTTCCAACAGAAAAGATCTAGACGCAATAAGTTTATGAGTAACATCAACTGGCTAGGGTCTCAGGATGAATTTCCAAATCCACTGAATTGCCCAGACCCTGATGCAACTGTGCCGGGTTTAATTGCAGTCAGTGAGCGCATCTATCCAGGGCAACTGGAACGCGCCTATCAGATGGGAATCTTTCCATGGTACTCGGATAACCAACCCGTGCTCTGGTGGTCACCTAATCCCCGAATGGTATTAAAGCCCGCTCAATTTAAATGTCATGACTCTTTAAAAAAAACCATACGACATTTTTTAGCGGATGCCAGAAAAGATATCTGGGTTGATCATGATTTTGGAGCTGTCGTTCGGTCCTGCGCAACTGCGAGCAGAAAAGATCAGGACGGAACTTGGATCACCCATGAAATCATGGACGCCTACACTGGCCTTCATGAACAAGGTCACGCCCACAGCATTGCTGTAATGGAGGATGGTCGCCTGATCGGCGGTCTGTATTGCGTTGCTTTTGGTGGGATGGTATTCGGAGAATCTATGTTTAGCCACCAAGCCGATGCTTCAAAAATTGCCTTAGCGGCTCTAACTGCCTGGTGCGAACAACATCAGGTGGAAATGATTGACTGTCAGCAGGAGACTGCCCACTTGGATTCGCTGGGCGCCGAACCAATTTCTCGCGATCAATTTTTAGCTCATCTGCAAATTACTCTAAAGCAAACTAATATAGAGGTTCCTTGGAAATTTAATAAAGAAATTCTGCGTCACTGGCTATGACACAACTCAAAGAGCTTCCTCTAACCGAGCTACAGTTTTATGCAACAGCACCCTACCCTTGCAGCTATCTGCCTGGTAGAACTGCTCGCTCACAGGTGGCAACCCCATCGCACTTAATACATGCTGATTTGTATAGTGAGCTAGTCAACGCGGGATTTCGTAGAAGCGGTTTATATACCTATCGACCCTATTGCGATGAATGCAATGCTTGCACCGCTACCCGCATTCCGGTCAAACACTTCAAGCCCAGTCGCAGTCAAAAACGTACATTGAAAAAACATGCTGGACTGGAGATTCGTATTCTGAACTTGGGATACCAAGAAGAACACCTTGAGCTATATAACAACTACCAAAATGAACGTCATGCTGACGGCGACATGGGTCACAGCACTGAAGAGAGTCAAGATCAGTACATGCAATTTCTACTGCAAAGTCGTGTGAATTCCAGAATCGTTGAATTTCGGGATGGTCCAGAAGATAGCGAGCCTGGTCGTCTACGCATGGTCAGCATGATTGATATCTTAGATCAAGGCATCTCTTCTGTTTATACCTTCTACGACACCAGCAATCCATCAGCAAGCTATGGAAGCTTTAGCATCCTATGGCAAGTTCAACAGGCTTTGAACTTAGATCTTCCTTATCTTTACCTGGGTTACTACATAAAGGATAGTGAAAAGATGTCCTATAAGGCTAAATTTAAGCCTATTGAGGGTCTGATCAGTGATCACTGGCAGCCAATCATTGAGCCATAATATCTACCCATGATCGATAGCTACCCCCTTTTACGCCCCTGGCTTTTTTCTTTAGATCCAGAGCAAGCTCACAATGTCACCCTTAGCAATCTAGATCGAGCGCAACGTTGGGGTTTATTGCGTTGTCTAGTTGATCAACCCGAACCGGATCCACGCACATTTTGTGGCATCACTTTTCCAAATCCCGTGGGGCTTGCTGCAGGCCTCGACAAAGATGGCAAACATATTGATGCGCTAGCCTCTTTAGGTTTTGGATTCTTAGAAATTGGAACCGTCACTCCTAAACCACAACCTGGTAATCCAAAGCCCCGCATGTTTCGCTTGCCTGAAGCACAAGCCATCATCAATCGCATGGGCTTTAATAACGATGGTGTCGATGCATGCGTCAAGCGTGTACGAGAGTCTGCATATTGGCAGAATGGTGGCATTATTGGACTAAACATTGGCAAGAATGCAAGCACTCCAATAGAGAATGCTGCGAGTGATTACATCACTGCTATGGAAGCAGTTTATGACCTTGCTTCATATATTACCGTCAACATCTCCTCTCCTAACACCCAGAACTTACGGGCACTTCAGGGTGAAGATATGCTGCGCTCTCTCCTTAGCTCCCTGCATTTAGCACGCGAAGCTCTAAGTGATCAGTACGGTGTTCGCAAGCCCCTCTTTTTAAAAATTGCACCGGACTTAGATCAAAACGATATCAAACTCATTGCCGATCTCTTGCTGGAATTCAAGATTGATGCCGTCATCGCAACCAATACAACGGTTGCGCGCGATGCGGTGAAAGGACTCAAGTTTGGAGAAGAACTTGGTGGCCTCTCCGGCGCACCAGTTCGAATTGCCTCTACAGAGGTAGTAAAAAACCTCAAACAATATTTGGGAGACGCCATTCCGATCATTGGCGTTGGTGGCATTCTCTCGGGCCAGGATGCACTAGAAAAAGTTGAGGCAGGTGCGAGCCTAGTGCAGATCTATAGTGGGCTGATTTACCGTGGCCCAAAACTGATCAGTGATTGCGCAGCTGCTCTAAAAAGGTAATTAGCTAGCCCCTGGAATTGGGTTTAGATAGGCAATTTGCGTTTCATATTGTGCAATTTCAGCAAAAATCGCTACAATTGACAACATGAGCACAAGCAAAACCGAAAAAGTGTCAAAAGCACCTGGCGAGGCTGGTAAAACAGCGATTCAGGTGGTTGAGCGCATGATGAACTTACTTGATGCCCTTGCCAATCATGAAGAATCCACCAGCCTTAAAAGCCTTGCTGAAGAAACCGATCTGCACCCTTCCACAGCGCACCGCATCCTTAATGACTTAGTTGCTTGCCGTTTGGTTGAGCGAGGTGACGGTGGAACTTATAGGCTGGGCCTCAAATTGCTGGAACTTGGCAATCTGGTTAAGGCTCGTTTATCTGTGCGGGAGGCTGCTCAGGCACCAATGCGTGCCTTACATAAACTCACAGGTGAGACCATTAATCTTTCGGTTAGGCAAGGTGATGAGATTGTCTACATTGATAGAGCCTATAGCGAACGCTCTGGCATGCAAGTAGTCCGCGCTATTGGCG
The DNA here is from genome assembly GCF_018688455.1 of Polynucleobacter sp. AM-7D1. Classification (NCBI taxonomy): domain Bacteria; kingdom Pseudomonadati; phylum Pseudomonadota; class Betaproteobacteria; order Burkholderiales; family Burkholderiaceae; genus Polynucleobacter; species Polynucleobacter sp. AM-7D1. The sequence goes on from NZ_CP061319.1 coordinate 1,012,218, forward strand.
GGCGTGCACCCCTTCACCTCACCTCAGTAGGTAAATTATTTTTAGCAAGCGATGATCCGAGTCAAGTGCGCGCTTATGTCACGCGCACTGGCTTGGCGGGCCACACCAGAAATAGCATTACGGAGTTAAGCAAACTGGATTTAGAGCTAAATCAGGTGCGCAAATTAGGTCATGCAAGCGACAATGAAGAATTGGAGCTTGGTGTGAGTTGTGTTGCTGCTGAGATATATGATGACAGTGGCAAGTTAGTCGCAGGACTCTCGTTAAGCTCCCCTACTGATCGCATTCAGTCTGACTGGTTAAAACTCTTACAAGACACCGCCCTGCAGATTTCTAAAGGCATGGGCTACAAACCCAAAGCCAACGAAAACAACCATTAAAAATTCAGATCGCTTGGAATTTTAATTACATCAAGCGACGAATAGCATGCGGTTCGCCTGAGGGCATGCGTTCATACCAATCCCGAACCCTCACCGCATCAGCAAAACGCGATTGCGTACCAACTGAGTCCAAGAAAACCAATAGCAAGGGAGTGTTATTTACTCTGGCCTGCATCACCAAGCACTTACCAGCCGCATTAATGAAGCCTGTTTTTTGTAAGCCAATATTCATATCGCCAGCACGCACCAAACGATTGGTGTTCAAGAATTTCTGTGGACGCTTTGCAATCACCATAGTGAGATCTGGCCAAGTGGAAAACTCACGAATCACTTTGTATTGGTAAGCTGCACTCAACATACGGGCGAGATCTTCGGCTGAAGCTACGTTCTCACTCTTAAGGCCGGTAGGATCAGCGAAAAAGGAATGTGTCATCCCAATTTCTCTGGCCTTAAGATTCATGGCATCGATAAAGGCTGGGATGCCGCCTGGGTAATTTCTGCCGAGGGTATATGCTGCCCGATTTTCAGATGCCATCAAGGACAACAATAAAGCTTCTTCTCTCGTTAAAACCGTACCACCAGCAAGACGGGAGTTTCTATATATATTCACATCATCTGAGTTAATGACGAGCGTCTCATCCATTGGCAATTTAGAGTCAAGTACTACCATTGCCGTCATCAGCTTGGTGATGGATGCAATCGGCAGGCTGACCGAGGAGTTTTTCTCAAAGTACACGTCTTTGGTATCTTGATTAACAACCATCGCAACGCTGGACTTCAGATTGAGATCATCATGTTGACCACGCAACCCCAAGGCAGTTGCAAATGAAGGTCTTGCTGCTACCGCAGGCTCGCTTGATCGCGTTACTGTGGTTCGAACTGTTTTAGATTTCTTAGAAGATTTTGCTTGCTTCTTTACTGATGGTTTAGGAGGTGCTTTGGATGTCTTGGCAGTCTTGGGGTCATTGTTGTTTGCGCTTGCCTGAAAAGAAGTGGCTAGACCAAATGACATTAGTCCAACAAAAGCAATAAGCCAAAATCGATTCAAACGCATCCCAAATAACCTTCCAAAACTTTTAACATACTGAATGATAAATAACTTTTTCTTCTCTACAGCCATTATTGCCTGCATTAGCTAGAAAACTCCTAGTGGAGCACTCTTATTCTGCAATCGTTGCAAGAGCCTTTACCTGCCCTCGATTAACCAATATGACACCAGTCATGGTCAATATAAGGCCACCAGCCATCATTACCGTGAAAGGCTCATCAAACAAAAACCAGGCCATTACTGCGGTAGTTGGTGGTGTTAGGTACAAGAGACTGGTTACCTTGGTTGCCGCCCCCTTGCGAATCATCATGAATAGCAGGCTAATTGATCCGATTGATAAGGGGAAAATTGCCCATAGCAAAGCGCCAATAACCGAAGCATTCCAAACCATGACTCCAGACTCAAAGTAATACATACAGATAAAGCAAAGTACTGCTGAGACACCAAACTGAATTGATGACCCGGCACGAAGATCAAAAACTGGGCAAAATTTCTTCTGATACAGAGTGCCGAATGTAATAGCAAGTAAAGCAGCGAAAGCAAGAACGTAGCTTAATAATGGAATTTGAGTAAAGCCAATTTTTTCGGCCACCACCAGAGCCACACCAGCAAACCCAAAACACAATCCAACCCACTGAGGTCCCGTCACCTTTTCAGAAATCCAAGCAGCAAACCATGCAGTCAGGATTGGCTGGAGACCGACAATGATTGCGATCAAGCCTGCAGCCATACCCAAGCGTACGGCGAACCAAACACCTAAAAGATAGCCAAACTGTAGCAATACCCCAGCAATGGCAATGTGCTTCATTTGAGGCCAGCTTGGCCAGCTGATTCTCCAGACCAAACTCAGGCATGCCATAGCCATTAAGACGCCCATGAAGCGCCAAAATAGAAATGTGGCAGGCTCAACATAAGGCATTGCCAAACGCGCAATCACAAAACCCGTACTCCAGATCAACACGAAGAGTGGTGCAATTAGGTTATCTAGCTTCAAACTCATGTTTAACTTATTGAAAATAGGGGATTTTTTTATTCAATTAATGATTTTAGGCTCATTTATAAATAACTAGTCCCATATGGCTGACAGTACTCTGTTTGATATTGCAGCGCACCATGAATACGATAAAATGATAGCTAAATGAATTGACAATAATCAGATAAAGCTCATAGTGAGCAAATGAATCAAGCCCACAGGAAAGGGAAGAAATGAATCTAACGCCAGAACAAATTGCAGCAGCACAAAAAGCCAATCTAGAAACTTTGAGTGGACTAACTAATCAAGCACTTCAGAGCATTGAAAAACTAGTTGAGCTCAATATGCATATTGCCAAACAAAGCTTAGGCGACAGCATGAGTAGTGCCAAAAAGGCATTAGAAGTAAAAGATATTCAACAACTCCTCGCCCATCAAGCAGAGGCAGTTCAGCCGATGGCTGAAAAAATCATGGCTTATAGCCGTCATTTGTATGAATTAGCCCATGAAACTCAAGCAAGTTTCACAAAGTCTGCCGAGAAAGAGTTTCAAGCAGGACAGGTAAAGATTAACGCACTAGTTGAGGATTGGACTAAGAATGCGCCAGCGGGATCTGAAGCTGCTGTTGTCGCTATCAAACAAGCCATTGCCTCTGCAACCAATGTGTTTGAAACCAGTCAAAAGGCTGTCAAACATGCGGTTGAGATTACGCAAACCAATCTGAGTAACGCTAATAGTTCAGTTGAGAAGACAATCAAAGCAGCCAGCAAGCCTGCAAGCAAAGCTAGCAAGAAAAAGTAACCCCACCCTACTTCTGTTTTTTCCTTGTTGAAAAGCAGAAAGAGAAAAAGCCCCATGTTCGGGGCTTTTTCTTAAGCGGTTAAATGGAAAGCGTTCTAATGCGCCTTCTTTTTTACTGGCGGTAAATCAGTGCAGTGGCCATGTGCTGCCTCTGCAGCTAAACCAACTGACTCGCCTAGAGTTGGATGCGGATGAATGGTTTTACCAATATCAACAGCATCAGCACCCATCTCAATCGCAAGGCATACTTCACCGATTAAATCACCGGCATGAGTACCTACAATTCCACCGCCAATGATGCGTTTGCTTGTAGCATCAAAAATCAGCTTAGTGAATCCCTCATCTCGACCATTAGCTATAGCTCTACCACTGGCAGCCCACGGGAATAAACCCTTCTCATAAGCGATTCCCTGAGCCTTACATTGCTCTTCAGTCAAACCAGCCCAAGCTACTTCTGGATCGGTATAAGCAACGGACGGAATTTGCTTGGCGTCGAAGTAAGATTTTTCACCAGCAGCCACTTCAGCAGCGACATGACCTTCATGAACAGCTTTATGCGCGAGCATGGGTTGACCAACAATATCGCCAATAGCAAAGATGTTATTCACATTAGTACGCATTTGATTATCGACCGGTATAAAGCCTCGCTCATCAACAATGACGCCTGCAGCAGATGCATCAATTTTCTTGCCGTTAGGCGTGCGCCCCACTGCTACTAATACTAAGTCATAGGTCTGGGGCTCTGCAGGTGCATTCTCGCCTTCAAAACTGACCTGAATACCATCAGCCTTCACTTCAGCTTTTGATGCACGGGTCTTGAGCATGATCTTTTCAAAACGGCCAGAGTTAAATTTCTCCCAAACCTTTTCTAAATCGCGATCGGCTCCGGCCATCAGACCATCCATCATCTCAGCAATATCTATACGGGAGCCTAAGGTGCTGTAGACAGTAGCCATCTCCAGGCCAATAATGCCGCCGCCAATCACGAGCATGCGCTTTGGAATGCTCTTGAGCAATAAGGCACCAGTACTATCCACAATGCGTGGATCTTCTGGCAAAAACGGGAGTTTTACTGGCTGACTTCCAGCTGCAATGATTGCCTTCTGAAAGCGCACCACTTCTTTTTGGCCAGCTAGATCTTGACCATCGCCTTTAGTGAGCTCTACTTCAACGTGATTTGCATCTAAGAAGCGTCCCAATCCACGCACCACAGTCACTTTGCGCACTTTAGCCATACCAGCCAATCCGCCGGTTAACTTAGCGATGACAGAATCTTTGTAGCCACGCAGTTGATCTATTTCAATTTTTGGGGCGCCATAACTAATGCCATGCTTAGACATCGTCTTGACTTCGTCCATTACTGCAGTCGTGTGGAGCAGAGCCTTTGATGGAATGCAGCCTACATTCAAACAAACACCGCCTAAAGTTGCATAACGCTCAATCAAAATCGTGCTCATGCCTAAATCTGCGCTACGGAATGCAGCGCTATAACCACCAGGCCCAGCACCCAATACAAGCACTTCACACTCGTGATCCACTTTGCCGCTGTACTGACCAGCGATAGGAGCAGTGATCACTGGAGCCTCCACTGGGACTGCTACAGGCGTTGGACTGGCTGCGGATGAAGAAGCCTGAGGCGCAGATGCTGCTCTCACTTCAATCTCAGCAATCGCACTACCCTTGCTCACTTTATCGCCAGCTTTTACAGAAATACTGAGAATGGTTCCTGCAGCATCCGCTGGAACTTCCATGGTTGCTTTGTCAGATTCAAGAACAAGTAATGGCTGTTCTTTTTCAATCACATCACCCACTTTAATGAGTACTTCAATTACTGGAACATCTGAGTAATCACCAATATCTGGCACGAGAATAATTTGCTTAGCCATATCTTTTCCTTATAGTGCTGCGCGACGGAAGTCGGACATGAGCTGAGCGATATAGACGTTGAAGCGCGTTGCTAAAGCACCATCAATGACGCGATGATCAGCACTTAAGGACAGCGGGCAAATTAAACGAGGAACAAATTGCTTGCCATCCCACACTGGTTTCATAGCAGCTTTACTTACCCCCAAAATTGCCACTTCAGGTGCATTGACGATAGGCGAGAAATACGTGCCACCAATACCACCTAAAGAAGAGATCGTAAAACTGGCACCCTGCATTTGTTCTGGCTTGAGTTTTCCGTCTCGCGCTAGAGCAGCCAATTCAGAGGTTTCACGCGCGAGCTCAAAGATGCCTTTTTTATCTGCATCACGAATCACTGGCACTACTAAGCCATTTGGAGTATCGGCAGCAAAGGCAATATTGAAGTATTTCTTCAACACCAAATCATCACCATCAATAGAGCTATTAAATTCAGGGAATTTCTTAAGTGCTGCAACAGCAGCTTTCATTAAGAAAGCCAACATCGTGATTTTGAGTCCCTGCTTTTCATTCTCTTTATTTGTGAGAACTCTAAATGCCTCTAGATCTGTGATGTCTGCATCCTCGTGATAAGTCACAGCAGGAATCATGACCCAGTTACGACCTAAGTTCGCAGCAGTCAATTTCTTTATACGATTTAATGGTTGGCGCTCTGTCTCACCAAACTTAGAGAAATCGACCTTAGGCCAAGGAATTAAATTCAGGCCACCTAAGCTACCACCAGATGCAGTAGATGGACTTCCAGCTCCGCCGCTCATGGCAGCTTTTACAAAGGCCTGGACATCTTCTTGAGTAATTCTGCCTTTAGGGCCAGATCCCTTAACTTGGTGAACGGTGACGCCAAGTTCACGAGCAAATTTACGCACTGACGGGCTGGCGTGACTTGCAGTGGGATCAATCTCAACTGGGGCTATAGTTATTGGCGGTGGCGCAGGTGCGCGCACAATCGGTGGCTCTACTTTTGGAGCCGTCGCAGCAACAGGTTCAGATTTCGCGGCTACTGGAGCTGACGCAGTTTGAGTGGGTGCAGGAGCTGCGGCACCACTTTCTTCAAGCACCAGCACAACAGCGCCCTCTGAAATAGAGTCACCCACCTTCACCTTGACCTCTTTCACCACACCTGAATGGGATGAGGGAACGTCCATGGTTGCCTTATCTGATTCAAGAACAACAATCGACTGCTCTTTCTCAACACGGTCACCGGCTTTTACTAATACCTCGATGACAGGCACATCTTTGTAATCCCCGATATCCGGGACTTTAATATCAATTAGTTGGCTCATAGTCTGTCTCTTATCAAACCGTCATTGGGTTTGGTTTGGTGATATCGATTTCATATTTCTTAATCGCTTCAGCTAGCACTTGTCTATCAATCTGGCCGGCATCCACCAAAGAACGTAAAGCTGTCAATACAACCCAGCGACGATCTACTTCAAAGAAATCGCGTAACTTTTCACGAGTATCTGAGCGTCCGAAACCATCAGTACCCAAGACTTCAAAACGACGGCCCATGTGCTGAATCGCAGGACGAATCTGCTCCGCAAATAGACGAACGTAGTCAGTCGCAGCAACAATTGGACCAACGGTACCTGTCAAGCACTTCTCTACATGCGACAGAGATGGCGCTACTGTTGGGTTTAATAGATTGCTGCGATGAACTGCATTCCAATCACGACCTAACTCAGTAAAGCTTGGGCAACCCCATAAATCAGATGCGATACCCCAATCTTTATGCAAGATATCAGCAGCTTCAATCACTTCACGGAAAATCGTGCCAGAACCTAAAAGCTGAACGCGCAGTTTCGCATTAGCATCACCAACTGACTTGAGCTTGTACATGCCCTTAATGATGTCTTGTTCTGCACCCTTTGGCATTGCTGGGTGAGCGTAATTCTCATTCATGAGAGTAATGTAGTAGTAGACATCTTCTTGTTCAGCCAGCATGCGACGCATACCATCCTGAATCACCACGGCTACCTCAAATGCAAATGAAGGGTCATAGCTGATGCAGTTTGGAATAGCAGCGCTCCAGACTTGACTGTGTCCATCTTCATGCTGAAGGCCTTCACCGTTCAGAGTAGTTCTACCAGCAGTACCGCCAAGCAAGAAACCGCGGCTACGCATATCACCAGCAGCCCAACAGAGATCGCCAATACGCTGGAATCCAAACATGGAGTAGAAGATGTAGAAAGGCAACATCGGTACGCCATGAGTTGAATATGAAGTTGCAGCGGCAATCCAGTCGCACATACCGCCTGCTTCATTAATACCCTCTTGCAAAATCTGACCAGTTTTATCCTCTTTATAGAACATCAATTGATCATGATCTTCTGGGGTGTAGAGCTGACCTAGCTGATTCCAAATACCGAGCTGACGGAACATGCCTTCCATACCAAAGGTGCGGGACTCGTCTGGAACAATCGGAACCACCCTCTTGCCTAAAACCTTGTCACGCACAATCGTATTGAGAATACGGACAAAAGCCATGGTTGTGGAAATCTCACGACCTTCAGTTGTAGCTTCCAGCAAGGGCGCAAATACCTCGAGCGCAGGAACCGGCAAACTTTCAGCCTTCATACGACGCTGCGGCAAGTAACCACCCAACTCTTGACGACGCGCCTTCATATATTCAAGTTCAGGGCTGCCATCGGCGAACTTCACCAAAGGCATTTCATCGAGCTGCTCATCCTTTACAGGAATCTCGAAGCGATCACGGAAACGACGCACATCATCTGCATTCATCTTCTTGGCTTGGTGGGCAATATTCATGGCCTCACCTGATCCACCCATACCGTAACCCTTAATGGTGTGCGCCAAAATAACTGTTGGTTGATCTTTATGATTTACAGCTGAATGAAACGCTGCAAATACTTTATGGGGATCATGACCGCCACGATTGAGCTGCCAAATTTCTTCATCACTCCAATCGCTAACCAAAGACTTTAATTCAGGTGTGTTGAATACGATCTCACGTACATAAGCACCATTCTTGGCCTTCATGGTTTGGTACTCACCATCCACGATTTCACCAAGACGCTGCATCAAGATGCCTTTTTTATCGCGAGCGAATAAAGCATCCCAATGACCACCCCAAACTACTTTAATGACATTCCAACCAGCGCCACGGAATTCGCTTTCAAGCTCTTGAATAATCTTGCCGTTACCACGCACAGGACCATCAAGACGTTGCAAGTTGCAATTCACAACAAAAATTAGATTGTCTAATTTTTCACGGCCGGCCATACCGATTGCACCGAGTGATTCAGGCTCATCAGTTTCACCGTCACCGAGAAAGGCCCAAACTTTGCGGCCCTCTGATTTAATAAATCCACGATCCTGCATGTAGCGCATAAACCGCGCTTGATAAATAGCCATGATGGGACCAAGTCCCATAGATACAGTTGGGAACTGCCAGAAATCAGGCATCAACCAAGGATGCGGATAACTAGAAATACCTTTACCACCTACTTCTTGACGGAAGTTATTAAGTTGCTCATCTGATAATCGGCCCAGCATGTAAGCGCGCGCATAAACGCCAGGCGCTGAATGTCCCTGAACAAAAATCAGGTCACCACCATGCTCTGGAGATGGTGCGCGCCAAAAATGATTAAAGCCAACGTCATATAAAGTAGCGGCCGACTGGAATGATGAAATATGGCCACCAACATTGGTGTCTTTGTTTGCACGAAGAACCATCGCCATCGCATTCCAGCGAGTGTATGAACGAATTCGATGCTCTACATTTTGATCGCCAGGTAAGCGCGCTTGCTGCTCAACTGGAATCGTATTGATGTAAGGAGTTTCGGCATGGAATGCTTGATTAACTCCATTGACTCGAGCGTGTGAAATTTGCTGATCTATGAGATAGGCCGCACGTTCAGGCCCCTCATTACGAATCACGCCATCTAAGGCCTGCAACCATTCTTGAGTTTCACCTGGATCCGCGTCTTGCTTACCTGCGCTACCCAAAATTTGATCTGGAACTGCTGCCATAAACTGCCTCCATTAGTCACATCGGTCTGATTTATTCACTCTATAGGCAACATTCTAGGAAGGTCCATGGGTGTAAACAAGCAATTTTCCACATAATGATAATATTTATCACTATGTGATATTTTGTTGCAATGCAATCGAAACAAGCAAAAACGCTTTAAAGCATGAAAAAGGCTAGCAGTAAGGCAAAATAGCCCTATTACATGAAAAAAATCGCATTTTCAATATGGCAACTCAAGCCTGTGAGGTGGATCCGTCGAATACGGGGATTTAAGCTTGTCTACACACCATTAATCGCGATTGTGCTGTTTACCGTGGTGATGGGTGTCATCATGGGCACGCTTCAGCTGCAGGAAAAAAGTCAGCAAGAAGCGGCACTATTTAGAGAGCTCTCTTTTGCGAAGCAGCGCATTCAATTACGTTTTGCAAACAATACCGACGTATTGCAATCCATTGGGCGGGATTATGTCAGCGCCGGAGATTCCGCAAAGTTAAAAGATAACGTGATTATTCAGGCGGAGAATCTTCTGCAAAGCAATCATGAGATTGCAAAAATTGTCTGGTTTAACGAAACATACCAGAGCCAGTGGAAAGTTCCACCTCATAACTTAAAAACCGATTGGTTTAACAAAGTGAATAATGCAAATGTCATCAACAAGACATTGCAGAAAACGCTTGAGCTTAGTGCCGCTACCAATAGGCCAGCCTTTAGTAATTTCATCTCTCTTGAAGTTCCAAGCAATGAGGTAATCTCCAAAGAAATTCGCAATGTGTTTTGGCAAACAGTACCTCTACTTTCTGGTAACGAGATTAAAGGCATGGTTGCCGCCCTGTATACAACCCAAGGGATACTAGAAATGATCCCAGGGGAACTCAAAGCCCAATATCGATTCACTCTAATTACAGATGATGATCAGGTCTTGGCAATCTCATCTGATAAAAATACCCCGAAGCGAGCATTTAGCAATCAAACCAGTTTGGATATTGGCGTCTTAAGCCCAAATCTTAGTCTCAGAATCGATACCTACCCTCCAGAAACCAATTTAACGTTCAGGATGTTGATAGGCGTTGTTCTGGGTTTAAGTGCTTTCGTGATTTGGAGTTTATGGTCTGTTTTGAAACAAATGCAAGTTCGGCAAGAAGTAGAAGCCAATCTTCGGGCTGAGACGAATTTTCGTAGTGCGATGGAAAACTCTACGCCCGTTGGTATTCGTGCACATGATATGAATCGGGCGATCACCTATGTCAACCCTGCTTTTTGCGAGATGACTGGTTGGTCAGCAGAAGAGCTAATAGGACTTTGCCCCCCTTTTGCATTCTGGCCCGAAGACCAAAAAGAAGAGCTCACCAAAAAAATGAATCAGGCTCTCCAGTTGACACTCAATCAAGATAAGAAGATTGGTGTTGAGGGCTCAATACTCCACCGCAATGGTTCAATCATCCAGACCCGCACCTTTATTGCTCCGCTAATTGATGAAAAAGGTAAGCAGACAGGTTGGATCACTTCATTAATTGATATTTCTGAGCCAAAGAAAATTCGTGAAGAATTGGCTGCTTCTCAAGAGCGATTCATTACCGTTTTAGAAGGTTTGGATGCTTCTGTTTCGGTAGTCTCCAATGAAACGGGTGAATTATTGTTTGCTAATCGCTTCTATCGGGAACGCTTTGGCAGCTCTGCTCAAGGCCATTGTGATTTAGCCGGCGGCGATATCAAACAAAAAATATTTCAAGCTTCTATTGAAGCCAATTCGCCCTCGTCCCTGCATCAAGAAACAGAGTCAGAAGAAATTCAATTGCTGGATCCAAGCACTGGAACTTCAAAGTGGTATGAAGTACGTAGACGTTTTGTACCGTGGGTTGATGGTCAGTTAGCGCAACTATTGATTGCAACAGATATTACGATTCGTATTGAAGCGGAAGATTTAGCTCGACAACAAGAAGAGCGTATGCAATTCTCAAGCCGCTTAACGACTATGGGCGAAATGGCATCATCACTTGCTCATGAATTAAATCAACCGCTCGCTGCAATCTCTAACTACTGCATGGGTGTAGCTAAACGTTTGCAAGGGCAACTCGAGCCTGCCCTGCAAAAAGATATTCTGCCTGCACTAGAAAAAGCCTCTGACCAAGCACATAGGGCTGGAACCATCATTCAGCGCATTAAAGGTTTTGTGAAGCGCAGCGAACCACAACGAAAATCTTGTGACATCAGTGAAATTATTAATGATGCGGTTGGCTTAGTGGAGATCGAAGCCCATCGACACCGCCTGAACATTGCTACGCAAATTGCTGAAAATATCCCAACGGTGGATGTAGATCCGGTGTTAATTTTGCAGGTTTTAGTAAATCTTCTTAAGAATTCACTAGATAGTATGCGAGAGGTTTACCCCCTCTCATCTCGTTGGTCTGCCCCTCCAGTCAAAATTTCGGCCGACCTAGATACCAGCACTTTTCCTGCAATGCTACGCATCCAAGTGACTGATACGGGCGCCGGGATCGCTGATTCCGTTATCGAACGGATGTTTGAGCCCTTTTTTAGCACTAAAAACGATGGAATGGGCATGGGTCTCAATATTTGCCGGTCTGTGATCGAGTCCCACCAGGGTCGACTTTGGGCAAAAAATCAGATGGATGCAGAACAAACAAAGCTATCGGGCTGCACCTTTACAATACTATTACCGCTAGAGTCTCCGGGCTCAATGGTCAGTAGTTAATTTATGTATTTTTAGATTTATCTGTGAGAGCTAATATGAATATCAGTGCTGCTACCAAACCTAACCAAGCTGAAGTGGTTTATGTTGTAGATGACGATGAGGCAGTTCGTGACTCCCTCACCTGGCTACTAGAAAGTAATGGGTATGTTGTACGCTGCCATGCAAGCGCTGAGCGATTCTTGCAGTCACTTCAAAGCACAGATAGATCCACGATCTCTTGCGCCATTTTAGATGTTCGAATGTCAGGCATGTCAGGTCTTGAATTACAAGAACGTTTAATTAGCGAAAATCTACCAATGCCAGTTGCATTTATCACTGGTCATGGCGATGTCTCCATGGCAGTTTCAACAATGAAACGTGGCGCAGTCGATTTTATTGAAAAGCCTTTTAAAGAAAACGATCTCTGCGGCTTGGTAGATCGTATGCTTGCAAAAGCACGTGTTGATTATTCTCAAGCAAGCCAACGCAAAATCACTCAGAGCCTCTTAAGTAAGCTTACTGGGCGTGAGCGCCAAGTTCTCGAACGTATCGTGGCTGGTCGCTTGAACAAACAGATTGCAGATGATCTTAGTATCTCCATCAAAACTGTTGAGGCACATCGCGCCAATATTATGGAAAAGCTCAATGTGAATACCGTTGCAGACTTACTCCGCTTAGCGCTATCAGACCCACAACCTAATTAATTTCTTATGCCTGCACAGTTACTTGATGGCGTTGCCTTATCTAAAAAACTTCGTACTGAAATTGCTGCCCGTGGCGCAATCGTCACTGCCAAAGGCATTAGGCCAGGCTTAGCAGTCATTGTTGTTGGAGAAATTCCAGCAAGCCAAGTTTATGTCCGCAATAAAGTAAAGGCCTGCGAAGATGTTGGCTTTCATTCTGTGCTTGAGCGATATTCAGCTGATTTGGGCGAGGAAGAATTACTAGCTCGCATTACCACCCTCAATGCTGACCCTTCAATTCATGGAATCTTGGTTCAACTTCCTTTGCCAGAACATATTGCAGCGGAACGCGTTCTTGAAGCCATCGCCCCAGAAAAAGATGTGGATGGTTTTCACGTGGCGAATGCTGGCGCCTTAATGGTGGGCCAACCTGAATTCAAGCCATGTACGCCTTATGGCTGCATGAAGATTCTCGAAAGTATTGAATACCCAATCCGCGGAGCACGTGCAGTGATCGTGGGCGCCTCCAATATTGTTGGCAAGCCGATGGCGATGCTCTTGCTACAAGCGGGAGCTACAGTCACGATTTGTAATAGCAAAACGCGTGACCTGGCGCACCACACCAAAGATGCTGACATCTTGGTAGTTGCCACCGGTAAACCCAAAATGATTACGGGCGATATGGTGAAAAACGGCGCAGTTGTAATCGATGTAGGTATCAATCGGATGCCTGATGGCAAGCTTTGTGGTGATGTCGATTTTGATGCAGCCCAGTATGTTGCTGGCTGGATCACGCCTGTACCTGGTGGCGTCGGCCCAATGACTATCACCATGCTACTCATGAATACCTTAGAAGCGGCGGAAAAGGCAGCAAAACGCTAGGGAATTGACTGGGACTTTTGGCAAAATTGCTCACAGTCCATTAAGCTAGAGGGATGACTACATCTACCCCTCTACAAGCTTCTGCTGACCTACAACAAAATCCACTCATTTCATTCGGTCGCGGTATTTGCGACTACTCTCAGGTCAAGTCATCTGACATTAAACCTGCGATAGATTTTCTACTGGCACAGGCGGAAAAAGCAGTAGCTCTAGCAATCGACCCAAAGACTCCAGCAAGTTGGAACGAACTTCTTGAACCCCTCGAAGATGCTACCGAATCCCTCAGCAGATCTTGGGGGGTAATTTCGCACCTCAATAGTGTTGCAGACACCCCAGAACTGAGAGCAGCTTATGGTGAGATGATCCCCAAGGTGACTGCGTTCTTCTCCAGCCTAGGCCAAAACCTAGCGCTTTACCAAAGATTCAAAGAGCTTAGTCAAAGTGCTGACTATGCCAATTTGAGTGCTTCACAGAAAAAAGTGATTGAAAATTCTTTAAGGGATTTTCGTCTTGGTGGCGCCGAACTCAGTGATGCTGATAAGCCTCGCTTTTCTCAAATTCAGGATGAGCAAGCATTGTTAGGAAAAGCATTTTCCGACCATGTTTTAGATGCGACTGATAGCTTTGTCCATCTCGTTACAGACAAATCTGAGTTAGCTGGATTGCCTGAAGATGCTATTGCTGCAGCTGCAGATACAGCACAACAAAAAGGTTTGCAAGGTTGGGCTTTTACCCTCCACTTCCCCTCCTACTACCCAGTCATGCAGTATTCAGAGAATCGCCCACTCCGTCGCTTGATGTATGAGGCTTACGTCACACGAGCTTCGGAATTAGCCCCCCAATATTCAAAAGGGAAGCTAGATTGGGATAACACTGCAAATATGTTGGAGCAACTCAAATTGCGTGATGAAGAAGCACGCATGCTGGGATTTGAAAACTATGCTGCCCTGAGTTTAGCCCCCAAAATGGCTAGTAGCGTCAGTGAGGTAGATACTTTTCTAACTACCTTTGCACATAAAGCAAAACCATTTGCACAGAAAGATTGGCAAGAGCTTTCTGACTTTGCTAAAACTGAATTGGCTATTGATGGATTAGAGCCATGGGATATTGCTTTTGCCTCTGAAAGACTTAAACAAGAGCGCTACTCATTTTCCGAGAACGAGCTCAAGCAATACTTCCCGCTGCCCAAAGTGCTAGATGGGCTCTTTCAAGTAATTCAGACTTTGTTTGGCGTGAATATCGAGAGCGCCAATCTACCAACATGGCATGCGGATGTTCAGTCCTTCGCAGTGAAAAATACTGAAGGCCAAGTTGTAGCCTACTTCTATCTAGACCCATATGCTCGCCCTGGTAAACGCGGTGGCGCCTGGATGGATGATGCGCGTGGCCGCAGAGAATTACCTAATGGTGAGATTCAAGTGCCAGTAGCGTATTTGGTTTGCAACTTTGCCCCGCCAGTAAAAGTGGATGGGGTACTGCGTCAACCCACTATTACTCATGATGATGTCATCACCCTATTCCACGAGAGTGGTCATGGCATGCACCACCTCTTAACTCAGGTAAGCGCCCTGGGCGTATCTGGCATTAATGGTGTTGAATGGGATGCGGTGGAGTTGCCAAGCCAGTTTATGGAAAATTTCTGCTGGGAATGGGAAGTCTTAGAGAAGATGACCGCACATGCAGAGACTGGAAAACCACTCCCCAGAGAACTCTATGAAAAGATTCTAGCAGCCAAGAATTTCCAAAATGGTTATATGACATTGCGTCAGGTGGTGATGTCTCTAACCGACTGGCGTCTGCACGCTAATTTTGATGTTGAAAAAGCAAAAGGACAGGCCGTACTGGATCTATCTAAAAGCATTGCCGATGAATTCAATGTTATTCCACAACCAGCCATCTCCCGATGGATCAATACCTTTAGCCATATTTTTGCAGGAGGTTACGCAGCAGGCTATTACAGCTATAAATGGGCTGAAGTACTTTCTGCGGATGTGTACTCTGCTTTTGAAGAAGCAGCAAAACTCACTGGTAGTGTGCTAGATGAAAAAACCGGCGCTCGTTATCGCAAAGAGATCTTAGAGGTAGGCGGCAGTCGTTCGGCAGCGGATTCATTCAAAGCCTTTAGAGGCAGAGAACCGAGTATTGATGCGCTACTGAGACACGGCGGCTTAGTTACTCAATAAGATTCGGTTTAGACCGTAATTTCAGCTATGACGGGAGCATGATCTGAAGGTTGCTCCCAAGTACGAGGCTCCTTATCGATAATGCTTAGTGTGCATTTTTCTTTGAGAGCCTCGCTTAATAGAATGTGATCAATCCGCATTCCTGCATTTCTTCTGAAACCCATCATGCGGTAATCCCACCAGCTAAAGGATTTAGGCGCTTGTTCAAACATCCGATAAGAATCGGTAAGCCCTAGATTAAGTAGCTGCTGAAACGCCTCTCTTTCTGGTGGAGAAACGAGATTTTGACCAATCCACTTAGCGGGATCATGTACATCAGAATCCGTAGGCGCGATGTTGAAATCACCTAAGAGTGCTAAGCGACTATTTTGGGCCAACTCTTCACTTAACCAATTTTCTAAGGCTTTGAGCCAAGCTAATTTGTAGACAAACTTATCGCTATCGGGTGATTGACCATTAGGGAAATAAGCTGATACCAAACGAATAGGCTGCATTCCTTTAAAGCAAACTGTAGCCGCCAAAATACGCTGCTGTTCATCCGTGTTGCCAGGGATATTTCGTATTGGCTTTAAAAATGTCGTCTCATGATTACTTGCAATCGAGGCTAATGCGGCTTTACGAACGATGATAGCAACACCGTTATAAGTCTTTTGACCAGCGGCAATACTAAGGTACCCCGCCTCTTCAAGCTCTTGATGTGGATACTTATCATCAGTGAGCTTAAGCTCCTGAAGGCACAGTGCATCAATCGGCTTTTTCGCCTTCTCTTGATCCTGCAGCCATTTCAAAACATGAGGTAAACGCACCTTCAGTGAGTTGACATTCCACGCGGCAATCCTCACAGACTCAGCCATCGATACCCAGCTCCTGTAATTTACGCGTGATCGTATTGCGGCCAATTCCAAGGCGTTGGGCGGCTTCGACGCGTCTTCCGCGAGTTACTTCAAGAGCTGCCTGCAATACTGCTTTTTCAAACTTGGAACACAGTACGTCGTATACCTCTGAATCTCCATCCTGTAGCATTTTGACTGCCAAACGGCCTAATCCGCCCTCCCAGTCCGCTGAGCCAACTCTGCTCGCCACTTGTGCCGCAGGGTTAGATTCACCTTGCAAGATGACTGGCTGCTCACCCGCCTCTGCCAAAATATCAGCAGGTAAATCACTTACTCCAATAACATTAGACGGCGTCATTACTGTGAGCCAATGACAAAGATTTTCTAGTTGGCGCACATTACCAGGAAATGGCATAACACTAATTTCTTTTAAGACATCATCTGACAGCTTTTTAACTTCAACACCAAGAGACTTGGCACAGGACAACATAAAATGCCTTGCCAGAACTGGAATATCTTCCGCGCGCTCACGTAAGGCTGGCATCCTTAAACGAATCACATTGAGGCGATGCAATAAATCTTCACGGAAAGCACCAGCAGCAACTCGAGCCTCAAGATTTTGATGGGTTGATGCAATGATTCTCACGTTGGCTTTGATGGGATCTTGTCCACCAACTCGATAGAAATGACCATCGGTTAATGCGCGTAATAAGCGAGTTTGAAGATCAAAAGGAATATCGCCAATCTCATCCAAAAATAAAGTGCCACCGTCGGCCTGCTCAAAACGACCACGACGCAAGGTCAAGGCTCCAGGAAAAGCACCGCGCTCATGACCGAATAATTCAGACTCCAATAAATCCTTGGGTACTGCGGCCGTACTAAAGGCAATAAATGGGCCTTTGGCGCGAGGGCTATGCTTATGTAAAGCCTGCGCAACCAATTCTTTACCAGTACCGGATTCACCAGTAATTAAAACGGTAGAGTGCGACTGAGCCAAGCGACCAATCGCTCTGAAGACTTCTTGCATTGCAGGAGCTTGACCAATAATTTCAGTTGAGTCTTGTCTCCAGCCATTCATCTCTTTATTACCTGATTGATTGCGCTCACTTTGCTCCATTGCACGCCGAATCAACTCTACAGCCTTATCAATATCAAATGGCTTGGTGAGGTACTCAAATGCACCGCCCTGAAAAGACGAGACTGCCGAATCTAAATCTGAGTATGCAGTCATGATGATGACCGGTAGCATGGGGTGACTCTCTTTTACGTTTTGCAAAAGATCTAATCCATTACCACGGGGCATCCGAATATCAGAAATGAGTACTTGTGGAGCTTCCTTCTCCAATGCATCAAGCACATCATTGGGATTAGAAAAGCTCTTATGAGGAATATTCTCGCGAGTCAGGGCCTTCTCTAGCACCCAACGAATAGATTGGTCATCGTCCACGATCCAAACGGGTTTCATAATGCTTTCTCCTGCCTACGGTAAGGAATTTGAATATGGAAGTCGGTCCGTCCAGGACGACTGTCACAGGCTATGAAGCCTTGGTGCTGTTGAACAAAAGTTTGTGCGAGAGTGAGGCCAAGACCGCTACCACCATCTCTGCCAGAAACTAATGGAAAGAAAATACGCTCTCGGATATCCTCTGGAATACCAGGTCCGTTATCAATAACGTGCAAGTCCATAGCCATTTTGTATCGTTGCTTAGAGATAGTGACTGAACGGGCAACCCTTGTCTTCAGTTCAATTTGAGCAACACCTTGGGCAATTTCTTCTGAAAGTGCTTGTGCAGCGTTATGGGCAATATTGAGAACGGCCTGAATGAGCTGCTCGCGATCACCCAGAACTTCAGGAAGGCTGGTGTCGTAATTACGAACAATACGCAGACCCTTGGGAAATTCCGCCAAAACAAGACTGCGTACACGCTCTAAAGCTTCATGAACATTAAATGATTCCATGGCGTGCGCCTTACGATGAGGCGCAAGTAATCTATCAACTAAGTTCTGTAAGCGGTCCGATTCTTTAATAATGACTTGGGTATATTCACGCAAGCCCTTCTCTGGCAGCTCAAACTCCAGCAATTGCGCAGCGCCTCGGATACCACCCAAAGGATTCTTAATTTCATGCGCTAAGTTACGCATCAACTGTTTGTTTGCTTCTACCTGCTGCGTGACACGCTCATCACGCTCACTACGTAACTGTTGATCAATCGGAAACCATTCCATCATGATCAGAGTTGGATCTTCCAGACTAGCAACAACCACATGCGCAGGAATCGACTCCTGATGAATACTGCCAGGCAAGGAATGCAAGACCATCTCTTGACGCTGAGCTGATACGTGTCCAGCCTTGACCTCCTCGATCATGCGCTTGATAGACTGATTATCACCAAACAAGTTATGCACAGACTGGCCCTCAAGGGATTTACGCGAAAGGTCCAGAGCAGACTCTGCAGCCGGGTTTACGTAAACCAATTGTTGGTTCTCAGCCTCAAATACCACGATGGCATTGGGCATCTGATCAAGCAATGTCGGAAAAAAAGGAGCAGCCGAAGCTGCCCCTTTGAACGAATTGCGCAACAGACCTGCGCTCAACATTTCTCCTTCGCTTACAGGGAGTAGTACATATCGAATTCGATTGGATGAGTCGTCATACGGAAACGTGTGACATCTTCCATCTTCAAAGCGATATATGCGTCGATCATAGAATCAGTAAAGACACCGCCACGAGTCAAGAACTCACGGTCTTTGTTCAAAGCTTCTAATGCTTCTTCTAAGCTTGCACAAACGGTTGGGATCTTTGCATCTTCTTCTGGTGGCAAGTCATACAAGTTCTTGTCAGCTGCTTCACCTGGATGAATCTTGTTCTGAACACCATCCAAACCTGCCATCATCAATGCTGAGAAGCAGAGGTATGGGTTGGCCAATGGATCGGGGAAGCGAGTCTCAATACGACGACCCTTAGGACTAGAAACGTGTGGAATACGAATAGAAGCAGAACGATTGCGCGCAGAGTAAGCCAACTTCACTGGCGCCTCAAAACCTGGAACCAAACGCTTGTATGAGTTGGTACCTGGGTTAGTAATCGCGTTCAATGCCTTAGCGTGCTTAATGATGCCGCCGATGTAGAACAATGCGAACTCGGACAAGCCTGCATAGCCATTACCCGCAAATAAGTTCTCACCGTTCTTCCAAATAGATTGGTGAACGTGCATACCAGAACCGTTGTCGCCAACGATAGGCTTAGGCATGAAGGTTGCAGTTTTGCCATAAGCATGTGCAACGTTTTGAACAACATACTTCTGCCAGATAGTCCAGTCAGCGCGCTGTACCAATGTGCTGAACTTAGTTCCCAATTCGTTTTGGCCTTGGCCAGCAACTTCATGGTGATGAACTTCGACAGGGATGCCTAAAGATTCAAGGATCAAACACATTTCAGAACGCATGTCTTGGAATGTATCTACTGGAGCAACTGGGAAGTAACCGCCTTTTTTACCTGGACGGTGCCCAGTATTACCACCTTCGATTTCAGCAGCTGAAGACCATGGAGCCTCTTCAGAATCTACCTTAACGAAACAACCCTGCATATCAGCACCCCAACGGACGCCATCAAAAATAAAGAATTCTGGCTCTGGACCAAAGTAAGCTGTATCGCCTAGACCAGTGCTCTTCAAATAGGACTCAGCGCGCTTAGCGATAGAACGTGGGTCACGGTCATAACCTTTGCCATCTGAAGGCTCGATCACATCACATGTGATTACTAATGTTGGCTCTTCATAGAATGGGTCGATATAGCAAGATGTTGGATCTGGCATCAACAACATATCAGATGCTTCAATACCCTTCCAACCAGCAATAGATGAACCGTCAAATGCATGACCGCTCTCAAATTTGTCTTCGTCAAATGCTGAAATAGGTACAGTTGTGTGTTGCTCTTTACCCTTTGTATCTACAAAGCGGAAATCAACGAAAGTACATTCTTTCTCTTTAACTAACTTCATCACATCAGCGACGGTCTTCGTCATGCAAATCTCCTCTATTAACTAAATTCGGAATACAAACTTAAGGTGTACACCCTTGTTCATTCCAGGCATCAAACATGCCCTTGGGATGTATCTAATTTACTGAAGCAAACAAATGGGAACGATCATTATTGCACTAATTAAGTGCTGAAATACCCCCTAAAACCTGAAAAAATAGTGTATTTGCACCAAAATAGTGCTTAATCAGCTTTAGAAATATCGTGGATTGCGTAACCCAACGCCTCCGTACCAGCTCGTAAGGCAATCCAAGCATTTTCTAGCAGATTTGCATTACCTTTGATCCCCAATTCAATATGGCGTTCAGAGTAAACACCACCCTTAGATGGGTCACCAACCGATGGAAGGCTAAAGACCTTTACCCCAGGAAAAGAGGCTTCAATACGCTCCATTAATGGCGTTAAGGTTGACTCTACGCCCTTAGGAACGATAAAGCTCTGCTCAGCCCAGTTTTCACGATGGAAAAGGTTTTGATAGTAGTTATCCAGACACCAGGCCATCATAGGAGCAGCCATCACCGGGAAGCCAGGGACAAAGTAGTGCTCTCGAATAGAAAAACCTGGGATCTGGTTATAGGGGTTCGGAATAATGTCACTGCCAAGCGGGAACTCGCCCATCTTGAAGCGATGTTGATTCTCTGGCGTGTTGAGGTCTGCCTTAATAGGATCGCCCTCAGCCATTACCTGAATTCGCCCCGCAATTAATTCTTGAGCAGTTGGATGTAATTCCGTGTTGGTTCCGAGTGCCAATGCAGCACACTGCCTTGTGTGGTCATCGGGAGTGGCGCCAATACCACCAGTACTAAACACTACATCGCCACTGGCAAAACTATACTTAAGAGTGGCAGTAATTTGCTCTGGATCATCCGCTACATATTTAGCCCAGGACAAACTCAAGCCCCGCTCACTTAGAAGCTCAATCAACTTGCTCATATGTTTATCTTGACGACGCCCAGACAAAATTTCATCACCAATAACGAATAAACCGAAGCGACGTGACTTAGGCTCTGACAGATTCATGTCAACTGAATTTGATGCATCAGCCATGGAAGGGGAGCTCCATATCAATTACACGCGCTTCTATATTTAAAGATTGATCTAGTTCTTTACTACGCAATTCTTTTAGTGCATCTAGCAAATAGTGTGTAAACCACAGCGCTGCAAACACGAAGATTAATGAATAAATCCAGAGGGCAATAAAACTCACAATAGGAAACAAGACCAGGGCTAATGCAGAGGTTGCCCAAAAGAAAGTAGGAACAGCACCTAGCATGCCTGAAGCAATGCCCATGGATAACAGTGGCCAGCGATGTTGGTGCAAAAGAGTATCGCGCTCTTCAGAAGTGGCATGTTGTGCCAATACATCGTAAGACATCAGGCGCATCGTCAGCCAACCCCATAGCAATGGTGGCAAGACTGCAACTAGTGGCGGAATCCACCACACCGGTAAAGTCAACATCACTAAGGCTAGGCAGATTAAGGCAGACCAAAGGGTATATAAAAAGCTACCAAATAAACCGCCGCCCTTCTTTCTCTCAAGATCTTTGTAGGCCTGCTGACGGGTTACCACCTTTACGATGGTTGGTACGGTAGTAAAAGCGATGAACACCAATAAGCTGATTGAGATTAATGGAATGAGCATCATGACAAAAAAGAGTGGCGCAATCCAAGCGCGAGCATTTTCAAAGCCAGCCCAAATTAGGCCATCCTGAATCCAACTCGTAAAAATAGATGTAGTTAAAAAGATGCTGAGCATCTCAAGGGCTGGAGTCCAGGTCAGCCAAATTAAACTGCCCCATAAAATCGAAACGATCAAAAATGGGCGCAGACTTAACCACAGCATTCTCGGATGCATTGTTCCCACTAAAGCCAAGCCGAAAGACTTAAATACTTGCTGCATGCTATCCATAGATTTCCATTGTCAACAAACCAAACGATGGCTTTACTTTACCTTGGAAAATATTTCTCGAACTGAATGAACAATGCCCTGCCACTGTTGCTCAATTACATTAGGAGATATAGCCAAACCCCTAACGCCAGTGGGATGAACTTCCCTCGGAAAAATGGCCGTGTTGAACATCATGTCCCACCACGGGAATAAGACACCAAAATTGCAGCCCCCTAATACACCGGGCTTACCTTTGGCCTCATGACCGTAGCCTACAGCATGGTGCATGCGGTGATACATTGGGGAAACCAAAAAGTACTTAAAAGCACCAAGATGAATCTTCAGATTAGCGTGCTGCCAACTCTGAATAAATTGACTCAACACCACTAGCAAAATAAATTGGCTCGGGGAAACACCAAATAGCAAGGCAAAGAAGGAGAACACAACTGCATGCAAAATGCTATCTAGAATGTGATTACGATCATCAGACCAAGCAGTCATAACGGTTTGACTGTGATGCAATGCGTGTAATTGCCACCACCAGTTAAACGTATGTGAGGCACGGTGATATAAGTACTCAACAAAATCTAATAATACAAAGTAGATGCAAAAACTGACTACCGGTATGGACGTCACTGGTGGCCACCATGATTCAACATTCAACCTAGTAAAACGAAAATCATGGAGTACGGAATCGATTTGAAAGAAGAATCCCGACAGGGTCAGAAAAACTAAGGCTTGAAAAATACCTAGGCGATGAAACAAGGTATAAAAAATATCCGCTTTGGAACCCTTCGCGAAACGTTCCTGGATCTCGGCCGGCGAGAATCTTTCCCAGGTACGCAAAATAAGAGCGATCAGTAAGACCTGAATACAGCCGAATAAAAACCAATCGATTCCATCAAACACATCCTCAGCCATCGACATGAGATCGAATTGATACAAAATTGGCCCAGCAACATTAGCAAACAAGAATTCTTGAGTGCTGGCGTAGGCTGCAGAAATGGCGGCTATCAGAGGATTGAAATCCATATCCCTAATTGTGACTTATTTATCTTGTTTTGGCAGAGTTGCAAAGCAAAACCCCCGAGCTTTTAAATTGATAATCAGCTGCTCTAAAACTGCTGGGGCCCAAGGATCCTGGCGCGACCAAATGCCTAAATGGGCCATAGTGATGTCGCCATCTTTCAGTTGCTTGCTTGCTTTATCCAAGAGCATTTGATTTGGATGGGTCTGTGAGCTCAACTCATCACCCAAAAACCCTGCCGGACTCCAGCCGATATGCTGGTAACCGCATTGATTCCCCATCCTAATAGAACGTGGCGAAGTCTTTCCACCAGGTGCCCGCCAGATTTTTTGAATATTGACTCCAGTGAGCTCTTTAAAACGATCATCAACGCGTCTAATTTCTCGGCAATAGCTCGCTTCGTTGTATAAGCTCATTACCCCCGCCTTGGATCCAAACTGCGGCCTAGCAAAAATCTCTCCACTGGGGCCATCCTTGACGAAGTACACATGGTCGTAGGTATGACTGCCAAAGTGATGGCCTTCACGTAAACGGTCCTGCCAATAGGATTTCCATGAGTCATCTAGAGAAAAATCACCGCGCTTAGTTTTTTCATTAGCAAGAAAAAAGGTAGCCTTAATTTTTTGACGATTCAATATATCTGCAACAGTTTCGGCAACAGACATGTTGCCAGTATCGAAAGTAAGATAAATTGTTTTCTTGCATTGCATTTCTTGAGAAAAGCTAAGCGAAGAACATGTCGCTAAAAAAATTAGCGCTACTAGTCTGGCAAGATTGCTATTCAAATACATCTCGGCTGATTACTCCCAGCCAGCACGTGGCGTGAAGAAAACGCCATGCGGAGATCTTCCAACCGGGATGACGGTCATGAGCTTCATGGATGGAATATCAATGACCCCTACTTTTTTGGAGAAACGCAGAGTAACCCACATGGTTTTACCGTCAGGCGTAATTTCCATATCGTCAGGACCCGCAGGCAAGCCAGTAATATCTCCAGTCTTTTCGAGGGTCTGCATATTAATCATGCTGATAGTTGAGGCGATACGGTTGCTCACGAAAACATGTTTTTTATCACCCAATGGGCGAAAGTTATGAGCGCCCTTACCAGTAAAGATTCGCTTCACTTCTTTACGATTCTTCCAGTCAATTACCTGAACATTGTCTTCGCCAGTAATACCAACTAGAAGATATTGATCACCAGGCGTCATCCAAACACCAGCAGGAACTTTACCGGTAGTCATTTTCCAAATAACAGTCTGCGAATCTAAATCAATAGCAGCTAATTCATTGGAATCTTGCAGAGTGATAAATGCGATCTTGCTATCAGCCGTAAATGCCACATGACTTGGTGTCTTACCCAATTTAATGGACTTAGCTAGCCTAAGATCCGATCCATGTGCGTGATATACGTCCACCCTATCCAGGCGATTACCGTTTGCAACAAACCACTTATTATTTGGCGAATAGCCAATTTGGTATGGATCAATAATGTCAGGAATCCTACCAGTCAACTCGCCCGTAGTGGGATTCATTAGCACGACATCATTACCTGCAGCATTGGCAATGAGCAAGGTCTTTTGATCTGGTGTCATCATCAAGTGATGAGGCTCCTTGCCTACAGGGACTGTCTTAATCACTTTGCGGCTGGGCATATCAATTAAGCTAACTGTTGCTTCACCAGAATTCAATATAACTGCCAACTTAGGTTCAGACTTGGGATCAGAAGACGCTGAAGTTTGAGCGTGGGTGAGTGTCACAAACCCCAAAAGGGCAAGTACGATCACGGCTGAAATAGTGCCAAATTTGGCTTTAGTAATATAAATATGCATAGCTACATTGTAAGCAATTGATGCGCCACTGCAGTGCGCCTAGTCGGATCAATTTGACCTAACGCAAGCTACCCAAGACCTTTTCTAGGCGTTTTAAAGACATTGGGCTTGGAGTCTTTAGTTCCTGGGCATATAAGGCCACCCTCAACTCCTCCAGTTGCCAACGAAAATCCGTTAATGCTTGGTCTTCATCCATGGCGTAGGTGGCAGACCCGCGACTGCCTTGGACCAACTTTTGCCATGGCCTCGCAACAGACTCCCAGTCCTTTTGACATTGGGCGTCTCGACTAGGATTGGATCGCAACTTATCAATTCGCATCGCAATCGCCTTGAGATATCGAGGGAAATGCACTAACTGAGCATATGGCGTATCAGATACGAATTTCGGGAAAATTAAACCCTGAATCTGCTTCTGAATGTCTGTGTATGCAGCACCTGAAGCAGCCTTGGCTTGAGCTAACTTCTTTTGAAGGTCTGCATAAGCCTGCAAAGCCGCTAGAGCATGCTTTGAAATCTCTTGAGCAATCAGAGCCAATCGAGGCTTGCCAGCTTGTAGACGATCAGCAAATTGCTCAGCATTCACTGGCAATGGATCATTCATAAAAGCCCGCTCCAGGGCAAGATTCAGAATTTGCTCAATCAGACTGTCTACTGAGCCCACATTGATAAATAGCAGGCCGAGCTCCCGAATTCCGGGAAGCTGTTTCTGAAGAGCCTTAAGCGTATCTTTATTGGACAAAGCGAAAAGTCTTCGCAATCCTTGCCAGTGATATTTTCTAGCCTCTAGCAAGTCATCAAATACTTCAAGATCAGATGACTCAGTACGATCTACTAAAGCTGGATAGCCAAATAAGGTGCGATTGCCTTTCTGAATCTCGAGAGTCTCGGGTAGCTCTCCAAAGTCCCAGCTTCGATAGCCACCCTGCTCTACTTTTTTTACTGCAGCAGTAGTTGTGGCTTGGCTTGTATTAGTGCTTACATTTTGGGTGCTGACGGATGTATCGGCACCAAACTCTTCTTGAACCGCTTGCTGAGCAATCGCCTGGAATGCAGTTCGAGCAGTTTCTCCATGTTCAGCACGCAATCGGGCTAAGTTGCGCTCCAGCTCAAGCTGGCGACCATGTTCATCTACTAGACGGAAGTTCATTGCGGAGTGCAAAGGCAGAGATTCAGGTCTGAAGTCTGTACGCTTAATTTCTAAACCGCGTTCTTTGCGAATATCCGTAATGAGACTATCTAAAAAGTCACCAACACCAAACTGCTTTTCTGCGAGCATGCGGTCTAAGAAAGACTTTGCATATTCCGGCAGCGGAACACAGTGACGACGTAACTTCTGGGGAAGTGATTTTAGGAGCAGGTGAATTTTTTCTTCGCACATACCTGGCACAAGCCATTCGCAACGGCGACCATCTACCTGATTTAACAGAGTCAAGGGAACAACTAAAGTTACTCCATCTTTAGGACTGCCGGGCTCAAAGTGATATGTCAGACTTAGCTCAGTTCCTCCAACAATCATTTTCTTAGGATAGCGATCTACTGTAATGCCAGCAGCTTCATGTCGCATTAAGTCCGCTTTAGCTAAGCGCAATAGGGAGTCAGGGCTCTGATCGCTAGCACCTTCGCTTTTTGCAGCATTCCTTAACCAGGCTTTCATCCCCTCTCTACTGAGAACATTTTTCGGAATGCGTGAGTCATAAAAAGCAAATAAGAGCTCATCATCCACTAAGACATCAGGACGCCTTGAACGATGCTCTAGCGCCTCGATCTCTTTAATCAGCCTGCGGTTGTACCAGAAGAATTCGAAACTACCTGGATATTTTTTTCTTGCATCAGCTTCAGTCTCCCGCATCAATGCCGGAGTGTCCATACGGCCAAACATTTCTTCCTGCACCAAGGCTTGTTTAATGAATAATTCGCGAGCTTCTTCCGGATTGTGAGACTCATAACGAACGCGACGTCCGTGATAGATAGGCAGGCCGTATAAAGTGCCTCTCTCAAATGCCATGACTTCACCTTGGCGACTATCCCAAAAGGGATCGCTCAAGGATTTAATCAAGCGGTGGGCTGCAACTCTCTCAACCCATTGAGGTTCAATCTTCGCAATCGTACGGGCATACATGCGATTGGTTTCTTGGAGCTCACCAGCTAAGATCCAAGCACCGGCCTTTTTACCAATAGTTGAACCCGGCCAGATAAAAGGACGAATACCACGAGCACCAATGTAACCACCGGTCTTGCTACCGCGCTCTTGAGATTTTTCATCCTCTTCTTTTTTGGCAACATAACCTAGTAAGCCAGTTAATAAAGACAGATGTACTTGTTCATAAGTAGCGGCTGAGGGATTCTCTTTCCAACCCTTTTCACCAAGCATGGTGTGCAACTGCCCATGCACATCACGCCATTCTCGCAATCGCCTTGGAGATAAGAATTTACTACGGCACAGATTTTCTAATTGGCGATTACTGTGTTTGTGCTTCAGTGCATCCTGATACCAATCCCATAGCTTTACAAAACTTAGAAACTCAGATCGCTCATCTGCAAACTGCAGGTGAGCTTGATCGGCAGCAGCAGCCTGATCCATTGGTCGATCACGCGGGTCTTGCGTGGCTAAAGCAGAAGCAATGATGGTGACTTCACGTAGTGCGTTTTGTTCTTTAGCTGCTAAGAGCATACGACCGATACGAGGATCCAAGGGAAGATCTGCTAACTGCTTGCCTATAGGCGTTAGCTTGAAACTATTGTTAATGTCTTTGTCATCACCCCTAGAACTCTCCTCATAGACGATGGCACCCAACTCATCTAGCAACTGCACACCATCTGCAATAGCTCGACCTAGGGGTTTATCAATGAATGGGAATTCTTGAATGCGGGGTAAACGCAAAGAACTCATACGTAGCAACACTGCCGCCAGTGAACTACGGAGAATTTCTGGATCAGTAAATTTAGGCCGGCTTAAATAATCTTGCTCGCTATACAGACGAATACAAATACCGTCAGATACACGACCGCAACGACCTGCCCTTTGATTGGCTGCCGCCTGAGATATTGGCTCAATTTGCAACTGCTCGACTTTATTGCGATAGGAATAGCGCTTCACACGGGCCAAGCCACTATCCACTACATAGCGAATATTGGGAACTGTTAATGAGGTCTCAGCAACGTTGGTAGTGAGGATGATGCGTCGACCATTGCCGGGATTGAACACACGCTCTTGTTCCGCAACCGACTGGCGCGCAAATAGGCTTAATATCTCCGGATGAAAGCGTTGCTGCAGGATATGGTCTTTGCGAAGCGCTTCAGCGCAATCCCGAATCTCTCGCTCCCCAGGCAAGAAAACCAAAACATCGCCAGCACCTGAGGCGCCCTCTCGCCACACATTAGCGATCGCCTCCGCCACAGCATCTGGAATCTCCTTAGCCTCTTTGGACTCTTTCTTACCGTCTGGCTTGGTATCCGGCTCCAAAGCTTCGTAACGCTGTTCTACGGGAAAGAGTCGTCCACTGACCTCAATCACCGGAGCTGACTTACCATTTAAGGCGAAATGATCTGAAAAACGCTTGGCATCGATCGTGGCTGAGGTGATGATCAACTTGAGATCTGGGCGCTTCGGTAGCAGCTGGCGAAGGTAGCCTAGTAGAAAGTCGATATTGAGGCTGCGCTCATGAGCCTCATCGATGATAAGTGTGTCATAGGCACGAAGTTGAGGATCCCTCTGAGTCTCAGCAAGCAAGATTCCATCAGTCATCAACTTAATTGAGGCGCCCTGACTAGTCTTATCGGCAAAACGAACTTGATAGCCAACGTCTTGACCGATTGGGGTACCCAGCTCTTGAGCTATACGCTTCGCTGTGGCTGTTGCAGCAATACGGCGAGGCTGTGTATGTCCAATGAGGCGCCCGCCGTTGATGGTGCCCCTACCTAGGTCTAGACAGATCTTCGGTAATTGGGTTGTTTTGCCTGAACCAGTCTCACCACAGACAATCACCACTTGATGAGAGCTCAAAGCATCCTTAATGATTTGACGCTGACCAGATACTGGCAACTCCTCCGGAAAGCGAATTTCCAGACGTCGGGAGGTGTTGGAAGCAGGCACAGTCGCAGGGCTTGCTTTGGGTTTTTGTTGGTTTATAGGCTCTTGCACCCTATAATTTTCTCACTATGCCAACAAATGCACCAAACCCCGGCTCAAACGCCGAAGAATCAAGCTCCAACTTTCCTTTTGTAGGATGGCTGCGTGATGTTGCGCCCTATATCCATAGCTTCCGCGAGAAGACCTTTGTTATTGCTTTTGCTGGTGAACTTGCCCAAGAAATTGGCCTTGAGAATCTGATAGAAGATATCGCAATGTTGCATGCCATGGGAATGCGCATTGTTTTAGTTCACGGCATTCGCCCTCAAATTGAAGAGCAGCTCATGCTCCGGAACATCAAGAGTCAGTTCGGCAAGAGCACGATGCATAGCTATCGCATCACGGATGCCGCAGCCTTGGAATGCGTCAAAGAAGCTGCTGGTGAATTACGCCTCGATATTGAAGCAGCATTTAGTCGTGGCTTGCCCAATACTCCGATGGCAGGATCACGCATTTCAGTGATCTCAGGAAACTTTATTACCGCCATGCCTGTGGGCGTGGTTGAAGGTATTGATTACATTCATACCGGATTGGTTCGTAAGGTGGACTCCACTTCAATCAAACTATCACTTGATAGCAACAAAATTGTGTTGCTATCACCGCTGGGCTTCTCGCCAACAGGGCAAGCTTTTAATCTTGCCTTTGAAGATGTAGCGGCTTCTACTGCTGCTGCACTCAAAGCAGATAAATTAATATTCCTTAGCCCCTACGCTGGTCTTAAAGATGAGGAAGGTGATTACATTACCGAACTCTCGATGCCGCAGCTACAAGAATATGTAGCCGAGCATCCTAATCTTGATCTAGGGATGAAGAGCTTACTTAATATTTCAGGTAGAGCCATTCGTGCTGGCGTGAGTCGCGTGCACTTCTTACCTTGCAATCGTGATGGCGCACTCTTAGAGGAGCTCTTTACCCACGATGGTATTGGCATGATGCTAGCTTCATCCGATATTGAGAATTTACGCGAAGCGAATCAAGATGACGTTGGTGGCATATTGCAACTTACTAGCCCGCTTGAAGAAGAAGGTATTTTGGCTGCCCGCGGACAAGATGTGATTGAGCGTGACATTCAGCGCTTCTCGGTGATTGAGCATGATCGCGTGCTCTTTGGATGTGCCGCCCTCTTCCCCTTCCCCAATGGCGTAGGCGAACTTGCTTGCCTCGCAGTCGATCCTGATGTTCAGGGCTCAGGCGATGGAGAACGTTTACTGAAGCGCGTTGAAATGCGGGCAAAGCGTGAAGGCATTAAAAAACTTTTCGTTTTAACCACCAGAACAGAGCATTGGTTTCTAAAGCGTGGCTTTAAGCGCGCCTCTGTTGACGATCTTCCAGAAGAGAGAAAGCAAATTTACAACTGGGATCGCAAGTCCATGGTTCTCACCAAAGATCTATGAGTTTCATAACTTTCTTTGGTATACATTTTTTTATTTAGTACATCGTATTTGAAAGGCATTACAAATGGCACGCATGGTTCAATGCATCAAACTCAATAAAGAAGCTGAAGGTATGGACTTTGCTCCACTGCCAGGCGAGCTAGGCAAAAAGATTTGGAACCAAGTTTCTAAAGAAGCTTGGGCGGCTTGGTTAAAGCAACAAACCATGTTGATTAATGAGAATCGCCTCAATATGGCCGATCCTCGTGCTCGTCAATATTTGCTCAAACAAGTTGAAAAATACTTCTTTGAGGGTGGTGCTGATACTGCTCAGGGCTATGTACCGCCAGCAGATGAGTCTAAATAATTCATTTAGGCTACAAAACTAGACGGCTTACGCCTGACGCATTGCTCACCAGCAAAATATCGGCTTTCTCTTTGGCAAAGAGACCCACAGTAATCACGCCAGCAATTTGATTAATTTGCGCCTCTAGCGCGAGTGGATTGGTGATCTTTAAGCCAGCAATATCTAAAATCCAGCCACCGTTATCCGTCACAAAAGGCTGGCTTGGCGTCTGCCCTAAGTCAGCACGAGTTTCTTTTGCCATCCTGAGCGAGACTGAACCGCCTAACTTAAGCAACTCTTGAGTAACGATAGCTTTGGATAAAGGAATGATCTCCACCGGCAATGCGAAGCTTCCCAAGACTGGGACTTGTTTAGATGAGTCGCAAATACAAATGAATTGCTTTGCCATCGAGGCAATAATCTTTTCGCGGGTCAAGGCACCGCCACCGCCCTTAATCATGTGACCAGCAGGATCGATCTCATCTGCGCCATCAACATAGGTGGGCAACTGATTCACATCATTCGGATCTAAAACCTTAAAACCATGCTTTAACAAGCGCTCAGTCGTAGCATTAGAACTAGATACCGTTCCTGCAAAATGCCCCTTATGCGGCGCCAAAGCATCAATAAAACAATTAGCGGTGGAGCCAGTCCCAACACCTATGATCTGGCCAGCTGGCAACTTCAAAACCTCATCCCGCGCTGCTTCACCCACCAATTGCTTTAGTTGATCTTGATTCATGATCTTGCCCGATATCCTTATCTAAACTGGAACAGCCTTATTTATGCATCTATCATATGATATTCAATCTGCTTTACTGATTAATTAAATAAGAACATTCAAGATCCTTATGACCACTTCCCTCACCGCGCTTAGCCAACTAAAGCAACTGACAACGGTCGTAGCCGATACCGGCGACTTTGAGCGCATGCAGGAATACCAGCCCCAAGATGCAACAACCAATCCATCCCTGATACTCAAGGCGGCACAGCAAGCCAACTATCAGGCCTTGGTAAATCAAGTTAAATCAGCCCACCCTGGTATGAAACCAGTCGATTTAGTCGACCACATCCTAGTGGCTTTTGGCCTTGAGATTTTAAAGATTGTTCCAGGACGGGTTTCAACTGAAGTAGATGCCCGCCTCTCTTTTGATACTCAGGCAACCATTAACAAAGCACGGCATCTTATTGCACTGTATGAATCTCACGGGATCGATCGTCAGCGCGTCTTAATCAAACTAGCAGGTACCTGGGAAGGCATTCAGGCGGCTAAAGCTTTGGAAGCCGAGGGCATTCACTGCAATATGACGCTGCTTTTTTCTTTGGTGCAAGCTGCCGCTTGTGGTGCAGTGAATGCTAAATTGATTTCACCATTTGTAGGGCGTATTACCGATTGGTACAAAGCCAAACTGGGTAGCAGCTGGAGTGATATAAATAATGGCGGTTCGAATGATCCTGGCGTTACCTCAGTCAAGCGCATATTCCACTATTACAAGCACTTTGGCATCTCCACTGAAATCATGGGAGCCAGCTTTCGCAACACTAGCCAAATCTTAGAACTTGCTGGGTGTGATTTACTCACAATTAGCCCAGAGCTTTTGGGTGATCTTCAGAACAGCGCGACAGCGGTTAAGAAGAAGCTCAATTCGAGCAATGCAGCAAGCGCTCTTGCTAGCGAAAATATCTCAGCCCTCAAGTTAGATCAGTCAAACTTTAGATTGCAATTGAATAATGATGCCATGGCCACAGAAAAGCTTGCAGAAGGTATACGAAATTTCTGTATCGATACTGAAAAACTAGAGATCTTATTAAGTAGCTGAGGAGTCAAGATGATTATTCATTGCCCACATTGCAATAAAGCAAATCGCGTCCCTGCCGAGAAACTTAAGCAGACCCCTGTTTGTGGAGTCTGCAAACAAGAACTCCTGTCACTCCCCATCAATGCCACTGCGGCAAACTTCAGCGAACTAGTGACTCAGTCAACAATACCGGTAATAGTCGACTTTTGGGCACCATGGTGTGGTCCATGCAAGATGTTTGGTCCTACCTTTCAGGCAAGCGCTATTGCTCACGCAAATCAGGTCTTGTTTGTCAAAGTCAATACCGAGGCAGAACAAATGCTCGGATCGCAATGGAATATCCGCTCAATACCAACGCTAGCGGGATTTAAAAACGGCAAAGAAGTGCATCGCATTAGTGGAGCACTACCGCCAGCTCAATTAGAGCAATTCATTCAGCAACTAATTGCTTAATTTTTTGCTAATCAACTACCAAATTACTTCTTAGCGGTATTGATACCCAAAATACTGTAAGCAGGGCAATTTCCCATCATCCCAGTCAGCAAAGGGATGACGCCGATCCAAGCCCAGGGGCCAGTAATTCCAAAGCCTGCAAGCCCCATCAGGGTGACGCCAACAGTCATTCGTAGAACGCGGTCAGTATGTCCAATATTGCATTTCATAGAAGCCTCTTGAGTAAATTGATGGATTTACTACTTATTTAGACTCTTTAGCCAAGCGTTGTCTTAGTGCTTCGTACAAGCATACGCCACTCGCAACAGAAACATTCAAGCTCTCCACTACACCCTTCATTGGGATACGCACCAACTCGTCACAAGTCTCACGCGTTAAGCGCCTCATGCCCTCACCCTCTGCACCCATGACAATGCCAATAGGACCAGTGAGATCCAGATCGTAAATAGATTTTTCTGCCTCATCGTCAGTGCCAATTAACCAAACGCCCGCCTCTTGCATTTCTTTCATGCTGCGTACTAAGTTGGTAACGGTAATCACTGGCATTACTTCAGAAGCGCCACTCGATACCTTACTCACAGTCGCATTAATAGAGGCCGAGCGATCTTTAGGGATCACTACAGCATCAACACCAGCGCCATCAGCAACACGTAAACATGCACCGAAATTATGGGGATCAGTTACTCCGTCCAATACCAAGAACATTACCTTACTTTGATTACTCTCCGCATCTTCAACCACCTCGGTAATGGTTCTGGCGATGGTCATCTTCTCTGCTAAAGCTACTACACCTTGATGGCGATCATGACCAGCGAGTTTGTGAAGACGTTCAGAATCGGCTGCATGCAATCTTTCACCCAAAATCTCTTCAGCTTGTTTAAGAAAATCACCCATACGACGGTCACGACGGCTAGGATCAAAATAAACTGACTTCAGACTTGCGGCATCAACTCGCAAACGCGCTTGCACTGCATGAAAACCTACCAATATTTGCTTCATCTTTACTTATCTCGATTCTGTATTACCCATTATTTGCGACGCGCTTTAGTACTGCGGACAGGTGGTTTAGTACCAGCAGGCTTACCGGCAGGTCTAGTTGGTTTACCGGACTTACCTGACTTGGCAACTTTACTGGCCGCTCTTCCAGCCTGATTCTTGGACTGATTGGCACCCAGATTACCGGCAGACTTTGCAGCATTCACATTAATTCCAGAATGCTTCTGTGGCTCTTTACTGCCAGGGCGACCCTTCTTTGGGGATGCCTTTTTATTAGGCCTGCCAGTATCGCTAGCTAAAATAATTTGACGGCGATTCGTTGTACCACCTGGCTCTAGACCAACAGACTTCACCAAACTAAATTCAATCTTGCGGGCGTCAAGATCAACGCGGCTGACTAAGACATGCACACGATCACCTAAGCGATAGCGGATACCCGTTCTCTCGCCACGCAGCTCTTGTCGGGCTTCGTCATACTGAAAGTAATCGCCACCTAATTCTGTGACATGAATCATGCCCTCAACAAAGAGATTTTCTAGCTGCACAAATAAACCAAAAGAAGCTACGCCAGTAACGGTGCCAGCATACTCTTGACCCAAATGATCTCGCATGTAATAACACTTGAGCCATGCTTCGACATCACGAGATGCTTCATCTGCACGACGCTCGTTAGATGAGCAATGGACACCCAGCTGGCCCCAAATAGGCAAGGCGGCATTCGCACCCTTGGGTAATTTAGGCAAGCGCGTACCTTTAGCAGCAGCTTCCTTCGCATCACTGTGAGACTTCTTGGCATTAACTGCATTTTCACGACCCTTACCCTTGCGTGGCAAAGTCAGGTTGAGCGGGACGGTTGGCGGCAATACAGGTGTGTATGGCTTCTTGGCCAGAATCGCTTTAATAACTCGATGAGTCAATAGATCGGGGTAACGACGAATCGGGCTAGTGAAATGCGAGTACGCTGGATAGGCAAGTCCAAAATGACCTTCGTTATCAGGCTGATACATTGCCTGTTGCATCGACCGCAAAACAACCGACTGAAGCATATTGGCATCAGGACGCTCTTTGATTTCGCGCATGAGCTTGGCATAGTCTTTTGGCTTTGGCTTTTCACCACCACCCAATGACAAACCAGAGGTACGCAATACTTGGCGCAAGGTGACTAACTTTTCTTCAGAAGGTTCGCCGTGAACACGATACAAACTGAGATGCTTATTCTGATCAATAAAATCTGCTGCACAGACGTTAGCTGTCAACATGCACTCTTCAATGAGGCGATGCGCATCATTGCGCAAACGCGGCTCAATACGCAGAATCTTACCCAGCTCATTACTAATGATTTGGGTTTCAGTGGTTTCAAATTCGATAGCGCCCCGTTTTTGACGAGCATCTAACAAAATTTTGTATAGCGAATAGAGATTGGTGAGTAACGGCCTGAACTCAGCAAAGCGGGTTGCTTCAGGACCCTTGCTATTAGAAAGAATCTCCCAAACTGTATCGTAGGTAAAACGCTGTGCAGAATGCATCACCGCTGGATAGAACTGATATGCCAACACCACTCCGTTGTTATCCACAACTGAGTCACACACCATACAGAGTCGATCAACACCAGGGTTCAAAGAACAAAGACCGTTAGAGATCTTCTCAGGCAGCATTGGTATTACCCGTCTCGGGAAATACACCGACGTTGCACGCAGAAGGCCTTCATCATCTAGAGGTTGGCCTGGCTTTACGTAATGGGATACATCAGCAATGGCAACAATCAGGCGCCAAGCCTTACTCTTGCCATACATCACTGGTTCGCAATACACCGCATCATCGAAGTCGCGAGCATCGGCACCATCGATTGTGACTAAAGGGACATCACGTAGATCAACTCGACCCTCAAGGTCGGATTGCTGAACTGTATCGGGCAAGGCAGCCGCTTCTTTTTTAACAGCAGCTGAAAACTCATGAGGGACGCCATACTTGCGAACGGCGATTTCAATTTCCATACCAGGGTCATCAATTTCGCCAAGCACTTCTACAACGCGTCCAACAGCTTGACGATAACTATCTGGATAGTCAATGATCTCAACGCTGACTACTTGACCCAATTTGGCATTACCCTGACCCTTTGGTGGAATCAGAATATCGTGGCCAATACGCTTATCTTCTGGCGCAACAATCAAAACACCATTCTCATTTAAGAGACGACCGATGACGACTTTATTAGCGTGCAGAATCACATCAACGATCTGACCCTCTGGTCGACCACGACGATCTGTTCCTAATACTCTGACATTGACCCTATCACCGTGCATAACGCGGGACATTTCTCTTTCAGAAAGAAAAATATCTTCTCCACCATCATCCGGTATTACAAATCCAAATCCATCTCGGTGACCTTGGACTGTACCTAAGCGGTCAGCCTCTCGTGGCACCAAGTTTTTTGCTTTACGCATTTAATTCCTTCGGCAATTCATGCCTTATATATCAATCATTATTCTTGCTTAGGCTACTGTATCAAACCACTAAGTCTGAAGGGAAAAAGCCAAAAGGGGTTAGAAGGTAGGCCAAAAGGCACATACCTTTATAATAACGGCATGCCCAGGTGGCGAAATTGGTAGACGCACCAGCTTCAGGTGCTGGCGATCGTAAGGTTGTGGGGGTTCGAGTCCCTTCCTGGGCACCAAATACTCCTACAAAGACCTATATGGGGACTAAACAACCTCTTTTCAATAGGCGACTAAATTCCCATGGTCCTATGCAAGATCTTGGGCTTCATCTCTTCCCAAAGACTTTCAAACTCCTCCGCCCTATCTTCCGATAGCTCAATAGGCTTAAAGAGGCCGCTGAAGAAGATAGTTTTTTTAGGCGCCAAGGTCTTCTCAAACTCACTGAGTCCAACCGGCTTATCGTCAATATCCCGCGTCAACTGGGCTGAGCATACAATGGCCTCATTATCGTCTTGATCAATAACGGCAAACTCGATCAGCTGTTGATTTTTCTCCAGGATGACCAAGGTTCCTCGCGCATAGCAGACCGCCTCGTGCTCTTGAACGATATAAGCCAAAAACTGATCTTCCTCCGTCTTCTCCATACGCAGATCATCTATAAAGAAGAGGTATTGATCCCCCGCTCCATTTACTAAGGTAAACACCTTGGGGATGACGCCATGGGCCAGAGCGAGATTTCGGTAATACGAAGAAATTTCAACAGCGAGGTTTTCAGCAAAAAGATGCATTAGAAATTGAGATCAAGAAGATTATTGGGTGGAGATTTTTACAAGCCCTTGCGAGGACTAATCATTGCCTAGTGTATTTTTTAAGAATGTCATAGTGCGTTCCCAGGCTAATTCAGCAGCATCGGAGTTGTATTGCAATGGTGGTAGACCTCTTGAGTCTGATTTAGGATTTGCGAAGGCATGTTTAGTGTCATAGCGCTGAAAGTCATAAGTAACTCCAGCAGCCTTTAGCTTTGCTTCAAGTTGATCAACGCCAGCAATCGAGAAAAATTCATCATGAAGAGCCCAGTGCGCCAACATTGGTTTTTTGATAGCCGATACATCAACATATTCTAGTGGCGGATAGCCGTACCAAACTACAGTTGCATCACATTCTGGAACGAGTCCGGCAGATAATACGGTGAGGGCTCCGCCCATACAAAAACCCGTAACAGCCACTTTGGCACTGCCAGTTGCTTTGAGATATTGAACGGCACCACGGATATCTTGACTGGCAGCATCGCCAAAATTCAAACCATTCATGAGGTGTTCTGCCTCATTCGCCTCTAAGGCCAACTTGCCACGATAGAGATCTGGCACCAAGGCGCGATAACCTGCTTTCGCCAAACGATTAGCGACATTCTTAATTTCATCATCCAAACCCCACCACTCCTGAATCACTACTACACCAGGAGCATTTTTTGGATCGGCGGGCTCAACAACATAAGCCTCCACTGAAGCGCCGTCAGGTCTTTGAAATGTAATCATGACTATCTCCAATCTCTCTTTTAAAAATGAATTAGGCTTACTTCGACTGTTTATCAGTATGAATATATCCCACTAACCAAAAGGTAAGCAAGCCGCACAGAGCTGCCCCATAACCAACCTGGTTGTAATGGTCCATCATCCCATCGGCACCAATAGTCACGACCATACCCGCCAAAACCGAGGCTAGGCCAGATGCAAGCATTTGCACTGAACCCACCAAACTCATAAAGGTGCCTCGGACTTTGGCTTCGACTACTTGACTCACAATCGCCATCGCCGGAATCATCCGCCCAGAAACCAGAACAAAAAAGGCAGTGGAGTTAATCAATACCACCCAAAGTGGGACCGGCATGAGATTGGTTGTAACGATCAATGGAATTAAGCTAATCACAGCGAGCACTCTAAATACCTTGACCTTGCCGTATTGGTCGGCCATATGGCCAATCACGCGAGAACTCATGAGTGTTGCAATCCCACCGCAAAGATAAATTAAGGAAATGTAAGAGTTATCAATACCAACATTGGCGGTCAAGTAGAGGGCGATATAGGGAATGACGGAAAATCCAGTCAACATAATGAGCGCCATAAAAACAAATGCTCGCAAGTGCTGATGGGCAAAGAAGATATTCCAGATTTGACTAAGTCGACTACCTTCGTGAGTCTGACCAAGATGTCCTGTGATCTTAGGAATATTGCGATAGCCGACATACAAAATAAGGCTGGATATCAAAGCAATAAAGATAAATGGCGCACGCCAACCTAAAGAAGGAATGTTGTTGGCTAAAAATAAACTGAGCGGAACACCAGCTACTGTCGATATTGAGAATGCTGACATTACAGTACCCAATGCCTTCCCCCTACGCTCAAATGGAATGGAATCAGCAACAATCGTTTGTACCAATGAGCCTAGGATACCCCCAAATGCTCCTGCGAAGGCTCGCGCAATAAAGAGTGAATGGTAATCGGGGGCCAAGCCACAAACTAAGGTCGCAATAATGAAACAGGCATACAAACTCAGTAGCAGTACTCTCCGTTCAAATCGATCAACGAAGTAAGTGGCAAAGATTCCAGCAATGGCAGCGGCAAATGTATAAGAGGACAGTAATAAACCGAACTCATGGGTATTGATATTGAGCTCACGAATAAATTCAGGACCCAAAGGCATCATGATCATGAAGTCCAGAATATGGGTGAACTGAATTCCGGCTAAAGAGAATAAGAAAAAACGTTCCTTTCTCTTTCCGCCTGGCATGTGATGCTCGGTCAAGGGTTTCTTTACATGATATTGAGGATGTGCCATTATCAACCCACCAAGAAATCATTGCCCAAGCTCACTCAATATAAGCCCATGAACGATTTTATTAATACCCTAAACGCTTTTCATTTTGCACTTCTAGCGCGGGATACTGCTTGGGGAATCGCCTGTTTGATTGCCATTCTGATATTCCATGGCAGCGCCATTAACCATGTCTATATGCGCTTTGAGCGCCTCACTCGCAAAAATCTAGAAGCACATCAATACAACCGTGTTTTCTTTCATTTCTATGTAACCTTCTTATTTCTTGCCTTAATTCACGTATTAGAAATTCTCTTTTGGGCAATCTTTATTATTTGCCTTGGAATCATGGCAAATCCTGTTGCCGCAGTTCTTTTTGCAGGCAGCTGCTATACAACCGTAGGTTTTGAGTCAGATACATTGATTAATGGCTGGAAGAGCTTCGCCTTCTTTATTTCGCTCAGCGGCCTCTTTTCATTGGCGTGGACCACTTCAATCATGATTGGCATGACTACTGCCTATAAGAATGCTTGGGACCAGAAGTACCGTCACACCAGCATCTATTAAAACAATCTGAATTAATTGCTGCAATGCAAGATGATCGGGTGTATCATTAGGGTTAACCCTTAAGGAGCTCACCATGGCACATGCAAAATCAGTACAGCTTCATCAAGCACCAACTATTAGCTTTAAGCCTTTATTAGCAATTAAGGGCTACCTAGCCATATTGCTAGCAGCATTTGTAGAAGCTAAAGCAATGGAACTGAAATCACGCAAAACTAGTGGAAATTGGTAATTTATTGCTAATTTAGCCTGTTTTTAGGCCTTTTTTGGTCTTTTTTAAGAAATATGCCTCTGAATCTTCAGAGGCTTTTTCTTTTTCAGCCCTAATGGTTAGCGCTTAATGTAATAACCATAGACACAGCGAGAACCTCCTCGAGATGGATTATGCGTGTCGTAAATAACGCCATCAATTACGGCACTTAAGTGCTTAGAAACCTTCACTATTAATCTACCTTCAACTAGCTCATTAGCTAGTAAATGCACCTGGCAGCCAGCCCCAATCTTCATGGTCGGAACCCATTCAAAGCCATGACCTAGAATGTAGTCATGAAAGACATTGCGATGATTACCATTGCGAGGTGAAGAACCCTTCTCGGCAAGCCTTCTGGCCAACTTATCATTTCGCTGCTCCGCATAGGTTGCATTAGCAATACGAAGGTCTTCATAGACTTGCATATAAGGCAACTCTGCAGCAATGGCGATGGCACGGACAACACAGTCGCCAGCTCCACCTTTAAAGCCTGCTGCCTCCCTACCCCCATCATTAAATTGAAACCCCAGCGCTTCCCCACGTGCTGTAGCACGTCTAGCAAAGGGATTTAAAAAGCTAAACATAGAGCGATAAAGGGATTAAATAATTAGCCAGTAAAAAGAAAAATGGACTTGCCTTTCGACAAATCCATTTCGCTCATGAGACCAAGAAATAAAGATTAAGCGTGAGCCTTCTTCACCTCTAAGCGCCATGCATGAAGCAAAGGCTCGGTATAGCCATTAGGCTGCTCTAGACCTTTGAAAATAAGATCACTTGCAGCTTTATAAGCATAAGAGTCTTTGTAATTTGGCATCATCGGCTTATACAAAGGATCGCCAGCATTTTGACCATCAACTACTTTAGCCATACGCTGCAAAGACTCATTCACCTGATCTTCGGTAACAATGCCATGCAATAGCCAGTTGGCAATATGCTGACTAGAGATACGCAAAGTTGCACGATCTTCCATCAAACCTACGTTATGAATATCTGGTACTTTAGAGCAACCAACACCTTGGTCAATCCAACGCACCACATAACCCAAGATACCTTGGCAATTGTTATCCAACTCTTGCTGAATTTCTTCTTTAGACCAGTTGGCTTTTTCCACTACCGGAATGGTCAACAAATCATTGATCAAGGCTTCAGCTTCAGCAGCCGTATCTAACTGCTCCATCTCTTTTTGCAGTTGAGCGACATTCACCTGGTGGTAATGCAAGGCATGCAATGTTGCTGCAGTAGGTGAAGGCACCCAAGCCGTATTTGCACCTGCCTTTGGATGAACAATCTTTTGCTCAACCATAGCTTTCATCAGATCTGGCATTGCCCACATACCCTTACCGATTTGAGCGCGACCACGCAAGCCACAATCTAAACCAGCCAGAACGTTACGACGCTCATAAGCTGACAGCCACTTACTGGTCTTCATATCGCCCTTGCGCATCATTGGACCTGCATGCATTGCTGTATGCATTTCGTCACCAGTGCGGTCCAGGAAGCCAGTATTAATAAAGGCTACGCGAGCACCAGCAGCTGCAATTGCAGCCTTGATATTGGCGCTCATGCGACGCTCTTCATCCATGATGCCAAGCTTCACAGTATCCGCGGGCAAGCCCAGCAACTTCTCAACGCGACCAAAGAGCTCACCAGCAAAAGCAACCTCTTCTGGACTATGCATTTTTGGCTTAACAATATAGACAGAACCTTTACGAGTATTGCCAATTGCCTGAGTAGCTGGACGCTTGATATCGTACAAAGCAATTAATACAGTCACGACTGCATCCAAG
The DNA here is from genome assembly GCF_018688455.1 of Polynucleobacter sp. AM-7D1. NCBI lineage: Bacteria > Pseudomonadati > Pseudomonadota > Betaproteobacteria > Burkholderiales > Burkholderiaceae > Polynucleobacter > Polynucleobacter sp. AM-7D1. Next base: position 1,054,338 of record NZ_CP061319.1, read on the forward strand.
ATACCTTCGTAGATCTCTTTACCATCACCAGTAATGATGGCTGGATTAGTCATTAGGTGGCCAACGTTACGAAGGAACAATAAAGAACGGCCATGCAAAGTCACTACACCGTCTTTAGCATCCACTGCGCCAATGCCTGCCTTGTATTGACGATCTGGATTGAGGGTGCGAGTGAAAGTTTTCCCACCTTTGCTAACTTCTTCAACCAAAGTGCCTTTGAGAATGCCTAACCAATTCTCATAGGCCAACACTTTGTCATCGCCATCAACAGCAGCAATCGAATCTTCCAAGTCCAAAATAGTAGAGAGAGCGGCTTCAAGCACAACATCGTTAACGCCAGCAGCGTCGCTTGCGCCAATCGTTTTAGTCTTATCAATCTCGATATCAATATGCACACCGTTATTACGCAGGAGCACTGAAGAAGGTGAAGCAGCATCACCTTGATAGCCAACAAATTGCTTTTCATCAGCAAGGCCTGTTTTGCTGCCATCCTTCAGGCTAACTACTAACTTGTTGCCATCAACCGCATACTCAATAGCATCCGCATGTGAACCCTTAGCAAGAGGTGCTGATTGATCTAAAAACTTGCGGGCAAATGCAACGACCTTGGCACCACGAATCGGGTTATAGCCACCCGCCTTAGTTGCGCCGTCTTCTTCAGAGATAACGTCAGTACCATAGAGAGCGTCATATAAAGAGCCCCAACGTGCATTAGCGGCATTCAGCGCATAGCGGGCATTGAGCACTGGAACGACCAATTGCGGTCCAGCTTGAAGAGCCAACTCATCATCAACGTTCTTGGTAGTGCCAAGAACTTTTCCTGGCACTTCATCGAGATAGCCAATTTCCTTGAGATGCTTACGATAAGCAGGCATATCCTTAATCGGACCAGGATTGGCCTGATGCCATTTATCCAAGTCCACTTGCAAACGGTCACGCTTAGCAAGCAATGCCTCATTTTTTGGGCTTAGGTCTTTGACGATTTCGTCAAAACCTTTCCAAAAGTCTGCGCTTTTAATACCTGTACCAGGCAAGACTTTATCTTCAATAAAGCGATATAAGGGTGTAGCCACTTGAAGGCTATTACATTGTGTACGTGCAGTCATATCAAAACCTCAAAACAAATATGTAAATTAAATATACAAACGTTAATTAAAAACTCTTATTAACCCTTGAATGGATGTTGTAGAAGAATCGTTTCATCGCGTTCCGGTCCTGTTGAGACCATAGCGATCGGCTTTCCTGCAACTTCTTCGATACGACGCAGGAACTTCTGTGCCTCTATTGGGAGTTTGTCCCATTCACGAATACCAAAAGTAGTTCCCTTCCAGCCTGGGAAATCCTCATAAATCGGTTCACAGCGCGCAACGGCTTCAGCGCCGCGCGGCAATACATCTAATGTTTGACCATCCAGCTTGTAACCAACACAAAGGCGAATAGTCTCAAAGCCATCTAATACGTCCAACTTGGTGATACACAGGCCAGACAAGCCATTAATCTGAATGGATCGCTTGAGTGCGGCAGCATCTAACCAACCAGTCCGGCGTGGGCGACCAGTAACAGAACCAAACTCTTTGCCGACTTCAGCTAAACGAACGCCAACAGGATCTTGTTTAGCGGGATTATCAAAGTCATACAACTCGCTTGGGAATGGACCAGCACCAACTCGGGTGCAGTAAGCCTTAGTAATACCTAAAATATATTGCAAAGAATCTGGACCAACGCCAGAGCCAGCTGCTGCATTACCTGCTACGCAGTTGCTTGAAGTGACGTATGGATAAGTACCATGATCAATGTCGAGCAAAGTGCCTTGTGCACCTTCGAACAATAAATTTTGACCTGCCTGCTCTGCTGCATATAAAGCACTAGAGACATCAACTACCATCGGCTTAATGCGCTCGGCATAAGACATGGCCTCTTCTAAAGTTTTTTGGAAATCAACTGGCTCAGCACCGTAGTAATTTGTGAGCATGAAGTTGTGATATTCCAAGTTCTCACGCAATTGCGCGGCAAACTTTTCTGGGTAAAACAAATCTTGAACTCGTAAGGCGCGACGAGCGACTTTATCTTCATAAGCTGGTCCGATTCCACGACCCGTTGTGCCTATCTTGGCATCGCCGCGTTTTTTCTCACGCGCATGATCAATCGCAACGTGATACGGAAGAATTAATGTCGTTGCCTCAGAAATCTTCAAACGGGATTGAACATCCAGCCCAGCAGCTTCTAGCTCGCCGATTTCTTTAAAGAGCGCCTCTGGAGAAAGCACTACACCATTACCAATGTAGCAAATCACATTTTTGTGCATGATTCCAGATGGGATCAAACGCAGAATAGTTTTCTTGTCTCCAATGATCAAGGTGTGACCAGCATTATGTCCACCCTGAAAACGTACAACCGCTTGAGCATGATCAGTTAACCAATCCACTACTTTGCCCTTGCCCTCATCACCCCACTGGGTGCCGATGACAACGACGTTACGACCATGAGCTTGTTGCTTTGAAGACATAATAAAATCCAAAAGATAATTACAGAATGAATGCGTTATTAATGAGGCTTTACTTCGTTTTTACTTCCCATGAACTGCCCTGCTTTACCAGCTCTCGATCACAAATATATTCAGCGGTTTCGACAGCATCACCAGCCATTGCTTGAATCACCACTTCACCAGTGAGTCGCAATTCAGCGATCTTGCTGGCTAAGCCAGCATCCAAAATCCAAGGCGCTACGATGGCAGACCGTTGTTTTGCCAAAGGCGCGAGATTAGCCAAAGTCAATAGATCAAGAGAAAAGCCAGTGGCAGGACGTGGGCGCCCAAATGCTTGACCAACATAATCATATCTACCACCACGAGCGATTGGCTGCGGCAGTTTATCTACATAAGCTGCAAACATCACACCGCTGTGATACTGGTAACCACGTAAGTCTGCTAGATCAATACTGAGCTCAACATCCTTAAGAGATATAGCTGTTGCTTGCACCAGCTTTTCCAGCTGAGTCAATGCATCATCAATCAGTTGATGCTTTGGCAAAACATGTTTGGCGTTAGCTAATACTTGCGCACAAGGGCCATTCAATTCAGTCAGTGCCATTAAAGCTTCGGCTGATTGAGTGGGTAAGGATTTAGCCCAGATCGCTAAGCGTGAGCGATCCTTGCTTTGTAAGAGGCCATAAAGAGTTTCGATATCACTCTTATCCAAGTTTTGCCCATCCAAGATGCCTTCAAGGACTCCCGCATGCGAAAGGTCTAGATACACTTTATTTAGACCAGCGAGGGCTAAAGTCTGCAGAAGCAAAGTGACCGCCTCAAAATCAGCTTCCCATCCTGCGCAGCCATAAATTTCAGCGCCAATTTGCAACTCTTCACGAGCAGAACTACCGACGGGTGTACGAGCATGTGCAACGGAGCCCGCATAGCAAAGACGGGTTACACCTTGGCGATTCAATAAATGCGCATCAATCCGAGCAACTTGTGGAGTCATGTCAGCGCGCAGACCCAATGTACGACCAGACAGCTGATCGACCAACTTAAAAGTTTGTAAGTTGAGATCTGAACCAGTGCCAGTGAGCAGTGAATCTAAAAACTCCAGAATCGGAGGGGCAACAAGCTCATAGCCATAGGACTGATACAAATCGAGGATGGCACGACGCAGAGACTCTACTTTTCGAGCCTCAGCTGGTAAAACATCAGCAATATCTTCAGGAAGCAACCAACGATTCATAGTCCGAAATGTTCACTCTTAATTTTTTTTGTGCAGGAACTTGAAGAATTCACCATTAGGCTCGACCACCATGACATCCTTCTTATCCTTGAAGGAGCTGCGGTAAGCCTGAAGACTTTGGTAGAACTGTGCGAACTGTGGATCGCGTCCAAATGCCTCTGCATATAGCGAAGTGGCTTTTGCATCGCCAGAACCTTTAATCTTTTGCGCTTCACGATAAGCTTCGGCCAAAATGGTGTCACGCTGACGCTCAGCATTTGCTCGAATCTTGTCAGACTCTGCAGCACCAGTTGAACGTAGCTCGTTAGCAACGCGTTTACGCTCAGCTTCCATACGTCTGTATACAGAGTCGCTAATTTCAGCCAAGAGGTCAACACGCTTGAGTCGAACATCGACGATTTCAACACCAATATCAGAAGCGTCATCAGCTACTTTTTTACGGATTCCCTGCATCACTTGTTCACGTTGATCTGAGATGATTTCCCGGACTGTTCGCTTGGTGAACTCTTCGTTTAGCGCTGAACGTACTAATTGTGTAAGACGATCTTGCGCTAAACGTTCATCACCTTTAAAGCTAACGAAGAATTTACGAGGATCAACAATGCGCCATTTAACGTAAGAGTCAACTAAGAGGTTTTTCTTTTCAGAAGTAATAAAGCGCTCTGCTTCAGGTGTATCAATCGTCAAAATACGACGATCAAAAAAGCGTACATTTTCAAATGGTGCCGGGTACTTCAATTGCAGACCAGGCTGTTCAATCACCCTGACAATTTGCCCGAAAGCAAACACCACAGCAAAGTTGCGCTGATCTACGACAAAAATACTAGAGGCCAGCACATACCCGAGAGCAATCAGACCAGCGATAGCAGCTAAGAGACGATTTGCGTTCATTATCTTGCATCCCCTCTATCACGGCTTCTCAAGCCGTCGCGTTTTTCGGCAGCACCAATACTCGAAGCATTGCTCGAGCTTGGGCTAGTTACGTTGTTGCTAAATGGAGCGGCTGGGTTACCTGTCGCACCACCCACTGTTACTGATCCGGTAGGTGTAGAAGCTGATACCTGACCAGCAGCAACTTGTGCACTTTCAGCGCTGACTTGCGCAATGATCTTATCAAGCGGCAGATAGAGCATGCTGTTGCTCTTGGTGGTGTCCACCAGGACTTTAGAAACGTTGTTATACATCTCGCGCATGCTATCAATGTACATACGGTCACGAGTCACACCAGGTGCCTTTGCATATTCAGTCAAGACTTGCTTAAAGCGATTTGCATCACCCTCTGCAGTTGCAACCACCCTAGCCTTGTAACCTTCAGCCTCTTGAATAAGTCGATCAGCCGTACCTTTTGCACGAGGAATAATGTCGTTAGCGTATGCCTGCCCTTCGCTCTTGAGTCTCTCCTGGTCTTGCCCTGCTTTTACAGCATCGTCAAATGCTGCCTGCACTTGCTCTGGAGGCTGAACGTTTTGAACAGTCACACTAGTAACGTAGATACCAGTTTTATAGCTATCTAGAATTTTCTGTATCGAGGCCGCCAAATCAATCGCAATCTTTTCACGACCTTCGTATAAAACAGTATCCATCTTGCTACGCGCAACGATTTCACGGACTGCAGTTTCTGCAGCCTGGACCACAGTCATATCGGGATCACGATTATTAAATAAATAATCTGTTGGATCTTTTAAGCGGTACTGAACTGCAAAACGTACATCAATGATGTTTTCGTCTTCAGTCAGCATTGAGGTATCTTTTTGATTAGTTGCTTTAATCAAAATTGAACGCCCAACTTCTACAGAACGCACCCCTGAGACATTTACAGTTTGCTCAGCCTGGACAGGCCAAGGCATGCGCCAGTTAATACCAGGGCCAGACGTGTAAGAGTACTTTCCGAAGGTAGTCACTACCCCAGACTGACCCTCTTGGATCATGTAAAAACCACTCAAAAGCCACATCAATCCCACGCCACCAGCAACCAGAATCAAGCTTGCTCTTGAACCAAAGGGATTGCTGAAGTTGAAGTTAGGTGCACTCATGCCACCACCACCGTTATTGCCACCGCCATTACCGCGCTGGGATGGAGGTGGAATGTCGGTACTGTTTGGCTTATTTGCAGGCTTGCTTGAGCCGCCTGGCTTTTTCTTACCGCCAAATAAACTTCCTAGGCGGTCATTAAAGTCACGCCAAAGTTCATCTAAGTCTGGAGGGCCGTCTGGTCGTGCAGGCCGATTCTGCGGTTGAGTTTCAACAGGCTTATCCGCATCTGGCTTGGCCGGATCAACTTTAGGGTTTTGGTCGGAGCTTTGACCCTCTTTCGCATCTTTAGATCCACTGCCTGGGTGACTATTACCCCAGCCTGGATCATTGACCGAGAACAGCTCAAGAAATTTACGCATCGTTTGGTGAATATTTTCGGTTAGGAAGTGGGTTAAATTCGGAAGTCTCTGGTCGTTCGGGCAAAGGAGCTAAAAACTCGTCTGGATCCATTTGGACCTTAGCGCGATTCTGCTCGACCCTTATTCTATCAGTCATTTGAGAGCATTCAGCCAGCGCCGAGCGCAATAAATCAAGGCCAAGGCCAGTCTTGGCGGAAAGGAAAACCTGGCTCGGGATTCCCTCAGAATCACGGACCAAAACAGCCCCTTCCGTAAAGGTCTGGGGCATCTGGTCAATCTTGTTCATGACCTCAATTCGAGGGATGTCATCAGCCCCAATTTCTCGTAAAACCGCCTCTACTTCGGCCTTTTGCTCCCTAGCTACAGGGCTGCAGGCGTCGATAACATGCAAAATGAGGTCTGCATGGATAGTTTCATCTAAGGTAGCCCTGAAGGCCTCCACCAGCTGGTGGGGCAATTCCCGGATAAAACCCACTGTATCGGAGACCACAATAGAGCCCACTTCATCTAAATGGACTTTTCGGGAGGTGGTGTCGAGGGTCGCAAACAGCTGATCTGCCGCATATGTCCCTGCTTTTGTAAGGGCATTAAACAGTGTGGATTTACCCGCATTGGTGTAGCCAACTAGGGATACGGAAAAGACATCTTTACGATTGCGTGCCCTTCTTTGGGTTCTTTGCTGGCGCTGAAGCTTCTCAAGTTCTGTTTCTAGGCGCTTAGCCTTAGTTGCCAGCATCCGTCGATCAAGCTCCATCTGGGTTTCACCAGGACCGCCACGAACACCAATACCACCTCGTTGGCGCTCTAGGTGGCTCCAGGCTCGCACCAATCTAGACATGCGATAACGCACTTGGGCTAGCTCAACCTGAGTTTTACCAATATGGCTTTGTGCTCTTTGGCTAAAAATATCCAAAATCAGGCCTGTACGGTCCATGACATGAAAACCAATATGGCGCTCTAGATTACGTTGCTGTGTTGGAGATAAGGGATGATTAAAAATCACTAATTCAGCACCTTGCTCTTCCATCACTTTTTTGACTTCATTCGCTTTACCAGAGCCAATAAATAAAGCGGGATCAGTTTTACCCTTACGGGCAATCACGCTAGCAGTAGGTATAGAGCCGGCACTGTCTGCAAGAAGGCTGAGTTCAGCCATGCTGTCCGCAAAATCCTCGCGGCCTGTATCCACTCCAACCAAAACGGCTCGTGCCGCATCAACACCTGTTTTATACAGAGCCAACTTCTTCCGTACGGAACTCCACTGCACGGGCAGGGACGATTGTGGAGATGGCATGCTTGTAGACCATCTGCGTTACGGTATTACGCAAGAGCACTACATACTGATCAAATGATTCAATATTGCCTTGCAGTTTGATTCCGTTAACGAGATAGATGGATACAGGGACATGCTCTTTGCGCAAGGCATTGAGAAACGGATCCTGTAGTAATTGGATTTTGCTGTTATTCATACTGCTCCTTATTGATTTTTATTCGTTGCTTCTTTTTTTGGGAGTCTTGCTTTTTTATTTATTCGCTGCTTATTACTAGTTAGTGCTACTAACTGCGACTGTCTACCTCCAACATAAGGGGTCTGATATTCAAAAATCAAGCCCCCTAACTAAAATCTGGCTAAAACTTGGCTAAAACATACTTAAACCATAACAAAACTGTACCGCTATTTTTAACTTTTTACTTCTTTTTGCCTTTTTTACCTTTGTCCGCATCAACATAGGGGTTTTTGGCAGTATTCATCTGGATACGTAATGGCGTGCCGCGTAACTTAAATACATCCCTAAAGCGACCTTCCAAGTAGCGCTTATAGCTATCAGTTACACCACTCAAGGATGTGCCATGAATCACCACAATAGGCGGATTCATACCGCCCTGGTGGGCATAGCGTAATTTTGGACGACCCATGCCTACACGCTTAGGCTGCTGATGCTCAATTGCCTCTTGCAAAATACGGGTCAGTTTTGGTGTTGGCAATTTCGCCATTGCTGCAGCATAGGCAAGATCAACGTCTTTAAATAACTCTTTAAGGCCAGTACCTTTTTTCGCAGAGATGGGATGCACGTTTGCAAAATCGAGGAAGCGCAGTTTTTGAGCAATCTCTAAACGTGCGCGCTCTTTAACGTAAGCATCTAAACCATCCCACTTATTCACGGCGACAACCAATGCACGCCCTGCTTCCACAATAAATCCAGCGATATGCGCATCTTGCTCTGAAATATCTTGCTGTGCATCGAGCATCAAGATTACGACATTGCAATCAGCAATCGCTTGCAATGTTTTAACAACCGAGAACTTCTCAATCGCTTCAAATACTTTGCCACGACGACGCAGACCAGCGGTATCCACTAGGATGTATGGCTTGCCATTGCGCTCAAAAGGAACTTCAATCGCATCACGCGTTGTTCCTGGCATATCAAATGCAATCACGCGCTCTTCACCGATCAATTTATTTATCAAGGTGGATTTACCAACGTTAGGACGACCAACCACCGCAATTTTCATTGGGCGATTAGGGTCATTTTCTTGCTCTTCTGGCTCAGGCTCTGGAACTCCCAAAGAATCCAAAGCATCATCAATCAAACCTCGCACACCGTCACCATGTGCTGATGAAATCGGGAATGGCTCACCCAAACCTAATTCATGGAAGTCTGCTGTGACTACGCCAGCTTGCATGCCTTCCGTTTTATTGACTGCCAGAATGACTGGCCTACCTGTCTTGCGCAAGAAATCCGCAATCACACGGTCTTGTGGTGCCATGCCCAAGCGACCATCGACTAAGAAAATCACAATATCGGATTCAGCAACAGCTTGCTTGGTTTGCTTGGCCATCTCGGCAACAATACCGGTCTTCGCTACCGGCTCAAAACCACCAGTGTCTACGCAAATAAATGCGCGTTCGCCAATACGACCCTTGCCATAGTGACGATCACGGGTCAAGCCCGAGAAATCTGCCACCAATGCATCGCGTGAGCGCGTTAAGCGATTAAAGAGTGTCGATTTACCAACGTTAGGACGACCGACAATAGTGATGACTGGATTCATTTTGGACTGTACGCCGCTAGTTTTCCACCTTGAGATTGAACCAAGATGAGGCCGTTCACCGCAATCGGTGCGGCTGAGATTGGACTACTGTCATGACGAATGCGTGCCAGCATTTCACCATTCGCTTGTGAGAGTGCATGCACATAGCCTTGCGCATCACCCACGAGAAGAACTTTACCAACTGCCATCGGCTCACCCACATCTCTAAATGTCAGCTGGGTGTTTTCCCAAACTTGTGAACCATCTTTGACCGCAAATGCAGTGACGTAAGACTTTTCATTAGAAGAAAAAACTAGCTCAGGACTTTGTGCAGTACCGGTATAGCTTGAATAATCTTTGAACCACAATAAATTGCCTGTACGTGCTTGGCCACAACCAACACGGCCCTGATAAGAAACGGCGCAAATAATTTCGCCATCCATACTTGGCTTAGCAGTCACATCATTAAGGCGCTCAATTTCAGAAAATCCTTTTGGAAAGGAAACCGGGGTCTCCCAAACTAGGCCGCCATTTGCAATCGCAATCATGCCGAAACGACCACCGGCAAATCCAGTCACAATCACCTCATTGCCAATTGCCAGCATGCCATAGCCAACACGCAAAGATAAAGCGGATTGTTGACGTTGATAAGTCCACTTACGCGCACCAGTCTGAGCATCCAAACCAATAAAACGGTTATCCAGCGTACGAATGATGACAACCCCACCAGCAACCACTGGCTCTGATAGCACTTCACTACCAACATTGACATTCCAGCTTGGCTTGCCAGTATCGTCATAGGCGTAGACAGCACCTTTAGTAGTGACAACTGCAGTAGTGCGTCCGTCAGATCCAGGACCGATAGAAAGGCGATCAGGCACAGAGACTTCCCAGATTTTTTCACCGGTGCGCAAATCGATCTTAGTGAGATTCCCGCGATGAGATGCCGCATAGACTGCGTCGCCCACTACCGTAGGATGAAAGTTAAATGGTACGGATGAGCCAATACTAGTTGACCATACTGGCGCCAATTCAAACTGATTGTTAACCGATACAAGCTCAGCAGGTTTGCGTACACGCGAGCTACCAGAGCAGGCTACCAAAGCAACTACTACAGAGCCCAGTACCAAGGCTGTGCTTGCTAGTTTTGCTACGCGTTTGCAATCCATCATCACTGAGCAACTCCTCCAACAGCATCTAATTTAACCTTCAAAAGGCGACGAGCCTCTTCAGGGAATTCTTTTGAATCATTCAACTGCTTCCATGCAGCCTCATAACTCTTACGCGCATCAGCACTATTATTTTGCGCCAAATACCAGTCGCCACGTCGTTCTAACCACAATGCCTCAAAACCTGAAATGGGCTTTTCTTTGAGGATTGCATCAGCTTCAGCAAAATCTTTTTCTGTACCAAGCTCAATTAATTGAGCACTTAAGCGCAACTTAGCTAGAGCTAAGTATCCCTGGTCAGATGAGTTCTTGGCAGCCCAGCGCAAATATTCCGTCGCTTTAGCAGGGTCACCTGCATCAGAGGCAATCTTTGCAGCGACTAGACTCGACATCGCTGCGTAAGGCGTACCCGAATATTGCTTTTGCAAATCATCAGCGGCACGTAAGGTTTGATCTTTATCCCCCTTGCCAATTGCAGTGACCATTGTTTCGTATAACTGAGATGCAGAGGCAGCCTGACTTGTGCGCCACCATTGGTATCCACTATAGGCTGCGTAGGCAAATAAGGCAGCGGTGATTACAGCGGTAATCAGGTTGCGATACTTTTGCCAAAATGCTTTAAGTTGATCTAATTGTTCTTGTTCTTCTAGGTCTAAAGGCATGTCAATCCAGGCTAATAAATACAGTATTAATAATGAATGTCTTAATTCTATTCGGTGGCGCCGACTATGGCATCAATTACCGCTTCCACCACGCTATCCAGGGCTACCGCCTTCTGCTCACCAGTAGCACGTAGATCCTTGAGCTGAGCCTCATTCTTGGCCAATTCATCTGGGCCAATAATGACGGCATAGGCTGCCCCACTGGCGTCTGCCTTCTTCATTTGTGACTTAAAGCTGGCAGTCTGGCCATCTGGAGGGCAAAACAGGATGACATCAATGCCGGCATTACGGAGGCGCTCGGCAATGATCATGGCCGCAGTCAAAGTCTCACCACCCTGGTGAATGACAAAAGCATCACATTGAGCCTGAGGCTCTGGCAAGGAACCTGAAACCTTCATTAATTCCAGAACTCGCTCCATGCCCATTGCCCAGCCACAGGCCGGTGTAGCTTTACCGCCCATGCGCTCAATTAAGGGGTCGTAACGACCGCCACCAGCAATCGTGCCCTGCGCACCCAACTCTTCAGTAATCCATTCAAAAACCGTTAGGTTGTAGTAATCCAAGCCACGCACTAAGCGAGGATTGATCTTGCAAGGAATGTTGTTGGCCTTTAATAAGGTTTGTACAGCCCCAAAATGCTGGAGCGACTCTTCACCTAAGAAATCCAGTAACTTTGGAGCACCCTCAATTAAATCTTGCATTGCTGGATTTTTAGAATCCAAGATACGCAAAGGGTTTGTTAATAAACGACGCTGAGAATCTTCATCGAGCTGGTCTTGATGTTTCTCAAAGTATGTTACCAAGGCAGCACGATGCTCAGCACGCTCCGGAGCTTGCCCAAGAGAATTAATCTCCAGACGTACGCCCTTGAGTCCAAGCTCATCCCACAGACGTTGACCCATCAAAATGATTTCTGCATCAATATCTGGGCCAGCAAAGCCCATCGCTTCAATACCAAATTGATGGAACTGGCGATAGCGACCACGCTGTGGACGCTCATGGCGGAACATCGGCCCTGTATACCAAAGACGCTTTGGTCCTTCGTAGAGCAGATTGTTTTCAACTACGGATCGAACTACAGCGGCTGTACCTTCTGGACGCAATGTGAGCTGCTCACCATTGAGGCGATCCTCAAAGGAATACATTTCCTTTTCAACGATATCGGTTACTTCACCAATGCCACGCTGAAATACGGCGGTTGCTTCCACAATCGGAGTGCGCAGGTATTCATAACCGTAAGCGCGAGTAAGGTCACGTAATACATGCTCCAAATACGTCCACTGCGCAGCATCGGCCGGCAAGAGATCATTCATGCCGCGAACACCATTAATTTTCTGAATCTTTTGAGCTTTGGAGGAATTGATCTGGTCTGTCATGTTGTACGCTTGTTTTGTATTTCTTTATTGTTCTTGTTTTGTATTCTTGCTGGCTTTGGCTCTTATTTAGGAGCGTAATGTTGGTTGACGTAATCGTCCACAATCACCTGAAACTCTTGGGCAATGTTCTCGCCACGCAGGGTCTTTACTTTGACCCCATCCACAAACACTGGTGCTGCAGGAGTCTCGCCAGTACCTGGTAAAGAGATGCCAATATTGGCATGCTTACTTTCGCCTGGGCCATTAACGATACAACCCATGACAGCAACATTCATTGCCTCAACGCCGGGATGGGTTTTTTTCCATACCGGCATTTGCTGACGCAGATAGGATTGAATATTTGCGGCCAATTCTTGGAAGGTAGTGCTGGTCGTTCTGCCGCAACCAGGACATGCAATCACCATCGGCGTGAAATTACGCAAGCCCATGGTTTGCAAAATTTCTTGCGCCACAATAATTTCATTCTCACGTGGGGCACCTGGATCAGGAGTCAGAGAGACTCGAATCGTGTCACCAATACCCTCTTGCAACAAGATGCCCATCGCTGCTGTTGAAGACACAATGCCTTTGCTTCCCATACCTGCTTCCGTGAGACCTAAATGCAATGGGTAATCGGAACGACGAGACAGATCGCGATACACGGCAACCAAATCTTGCACATTACTGACCTTACAAGACAGCAAAATTTGATTGGGGTTCATGCCAAACTCCACAGCCTTTTCTGCAGACTGCAATGCCGACTGAATCAATGCCTCAATCATGACTTCCTGTGCAGTCTTGGGTTCAGGCAATGCGGCATTACTATCCATAATGCAGGCCAGTAAGTCTTGATCTAAGCTGCCCCAGTTCACACCAATCCGAATGGGCTTGTCATATTTACAAGCGGCTTCGATCATCTGCGCAAATTGTGGATCGCGTTTAGCGCCCTTACCCACATTACCAGGATTAATGCGGTACTTGGATAAAGCTTTGGCGCACTCTGGATAGTCATTCAATAAGGTGTGGCCGTTGTAATGGAAGTCACCAATCAATGGGACTAAGACATCCATCTTGTCTAACTGCTCACGAATATAGGGCACCGCTTCAGCTGCAGCTGGTGTGTCTACCGTAATACGCACCATCTCCGATCCTGCGCGAGCCAACTCTTTAACCTGTATTGCGGTAGCGAGCGCATCAGCAGTATCGGTGTTGGTCATAGATTGGACGCGTACTGGCGCATCGCCACCAACAGTAATGATGTTGGTTTTCCAAGCAACCGTTGCTTGACGTGTAGCTCTCTTAGGCGATGGGCCTAAAGGTAACTTAGGAAGATTGCTAGATGAATTACTCATGGGACTTGTTTTATGAAATCAGTCGTCTAATCTTTTGAGCCACTGCACTGAGTGCTCGGGCTGATACTCTTGCTCATCTTCTTCATCATCAAGACTGTCAACATCATCATCTTGATCGAGATTGATCTGCTTGTCGTGCACGGCACGCTCTCGTACTCGGGTACGATCGACCACATCACCCGCTAACTGACCACAGGCAGCTGCAATATCATCACCACGGGTTTTACGCACTGTGGCTACCATGCCAGCGTCCAACAGAATGCTGGCAAAGGCGTGAACGCGCTGGGCTGGTGAACGCTTCAATCCAGACTCTGGGAATGGATTAAATGGAATAAGGTTGATCTTGCACTTGATGTTGGCTAATAAGCGTACCAACTCTTTTGCCTGAATATCAGAGTCATTCACGCCATCGAGCATGCAGTATTCAAAGGTTAAGAAATCCCTTGGGGCAAACGGCAAATACCGTTCGCACGCGGAAAGCAATTCTCTTAAAGGATATTTTTGATTGAGCGGCACTAGCTGATCGCGCAACTTGTCATTCGGAGCATGCAATGAGACTGCTAATGCCACTGGGCAATCCTGAGCCAAGCGATCAATCATTGGCACAACGCCAGAAGTCGAGACGGTTACACGACGACGCGACAAACCGTAGGCTCGGTCATCAAGCATCAAACGTAAAGCAGTGACGACGTTGTCGTAGTTCAGTAGCGGCTCACCCATACCCATCATGACCACATTGGAGATCACGCGACCGGTGTGTTCCCAGCCTGGGGTTGGGTATTTTTCAATACGACGTACTGCATTCGGATCCGTGCGGAGTAAATGCTCTGCAAACCAGAGTTGACCAATGATTTCACCGGCGGTGAGATTGCGCGAGAAGCCTTGATGCCCGGTTGAGCAAAACCGGCAATTGACCGCACAACCAGCCTGAGATGAAATGCACAAGGTGCCACGATCATCTTCGGGAATAAATACAGACTCCACGGCATTACCGGCTCCAACATCGAGCAACCACTTGCGGGTGCCGTCAGCTGCATGCTCGTCTTTAATGACTGGTAGAGAAAGAACTTGCGCTTTATCGAGCAGGGTTGCTCTAAAGCTTTTTGCTAAATCGCTCATGTCGTTGATATCAGAAACACCGCGTTGGTGTATCCACTGCATGAGTTGCTTAGCCCTAAAGGGCTTTTCATTCAACCCCGCGACATACGCTGCCATTTGGTCAGCGTCAAAATCTAAGAGATTTACGCGCGGGGAGGTCAATGCGCCTACTTATGTATTAAATAGGTTGTTCGTTAGCAATCGTGAATTAACGATTGAAAACGTTCATGCCAGCGAAGAAGAATGCAACTTCGACAGCAGCAGTTTCAGGAGCATCAGAGCCATGAACAGCGTTTGCATCAATGCTGTCAGCAAAGTCAGCGCGGATAGTGCCTTTGTCGGCCTTCTTAGGATCAGTAGCGCCCATCAAGTCACGGTTCTTAGCAATTGCGCCTTCGCCTTCCAATACCTGAATCATGACAGGACCAGAAATCATGAAGCTCACCAAATCTTTAAAGAAAGGACGGGCAGCATGCACAGCGTAGAACTGCTCAGCTTCAGCTTGTGACAAATGCGCCATTCTGGACGCAACAATCTTCAAACCAGCAGATTCGAAACGGTCGTAGATCTTGCCGATCACGTTTTTTGCTACAGCATCAGGTTTGATAATAGAAAGGGTGCGTTCGATAGCCATGTAAAACTCCAATAGTGATTTCAAAGATTTTGCTGAAATTAGCGCCAATTTGGACCCAGGGTGAACTTCTGCCCCATTTCCTACAACGCGCCAGGAATTCAGCGACCCCCGAATTATACATCGGCTGACCGTATTTACCCTGATCTGGGCGTAGCTAAGCTATTGAATTTACAGGGCATAACCCTATGATTTGTAGTCTTTTTCATAGGGGGCTTGAAATTACCCCATTTTGTCTATACTTACTGTCAACAGCCCCTGGTGGGCTCGTGTTTTAACTATGAAAAGGAGTCAATATGAGTGATCTTAACTCTTACGGCTTTGGGCAAACAGGCTCGATTAGCACCCCACAAATACGCAACCGCGTACTTCGCAATACTTATGCCCTTTTGGCGCTCTCAATGATTCCAACTGTCATTGGCGCTTGGCTTGGCGTTGCCTTTGGACTCAATTTTATGGCGAGTAACCCTTTTATGGGTTTCATCGTCTTTATGGCAATCGCTTTTGGTTTTTTCTGGGCTATTCAGAAGAATAAGGACAGCGGCTTAGGTGTTTTGTTGCTGCTAGGCTTCACTTTCTTTATGGGCATCATGATGTCCGGCTTGGTCGGTTACACACTCAACAGCTACAGTAATGGCGCTACCTTGATCATGTTGGCCTTTGGCGGTACTGCGGCAATTTTTGCTGTGATGGCCTCAATTGCTACTGTGAGCAAGAGCGACTTCTCAGGCATGGGTAAATGGTTGATGGTAGGCGTACTGCTCTTGATCGTGGCTTCATTAGCCAACATCTGGTTACAGTTACCAGCCTTGATGTTGACTGTGATGGTCCTAGCTATCGCAATCTTCTCAGCCTTTATCTTGGTTGACGTGCAGCGCATTATCAACGGCGGTGAAACCAACTATGTAATGGCTACTTTGGCTATTTACCTGGATGTGTACAACGTCTTCACCAACTTGCTCGCACTCTTGGGCATTATGGGCGGCGACAGAGACTAAGAAATGAGTTTTAAGTTTTAATAAAAAAGGCACCTGCGGGTGCCTTTTTCTTTGCTTCAATATTTTGAGCAACTGATCTTTTAAAGTAAAGAATTGCTAGAGTCTTTCAAACACTGCCATTGACTCTACATGGGAGGTGTGGGGGAACATATTAACGATCCCCGCACTCTTAAGAACATAGCCCGCCTGATGACACAGGATATCGGCATCTCTCGCTAGCGTCTTTGGATTGCAGGACACATACACAATGCGTTGTGGCGGTAGATCACTGCCTTGCTCATGGAGTTGGGCTAAGGCCTGACAGATTTCCATGGCGCCCTCTCGTGGGGGATCCATCAACCAACGCTCAGCTTTGCCCCATGAAGCGATTGTCTCTGTGCTCACTTCAAACAAATTGCTTTGCATAAAACTGGCTTTATCTGCGAGCTGGTTATGCTCTGCATTGGCTTTGGCTCTGGTAGTAAGACTTTCTAAACCCTCAATACCCAGAACTTTGCTTGCCCTTCTTGCCAGCGGTAGCGTGAAATTACCAATGCCACAGAACAAATCAAGCACACGATCACTTGCGTGAACCTCTAGGAGGCGAATCGCCCTACTCACCAAGGCACGATTCATCATATGGTTCACTTGCGTGAAATCAGCCGGCTTAAATGGCATCTCGATTTCGAACTCAGGTAAACGGTAGCAAAGCTTGCCTGTTAGGGGGTAGAAAGGTGCAACGGTTTCTATACCTTTGGGTTGCAACCATATCCAAACTTGATGCTTATCTGCAAAATCTCGGAGCAACTCTTCGTCGGCTGGCGTTAGTGGCAAGAGATTTCTGAAGACCAATGCCGTGACTGGCTTTAATTTTTTAGGGTCTTCTGAATTGAGGTCCTCAGGCTCACCTACCGCGATTTCAATTTGCGGCATACGATCGACGATGGAAAGAGCCATGACCAATTTGCGCATCTCGGGCAGCAGATCAGAAACATGCTTTGGCAAAATCTCACAAGCAGTCATATCCGCGACATAGCCACTCTTGCCCTCATGAAATCCAATCAACACCGTGCCTTTTTTGATAGACCGATTGACTGCGCTCAAACGTGCGCGATGACGATATTCCCAAGCAGGGCCACCCATTGGACGAAGGATTTCTTCAGGGGCGACTTTTGCGATGTGCTTTAGATCATCCTCAAGAACGCGCTGTTTCATGGCCACTTGAGCCCGAATATCTAAGTGCTGCATGGTGCAGCCACCGCAAACACCAAAGGCTTTGCATTTAGGTTCCGCTCTGAATACGGCTGGCTTGAGGATATCGAGTACTTTGGCTTTACTAAAGCGGGCTTTGTCTTGTGTCACAACATAGGTGACTAGCTCAGTGGGTAGCGCCCCTTTGATAAAAATGACTTTACCGCTTTGACCTTCAGCCGCCTCTTCCTCATTAGGCGCTAAACGCGCAATGCCTTGTGCATCGAGATCAAGGGAATCTACTCGTACCGGCTCAGTCACAACAATGTGAACTGGCTTTTCTCCTCTACGCATCGGGAGCAAAATCCTGGAGATATTCTTGCCACTGCTCGCCATGCGGCTCTTGAGATTCTTTTTCTAAGTAGGATTTTACGAAAGTGATTTCTTCTTTGTATTCTTCTAATGAGAAGCCGCCACGCATCAACTGAAAGCGGCAGTACATCAGATAAGTATTGACCACATCGGTTTCGCAATAGCGACGAATCTCGTCAATTCTGCCTTCTTGATAAGCAGGCCAAACTTGACTGCCATCCATTTCCATCTTACCGGGGAAGCCACAGAGTTTTGCCAGACCATCTAAAGGAGCATTGGCGCGACCATTAAATTTAGCCAAGAGATCCATCAAGTCCAGATGACGCATGTGATAACGACTGATGTAGTTGTTCCACTTAAATTCACGGCTATCGTTTTCTTGGCTCTCGCCCATTTCCCAATAGCGTGGTGCTTGCACATGATTTGCTAGTGCACGGTAGTGCAGTACTGGCAGATCAAAACCACTGCCATTCCAGGAAACCAACTGCGGGGTATATTTCTCTACTAACTCAAAGAAGGTCTGTATCAATACCTTCTCATCATCTTGCGCTGTGCCTAAGGTACCAACTTTAATTTGGGGCGAGCCATCTTTTGTTGTTCTGCGAATAACGCAGGAAATAGCACAAATGCGTTGAAGATATAGCGGCAGAAACTCACTACCGGTTTTCTCGGCCCGCTCTGCCATTGCTTTGGCAGCAACCTCGCTATCCGAGAGTGCATCCGGATAGTCATTAAGACGACGTAATCCTGCTACATCAGGAATAGTTTCAATATCGAAAACGAGAACTGTTGCCATACTTAAATCGCTAGCAATTTGTCGAGAGCAATTACTGCAAGTATGGCGTGGGGTTTACTGGCTTGCCATTCACACGTAATTCAAAGTGGAGTTTTACTGAATTTGTATCAGTGTCACCCATCTCAGCAATCTTCTGATCTTTTTTCACTGTATCACCCTCTTTTACTGAAAGCGTACGGTTATGAGCATAGGCTGTGAGATACGTATTGTCGTGCTTAATAATGATTAGGTTGCCATAGCCACGTAAACTATTGCCGGCATAGACCACCTTGCCATCGGATGCTGCGGTAATGGGTTCACCTAACTTACCAGCGATATCAATCCCTTTTGTCTTTTCACTAAATTCTTCAGTGACCTTGCCTTTAGCTGGCCATGACAAACGAATCCCTGGCTCTGCAACGATTTCTTTGGGGGCTTCTTTAGCAGTATCGATCTTTGGCGCATCTGCTTTCGGAGTATCACTAGGTGTTTTTGGAATTGGCTTAACAGTTAATTTGCTGCTAGCTGGAGGTCTCACCAAAATCAGATCACCCACTTCAATTAAGTTTGGGTTCGATAAATTATTCCACTGCGCTAAATCGCGTGGAGATTGACCGTTGTCCAATGCAATTCGTGCCAAGGTATCACCACGCTTAACGCGATAGTAGCCCGGAGGAGTAGGTTCACTACCGCCACCGCTTCGATCAACCACATTTGCTGGCTTAGCCCTAGGTGTGGTCGAGCAACCAACATTGAATGCCAAAGATGCGATTGCCAGAAGTAATAGAAGATATCTAAACATGGGATTTATTGGGGTTTTCATACTACCCCTGATTGTAAGGGGACAAAAAAGACCTCGTCTAGAACGGTTCTTTGATAGCGCTGGGAGCTCATCCGCTCGACCATAATCAATTGTTGCTCTTTCTCATTCTTAGCAACTGGGGCCACAAGGCGGCCACCAATAGCCAATTGATCCAACAAGGCATCCGGAATACCCAATCCAGCGGCTGCCAAAATAATTCCATCAAATGGGGCCGCTTGGGGCAGACCTAAGATACCGTCCCCATAGATTAAGCGCAGGTTTTTAATCCGAAATGGACGCAGCTTCTCTCTAGCCATGTCATGCAAAGGACGAATGCGCTCAATTGAATACACCTCATCAGACAACAAACTCAGTACCGCAGCTTGATATCCGCAACCAGTGCCGATTTCTAATACTTTGCCCAACTGCTGCTTGGGCTTATGCAAAAGCTCAATCATGCGCGCCACTACCGATGGCTTTGAAATCGTCTGTGAATGACCGATAGGCAAAGCAGTATCTTCGTAGGCCTGAGGATGCATGCCTGCATCCATAAAAGCATGACGGGGAACGGTAGCAATCGCTTCTAATGTTTTGCCGTGCTTAACCCCGGCCGCGAGCACCTTCGCAGCCAAGGCCTGCCGGTGACCGGCATTACGTTCAGCAGCTGGCCTCAACCGCGGGTCCAGCCATTGGCACGCATCGCAGCTAAACGTGCATGATGGGTTAAATCCAACTGCATAGGTGTGATCGAGATACACCCCTCAGCAATTGCATGAAAGTCGGTACCTTCAGAACTGTCTTTTGCATGCCCAGCAGCACCAATCCAGTAAATATCATCACCACGCGGGCTCTTTTGAAGTACCACGGGTTGTGAGTGATGGCGATTGCCCAAGCGGGTGACCCGCCAACGATTGAGATCAGCATAGGGACGATTTGGAATGTTCACGTTCAGCAAGGTAGCTGCACCATCGGCGTGCGTCAACTGAGATGCCAACATTTGCGCGACGATATCGTGCGCAGCTTTGGCAGCATCATCAATCCGGTTCCAACCTTTATCAATCTGTGAGAAAGCAATGCCGGGGACGCCAAACATGACACCTTCAATTGCGGCAGCAACAGTACCTGAGTACAGGGTATCTTCACCCATGTTCTCGCCTTGATTAATACCGGAGACGACGAGATCCGGTTTTTCATCTAAGAATCCGGTCATGGCAATATGCACGCAATCGGTTGGCGTGCCATTAATAAATAGGAAGCCATCACGCTCACCACCAGCTACTCGATGAATCGATAGTGGCCGTGATAGCGTTAAAGAGTTAGATGCGCCACTATGATTTTGTTCGGGAGCAATCACGGTGACTCGTCCCAATGGGCGAATGGCATTCACTAG
Source organism: Polynucleobacter sp. AM-7D1 (assembly GCF_018688455.1). NCBI lineage: Bacteria > Pseudomonadati > Pseudomonadota > Betaproteobacteria > Burkholderiales > Burkholderiaceae > Polynucleobacter > Polynucleobacter sp. AM-7D1. The sequence continues at coordinate 1,075,257 of NZ_CP061319.1, forward strand.
AGCCAAAAGGCCGGGAGCAAGATAGCCATCATCATTCGAAATCAGAATATGTGGCTGCTTTGTGCTTTCACTCATTAATATCAATACTTTCTATGTAGCCTTAGGCCTTTGCCATCTGGCTTAGCGCTCGACCTCTGAACCACCCATATATTACTGGTAATACCAAGAGGGTCAAAATAGTGGTCGTCACCATACCCCCCACAATTACTAGGGCTAAGGGGCGTTGGGCCTCTGAGCCAATCGAATGGGATAAAGCGGCAGGCAATAGCCCCAGACCTGAAAGTGCCGCAGTCATCAGTACTGGGCGAACTCGTAAGGAAGCGCCCTCCACCATGGCATCTTTCATTGCGTGATGCTCGGTAGCTGCCGTCTTATTGATGAAGGAGATCAAAATCACCCCATCCTGAATCGCAATACCAAATAAGGATAGGAAGCCAAAGAAGGCAGAAATACTCAGAGTCTCGCCAGCAAGATGCAAGGCGATTACACCGCCGATTGCCGCAAATGGTACGTTAATCATCACAATGACTGCATCACGGAAATTACCAAAAGCACTAACCAGTAATAAGAAAATACCCAGCAAGGCCAAGGGTACGATCAGCATGAGCTTCTTCTGCGCTTGCTTCATCTGATTAAATTGACCGTCCCAGCTAATGGAGTAGTTTGGCGGCAAGGTGATATTTTTCTCGACTAGAAATTGAGCATCTTCAACAGCGCTACCTAAGTCACGATTACGCACGCTGAACTTAATGGCAATGTAGCGCTTACCAGCCTCGCGATAGATAAAAAATGGTCCATCAGACAACTGGACAGTGGCAACCATCGACAAGGGAATTGCTGCACCATTAGGAGAATCCACCAATAAGCGACTGATATCAGCCACATCGTTACGGCTTCCCTCGCTCAAACGAATCGCAACCCCAAAGGTTTTCTCATCCTCCAGTAAGTTGGTGACTGCAGCACCACCAATAGCATTACTAACTAGGGTCTGAATATCATTGACATTGATGCCATAGCGAGCAGCCCGCTCTCGATCAATCTGAATATTCAAAGTAGGCTGACCTAACTCTTTCAAAATGCCTTCATCTGCTACACCACGAACTTTTTTAAGTTGGGCAATGACTTCATGAGCTTTTTGATCGAGAACCTCAAGGTCTGTGCCGTAAATTTTGATTGAGTTCTCACCCTTGACGCCAGATAAAGCCTCATTCACGTTATCTTGAATATATTGAGAGAAGCTATAAGTAATTCCTGGAATCTTATTGAGTTCAACCTCAAGATTGGCAATCAACTCTTTCTTGCCAGAACCACTTGGCATCTTATCCGGGCTCTTGAGATAGAGGCCGTATTCTTGATTAAATACGCCCGTAGAATCGGTACCATCATCTGGACGACCAATCTGAGCGGCTACTTTTTCAATTTCAGGCTGCTTTAAGAATGTCTCACGCAACTGATTGGCTACCTTCACCGAGTAATCTAAATCCACCGTATTGGGTAAAGTGACTCGTAGCCAAATATTATTTTCTTCAAGAGTTGGCAAAAAGGCTGTCCCCAAACGCGTGACACTTAACAAGGTTAAGCCCAATACAAAGACCGCCACTGAAACGACAGTTAAAGGACGATCCATCCATCTTCTGAGCAATGGTTTGTAAGCACTCAGAAGTCTTGTAATAAATCCCGGTGGTTTGTGCTGCAGGTTTTCACCAAACACCAATGAGATCATGGCTGGCAAGAATGTCAGACTTAAGATCATTGCCGCGATCAAGGCAAAGCCCATCGTAAACGCCATTGGCTTAAAGATGATCCCTTCGACACCACCCATAAAGAACAATGGGGAGTAGGCAACAATAATGATGCCAGTGGAATAAATCATGGCGCGTTGCACTTCACTTGTTGCCAGAATGATGCTTTGATTCAGTCGCTTACCACCCTCCTCTAGATGGCGCATGACGTTCTCGGTCAGGATCACCGCAGAATCTACGATGACACCGAAGTCAATCGCACCTAAAGAAATCAGGTTTGCTGGAACACTCCATAAATGCATCTGAATAAAAGATACACACAGCGCCAAGGGAATGACTGCAGCTACTACAGCCGCCGCACGTAAATTACCCAAGAAGAAAAACAATACTGCCAGAACTAAAGAGATACCAAAAAATAGTGTGTGCTTCACTGTTCCAATCGTGATATCCAGTAAAACTTGGCGATCATAGAATGGCACTACTTCAATACCAGGTGGCAAAATTTGCTTATTAATATTCTCGACAGTGTTGCGCACTCGCGCTAGAACTTCGGTGGCATTCTCGCCACGACGTAGGTAAACGATGCCTTCAACAGAATCTGGGTTGTCATTAAACTGGAACATCCCTAAACGAGGGGCGTTACCAATTTCGACACGCGCCACATCACCAATCCGAATTGGTACCCCGTTGTGAATGGAGACAACTACCCGCTTAATGTCATCGATACTTTTTAAAAGCCCCACTCCACGCACTACAAACTGCTGCTCACCGCTAGGCAGTAGTCCGCCACCGGTATTGCTATTCGCATTGGTTAATGCGGTAATCAATTCATTAACAGTGATGCCCTTCGATTGCAAACTTTCTGGACTAACAATCACTTGATATTGGCGAACCTTGCCGCCAAATGAAGAAACATCCGCAACACCGGGTGTTTGCTTTAGCTCTTTATAAATCTCGTAATTCTGCAGTGTCTTGAGATGGGACGATGAGGCGTAATCAGACTTCACCTCATAGCGCATGATCTCACCAGTCGCATCGGAGTCCGGGCTAACGCTAGAAGTGACCCCATCTGGAAAGTTCACATTAGACAAGCTGCTCATAAAACGTTGACGCGCTTGAAATGGGTCTGTCGTATCGTTGAATTTCAGAGTAACAACAGATAGGCCAAATAAAGACACTGAGCGGAAAGCCTGGAGACCAGGAATACCTGCCAAAGCATTTTCTACCGGAATGGTTACCTGCTGCTCTACCTCGGTCGTGCTTCGGCCAGGCCATTGAGAAATCGCCTGAATCGTTAATGGCGCTACACCCGGGTATGGCTGTATTGGCAACTTAGAAAGGCTGTACATCCCCAAACCGAGAAGCACAATTGAACCAACGATGACAAGCACCCGTTTTTCAAGTACACCTCGAATGAAAGAAGTAAAGGCGCTCACTTAACTAATCTTCCTGCTTTGCAAATCGATCGTTTAGTAGCACTGCACCTTCTGCCAGTATGCGCGAACCAGGTTCAATGCCACTAGTAATCGCAAAGGCCTTGCTGTTTAAATCGTAACCTTTAACAGGAATGCGACGATACACTTCGTCTCCAGCCTTAATAATCACGTAACGCATCTCGCGTATGCGGACCACGGCTGTTTGTGGCACAACGATAGCATCAGCCATGCCGGTGGTGAGCTTGGCAGATGCGTACATATCTGGACGCAAAAGGTCATCATGATTATCTATATCCGCACGAATCAATAAAGCGCGAGTTTGCGGATCAATCGCGGGAGCAATATAGTTTGCGTAAGCTACGAACTCTTTATCCGGATAGGCTTCTACCTGCAAAACTATTTTCTGACCGGATTTAATCAAGCGCAAGTCTTGTTCAAACACATTTCCCAAGAACCAGAGTTGCTTTGGATCTGCCAAGGTAGCAATCACATCACCTGAGTCCACAGCAGACCCAGGCTCCACATTCCGCTTAACCACTACACCCTTTAGGGGTGATCGCATCACTAAGTTGCTTTGAGTTTTACCGGTAGCTTCAATTGCCCTGATATCACCATCACCAGCGCCAAGATTACGCATACGATTTGCGGCCGCTTGTTGGGTAATGCGAGCATCCCCAAGTAAATCACCCATGGTCTTACTAGATTCCAATACCCTGGCTGTTTTTGAAGAGAGCAAATATTCTTGCTGAGCTGAAATAAATTCTGGGCTATAGAGCTCTACTATTGGAGAACCAATATTGATCTCGGCACCATCAAAAGCGTAAATACGTTCTACCCGCCCAGGTGCGCGTGCTGATAGCACCTTAGACTTTTCAGCATTAAACGCTAAGCGACCTGGTACTTTGATATCCACTGGTACCTGTACTTTTTCTGCCGTTTGGAAGATATAGATTTCTGGGTTCAGCTTGACGCCAGGAAGCCTTAACTCCAAGACGCCACTCTTCTCTATTTTGAGGGCCTTATCAGAAGCCTCAATCTTCACATTGCGATTGACATTGGTAATCCGACCTAAAACAATACCCATCGATAGGATGGCAAAAGCAAAAGCGGCTAAGCGGACACGGTAGCGATTTTGGGGGCTGAGATTCCAGTACAGACCAGCAATACTAGCGAGTGCCACATGTAATCTATGCCCACCAAAGTGCATAGCCTTTTCAGCAATGGGCTTAGCTTTATCACCAAGCTGTTTTAGAAAAGAAAGAATTTTGTCTTTCAATACCACTCCTTAAAAAGGTTCTTTGCCAGATGTAGCTAGCAACACGGCTTGCGCTTGAAGTAGATTGCTCTCTGCTAAGGCTAATTGAACTTCGAGGCTACGCAATTGGGTTTGTGCTGTCAGCAAATCGTTAAATCCCTGACCATTATTTGAGTACTGAGTTAAGCCAACTTTATAAGCAGCATCTGCTTGTGGAACTTGGCGCTCTTTGAGAAATTGCGCCTGATTCTTGGCTTGCTCATATGTGGCATAAGCACCATTAACCGCCAACACAATTTGTTGTCGATTAGAAATATTGCCAGCTTCAGCTGCCGCTTGATTGCGCTGCGCCTGCTCTACCCCATACTTTTCTTTGGTAAAGAAATACAGCGGAATAATCAAATCCAATTCAAACTGGTAGTACATCGCGCCATTATTCGCTGAGAATGGTCCCCGTGGTGTGAATGAAGAACCAATCACTTGAAAGTCAGGTAGGTAGGCTTTCTTGGCGAGATCAACGCCTTTGCGAGCAGCCTCAAGCTGTAATGCTGAGCTCTTCAATGAGGGGTGACTGGTTTCGGCATAGTCTTCCAACTCCAGCAAAGTTGGAACGCTGCTGATGGCACGACGGACGTCACCGCGCAAGATCAACTTTTCTCTCGAGTGGCGGCCTATCAAGGTATTAATGTTGTGCAATGAGACCGATAGCTGGCGCTCTACAATGAATTGATCTGCTTGAGCAGCACTTTGCGCCACTTGTGCGTTGAGATATTCAACATAAGCAGCAGCATTATTAGAGTAGCGCGCTTTGGCAACATTCTTAATCATCTCCAAACGCATTACCGATTCCTTGAGAACCTGCAACTGTTTCTGGGATGCTAAGGCGCCGTAATACAGAGTAGATAGCTGAGCACCCAACTGCAGGTAGGTGGATTCGCTTTGAGCTAAGAGTGCTTCCGCATTGGTATTGGCAATATCAGATGCCAAGCTTTTCTTACCTGGAAACTGAAGTGGTTGGGCAAGCGTAATGGCATTATTACTGCTGACCCCATTTGGGTATTGTGATGTCGGTGCATTTGCCCCACCCAATGCAAATGGGGAGTTCACTGGCATGCCAGACCACACCAACCCGACTTGTGGGTTAGCTGGGGCATTAATCTGCGGCACAGTAGCCTTGGCAGACAAATAGGACTCGCGCAAAGAAGACAATTGCGGGTTGTTTAATTTAAGTTCGTTCCAAAGCTGGCGCAAATCCATTTCTGCGGGGCCAGCTGGTGCACCCATGGTGTAGATCTTCGGCGTATTACTTTGCGTTACTGGCGCAAATAAGCTTGCGGCCTTGGCAGGATTCGGAGCATTAGGGGTGCTACTGACATTGCTAACTAGTGGAGGTGCAGATAAGCTCTCTTGAGATTCATTGAGCTGCACAGTGACGCTAGCTGGAGTGGCAGTATTTACAGGCGATGTTTGCGCAAAAACAGATGTCACTAAGAACAGGGGTGCAAAAGAACAAACGCCAGCAAGCCACTTTGAGGGCTTTGCTTTTGCATGCATCTGTTTCTGAGTTGTAATCTGGCCGTGAATCAAATCGGCTGCCTCTAAATCTCTACTAATGCTGTTTTTATAGTCCTGAATGTAGATTTCCCTACATATCAAGGGGTTTTAGTGATTATAGGGGTCTAGAGGCAAAAGTCCATCAAATACGAATTCTTATCTTATTGATTCTAAAGACAATAATGAATTTAGCCCTACTGATAATGCCTAGAATTCAGCATGAACCCTGAAAGATAGGATCTTGACCGGTCCGCGGGCAGAGTTATAGGCTGGATTGATGATGTGCTGCAAGTTCAAACCGGCGAGCATGTTCTTAATCACCGTGGCGTTGTAATAGATCTCACCGATGCGCTCAGGTGAATAAGAAATCGTTTGGCTGGGACTAGCGTAGTCACCAATAAAATAAGACACACCACCAGCTTGCAAGTAACCACGGCGGTAGCTCGACAAACCATTTTGCATGGCAGAGATACCAATACTGTCTTTGGGGCGCTTCCAACTTGTGCCATTCATGCCCATACCAATAGAGATGGAGTTGTCTGCTTCAGTAAATGACATCGTTTCAGTCTGACCGTCGGATGTGAAGGCACGACCATAGATACCAAGATCTTTGGTCAAAGCCTGCTCGCCATGTATGCCAATACCCGTTTTGATTTGCATATTGTTGCGGACATTGTTAATTGCTTGGGTGCCTTGGCGAGCATTGGGGTCCTGGTCAATGTAATTGGTGGCGTCTGAGAAACGTGCCAAGATCATTTTGTTGCGATAAGCCAAGACGCTGACCTTGCCTGGTAGATCGGCAATATTGTGCTGGCGCTCTACTTCTACTTGATCACCATAGGTATTAAAGATTTGCCAATTGAGATCACGACCATTGGGTGATTTGGGAGCGAGCATGCGTGAGGCACGCATCACCCAGTTATCCAAATACCACTCCCCTGCCAAGCCCCAGCTATAACCTCTTGCATCAGCTGCATAGTCGTAAGCGAGATAGGTCATATTGCCCCAATTCATAAACTGAATGCGTGGGTCTTTGGCATAACGGCTGTCATCAAAAATATCAAGTGTGGAGAACTGGCCGCCAGTAAGCACCACGCGATTACTACTCACGGTTTGTGTAATTTGATTGGCTTCATTCTCAAGAACGACTTTGTCACCCTCTTGATTGATCGTATGGCGCGCAAATGCACGAGCAGAATAGAACTTGGCCTGCGTTCCTGTTGCTTTACTACCCTCACCGTTGGTAAAGCCACCAAGACCAACTAATCCAGAAAACGGCACACCAGAAATCACTTCCGGATTGAAGTAGACATCGGTATTGGGTGCTAGGCGTGCACCCATGAATAAAGTACCCGACCAGGTATAGCTCATCGAGCTTTGAGCGTTCAAACTATTCTGCCCAGAATAAGATGAATTGAAATTGTTGTAGCGCTGATTAACGTAAGTTGTTTGCCCGTGAAGATTGACGGGCATACCCCATAGACCTCCCTCAGTAGGCACACCCTCAATCGGAGAGGCGAAACTTGCAATCTGATCTGAACCCGATCCCGCCTTCTGGGCGATAGCAGTTGTGCTGCAAAAGGCAACAAGCAAGCAAGGCAGAAGTCGAAAGGATTTGTGGGTCATTCACAATTTCACAATACTGAGCATCAATGACCAATCAATCACTAGAAAAGAAACTAAAGGTCAGATCTACCGGGGTAAAAACTAGACAACTCGGATAGGCACTGCGTGAGATTGAAGCTCATCAGGAGTGCAGGCCAAATTATCCCTAAAAAGAGCTAATTTACCTAGAATTTATGTCGCTTTAGTGACTATTGAGCCTATTGCGCCCTATCGCTTAAGGTCTCGATAAAAATTTTCATGAACTCCATAGCCAATTAATGCGATTTGAGTTCCATCCAGACTAACCGAGTATGCCAACAACATTTGTTGATGGAGATGGCGAAACTTATAAACCTGCACACCCAACAAATCACCCTTCTTCATCTCCCCAACAAATGGCTTGGAGATAATATCTTTAACCGCTGAATCAAGGGCCTTCTTTTCGGCGGGAGAAATTTTCTTAATAGCTCGATCAAATCGAGGGGTTGTTAATACCCTCATCCGAATTTATATGGGGAAAGATTGCCAGCTTTTACCTCTTCAATACTTACGAGCATATCTTGAAGCATGTTGATGGGTAGATCAGGATTCTCTTCAGCGACCTTACCCAAGCGAGCCCAGTACTCAATTTGCTTAGGTACTGATCTATGCATTGCCTGAGCATAGGGCTTGGCGTCTTCCACCAATATATCCGATAACTTGATTGCTATAGCCATAATGAGCTCCTTATTAAACTAGTATCAATTTAATACAAAAGGTTGCAAAAAGCAACTTTTTACTAAGCACCATTATTAATGGGGATTTAGGATATAACTTAGATATACCAAACTTAGCGCCGATCCATCAGCGCCCTGGCTAATGTGCCCGCATCCACATACTCAAGCTCACCACCCACCGGAATACCTCTTGCAATTCTGGTGACTTTAATACCTTTGGATTTGAGCACTTCACCAATGTAGTGGGCTGTGGCCTCACCTTCACTAGTGAAATTCGTTGCCAGAACAACTTCTCGCACTGGCACTCCAGTATCAGGAGCTTCAATGCGAGCTAGCAGTCGATCAAAATGAATTTCATTAGGGCCCATGCCATCAAGTGGTGAGATGCGACCCATTAATACGAAGTAATTACCTTTGAAACTCAAAGTCTGCTCGACCATCACTTGGTCAGCGGGGGTTTCCACAATACACAGCAAGGATGGATCACGACGATCATCGTTACAAGTTACGCAGATTTGGGTTTCGGAGAAAGTATTACAACGGGCACAGTGACCTACAGTCTCTACTGCTTCACCCAATGACTGAGCAAGCACTGCAGCACCATTGCGATCATGCTGAAGCAAATAAAAAGCCATGCGCTGAGCAGACTTGGGGCCTACGCCAGGCAATACACGCAATGCCTCGATCAAACGACCAAGGGCATCTTGCGGAGCTTCTTGACGTGCCATTAAATAAAGATATTTCTAAGGATGATTAAAACGGCAGCTTAAATCCAGGAGGCATCGGCATACCAGCAGTAGCACCAGACATCACTTGTGCATTAGCAGCCTCTACTTGTTTGAATGCATCTGTATAGGCGGTAACCAATAAGTCTTCGAGCATTTCACGATCATCCATTGCACCTGGATCGATCTGCACGCGCTTCATCTCATATTTGCCAGAGATACTCACTTTGACTAAGCCACCAGCCGCTTGGCCAGTGACTTCAAGCGCAGCCAATTGCTCTTGCGCTACCTTCATCTTCTCTTGCATCTGCTGGGCTTGTTTCATCAAACCCGCAAGGCCGCCTTTCATCATCGCTTATTTCCTTTGTTTACTTATATGTCTATCAATATTGAACTGAACAATCAAAGAGGCTTCACGGAGCCACCGACAACCTTGGCTCCAAACTCTTTTTCTAATTGCTGAATAAATGGATCTTGCGCAATCATCTGCTCTGCATTTTGTCTTTTCTCTTGATGAATCTGAGCATCTACTTTGGCCACTGTCTTACCCTCAACTTCACCCTTCTCGATAATGACTTTGATGGGTTTGCCAAAGTGTGCTGTTAATGCATCTGCAAGACGGCCAATAGAAGCTTCGGATGCCAGTTGCGGCATCGGCGTTACAACCGTGGCGCGCACACCTACCGGTGAATCTTCCCAATCTTGCAACTCCGTCTGAAATGCTAACTGCTGAACTAAGCCTTTAACCGGCAACTGGCGCATTAAGGAATGCCAGTCTGGACGATTAGCCGCAGATGCAGTAGCGACTGGTGCAGGAACTGCTGGAGCTGCGGCAGCAGGTTTAGCTGCGGCTGGAGTAGATGCCGCAGGCGCAGACCTTACTGGGGCAGCAGTTTGATTTGCTGGTGCGGAAGGTCTTGGTGCTGACGCTACTGGAGGCGCTGAATTACCTACCCTACCTGGAGTTTCATTTCCGGGACGAAAAGCTAGCATCCGCAGAAGAGTCATAGCAAAGCCAGTTTGCTCATCTGGAGCTAGCGATAAATCGGGACGGCTAGTAATACTAATTTGGTAGAACAACTGGGCTTCTTCTTTTGTCAGTGCGCTAGCTAAGCGACGAATCTCTGCCGCTTCTGGCCAGTCTTCTAGTACAGATTCCGGAACAATTTGTGCAGCTGCGATTTTCTGAATCAGGCTCGATAAATCTGCCAGCGCTAATGAGAAAGACATACTGCGCTCACCCATCTCATTGGAGATAGCTAATAATGTCGCACCATCTTTAGCAATCAATGAATCCAAAATTCTGATGAGGTAGGCATCATCGAGTGTGCCGAGCATGCCACGTACTGCCTCTTCAGATACTTTGCCAGCGGCATAAGCAATCGCTTGATCCGTCAGTGACAAAGCATCGCGCATAGAACCTTGCGCTGCTTTTGCCAAAACACGCAGTGCATTGGTTTCACATTCAACGTTTTCTGCGGCAAGTACTTTTTCTAAATGCTCAACGATGAGCGGAACAGGCATTTGCTTGAGATTGAACTGCAAGCAACGGGACAAAATGGTAACTGGAATCTTTTGTGGATCAGTAGTTGCAAGTATGAACTTCACATGCTCAGGCGGCTCTTCGAGCGTCTTGAGCATGGCATTAAAGGCATGATTGGTGAGCATGTGCACCTCGTCAATCATGAATATCTTGAAACGAGAACCCGAAGGCGAATAAGCTGCGCTTTCAAGTAAAGGGGTTATTTCCTCGACCTTGCGATTACTCGCCGCATCCATTTCAATGTAATCGACGGAACTACCACTATCAATAGCAACGCAAGACGCGCATTTTCCACACGGCGTGGAGGTCATTTGACCCTGACCATCCTCGCCAACACAATTGAGTGCTTTAGCAATAATTCGGGCAATGGTGGTCTTTCCGACCCCACGAGTGCCTGTAAAGAGCCAAGCGTGGTGTAGTCGACCTTGGTCTAAGGCATGGGTTAATGCCTTAACCACATGGTCTTGTCCTACCAATTGGGAGAAAGTTTTAGGGCGCCACGAACGGGCTAAAGCCAATGCTGTCATGTACTCCATTCTAACAAGCTAAAATGGAATTGGACGGGCCTCCCCGCATGGCGGTTTGGATAACCTGGTCAGGTCGGGAACGAAGCAGCCAAACCCAATTCTGTCAGTGCCGGGGGTCGGGCTCGTCCACCCTATTGATAAGTCCTTGTTTAGTTTGATATTTGTATTTCTAGACAAGGATTTGCACTAAGCTAAGGTCTCAATGTCACAACCAGACATGAACAAATACGTAGTCATCTCTATCGAACCGACCGATCTAAGCAACCACTGGGTCATTACCTACCAAACCCCTAGAGGCGTAACCGAACAAGAATCTGTAGAGGCTTTTGATTCCAATGACGCATTCATTAAATTTCGCAATCAGCGGATTCAAGAGTTAAAAGCAAAAGTCATTCGAAAAGCGCAAAAATAATTACTGCTTCCAAAAGCAGGATAAGCGCCGGTCAATTCCAGCAGCAAAGTCGTGATAAATCCACTTATTGCAAATGAACTGATCCACGACGATCAATACTAGGATGACTGCCACCAGAAATATCAGCAACCATTTAAGAGAAGTGTTCATACAGCAAGCTCCATTGAGGGGGTTGCGATTCGATTCAAGTTATTAGGGCTCAATCTTGATTTTCTTGAACTTACCAAGCAGAGCCAAGCTAGCTAAGATTTGATTAGCCATATCCGCACTCAGATCCCCTTTAGCCAAGGCATACAAAATTTGATCCGCACGCTCCGATTCTGGGGCAGCTAGCAAGGCTTTAAAGATTTGCGCCTCAGTCATCACGCTATTAATTTGTATTGATGTCAGATTAATCTGAACCTTGCTGCCCTTGATACCATAGCGCACTTGGGCCATTTCAATGAGTTCACTGCGTTGCTTTTCTTGCAAGCTTTCAAGTGTAGGTAATGCTGAATCAGCGCTAGGTGCTAGAGCCGGACCTTTGCGAGGCTTCTTGTAAACCAGATCATCATCCACAAAAGCCTCCAATCCCTTGATGAATGCAATTCATTTTGGGGAGTGCAAGTGCCATATCTGAGCGATTACTTATTTTGGTGCGAGCAAAATTCGCATTAAGGCAGTACGCGCTTCTGGCACCTTGAGTTGGTCAGCTAAATTGAGCAGCTCAGTGGCCTTGGGGATATTTTTTAAATATTCCATCACAAGACCATAGTTATAAATAGCTACCCCGTTTTTGCGTTTGACTTCAGTATCGAGTTCATAAAAGAGGCGGTCAATTTGACGCTCTTGCAATTGATCACTCCAAGCCATCTCGCAGCATTTACGAAAGGTGCGCTCGTAGCCTGCGCTTTCAATCGTGATGAAAGCATCAAACGCTTGGGGATATAGACCTAAGTTCTGGAAACGTAAACCTTCAGCAAAATCAGCGTTATTTAACTCGGACATAGTGGGGGCTCGATGCAATATAAAGACGTGAAGCCCATATATTACCTTGTGCGCCTACCCTTTTGGGAGCGCATGCGCTCCTCTTCTTGGGCGGCGGTTAGAAAGGCCTCTTGCTGCTGCGTTTTTTGGGCTGCCTGCTCCAATAGAGTCTTTCCGGTTTTGACTTGACCCTCTCCCAATAGCTCGTTTAAGGTCTTTTTGACCTTCGGTGGCTTGCTGGGTTTGAGTAAATCGGACATAACCACATTCTAAATTTAGAGCGAGAAAAGGCCAACCACCAGCATCCCAATAGATGCTGGTGGACTTATGAATTATCTAAATTGTTAAAGAACAGAAAAGCAAAAACTACTAAATTCAGGGGCTTACGGCATTTCGCTCGTTCGTCCCTGCTACTGCTTTAATCCACTTCTACTTCATCATCCTGGAGGTTCTCGAACTTTTTCTTCATCTTGCGATACGCTGCCAAACGCTCGAGCTGAGCAAAAGCAAAGTTTTGGGATTTCACAAAATGATCACTAAATCCAGAGAATGGCCGAAACGTTGCCTTCCAATACAAGCGCTCCAAAAGCAACGCAATCTGCGGTTTTAATCTCATGAAATGGACCTCAAAGAATAGGAAATAGGCATAACAATTTAAGTCATGCCACAGGCAATCGGGATTTTGAAGTTGGTACTCATCGAGCACTTTTTCCTCATCATCAAAGACGGCAATTTCATCGCCCCTGGCAATGAGCCATTGGTTGAGAGATTCAAACAGCTCTGGATAGAATTTGAGGGCTGCCGGCCAATCCAAACTATGGGGATCACCCGCTTCCATACTCTCTCTAATCTTGGTATGACACTCGAGCAAAAAGGTCGCGTGATCGATTCGCTCAGGTGAAATTTCATACGCAAGATTGCTTATGTAAGCAGGTGCATGAACTTGATGGTGATTACTCAAGCCCAGTTTCTCGGCAATTTTCTGAGGTCCTAGAGAGCACACCTTCTCCTCAAATTGCCCGCTCGCTCTAGCTTGCTCATAGCTTTCATAGCGTGGTGAAGTCCACAGCGCATAGGCATAGGCTTCAATGATTTCTTGCTCCACGGCATCTTGGGGTTTGAGGGTCTTCACGATCTTTTGTGCATGCGCTTCATACTCTTTGGGGTCTTCAAAGGGCATGAGCAACTTCTTAGCGCGTAGACCATGAACCATCTTGCAATTGTTGCGTGAAGCCTCTTTGCCCTTCTTGCTACGAGGACCGGTTTGGCCTTGATACTTGCCCTTCTTGCCCCGTTTTGGGGGCTCGGTGGCGAGGAGCTCTTGGCTTATTGCACTTGTATCTGTTCCATCTAGAACCTCTACTACATCTTGCACTTGCGCTTCTTCTGGGGTTGATGATTCTTCGTTGTGTATATCTCTTAAATTTTGATTTAGATCCATGATCTATCTCCTGGTAGGTTGGTTTTTTAGTTAGCTTTACAAACCCCTGCTGCGGATGACATTGCCATCCGCTCCAAAGGGCACTGCAAGTACCAACAAAACCTCAGAGACAGGTTTATGACCAGACTGGGTAAGGTTCCGGTATTTCGCTCCAAATGCGACAAGAGCGCTAAACATCAGCAATCACATCACAAGTGAATCACGCTCAATAACAGCGCTTAAGGCAAATCAATAGGGGGCAAATTCTGGGCAGAATTCTTGGATCATTCGCTAGGCTTTGACAGCCAATTAATGAACAAGTGACTGTGGAGAAGATGTCTACTCTAAGCGCTAGTAGCGAGATCATGGCGATCTACTACGTTGCTGCGCTCTACATAATTCCAACATGGTGCTTGTTAACAAAATCTTAATACGAAATATTTTGGAATGCAACAAGCAAAACATAAATTATTTTTTAGATTGTAGTTTTCATGATTTGAAGTCTGAGGCTACATTACAAACTAATTAATATTTAGTTGATGTTTACATCATGTTTACTACACATTTCCACATATTTTCCTTATATTTTCGTATGTTTTCTTATGTTTGCTAAGCCACCTCTTCATCATTGCCAAGCGAATCATCCGTCGTGGAGGTATCAAGCAATACGGAACTCGTGATGGGCAGTGCCTCTACTCCGCTTAAGGTCTTATTAATTTTGCGAGTACGCACATCAACGCTCTCAAAAGATTTGCTAGCAGCATCAAGTTTTTTACGGGTTGCATCGATTACCTCCCCAAACTTGCCGAACTCAGTCTTAATTTGACCCAAGGTATTCCATATTTCTGATGAGCGCTTTTCAATAGCCAGGGTTCTAAAGCCCATATGCAGGCTGTTGAGCATCGCTGAAAAGGTGGATGGGCCAGCTACTGTAACGCGGTAATCACGTTGCAATAACTCCAGCAAGCCTTGCCTGCGCATGACTTCGGCATATAAGCCTTCGGTTGGCAAAAACAAGATAGCAAAGTCAGTAGTGTGCGGCGGCTCGATATACTTTTCTCGAATTGTTTTAGCCTCTAACTTAATGCGCGACTCTAGCGCCTTTGCTGCAGACTCCATATCTGCGATATCCGCTCGATCTTGTGCATCCATGAGGCGTTGATAGTCTTCCATGGGAAATTTAGCGTCCACCGGCAACCAAACTGGGGACTCTGCAGATGGGCCAGGCAAGCGAATGGCAAATTCCACAACATCACGGCTACCCGGTTTAGTAGAAATATTCTTTTGATACTGATCGATTGTGAGGGTTTGCTCTATCAAGGCGCCTAACTGCACTTCACCCCATGTACCGCGTGATTTGACGTTAGTCAGAACACGCTTTAAATCACCTACCCCAGAAGCTAGGGTTTGCATTTCCCCCAACCCGCGATGTACAGCTTCCAAACGATCTGAGACCTGCTTGAATGATTCGCCGAGGCGCTGCTCAAGCGTAGCGTGTAACTTCTCATCTACCGTTTTACGCATCTCTTCTAATTTATTTGCAGTATCACTTTGAATCTCACCTAAGCGCGTAACTAGTGTTTCGCGCACTTCACGACCGGTATTACCCAATTGATCCGTCAACACTGTGCGTAAGTTCGTTAGATCTCGATTTAAATCTGCTTTTAAATCATTGCCCGCCTGACGATTATTTTCTAAAAGTGCTTTGACAGCTCCTGAAAGCTCAGCGACCTGTTGTTGCATTTGTAAGAGCGCTTTGGAAGACTCTTCGTCAGCCCTCGTATCTCCATTTAGGGAAAACATTTTATAGAGCACTAAAACCAGCAAAAGGGCTATTGCAATGAGGAGTGCGGTGTTGAGGTCAACTGCATTCATTCTAAATACCTTAGAGAGTAGTTTTTATCAATCTGACTATACCCCAGAGACATTTTTCAATGCCGCTGGGTATTAAGTTATTTACTTTTGCACATCACCTTGTGAATCGGTATTGCGCCCTTGACTGACCTTCTTGCGCATATACGCCGGTTTAACCGACTCTTCATCCATACAAAACATCATGCTGTCATTCAGATCGGCCACTCGGTTCATCATCTTGCTTGACGAATACATCAATTCTTTTTCCATCAAACCAGAATCACGGCGATCTAGTAATTTACGTAAGTACTTCACGGTTTCTTGCAGCCACGGATTGTTGTGCGCCCGATCCTCTAATTGACGCACTAACCCCTCTACAGCATCCCAGTTGCGGTTTTGCACATGGCGGCGCGCTTCACGTTGAATTTCAGCGGATTCAACTTCATTAAAGCGACGCGCGACCAGTTCATTTTCTGTTGCCATCCGGTACTCAGGTAAACCGACTACTGGCATGGCGGGTAATTTGACCTGGCATTGCTGCTCTTTACCCTGCTTGTCTTTCAAATTGATAGTGCATGTGAGAACTGAATTAGCGTCTTGCAGGTGAATAACTTCATTCATCGAAAGTGAAATCGCCATCCACACTTCAGAACCGGCAGCAATCGAAGGCAAGCAATACTGCCCCTTACCATTTTGAATATAGTCATTGCGCACTTGAATTTGACCCATGCGTGCTAATAAGGGGGTATCTAACTTCACGCGTACATCTTGAAATGCCAGGTTAGCCAAAAAGCCCATCTCTGCATCAAAGGATTCTGCTAAGTCTTCCACGCGCTCACCGTACCAAGAATTGCCTTGACCAGCATTGGCAATGGCGGTCATGAGCTCTTCATTAAAGTCGACGCCAATGCCGACGGTTGAAGTGGTGACTCCAGCACTAGCTAATTCGCGCACCTGATCGCAAATTTGCTGGGTATCGACAATACCGTGATTAGCCTCACCATCAGACAATAAAATCACGCGACTCATCATGCCACTACCGGCTGTCGGTGCTAATGTCTCAGCACCTTTGAGCCAACCAGCATGCAATGCTGTGCCACCTCTCGCTTCAACTTCTAATAAACGCATTGGCATAAGTGTGCGCGCTAAGCGCACGGGCATCGTCTCTACTAAGACATCAATGGCCGTGTCATAGACAACAAGTGATACCTTATCTTCATCATCTAAGCGTCCCAATAAATCGAGTGCGCAGCGTTTTGCCTCTTCAATCTTTCTGCCACCCATGGAACCTGAACGGTCAATGACTAAAGAGATTGCTAAAGGGGTACGTTTGACTTCACCCGTTAGCAAAGGAGCGCGCAATCGCACCAGAAGATCTAAGCTATGCCCAGCGTTACTCGCAATAACATCTTTACGAAGATCCAGAATCACTTCTAGGCCTTGGCCAGCAGCGTTGGTGTTGTTCTGTGCGTTGTTATTTGCGTTACTCATTTTCTTTTCCTTTGCATTGCTGCGCATTTGCAGCCAGTAGTTGATTCAGTATTTCTTCTATTAATAAATTTTGGTGTTGAATTTCTTTTTGCAGAATTTCAAAATGTGTGAAGGATCGCATTCGATCTCCCTCCATATCGAATCGCGTTCGCTCTAGCTCTTGCCTTAATTCCTCTATCTGCGCACGCAAGGCCTGCGTACTCTCCCCTTGCCGCTTGTAGATGTCATGCATTCCGGCTTTAAGTGTTTCGCCAATTGCGATGAGCTGCTCATTAGTTTTGGATTGTTGACCAAGGTCAACCATCTCATCCATGCTGTCGTACGAGTGAGATACCTGTTCAACTGCATCAGAAATACTGTTGCTGATTGAAAACGACATACTGTCTTGGCTGCGCTGTTCTGCTTTTTCTATTTGCTCCATAAAAGACAGTCTTTGACTATCGCGGCGAGTGCTTGCGACATTTCTGATGCTGTCTTTGGATGGATGAGGTCGCTCTAATTGACTGCGCTTTGTTTGCTGCGCCCCAGGATTTTGAAATGAAGCAACCAAGATCTCAGCCATGCTTGGTACTGTTTTGGTCATGACCAGGGTTTCGAGTTTGTCCAAATTTTCCGACATGAGATACGGCGCAACCTTTTGCATGGGGTAACCGTTTTCAACCAAGAGCCTGCCCGCTAAAAATTGCAGCAGGTGTTTGTAGCCATACTGGGCATCGCGGCCGATACGTTCAGGACGCGCTACTAAGCCTTCTGCTACGTAATAGCGCACGATGCGTTCATTGATTTTGTCTAGGTCCCCAGGTAATTGGAGGTAATGGGCGCACTGACTGGCAAGGTTGGCCAAGTCGGTGGCATTGCCACTGAAATGCTGGTGCTCGTTAATAAAAAAACCCATAAAACCCCCTTTTAATACTATCTAGACCACTATTTGGCGTTTAAATCCACTGTCAACGTATTACTGTCAATATAACTATGTTGACATCTATTACTGTCAATATCACACCAAATACTGGCAATGTCAATAGGTCTTGAAAAGTTTTTTAAGGTTTATTGACTCTGGATTCAGGGTACGGGGGTCAAAGCTCAGGGGATGAGCTTAGCAATACTAAAAGAGCCTATTTCTTAGATTTCCAGCGTACGCCAGCGCCGTCTTCTGGGCTGCCGATGAATTCAAGCCCTGCTTTTTCAAATGCTTTTTGAATTGAGTCAAGCGTCTTTGCCTGAGCAGCTGGCACGCCCTCGCCTGTTTCAAGGCGCATCAACGTAGAAAAAGCTACGCCAGAGAATTCGGCAAGTTCTTTTCCGGTCCATTTGAGTAATGAACGCGCTGCGCGAATTTGACCACTTGTAATCAAGTAACTGTTACCTTATACTAGGTAATCATTACTCATTAAGAGATAATGATTATTTAAAATAGGACAATAAATATGCTTATGAATCAAGATTTTACACAGGATCGCACGAAATACATAGGCGGTTCTGATATTGGCGCAATTCTAGGGCTTTCTAAGTTCCGCACGCCGCTTGAGGTCTGGATGGAAAAGACAGGTAAAGAAGTAAGGCATCTCGACACCCTACCCCTGCGTTTTGGATCCTTTGCAGAAGAGTTTGTTGCCAGTGAATACGCCAGAGCTACCGGCTTTGAACTTCTTCATGATGAGTCCATCTATATCCACCCCACTCACCCCATGATGAGTGCGCATGTAGATCGATTTGTATTAGGTAATGGACTAAGCAAGCCTGCAACTCGCCTCTTGGAGTGCAAGACAGCAAATCCTTTTGCTAGAGGTGAATGGGGAGAGCCAGGCACTGATCAGGTGCCCATGAGTTATCTGTGTCAATGCATTTGGTATATGGCCATTACCGGTATTGAGCAATGCGACCTTGCAGTGCTCTTTGGTAATAGTGATTTTCGGATTTATGAAATAGAGCGTGATCTGGAATTAGAAGCGCTTGTCATTGAAAAGGCAATGCGCTTTTGGAATGATTACATTCTTAAAGACATTCCACCTCCAGCCCAAACAGAGGGCGACTATCAAGCGCTCTTTAAAAAGAGCAATCCTTCTAAAACAATAGAAGCCAATCCAAAGACAGTGGAGCTCATACGGCAGTTGCAATCATTGAGTAAGCAAAGCGGTGATATGGATGAACGGATTGCACAAATAAAGCAGCACATCATGAATGAGATGAAAGAAGCGGAAATTCTCAGCTATAAAGGCAATGTGATTGCGACCTGGAAAGCCCCAAAGCCTAGCTTTCGATTAGATGGCAAACGATTAGAGGCGGAAGAGAAGGAAATCTATGAGCGCTACAAGATGCAGATTCAAAACAGCAGGCGCCTAGTGATTAAAAGCTTGGATATATAGAAAGAATATTTAAGGAGAAAACAATGGATATGAATACTGCGGTTAGTCTTCTGAACATTAAAGAAGATTTATTAGATGATGAAGTGAATAGTTTTGGGATAAGTCCTAAGAGCGAGCGACTTAATCCAGTAGACCCCAATGGAAAAGCTAAAAAAGCTAGAAGCAAAAGAATTCAAGCTGAACTCAACACTCATGAAAAATTAATGGCAACAGCAATTAAGAAAGTAGGCTGTACCGCCAGTGAATTGACAGCCTGGCTTAATGAAGCACCAAATACACCAGAAGCAGTTCAGCTCAATGCATTGAGATTGATTGGAAAGCATGAGTTAGATCCGTTTGCCGGTGAAATATCCATTCATCAATATGAAAATGGTCACTGGCAAGCGTTTATTACGATTGATGGTTGGTCAAAGCTGATTAATAGCCACCCCGCTTTTAGCGGCATTGGCTTTACTGAGTCTAATGAACTTATTAGTGGAGTGCCTTCTTGGATGGGGTGCGCTATTTATCGCAATGATCGAGTGGTTCCAATTGAAGTAAAAGAGTACCTATACGAAATTCAGACAGAGCATAGTATTTGGAAGGAGATGCCCAGAAGGATGCTTAGGCATCGGGTCATTGCACAGTGTGCGAGATTGGCTTTTGGAGTTTCGGCGCCAGAAATAATTCAGGGGGTGAACTTAACAAATAAAAATATAAAATTCTTGAAAAATCAAAGAGACGGCAATAAAAAAGCAAGCCAGACAGATAACTTAAAATTTTATATTGATGGTATGTTAAGGTAAATAACTTATGGCAATACGGACTGTCAGCGGCACTTAAGTAACTAGATTTTGATATGGCAAGAAAAATTGGCATTCAAAGCAGAAGCAAGATTGATTGCCAGTATTGGCCACAAGGATCTTGGTAAGGGCCCGCATCTAAATATGTCGGATAACGGCGAAGGAGCTAGCGGAGAAGTTAGACCCCAGAGCAAATCAAGTTTCTTCAAAAATAATCGCAAAGAATTGTCTGGGGCATGAACGAAACAATAAACACTACCCACCCAAACCGGGCCGGTCATTTAAAAGGAAGCAGTAAATGATATCTGGTAAACCAACAAAATTACCTAAGCCACGGCTTTTGCATATGTTTAGGCATATGAGAACAAACCTCAATTAACCAACCATTACGCTGTGCTGCTGCCCATGCACCCTTATGCTTTTGCTTGAATTCATTGCGGGTTTTGCATTCCTTAGCTGCGTTAGTTACAAAGCCTTTTGTATATTTCCCATGCTCTTTAACCCGCATTAGTGACTTACCAAGTTCAGCCCATATTCCGTGCTTTCGGGCATAGTCCTGAGCACTAGGATATTTTTCCCGAAATTCCTTAATGGTTTTACACTTGGCGATTGCTTCCTTAACGGTCTGATGATTCCAAATAAATGCGGTTTCCAATGTCTTGAGTTCTGAGGCGGTTAGCTTTCTTCCCTTTAAGGAAAATCCAACTTGGTTCTTTTTAGCCAGCCTAGTCAGCTCTGCTTCTAAGCAATGAATTACAGCTATTTTTGTATTGGCATCTAATTCAAGGTAATTAATCTTATTTGTTTTTGCAAAATCTCTTTTAATCTTATCTCTAGCCTGTACTCCAATGGCGCTTTGCTTATCTCTAAGCCACCCCTCTTTATGCTGCCTACCTTGATATTCAATGACCAGATTGAAATCTGGCAAATAAAAGTCGTATGGAAGCTTTGCTACTTCAGAGTGCTCCTTAAACTTATATTCGATCACGTAATTAATGTCATGAGTCATTAAATACTCCCTAATAACTCTGGGCCCAAACCATGGAGCTTTATTTAGCATATGCTGACAAACATCCTCTAACCACCCCTTACCAATAGCAATCGCATACGCACTAGTATAGGTATCTCTAAACTCTCCACGAGTCTTGCAATCTTTAGCGACCCTTGAGATATTTTCCTTAGTCCACTTACCATGAATCAGGCCTCTCTCCATTGATTTGGGGATGAGTTTTTGATTTTTTGCAGCAGCATATGAATGCGGGTCTTTGCTATGCCATTCTGCTGTGGTTTTATATTTCTTAGATGCTGAGAGAATTTTTTCTTTGGTCCAAAAACCGTTAGGCCGCTTAACAATGACCATATGAGTACAAGCCTCATCATTCCATTTGTTACGACAACAAATAGCATAAGCGCTTGAGCTACTCTTTCGCCAATCGGCTACTGTTAGATATTTTGAGGCATCTTTAATGACAGCCTCTTTATCCCAGATTTTTCTATTCATACACCTTAAAGCTCATCTAACGAGCTATTTGAGTCTAAAAATTAACATGAATTAATATAGAGATTCTAACGGGTAGAATCTTCAAACCACTCATAAATCCAAAAGGCACAGTATTCAAATGCGATACGAATATTTTTTCATAGTAGCAATTATTGGATTTTTCTTATTTGCCCTAAAAACCAATAATCAGAATTGGAAAGATCGCGCTGAAGAGGTGTTAGTAACTGCAGCCTTAGTTGGATGTTTATTTTCAATTTCAATTGCCCTATTTCATTTTGACCCATCAAACCCAATCGAATCAATTACAGCCTTTTTAGGAGATATTAGGTTCGGCTTTATTTTGAGTCTAACAGGTTTAGGATGTAAATTAGCCATGGGGATTGCGAATGGGTTGCGCAAAACTTTGACCCATGGAGATATTAATTTAGGCCACATTCAGGACACGCTTCTTGGAAACCAAACTCGTCAGATTGAGCAATTCGACCGCTTGAATAAAACGCTTGAAGATTTTGCTAAACGAATGGCCGAAGACTCAACTAAAGCAATTGTTGCTGCTTTAGAAATGGTAGTAAAAGATTTCAATAAAAACTTAACTGACCAATTTGGTGAAAATTTTAAACAACTTAATCTTGCCGTAGGCGATCTTGTTACCTGGCAAAGACAGTACAAAGCCGAACTAATAACGCTTCAAGAAAAAAATAGTCAAATTACCGAAAACTTAGGCAAAGCAACACAACATTTAATTGAAATTAGTACGAGCCTTCAACAACTCGCAGGCTCTGCAACTAACTTTACTCAAAGAAGTGAGGAAATAACAGCTTTATTAGGTGGTCTTGAACAACAGTATTCACTAATAGCGGAAGGACAGGAATCACTTACAAAAACATTAGTTGCATACGAAGGATTGCCGCCTGCTGTTAATCAGAAGATTGAAGATATGATTAACAAACTTCAAGAAGGTGCAACCAAGCTAAGCCAAACCGTAACTGAAGGACAAGAGAAGGCAACTGGTGCAACAGTAAAAGCAACTGAGGAATTAAAAAATAATTTAATTGCGCTTGATAAACAAATCAAATCAAATCTAGATTCAACAATGAGTAGGTTTGGTCAACAATTGGCTGACATTATTGAAAATCTTGCATTACAAATCTCTGATATAAAACAAAGATTATCCCAGTCAGAAATTAGATAAAGATGTCTAAGAATTCTTCATTTATTGCGATGAGCGACTTCATGACGTCGCTATTCATGATATTTTTACTTCTTACTGTTGTACTCCTAACCGAAGTATCTCGGTTAAGCATTAACGAGGATTCAGCAAAAAAAACAAGAATTGAATTGCTTGGGGAGCTGCAAACAGAGTTTGCGCAAGATTTACCTAAATGGGATGCGCAAATACTTGATGACCTTACATTACGCTTTAAGAATCCAGACCTAATGTTTGCAATTGGCAAAGCAGATGTCAGACCAGAATTTAAAGCAGTTATGGATTCATTTTTACCAAGATATTTTGCCATTATTACTAAACCAAGATTTAAGCCGTATATCAAAGAACTTAGAATTGAAGGCCACACCTCTGCTTTATGGGCTCTTGGGACTGACTCAAAAACAGCTTATCTTTTAAATATGGAGCTATCACAAAAACGAGCACTGTCTACCCTTGCCTATACACTTCAGAATGCTGGTGATAACTACGACTGGTTAGTAGCAAATTTATATTCAATTGGACTCTCAAGCTCAAAGCCCATTGATGTATCTGTTAATGATATTAGGAATCAAAGGGTTGAATTCAAAATCAATTTGATAGGCAACAATGCAAAATGATTGAGGACCATCTTGGCAATCTAATGCGTCGTTTTGGATATATCTCTGGTATAGCCAAGATTCCCAAACAAATGGCCACCCCCATTCAAGAGGACCCAACTCGTCTAAATCTGGGAACTGCAGTTGAAATTAGACATGGTGAGTATCAGGTGGCCAAAGATGGCACGATCATTGTTGATGGCAAACGTACATTTATTTATATTTGCAATCCTTCAAACTATATGGGCAAGCTCTCAAAAAGGGCTGTAGAGGATTTGCCAAAATACCACTTTACTGAATGCACCACAATTAGTAAAATGGCCTCAATCGGAAAGGCGGATCGATATGTAAGGCCTATTATTCCGGATGGAAGATTTAGATTGCTCTTAGTGGAGGGTAGAAAAAGGGAGACTTTTGATTCCCCGTTGTATCCATGCGGCTACTGTCTTCGAGCCTTATTTCCAGAAATGCCATTTTCTAAACGCTCAAGTTTTACTGTAGAGCAGTTTTTTAAAAAGTTCTCCCTTGAGTGTGCTGATGAGTTTATTACCTCAAGAAAATCAGTTCTCCAAGCGAATCACAATACTTATTCAGATAACTTCAAAACTCTCTCAGCTGAGTTAAGATCTAAAAGAGAGTGTCACGGTTGTTTTGAAAAATTTGAACCGAAATATCTGGATACCCATCACCTAAATGGAGATGCTAGTGATAACAGCACTTTAAATTTAAAAGTTCTTTGCGTACATTGCCATATTAATGAACCTAATCATGGTCACTATCGAACTTTGCTAGAAAAAAATGGACGGCTAGCGCATTTCTACGAAAAATACCCAAATGGGAAGAAAAGTTAGTTTTTAGTTGATTTACCTAACTTTGTATGCCCTCTTTATATCTCCAGTCTTGACCACTCAGCTTTAACGGCGGCTTTCTCTTAAACTCCCCCAACTTAAGCCTCACAACAAAAGAATTGCACAATTCATTATATTGAAAATTAAGGCCAAAAGGCATTAGACCTTCCTTAAGAAGTCAGCCCATGTAACTTTTAATGCGAGGTATGCCAGAATAAGATCACCGATTTAAATCCTATTACGTTACCCCGCCAAAGTTTTCTAAATACAACTTAATAAGAGTGTCTGACTAAGTAATCGCGCAAAGTATTGAGCTTTAAGGTAACGGTAAAATTCATTTAAAAGCTTGTACGCTCCTGATATCATCAAAATAATCTCTCAATTTAATTAAAAAATACTGCAAAAATGTCCTCCTCAAAGAAACCTCTTGTGATTAGTCTTTTTTCGGGGGCAGGTGGCATGGATCTCGGCTTTGAAGCTGCAGGATTTGAAATTGCTGTAGCAGTAGAGCTTGATGGAAGTTGTTGCGATACGCTTAGACAGAATAGACCAAATACCCCTTTGATTCAAGGAGATATATCTACATTAAAAACAGGTGAGATTCTAAAGGCTGCAAAGTTAAAACCGCTAGAAGCAGCTTTAGTAATTGGTGGGCCACCATGTCAAAGTTTCAGCCTTGCTGGCAAGAGACTTGGCATGGATGAGCCTAGAGGTAGATTAGTGCTTGATTTTATAAGAGTTGTTAGGGAATCGCTACCAGTTGCATTTGTAATGGAAAATGTAAAAGGTATGCAAAATTGGCATCATGGAGAAGCTCTTCGAGCAATCGAAGAGGCAATTGCAGAACCAATTCTCTATAAGCGAAAAAAATATCAATATCAGATAAAACACAAGGTACTGAATGCAGCAGAGTTTGGCGCCCCTCAATTTCGTGAGCGCATTTTTCTAGTTGGCAATAGAATCGAGGTGGACTTCAGGTTTCCGCAGCCAACACATGGTGTTGCCTCAAAACAAGGCAAGTTATTTATGGAGTCTAATCTAAAGCCATACGTAACAGTTGCAAATGCTATTGAGGGGCTACCAAAAGCTGATGAACCTTCAGAAACCGCAAAAAGAGTTTCAAAAACTATTAAAGCGAGAATAGTTAAACATGGCTATTAAAAATCATCAGCAAACTGCGCACTCTCCATCAACATTAAAGAAAATAAAAAAGGTTCGGTCAGGCCAAAAACTGAGTGATACAGAGCAAACATTTGGTTCAACATATAGAAGGCTTAACCCGAATAAACCTTCGCCCACAGTAACAAGAAGTGGCTATAGAGATTTTATACATCCAAATGAAGATAGGATGCTTACAGTTAGAGAGCTAGCGTGTTTGCAGACTTTCCCTTTAAATTGGGAATTCAAAGGCGTTCGGCTCGACTCATATAGCAGCAAAAGAAAGACAACCATGACCCAGTTTGGTCAAGTAGGAAATGCAGTTCCTCCATTGTTAGCTGAAGCGGTTGCAACAGAAATCTATTTGCAAATTTTTGATAAAAAAAATGTTAAGTAAAATAATAAATTCGTCAAAAGATCTTGAAACCACGCATGCGGCAACAAGAAGCGGGTTTCTGGAAATGGCTTTAAGAAAAAATCGGGAGGCAGCTCCTTATCTCGATGAAGCTAGAGCCCTGCATGCCATCGCGCAACAATATAATGGTCCGGAAAAATTAGCTAAAGATCCGAAGGTTAGAGGGCCCCTCTCTGAGGCATCGGGCATCTCAAGCAAGGCTAATAGTTATCTTAGCGAAAAAGATATTGATGAAATCATTAAAGAGTTCATCACGAAATTTTTAGCACCAGCAGGTGAAAAATTTGCGGATGAGATTGTTTATCGTTTTTTATTAGCCAAAGGCGACTCTCTAGGCGGCAGAATGAGGAATATCGCCGGAGCAATTGCTGGTGAAAAATTTACTAGGTTCTTAATAGCAAATTTAAGAAATTCTCAGATTGACTTTGAGTACCTATTAAAAGATAGTTCCAGATGGCAAAAGGCATCAAAGGTCACGCAAGATGATTTAATTTCTATAAAAATGATTCGTTGGACCAATATTAATGGGTCTGGACGTCAAATTATCTATAACACCAAGGTTCCAATTGTTGATAAAAATATAGATATAACTATGTTTAAAAAATTTGTCCCAATAACAAAACCAGAGCTGAAAACTTTTCTTGCAAGTGCAAATAATTATTTGGCATTGGGCGAGCTAAAAGGCGGAATTGACCCTGCTGGGGCAGATGAGCATTGGAAAACAGCTAACACTGCACTTCAGAGGATAAGAAATTCATTCAATAAAGCCGGCAACCCTGTAAAAACATTCTTTGTTGGTGGTGCCATAGAAGCAAGTATGGCTCAAGAGATCTTCAATCAAGTTCAAAAATTAGAATTGAGTAAAGCTGCAAATTTGACCAATGAAGATCAACTTGCAGCATTATGTGGGTGGCTAATTGAGCTTTGAACTACTTTAATTCTGCAAAAATAGAAGCAGTAATGTCATCAACGTTACCGGTACCGCTGACCTTGCGGTAGGCGGGAGCCTTCACTTTATCGGCGGGATTACTTTGAGTTGCCCAAGTAGAGTAGTACTCCACTAACGGGCGAGTCTGGTCGTCGTATACCTGCAAGCGTTTGCGAACGGTTTCTTCTTTGTCATCATCACGCTGAATTAAATCTTCACCAGTTACGTCGTCTTTGCCTTCAACCTTTGGTGGGTTGAATGTGATGTGATAAGTACGGCCTGATGCTGGGTGAACGCGACGACCGCTCATGCGATCTATGATGGCATCAAAAGGCACGTCGATTTCTAAAACATAATCGATTGGCACACCCGCATCTTTCATGGCTTGCGCTTGAGGAATGGTTCTTGGAAAACCATCAAACAAATAACCCTTGCTGCAATCAGGTTGAGTTAAACGATCTTTTACTAAACCAATGATGATGTCGTCAGAAACGAGGCCGCCGGCATCCATAATTTTTTTAGCAGCAATGCCAAGTTCAGTTCCAGCCTTAACAGCAGCGCGCAACATATCTCCTGTCGAGATTTGTGGAATGGCAAATTTTTCGCAAATGAACTGAGCTTGTGTTCCTTTGCCAGCACCTGGTGCACCGAGCAGAATTAACCGCATTGTTTTCCCCTTAGAAGCCCTCATTGTCCCGTATTTTTTCGGGATCTTTTGTTATCAACTCCTAGGATTATCCCCAAGAAGACTTTGCTAACACCAGGCCGCTTTTTTTCGTGCCTCACAATCATTACTATGGCCAGAGTATTAAGTTCACAGTATCTGAGCAGGGCATTTTTAATTCGCTTACGTTCTCTATCGGCAAAGTCTTCAAATCTATGCCTTACAAATGCTATTAGGGCTGTTTCGACCTATGAAATCCTCAGCTCTTCAGAATCCAATTTTTCGCCGCACCCCCTTCCTAGCATATCGTCAAGACCGGTCTTTAATCTGCTAAAGGCATCAGCCACCTATCCACTCTCCAACTAAAAAATGTGAAGTCCTTTAAATTTAGGCTATGTAATTAGCTTGGTTGAGCACCAAATACTTATTTGAAATTGGATTTAGTTAAGTGCTGCGGTTTGATACCGCATCCAGTTTTTGATCAATTAGCTCGGAAGCCTTTTCAGTTAGTACTAGGCTAACTACCAATCGCGCTCTCGAAAGACCTACAAACAACCTACGCTTGACATTTTCCGTCCATTCATCGAAGTCAATTTCAGTTAATATTACAGCGTCTGCACACTGCCCCTTAAACCTAAAGAGCGTATCGACAAATATTTTTCCATCTGACCATGTGGCATTTCCTTGGCTATCATAACCAGTAAATCTCCTAACACCTAACCCTGCAAGCTTGGATACACCGCTAGAAAGCAACTTGCTAGTAGCAACGCCTCTGTAACTCAATACCGCAATCGATTCTGGAGCATATCCTTCTGTAATTAGGTCTTGAATAGCCTTCTCGGTTGCTTCAATTTCCATGCCGTCTTGATAGGGCTCAATATTGGGAATCATCCCCGCATACCCATTGCCCGCCTCCAGATGATCATCCGTTAATTCAAGGGCATTCATCAAATTTACTATGCGTTGTGGAGACCGATAATTAATCGGGGAAGAAATCTTGACCCACTCCGGCCAGTTTGTTTGCCATCTTCCATATAGGTCTTGAGATGGATCTTCTAACCAAATGATACGGCCATCATCCTTAACCATCGTGATTAATGCATTGCCCCAAGTCTTGTCGAAGTCTTGCCCCTCATCAATAATCAGTACATCTAACTGGTTGCTCAGGAGTGAAATATTTTGAACAAGGTATTGAGCAAGTTTTTGGAATATATTTTCCTCTTGAAAATCTACTTTTTTCCCATTTTTCTTAAAAAGTAATTCAGCAAGCTCATGATAGGTCATGCAATTATTGGGCTCGGGAGCCGATAACTTCATAGCATCAACCAGAGGCCTGTTAAAGCACAAATACATAGCCGTTTGCTTATTAGCTTTTGCGAGCCTAAGCTCTTTTAATGCTAACTGGGTTTTCCCAGAACCTGCAGTACCCTGAACCCATAAACGGAATGGTGAAAACTCAAGCCTCTCACCCCACTCAGATAGGCCGCTAGATAGCCTAGTAGTCATCTCCTTGGCCGAGTGACCCAGCATCCCCATTTGTGGGACTACGTTTGCTTTTTCAGACAGGAAATCTTGGATTGTTAAAGCGTCTGCCATATCTTTTCCTGCCGGAATAGGGTCGTCTTCTAGAATCTTGAGAATAATTTCCGGCAAATACTTAGACTCGGATGAATCCACGATTCTTCCTAGTGTTAGATTGACAGGAAGCTCGCCTTCAATTTTTGCAGTTGGCAAATATAGTAGATGCTCAATATGGAGAGATTGGTTCTTATATCTCTTGGAAAACTCCTGCCTTAGAGATTGGATATTTCTCGCAACCTGGCTATGGATTTTCTTTTCTTGCCGTTGTCCATCAGCACGCGGGTATATCGCAACAAGATCACCCTGTCCGTTTCTCTCTATTGATGTTTCTTTTTGCTCTATTGCAAGAATTTTTCCGTAGGGATTTAGAATCAAAAAATCAATTTCACCATAGACCGAGGCATCATTCTCAATCTTAGTCCAGTGAACACCATGAAATATGCAATATTGATCTGAAAGCCTGTCTTTTAACGTCAATAAGGTTGCAAGTTCGCCATGAAATCGGCGCTCATTATCTACAACATCGAAGTCTTGAGGAAATAGACGTGCCATTTTTAAAAAAGGGACATAAAGTCGCTTACTTATTATCTTTACTGCTTGCCTGTGCCATTATGGCCGCCAAGCGTGCATAGGTCTCTTCCGGAAATGTTTTAAGCATCTTGATGATTTTTTCATCGCCAGATGCTAAAAATAACTCTCTCAACTTTGGAGCCATCGCTTCAGACTCTTGAACCTCATCCTCCGTCATGTCAATGCCACGAACAATTGCGCCTACGCGCATAGCATCCTCTAAGGTCAACTTGAATTCCTGCAAGAAACTATGTCCGCATGAGTGGCAGGCTGAAGCAGAAAGCCTATTTAACGCATCACATGTTGGGCAATTTTTCATTTGCCGAGGCTTAACCGGAAACTCATGGCCACACGCATTACAACTTGTTGCATTTAAAGGCAACTCGGTACTACACGATGGACACTTCTTGGTACTTGCCGTATCTTCCTTTTTGGCTGCAGCCGACATTTCTGATTCGACTCTTCTTGCATATTTATCAAATATCTCCCAGCTGGGCATAATTACATATGCGCGACTATCATCATCTGGACCTGCCGTTCTAACAACCCTACCTATAGCCTGTCTAAATGCAACCTCTGTTGATGCATTAGGAAGATATACAAGCACACGTAGACGTGGGATATCAACACCCTCAGAAATCATGGCGACCGAGACAATCCATCGCTTATTTGTATTTCTGAATGCAGAAATACGGCCCTCAGCATCACCCATTTCGCTATGAACAATGTAAGGTTTTTCTCCCTCTATTTCTTCGATAACTTTTACAAAATATTCAGCCATAGCAATGTTAGGCGCAATGACTAATCCGCCGGCATTTGGCATTCTATTTCTTAAATCTGTTAGCTTATCGCTACCCCACTCGACCATAGACCACTGGTATCCACCATTCAATGGCTTCTCAGGGCTATCAGGCTCGTAAAGAGGGGTGCAGGCTAGCCTATAAAACGATAGCGCCTTTTTAAGTGCGGGTATCTTCTTAAGATCACCGCTAAGCTCTGCATCCCCACTACCAGAGACGGTTACTTGATCATCTTCAAACGAAACTGTAAAGCGGCCATCATGCCTATGAAAAGTTACAGGTCGACAGTAGCCTAAATCAACCGCCTCTCCATAGGTGAGGGTATAAGTTCCCTCCTCGGGATGATCAATTTTTCCGCGATCATCGTAGGCCAGCCAAGCAGTACTATTACCATCACTTCGAATAGGAGTTCCGGTAAGGATAAGAACATACTTAGCATGAGCAAATGCGCTTGTTGCGCCATCACCCCATGCTGCTTCAATTGCAGCATGATGGTGTTCATCACAGATAACCATAGTTTTAGAAGATTTACAAACTGCCTGAAACGGCTCTAATAATCCCTGAACAGCAGCCCAAGTAGCACATACGTCTAGATCCAAGTCCTTGATGTCATCATCTGAACCGGTGACCTTTGACATGTAGCGACTAGTTACAACCTTGAAATCATCAGCCCACTGTCGAACAACCTCTCTTCGTGGCGCTATAACAATTACTCTTTCAATTTCACCAAGCTCAATCAAGCGTCTAGCTAGCTCACAGGAGGTAATTGTTTTACCAGCCCCTGGAGCGGCATTGATTAGAAAATGCTTATCAGTTTTTGTAACAACCAACCATTTGATAGCCTTACTAATTGCTTTCTCTTGCCAATCACGTAACTTTAATGCCATTTTGCTTCCCTTCTGTAGATTGCATTTCTCACAAAGAGCCTGCCCATTGTTAACAAGTGTTCTCCCACCTCTTGACCATGGAATAACATGATCAGCATGAAACGCTCCCTCTAGCTTTTTATTGCATTTGGCACATTTTCCAGCGGACTTAAATATTAAAATCTTTCTTTGAATGGAAGAAAAAATACGCCCCATTCAAGTTGATATCCAATACTCTGTTAGTTGAATTTCGCGTATTGGGAGATCTGTCGGTGGCTTCAAAACTGCTACCTTGTTAATTCTGACTACTGCCACCGCATACGGAATCGTTCTAGATTTAATTAAAAATCCATCCCTTCTTAGCAGGGAAATTGTTTTTGTTAGACTCGAAACTCCAAAGTAAATTAAAGCCTCCAATCCAGTTATAGGATTTCCGGTCAATAAATGCTCTCTTACTGCCGCCTCTTTTCCATGGGCTATGGACATAGAATTCCTCTATTAAAAAAGTATTAACCTAAATTCAATATTGTTTTGATTCTATCTATCAGCTCAGGATCATCTTGCTCCAACTTATCCAGAAAAATTTCTCTGTCCTCTTCATACCTATTAATATCCCAACTATCGCTATTCATAAACATATCAACTGGCCACTCTGCTGGAGAGAGCTCATCAAGGTCATCTTCAAAAACTGGGCCGTCGTCGTACTCATCACCAACCTCTAGATTTTTTAGATAGAGCTTAAGTAGGCCATGGGCGAGAGTAATTATCTCTCGTGAGCTAGTTTCTCTTGGAAGTGAGTTCCGTAGCTCCGCATATATCTCCCTCAGTATGGTCGATCTATTTTTCACAATGCGTTAACCATGACCCATTTTTTTATGATTCCCATATGAGACTGCCTCCCAAATACCTTGAGGTATAGATATTGGTGAAAAGTGAGCTCTAAAATTATCGTTTACCTTAGCAGACCATACATTTAATGGCTCAAAGTATTTAAAGTCCAATCCAGGTAAGCAAGAGGATTTAATTAACTTTGATTTCGTCTTCTCCCAGAAAGACTGATGGCCAACAGGCACATCGCTTAAAAATTTCGGCGTCTCCCTAATTTCTTTTACGGACGGTATAAATCTAGCGGGAGATATTAGTTTTGAGTACTTTATTCCTACAACCAAATGCTCAGGAATGTCAGAATGACTACAGTACCCCGAAGGATGTAAGCCGACCCATGGAGCCAAATCATCTGCCCGCGCATACTTTGAACGTTGGCTATTAAAAATACCTGCTGCTGCCTCACTTTTCAAATCAAAAAGATTTTCATCAAACCGCGCATATGCTCCCGGTTGATTTTTCATGAATTGAAAGAAAAAATCTAAAACCCCAGGGATTCCAATGGTCTGAGCAGACCTAGATGAGGATTTATTAGGATCAATACTCTTGGCATATTTCCACGCAGAAGCATTAGCCAATGCTTCTTCGGGCTGATAAGACTTTGATCGGCGGAAGGCAAATTTCTGCGGAAGGTATAAATGTGTCTTTGAAAATCCTTCAAACCCCAGTACGCCGACATCAAACTTTGCATGAAAAATCTCATGACTCCATAAGAAATTTAAAGCAATTTCTCTTAAGTTTTGAGCGCACGGGAATTCAATAGCAAGCATCTGTGAAATGTGTTGTACCCCACTATTGACGTAGAAAATTCCCCACTTGCCACGAAACGGCGGGCTATTGATATGTCGATATGACTTATAGAACGCTAGAATTTCAATGCCTGCGGCACGGACTCCGCCTTCAGCAGCCCCCATCTCCCCTTCATTTTCCGACTGTGACTCTGGATCAAAATCATCATCTTTTGGCAATGGGATTGCTTCGCCAGAATCAAATAATTCAGCCTCAGGTTGAAACTCGTCATTAGGATAACCAATCTCAATTTCCTCAAAATCCTTCGGATTAAATTGAGGTAATTTTGATAGCACTTCATTGAAGATTGATACAGCCATATAACTTATCCTTAAGCTACTTTATGTCTAGTTAATTGTAAGCACGATGAAGAATAAATTACATTTATTTCATAAATTTATAATAATTCCCACTCCCCTATCTCCTCCATTCCCTCCATATCCTTCGGGCAGATTGGTGGGCCTAGATTGAGGTGCTTCTTCAGCATTACAACTTCATAACCGCACTTAGCGCACTTAGCACCTGGTCTTTTGGGTGCCTTTTGAGCTGTCGGTATTGGCAGACTTAGTCTCCCGTGAGGGAATGTCCCTAGTCTTTCTACGATCCTGATCAAGTCTTGCTTTAAGTGTTCGCCGGCTCCTGCACTTCGCATGGGGCCTTTGAGGCCGACATCTAGCGCAATCTTTTTAAATCCCTCGCCATGGCCACTTTCACAGTTATCTACTGCATGCACTAATTCATGGACTAAGGTATCCAGAAAATCGAATGGTGTTTTGAGGTGTGGGGCAATAAAGATTTGGTTTATTTGGTCTTCAGCTGATTTTGATGACCAGCATTGGCCAAGGTGTCGACCTTTTCCGCCAGTACTCGGAAATCCTACAGATACTCTTACTTGTGGGACAACATATCCTCTTGATTCAAATATAGGGGTAATGTGCTTCACTGCACTCATTAGCCATTCCTCCCTATTCATAAAGGTCATTTGATTTGCATTATTAGATTCGCTCACCGGTCAGCCCCCCTAGTGATTGAGATAACTGCGGTTTTCAGCCATTCTCAAAAATTCTAGATCGAGTGATTTAGAACTCTCGTACTTCCAATCTAATGGGTAAGCAATCTCTCCTTGATCCCAGTTTTTAATTCGAAGTTCTTCCTTCTCATCCGTCTCTTCATAGGTTGCTGCAATCAAAATATGTTCCTGGGATGACTCCTTAAGATCCTCTTTTGATTCCCCCTTTACTTCAGCTTTCATCTTTCTAGATCTGCTTACCGGAATCAGATCAATCCACCAGACTCGTACGCTTGGCCCAAAGACTTGATCAACCAAAACAGCATCTGTCCTTGCTGGATCCTCTTCGTTAATGAGAGCAACTCTCATGCCTTTTTCAGCCAGCATCTTGAGTAGTGCTCTAGCTTCATCATGAGTTTTGTAGGCAACACAAAGCAGTTGGTTGCTAGCAATAAAGCTTACATAGTCATTGAGATCAAATAGAAATTGGGCATAACCCCCTTTGTAGCGCTCGTGAATTGAACCCTTACGAAGCAATACAGAAACACCTTCAATTAACACCGGCATAAATCATCCCTCCCTCACTTAAATTGGATCTATTGAGAGAGCGTAGGCAGACTTAAGCTCATATATCGAGCCATCAAATTTATTTATGAATTCTTCATTTTTCTCATGATGTGAAACGCGAATATGCCATACTTAAATAGGGAATTTCAATTGCGTAGTAACTTTCCAGGAGAGTGGCAATGAATAAAAATGGCACCAAATTACCCAAACAACGCACCATAAGTCAGTCCAATATCAGAGCGAGCAGTACCCATGGCGGCTGCACCTTAAGTGAAGTTGCCAGCATGCTGAGCATTGGCAAAGAGCGAGTGCGTCAGATAGAGGCTAGGGCTTTGACCAAGCTGAGAAAAGCCATGCAGGAAAAGGGTATCGAGGCTCAGGATTTGATTTAGCCACTGGATTAAAGCTGTTTTTCGCTCTGGCTCACTATTTGAGCCATTTAGTTGCAATACTAAATATCAATAAACGACTCTCTAATCTTTAGGGGATAAATGACCGCTCAAGCATCTGAATTACTAATTTATGGTGGCAAGGAAATTCGCCTATGCAGTAATCCCCTCTCCTTATATTTAAGGCAAGCAGGTATTTCGTTTAAGTCTCCAAGTACCGCCTGTTGGCGTGGCTATATAGGCACCTGGGAGATTATTGAGAGCGGTGGTGTAGAGCGTCTGTACTTGGTTGAACTCTCCGCACACCGCACTTATGAAGATGTTGTGGGGGTCTCGGACATCTTTCCGGGATTTGATCGCGTCTTTGCGCACTGGTTTACCGGTGAATTACGTTGCCCTCAAGGTGAACTCTTGAACTATGTTCATGGTGGTTATGCCAGCACCTATGAATACGACCTTCTCATGGATTTTAAGCAAGGTGTACTAGTCAATAAACACGCACGGCATAACGAAAAACCTGTGAAAGCATCTCGATGAACTACCAGTCTCCAATGGGAATTAGTTGGTATTGGTGGTTATGCGCCTACACATCACCAGGTCTTGCGTATGCAACATATCACTTATTTAAAGAGTATTTCAATCGCCCATCTGACTTTGTTAAAGGTATGCTCGAAGCAATTGGTCAAGCCAAGAAAAAAGGCTTTCTTGATCACCTACTGGAAACGTTTGCGTACACCATAGCAACTCTTTGCATTGCACTGGGGTGGCCAGCGTTCTTTGTCTGGTCAAGAATAAAAGCAAAAAAGGATGCTGCTAGGGAAATTGAGCGTAATAAACCAGAATTTATTTGCATGCCAAAGTATTTAGTTGCCAAGGTAGATCCTCAGGATGCAGAAAAATCGAATTATGTGAATGATCCCCTTGGGTATGCCCCCGCCCTACCCTTTGGCCACTTAAATCAAGCTTGGGGTAGTTTTCTATCTAACATGATAGATCCTGAAGATGAACTTTGGTCCTTTCATATACCTAAGGGTAATAAATGCGGGATGTTTGGAATGGATTCTTCTGGCGATATTTCTGGATACGCAAAAGTACGTAACGGCCAAATTCTTGAA
Source organism: Polynucleobacter sp. AM-7D1 (assembly GCF_018688455.1). Classification (NCBI taxonomy): domain Bacteria; kingdom Pseudomonadati; phylum Pseudomonadota; class Betaproteobacteria; order Burkholderiales; family Burkholderiaceae; genus Polynucleobacter; species Polynucleobacter sp. AM-7D1. The sequence goes on from NZ_CP061319.1 coordinate 1,111,539, forward strand.
GAATTTATTGTTGAAATTGATTAAAAATATTAGACTTCAGAGTATGTAAATGACTGAAACCATGAATAATTAAGTACGACGCTGAAGTCTTTTTAGTTGAGCAGAAGAGCTTGTTGAAACAGGCTTAACAAATTGATATTTAATATGCAAGTTGCTCATTAGTCTTTTCCAAAATGATTTTTTTGCATCCTCAGTTTCAGCAATAATATTTTTATTTATAGACTCTTGCAAAAAAATACTCCTAAAATTCATGAATTCCTCATAATTCAAGTCTTTAACAGCCTGGTAAAGAGAGTCTTCATTAATATCGAATACTTTTCTTTCTTGAAATAAATTGTTATCCATAACTCATTCTATTTGAATTTAGCACTGCGTAGATATGTAATGCCGCTTTACTCATAAAAAATCTGCCCACGCATATCTTTAATAAAGACCTGGTAAAAATCTCTCCAGTTTTGTAGCTCTTCGGGCTGGCATACCGCCCCCGCTCTTTGAACTGCCAGCTTCCTGGTTACCAATAGACTGTTATTACGCTCGGTATAGGTCGAGTCATATTTAATGCCCGCCTTTTCATAAGTCACATCTGGCGGAATCCGCGTGACCTTGGTATTACTCGGAAACGTAATTTGATAAGCCTCGCCCACCATTCGAGTTGAGCAGGTGTAAGGCTTAGTAAATTTCTCAGGAGGCCTATCGTTAGCAATCATGGCAAGTTCTCCAGGTGCCAAGCCTACCGGTACTGTAATGGCACCAGGGCCTGGGACATTGGCAATCGCATCTAGAGTGAACTCGGTATCGCTTGTGAAAGGCTTATCAAGATCATAGATATAACTTGTAGAAATCTTGCCCTCTCCTGTTTGCCTAAATTTAGCCAACTGGTTTTTCACAAACTTATCTGCGTAAGAGGTATCTACTCCTTCGTACTTGTAGCGTGCGCTGATTTCAGCACTACCAAAATACTTGGTATGCGCCTTGCCTTTAATTTGTCCATCTTTTCCAATGATCATATTGATGCCCGTAGCCATTTGGTTATCTTCTTTCTTAGCCTTGGGAGTGCGCCCTACTTGTTGCAGCTTTGTGAGTAATGTTGGCTTATCAATCACGCCATTTGAGAGTACGCCAAACGGCGCCATCTCGGATGTGGAATCTAAATACAGATCCCAAGCCGGTATATAGGTAATGACATGATTAAAGGGGCCAATGACGGGCAACTTCGGCACCACAAAGGCCGACCCTGAATTAATCAGGGCACTCGTCGCATTAATGCCTTTAGCAGAGAGCAGCGCAATGAGGAGTGCGTTGTGATCCTTACAGTCTCCATAGCGATTACGAATGATGCTACTGGCATCATGCGGAATGATTCCGCCATCACCAAGATAAATAGCTACGTAACGGATATTGCGTGTTACCCAGTTATAGATGGCCCTAGCCTGCTCTTTTTTAAGGTCTAAAGATGGATCAGCTGCCACCTTCTTATCAACTCCTTTGGTGATTTCATCAGCAAGCTTTTGCACTTCTGGGGTGACAAGTGACTTACTAGCAATCCGCTCTTCATAGACTTTGGCAAACTCGGCTTGATTAGCCATGCTCGAGATGTAAATATGGGGAGCAAAGTCACTATTGGATACTTGCAGTTGCTCTTTGGGTATTGCCTTGAGATTTTGATAGGAATAACTGACATGACGCATCCCATCTTTGCTTTCATCTCGGGTCTGCTTAACTCCCTGAACATCAAAGTACAGTTTTAAGGATTCGGGATAGCTCAGCTTGTACTCATAGTGCTTGACCTCAGCATTAGGCGACAGTATCAAGCGCGTATAAAAGTAATTGGGTAGCAGTGGCTTATAGGTCGTGAGCTTAGACTTATAGTAGGTACGCGCTCCGGGTGTGACCTTAGGAAAAATAATGATTTTGTGCTTTTGATCCGAGAACATCGCAGCGCCAGCACTATTGTCATCTTCTACTGTGCGAATCGCATTGGCAGCGACCGGGATCTTTTCACCTTGCGGAGTAATCGTATAGGCCTCTAGGATTTCTAGGTTGGAGAATGTCGAGTTGTAGGGCAAATCCGCTTGCGATTCCGCATCCACAATGATTTGCGACTTCACCAAAGTGGTCACTTCATCAATCTCCACTACCGTGCCATCAGCCCCAATGGTTTCCGTGATGATTTCACGCTCGACTACAGAGAGGGATTCATGATCGCCCCTACCTGCACTAGAGATGCCGACATTGGCGAGTAATAAAAAACCGAATAAGACAGCGCCAAGGCCGCCAATCGATTGCAGTGCAAACTTCATGAATCTTCTTTCAAGTTACGCTGGGAGCCAACAAGTTCACCAGGCTGCGTACCAGCAAGATACACGCCACCTGTATTTTCATCTACTGCCAACCAATCACAGGGCATCGTTGCTCCGCCAAAAAGGCCTTCATAAACACAAACATCTTGCCAATGCTTTATCCCATCTACTTCTTTGTAACACTCAAAACCAAGACTTGCCCATAAATCAACTAATGCCTCAATTCCTTGCGGGCCCATCGCCCCATCACGAAAGAGGTGCTCGTCATACCAAACCCGCCCACCGATGAGCTCTTTGTGGTCTTCTAGGCAACGCTCCCATCCGCCAAAGTATTTTTGACGGATGACGTGGATCGGAACAATAAAGTCGATAAATTCAGTAGCGATTGCCATAATGCATCCCTCCTTTATTTGATGATGAACTTAGCGCCGAACATAGGTGCTGATGAAGGCTTTACGTTTAGTTTGATGGCTAATGAACAGCATGCCTGAGTCTCGATACAAGAGAGCAGCAGGCTCTTGTAGTTGTGATCGATTTGCAAAATACAAATTGCCACTAGAGTCGCGCAGACGAAACTTGGGCAAACCCAAAATCTGGGCACTATCGACAAAGGCGGCCACTGCCAGGGGTTTGTTGAGGGGCAGCATCGCTGCGCCACTAGGCGAGACCTGTAGCGGCATCAATGTAATGAATACTAGGGAACTGAGCATTGCTCTCTCTATGAAATAGGGTTTATTGGCAGTGATTTGATTGTGATGAGCTAGTAGCTCATTAGGTGAGCCTAGAGCTCACTAATCTTCCGATATGCAACATTTTTCTGTCCAAAGATGCACCAAAGGAGATATCCATGTCACGCAAACCATTTAGCCTTAAGTTCACCCTGATTTTTCTGAGCACAGGCCTGATCGCTAGTAGCGCGATTGCCCAAGTGACCAATTGGGACAATTCCCCGCTCAACTACAACAATAGTCCGCTGAACTATGAGAACAGCCCACTGAATTACAACAACAGCCCGTTGAACTATCAGAACAGCCCGATGAACTACAACTCCAATAACGGGGTCTATGACAACAGTGGCAATCGCATTGGCTACCAAACACAATCGCCCACTGGCGTGACAAACGTCTTTGATAACAAAGGCAATCGCATTGGCTATTCCCCTGCTGGAGTGAAACAATGAAAACCTATGAGTACCAGGTCATCAAGATGGAGCCTGTGGAGACCGATTGCGATACCGTCGAAGAGATGCTCAATATTCATGGAGAGCAAGGCTTTCGCTTTGTAGGCATTCATAAGTTATGGGCCAGAGATAGCGAATACAACGCCATTCAGCGCAACTTTCTCGTTTTAGAAAAAGAAGTGGAAGAAGAGCTTTAATGTCCTCCACAAAAGTGGTGTACCTCGACTTTGATGGGGTCTTGCATCCGAGTAGCCCAGTGATGGATGGGCTATTTAGCCGCAGTCATTTACTGGAACCGCTTTTTGAGAACAGCAATGCTGAGATTGTGATTTCTTCTAGCTGGCGTTTCACTCATAGCCTTAGAGAACTGCAAGCCAAGCTGCCTAGTCACCTTGCTCAGCGCGTCATTGGCATGACTGGAAATGCAGTAATCGGCAAACACGCGCGCTATCAAGAAATCCTGTATCACGCAAAGCAGCTGGTGTCTGGCGCCAATTGGCGCGCTTTAGATGATTCCTATTGGGAGTTCCCTACCTCCTGCAAAGAGCTGATTCGCTGCAATCCCAATACGGGCATTGGCCCTAAAGAAGTAGGGCTACTGAGAACTTGGCTTACTATGTAGCGATATATGACTACCAACGATTCTCCAAAGCGCTCAAAGACTTTATCTACTGAATCGAGCCTAATTGCCCAAAAGAATATTGGTCATTACGAAGAGCATGCCGCCTCATACTATGAGGGCACCAAAGATCATGATGTGAGTCAAAATATTGATGCGCTCTTGCGTGCAATTACAGCGCCTGCACCCTTGACCATTCTAGATTTTGGTTGCGGCCCCGGCAGAGACTTACAAACCTTTACTAAGTTAGGTCACCGTGCAATCGGTTTAGAAGGCAGCAGTGAGGCTGCTCGTATTGCAAGATCTATTAGTGGTTGCGAAGTCTTAGTGCAAGACTTTTTTAATCTCGATTTGCCAAGGCAATCCTTTGATGGGGTGTTTGCCAACGCGGCGCTCTTTCATATTCCCAAAGAGGTGCTGCCTCAAGTCCTCAGTGATTTATGGTCTTGCTTAAAGCCTGGCGGGATTTTGTTTAGCTCTAATCCTAGAGGCAATAATGAAGCCCACTGGTATGGCGAGCGCTTTGGGCTCTACCATGATCTGGAAGGCTGGCGCTCTTATATGAGGCAGGCCAATTTTGTAGAAATTGAGCACTACTACAGGCCTACTGGTCTACCCTTTGAGCAGCAAGCTTGGCTAGCGAGCGTTTGGAAAAAGAATTAGCATGGCGGTAAGATATACCGAAGTGATTAACTAGGAGAATCCTGATGCCATACGCAATTGAAGTTAAAGCCGGTCAAGAATATTGGCTCTGTGTTTGCGGCAAAAGTGGAACGGGGCTTTGCAACGGATCGCATAAATCTACAGCAATACTACCCAGTCAATTCAGGGCTACAAAAGATCAAACCATTTATGTATGCGGTTGTACTAAAACTCAGAACAGCCCTTTTTGTGATGGGACACATAAATCCTTGTAATTCACCTATCTGGGATTTTGAGGCGGTTCGGGATACTCGCACGAAATTTGATTGGTGTAGTAATTAATTACAAAACGCTCTACGGCCACAATCCCAGTGAGTAGAACCCCAAGCACTAAGCCAATCCGAATGGATCGTTTAACAATAGCCCCGCATGCAGCGCTGGCTCGGTATTGAGATAAGAGCCAAATCGTTACCAGGAAAAAAGCGGTGCATTTGAATCCTAAAAATAGTGGGGCAAGATCTAATGGATATCGATGCGCCTCATTACTAAGCCAGTAATACGCAAATACCCGAAACGCACCTTGAACTATATTAAGTAGGCCAAAAGCGAATATCAAACTCAAACACAGTGTGATTACGCTCTTGATGAGCCATTGCACTGTTTGGATGGCCCACTGAGCGCCGGCGATTAAATCATGATTGCTATTGATCGTTTTTTCACCCGACTGCTCATTCATCCCAATCAAGCTCCAAAATAACAAAGTCGGTTCGAGAGGGATAAGATTTACGCAGGTGCTGTATTACGGCACTTTCAGACTTGCCATAAATATTCATGGTCACTGAATCAATCGAGCGATGATTGCTATCGCTCACCGGCGAATACTGAAACTTGATGCGCGCTTTATTCCAAGTGGACATAGTTAATCAAACATGATGGTTGCAGGTTCAAATTCTAGCGTCATCTCTTTGCATTTAGGGCATAAATTTCCAGTGCGCGGCGCTTTATAACCACCCCACTCCACTCCTGGTCTCCCTTCATTTGGTAGAGAGATTGGCGGCTGACCGTAAGCAATCACCTCTTGCGACTGACATGTAGGGCAAGCAATGGGATCGGCCTGCATATTGACATTTACTAGGCCGCAAGTCTTGCAGTAATGCGGAAAAGGTGCGTTTGTTTTAAAGTCGCGCATGCCTCCACCTACAGTAATGGTCGAACTAAAACCACACGCGCAGGAAACACTTTGTATTTGACCCATTTTTATTCTCTTTGCTTTTTATAAGGTACTAGGCTCAATCGCCTCGCGTGTTTGGCAATCCTCAAATTCCAAACGCATTTGATCATTCTCTGGAACTAGGCGCCTTAAAAAGCAATCAGGGATGGGGCCAGTAGCTTGAACATCAAGCTGATGTTTGTTGGGATAAAAGTAATGCAAGAGACTTCCCTCTGAGGCCACTTCAACCTGCCAAACATGGACAAGACCATCCATCTCCGGCCAAGGCATCATCCCTAAAGAATCAATCACCCGCACGACCTTGCCAATATTGCCGCTAAATTTGGCATTGACTGTAATCGCTAGTGAGCCCACTTCACAATTGAGCTTTGGTGTATCACTCATCATGCGTTAGCTCCTCTTGGATTGTTTGGTCTGCAGGTTCAGTAAGCAGTAAATCCATTTGCAATTGCTCTGAATTAATGAATTCATCCATGAGGTAGTTTTGCGGAGGCGTGATGCGCCGCAAGTACTTATCAGGCACTGGGCCTTCCTGAAAGCCCTCAATGCCATCTTCCATTTGATAAAAGAGTTGACCCCCTTCTGTGGCGACCTGCACATTCCAAGTAAAAAGCGGCTCGCTAAATCCTTGCCACTCCTCAAAGCCACTTGCGGAAAGGATTCGCACAATATTGCCTAGGTTCTGGGGAAAAGAGCAATTAACCGTTATGGCCAAGTCCCCTACACCGCAATTGAGCTTGCTTGTGTGTTCTGTCATCTTCTTCTCCTGTATTTGGCACGCACTTTTTCCCTCTCAACAAATAGCAAATGGCTACAGATTCCTCGGCTCAATACCAAGAATAAGCCGAATAAAAACCACAGCACTAATGACAGCTCAAACCCCTGCTCTAGGCTGACCGCACTGACAAACATGAGGAGGATGCCAATAAATTTGATCATTTTTACCCCTTTAAATCGATATTCATCAGATTAATGACCTACTAGCTCATTAAATGAGCTATAAAGTAAATAAAGTGATAAAAACAATAACCTTTATGACATTGATTAAGAGAGCCAAATGAGCGATCCAGAGCGTCTACACCGCATTAAGTACATGATTCAGCAGCGTAAATGCGTGCCAATTGAAGACTTTATGAGTGAGCTCGAGATCTCCAAGGCGACCTTTAAGCGCGATTTGGAATACCTGCGCTCTCGCTCAAAAGCCGATATTGAATATGATCGCTTTTTAGGCGGTTATAAGTTCAAAGAAGGCAGCGACATTAATAAGATTGAGCTCACCGGCATCTGGTTCTCTGAAAAAGAGGCTACTGCCTTAGTTCTCATGCAGCACCTTTTATCTTCACTAGATCAAGGCGGCCTCATTGGCCCACACATCGAACCGCTCACCGCGATTATTGATGGCATTTTGGGTAAAAACGAAACAACTGCCAAAGAATTGCGTAAGCGTATCAAAGTAATTGGCATGGGATCGCGCAAAAATTCCATGGATAACTTCTCAGAGATTGGAGCTGCCCTATTAAAGCGCAATCGCTTAGTGATTCGCTATCACTCCAAAGGTAAGGATGAGAATACCGAGCGCGAGATCTCACCGCAGCGCCTGATCTATTATCGTGAAAACTGGTACCTTGATGCCTACTGTCATATGCGCAATGATTTACGCAGCTTTGCTATTGATGGCATCTCCACTGCAGTACTGACGAATACCAAGGCTCAAGAGATAGCTGAAAAAGAATGCCAAGAACACTTTGCGGAGAGTTACGGCATCTTCTCTGGTAAAGCAACGCAAAGGGCAAAGCTACGATTTACACCAGAGCATGCTAGGTGGGTTGCCGGTGAACATTGGCATGGCCAGCAAGTAGGCTCTTTTGATAAAGAGGGTTACTTCAACCTCGAGTTTGACTTTAACCAAGATCCTGAATTAGTCATGGATATTTTGAAACACGGCTCTGGCGTTGAAGTGATTGGGCCAGCGGGCCTTAAAGCAAAAGTCAAAGCGGAATTACAAAAAGCATTTCAAAACTACGCTTAAGGCTAACGAATACTCCAGTCGTGTGCTAAATCAATAAAAAGCGCTGCCTCTTGCGAGAGGTATTGGGCAGATGGGTAGATCCCTACCCTACCTAGATCAAGTCGATCTGCATCCCAGCAGGTTTGAATCGTGGCATTAGTTGAGACTTCGCCCCCAGAGTGGTGATGCAAGGCATAGCAAAGATAGTCTAGTTGCAAGGGTTGTAACTGAAAGTAATCCCCATGGATGCCATGCGCAAATTCAGCAGCACGCTTACCGTGATCGGGATCGCGGCCATCATTGCGCCGGCAACTGTCATGCAAAAAACCAAAGAGCTCAACCACTAATAAGTCAGCCTTACGCAACTGGCCGATATTTTTGCCATGGTGCAAGACCCGAGCCCAATGATTAGCTCCATGGATCCCCTGCCAATCTAAAGCAAACTCATCGCGAATGAGCGCAATGAGTCCACTTCGGTCATAGGAAGACTTAACTTGCTCGATCATGGATAGAGCTTTTCTAAGCCGTTTGAAGTGAGTTTGAACATGCGGTCGAGTTCAGTCCCAATCGAAATAGCGCAACCATCAGGCCGAGCTTGTGGCCATGGCGTATTCCAATCCCAAGAGCCTGGTGCTAGCCAGTGCTCTTGCTCCTTGTTACTCACCGTCATTAACCAATTACGCTCTGCTTTTGGCAATTGCTTGGCCGCTGCATGCAAATGCACAGGCAATTCGTCAAACCATTCCTCGAGCTCTTCTGCACTAGGATCCGCTACGGGGTAACGCAGCTTGAGATTAACTAAGGCATTGGCATTGGCAATCCACAAAAATGCATTTTGCCCATATTGATCTGCCAATTGCTCAGCATGTGAGCGTGAAAGCCCCAGAGCAAGCACACTAGGCTCAGCATCCCAATCATCATGCGGATCAGTGCCCAGGCCTTCAATTGTCTCTATGCCCGCCTGAGTAAGCTCTGCCACTAGTTTTTGATGCGCCGCTTGATTTTCTTCTTCAGAACGTACTTGGCTATAGGGGTTACACGCCGTTATAAAGGCAGCACTGGTCGCGCCATAGGTATTGAGTAAATCACTGAGGGCGTGATTGACCTCTCCCGCTTTCAGTAAATAGATTTCCTCACCATGATGGACGAAGTAATGGGCATTGCGATAGGCCTTTACAAGCCATGGTGCAATCGTTCTGTTGGTATTCATGCGTTGCCCCTGGTTTGAGCTTCTAGATTATTTGCCAATGAAAAAATATCAATCGGCGCTGCAGGGTTTGTTGGCCAGTGATAGCCAATACCCAGCTCTTTCGCCTTGCGGATGCGATGATGCAATTTTAATGCTGAAGAAAAGTAATACAAGCTAGGGTTTGTAATCACCCGCTCATACTCATACTGCTCAGCTTGCACCGTCACGCCATCAACTCGGTAAAAATACTCACCTTGATGCTCAATGGCTTCAGCAATGTAATTATTTTCATCTTTGATATAGGCTATTGGAATATATCGATCTCGAAGGATCTCCAGTACCTTTTTCCACTTGCTGCCATTTGATTGCAGTAAACCAATTTTGAGTTGGGTAATATTCATTGCATTCTCCTATTTAGCCAATTTGACGAGGGTCTGGGCTTGGCAATTGGGATTAAACCGCCCTTACTACTTCAATTTCTAATGCAACACCGACTCACTCACTTCGGGCTTTCCTTCTAGATCTTTTTTTTGACTAGTGACCAAATACTCTTTGGTCTCGAGCGCCACTTTGAGGTACGCATCAGTCGCTGCTCTAAAGGCATCAGCACCCTCTTCCTTACTAAAGATGTAGGTGAGGCTATAAATCAGGTTATCGCCATCTTCACCATCGACTGTGACGGTATTGATTTCATCGTTGTCGACTACGCGCAAGCCTCTAGTAAATTCAGGCTTCTCACCATCGACCCAGCTCATGTCTAAGCGGTCAATATCAAACCGTAGACTACGAAAGAGGTTGCACACAGTAAAGCGAGCGCCATTGAGATAGGTATAGTCACGCATGATTTCTCCCTTGTTGATTTGATAAATTCATTGTAAAAACCTGATAGCTCATAGATTGAGCTTCTGACTCCTTTTTTGAGCTATCCCAAGCCATAATCACCCTCCAATACTTCTAGGCGAATTCCTTGCTCAAGCTCGTTAAGCCGAGCCTGTAATAAGGAGATCGATAGCAAGTCAGGCACTTCAACCCAGAGGGATTCATTACCCGGATGAAAGCCATCAATAAAGCGAATACTGCCCGCTGTTTTTCCGGCAACATCAAACTGCGGCCCTAGATCAATTCCCTCTAGTTCTTTGTAGGCCAAGGCATTGGGCGATTGATGACGTAGCCACCAATCCAGCACCAAGTCATCATCGGCTTTTGTATATAAGCGATCTTGCGCTCCACATTTACATAGGTCATAGTTCTCACGCAGATACTCCAGCGTGTCATTCTCACTATGTCCCCAAGCAATATTGCCAAATTCTTCCCAAGTAAATTGAGGATCAAGGTACTCGTTCGGCTTACCACCTAGGAACAAGGCAAACTTTCCCTCACTCGGTGCGGCGTATAGCGTTTCTAAGCTACGCGCTATAGGCTCAATAAGTAGAGGCTTATCTTCTTGAGCTATGAGCCACTGCGCCTCTTTTAAGAACTGGCTTGTCAATAAGGCTCCAACAGCTGCGCTTGAGCGAATCAAAAAGGATCTGCGGTTCATGAGCATACCTCCTCATGATTGGCTTGGGATATTTCATCCAAACTTGGAATATGGATCCACCAACCTGCTTGATAGTGGCGTCCTTTTTTCCTAGGCTTAAAAGTAAACCAAGTGCTACCGGTAGTTTTAATGGGGGTCTCGTACAACCACTCATCGGTGATGCAAATATACCCAGCAGGAAAAAATCCATGATCTGCATAATGAAATAACAACAGATTGAGCAAATACTCCCGCTTTAAAAAGGAATAGGCATGAGTGCCATGTGGGCCGTACCTCTGAGGCGAACAATGATCGACTATTTGCTTGGCCTGCTCGATCACCAGCTCATCTTGGATATTGGCATCAATGTTGGCCACCCAAGTTTTTTCTGCTCCGCACTCACCCCAAGAGGTTTGAATCCGTTTTGAATCTCTTGTAAAAAAAGACATATTGTTTCTCCGATTTAGCTAGTTTGACGATGTGTCGGGCCTAGCAATTTGGCTTAAAGCGCCCTTAAAACAAAAAACCCACCAAGGCGGTGGGTTTGTCGCTTTGGATTACCCGTAGCTATTCGCTTTGGGTCTCATCTTTTTTAGCACCTTACTAGCGTTAGCAGGTTGCTGTGGCGACAAAGCCATCTCTTAATGTAGGTTCAATTATAAAAACTTTAGCAGATTATTGCAAGCTCTTTCCTTGCTCAATCAAGCCATCAAAAATCTTTTCCATCTTGGTATTCGTTCCACGAATACCAGCAATCACTGCAGCAGCCCAGGCAAAGTAATCTTGTTTGCGTTTAAGATCCCAGCCTGTTGGCGGCGCGGCCAACATATCGCGCAAATTACAAATCTTATCAGCAAGCTTGACTAGTTTGGCTTCATGACTCGCAAACGGGGCATGTTCAATTTGCAGGCGTTTACGCACGTCTTTAGCAAGGGATTTATCGTCGCTCACTTCCATCACAATGGCAGCAACTTTTTTACCAAATTTAGCCAACAATTCTTCTTCGGTCGTTTGCGTATCTTCAATCACATCGTGCAATAAGGCAGCGCACAGCACATCCCAAGACATGACTCCGCCCTCATTCACTAATACATTGACTAATTCAATGGGGTGATTAATGTAGGGCGTAATTTGCGCATCTTTACGCCGCTGATTTTTATGTTTCTCAGCTGAAAAAGCCAAGGCATGGACAAAATGATTAATCATGATGTCATCCATTATAGGGATTGCTATGGTGTTTTCCAATGCGCTCATAGTCCATAGTCGCGCTACTCTTCAAGCTCCTTCCCAGCTATTCAACACTGACCTGACCAATGACCGCGCCAGGTTTTTGTAAGGCCTCTGCACGGCGCGCCACATACTCTGGATTTTTTGATCCAAGCAATCCTATTTGCTTATCAGCACCATTAGGGCCTTGCACAATCACTGCATCATTCCCAATTGCTTTAACGGATTCGAGAAGTGAACCGTCAGGCTTAGTTGCCGGAGCAACAAATGGTCTACTTGATGCTGGTGAGAGCGGTGGCATCACTTGCTCTACCCTAGCAGGCTCGGCTTGCGCACTAGGAGTACTCAATATGGGCGCTGGGGTTTTACTGATCTGCTCTACTCTATTAGGCGCTATTGGTGTCGCTACTGGCGCCACTGGTGCTGCACTAGTATTTTGGTCTCTTGTATCTTTAGCATCTCTAGTAATGCCATCGAGCTCTTTAAAGGCATCTCCTGAGCGGTTCTGAATCTCTTTAGCACTCTTAGCCACATTCTTTGAGCCTAATGGCAAAGCAACAAGTACGTAAGTACGAATGCGATTGCCTTCGGCCACATGCTTCATCTCTACGGTCTCAACCCCAGAGATATCCACATCAGGACATAGACTACGCACGCTTAATTCAGACTGCTCAACAGAGGCCGCATCGTTATCCGCACGGTACATCTTCATTTGGCTGCGCACCTTACCGCCAGCGCCGGTACAAATCTTTACATAAGCCATCGTTTTGGCTTTGAGATCAGCCATAGAAAAGTCGCTACTAATAGCCGTGCCATTTTCATAAATAACACCAGACTCTTTGGGCAGCTTGCTCATCCAATCAGGCGCCTCACTAATAGCCTGCTTTGCCACTTTGGCCTGCGCCCGATAGTCGTCTTGCTGCTGGTTTTGTACCTGCTGCACGGGATTAGTGCCACAAGCACTCAGCATGAGTCCTAGAGCGCTACTGATGGCAATACTGCGAATGCGGTAATTTTGCTGTTTCATGATGATTCCTTTTTAAATAGATTTAAAACTTGTCGACTACAGTCCATTGGTTCACGCCTGAGCGCACGGTCACTAAGGTAAAACGCACTGCTTGGTTTAAATGCATCTCAGTCTTTGAGACGAGCTGGTAAATGTTGCCTTTCCACTTACGCAAAGCTGAATGTGATGCCCCATCTTTAATATCCCTAGGACTCAAGCTCATCTGGTCCCCCACCCGAATAAACGGCCTTTCTTGGGCATAAGGAAAATTGGTGCAAATTTCTTTACGGGTGGATTTGTGATCACTTGTTAAGTATTGGGTTTGCTGATAGCCCGTTTTAGCTTCTACAGTCTCTTCAAAGTAGCAACGTGGCATTGCGCTAGGCGGCTGACTTGGAGCGGCTTGTAGATCGGCTTTAATAAAATCACGATTCACTTCACTGCCCTGACAAGCAAAACGCAAAGACCAGATTCGATACTTGGCCAGCGAGTAGTAACTCTTACTAATTTTTCCAGGGTAGGTATTGCCCTCTACCCCATCAACGGTATAAAAACGACTGCGTTTGAGCTGCTCTTCCAATAGCGCAGTCTGCTCTACTCGCCTCTCACAATCGGGCTCAAAGCGCACTAAGTCTTCATAACTTAAGCGCTCAAAATTCGATACCGTCACTGAGGGTGATACTGACGATACTTTTTGGATCGGCCTTTGCGCGCTATAGGAATTGTTTGCTGGTGCTGAATAGGCCTTAGCCTGATACTGCGGTTTAGTTGGTGCGACATAGGCATTGCTGTAGCTATAGTTACTATAGTTGCTGCCATAGCGATTAGCGCTAGAGCAAGCACCTAGCACTATCACTAGACCGAGGATCCAAAACGCTTTCATGATGCCGCTTTTGCTCCAAAATCAGGCATGATGCTAAATGGATAGACCTTAGCCCCAGCTGCTGACTCTGATGATGACGCAGTTGATAAATTAGCCTCATTGGAAGACTTACTTGCAAAAGGTTTGCTCACTGTAGCCATCGCCGGCATCACCACGCGATTAACAAATTGACCACTGGCTTGAGTAAACGACTGTTTAAATTGATGCTGCGCTCGTAGATACGCATTACTTTGACGCTTGAGCTCCTCCAATTCTTGGCGGATCCTTTCATTTTCCATGTCTTGAATAAGCTTTTGCTTGACCACATTAGAGTCCAGCTCTTGGCGCACGGCATATTGCTCTTTATCTACTAGGGCATGCTCGTGACGCGCTAGCGCAATCTGCGCATCGGCATCAAGGCGCCTTGCTGCGCTTTGATTTACTTGTGCAAGAGCGCGTGTTTTATTGTCATAGGCAAAGATCGCCATGCGATGGCCTAGCGGTGATTGCCCTGCCTGGAGCTTGAGCAAAATTGGCATGAGCTCTAAGCACAACTGCAGAAATGTAATTAAGGCGTACTTCATAAATGCGCCAGGATTGTTGCGCACTAAGGATGAGAGCACATCAGCTGAAGCCACATTGATATAGGATTCGTTTATCTTGCTAGCCTTATCCAAATCTTGTGCAATGTCTTTTTTGGCGGTATCAATATCGACTTGAGCTTGCGTGATAGCTGCGCCCATTTGCGCGAGCTCCGCCTCTTTAGGACCTACATAATTGCGATAGTTTTCGCGATAGATAGCATCGATTCGCTCACACTCACGCTTATCCTTGGCATATAAACTAATGATGTCATGCTCATCCAAATCGGGTGCAAAGGTAGTCTTGGTTTTTTTGTTGTAGTCCGCAAAACATTGACCTACTAAACTGCGCTGACGCACTAACGCGGGAGTTAGAGACGATATCTCTTTGCGAAGCTTGGTCGTCTTATCTTCCAGACTCGTAAGTCCAGCAGTCTTATCTGCTAATTCATACTTTTCTTGATAGCGCTCCTTAGCCTCAGTAAACCGGCCATCTTTCATATCCTGCGCATGAATGGCAAGTTCAGACTTTAAAAACAAAGGCATCGTAAATTGACTACTGAGTGAACCAATCACGGTAATTAAAAAGATACGAATGCCTAGATATACATAAGTGAGCTTCTTGTCAGTCTCATACCGAGTATCGGCGAGATAAATAAAATTTCGGTCCAGCACTAGAACAATGGCGGCGCCAATAGTGGCGAAGACCAATGCCATCAGCATTTGCAGAAAGATGTTTAAGTCCATTGCGAGGAACCAACCCGCAATTCCAAATTGCAAAGCTGCTAAAAAGCTGGCAAAGGCGATGGCAGCGCCAATTTTGCTAAGGCTTCCAAGCTCTTCGGCAGACGTATTTGCACTAATGCGATGGCCGGTGAGAAATACAAGGTATTGACGAACAGTGGTCATACATCCATCCACAAGTTATTAGGATGAATGCAGTATTACGACTTAAAAGCTCATAGATTGAGCTTGCAAAAATTTAGCGTAAAAATTGGCCATTAAAGCAATTTATACTGTATGTATATACAGTATCACAAAAACAATCTCTGTACTACCCAAAGAAAAAACCACCCGAAGGTGGTTTTGGTATTGCTTGAAAGCCAAGTAAAACAAGTTATGCAGCGATTGCCTTCTGTTTTTTTGGTGCAGCCTTTTTGCTCGGAGCATATTGATCTTGAAATAAGTTCATTGTGCTTTCAATTGTTTTCTCAAAACTTGTGTAAGCATCTTTTGATGCAGCATAGGCTTGATCAAAACTCTGGAGAGTTGAATCAAATACATAATCAAATGTATTGATAACCGGCGCTGAACCACCAGGAGCTCCACCAGAAATCTCTTTAACCATCTTTTTTAGCTCAAGCTTAGACTCATCGATTGCGGACTCAATCATGCCAATAACCTCTTTGTGGCTATGACTAATCACTTTAGATACCTTGCCCTGAATAGCGGATACCTCAGATACGGCTACCTGGGCTTCTTCAACAGTAAATAGCTCCAAGACTTCTTTGACATCTCGAATAGCTAGGATTTGAGCAGCCTTAACTTGCGTGGCAAGTACCGCATCTTTAGTTGCATCATAGTGAATATCAGCTATGGCTTTTGCGTTCTCAATAGCCAGTTGAGCCAACACTTGCGCAGACTCAATCGCTTTGGCTTGGGTTGCAATCAATTTCTCAGTTTGAAACATGGTGACTCTCCATAAGAATAGGCCAGAAGAAATAACAACGAATGCTGTATTTCAAAAGCTTAAATCAGATATGTGAAGTTTTGATGACTAAACCAGGCCCAGCTTGAGAATGGGTAAATTGTGGCTTTGTGTGATTGCCAACGTTAATTCGACTAATCATTGGCCGCCAAAATCGATGCTATTGATTTTTGGTGACTTTAGGTTGAAAGCCCAGGCAGGCTATGTTGGTATTTGCCAAAACTTGAGCGTCTGGAGTTGTCTTGGACTTAATTTCATATAACTTACAGCCATAGGGGAACTTCTTGTCCCAGGTAATGTAGAAAAATTGACATTTTTTACAGTTCATCACTCAACATTAACATTAAGCTTTGGAAGTCTGTAGTTACTGCATTCCAAACAAACCACCCTAAGGTGGTTTATACATTCTGAGCTTGCTTTTGGGTTCCTCTAGCTGTTGCCCACAATCGTCCCATCTGAAGCCCTTATTTTGCGGTAAGTGCGCATCATATCCATCATTACAGCAGTACTCCAAGCAAAACAAAAAAGGCTACTCATGGATAGAACCACAGCAAGAATGCGATATCTACTTGGCAGATTTGATACAGCCTGCTCGGATCCAATCGTTGTGTATATGCCACCAATCACAACAATAGCGTGATCAATACTTGTTGCCACTCCGTGCATCAAGCCTAAGATAGATAGTATGCCAATCTCACTTAAATGAATTAGCGCTAGTGCGGATAAGCCCATAAAGAAAAAAATTTCCATTCGGAAATATTGCTTTTTAGCAATCAATGTACTGGCGTGTCGGTGGTATATGGATTGAGCGGCCCACAAACATAAGCCGTGATACACAATCAATACAAAAAACACGACAATAAAGCCTATCAATAAGCCAAAAGAAGATAAGTCACCAATTGAAATGTCTTTCATTTTTGAGCACCTCACCAATACTGTCTAATTAAATTTTCAAAGCTATTGGATAGATTGTATCTAGCACCGACTAACTGTGTAGCCCGGAGCGAAATCGACCAGGGCTTCAGGAGATTTTGAATGCTCTACTGGCAAAGTCCCAATCACCGATAGAAGGCTTAGCTTTTATTCTTCAGATTATCCCCATTATTTTGCAATAGGATCTGAAGCATGCTGCTCTGCAGTGCCGTCACATTATCCGGATTATCAATGTACTGACGCAATTGCTCAAGATCAGATACGCTGACAATTTGCTGCAGTTTGGAGATGGTGATCTTCAACTGTTCTGCTGCAAGTTCAGGATGCTTAGATAAAAACTCTAGGCTCATTTCTCCTGCAGCACCTTTGCCTTGAGGTCCATCAGCATCACTGCTAGGGGCATGATCTATGCCCATTTCAACCCTGGCTTTTTCAAGTAAGCGCGTGAGCTCCCCTTGGGTCAAGTGAAGTCGCTTAGCCTCTGCTTCAATTAGCTCTTGCTCGTCTGGGGAAATCACACCATCTTCTAACATGGTGTACAACTCGGTCATCATGCTTTCACGCTCAATACGCAACTGATCACTTAAGGCTGATGACAAAATCGCCGCTGGGATCGCAAAAATACCAATTCCCAAAAGCGCAATCACAATCGTGACAGCCCTACCCGCCGGGGTAATGGGAGAAATGTCGCCATAGCCAACACTGGCCAAAGTAATCACAGACCAATAAATAGCTTGCGGAATATTTTCAAATTTATCCGGCTGAGCTTCGTGCTCAAAGACATAACCTAAGCAGGCAGCAAGCATCACCAGCAACAGCAAAATGAAGACAGCCGCCTTCATCACTGGCCACTCGCGCTTAATCACTGTAAATAATGATTGAGTGGCGCCAGAGTAACGCGCTAACTTGAGCAAACGCATCAATCTGAAGACGCGCAAGAAACGCAAGTCAAAGAGGTGATGGAGCAGATGCTCTAAATAAAATGGAAGTATCGCTAAGAGATCAATAATGCTTGTTGGTCTAAGTGAATAGCGTAAGCGCCCCTTGAACCAACCCTTGAACTTTGGATCCTCTGGGGCACTATAGATTCGCATTAAATATTCTGTGGAGAATATTGCTACTGCAATCGTATCGAGAATGACGAATTCAGAATGTAATTCGTAATAAATACCCTGGACCGATTCAAGGATGACGGCTAGCACCGACAAAATGACCCAGGTCACAATAAACATATCAAAGATATGGTGCAAATTACCGCTCGTCGGTGTTTCATTAACAAGGGCATAAATCTTGTAACGATACGATTTATCTTTATTTAGCTCTAAGAATTCATTAAATGCTGGCGCTAAAGCGCGGAATAGTTTTAATAAGCGCAGTAAACGCAGAGCTCGCAAGACACGCAGGTCGGTATCAAAGAAGGCGCCTAAGTAAAACGGCAATATGGATACCAAGTCAATAATGGCAAATGGGCTCTTAAAATAAGCTAAGCGCGGATACTTAGCAGAGCTAAAGACTTCATCTTCCGGCGCCACATAAAGCCGTAATAGATACTCTACAGAAAAGATGGCCAGTGAAACAACATCAAAAATATGGAATAACTGCTCGCGCGTGTCATAAATAACCGGAATATGCTCAAGCACCAGACCTGCCATATTGAGCACAATCATATAAGTAATGAAGCGCTCAAACTGATTGCAATAATTATTTTTAAGTTCTTGGTTAAAGAATAAGTTAAATACCCACTTGCGTACTTGCAAGTTCAAGCTACCAACAGATACTGGCTGGAGATTCATAATTTGAATTCTCCAATTTTGACTAGGTAATAGCCAGTATCACAAAGACTTAAGCGAATATTTAAGCCAGTGATCAGTTTTTCACCAGGCTCCATCGGAGAGACCGAGGATGGTCCCGCAGGATTGATGGTCATTTTTTCAAAGATGTAAGATCCGCTCGTAAGCAAATCTTTTTTATTGCATTTCATAGCGTACGCTGGGCCATCTGGCTTAAGTAGATTGACGTAGCTCTCAAAAGGACCTTTGGCTGCAAAGAGTGCTTCAATACAATCTTTCCAGATATTTGCTTTAGCACCTTTTGTAAATTTACTATCTTCATCTATAGGTTTGCATGCCTGTGGTTGAATCGGCTCATCAGTCTCAAGCTTGCTCGCTAGAGACTCAAACCACCCAATGATGACCTCGCCATTACCTTGAGATATTGCAACCTTAGCGCTGTTTTGATAGTTACTAAATCCGAGATAGGCTACTAGTATTAAGTTGGCCCATATCACTACAATAAAAATGTAGTCTGAGATACGCATCTCTCGAAATAGAATTTGGATATTCTTGCCCAACCTGCTCTCCCAGCTTTTGCTCGATGAAAGCGACTATCTTGTCGCTTGTAATTCCTGTATATTCAGCCCTTGAGTTACTATGACGGCCACTTGGGGATTTCCAATGTTTTTCCAAACGCTACTGCAAAGTTTAATTAAGAAGAAGCAAGTCAAACCAGCTGAGCCCACTCAAGAATTATCCCCATTGGCTCAGAACATAATGCAAAAACTGGCTGAGCACGATAAAAACAAGGGTTTATCCCCAGATGTTGCTAGTAAGTCAGATATTCCAGGCGATAAATAGCCTGCCTGTCTTTAGGCGATTCTCTTTTAAGAATTTATGACCCAAGCCATTATTTTTGATGTTGAAGCAACCGATAAGAAAGATGCTGTCATTATTGAAGCAGCCTCTTTAGAGGTCACCTCCATCAATCCACTTGCTGTTGGCAATCCTTGGGTACAACGCTACAACCCTGGTAAACCGATTAGCTTAGGCGCACTAGCAACCCATCACATCATGGATGAGGAATTAGTGAACTGCCCTTCTAGCAGCTCATTTAGATTGCCAGCAGGCACGAAATATATCATTGGGCATAGCGTGGATTTTGACTGGGAAGCAATTGGCAGCCCAGAGGTCAAACGCATTTGCACGCTTGCACTTGCTCGTAGCCTTTGGCCTGACTTAGATAGTCACACTCAAAGCGCCCTGCTCTATCACTTTGAGCGCGCTACTGCTAGAGAACAATTGCGTGATGCTCATAGTGCATTAGCGGATGTGTGGATTTGCTCCAAGATTCTGGGGCAGATTATCGAAAAGCTCAAACCCGCTTCTCTTGATGCTTTATGGGAGATGTCTGAGAATGCCCGCATTCCAAAGATCATGCCCTTTGGGAAGCACAAAGGTGAATTGATTAGCCAGGTACCGTCTGATTACAAGCAGTGGATGCTTCGTCAAGACAACGTTTCTGAATACTTGCGTAAAGCTTTGCAAACCTAAGCCTTTTAGTCCCAATCAATTTAGTGCTTCTGATGCGCTGAGGCTACGAGCTTTTCTGTATAGGCAATCGCGAGAGCTGAAAATACAAAGGTCATGTGAATGACGGTTTGCCACAGCAAAGTTTTTTCATCGTGTGAGGACGCATTAATAAAGGTTTTGAGCAAATGGATCGATGAGATGCCAATAATGGCCGTGGCCAATTTCACCTTGAGTACGCCTGCATTAACATGCGATAACCACTCAGGTTGATCTGGATGGTTCTCCAGCTCCAAACGCGACACAAAGGTTTCCCAACCGCCAACGATGACCATCACCAGCAAATTCGAGATCATCACCACATCAATCAGACCCAACACAATGAGCATGAGTGCGGTTTCTGTCACATTCCTCTCTGACATCATGCTAATGAGATGGGCTAACTCTATCCAGAACTGCCACACATAAACGCCCTGGGCTACGATTAAACCAATATAGAGCGGCGCCTGTAACCAACGGGACATGAATATCCAGCGCGGTAGAGGGCGTAATTTTTTATCTAAAAAGGTTTGTTTGTCTTCAATCATGGCGTCATTTTAACGATATTTAAGACATTTCTTTTGCACGCAAATATCTAGTTGGTTTGCGTCATTATGCTGAACTATTGATTTCTTGGCCTCACCTTACCTTTGACAGGGAATAAGGAATCCGTGATTTCCTTATTCCCCTTATTGGCTTACTGCTTACTTATTGCTACTGACTGATTACTGCTGACTGCTATTTTTTGCCACCCACCCTCTTACTGATAGTGACGGCTAAAGATGTGTGACTTTTTTTGCTCACTGCGCTTGGTATTTTTCAGCACAGCCCAGTAAGACATCATCATGATGATTGCAAGTGAAGCGCCGTTGAAGTTATTTAATAGTTCCATTTGATTTCTCCTGGTTTGTATCTAAGTTAATTTGGTTTTGTTGCTATTGCTTGTTACTATTTTGCTGCTATGTATTCAGAATATTTGCTTACAAGCTCACGAAATGAGCCAGTAAAATTCAGTTCATGATTTGTTGTTTTTCTTCATCTTTTTCATCGTTTTTTTGCTTTTCATTTGTCTAGTTCTTTAACGCACTACCGGCAACTCATCCCACTGCGTGGTGTAGTTCGGTGATCGGTTACTGGATCTCATTTGCCAGTCTTGCTTAGTTCCCGATGCGGCAGTTTTGATGGCGGCATTACCAAAGCGACTATTAATTGAATCCATGGCCTTCATGAGTCCAGCAGACTTGCCTTTCACTTCCATGTCATCAAATAACGATTGCTGTATCGTAGGTTTATCAGCCAAGAGATTGAGGATCACCCCTGCTTTCTTATACTTAAAGCCAGCTTTGTAGATTTGTTTCAAACCTTTTAATGCAGCGCCAGTCAAGGTTAAGGTGTTGTCACTAGGATCACTCAGAACAACGGTGATACTTTGGTGGTGCTGTGGCTCAAATGGCTTATGTGGATTAGTTTGTACAAAGATGGTGAGCGCGCCCGTCACTGACTTCTGACTTCTCAGCTTCTCAGCACCTCTTGCGGCATGTGTAGCAACTGACTCAGCTAACTCTTCCATTGAAGTGACTGGCTTACCAAAACTTCTTGAAGAAATAATCTGTTGTTTAGCTGGCGCCACTTCCTCCAGTTGAAGGCAAGAGACTCCGCGCAACTCATAGCAAATGCGCTCGATCACAACGCCAAACTGTTGACGCATAGCTTGCGGTGATATTTGCACCAAATCAAACACGCTGTTGATCTTGAGCTCTTTGAGCTTCTTGGCAGTCTTGCCACCAATACCCCACACCTCACCTACCGCTGTCTCGGCCATCCATTGATAGAGGACTTCTTTAGACATGGAACTGATGTCACACACGCCAGCAAATTGGGGATTCTTTTTAGCCAAATGATTGGCCAACTTAGCAAGCGTCTTGCTAGCACCAATGCCGACACACACCGGCAGGCCAGTAGTATCTTTAACATCTTGCTTCATGATTTGGCCCAAGCTAGTCGGGTCAGCATATTGCTTTAGCACTGTCTCGATTTGCAGAAAGCTCTCGTCAATACTGTAGACCTCTAAATTGGGTGTGAACTTTCTTAAGACTTCTACTACCCTGCCGCTCATATCGCCATACAAGGTGTAGTTAGATGAATACGCTTGAATACCATGTTGCTTGGCTAAGTCTTTCATCTGAAACCAGGGTGTACCCATCTTTACACCAAGTGCCTTGACTTCAGCGCTACGCGCTACGGCGCAACCATCGTTATTCGAAAGAACGACCATTGGTACATCTTCCAGCTTGGGCGCAAATACACGCTCGCAAGATACATAGAAGTTGTTCACGTCGACCAGCGCGAAGAGTTGATTGGTTTTGCCGGCTTGATGAATGGCGCTCATATAGATTTACCATTTCTGCTGCTAGCGTGGCTGTACTTGCGTACCACCCCAACCACTACACCCCAGATTTGGAGTTCGCTGTTCTCGTTAAATGTAATGGGCTCGTAATTGGGGTTCTCCGGCTGGAGCTCAGTCTTGCCACGCAATTGATAGAGCCGCTTGATGGTGTACTCGTCATCGACCACGGCAACCACGATGTCTTTGTGTTTTGGCTTGAGGGCTTTATCAACCACCACCTTATCGCCGTCACAAATACCTGCACCCATCATCGAATCACCCTTAACGGTGAACATGAAAGTGGCTGGTTTGTTTTGGACTAAATAGTGGTTTAAATCGAGGCCTTCCTCGGCATAATCGGCCGCTGGACTCGGAAATCCCGCTGAAATACGGTGACTCAGGAGCTTGAACTCATAGGCGCCATTTGCCACCAAGGCTTGTGGAGCCTGGGTCAGAGTGCTTTCTGAAGAGCTTTGTGGAAGTGCGATTAGTGCCATAGGTTCTAATATACTGTATATCCATACAGTATTTCAATACCCAGGCCTTATTTTTCCAAAAACGTGGTTTTTACCCCTTTTTAGGGGTACTGGCAAAACAAAGGTTGCATCTACTATCTAATCATGAATAACCGAGCTTACAGCCCAAAACCAACCCTTGCCCAGAGCAAATACAAGAAGAGTCTCACTTGGCTGGAATGTTGTATGGGCCATCAGGCAGTTGATTTGGCCCCATTAAGAAGACTTGCTGATGCGCAGACTGTGCAAGAGGCATGTAATTTGGCGCAGCTCTTGTAATGGCTGCAGAGATAGCGGCAGCAATCAAGCCACCTAAACCGCCACCGCCACTATTTTGAGGTGAGTAAGCCATTTTCTTATTTTCCTCCCATATAACCGTGCCATCTGCGGAAACCATTTTGTAGTCAAACTCTACCGTTACCGTAGTTGCAATAAATGCATACTGAGCATCCCACCGCTTAATCGTCACATATAAGATGGCATCAGCGCCAAACATTTTTGCAAGAGTTGGCACGGGTATTGTCAATATCCTATCACCCTCGTACAAACCCTCTTGCTCCAAGATGTACTTAGTTGTATTTACTGGGAACACATAGTAGCCCTTGTTGGCAAGAGGTATGGGCAATGTTGTCAGTACATATACTGGCGCATCCACATCTAAAGTCTTATTGACAACTGGGACTACCAAGATTGATCTAGGGGCAGCCGCATTAAATGCAGACATGTCCTTTTTTTGAATATTCGCACATCCAATTAGCGACAGAGCCGATAGACAGACGATTAAATATTTCATGTTTTACTCTTTTCTAAAACTTTCTTTCTGCTATCGAGATTCTTAATTAAGGTATCCATCAAGGTTTTACTTTCAGGCCAAGCATCTCGCTCTTTTGCATAATATTTCTTTGCCTTCTCTACATCTCCCTCCTGGAGATATAAAGTGCCAAGCTCTGCATATAGACCCGGGGGGACAACCTGTTTTTCCTTTTCAAGAGCATCTACAGTCTCTTGCAATTTAATCTGCAGGGCTACCACTTGATTGGGATCTTTATATGCATCATAAAGACTCTTATCGTACCCATTCCAGTTATATTTATTTTGCGCACACCCCGTTAGCAAAAGAAGAGTAAGGCCAGTAATTACTGTCATTAAGCGCATATTGATCTTTATTGAAGTAAGAATGTTTGATTAACGCCATCGCTAGTAAAAATCTTCTCATCAAGAAGCTTCTGCCCATTAAATGTCACATTGAGCATATGGGGTCCAGGCAAGATACGCATCATAGCGACGCCCTCTTGATAGTCTTTTGCTTGCCCCATATCCAATCCATCAAGCACTACCCTTCCATCAAGCAAAGCAGTATTTTGAGCTTTAAAAGAAATACCTGGACGCAAGTCGGAGATGCTTTGCTTCTCTGTAGGCCACTGCGTACAACCAGCTATAAAGCTAAGGGCTAGAATTAACCCAGCAATGTATTTAAATAGGGATTTCATTTCATTACTCCGTCATAACGAACTACCAAATCACTGATTTTTCTTCCACCCAAAGAGCCGCTGACTACAGATGCTACAGACCCCTCATTTAGCTCGCCCTCACCGAACAAAGAGATTACCCGGATGGTTGCAATGTTCTGACCAGGCAGGGTGATCTCTGCGCCAGTTTGAGGTGATTTAATTTTTTCGCCAGCACTCTGAACGTTAAAAATCATACCCTCTCTAATACCTTGACTTTTTCCACCACCAATAAAGATGCGACCACCCTCCGCCTTCAATATATAGGTTGTCCATGGCTGTTTATCAACTACAGCACTAATTTTGGAAACCGCATCAGTAATCGCCTGCCGCATTGCGGCATCATTTAAGGTTCCGTCGTAGTCCGCCTTAGAACCAAAGCCAAACGTAGAAGCTGTTTCAGTAGATGCTTCGCCGGCACCAGAAGCAGCAAAGTAGACTTGGCCATTTTTAGTATCGACCAATCTAATATCAACTTTCGCAAAAGCAACCTGACGCTTACTTTGAGATACAAATCCAGATTCACCAACAGTCTTGCGACCAAACTCAGTAAGGGAACCGACAATCAGTGTATCGACTCCAATGATGTTTAGCTTGCCACCACTCATGGCTACATCATTTTTAACCCTAGCAATATCGGGTCTTTCAAAAACTAAGTAGGCTCCGCTTTCTGTAAGTACCTTACTCATCATGTCAGTTACTTGCTTACCCAATGGGTCGTTATATTCATCTCTTAATAGTGAGCGCCCATAAATAGTCTCATTTGTAATTCGCCCAAGAGCAATTTTTCTCTTAAGGGTTGGCATAGAAGGCACTTGATCCTTAACCGCTTGCTGAGCTGCTTTTTGAGCCTGAA
Source organism: Polynucleobacter sp. AM-7D1 (assembly GCF_018688455.1). Classification (NCBI taxonomy): domain Bacteria; kingdom Pseudomonadati; phylum Pseudomonadota; class Betaproteobacteria; order Burkholderiales; family Burkholderiaceae; genus Polynucleobacter; species Polynucleobacter sp. AM-7D1. Next base: position 1,137,150 of record NZ_CP061319.1, read on the forward strand.
GAGATTGAGGAGCCTCTTTTTGCTCCAATGGTGGCGTTTGGATTGCACAACCAGACAAAAGAACAAAAAACAGTAGAAGAAGATATTTACCCATTACCGGATTCCAACATATGAATTAGTTATAAGAATTTTTAATAATAGCTTGATTTACTATGTCCAGACGAAATTCTGGTCTGAGGCTGATGACCTTAGTCCGCTTTGCTTAGCGCATGAGTCTACTTTTTTGGACCTGCAGATAATTACGGTTGCTCAGTCTTTTCCATAAAGCGCTGCACATCTTCTTTAGAGGCCGGCAAATTACTTAACTCCGCGTAATAGGCTGCAGAACCCGGAATGCTCTGGATATTTTTGGGGGTGATGCGGCCTACTGGTACCAAGTAGCCCCTCCATAAAACGCGCATATGCATACCAAAAACGGTGGCTGGAACCTTCATCTCTACTGCCCGCTCGACTAGGTGCTGACACAAAGTGCTCGGCTCTTCAATGCGCAGATGGTAAAGATGGGGGATTTCTGACTCAGCGCGCTTTTCATATTGCTCTACATGGTAGTCATGGTAGGTGCGCTGCCCAAAATCAAAGATATAGTCTGCGATGGCACGCGAGAACCAATACGCACCAGAACTATCACTTCTATGCTCTAGAGCGTCATGCAATTTAGATTGGTAGCGCTCTTTGTGTTTTTGGGTTTTATAGCGATAAAAGGGGTGCTTTTGCATATAGCGCACCACTAGGCCGCCCAACACCAACAGTGATCCTATTACTAAACCTTCTGTCATTGCGCCAAACTCTTCTAAGTAATGGTATTAATTTTAGTAAATATTTTATCGAAGCATTAAGTCTAATTGAAGACAGCAAGATGCATGGGTAAAACTAGCAAAATCCAAAGATCAAAAGGGCTGGACACCCTAAGATATCTCGGCGATCTCACCCCAAGCAGAGATTAAGTAGGCCTTAGCCGGCTTATCCGGCCGAATTCTGCCTAACTCTTGTTTGTAGTTATTGAGTTGTGCGCTGTACTTGTTATATGCCTCACTACCCACCTCTGGGATTGTGAGCTTGTAATCGAGGATAGCTAAGTGATCATCAAACTCCACTAGGCGATCTAAGCGAAAGCTCTTACCCTCTAGACTAACAACATCAATTTCATTCCAAGCCTGTACCCACTGATTTTCTGTGAGGTAAGGTTTCAGTTTGGGCGCATCCATCACTATCTGCACGCGCTCCATCAGTTTTTTGGCGTGCTCTTGATCAATGCTTAACCAATTCATGAGCTCTTGCTCGCTTGGCATTGGACTGGTTATTTGGCTACCTGAGTGCGCAGTTAAGAACTCCAGCAGCTTATGGAAATGGGTACCCTCTTCCAAAATTTCTGGGTCGGGCTGCTCTACCGCTTGCGCTTGCTCTCTTGCCTTTTCAGCTATAGCTAGTGCACCGCTTTCAATATTGGCAATGGTTTCTTGATGGGCCTGTTTAGCTGCATCCCATGACAATTGAAAATGATTTATTTGGAATGGTTCGCTACCGCTAGATTCGAGCTTCTCCTGACCTTGAAGCGGCAGCTCACGCAACTGGGTCACATCCAATGTCTCCATGCCTGCCGCAAGCGCTCTGCCATACCAAGATTTTTGGCTAATACCGTCTTTGATATGAGATTGAACGCCGCTAATCCATAAACCTTGCTGTGCACGAGTCATCGCTACATAGAGGACGTTCCAATTTTCATTCTCACTGACTTCATTCTCTTTTTCATAGATTGCCGCCCGCTTCTCCGTCAAAGACTTTGCGGTATACAAAGAAAGATGGCTTGGACTAGTCTCATCTGGCGACCAATCCAGCAGTACGCCACGATTAGGCGCCCTCCACTCCGTATGGTTGGCATCGAGCATGATGACAAATGGAGCCTCTAAGCCCTTGGCCCCATGAATTGTCATTAAGCGCACGCGCTTGTGCTGATCTTCCTCGGACATCTCACTGTCGAGATCTACTTCACCAATATCGTCATCAGCCTCAGCCTCTACATCACCCTCATCCGGAGTCTCGTCATCATCACCTCGGCGCATCGCATTAATCTCTTCGATAAAGCGACTCAAGCTCGGATAACGACCACCGTCTTGATTTAAGGCAAGCTCTAAGAATGCATCTAAATTAGCCAGCACCTGTGCACGCGCGAGATTTTGAGAGGCCACTGCATAACTGACTCGTAAATTACTCTCTTGATATATGAGATCAAGCAAGTCATGTACGGGCAAGACTTCACCTAGACTTCTCCAACGCTCTAAATAGCGTGCCGCCCTTTGTATGGGCGCATCGACGCTACTCTGTAAGGCATCCCACCAAGATGATGAGGTTTGAGTTTGGTGTTGACTTTGGATATCACCTACATGGCTGCTAAGCGACTGCATTTGCTGCTCAGTAAAACTAAAGATAGGGCTACGCAGCACCTGCGCTAGTGGCAAGTCATGCCTTGGGGATACTAAGACAGTAAGCAAGGCAATTAAGTCATCGATCTCTAGCGTATTTAAGAGGCCGCCCAAGCGGGAGCTGTCATAAGCCAAGCCCGCTTCGCGCAGTGCTCGCTCAAATTGCGGCAAATAGGCTCGGCGCCTGACGAGCAATATAAAGTCACTAGCCCTTGCTGGACGCCAATACTCTTTGCCATCTGTTTTATCAATCACTTGGCGGGTTGCCAGAACATGATGAATCAAGCGACTTACCTGTTGACCCTCCCAATAGCGCTGTTGCACTCCAACAGTCAGTCCCAAATCCTCAATCGGGCTATCCAGAGCACTACCGGTGCGTTCAGCTTGATCCTCTTGTTTGCGCTCAATCAGTGGCAATAACATCGCCTCGCCTTTAGCGGCATATTCTGGTTCAGCCATACCCCCTAATGACGGCTTCCAATCTGTACTCTGCTTAGAGAATTGGTAACTTGCAGGAAGGGATTGGGATAAAAAGATGTTGTTGACGGCATTGTTAATTGCGTCGGCATTTCTGCGAGTGGTGTTCTTCTCCAAATACCTAGCCTGCATGGTCGCTTCCAAAAACTTCTTGGCACTAGTAAATAGTCTGGGGTCAGCACGGCGGAAACGATAGATCGACTGCTTAGGATCTCCCACAATAAAGACGCTAGGGCGTGAGCCATCTTGTCCATAACCTTCTAGCCATGAACGCAGAATCTGCCATTGCAGCGGATTAGTGTCTTGAAACTCATCAATCAGAATGTGGCTGTACTTGGCATCCAGTCTTGCTTGAAGATAAGCGGCATTAGAGGGGTCGGCCATTAACTGACTCACACCAATCTCTAAATCATCAAAGTCACGCACACGCATGGATTCTTTTGTTTTTTGCATATGACCTAACATGACTTCACTCATGGCAAACCAAGCAGTGTTGATTGCATGAGCATCTTGATCATTCTGCCAAGGAAACCATGCCAGATAGGCGTCTACCCAAGCATTTCGTATGGAGGTGATCTGCATCGGGTCGCCACCAGTCGCAGCCAGATACTTCTGCATGGGTGAGGACATATTGGCGATATCGTCTGCTGGAGTGTGCTTTTGGGTTAAGAAGCAGCTTTGCCATATATCTGCAATTTCCATGACAGAGCCTCCTGCCGCGTGAAGCGAGATCGCCTTCTGAATCAGTGGCACCCTTTTCTTTTGAGTAGCAGTGCCATTGCTAAAGCAATCGAGCATCACTTGTAAATCTTCTGCAGTGCCAGGGCGTCGCCAAAATTCTTCTAGCGGATTTGGCAAAGATAAATGGGGTAAGCATTGTGCTAATGCGTCGACCGGACTAATGCCCTTAGCCTTGCAAGAAGCCAAGAAAAATGTCCAAGCGCCCCTTTGCTTAAAGAGACTGTAATTACCCATCAAGAACTTGTCAGTTTCAAAGGCTCCAAACTCTTTGAGTAACACGTCATAGTGTTTTTTAAGATCAGCAGGTAAATCGCCCCACCAATCTTGCATGCACTCTTCTTGCAAGCGCTTAGCATCTTCACGAAGATTAAATCCAGGCTGGACTTCTGCGGAGATTGGCGCCGCTCCGAGAAGTTTGCCAAACCATCCATGGAAGGTGTCAATCACAATCGATTGGGGGCTCATTAATACTTTGAGATATAGCGCTCTTGCTTGCGGCAGCAATTTCTTCGCTTCCACATCATCCAAACCCCTGATCTTGAGCTCATGAATAAGTTGCTCATCAGTCATATTGGAAAACTGTTCTAGCAATCCGTATAGACGGTCACGCATTTCTTGGGCGGCCTTACGGGTAAAAGTCAACGCCAAAATCTCTTGAGGCTTTGCACCAGCCAGCAATAAACGCACCATGCGAGCAACCAAGAGCCAGGTCTTGCCACTGCCTGCACAAGCAGAAACAATTACCGAGTGATTCGGATTGCAGGCTATGGCGTAATCAAACTGATCGCTCACCACATCCCCTTTCGACAAATACCTCTGGCTTCGCAATACTGGCAAACGCTATCAGGCGCAAACGCTTTCATGGGCTTTCGTGCCCATAAGACTTCGAGATCATCGCTGAGTTGCTCTGAAAATTGCACCATCATCTCTGGCATCTGCTCAACCGGATAGGATCTAACAATCTTGTCCTCGGCTTTCTTCAGATCTGCTTTTAAGGACACCCACTCGGCTTGCTCAATGTTACGGCCAGGAAGATGTGCTGCGATGGCATTTTCATTAACAGCTCGGGCATAAATTAGTAACTGAGGATCATCCAAGAGATGATCTGCCCGCTTCTTAATTTTATTAATGCCTTGGTTTTTGTAATCAATCACTGCTGCGGCAGTGGAATTATTGGTATTGATATCAAAGCGGTCAGCGCGCCCCGCAATCTCAATCTCTCTTTGCACGCCATCTGGATCAGTCAACGTCACCATGAATCCAACAGGCAACTCTGCATCGTGATACTGCCAACCCTCTGCCTCGCGCTGGAGTTGCCACTCTACAAAACTAGGAATCTGCTTTTGCCAATCACGCAAAGTACCAGTGACTCTGGCATCACCTTTAATTAGGCGCTCAAACTCTTTTTCTGAATACTTGGTGAGATGTTCACGCATCCATGCACGACGAGCATCTTCACCTTGATGAATACTCGAATGGGGTTTTTGCTCTTCTGTTTTTAATGCTTGGAAGAAGTTCTTTAGTAAAGCATGTAAAACCTGCCCAGCCAATGAGGCATCAAAACCCTCTTCGAATTCTTTGGCCTTACGCAAACCCAAGATGCTACGCACGTAATAACGATAAGGACAATCTCTTAATGCTTTGTAAGCACTAGGAGACATGCTGATCGGCAAAGCAATATCTGGGTGCACCGTTGTGACCGCTTCTTGTAGTGGGTCTGACAGGCTTGAATACGTATCAGGCTTCGCCTCTAATATCGGCCAATCTGGCAATTGCGTGCGTAGGCGACTAATCCAAGCTGATGGTCTGAGTGGTTCGCCGCTTTTGCTTTTACTTTGCCAAAGCAAATCGACTTGTGGGCAAGAAATCAGTAATTGCGAGAGATCTCTAGCCTGCTGAATATATTGCGCCGTAAGAGTTGAGGCTTTTAGTAAACGATTGAGCGTATCCGAGAAAAATAATGGCGGCTCAGAAAACGCTGGCAACTGTTGCTCATCGCAACCAACCAAGACAACGGCATCAAACTCACGCAAGCGTGTTGAGCTCAGAGGCAGAATGCTTAAAGTAGCCTCCGCTTGTTGACCCACCTCTTGATAGGAGGCCTCTTCAATAATCGTCTTGAGTAGGCTTAGCCATTCTGGTAAACGCATGCTGATCTGTCGGTAAGCTCCCGCCCCCAAATCAAAGGTTTTAAGCACTTCGAGTAATTGCTTACCAGCAGAGTCTTTTTCAAGTTCTTGTGCCATCCCCATGGATTGCAAATTAGATTGCAGGAGTGCATAAGCATTTTCACAATCGAGTTTGAGCTCTAACCACTGCGCATGATGTCTTTGCAATAATATGAGTAACTCTAAGAGTGATTCATGGGGTACGGTGCCACGTGATGATGAATACGCATTAGCTCGCTCAATCGCAATCCGAAAGGTTTCCCAACCTGACTTTGCTTGGCTTGCAATCAATATATCTTCAAGCTGAGCAACTAGACTGACACAAGCTTCTGATGACTTTTGTAAGGTATGAGCAAGATCAAAAAATGGGTTTTGCAAAAACTCCAGTAAGGCGCTTGCACTAGGCCCCTCCTTAGGAGAGCGAATCAACTCCAACCAACTATTGAGCGATGCTGCGGCACGGGTGGTCGAGAGCTTCCAACCGGTCTCGTCACGAATACGCAGACTTGGGCCAAAGCGCGATAACAATGCGCGCGCCCTTCTTGCGGCTAAACGATCTTGTGCAACCAAAGCGATGTTAGTTTTACCTGCAACCAAATGGGCCTCAATCGATTTGGCAGCCGCCCAAGCTAATTCTTCAAAACGTCTAGCGGACAATAACTTCCACCCATCATGAAAGCTGGCTTGAATATTACGATCAATAAGGTTCTGCTGTTCGCTATCTACTGCTTGAAGCTGCCCTTCAGCATCTTGTCCAGTTAAGGCCTCAGACCAGAGCGCTACTGAATACCAATCCATTCCGATATTGATAACGGGTGCACATTGTGAATACTCATGCAAATACCGAGCCATCGTCTCTTGATCAATTGGCTTTGGATCAGCAGTCTCCACCCAGATCAAAGGTCTTGCTACAGATTGATTGGTGCTTGCAGCTTGCAGATGGGCGGCTAATGCGAGATGCTTGCGCATGACAGGATCACCGGGACTGCTAAGGTAACGCCAGAATGCCAATAAAACGGTGGATTCTTGATCAACGACCTGACGAGATAAACCAACATAGGCCTTAGCGATCGCTTGATCCAACAATGTTTCTACTTTTTTAATCCACAACTCTGTATCCAGAGCTTGGTTTTGCGCTAGGGAATTGATCTCACCTTGCATCAGTGGCACAACCGACTCTGACAATAAATCACATGCATCGATCACTGCTTGTGCCAAACCCCAAGCTCCGGCTTCACTCTCGGCCTTAAACCAGCTTTGCAATATTTTGTGTTTGCGTAGATTGATGTACACCGATAACCAACGCTCTAAATCGGTTTGCTTTTTAGGAAACTTCCATGCACCTGGTGCCGCTTCTAACCAATCGTTAAAACTCATCACCTGGGGTAAAAAAGCAATATGACTCGGCAGGTCTTTAGGTCGATATTTTTCTAGGGCGGCTCTCACCCCCATTAATGGGCCCGCAGTACTCAGAACCACTAAAGGGCGCTGCTTCGTTTGCATCGCACAATTCCAAATACCCTCGGCAAGCGATTTCAGGGCACTGGCATTAGGCGCTATTGCCCAAGCATGAGGCTGCTTTTGCTCTTTTAGGGTTGGAAATGGGCGCGACATGCTTAGTGGGGTAGTGTGTCTAGGGCTGGCTTTAGGGTTATTTTGTGAGCGGATTATGAGAATTTAGGCAGAAAGTGTGGCTTATTGCTAATATAAGCGTTGTAGTGCAATAACTATATAAAACTAAATAAGACTAATTAAGGAATTTTCATGAGTGCCGGCATCAAATACGTAACTGACGCTTCTTTCGAGCAAGACGTTCTCAAGTCCGATAAACCTGTTCTCCTCGACTTCTGGGCTGAGTGGTGTGGTCCTTGCAAGATGATCGGCCCTATCCTTGAAGAGCTGGCTGGTGAGTATGGCGACAAGATCCAAATTGCAAAGATGAACGTAGATGAGAACCAAGGCGTTCCTGCCCAGTTCAATATTCGTGGCATCCCAACATTGATCCTCTTTAAGAACGGCACTGTTGCTGCTCAAAAAGTAGGCGCTTTGGCTAAATCCCAGCTGACTGCATTTATTGATAGTCATCTGTAAATAGTCCCAGGTCACAGGTTCACTGGGTGAGCCTGTGGTTTTTAACTGTTTTTAGTGTAGTATCTAATTCATCGCACTTTCAGTGCTCCGATTTCTAGCAAGATTCCCAGTAATTTCCCTCCCCCTTCTTTTTTAGCAAACTCCCCAAAATTCTGTTTTTCCAATCTGTCTGATGTTCGTCTAGACAGCGATACCTCAAAACACATTTACATCCTTATCTACACCCGAGAACCACATGCAATTATCTGAACTCAAAGTCCTCCACGTATCCGCTCTGCTTGAAATGGCAGCCAGCCTGGAGATTGAAAATACGCAGCGTATGCGCAAACAGGAGTTGATGTTTGCCATTCTCAAGAAACGCGCCAAGGAAGGTGAATCCGTTTTCGGTGACGGCACTTTGGAAGTGTTGCCTGATGGCTTTGGTTTCTTACGCTCCCCAGATGCCTCCTATATGGCTTCTCCAGACGATATCTATATCTCACCTGCTCAGATCCGCCGCTTTAACCTGCATACGGGTGATAGCGTTGAGGGCGAGGTTCGCACCCCTAAGGATGGTGAACGTTACTTTGCCCTGGTTAAGGTAGACAAGATCAACGGTTTGCCTCCAGAGGCTTTAAAGAATCGCATCATGTTCGAGAACTTAACGCCTTTGCATCCAAATCGCGTTGTTCAATTAGAGCGTGATATCAAGGCTGAAGAGAATTTAACTGGCCGCATTATCGATATGATCTCCCCGATTGGCTATGGCCAGCGTGGCTTGATCGTGTCTTCACCGAAATCCGGTAAGACCGTGATGATGCAGCACATCGCTCATGCAATCTCTGCAAACAACCCAGATGCGATCTTGATCGTATTGTTGGTAGATGAGCGTCCTGAAGAAGTTACTGAAATGCAGCGCTCTGTACGCGGTGAAGTCGTTGCCTCTACATTTGATGAACCAGCGGTGCGTCACGTACAAGTTGCTGAGATGGTGATCGAAAAAGCCAAGCGCTTAGTGGAGATGAAAAAAGATGTCATCATCCTGCTTGATTCGATTACCCGCCTTGCTCGTGCTTACAACACCGTGATTCCTTCATCTGGAAAAGTACTCTCTGGTGGTGTGGATGCCAACGCATTACAACGTCCAAAGCGCTTCTTCGGTGCAGCACGTAACGTGGAAGAAGGTGGCTCACTCACCATCATCGCCACTGCCTTGATTGAAACAGGTAGCCGTATGGATGACCTGATCTACGAAGAGTTCAAAGGTACTGGCAATATGGAAGTACACCTTGAGCGTCGTTTGGCTGAGCGCCGTGTTTACCCATCAATTAACCTCAACAAATCCGGTACGCGCCGTGAAGAGTTGCTGGTTAAAGCTGAAAACCTCCAAAAAATCTGGGTTTTACGTAAATTATTGGCTGATATGGACGATATCGAGGCAATGAACTTCATTGTTGATAAGCTCAAATCCACCAAAAATAATGGTGAATTCTTCGATTTAATGCGTAAGGGCGGCTAATTTAGGCTCTCAGAGTCGGTAAAAGTGGGCTTTGTTGTTGATTTCATGGCATAATTTCGCTTTTACCGCTTTAATAATTTGCATTTAACTGGGTAAGTATTTGGGTCTTTGGACCTAAACGGCTGCCTGCTAATAGGACTTAATAATGAAACCTGGCATTCACCCCGAATATCGTGAAATCGTCTTTGTAGACGTTTCTAATAACTTCAGCTTCAAGACTCGCTCCACTATGTCTACTAAAGAGACAATCAAGTGGGAAGATGGCAATGAATATCCATTGGCCAAGATCGAGACTTCATCTGAGTCACACCCTTTCTACACTGGTACCCAGAAGATTATGGATACAGCCGGTCGTGTTGAGAAATTCCGTCAGAAATTCGGTACTAAAGCTGTTGCTAAAGCTACCGGTGATGGCGCTGCTAAAACGGCTGAGAAAAAAGCTGCCGCTGCAGAAGCTAAAGCTGCTGAAAAGCCAGCTAAGAAGAAGTAATAGACTTACTCTACAAAGGGGCTGGGGTTTGGATATTCAGTATTCACCCTCCCTTGCGAGATAATCAAGGCAGCGTTTGCTGCCTTTTTTATTGCTAGTTTTCTATGGTCAAACTCACTGCCGCTGCTACCACCTCTATTCCACGCATCATTATTTTTGCGTTGACTTTGGTCTATGGTTTTGCCGGTCTTTTTGCACGCGATCCTTGGAAGAATGAAGACGCCATCGGATTTGGTGGCATGTGGACTTTGCAAAGCGGCAAAGCACTCGATTGGATTGTTCCGCATCTTGCAGGACGCGATGTTTCTCTGGGCGCACCCTTTCCTTACTGGCTAGGTGCCACCCTCATGGATCTCTTTGGTCCTTGGATTGGCATAGCCAATGCTGCACGTCTCTATGCAGCAATCTGCTTCTTCGCTGCTGCTCTCGCTATTTGGTATGCGACTTACCTATTAGGGCGTCGTCAAGAAGTTCAGCCTATGGTCTTAGCAGTGGGTGGTCAGCCTGGTCGTAAAAACTATGGAATGACTTTAGCCGATGGTGCGCTATTGATATTCTTGGCTTGCGTCGGTCTTGCACAACGTGCACATGAGACTACACCAATGATGGCTCAACTGATGGGTATCAGCATTGTCTTGTATGGCACAGTGCGTGGATTAGATAAGCCTTGGCAAGGTGGCTTATGGACTGGTCTTGGCATTGCGATTGTTGCACTCTCCGGCAATCTCACACTTAGCTTAATTGTTGTCAGCTCCACCATCATTGCGGTGATTGCGAGTAATGCGAAATTACGCTTTCGTTGGACTTTAACTAGTACAGTTTTAGGCTTGATTGGTTTTGCGATTTGGCCCGCGCTTTGGTACCTAGGTAATATCACTCCAGAGTGGCGTCATATCGCCGAAGAAGGCTGGCGCAATATGCCAGAGATGCGTGCAAGGCCTTCCATTGAATCTCTCGGATTTTTGAGTGTTAACTTCTGGGCTTACGCTTGGCCGGTTTGGCCGCTAGCCATCATCTCTCTTGCCCACTGGGGTCGAGTCAAAGAGGCAGGCCAATGGCGTGCGCCGCATCTGTGCATTCCGCTAAGTTTATTTATTGGTTGCTTGATTTATGTTCTCTTCCGCCTTGAGGCGAATGAACATGATCTCATCATTTTGATTCCGAGCCTGTCGATCATTGCTGCATTTAGCTTACCAATACTCAAGCGTAACCTCATTAGCTTTATCGATTGGTTTGCGATGTTTAGCTTCACCATGATCGCTTTGGCCATTTGGATTATTTGGCTTGCAAAAGTGACTGGCTTCCCTGAATCGACAGCTGCCAATTTAGCAAGACTCCTGCCAGGCTTTCAGGCGCAGTTTAATTACTTTGGTTTTGTGATTGCCCTCATCATTACTGGTGTTTGGTTAGCCATCGTTCGCTGGAGAACATCGCGCGCTCCAAAAGAAATCTGGCGCTGCCTGATTATCTCTGCCTCTGGAACCACCTTGATGTGGGTTTTATTGATGACGCTTTGGTTGCCAACAATTAACTATGCAAAGACCTATCGCGATGTATCTGATCGCCTGGTGCAAATGATTGCCAACACACCGGGGTGTATCGATACCAGTAATCTAGGTCCCGCACAGTTAGCTTCGTTTAATTACTTCACCAAACTACCACTACGAGATGATCCTAGCTGCAATCTGATGCTGACTCATAGCTCTTCAGAGGCTAGGGCTTACGCCAGCCTCAACAAAAAGAAAATAGAATTACTTTGGGAAGATCGCCGCGCATCTGACCGAGATGAGCGTCTGCGCCTCTATCAAATTACCCCTGCTGGTAAAGAATAAAGCGTGCTGCACTTTAAATTATCGCGTTTGCGCGAGGATATTCCCTCTCTACTAAAACTCGCTGGTCCCCTACTGATTGGTCAGCTTGCAGTCATTACCTTTGGTGTTTTAGATACCGCCATGACCGCACGCTACTCCGCTGATGACTTGGCTGCCTTGGCAATGGCCTCCGCCATCTTTATCAGCATCTATGTTGGCCTAACTGGCGTCATCTCTGCCCTCGCCCCAATTGCTGGACAACTCTTTGGTGCCAAGCGTTATGGAGAGATTGGTGAAGAAGTGCGTCAAGCCACTTGGCTAGCAGTAGGCCTGACTGTATTGGGTGGCGCCATTCTGCTCAATGCCGATCTTCTTCTGCAAATCTCCCAAGTCACACCAGATATTGAAGGTAAAGCGAAGCTGTATCTCAATATTCTTGCGATTGGCTTACCAGCAAGCATGGCAATGCGGGTTCTCATGGCATTACACAATGCCGTCTCCAGGCCAGCAGTCATTACCGTGGTGCAACTGATTGGCTTAGGCTTAAAGCTCCCGCTCAATCTGCTATTTATTTATGGTGGCCTGGGCATTGAAGGTATGGGCGGCCCAGGTTGCGCAGTTGCTACCGTCATCATCAATTGGTTTTGGCTCATCATCACTCTGGGCTTTGTGCTCTTTGATGGCTTTTACAGGCCATTTAAGATCTTTGCGCGCTTTAGCTGGCCCGACTGGCATCGCATCTGGACACTCTTGAAATTGGGTGCGCCTATTGGCTTTAGCTATTTGATTGAAGTAACCTCATTTACTTTCATGTCACTCTTTATTGCGCGCCTAGGCACTACTGCTTTAGCTGGCCATCAAATTGTGGCCAATATGGGAACTGTAATTTATATGGTGCCACTATCCCTGTCGATTGCGACGATGACCCTGGTCTCTCAATCGATTGGCGCAGATAAACAAGAACGTGCTGAGGAAATTGGGTGGTCCTCGGTATTCTTCACAACAAGCTTATGTGTTTTGATCGGTATTGCAGTCTGGATTTTTAGAGTGCAGCTTTTGGAGTTATACGATCCACCAGAAGAAGTGAAATTATTCTCGATTCCACTCTTTTTGTTTATCGCTTTTTATCAAGTCTTTGATGCTCTGCAGATTACAGCAGCCTTCATACTGCGAGCCTATCGGATTGCCTTCTGGCCGATGGTCATTTATGCCGGCTCACTTTGGGGCGTGGGGCTTGGGGGTGGCTACTTGATGGGCTTTAATGTTTTTGGCAATACACCAGAGTTCTTACAAGGCGCTAACGGCTTTTGGGCTGGTAACAGTATGAGCCTAGGATTGGCTGCACTACTCTTACTCTACCTCTTTAGAAGAACGGCGGCACGCTTCGAGAAAACGCATCCGCCGGTTGAGGTTTAGTCGAGATTCAATTCCAGTAAACCGATTTACTGGATTGGCTTGAAACCATTTGGTGGCATCGATGGCTTACCTTGTGGAATGTTGTATCCATTATTACTACTGCTTCCAAAGCTTTGGGTTGGGTAGCTAGGAACCTGATTGCCTTTGGAATACATGCACTGTTGGTAGGCAATGTTGTATTGGACTTGAGCTTGATTTTGTTTGCCAGAAGAATTCATGGCACCCATAGCAGCACCACCGAGCAAGCCAATGCCTGCACCAGTACCAATGTTCTGGCTGCTTCCACCCTGAATCACTGCACCGGCTGCTGCACCTAAAGCTGCGCCAATGGCTGCACTGGTCGCACCCTCTTTGAGCGCTGCATTACTAGTATCTTTAATTGCATTCGCAGCAAACTCACGACACTGTTGATCATCCTGCTGAAAGACTTCAAAAGGCTTCCCTTCGCGCGGCATGATTGCGATCGTTGGGCCAGTTGGTGCGGATACGCAAGCGGCTAAAGAGCTGATGATGGCTAAAGTCAGTACAGCACGTTTCATATTGATTCCTTAAATCAGTTAAAGCATTAAATTCTGTTAATTTTGATTGCGCTGTCTTGTGTTCGCACTACTAGAGGGTGGCGCTGCTGGTCGAGTTTCCCAGCCCGATGCGCAACTTTGTACATACGGAAAGTATTGCGCGCTTGCTTCGCAGTAATACCAAACTGGAGCCTGTGGTTGAGAAGCCAAGACCATGGGTTGCTGAGGCGCTGCATAAGTGACCACAGGCGGAGCTGCGTAAACCACGGGTGGTGCATAGTAGCCAGCAGCATAAGGGTAGCCATAGCCGGAGCCATAATATCCACCACGCCAGCCTGGACCCCAGCCACCACCCCAACCAGGGCCGTATGCTGCTGGACGCCAACCGCCGCCATAGCCACCTCCGTATCCACCGCCAACAGAGACTGCCCAGCCAACATTACCCGCTTGAGCTGAGACAGGAGCAAGAGCAAATAGACCTACTGCTGCAAAGAGCATCAGAACTACCTTAGACACAACTGAGTTGTATTGCTTATGGCTTGTTTTCATAGTGGACCCCATTAATTGGTCGCCTCCTACTACCTTTAACGCTTGATCCAAATCTAGGCTGACAGGATTTGGGCTTTTATTTGAATATTTGTTAATTACCTCTAGATACTCACTGCTCTAATTTTGCGCCTGATTTATAAATCACTCTACCCCATTTATTGGTCTCAGATTGAATCAATTTAGATAGCGCTTGTGGGCTTCCAGGGGCAGGATCTAGCCCGCTTGCGAGTAGCTTATTTCTGACTTCCGCTTGATTCAGGGTTTGGCGGGTTAAGGTATTTAAGCGTTTTTGCAGGTCAGATGGGAGATTGGCTGGTGCCATCAGCGAGAACCATGATGTTGCCTCAAATCCAGGCAAGCCTTGCTCTGCCATCGTCGGAATCTCAGGCGCTGCTGGAGAGCGTTTTAGCGAGGTAACTCCCAAAGCCTGAATCTCCCCTGCCTTGATTAAAGAAAGTGAGGAGGACAGATTATCAAAGAGCATCGAAATCCGACCACTAATGAGATCAGGTAAAGATTGCGCCCTTCCCTTATACGGAATATGTCGAATCTGCACTCCGGTCATTTCTTTTAGGAGCTCACCTGACATATGCAAGGAGGTGCCAACACCAGAAGAACCAAAAGTCAGTTCATTAGGTTTTGATTTGGCCAACTCAATCAGTTCATGCAGATTACTCACGCCCAATTTTTTATTCACCACGAGCACGTTAGGCGTACTCGCTAAAAAGCTAATGGGCGTGAAATCATTGATCGGATGAAAAGACATCTTGTCATAAAGAGCGCCATTGATAGTATGGATACCCACCGTCCCAATCAGGAGCGTGTAGCCGTCTGGCTCACTCTTTGCCACTAGGTCAGCACCAATATTGCCGCCATAGCCGGGACGATTTTCTACGAGGACTGGCACCCCTAGACTTTGTTGCCAACTCTCAGCAAGCACGCGCGCCAAAATATCAGGCGCTCCACCAGGAGTAAATGTCACCACAATACGAATCGCTTGTTTAGGCCAAGCAGTATTGGATTTAGCTGTTTGAGATTGAGCGGCACTGGCAAAGCTCAGGCAGGCCAAAACGATAGCTAGAGCCTTCACCACCTTAGAAGTAATCATCATCAATTTACTTGCGATTTTTTAAATGCCAAAACGCGAGCGCAACCAAATTAATCCATCGTATTTAACAGGATCATCAGCGCAAGGACCAATGCCACACTCCAGTAGCGTGGATGCCAGATTAGCAAAGACCAGAAGAATAAATGTAATCACTAAAACATTTGCAAATAGGGATCGTGAGCGCACATCACGATTAGGCAGCATCAATAAAATAGCTAGACCTGCTAATAATCCAACGTAGCCTACATAAGCCCAAGTATAAAAATGCAACTCTAAGAAAGTTTTTCCAAATCCTGTATCGCCCGGCAAGATATGCAAAAGTACTTGGCGCAAAGACACCATCATCCCTACCAAACCACCAATGATTCCCCAGCCGTAATGAGAAGAATGAGCGCCACAGCGGATATTCAATACCAGAGCGAAGCCGATGATGATAAAACCCATGCGCTGCATTAAACACAGCGGGCAAGGTAACTCGCCAAAATAGAGTTGATCAATAAAGGCATAGGACAGCATGCCAATGATCCCAGCTAAGGCTAATTGATTGCCAAGCGCAGCTAAAGAGGGAAAAGAAGAGAAAGAGTGTTTACTCATTTTTCTCAGAGACTGATATTGAGATGATTAGTGGCATGAACTCGGAACCACAACATCAGGATACCGACGGTAATAGCCAGCATCACCAAACCTGCCAGACGCTTCTCAAACCATACAAGGGCAAGACCGATCAAAGCTGTCAGGAAAGGTAGAAACATATACATAGAAGAATTCTATCGCAGGTGGGTTCTAGCTTGAAAAACAAGTGCTCCAAAGGGTCTTTTGTATAGAATGCACTCATGAACACCACCTCGCCCAGTGTCGACTTCCAGCTCGATGGCTCCATTGCCCGCATTACCTTTAACAATCCTGCGGCACGCAACGCCTTAAGCTGGCCAATGTACGAAGAGCTCAAGCGAATTTGCGATGACATAGCAAATAGACCAGAGATCAGGGTGGCTATTTTTCGAGGCGCTGGTGACAAGGCATTTGTGTCGGGTAGCGATATTCAGCAATTTGTTGATCTACAAGAAAACGAAGCTTATGAAGTTGCAGTAGATGCTATTTTTCATTCTTTGCAACACTTACCTATTCCAACCATTGCGCTGATCGAAGGATTGGCGGTTGGCAGTGGCTTACTGATTGCTACTGCTTGTGACTTCAGAATATCCACTCTTGATGCGCGCTTTGGAATTCCGGTAGCAAAAACCTTAGGTAATTGTTTGTCGCCGAGTAACCTATCCTGGATCGCCAATCACTTAGGCGTGCCCATGGTCAAACGCATGCTATTGACTGCGGAACTCGTTAGAGCCCCCGAGCTATTGAACTTAGGCTACCTTTATCAAACAACTTCACCAGAAGAGATTGCTGAGGCGACTGAAGCCCTGGCCAAAAAATTAGCTGCACTTGCGCCAATTACTCAAAAAGCGAGCAAAGTGACCTTAGCGCGTTTGATGGAAAGCAATTTACCGGACTGCACCGAACTGATGCGAGAAACTTACAACAGCGTCGACTTCAAAGAAGGGGTTAATGCCTTCCTTGAAGGACGCCCGCCAAGATGGCTTGGTAAGTAGTTTTAAAGAGCGATTGTTTGAATTAAACAATCTTAATCTTGAGTGGAGTAAGTCCCTCGACGCTACCCTCAAGTACATCACCCTTTTTAACGGGGCCAACACCTGCAGGTGTACCAGACATAATTAAATCACCTGGTTCAAGAGTAAATAAGGTGGAGAGATAAGCGATAGTGTCGGGAACATTCCAGATCAGTTGATTGAGATCACCCTCTTGGCGCACTTCACCATTGACTAATAGCTTTACTGTGCCCTTACTCGGATGTCCGAACTGAGCAGCAGGAGTCAGCGCAGCACAAGGAGCGGATTGATCAAAGGCTTTACCGGTATCCCAAGGGCGCCCCATTTTCTTAGCCTCACCCTGTAGGTCACGACGTGTCATATCCAGACCAACACCGTAACCATATACATGCTCTAAAGCCTTATCCGCAGAAATATTGGCGCCACCCTTACCGATAGCAACAACCATCTCAATTTCATGATGAACATCATTCGACAGATTGGGGTATTGCATATCCTTACCGTCTGTCACGATCGAATTGGCTGGCTTCATAAAAAAGAATGGGGGTTCCCGATCGGGATCATGACCCATCTCGCGTGCATGGTCAGCATAGTTACGGCCAACACAATAGATACGATTCACAGCAAACCGACGGGTGTCACCCACCACCGGAAGAGATGGGATGATTGGTGGGTCAATGACGTATGCAGTGCTCATAAAAGCCTTTCTAATGGGTGCCAAATTTTTTATAAATATTTTGTAAATGAATTATGACACTACTTAAAAGAAGGTCATTTTGGATCTTTGGTGCGCAGCTTGAGAAGCAAAATACTTAAAGCTAGAGCAAAAGTTAAGGCATTGGCCAAAATTAAAGGCCAGGTCTCAATCATGAGGCCATAAATAAGCCATAAACCTACCCCAGTAGTGAATAGGCTATACATTCCCACAGAGATCCCAGAGAGATCTCGAGTGCGCCAGGATTGAATAGCCTGTGGAAGAAAGGCAATTGTTGTTAGAAACGCAGCGCAGTAACCAATAATCTCAATCTGATGTGGCTGTAAATTCATGCGCTGCTAGATCTTATTACGGCTTCTTATTTAAGCTAGCTTTGCGCGCTTCAATTTCTTTATTAATGGCGGCCAAAGTTTTTGCATCGGGCGTTTTCCAGTTACCACCCGCTTTATTAGCCATGTATGCCACAGCATCGGAGAAGCCCTCTACTGTGAGGTTAGGATTGCCTCCTTTAGCAGGCATACCCCTAACACCAACATATGCATGGGCTGTCAGAGTGGCTTGCCCCTCTGCAATCAATGGGGCCCACTTAGCCTTATCACCCAGCTTGGGAGCATTTAAGACTCCAGAGCCGTGACAGGCAGCACAAACTTGTTTATAGGTATTCTCGCCAGGCTCGGCAAAGGCAGAAAAGCTTAGAACACCAAGGGCAAGAATCCAGGGGCGAAGAGATAAATTCATATCAATAGAAATAGAGAATGTTGATCATTCCTACAATTTATCTCAATTTTTAAACCAATGTGCTATTCCAGATAAAAGCAAGATTGGATGGAGGTCTATTGGGTTGATTTACAGGGGTTGATTCACAGGCTAGAGCCAGCCAGCAATCTGCTTCTTTAGTCCAATCGATTTATAGCCTGGGCTAGCACCCGAGAGGACTCGGATTTTCCGAATGAGTTTTGCAAGGTCAGTGTTGACGCTTAATTCCTCGCTCATAGCTAGAAAAAAGATTTCGTCCTTGAGTTGAATAAAATCTAAACCATTCTCCAGGGCAACGCTTTTCACTCCCATACCCACATCTGCCTTTTTGGCTAATATCGCCGTAGCAATTGCGGAGTGGGTGAATTCTTCGTTCTCGTAACCTTTAATACCCTGAGCAACCATACCTTCTTTGGCCAAAATGGTGTCTAGGAGTAAGCGCGTACCGGAACCTTTCTGTCGATTGATAAAGCGAATCTTTGGTCTCAGTAGATCTTTGATTGAAATAATGTTGAGCGGATTGCCTTTGGCCACCAATAAACCCTGCACACGTTTCATTACAGGAAATATTTGCATCCCCTCTTTTTGCAACCGTTTAGAAATAATTTGAGAGCTTTGTGGATCGGAGACATGGAAACCTGCAATATCCACCTCATAGTTGAGTAAGCGCTCCAAGGCCTCACCTGATCCAGCTGTAATGAGCTCAAATCCACCAATTTCGAAAACAGCCTTTTGAATAATGGGATCGCTACTACTAGCAAAGCGCAGCTGTTTTTTATCTTTAACTCGAAATTGGGAAAATCCTTCTTCTAAGTGCGAGAGACTAGATTGACCCAAACGCATTGTCTTTTGATCAAAGTCTTCAGTAAATTGAATCAAATACCGAGCATATTCTGATAGCTGGGAGCCATGCCCCCTCACCCTATCGATGAGCTTGAAACCAAGTGCTTGTTCAACATCATTTAGCTTTTGCCAAACATTTCTGTAGGACAGGCCCATTTTCTTGCAGGCAGACATCAGTGTTTTGCCATGCTCAATGTCTTTAAGCAAAGCCGTTAACCACACCAAATCAACGATAGCCGGGTCTTTAGTGTTTTTGCTACCAAAAACTAGGGTCGGCCGAATCTGAATTCTCATATGTAATTTTTTGCATATTCATGTTTTGTAATATGACAAATCTTAACCGAACACACTCAATGAAAGTGAACTCAAATGAAATTCTCATTTAATAGATTATTAGCAACCGCCATTACTGCGGTAGCACTTTTCAGCAATTGTGCTTACGCGCAAGAGAAAAGTATTGTTGTGTCATCCACAACCTCTACAGAGCAATCTGGTCTTTTTGGATTTATGTTGCCTATCTTCAAAATGAAGACTGGTATTGATGTCAAAGTGGTTGCAGTTGGAACTGGTCAAGCATTAGATATCGGTCGTCGCGGTGATGCCGATGTAGTGTTTGTACACGACAAGCCTGCTGAAGAAAAGTTTGTGAACGAAGGTTTTGGTACAAAACGTACTGAAGTTATGTACAACGACTTTGTGTTGGTTGGGCCAAAGTCTGACCCAGCTAAAATTGCAGGCGGAAAAGATATCAAAGCAGCATTTCAGAAAGTTGCAGCAGCTCAGGCACCATTTGTATCTCGCGGGGATAAGAGCGGCACACACGCAGCAGAATTACGCTATTGGAAAGATGCCGGCATTACAGTAGCTCCAAGCGCCTGGTATAAAGAAACTGGTTCAGGCATGGGTCCAGCGCTCAATACTGCTTCAGCAATGAATGGCTACATCCTGACTGATCGCGCAACCTGGCTCTCTTTCAAGAACCGTGGCGATTTAACAATTCTGGTTCAAGGCGATCCAAAGCTATTTAATCAATATGGCGTGATGTTGGTTAACCCAGCAAAATTCCCACATGTGAAAAAAGCTGAAGGCCAAGAATTTATTGACTGGATTACTTCCAAGAACGGGCAAGACGTAATTGCTAGTTACCAAATTGGTGGCGAGCAACTCTTCTTCCCGAACGCAAAGAAATAATTTAGATGAAAAATTCACACCAATTCATCAGCGCACTTTTTGCCACTTTATTAATGGGACTTGGAATGCAAACATCGCTAGCGCAATCCAGCCCCCCAAAAGTAGAAGCCACCTATGGTCAGGGTTCCAAGAGTTTTAAATTGGCAACCGGTAGCCCTGGGGAATTAGGCTTACTACAGCAACTTGGTGAGGCCTTTGACAAGAAGGAAGGTGCGCGCCTGGTGTGGATTAAGGCGGGAAGCGGCGCCTCCCTCAACTTACTTAAGACACAGCAGGTTGACATGATCATGGTGCATGCACCAGCTGGTGTGAACAAAGCTATTGCTGAAGGTTGGGCAACCGGGAGAACGCTCATTGGCTCTAATGAGTTTTATATCGTTGGGCCTAAAGCGGATGCGGCAAAAATTAAATCTGCTAGCAGTGGTGCAGATGCTTATGCAAAGATCGCGAACTTGCAGGCTAACTTTATCTCTCGAGGGGATAAATCCGGTACACATCAAAAAGAAATGGATATTTGGAAAAAGGCTGGAATCACACCCGAGGGAAATTGGTACATCGTGACCAATGACTTTATGACAGCATCGCTTAAAAGGGCGAATGCAGATAAAGCCTATTTCATGACAGATAGCAGCACCTGGGTGGCAGAGAAAAATGTCGCTCCTGATCTGCAAATTCTTTATCGCGGGGATCCTTACCTAGTCAATACCTACGATGCTTTAGTTGCTCCCGTAGGTGCAACTGAGAATCGCGATATTGCTGCTAATTTCATCCGATTTGTAGCGTCAGATGAGGGTCAGGCGATCATTCGCAATTATGGCAAGTCGCAATACAAGGAGGCCCTCTACAATGATGCTACCTATGCTAAACAATACGTCCACTAGGAGAAATCATGGAACTTAAAGTCAAACTCAGCGCACGCAATACTCTCAGCGGCAAAGTGGTTGAGCTCAAAATGGGTCAAACCACCTCTCACGTGAAAATCGATATTGGCTCTGGCCATATCGTTACTGCCTCTATTACCAATGAGGCAGTAGATGAACTCAAACTTAAAGTTGGCGATCAAGCTTGGGCTGTAATCAAAGCTTCTGATGTCATGATTGCTAAAGACGCTTAATCTTTTATTCGGTATGCAAAAGGCCCGCATAGCGGGCCTTTTTCTTTACTGCTCCAGCATGACTCATGCTGAAGTAGTTTTTAATGCTTCTTTCTTTGCTTATTTCTTTGGTGTTACAAAGCCAATCGCTGTGTCATCAACGAACTCAACCATAACGTCATCGCCAGCCTTGAATTTCTCAAGACCTAACACGCTTTGATCAACCTTCACTTTTTGCTTCTCACCTGATGGCAATGTGAAAGTGACAACACGGGTCTTTGCATCAATTGTGCTGATCTTCACTGTGGCATAAACAGTATCAGTCGTTTCTTCAAATGGCTTAGCAGAACCCTTACCTGCTACTACTACTGAGCGAACGCCAGAAACGCCTGGCTTGGCATCTTTTGGTGCTGCAACCAAGCCAACTGCAATCGCTTGAGCATGCTCAACTACGAACAGATCGCCTTTCTTTACTTTATCCAAGTCATTCACTTGCTTGGATACATTCATTTGTGCCAGATTGCCATTCACATCCTTCAAAACGACAATGCGCTTCTTTACATCCACTGAATCAACAGTGGCAGTCAATACAACAGCTTCTGCAGCCAAAGGCAACATCTTTGCCGGTGCTTGAGCAAATACCGAACTTCCAACAACTAAACCGAGTGATGCAACTAATGTAGCTAATAAAGATTTCTTCAAAATAACTCCTAGATAAAGGTTTTATGGGGCATTGCTAAGCTAGCCCGCTCTTCCATTTTACCCATGAAGTGGCTTGGTGATAAGCCTTGGGGCTAATATTTAAAGCTTATATAGGTGCAATTTGCTACATTAGATGTTTAATGAGCCATTCACCTCAACATACACAGCAAAGAGACTGCACGTGATCTTGATTAAACCCTGGCAAGAGGCTAAGAACGAGGCCTATTTAATAAGAAAGTGCGTGTTTATTGAAGAGCAAGGGGTTCCAGAGGATATGGAGCTAGATGAATTTGACCCGCTCGCACAGCATGCTCTTGCCTACCTTGACTCTCAAGCCATTGGCACTGCACGCCTAGTCACAATGCCTGGGAACATTGGCAGAATTGGACGCATGGCGGTACTGGCTGCATACCGCAGGGGTGGAATTGGCACTCAACTACTTCGCACCTTACTTCAACAGGCGACCTCTCAAAACATGGTGAAAATTGAGCTCCATGCCCAGTTATCAGCTATTCCTTTTTATGAGCAGTTTGGGTTTATTGCACAAGGTGATATTTACGACGAGGCAGGCATCGCACATCGCGATATGATTCTCAATATCTAAAGACACTTCATTCATCATGACTCAATCCACCCAAGCCACTAACCCGCCCTTCCTCTTTCGAGTTTGCTACTCAGATACTGATGCAGCCGGATTTGTGTATCACGCTCGCTATTTAGAGATTTTTGAGAGAAGTCGCTCGGAGTGGCTCCAGCAAAGAGGTCTAAGCCCAACAAAACTGGTGAATGAGTTCGGCATTGTTCTCCCAGTTCGAGAAATCACCATGAATTTTCATCGGCCTGGACGCTTAGATGATCTTCTGAGCATTGATCAAGTTATTGAGAATCGCGGCAGAACCCAAATTGCTGTCAAGCAAACTGCAAAACGCATTGTTGAAGGCATGGAGCCTGAGCTGATTGCCAGCGCAGTTCTACATATTGTCTGCGTTGATACCACCACCCTCAAACCGAAGGGCTTCCCCGATTGGCTGTTTTCAGCTAATCAGTAGTACCTCAATCCTGGAGCATATATGCAAGAAGGCAAGTTACTGACTTTCGTTAAAGAGCTGGCGATACTACTAGAGACCAAGCCCAGTGAAGAGATCATTTTCTCCAAAGGAAAAGCGCTCTTGGAGAATTTAGTTGCCGTGGATGACTGGCTACCGGAGGAATTTTGCAAAGCCCATCCCCAGTACTACCAACAGTACCTTCTCTATGCAGATCCACTCGATCGCTTTTCAGTAGTCAGCTTTGTTTGGGGTCCCGGTCAAAAAACACCATTACATAATCATACCGTTTGGGGCATGGTTGGACAGCTACGAGGGCAAGAACGCAGTGCTGACTATCACCAACAGACTGATGGCAGCTATAAAGCAGATGAGTCATTCCTTTGCCAGCCAGGTCAAGTTGCTACCGTATCTCCCAATACACATGATATTCACGTGGTCGAGAATGCCTTAAGCGATCAAACCTCAATCAGCATTCATGTATATGGCGGAAATATTGGGCGCATTGAGCGAGCAGTATTTGACCCAACTACAGGCACGGAAAAATTATTTATCTCGGGGTATGCGAATTCTGTAACACCCAATCTTTGGAATACAGCAAGCAATAGGGTTTGATAGCTTAAAATAGACTCTCTTTCTGCAAACACTGTAAGTGTGGCAGCTCACCCCATTGACCGGGATAGTCGTTTAATTGAATACGGGTCAATATTTATTTGGCCCCTATGTTATTTACAGATCTTGGTTTATCAGAATCCATCCTTCGCGCTATTAGCGAGGAAGGCTATACCAGCCCTACCCCCATTCAAGAAAAATCTATTCCTGCCGTATTAAAAGGTGGAGATTTACTCGCAGCAGCCCAAACCGGCACTGGCAAAACTGCAGGCTTTACCCTGCCCATTTTGCAGCGCTTAAGCAGCACCTCCAAGGCAAGTGGCAAACGTCAATTACGCGTATTGATTCTGACTCCTACTCGCGAGTTAGCTGCTCAAGTTCAAGAGTCTGTTGTGACTTACGGCAAATACACTGGCCTAAAATCCACTGTCATCTTTGGCGGTGTCGGCGCTAATCCTCAAATCAAGGCTATTGCAGCTGGCTTGGACATTTTGGTAGCAACACCAGGTCGCTTACTAGATTTGATGTCACAAAACTGCGTTTCACTTGCCAATATTGAAATCCTCGTTCTGGACGAAGCTGATCGCATGCTGGATATGGGCTTCTTGCGTGACATTAAAAAGATTTTGGCTGCACTACCAAAGCAACGTCAGAACTTATTGTTTTCAGCCACCTTCTCTACCGAGATCAAAGCTTTGGCAGATGGCTTACTCAATTCACCAGCCTTAATTGAAGTGGCACGTAGTAATAGCACCAATGAAGCAATTGCTCAACTCATCCACCCAGTAGACAGAAACCAAAAGCATCCTTTGTTAGCGCATTTGATTAAATCCAATCAGTGGCAACAAGTGCTCGTATTTACTCGCACCAAACATGGTGCCAATAAATTAGTGACCCAGTTGGAAAAAGATGGCATCACTGCCATGGCCATTCATGGTAATAAAAGTCAAAGCGCTCGCACTAAAGCCTTAGCAGAATTTAAGGATGGGAAAATCATCGTCTTAGTTGCTACTGATATTGCCGCACGCGGTATCGATATTGATCAATTGCCCCATGTTGTGAACTATGACTTACCCAATGTCTCTGAAGATTATGTTCACCGCATCGGTAGAACCGGTAGAGCAGGTTCAAATGGGGTTGCTGTGTCTTTAGTCTGCGTTGATGAACATCAAATGCTCCGCGATATTGAAAAGCTCATCAAGCAAAAACTACCGCAAGAAGTGATAGCTGGATTTGAGCCAGATCCTAATGCCGTGGCGCAACCAATCCAATTACGAAGCCAACAGCACCAACAATCTCGCAAGCCTAGACCGGGTAGTGCTGGTGGCGGCAATGGCGGAGGCAAACCCGCGGCAAAACGGAGCAGCCCGCCAAAGCGAAGTTTCAATCAATAGATTTCCGTTAATATTGCAAGCATTAATACGTATAGTTAATTGATATGAATACCCAAAGCCCTCAAGAGCCCCGTTTAACCTCACTCTCCCATGGCGGTGGCTGTGGCTGCAAGATCGCCCCCGGAGTTCTCTCGGAGATTCTGAAAAGCGTTCCACAACTACCGTTTCCTAAAGAGCTCTTGATTGGTATTGAGACCTCAGATGATGCCGCCGTATATCAAATCAATGAGTCGCAAGCGATTGTTGCCACAACGGATTTCTTTATGCCAATCGTGGATGATCCATTTGATTTTGGCAAGATTGCTGCCACGAATGCCATCAGCGATATTTATGCCATGGGCGGTACTCCAATATTTGCCTTAGCGCTTGTTGGCATGCCAATTAAAGTACTTTCAAATGCAACCATTGCCCGAATCTTAGAAGGCGGTGCTGAAGCCTGTAGATCTGCCGGAATTCCGATTGCTGGCGGTCACACGATTGATTCAGTTGAACCCATTTACGGCTTAGTTGCTATCGGTATTGTTGACCCCAAACTCGTGAAGAGTAATGCTGCTGCTGAGGCTGATGATGTACTCATTTTAGGCAAACCATTGGGAGTGGGCATTCTATCTGCCGCCCTCAAGAAAGATCTGCTCGATGGTGCGGGATACCAAGAGATGATCGCCAACACAACTAAGTTAAATTCTGCTGGTCCAGACCTAGCTAAACTGGCTGGCGTACATGCCTTAACTGATGTGACCGGTTTTGGCTTAGCAGGCCATACTTTGGAATTGGCTCGCGCTTCAAAACTGACTGCGCAAATTGACTGGCAACAAGTACCCCTGCTTTCTCATGTTCAGGATCTAGCTGATCAGGGAGTCATTACGGGCGCATCGGATCGCAACTGGCAAAGCTACGGCTCACAAGTCCATTTACCAAAACAATTTAGCCCTGCACAACAAGCCCTTCTTACTGATCCTCAGACTAGTGGTGGCCTATTGGTTTCTTGTAGCGCAGATGCCGTAAGCGCTGTGATAGAGATCTTTAAACAGCATGGCTTTACTAGTGCCTGTGTCATTGGAAAAATGACCGGCAAGCAAAATCAATTTCTAGAGGTATTGCTTTAATGAACTTGATAAATTTTTTCGGGGGATATCATGGGGATTAAAGTGATTGGCCTCATTCAGGTAAATGACCCAGAGGCATTTGAGGAGTATCGGTCTCAAGTAGGGGCTACGGTAGCCCTATATCAAGGGAAAATTGCAAGCCGAGGATCATTTCATTCATTCCTCTGGAATGAATTGGAGTGCGATTCGTTTAGTGCATTTGTGGAGCTAGAGTTTCCGAGCCTATCGGACTCCCAGGCATGGGCTAGCAGCCCAGAATATCAAGGCTTGCTGCCAGTCAGAAGCAGAGCCATGAAGTTAACCTTATTTTCTGTCAGCGTATAAAAATAAAGCCCAGCTCCTTTTGGGGGCTAGGCTGAATTTAATTCGGAGAAAGAAGAATTACTTCTTTGCTTCCATCGCTTCTTTAGCGGCTGTAATTTCTTTACGACGCTCTTTGCAAGCCCCAGCAATTTCTTGCAAAGCCTTACGAGCACGCGCAGCGGATGCCTTAACACCCTTTTCAATAAACTTTTCGTTTTCTGCTTTATAAGTTTCGAAAGCAGCCAACAATGTATCGTGTTGTGACATCTTGTCTCCTATGTAACCGTTCAATGTGTGAGTAATCAGCTCAGAATTAGTATATCCCTATAAAAACCACAGGATTTGATCGGCGATATCAGGGATAACTCTTAGATGCTATAAATCCTACAAAATACAAAAAACAAAAAAACTAACGGAGACACACGTGAAAATCATCAATAAGTCGTTTTTCAGGCTCAAAATCGTGCTTTCGGCACCCTCCCTCAGGGGTGGCCTCAAGATCTAAAAATGGAGCGCTGGAGTGAGGTAGCAATATGACCCCTACTCCCCGCATCCAGCATCAGCCGGCATCAACAAAAATCAAGAGAGAAACCCATGTCCATCAAATATCAAGACTACGCATTTGTTCGAAATAAGCTACTTAAAAAAGAAGAAGTTGCACTGCTAGATATTCGTGAAGAAGATCCCCATGCTCAAGAGCATCCTTTGTTTGCGGCTAACTTTCCGTTGTCACGTCTTGAAGTCGATGCGTTTAGCAAACTTCCCAGAAAAGATGTGCCCATCGTCACACTCGATGATGGCGAAGGCGCTGCAGAGTTGGCAGCACAAAGACTCTTAGAGCTAGGTTACTTGGATGTTTCTGTTTTTAAAGGTGGCATTCCTGCCTGGAAAGCTGCCGGCGGTGAAGTATTTAAGGACGTCAATGTACCCAGCAAATCTTTTGGTGAATTCGTAGAATCGAAAAGACATACCCCCTCTTTGTCTGCCCAAGAAGTGAAGAAGCTGATTGATGATCAAGAAGATGTTGTGGTGGTAGACGTACGTCGCTTTGATGAATACAACACCATGAGCATCCCAACGGGCATTAGCGTACCGGGTGCTGAATTGGTATTGCGCGTTCCTGAAATTGCCCCCAATCCAAAGACCAAGATCATCGTGAACTGCGCCGGAAGAACACGCAGCATCATCGGCACTCAATCCCTAATTAATGCAGGCATTCCCAATGAGGTGAATGCTTTGCGCAATGGCACAATTGGCTGGACCTTAGCTGGGCAAGAATTAGATAAGGGGCAAAGTCGTAAATTCAAAGAGGTTAGCGAAAGCACTGCGAGTGAAGCCGCGAAACGTGCACGTAGCGTTGCGGATCAGGCTGGGGTAAAGCGAGTAAAGCTTGCAGATATTGCGCAATGGAAATCTCAAGCAGAACGTACCACCTATTTCTTTGATCCAAGAACCCCTGAAGAATTTGAAGCAGGCCATCTTCCAGGATTCCGCTCCACACCAGGCGGGCAATTAGTACAAGAAACAGAAATGGTAGCGCCGGTTCGTGGCGCACGAATCGTACTATCTGACCCAGGTGGTGTTCGAGCCAATATGCCTGCCTCATGGCTTGCCCAAATGGCTTGGGACGTCTACGTGATTGATGACATCAAAGCTACCGACCTTACTGAGAAAGGGGTATGGACTCCCGCCCTACCAATTACGCCTCAGATTCAAACAGTAGATGTCAAGACAGCCTCTTCTTGGCTAGAGAGTGATACCACAACCATCTGTATAGATCTGAGCACTCATGCAAATTATGTGAAAGGTCATATTCCTGGAAGTTGGTTTGCACTGCGCTCACAGTTTTCAAACGCGATGAAAAATCTACCAACCGCAAATCGTCTCGTCCTCACAAGCACAACCGGTGAACTTGCAATCTTTGCTGCAAATGAAATACAGGCGCTAACAGGATCAGCAGTTTTTGTTCTTGCTGGCGGTAATAAAGCTTGGATTGATGCAGGCTTAACTCTTGAAAAAGGTGCCACACACCTAGCGTCACCTCCGCTGGACCGTTATAAACGCCCGTATGAAGGCACTAGCGTCGATCCAGCAGCAATGCAGGCCTACCTAGATTGGGAGTATGGCTTGGTTGAACAGCTAGGCAAGGATGGCACTCATCACTTCTGGGTTCTATAGTTGATATTGGTTGCGCAGCTTTGGCCTTAGCAACTTAGAATGCCTTATGCATAAAACAACTGCACTGGTCATCTTATCTTTAGGTCTTTTAGCCTGCGAGAGAGAAACCTATACAACCTGGTCATGCATCGATAGCGCCGGAATCAAGTACCCGATGGTTCTCAAAAAAGCTCAAATGCAGTTTCAGGATCGTCAGCTTGATTACTGCGGCAGCTTGGGGCCTGTGAGCTATTTTGATGTGAAGTGCCCAGCTCAAATCCAAAGCTCTAATAAAAGCTTTATACCCAGCTCTGGTCAATTAATTAGTAATGCCAATGAATTTCAGTGCAATGCCCTCTAAGAATCAAAACTCACTCAATCCAAAGAAGCTGTTGCTGACTAAGTGGACGGCAGTTAAACCCATTAATAAACGCAAACACTTTCTCGTTAGCAAGGTCATTATTCCAGAGCCACCTGAAATGCCTATTGAGTTCATTGAGCTAGAAGCCGTCTTTGACAAGAGTGTGCAAATCATTCCTTGGCGAGACCTGAAAGCAACTGGGGTCTGGCTTCAGGGCTGGGTGTAAAAAAGCCGTCATTGATTGACGGCTTTTTTATTGGCAACGGACTTAAAAATACTTACTTCGTTTTCTTCTTGCTAGGAGATGAACTTCTGAGATCCTCAATGTTTTTCTCAGCAGCATCTGCGACTTGGTTCACAATTTTTCGACCTTCTTTAAACATCTTTTGGCCGGCAGTGGACATGTCATGAACTACCTTAGATAACTTATCAGCATGACCTGGAATTTTATCTTCAACATCTTCAAGCCAACTTACTAAAGAACTGCGAACCTTTTCAAGATGTTTCTCAGTGCCATCCGCTGCGTCATCGCCAATCTCTTTCAGAACTGATTTCACTTTCTTCTGATAAACAGTTGCACGCTTAGCAGCCTCTTTTGCGGCAGATTCCTGGAGCTCTTTGAGCTTAACAAGATCGTTCTTAGCAGCTGACTTGGCACTCTCCATTGCATTTTTCATACCCCACTGAATTTCCTCGAGATGGTGCGCACTGAGATCCTTTGCGGCATCTAATAATTTATGGGAGTAATCAAATAACTCCTTTGCCTTCTCTTGTTGCCATGCTTGAATGTCTTTCTTATCCATTACATTTCTCCTGTAGTTAAATTAGAGCGGTGAGCCATCAAAAACCGATACTTCCACTCTATACCCAAAATAGGAACTTGCCAATTCTCCCCCTTTGTTGGCATTAAATTGGCATTAAAATTCAGGTATGAGCGAAAGAAAAATCCCTTACGAGATTATTGGTGGTGCGGCAAAGGTTGAGGAGCTAGTTGACCGCTTCTATGATTTGATGGCGCTAGAGGAGCCTTTCGCCGAGTTGCGGGCTATGCACTCCGAGGATCTTTCGAGCTCTAGAGATAAGCTCAAACTATTTTTATCGGGCTGGTTAGGTGGTCCAGATGTTTACTCGCCGAAGTATGGCCACCCCATGCTTCGTGCCAGGCACCTACCCTTTAAGATCGGCCTAAAGGAGCGCAATCAATGGCTAGCCTGTATGTATCGAGCCATGGAAGACTGCGGTATTGATGGTCAGATTGGTGCCCAGCTTGAGGAATCTTTTTTCAATACCGCAGACTGGATGAGAAACCAAGCAAACTAATGCACTGCTTGGCAGCTTGATCTAGATGGAATGTGCACAGGCAAAACCACTAGCCCAAGCCCATTGAAAGTTATGACCACCAAGGTGTCCAGTTACATCAACGCACTCTCCAATGAAATACAAACCTGGGTGCTTACGAGCCATTAAAGTCTGACCATCTAACTCTTTAGTGTCTACACCACCCAACATCACTTCTGCTTTTTTCCAGCCCAGGGTTCCAGCCGGTTTTACTGACCAATTGGTAATCAGCTCTTTGAGAGCTTGCCTATCCTTTTTAGAGACCTCAGCCCATTTTTTACCTAAGAGATTTTTTTGTTCTGCAAATGCCTTTGCTAAACGTAGTGGCATGACGGAGGCTAAGATATTTTCAGTCAACTTCAGTCGATTGTCTTCGTCATTAAATAATTCATCGCAACTGAAACTCCCATTGACCTCGACAGCACCCAACCAATCAATATGAATCACCTCACCCTCAGTCCAGTAGCTACTAGCCTGGAGGACTGCTGGGCCCGAGAGGCCTTTGTGAGTTAAGAGCAAGTCTTCGTTAAAGCGGCATGCACCATAACGATTACCCTTTGATCCTGCGGCAATACGAACCGGCAAACTGAGACCAGATAAGGCCGTTAGATGATCAAATTCTCCAGAGGTAAAGGAGAGCGGCACTAATGCGGGGCGTGGATGGACTACATTCAATCCAAACTGCTTAGCGATATCTAAAGAGTATGCCGTGGCCCCAATAGCAGGGACTGGTAGACCCCCTGTTGCCATCACCACAGAACGTGCTCTCTCAGTACCGGCATTGGTTTTAACACTCCATATCCCTGCCTCATGAGAAATGGACTTCACTGTAACTGGATGACGAATATCAACATGTCCCTTGGCGCATTCACTCAATAGCATCTCAATAATCTGCTTAGCGGAGTCATCGCAAAATAATTGCCCCTGATGTTTCTCGTGATAAGCAATTCGGTATGACTGTACGAGCTGAATAAATTCTTTTGCGGGATAGCGAGATAAAGCACTTTTTACAAAGTGCGGATTTAAGGAGAGAAAATTAGCTGGACTGCTGTGGAGATTGGTAAAGTTGCATCGCCCTCCGCCACTGATACGAATTTTTTCACACAAGACATCTGCATGGTCTAGCACTAAGACCTTTTTACCTAACTGGCCAGCAACTCCAGCGCAGAATAGTCCAGCTGCACCACCACCGATGATGATGGCATCCCAAGATCTACTCATGACTTACTTAAAGCGCTCAATGACATCGGCAGGCAAGTTCAGTTTTTGCATATGCAAACGGGTATAGGCTTGGCGGAAGTTCTTGGTCATCGAAATCATGACAGAAGCAGTCCAGGCAAAAGCAAACATCCCGGAGAAAGCAATGATGATCGCCAGCATCTTCCAACCTTTTGGCAGGAGGTCATCCATAAAACCCATTGCGGTATAGGTGCTGCCACTAAATAAAATACTCTCACCCAAATTTGGCAAGAGATTAAAAGCTTTGAGGGCAATCCCCCAGAGAATGATTTCAAAGATGTGTGTCAGAAATAAACAGAGCACGCTGATATAAAACACGATAGCTACTGAAGAGTACTTATGCTCTGAAAGATATAGGAATGATTTCACCTCATAGCGTTTCGCAATTTGAAGTAAAGCAAGACCGTGTACCAACATGACCACTAAAAGCATGGCAATGCCAAACAAATAGGCCGGTAGGTCTAGTTCGGAGCTGAGGGATAAGGTGTTGGAAATAGTCATGGTGTCTGTGAGCCTATTTTACCGTTCTCATGAACCTACTAGGCCAACTGATACCAGTTACGAATGACGTCCCAAGCTTCTTGAGCAGTTTCAACAAAGTGGATTAAATCCAAATCTGCCTGCTCAATCACCCCATGCTCAAGCATCTGGTGGAAGTTAATCACCTCCTGCCAGAATGTCTTGCCCACTAAGATGATCGGAAATCGATCCACCTTCTTCGTCTGCATTAAAGTGAGCACCTCAAAGAGTTCGTCAAAAGAACCGAAACCGCCTGGATAAGCCACAATCGCCCTCGCCCTGAGCATGAAGTGCATCTTGCGAATAGCAAAATAATGAAAGCGGAAACTTAAACCGGGTGTGAGATAGGGATTGGGATACTGCTCTCGCGGTAAGCTGATGTTAAAACCAATCGTCTCATCCCCCGCCTCAAAAGCACCACGATTAGCAGCTTCCATAATTCCAGGCCCACCACCAGTAGCGATGTGTAGCTTATTTCGATTCTCAGATTGCGTAGCGTTATAAGCAGCAACAATTGCCCCAAACTCCCTTGCCGAATCGTAGTATTTGCAATGCAGTAATGCTCTTTTAACTTCTGCTACAGCCTCTGGAGTTTTGGCATTCTTCTCTAGCTCTCGTGCCGCTTCACAGCTAATAAAACGAGTGGAACCAAATACAGTAATCGTGTGCTCAATACCTCGCTCATGCAATAAGATCTCAGGCTTTAACAACTCCAACTGAAAGCGCAAGCCTAAAGTTTCACGACGAGCTAAAAAGGCTTGGTCATCAAAAGCAAATCGATAGGAGTCTTCAGAACTCTTTTCCTCCAACTGGCTTTTCTGAAGATTCAGAAAATCAGTGATAGTTTGAGAATTATTGATCGGGAGTCTTGGGCTCATATTTGGACCTCTAGATACAGCATCAGAAAGGGTAATAGTACCTAGAATATTGCATTCATTCACTGATGGGGCTTATTCCAATTTACTAGCAGCCCCAGAAACCTTAATATGAGAGGAAATAGAGCTTGGTTTGCCACAGCTTTTTGTTTTCTTTTTCTCCACTTTGCATATGAATACACTCAACCCTTCCCTGCTGAGCTCTTTTGTTCCAACCGGCACCTTGCGAGTCGGTATTAATTTAGGCAACCCTCTTTTGGCTAGCTTGGATGGCAACACAGGGGGTCCCAAAGGGATTACTGTGGATATAGCAAATTACATTGCTACCAAGCTACAACTACCTATTACGTTTACCTGCTATCCAATGGCAGGAGCTACTGTTGAGGCAGTTAAATCAAATGAGGTGGACTTGGTATTTGTAGCAATCGACCCGGTTCGTGGGGCCGATATCAGCTACACCCCTGCCTATATTCAGATTGAGGGGGCTTATATGGTGAAGGACTCTTCACCACTCACTAAGAATGAAGATGTAGATGCAGCAGGTAATGAAATTGTTGTTGGTAAAGGTAGTGCATATGATCTTTACCTTACTCGAGAAATCAAACACGCTAGTCTGCTACGTTCTGCTAATTCTCAAGCTGTGGTGGATGACTTTATGAAGGGCATTGGAAACGTTGCCGCTGGAGTTAAACAACAATTAGAAAGTGATGCCCTGCGCTACGATGGTTTACGCATGCTACCCGAACGATTTATGGTGATCAATCAGGCCATTGGCATTCCTAAGGCACGTGTTGATTTTGAAAAAATTAATGTCTACCTTAGTAGTGTGATTCAAGAACTCAAGACCTCAGGATTTATCGCAGAGGCCATGTTGCGCCACCAAGTTCAGGGTGCTAAGGTAGCTGAATAAGCCTCAACAAGAATAGGTGTGTAGACGCTCCGGAATAATCACGTTTTTCCACTCCAGTTCGTCACGAATGGTCTGAGCCAAGACGGCCGACGCCTCCGGTTCACCGTGCACCACAAATACGGATTTGGGTGCCGACTCAAAGCCACGCAGCCAATCCAATAAGCCAGCCTGATCAGCATGAGCGGATAAACCGCCAATCGTATGAACGGATGCACGAACTTGAACCTCTTCGCCAAAGAGTCGCACTTTAGCTGCCTTATCTACCAAGCGACGACCTAAGCTACCATACGCCTGAAAGCCGGTAATCACAATCGCATTTTGTGCCCGTGGCAAATTATTTTGTAGATGATGAACGATACGAC
This sequence comes from Polynucleobacter sp. AM-7D1, assembly GCF_018688455.1. Classification (NCBI taxonomy): domain Bacteria; kingdom Pseudomonadati; phylum Pseudomonadota; class Betaproteobacteria; order Burkholderiales; family Burkholderiaceae; genus Polynucleobacter; species Polynucleobacter sp. AM-7D1. The sequence goes on from NZ_CP061319.1 coordinate 1,171,584, forward strand.
CTGCATCGCACATACCACTTGCTGAAATAATGATCGCCCCACCCTTAATCTTATTGAGGGCTTTTGACTCCTCTACATCCGCAATGAATCTCAGATCAACCGCACCAGGATTTTTCTTAAACCATTCAAAAGTAGATTGAGACTCTTTATCTAGTTGAGCAAAAAAACGTTGAGTTAAATGAGTGGCCGCTGTTGCCATCGGTGAGTCCACCCAAATACTGAGATGAGGCAATAATTTACGCCTTACTAGATCAATCAATAGAAACAGCATCTCCTGTGTACGACCTACTGCAAAGGCGGGAATAATAATATTTCCATGGGCACTCAGAGTACTGGTGACCACTTCAATTAATTCAGACTCTGTATCAGCTAAAGTTTTATGCAAGCGGTCGCCATAAGTTGACTCCACCACTACTACATCGGCTTGAGCAATTCTGGCAGGATCGGGCATCAATAACTTACCCTTCATCCCAATATCCCCAGAAAACACACAGCGCTTTTTCTGGGCATGATCCTCGGTAATGTCGATTACAGCAATCGCCGATCCCAAAATATGTCCCGCATTTAGAAACTCTAAATGAATTCCCTTGCAAAGCTCGACATGTTCTCCGTAAGACAACACTTCACATTGGCCGAGCGCAAGCTCAGCCTCTTCCATTGAGTACAGCGCTACCGGTAAGTCCCCACGCCACTTACCCGCTTTTTGCCTACGCTCTGCCCGCTCGACATCAGAGCGCTGAAGGTGAGCACTATCTGGCAACAAAATCTTGAGTAACTCAAATGTGGCATCTGTACAGTAGATCGGGCCAGTAAATCCTTGGGCGCACAGTCTTGGCAATAGACCGCTATGGTCAATATGCGCATGAGTCAACACAATAAAATCAATTTCTTTGGGAGAAAACGGCAAAGGCTCCAGATTCTTAAAGCTGGCCTCGCGCCCACCCTGGAACATACCAAAGTCCACAATGAACCGGACTTCACGTCCACCAACAGTAGCCTCTACAGAATGTCTTGAGCCTGTAACCTCACCAGCTGCACCGAGAAATTGTATTTTCATTACTTAAGCATACTCTCGATAAAATCGATTGTTAAGCCACCTTTAAGAGCGATACTATTTAAATGAGCATTCCTTCCGAACTGAGATCTCTCGAGCTTGTTACTCGACTCAAGCGAGCACCCTCAGAACATAAAGGGAATGCTGGCAAAGTCCTGCTGGTTGGTGGTGCACCCGGCATGGCTGGCGCACTGTTGCTCTCCGGTAGCGCAGCGCTTCACTTAGGGGCTGGCTGGACGATATTGGAGATGCTAGATCCAACGGCTGCTCATGCAATGCCAGAGCAGGCTGAGTTAATGGTGCGCTTAGCGAGCTTTAATGCCCAAGAACAACTCGAAGCTACTGCTCCCGATGTCATTGCGATTGGCCCAGGCCTTGGTTTTTCAGCGCTGGCAAGAGATTGGTTAGTTGCCGCACTGCACTACCCAAATGCGCCTGTGGTGATTGATGCCGATGCACTCAATTTAATTGCCGATAACCCTGAGTACTTAGATCTTCTCAAGCAGCGTAATCAAGTCTACCCAGGCATGAGTGTTCTCACCCCGCACCCAGGAGAGGCTGCACACCTGCTCAATACGACAAGCGATGTCGTGCAAGCAAATCGTTTGGCCGCATTATCAGACCTCATCACACTCACCAACTCCATTGTTGTACTCAAGGGTCAACATACACTGATAGCCTCACCGCTTAATGCAGCTATGCAGTGCCAACAAGGAAATCCTGGTATGGCTGTCGGTGGCATGGGGGATGTATTAACGGGTAGCATTGCTGCTATTGCCGCTCAAGGCCTTCGCCATGATCTCAATTTATGGGAAGCGAGCTGTATTGGGGTTCAGCTTCATGCATCTGCAGCCGATAGCTTGGTGGCCAAGCAAATTGGTCCTATTGGACTTACTCCAACAGAGGTTATTTTGGAGATGCGGAACTTGCTCAATAAACTGTTATAAAACTGCATGCCATCCGCTAGCGAAACCCTTCATCACCGTCGTTACATTTACGGCCTCTTAATGGCCGGCTTAGGTTCTGTGCTTTTTTCCGGAAAAGCGATTCTCATTAAGCTCGCCTTTAGCTACGGTGCAAATGCAGAAACTTTGATTGCTTTACGCATGTTGATGGCCCTCCCTCTATTCTGGGGGATTTTTTGGTGGCACTCACGTAAACAGTTTATGAGCCCCCTCACTTGGCGAGATCAAGTGAAGATATTTGTTCTGGGATTCATGGGTTACTTTCTATCTAGCTATCTCGACTTTCTGGGTCTTCAATATATCTCCGTTGGATTGGAACGCATTGTTCTGTATCTCACACCAACCATCGTGCTCTTGATTTCTTATTTTGTTCTCAATAAATCCATTAGTCGTTTGCAGTGGTACGCACTTGCTGTTGGGTATCTTGGTGTCATTGCGGTGTTTATCCAGGATGCCAGCTCTACCGGCACCTTGGCAGTGCTCGGCATGTTACTGGTCTTTGCAAGTGCATGCTCCTATGCGATCTACATGATTGGTTCTGGAGAAATGGTGAAGCGTGTGGGTAGCGTACGCTTAGTGGTCTATGCCAGCTCTGCCTCTGCACTTCTCAGTGTGATTCAGATTCTGATTTACGAACCTTCGGCTGTATTTAAGCAAGTGCAGCAGATCTATTGGCTCAGCCTTCTCAATGCAAGCCTTTGCACAGTCATTCCAATGCTCTTGATCATGATTGCAATCAACCGTATTGGCTCACCCTTAGTTGCTCAAGCCGGAATACTCGGCCCTGTCTCAACACTCTTTATGGGATGGCTTGTACTCTCCGAGCCGATTACCTGGATTCAGATTATTGGGATGAGCTTGGTGATGGGGGCAATGTGGTTGCTAGTGCGTAACGATGGCGCTAGCAAAACAAAAGAGTTAAACCCTTCAAAGCCTTTGGACCTTGAGGGATCTGACCCCCTCAATTAGTTCTTGAGTTAAAACCGAGAATCTATTGTTGAGGAGCGGCAGGTTGAGGAGTTGCTGGTTGTTGAGCTGCTTTTGCTTTTTTCTTCGCTTTTTTCTTAGACTTCTTCTCTGCTTTCTTATCCTTCAGGGACTTCTTAGCAGTCTTCTTGCTAGCTTTCTCTGCTTGAGCAGCAGGTGCTGTAGCAGGAGCAGCTAGTGGCGCTGGGGCTGTTACTGGGTCTGCCGCCATTACGCTCAGAGGTGATAAACCAATAGAGGCAGAAATGAAGGTAACAAAAAACAGTTTTACAAAGCGGGCAGGCATTAAAACTCCAAAATGTTTGTGGATAATTTGATAATACTCAATTATTTACCATTCATTCCTCATTTACCCAGGACCTGCCCATGAACTCTTTTCCATCTGATATTTATACAGAACCGCAGGGATACTCAGTCAATACCCTGGAAAACTTAGGCCCCCTCACCCGCCTTGCTGGCATCTGGGAAGGCCAACGAGGATTGGATATCAAACCAAAAGCTGAGGGGCCAAAGAAGCAGGTCTATACCGAACGTATTGAGATGCAGCCAATTGATCCGCAAACCAATGGGCCGCAGCTGTTTTATGGATTGCGCTATCACCTTCACATTACCAAACCAGACCAAGTAAAAACTTATCATGATCAAGTTGGGTATTGGCTTTGGGAGCCTGCAACCGGGCTGATCGTTCACACCCTTACCATCCCAAGAGGCATGGTCACTATGGCAACAGGAAAAGCTTCCGCTAATGCAACTCAGTTTGAGTGTGTAGCCAAAATTGATGATCCAACTGCTGGTATCTCATCAAGTCCTTTTCTAGACTATGCCTTCAAAACAATTGAGTACCGCATCATGGTGACCATCTTGGAAGATGGCACTTGGTCTTATGAGCAAGACACAGTGATGATGATCAAAGGCCAAACCGAAGCCTTTCATCATCTAGATACCAATGTACTGAGCAAAGTTGGTGAAGCGACACCCAACCCTCTAGCTTTAGACGCAATGAAAAAGCCGTCGTAAGACGGCCTTTCGGGTTGAATCTTTGTTGCTTAAGCTGGCTGTGCTTCAGTCTCAGTAATTTTTTCTAGAGCCGCAGCAAGATGACCAACCGTGCGATCAATATGTGCCAATTTTTCTAGGCCAAATAAACCAATTCGGAAAGTACGGAAGTCTGGACGCTCATCACACTGCAGTGGCACGCCAGCAGCAGTTTGCAAACCAAGAGCAATAAACTTCTTACCAGACTGAATATCAGGGTCCTTGGTATAGCTCACTACTACGCCGGGAGACTGAAAGCCTTTTGCTGAAACTGAGTGGTAGCCGTTCGATACCAATAAGGCACGCACCTTCTCACCCAACTCTTGCTGTTTGGCTTTGAGTGCTGCGAAACCTAGAGACTGAGTTTCTTTCATCACATTGCGCAAAATTTTGAGCGCATCTGTTGGCATGGTGGTGTGATACACGTGACCACCCTTTTCGTAGGCTTCCATAATTTGGAGCCACTTTTTCAAATCCATTGAGAAGCTGCTGCTTTGCGTAGCGTCAATACGCTCACGCGCCCTGTCACCCATTGCAATCAATGCACAGCAAGGCGAGCTACTCCAGCCTTTTTGTGGTGCCGTAATGACTACGTCAACATTACAAGCCTTCATATCTACCCACATCGCACCAGAGGCGATGCAATCGAGCACAAACAAACCATTCACTGATCGAACTGCTTCTCCGACAGCCTTGAGATAGTCATCCGGCAAAATAATTCCGGCAGATGTTTCTACATGAGGAGCAAAAACCACTGCTGGCTTTTCTTTCTTAATGAAAGCAACCACCTCTTCAATAGGCGCTGGAGCAAACACACCCTGAGCGGTATCTTCTAATTGCTTACCTTTGATAACGGTAATGTCTTGGGTAATGTTTGCGAGATCAAAAATCTGCGTCCAGCGATAGCTAAACCAACCATTGCGTAATACGAGGCACTTTTGATTATTGGCAAATTGACGGGCAACTGCTTCCATACCAAAGGTGCCGCTACCTGGAACAATCACTGCAGAGCTAGCGTTATAAGCATCTTTCAAGACGCTAGAGATATCCACCATGACTTTTTTGAACTCTTCAGACATGTGGTTTAGCGAACGATCGGTATAAACGACCGAAAACTCTAATAGACCGTCTGGATCAACATTCGGGAGTAAGCCTGGCATAGTAATTTCCTAGTAAATCGTAAGATTAGGACTAAATGATACTGATTTAGCACTCTTTAGGTGGCGAAGCTTTGAAAATTGGCTTTTTTGGCAAATAAAGGGGGTTATGCACTTTTCCGTGCCGTGGATGAAACCAATATTCCGACCACAATCAGGACAAAAGCTAGGCCATGGAACAGTTGAGGCGGATCCCCCAAAATAGCGGCTGAGAGAAGTGCTGTGAATAAGGGGATCAGGTTGGCAAAGAAAGCTGCCACCGTGGGTCCGGCACCATTTACCCCTAAACCCCAGCAGCGATAGGCAATTAATGATGGGCCGATTGCCACAAAAACGATTAATGCCCCAGTCCAATAGTTGAGATCAATAAAGGCATGCCCTGTAGCAATCTCGACCCCCTCAAATAACATCGTCCACATAAATCCAATGAAAACCTGGGCCATTAAAAACTCAGCCCACGGCCACTGTCGCTCAGTACTCTCTCCTGGACGACTAATCATCCAGCTATAGAAGGCCCAAAGAATCGTTGCCAACATGATGAATAAATCACCCATCACCACTTCCATACTTAACAGGCTAGTAGGCTCACCACGGGTTAACACCACAGTGACGCCTACTAAAGAAACAAGCGCCCCCAGCATTTGTAATAGCGTTGGTTTCACTTGATATAAGACAGCGCCAATCAAAAGCATCCAGATCGGCATACTGGCCCCAATCAGGGTGACATTAATAGCCGTCGAGGTCTGCAGGGCAAGATAGAGGAGCACGTTATAGCTACCGACCCCCAATAAACCTAAGACCAGAAAACGGCTTTTGTTTTGCCAAAGAGCGCTGCCGGGCTTAAAAATTTTCCAGCCAAAGGGTAGCAAGATCAAGGCTGCTAAACCCCAGCGAACCGCACTTAGGGTGATCGGGGAAATACTCCCCACCAACACCCTCCCGGCTATTGCATTACCCGCCCAGAAAATGGTAGCTAGCGTTAAATAAAAGACGGTCGACAGGCTTAATTGAGGCATTCAGAAGGATTTGACTAGGTAAGAAGGGCTTATTGAGCCCCAAGAAGGACTTTACCTAAGCATTGTAGAAACAAATGTCCGGTATTGCTAAGATAGAGCTTAAATTAGCATCAGCCATCTGGCATCAGCGACATACAAAGGGGTTTTAGTGGAAATCATCACCAATATTGAAGATTTGCGGGTTTTACATCAAAAGCGCACCCCCAAGATGTTCTATGACTACGCAGATTCTGGTTCATGGACTGAGTCTACTTACCGATCTAACGAATCCGATTTTCAGAAAATCAAACTGCGTCAACGTGTTGCAGTGAATATGACTAACCGCACCACCAAAACCACGATGGTGGGTCAAGAGGTGGCAATGCCAGTTGCGCTGGCTCCAACTGGCCTAACTGGCATGCAATATGCCGATGGTGAAATTCTGGCTGCGCGTGCTGCAGAAAAATTTGGTGTTCCCTTCTGCTTATCCACTATGAGCATTTGCTCTATTGAAGATGTCGCAGAACGAACCACTAAACCTTTTTGGTTCCAGCTTTATGTCATGAAAGACCGCGGTTTTATTGAGCGTCTAATTGAACGTGCCAAAGCAGCAAAATGCTCTGCTCTCGTGCTCACTTTAGATTTACAAATTCTAGGGCAACGTCATAAAGATTTAAAAAATGGTTTATCTGCACCTCCAAAGCTGACGCTCAAAAACATCATGAACATGATGACCAAGCCCCGCTGGTGCATGGGCATGGCAATGACTCCTCGCAGAACCTTTCGCAATATTGTTGGTCATGCCACTGGTGTTGGCAATATGTCCTCCCTCTCCTCCTGGACAGCTGAGCAGTTTGACCCAGGCCTTAGCTGGGATGATGTGGAGTGGATTAAAAAACTCTGGGGTGGCAAGCTCATTATTAAAGGTATTTTGGATGAAGAGGATGCACGCCTAGCGGTTAACTCCGGCGCAGATGCATTGATTGTCTCCAATCATGGTGGACGTCAATTAGATGGCGCTATCTCCAGTATTAATGCTTTACCAGGGATCGTCAATGCAGTTGGCAATGACATCGAGGTTTGGATGGATGGCGGTATTCGATCTGGTCAAGATGTATTGAAGGCTTGGGCACTTGGTGCACGCGGCACCATGATCGGCCGCCCTTTCCTCTATGGCTTGGGCGCCATGGGTGAGGCCGGTGTGACCAAATGTCTCGAGATTATTCACAAAGAATTGGATATAACAATGGCCTTTACAGGTCACCGCGACATTCAAAATGTAACTAAAGATATCTTGTATCCAGGGACTTTTTAATATTCCACACCTCGCCAATTACCCCGGATTAGTATTTGTCATCTCTGCTGTAGTCCTCTCAGGTTCAGTATGGTTTGGCAATGTTGTACTAGGCAAGTACCGTACTAAAGATACCGAGACCTCTGCTGATTTAGGAATCATTCAGACTGCAACACTAACTTTGCTGGGTCTCATTATTGGCTTTACCTTCTCTATGGCTATGGCTCGATATGATCTGCGGCAAACATACGAGGAAGCCGAGGCAAATGCCATTGGTACTGAGTTTTTAAGGGCTGATCTCTTGCCAAATAAAACGGCAGAAACTATTAAAGGGATTTTGAAGGATTACTTGGATCAGCGCATCTTGTTCTACTCCAAACAAGATCGAGAAACCGCCAGACAAATTACGCAACGCACTATTTCCATAGAAAATGCCATGTGGAACGAACTAATGCCGGTTGCTCGCAGCCAACCATCCCCCAATATGGCACTCGTAATCTCCGGTCTAAATGATGTCATTAATGCACATGGCTACACCCAGGCTGCCTGGTGGAATCGCATACCAACTGCCGCCTGGTGGTTAATGGCAGCAGTTGCTATATGCGCAAATGCATTGGTAGGTTTTGGTGCAAGAAACTATAAGCGCAATGTCGGACTATTTATGATTTTTCCTGTGATGATTTCTATCGCATTCTTTTTGATTTCAGATATTGATAGCCCTCGTGGTGGCGTAATCCGAATCGATCCACGAAATTTAATTGATTTGAAACATAATCTGAATGCTGTGCATAACCCTGCACTCTCTATAGGTGGTAAAAAATGAAACGTGTTGTAGACGTATATAAAGATCGAGGTCGTGAACTGGTATGGACTTATGTCATTCACCTTGGCAATGTGGATTTTCATCCAGCCCAAATTGACTTTGAACAAGAGGCTCTGAGACTTTCTCAGCTTGATAAGCGCGGAACTCTGAACGAACTCAGCGCCAAAGCGAGACTCTCCGTTCGATAAATTTCACACTGACTCTGATATATGAAACCCTTAAGCAAAAAAGCCAAGATGGCAGTTGGATGGACGATCTTGATGACTGTTATCGGCACTGCCATGCTGCATCAATGGGAATTCTTTGCCATGGGTTGCGCTTCCATTGCGCTACTACTAGTTGCAAACCACTACGATCTATTGAAAGATCCTGAAGACAAAAAATAAGGCCCCCATCTTTCGATAGAGGCCTGTATCAATCTTTTTAGTTTTATAGCGTTGGGTAGTCCGTATATCCCGCTTCTGCCCCACCATAAAACGTTGCACGGTTATAGGGATTGAGGGCTGCACCCTGCTGGAAACGCTCTGCTAAGTCCGGATTAGCAATATACAAACGACCATAAGCTACAGCGTCTGCCAAGCCAGCCTCTAAAACGGCCTCACCCATGGCTTGATCATATCCGCCGGCACTAATGAATTGACCCTCATATGCAGCTCGGAATATCTCTGAAGTAATGGGTGCCTCAGAGTTCACCTGATCATTACCGCCAGCAGTAGTAGATCGCGGCTCAATCATATGAACATAGGACAAGTGATAGCCATTGAGCTTTTGAATCACTGCATTGAATAAGGCAATTGGATCGCTATCAGCAATGTCATTAAAGCTGCCGTAAGGTGATAAACGCACGCCAATACGATCATTTGAAAAGACCTTGGCAACCGATTCAATCACTTCACCTAGTAGACGAATACGATTTTCAATTGAGCCACCATACTCGTCAGTACGTTGATTGGTTTTATCTTGTAAAAACTGATCCAATAAATAACCATTGGCAGAATGAATTTCCACACCATCAAAACCCGCTGCTTTGGCATTGGCTGCAGCCAATTCAAAATCTTTTAATAGGCGAGCAATATCTTCAGTCGTCATTGCTTTAGGAGTTTCATAATCATGCAACTTCCAGTCAGCGCCATAAGTTTGACCTGCAGGTGCAATAGCAGAAGGCGCTTCGGGAGCGCCCTGCTCAGGATGCAAGGAGGAATGAGAGATACGACCCACATGCCAAAGTTGGGCAACCATCTTGCCACCCTGAGCATGCACTGCATTCACAATCTCTTTCCAAGCGGCTGTTTGATCGGCAGAATAAATTCCAGGGGTTGCTGGATAGCCTTTTCCGATTGACGAAATTTGTGTTGCTTCGCTGATGATGAGACCAGCACTTGCCCTTTGTGCATAGTATGTTTTTGCCAAAGGGTTAGGCACATCGCCTTCAATAGCGCGCATTCTGGTAAGTGGAGCCATCACCAAGCGATTTTTTAATTCAATGGCGCCAAGTTTGACGGGGGTAAACATGATTTCTTTTCCAGACATGAACTACTTTCTTTTAAATTAGATACATTTATTAATGGGGCAACTTTAGCAGGGATAGCATAGTCCTGCAGACACCCCGCTAGACTCTTTGAAAACTCTTGCGACTGCCACGACTAATTCTTGGGTTAGACTTAAATCTAACTTCAATACTTTCGGCGAGCGCCTGGAACTCTTCAAGATGTGCAGTAGAAGCGCGAGCCACAAGCGCGATCACCCTCTTAGGAGCGGGCGGAGCTAGTGGTCGAGCAAGCAATGTCGTGCCATTTAAGAGCCCTCCCTTGACCGCCATCTCAGGCAGCAGTGCAATGCCCATGCCTGACTCCACCATTTGTAACAAAGTGAGCAGACTCGTTGCCTCCACACCATCTGCATTACGAATATCAGAGCGCTTACAGGCTTGCATTGTGTGGTCACGAAGACAGTGACCTTCCTCCAGCAGCAATAAGCGTTCAGCCATTTTTGCGGGTAGGTGAATATCCTTGCCTTTAAGAGCTGGATCGTCTGCTCTGGCTACCACCCAAAATTCATCGATAAAGAGTTCTTTTACCAACAAGCCGGCCGTGTCATATGGCAAAGCAATTAATGCAAAGTCCAGCTGATGATCAACTAAGCGCGACAATAAATTAGCAGTTAAGTCTTCACGCAAGGCAACTTTTAGATTGGGGTAATACTCCCGAATATCTGGCAATACATTTGGCAATAGGAATGGTGCGATAGTCGGAATCACGCCAAGGCGAATAGTTCCAGACATCGGCTTGCCAGCTGCATCCGCATATTCCACCAAATCCTGAGATGAGGCCAAGATTGCCTTAGCCCTCTCCAGAATCTCCATACCAATTGGAGTAATGGCCACGTTTTGGCGATCTCGCTCTACCAAGCGCACGCCTAGACCATCCTCAAGCTCCTTTAAGCCTGCACTTAAGGTTGACTGACCAACGAAACAGGCCTCTGCAGCCCTAGTAAAGTTCAGCTCTTGAGCAATGGCTACAAAATAGCGCAACTGACGTAATGAAGGTAAAGCAGTCATACGTTGCAAAACTCCTTATAATCGATTTATTAGATAAATAATATCATTATTATTTATTGGACTGATTATCTTTTGAGGTTCAGAATTCATTCCATGGTGTTTAAGCACCGTTTACAAATCAATATGAAAAGGAATGAAAAAATGGCACGTCCAGAAATTAAAACCATCCAAAACTTAGAGTCTGCTTTTGCAGGTGAATCTATGGCGCATATCAAGTATCGTTATTTTGCAAAATTAGCACGCGCTGCTGGCGATATTGAAACTGCTGAAATCTTTGAGGCAACTGCAGACCAAGAAGTCATGCATGCCTTTGGTCACCTCGATTTACTCTACCCCGCGAATACGATTACTCCAACTCGTGCCTTAGAGATCGCAATCGAGGGTGAGACATATGAATACACCGAAATGTACCCAACTTTCCGTAAAACAGCGGTAGATGAAGGTAATACAGCAGCGGTAGTGGAGATTGATGAGCAAATTGCCGAATCAAAAGAGCATGCAGAGCAGTTTCAAGCCATGTTGGCAAAAGCAGCAAAACGCTTTGCAGCCTTGGCTAATGTAGAGGAGCGCCATGCTAACCACTACAAAAAGGCCTTAGAAAAAGCGAAAGAATTTGCTGCAGTCTGAGCGGCTTTAGAAATAAAACAGAATTAAATTTAAACTGATCAAATTATCTTAAAGGAAATATCATGAAATCTTGGCAATGTATCGTATGCGGCTTCATCTATGACGAAGCAAAAGGCTTACCGGAAGACGGCATTCCTGCGGGCACAGCTTGGGCTGACATCCCAGAAGATTGGGAATGCCCTGACTGCGGTGTAGCAAAATCGGATTTTGAAATGGTGCAAGTTTCTTAATTCAAGCCTCATATCACTCATTTAACTGCATTACTAGGGAGTCCAGCTTTGGATCATCAGAATCAATCATCTTCATCAGGAATTGTCATCATCGGTAGCGGCTTAGCTGGATTTACAGTTATTCGCGAATTGCGCAAGCTGGATAAAGCAGTACCGATCACTCTGGTGACTCGCGAGCCAGGCTACTTTTACTCAAAGCCCATGCTCTCTACCGCACTAGCGAGTAATAAGTCTGCAGAGCAATTGGTTTCAAGCAATGCAGAAGGTATGGCAGCCCAATTGGAGATTACGATTTTGGATGACCTTGATGTCACTGAAATCAACACAGCTTCCCAGACAATTGAAACCTCTAAAGGATCAATTCCATATGGAAAGTTGGTGCTAGGCTTGGGCGCAGATCAAATACGCCTGCCTTTGCAAGGTAACGCTGCTAAAGAAGTGATTACAGTAAATGATCTGGAAGAGTATGCCCAATTTCGCAAGGCAATCGCAGGGAAAAAACGCATTGTGATTTTAGGTGCTGGACTTATTGGATGCGAATTTGCAAACGATTTAGTTTTGGGGTCTTATGAAGTGGATGTGATAGATCTAGCGCCCCAAGCCTTAGGACGACTCCTTCCTGAAGCAGCTGCTCAAGCACTCCAAACTAAGTTAAGTGAGGCGGGTGTTCGTTGGCACTTTGGAACTACCGTGCAATCAGTGGATCGCAATGGTGAATCCCTCACGGTGACCCTCGCTAATGGAACGGTGATCACCAGTGATGTCTTTCTATCAGCAGTAGGATTGAAGCCTCGACTAGATTTGGCTAAAGCGAGCGGCATTGCAACAGGCACAGGAATTACAGTGAATCGCCAGTTGGAGACTAGCGCAAAGAATGTCTTTGCCATCGGTGACTGCGCTGAAGTAGATGGCCTGGTTCTACCCTATGTCATGCCAATCATGCAGGCAGCACGTGCTTTAGCGCCAAACCTCATCGGACAGCCAGCCACCCTCACCTATCCTGCTATGCCGGTGATGGTAAAGACGCCCGCCCTTCCAACGATTGTTTCTCCACCAGCAAAAGGTGCGCTTGGCGATTGGAAAATCAATGACGTGGAAGGCGGCCTTGAGGCACGTTTTGAGTCAAGTGATGGCAAGCTGCTAGGCTTTGCTCTTTTGGGAACAGCAACAGCACAACGCGGTGCCCTGACAAAAGAGTTGCCGCCAATATTGCAATAAGCGGTAGATTTATATCGCCCATTCAAATTGTTTTTTGAAATAGCTGCATGGATTAAGTAAAAGGCCCGCAATTGCGGGCCTTTTCAATGAACTAGTTCAACTTACTTAAGCAAGCGCAACAAACCAAGTTGCATTGTGTGATTGAGCGACCATCAAAAACAACATAGGAATAGAAAGCATCGTATTAAAGCGTGAGACCAACATCGCAACACGCGCAGACTTAGCCTTGACATCAGGCTCGACCGCCACAATACCCAGGGCTCGTTTCTGAAGTGGCCAAATAATGAACCAAACATTGAAGGCCATTACCAAAGCGATCCACATACCTAAACCAATTGCACGAAATGGCGCTTGCAAGGTAAATGCTTGATGCGCATAGCCATTCAAAACGGCCAAAATCATGCCGCTAACAACGGTAAATAAAGCTGCCCAACGAAACCAAAACAAAGCCGTTGGGGCGATGACTTTACCAATAGCTGGCTTTTGCTCATCAGGAATTTTTGGCATCGAGGGAATTTGCACAAAATTGAAGTACCACAGCAAACCAACCCACATCACGCCAACCATCACGTGAATCCAGCGGAATAAAAATGGCAACTCAATAGAGCTTAGATTGGCACCTAAGCCCAAAACAATTAAAGCAAGGAGTACAAACCCAGCTAAAACTGTGCGACCTAATGAGGTAAAGATAGATGCCATAGAAACCTTCTTAATAAAAATAGTTAAGCGAGATTAAGCAAAATTCTTGCTAGCAAAATCCCAGTTCACTACATTCCAGAAATTTTCTAAATACTTAGGACGTGCATTGCGTGTATCAATGTAATAAGCATGCTCCCATACATCGCAAGTCATGAGCGGCTTTGCATCAGTAGTCAGCGGTGTAGCAGCATTGCTGGTTGAAGCCAAATCCAGTGAACCGTCAGCCTTCTTCACCAACCAAGCCCAACCGGATCCAAATGTACCTATTGCACATTTGGCAAACTCTTCTTTGAATTTATCAAAAGAACCCCACTTAGCATTGATGGCATCGGCCAAAGCACCCGTTGGAGCGCCGCCACCATTTGGCTTCATGCTATTCCAGTAAAAGGTGTGGTTCCATACTTGAGCTGCATTATTAAAAACACCGCCAGCAGATTTTTTAACAATATCCTCTAAAGATGCATTTTCAAACTCAGTCCCTTTAATTAAGTTATTGAGATTGGTGACATAAGTTTGGTGATGCTTCCCGTAGTGAAACTCTAGCGTTTCTTTAGAAATGAATGGGGAAAGCGCATCCAATGCGTAAGGTAACTGAGGTAATGTGTGTTCCATCATTTTTTCCTTTAAAGACGTGTTAATAAATAGCTATAGGGCCATATTCGACCTAACTATAGTCGATTCTGGCGATTTTGTTTGAGCGTGAAAAAATGGGGCTGACTGTATCAACCCCACCCATGGATTACTGGGCTGTCCAGCCACCATCCATATTCCAAGCCACTCCACGCACCTCAGAGGCATCAGGACCGCAAAGGAAAATGGCTAATGCAGCCAATTGCTCGGGAGCCACGAATTCGCCGGAGGGCTGCTTCTCTGAAACCAAAGCCTTTTTAGCCTCTTCATTTGAAATCCCATCGCGCTCTGCGCGGGCATCCACTTGTTTTTGAACCAAGGGGGTAAGGACCCATCCTGGGCAAATCGCATTGCAGGTAATTCCAGTTTTAGCATTCTCTAAAGCAGTCACTTTAGTTAAGCCAACAATGCCATGCTTTGCAGCAACGTAAGCAGACTTTTGAACTGAACCCACCAAACCATGCACAGAGGCAATATTGATAATGCGACCCCAGTTACGCTTCTTCATTCCAGGCAAGGCGTGATGAGAGGTATAGAAAGCTGAACTGAGATTAATGGCAATAATGGATTCCCATTTATCTGCCGGAAAATCTTCCACATTAGCTGTGTATTGAATGCCCGCATTGTTCACCAAAATATCAAGTGATCCAAAACGTGCTTCAGTTTGCTTAATCAGATCTTCAATCTCAGCAGGCTTACTCATGTCAGCACCGTGATAATCCACCTCTACTCCGCATGCTTTGATCGCAGCGATAGCGGCATCTTTTTCACCAAAACCATTGACCATAATATTGGCGCCCTGCTTTGCTAATCCGATAGCCATTGCCAAACCAATGCCACTTGTAGAGCCAGTGACCAGTGCCGTTTTACCTTTTAATTGAGACATGAATGCCCTCTAGAGAAATTGACAATAAGAACATAGGATACAACGGAAGAAATTAGATCAGATGCAGCCAGTGGCCCAACTGGTGCCAAAAGCTGGTAGGTACTAAAGTTAAAAGCCAGGTCATCGTAAGATAACGCAGCAACTTGCCGATACACATATAGATTAAACATGGTAACCAAGGCAATCTAAGCCAACCAGCAGCCAAACAAAGAGGGTCACCAAACCCAGGCAGCCAGGACAGCAGAAGCATCTTAGGACCCCGCTCCTCCAACCAGCGCTGCATTCGGTTGTTTGAAGGGCCCTTCAAGGACTCAAAGCTATTACGACTCAATAGCCCAAGCCACCAATCCAGCATACCCCCCAGGGTGTTACCAATTGTGGCAACAATAATGGCAACCCAATATAAGTGCGGATTAACCGAAACATATCCAAACAAGATGGGCTCAGAACCTACAGGCAATAAAGTTGCAGAAATAAAGGCGCTAATAAATACCGCTGGCAAACCAACTGATGGCATACCAAAGAAATCAAAGAACTGACCTAGCATTTGCTCCATTAGGCAAGCGCTCCAGGTCGGATGGAAATCAAGGATTTGGTCATGCCCCAAGTATGCCCCAAGCACCATCACACTCCATAATCAAGCAGGTAAGGGGTAAGATTTTGGGTCGCCCACAATCCTGAATTCTTGCTTAAACTGTGAGGATTCATAAATTTCATAATTTTTATAGATAGCTAAATGAACCACCCCATACCCAAGCCAGATCAATATCAAGACATGCGTGAAGCCTTGCGCGACCTTTGCGGCAGTTTTGACTCCGCCTACTGGCAAAAAGTAGATCATGAGCGCGCCTACCCCGAAGCATTTGTCGATGCCATGGCGCAAGCGGGCTGGTTGGCCGCCCTCATTCCGGAAGAGTATGGTGGCTCCGGCCTAGGTTTGGCAGAAGCCTCCGTAATCATGGAAGAAATTAATTTATCAGGCGGTAATGCGGGTTCATGTCATGGCCAGATGTACAACATGGGCACCTTATTGCGCCACGGCTCAGATGTTCAAAAGAAGCTCTTCCTCCCTAAGATTGCTACCGGAGAATTGCGCCTACAAAGTATGGCTGTGACCGAACCGACTACAGGTACCGATACCACCAAACTCAAAACTACCGCCGTTAAAAAGGGTGATAAGTATGTAGTGAATGGCCAGAAGGTTTGGATCTCCCGGATTCAGCATTCTGATTTAATGATTCTTTTAGCGCGCACTACTCCGCTTGCAGAGGTAAAGAAAAAATCAGAAGGCATGTCCATCTTTATCGTCAATCTCAAGGATGCGATTGGCAAAGGCATGGAGATTCAACCCATTGCCAATATGGTGAACCATGAAACGAATGAAGTCTTCTTTGATAACTTGGAAATTCCCGCCGAGAATTTAATTGGTGAAGAAGGCCAAGGATTTAAATATATTCTTGACGGCCTCAATGCGGAGCGTGTCCTCATTGCTGCCGAGTGCATTGGAGATGCCTATTGGTTTGTAGATAAGGCTCGTCGCTACGCAAATGAACGCGTGGTATTTGATCGACCTATTGGCAAGAACCAAGGCATTCAGTTTCCGATCGCAGATTCTTATATCGAGACAGAAGCTGCCAATCTCATGCGCTTTAAAGCGTGTGAATTATTTGATGCTAAACAAGCCTGCGGTGCCGAATCTAATATGGCCAAGTACTTAGCCGCCAAAGCCTCTTGGGAAGCTGCCAACGTTTGTCTGCAAACTCATGGTGGATTTGGCTTTGCCAATGAATACGATGTTGAGCGTAAATTCAGAGAGACGCGCCTCTACCAAGTAGCGCCAATTTCGACCAACTTAATTTATTCCTATATTGCTGAGCATGTTTTAGGACTCCCCCGCTCTTTCTAATTCTGTAGACCTTTTAATTAATTTAGTTTTTGGATAAGTAATTACATGAGCATTCGCCCTCTAGACGGCATCACTGTGGTTTCTTTGGAGCATGCCATTGCTGCTCCGTTTTGCACTCGCCAATTAGCTGACTTAGGTGCACGCGTCATTAAGGTTGAGCGACCAGGTGCCGGAGACTTTGCCCGCGCCTATGATGAGCGAGTCAATGGCATGTCATCTCATTTCACTTGGGTAAATCGCTCTAAAGAAAGCCTCACACTCGATCTCAAACAGGAGTCTGCATTAGCAGCACTAAAGACGCTGCTCAAGACAGCAGATGTACTGGTGCAGAACTTAGCCCCTGGTGCCGCAGCACGTATGGGATTGACCGCAGAACTATTGCAAAAAGACAATCCCGGCCTAATTTTGTGCGACATCTCAGGCTATGGAAATAATGGGCCTTATCGTGACAAGAAAGCCTATGACTTACTCATTCAGAGTGAGGCTGGATTCTTGTCGGTTACGGGTACGCCAGAGACGCCCAGTAAGGCAGGCAACTCCATTGCTGACATTGCAGCAGGTATGTATGCCTACACTAATATTTTGGCCGCACTACTTCAAAGAGGTAAGACTGGTAAGGGTTCTTGTATTGACGTTTCTATGCTGGAGTCTTTAGGTGAATGGATGAGCTACCCACTCTATTACGCCTATGAGGGAGCTGCACCCCCTCCTCGTAATGGCGCATCCCATGCCACGATTTATCCCTATGGGCCATTTAAGGCGGGAGACGGTGGCACTGTGATGTTGGGCCTGCAAAATGATCGTGAGTGGGTTTTATTCTGTGAAGTCGTACTTGAGAATCAAGCACTAGCTAAAGATGAGCGCTTTGATAAAAACTTCAAGCGCAACGAAAAGCGAGATGAACTCCTCTCTATTATTGATGCTTGTTTTAGCAAACTGACTACCCAGCAAGTGATTGCAAAGCTAGATCAAGCGCAAATCGCTAATGCTCGCCTAAATGATATGCAGGGTTTATGGAATCACGATCAACTCAAAGCAAGAGATCGCTGGGTTCAAGTAGGATCACCTGTAGGCCCTATTCCAGCAATGCTACCCCCGGGCAGCAATAACAGTTTTGATTACCGCATGGATGCGATACCTGCAGTAGGTCAACATACAGAAGCCATCCTCTCTGAGCTTGGTATTGCTGCTGATGAGATTGCAAAGATGCGGAGTCAGGGCTCCATTTAAAGCAAGGGTGATGTCAGATGAGCCGCATTCTCCAGCAGAATATGCCAATGCGGTCTCTTAGCCCAAGTTACTGGATTGACCATATCTGATTTAGCCAAATAAGACTCAATCAAGGTTTCGAGCTTTGCGCAAAACTCGTCGTTATAGACGATTAAACTAATTTCAAAATTGAGACGCAAGCTACGCTGATCAAAGTTCACTGAACCAAAAATTGCAACTCGCTTGTCTATTAACAGGCTCTTCGTATGCAATAGGCCGCCATGGAACTCAGCGATGTTCACACCAGCACTCATGAGATCAGAATAGAAGCTGCGACTGCTCCAAGCGACCAGTGTGGAATCATTTAATTTAGGAACAATCAGAGTCACTTTCACACCACGACCAGCAGCTGCCATCAGCGCCTGAATCAAACCATCGTCAGGACCAAAGTAAGGTGTAGTGATGGTCAGCTCTTCACGAGCATCCATGATTGCTGAGAGCAATACCTGGTACAAGATATCGTCACGGTATACCGGGCCAGAAGAAAACTCTTGAGCCAATACCTTCCCTTCAAGTGGGCTGGCAGCTGGTACTACATTGCTGAAGTGCTTAATCTTAGGGTTATCAACACTCCAGTCAAACGAGAATGTCAGCTCAAACTGAGATGCTACAGGCCCCTCAATTCTGACCATCGCATCTACCCACTCACCTACGCCCGAGTCCTGCTTGAATGTGCGCGGATCCACCATATTCATACTGCCAGTCCAAACAATGGTGTTATCGATCACAAATATCTTACGATGCAGTCTTAAATCAGCGCGTCGAAATTGAAATCGACCAACTTGAATCGGTAAGGCCTCAGTTACTTGAATACCAGCATTTCTGAAGCGCTTAGGCCAAGTCGATTTAAACCAGTCTTTACTACCCAAAGAATCCAATAGCACTTTACAAGTCACACCGCGCTTAGCTGCAGCGATTAAAGCCTCGCCAACACGATCCGCATCACCACCTAAAGCCCATATATAGAATTCCAAATGCAATGTGTTCTTGGCCTGATTAATCTCGTCAATAAAGTACTGCAAGATTTCTAGAGAATTCGTAAAGAGTTCAATCTGATTGCCAGCGATTACTGGCGAACCATTTTTAGCCTCCGCCAAGAGACTCAGAGCCCTGCCTTCAGTTGGGAGTAGTTGTTTATCAGCCTGATAGCGCTTACGCATCGCTTCGGTAATGGCAGCGTACTCTTTATCCATACGAATAATTTTTCGAGTGAGTTTTCGACCAACGGGACGCTCACCAATGAGGATATATAAGCTAATACCAATTAAGGGGAATAGAACCACAATCAGAAACCAGGCTAGTACAACACCAACCGGTCTTCTCACTGAGATTAATCTAAATCCAAATAGAATCACAATCAGGATGTGCGCGATTGGGACCCAAATAAAGGATTCGCCAAAAAGGGATCCTAGTAAAAAATTAATGATGTTCATATGATCTCAAGTTCTGCTGCAATGCCTAAGTGATCGGATAGTTTCAACCATTCATGCATCACTTCCGCAGAATGGATTTTTAAGCCCCGTACATAAATTCGATCCATCGCTAGCATAGGCTTCACACTAGGAAAGGTTTTTGCAGGGGCGCCAGTAAGCACCTCAAATACTTCATTAAAACCGGCGGCTTGCATCGGTGCACTCACGCGGTTGCGCCAATCGTTAAAGTCACCAGCCACAATAGTTGGGCCGCCATTCGCCAGTGAATCAATGTAACGAATAATTTCATTTAACTGTCGTTCTCGTCCGCCTTCGAATAAGGCCAGGTGTACACAAAAACAATGGATCGGCGTGGCCACACCCTCTAAATGAGTAACGCTGTGTAGCAAACCACGTCTCTCAAATCGATAAGCGGAGATATCGTAGTTTTCACCCTTATGCAATTGCCCTTTAGAAAGAATCGCGTTGCCATGATGCCCATCTGGATATTCGACGTTTTTACCGTAATGCCAATCATGCCAAAAGTCTTCGGATAAAAAATGGGTGAGCTCCGTTAAAGGCCATTGACCAAATCTTCTGAGTCGCCCACGATGCTCCTGCTGGAGCTCTTGCAGAAAAAGCAAATCGGGATGATGGCTACGCATTTTTTGGCGTAGCTCGTAAATGGTGGATTTCCGGTGCAAGGGTGATAGCCCCTTATGCACATTCATAGTCATCACGCTAAAACGACCCAACTGTAATTGCGTCATCAAAACTGTCCTGCAGCACGCTGTCGTCGCACGCGTGCCAAATAGATTTCACCCTCAACTAAATCTTGGCATTGCATACATTTATTGCAAATAGAAGCTTGCTCGCGCAACTCATCAATCGAGTCGATTGGATGGGTATCAAGATATTCTCGAAGATCGACATCGAGCACCTCATTGCAGAGGCAAATCACTTCAGCCATGAGTTAAAAAAGGGGAAATTGTTTGCATTTATGCCATTTTGCCATCCCCTTGCTAGAATCAAGCCCATGTTAATGACCTTTCAGGATGCATTTAAGCTACTCGCGCATTTAGATGCCGGGGTTGTGGGCATAGTACTGATCTCGCTACAGGTTAGCCTAAGTGCATTACTGCTCGGCACTTTACTTGGTCTACCTATCGGCGCCTTACTGGCTACGGAAGAATTCAGAGGCAAAAAGGCTATTACAGTCACCCTAAATACGCTCATGGGCGTCCCAACAGTCATTGTTGGCGTTGTGGTCTACCTTCTACTCTCGCGTTCTGGGCCTTTAGGGGTATGGGGGTGGCTATTTACACCCAAGGGCATGATCCTGGCCCAAACACTGCTCACAACGCCTCTAATTGCTGCTCTAAGCCGGCAAATTCTCGAAGACTCTTGGAGAATCCATCGGGATTCCTTCATGGCACTTCGCCTACCCAGAATGTCCACCCTGAAATGGCTGATCTGGGACTGCCGTTTTTCACTGACGATTGCCGTCCTGGCTGGGCTGGCTAGAGCCATATCTGAGGTTGGGGCTGTCATGATCGTAGGCGGGAACATTGATCAATCTACTAGAACCATGACCACTGCAATTGCTCTTGAAACCAGCAAGGGTGACCTGCCATTGGCACTTGCCCTAGGGATTGTTTTGCTGGGTATTGTTCTACTGGCAAACCTCTTTACATTTGTAGTTCGCCAAATTGCGGAGCGACGCTATGGTTAATCCCTCCGAACAATTTCAGCAATACATCGAGCTACAGGACATCATCGTCAAAAGTGATGGTCGGACCATATTGGATATCCCTCATGCGCTCATTCCTGCCGATCGAATTTGCGCCTGCATTGGACCTAACGGCGCCGGAAAAACAACCTTCCTCAAGTTAATTGATGGTTTGATCAAACCAGACTCAGGCACCATCAGTCACTCAAGAAGATCCATCAAATCATCCCTGGTATTGCACCATACGCCAATGATTAAGGCCTCCGCTAGAACCAATATTGCGATGGTTCAAGACTCCGATCCCTCCATTCAATCGAGTGATATAGATGCAGTCATGGAGCAGATCGGATTAGGCCGTCTTGCCAATAGCCCCGCTCACAAACTCTCGGCAGGGGAAAGACAAAAGCTCTGCTTAGGTCGAGCCATATTGCAAAGACCCAATTTGGTGTTACTGGATGAACCTACCGCTAATCTAGATCCCAATACTACAGAGCAAGTAGAAGAAATCATCCGCCAATTTAAGCTTCAAGTATCAGATGTCATCTTTACCTCTCACCAGCTGGCACAAGTACAAAGACTGGCCGAGTACATCATCTTCATTGATCATGGTCAGATAAAGGAAAAAGGACCCGTAGGTCCTTTCTTTGCCGATCCTCAGACACAAGCAGCTAAACGCTACTTACATCAAGAGTTGCTCTTCGACTAATTACTTTGCGGCAGCTACCGGTGCCACGAATGGCGGGGGAGCTACACAGGCTGCTGGCGCTGGAGTACCAGACACCCTGTATTTATCAGCTACCTTATTCTGCGACTGGCAAAGCTGAAATGCGCCAACTTTTCCGGCATAAGCCGTTTTAGCCTTCTTCAGATCAGCTTCCGCCTGAGCTTCAGGCGACAGTGGAGGTAAGGCTGCAAAAGCAATAGCGCTAGCAAATGAGCAGAGTGTGAAAGCAATGATTTTTTTCATGGCCATGTCCTTATTTATTAACTTTGTCATACCAGAGCTCATGGTGCTCTTTAGCCCAAGTAGCATCAACATAGCCAGTCTTCATGCCGTCGATTGAGCCCTGCATACCAATCGTACCGATGTAGATGTGACCCATTGCCATTGCTGTCATCAAGATAGCCGCAGAGCTATGAATGATGTTGGCCAGCTGCATAGTACCGCGCAAGTATTGAATGTCCATGAATGGCACGATCATATCGAGCACGAATCCTGAAGCAGAAATAATCAAGCCAAGGAAAACCATACCAAACCAGAACCAGAACTTCTCACCAAAGTTAAAGAAACCAGCTGGAATATGCTTACCAGAGAAGAGTCCACCGAAAGACATCAACCAGGCCATGTCCCCTTCTCCAAAGACGTTCTTACGAACAAAGAGGAAGAAGAAAATCACAATACTTAAAGTAAAGAGTGGTCCAACGAAGTTATGGATATTCTTGCAAACCATCAAGAAAGAACCATAGGCAGCACCGCCCATCAATGGCATTGCAAAGTACTTACCATACAAAATTAATAGGCCAGTCAACGCAAGAGCAATAAAGCTAGATGCCATAGTCCAGTGGGTCAGACGATCAAAACCGCTAAAGCGTTTGATCTTCACGCCTGATAAAGGCTCATGTAACTTGATCGAACCCTTGAGCGTATACATCGCAATCACACCAAAGAACGCAAGAGCAAGAAGCCAGCCACCATAAACAGTGATTACGCCGTTACGAATCAGGCGCCATTGCTGACCAGCGCGTTGAATTAAAACGCTCGACTCTTTGTCTGGAATGCTGACGTAGTTGTAAGGGGCGCTATTGGCTGAATCCCAGATAGAACCCTCTTTAGGAGCGGTATTCGCAGGCTGAGATTGAGCTTGAGTTCCATCGGGAATCGCATTGAGATTCTTAGGAAAATCAATTCCGCTTGGCGATGGCAAAGGTTGCATTGGCGCACGATCGGCCAGAGCAACCCCGCTTAACAAACTCAGTGAAACGCCCAGAGCCAAGACCCAGGAGCGACTAACACTTGAAAATGATCGATTCATACAAATATCCTTAAACGTTTTCGTTTTATTTATTGTTGTTTAACTGATCACTTAGCGCGTGAATACTCAGATTGCTTCTGATTGCGCTTGTTAATCGCCTCCGTCCAACTAGCTTGATTACCCGGAGTCCAGCCCTTTGTCATGAATCCATTGTCAGCACCCATATAAGGGGCAACATCAGGACGCTTGGCAGCTTTCGCTGCAATTTCTGGAGGCTCTGAACATGCCGCCAACAAAGTACCAGCAGCCAAACATAAGCCGAGAGTTTTGAAATTTAATTTCATGACTTTGCTCCTGGAATTTTGTCAGCAGGTGTTGGCTTCGGTGCAGGTGATCCTGATGGACCATAAGCAGTAGACCAACCGAAGATATCGTTACTTGGATAGCGGCCGTTTGCCTCACGAATCGAGACACGTTTGGCGTAGATTGAAGAAATCACTTCGTCATCGCCACCAATCAAAGCCTTGGTTGAACACATCTCAGCACATAAAGGTAATTTGCCTTCAGCCAAGCGGTTACGACCATACTTCTCAAATTCGGCAACACTACCGTTGGCTTCTGGACCACCGCTACAGAAAGTGCACTTGTCCATTTTGCTGCGGGAGCCAAAGGCACCCTGACTCAAGAACTGAGGCGCACCAAATGGGCAGGCGAAAGAGCAATAGCCACAACCGATACAGATATCTTTGTCATGCAACACCACACCCTCGTCGGTGCGATAGAAGCAATCTACTGGGCAAACTGCCATACAAGGCGCATCTGAGCAGTGCATACAAGCAACTGAAACAGACTTTTCTTGACCAACAATGCCGTCATTTACCGTAACAACTCGGCGACGATTGATACCCCAAGGCACTTCGTTATCGTTTTTACAAGCTGTGACACAGCCGTTGCACTCAATGCAACGCTCTGTATCGCAGATAAATTTCATTCTTGCCATGATGTTCTCCTGACTTTATTTTTTAACTTAGGCAAATTTTTCGATTTGGCACATAGTGGTTTTGGTTTCTTGCATCATCGTTACCTGGTCATAGCCATAGGTTGTTGCAGTATTAACCGCTTCACCTAGGACTACTGGGGCAGCGCCCTCTGGGTAATATTTGCGCAAGTCATTGCCCTGCCACCAGCCTGCAAAGTGGAATGGTACGAATGCGGTGCCTTGATCGACGCGCGGAGTTACCAATGCGCGCACCTTGATCTTGGCGCCGGTTGGTGACTTCACCCATACGTAATCCCAGTTCTTAATACCGCGAACTTCTGCAGCCTTAGGATTGATCTCGACAAAGTTCTCTTGTTGCAACTCTGCCAACCATGGGTTGGAACGAGTCTCGTCTCCTCCACCTTCGTACTCAACCAAACGACCAGAGGTCAAAATGATTGGGAACTTTTCGTAGAGCTTCTCATTCAAGTTCTTATCCTGAACTGTTTTGAAAAGGGTTGGCAAGCGCCAGAAATTCTTCTTATCGGCAGAAGTTGGGTACTTGCGCATCATTGGCTCGTTAGTACTGTAGAGAGCTTCACGATGCACTGGAATCGCATCAGGGAAGTTCCACACGACTGCACGTGCTTTTGCATTACCAAATGGATGACAACCGTTCTTCATGACAACGCGTTGAATACCGCCAGATAAGTCGGTCTTCCAGTTCTTACCTTCAGCCGCTTTTTGCTCATCCTCGGTCAACTGACTCCACCAGCCCAGTTTCTTCATGAAGACATGGTCAAACTCTGGGTATCCAGTTTTAATCGCTGAACCCTTAGAGTAAGAGCCATCTTCGGCCAACAAATTCTTACCGTCTTTTTCAACACCAAAGTTTGCACGGAAATTACCGCCGCCTTCCATGACGCTCTTGCTGGTGTCATAGAGGTTTGGTGAGCCAGGATGCTTGATAGCCGCAGTTCCGTAGCAAGGCCAAGGCAAGCCATAGTAATCGCCTGTTGTGTCGTAGCCAGTTACTGGATCAACACCACCGCGTGACTTCAATGTCTTAGGATCAAATACGCCAGCCATTCTCATGTGAGCCTTCAAGCGCTCAGGAGTTTGGCCGGTGTAACCAATCGTCCAAACACCACGATTAATTTCTCTCAAGATGGATTCAATTTCAGGCTCTCTCCACTGCTTGCCTGCAAACTTCGAGCTCAACATCTTGTAATTAACTGACAATTCTTGACCAAAACCAAGGCGGTCGGCCAAGGCTTGCATGATCACGTGATCAGGAACGGACTCAAACAACGGATCAATGACCTTCTCACGCCACTGCAGCGAACGATTGGATGCTGTAGCAGAACCAGTTGTTTCGAACTGAGTAGTAGCTGGCAATAAATACACGTTGCGATTCTTATTCACAGCATCGCCCTCTGCAGGAGGCATTGCTGCCATTGCCGCAGTTGCACTTGGATATGGATCAACTACCACCAACAAATCCAACTTGTCCATCGCGCGCTTCATATCGAGACCGCGAGTTTGTGAGTTTGGTGCATGACCCCAGAAGAACAAACCTTTGACGCTGGTTTGCTGATCAATCATGTCATTCTTCTCGAGCACCGCATCCACCCAACGAGAAACCGTTGTACCGGATTTCTCCATCATGTCTGGAGCGTAGCGACCCTTAATCCAATCGTAGTCCACACCCCATACAGTCGCATAGTGCTTCCATGAACCAGCAGCAAGACCGTAGTAGCCAGGCAATGAATCTGGGTTAGGACCAACGTCAGTTGCACCTTGAACGTTATCGTGACCACGGAAAATGTTTGCACCACCACCGGACTTACCGATGTTGCCCAAAGCTAATTGCAAAATGCAAGACGCACGAACCATCGCATTACCAATGGTGTGCTGTGTTTGACCCATACACCAGACCAAAGTGCTTGGACGATTCTTCGCCATAGTTTCAGCAACTTTGTACATCTGCGCTTCTGGAACTCCACAAGCTTCTTCTACATTCTTTGGAGTCCACTTTTCCATAACTTCTTTGCGGATCTCATCCATACCGTATACACGGTCATTGATGTACTTCTTATCTTCCCAACCATTGTTGAAGATGTGATACAGAACACCAAACAAGAATGGGATATCAGTACCTGAACGAATACGAACATACTGATCAGACTTCGCTGCAGTACGGGTGTAGCGTGGGTCGACTACGATGACCTTGCAACCATTTTCTTTTGCATGCAACAAGCTAAGCATGGATACTGGGTGCGCTTCTGCAGCGTTTGAACCAATATACAAAGCAGCCTTGGCATTCATCATGTCGTTATAGCTATTGGTCATCGCACCATAGCCCCAGGTGTTTGCAACACCGGCAACTGTTGTGGAGTGACAAATACGTGCTTGATGGTCTGTGTTGTTGGTTCCAAAGAAAGAAACCCACTTACGCAATAAATAAGACTGTTCGTTGTTATGCTTTGAAGAGCCAATGAAGAACAATGAATCTGGGCTGTACTTGCTACGCAAATCTTTCATCTGCGCAGAGATTTCGGTCAAAGCCTGATCCCAAGAAATTCTTTGGTATTTACCGTCAACCAACTTCATTGGGTAGCGTAGACGGAAATCCCCGTGTCCATGCTCACGCAAAGATGCGCCCTTCGCACAGTAAGCACCCAAGTTAATTGGGGAATCAAATGCAGAGTCTTGACGAACCCAAACACCATTCTCAACAGTAGCGTCAGTTGCGCAACCTACTGAACAGTGCGTACAAATCGTTCTCTTAACTTCGATCTTGCCCTTGCCGTCCAGCATTGCTTTGCTTTGCTCAGCAGATGCCTTCTGCACCAAAGTTAATTGGCTTGCTGCAATACCGGCACCAACACCGACACCGGAGCGCTTGAGGAAGGTACGACGATCCATCGTTGGCACTGCGGACTGAAGTCCACGTGACAAGCTACCGATGAGGCGTGATGCAGGCGTGGCACGGCTGCTTTGTGGGGTATTGGATTTACGAGTCAGACTCATATGTTGTCCCTGAAAAATATTTTTATTTAATTATTTGGAAACGACTTCATTAGCAACTAGATTTAAAGCATCGTGGTTTCGTAATACTTACGAATGTGCGCAGACAACTGATAGCCGTCATCCTTGCCCTTAACTGTGCTGCCGATTTCTTGAATCACTGCCTTACCGATTGAGGTTTGCGAAGCAACAGCAACAGCGCCAACTGTGGCACCTGCTCCGATAAAAAACTTTCTGCGTGAAGGTTTATTTTCTTCATTTACTGCAGTTGCGGATTTGGTAGTCATCGCATGCTCCTAGTTAGTGCAAATTTGATATAGATCAAGTGTAATTGGTAATTGTATTTTTTGCATATTTAGAATTAATTTATTTCTAGGGGTTTTCCTCTTGTGCAATGCAACATCAAATCATGTCAAAACTTTGGCCTTCGATTGCAAGAAACTCCCGCGTTAATGCAGCAACTGGATGGTATAGATGCATGTCTGGAATGTTTTCTATTGCATCGCACAATTCGTCATACCAAGGACGAATGTGTTCATTGAAGAAAGCACGTTGATTAGTCAGGTTCGATATTTCGACATCATCACCCGCTATGAGGTAGCGCATGACTTCACACAAGGCGGATAAGTGATCCTCTGTCTCTGTAACTTCTTCGGCAGATACCAGGCCAAAACTATCTAAAGATCGACGAATATCAACTAAGGGCTTTTCATTTAAGTGCCCCGCCATATAAAAAGAGCCATTCAAAATGACGTTGGGACGACCAACGCTAATGAAATTACGATCAAATTCCTCATGCCAAGCTTTGGCTTGGTTATTTTTGGCAACCTCCACCACGCTATCCCAGACCTTAGCGAGCGGCGCATCATCAACCCGACTCTCCTGACCATCCGGAATCGAGGCAGCAATTTGATCCAATAACTCTTGATCAGGCGGTTGATGAAAGAGTCTGGCAATCAAGC